>NZ_FMZU01000044.1 GCF_900101545.1 Variovorax sp. CF079 | reverse complement strand
CTCGCCGCGAGATGAGGCGCCCAGGGTGCGGCTGGGGGCTGAGGGCGGGTATCGACAGGCTGCGCTCGGGATGACCAGCCTGCTCTGCAAAGTCGACTTCAGACTGAAAGCAGACATTTCGGCGGTTGGCCAGAAGCAACTTTCTACAGGCGTAGTAGCGGATCCTCAACGCTGGACTGGAGCAGCAGCTGCATGCATGTCGCGTGGTGCCTCTCGCGTCCCCCGTCACAAGAATGATGCGGTTCGGGGGCGAACGCTCGTTCGTTGCTGTGCTTAGGCCAGCGACGTCGTTGCCGCCTGCCTTCGCAGCATTGCGCGGCGGCTTCGGCCCGTAAGGGAACTTACGTGGGATCGACCCTCTCGCGTCCTTCGGGGCCCGCAATCGGGGGTGGCAGAGGCGGAGAAAAGTCCGACTGCACTCGGTCAATGTCGGGGATGCCTCGATACCGAAGCACTCGATACCCGGCGTTTTTGAGCTGAGCGTCGCGCTTGTCATCGCGGGCCCTCTTGCCGTCGTGGCTGCTGTCATCCAGCTCGACGATCGCGACGACTTTGAAGGACTTCTCGCAGATCACGAAGTCTGCTCGTTTCCTGTCGAACGTATTGCGTACTGCCGTGGACCTGGCAGACAGCAAGGCACCAAACGAGACCTGCGAAAGCACGATGAGATCCGGCAGCGCACCTTGAAGCCGAAAGTACATCGACTGTTCGTTTCGCGTGAGTGGCCACATAGCGCGCGGGGCCTCCTCGCGACCTCTGCCACGTGGAAACAGCTTGGCGAAAACCAGCACGGCCAAAAAGCCAAGCGCCATCACGATCACCCAAGAACCGAATCCCTTCATCCACGCTCCATGTATGTTGTTGCGCGACGGAGTATGCGATGAGTGCTTGCGTGGGCTTAGCTTCTCACGCGAACAGGGTCCAGAACTGTGACAGCTTGCTCGATTCCGTCGCGTCTGGATTGATCGCGGCCGTCGGGAGGGCGTGAAAAACGGGCGCTTCGCCAAAGTTGCCACGCTTGCGACCTCTTCGTGCAGTCGCACCGCTACCTGCTGTTGGCACCCAATGCAACAATGCAGACCCACTTCTCGCGTGTCCGATGCCTGCATGATGAACGATATGGATTCCAGCGGTGCCGCCTGCGTTGCGCCATCGCGATCTTGGTCGAAGCTGGCCGCTGTGGCGATTGGACTTTCGTGTGTCAGCGCACAAGCCATGCAGATTGCCATCACCAAGCCGGGCGAGGCCGCGCGGTTCTTGGACATGGACAACTACACGGTGCAGCTGTCCGGCCTCATTGAGAGTGGCGATGCCAGTCGCCTCGAGGGCCAACTCAAGTCGCTGCAAGCCCCAGGGCGAATCTTCTCTTTCTACCTCCACTCGCCTGGTGGCAACCTCATGGAAGGCATGAGGCTTGGGCGCGTGATTCGAAAGTATGGACTTACGACCTATGTAGGGCGGTACCGCGGAGAGGGCGAAAAGTCGCTGTCCGGCCATTGCTACAGCGCATGCTCACTCAGTTTTCTTGGTGGTTCCTATCGCTATGTCAACGAAGGATCGAGCTATGGGGTGCATCGATTGACCACGCTCGACGGCAAGATGGTGGACCTTTCGGCCCGGGAGCTGAGCCTGCTCGAGGTGCTGCTGCAGCGCGCGGGGCGGCCGGTCAGCAAGGACCAGTTGGTGGAGCGCCTGTGCGGATGGGGCGAGGAGGTGAGCCTCAATGCGATTGAGGTGTACATCCATCGCCTGCGCAAGAAGATCGAAAAGGGGCCGGTGCGTGTGGCAACGGTTCGCGGGCTCGGCTGCTACTACCTGGAAAAGATTTCGGCCTGAGGTTGCCCGACGCAGGTTGGAGTTCATCGCATCGGTTGAGCCTGAAAACCGAGTGCGAGGGTAGTACGTCCGGGAGCGACGGCGAACGCTTGGCGCTCGTGACCGCGAGAGCTCTGACCTTGCCGGCCTTCACGAAGGTGATCGCCGGACCCAGCGCATCGAAAATCACCGGCACCTGTCCGCCCACCACGTCCGTCATCGCCGGGTCGCTGCTTGTACGTTCTTGTCAATGGCGATATTGCCGCGGACCGATCCTGCGCGAGCGTATCGTTTATGCACCCCCTGCATCAATCGTTCTGAATCTTGCAATTCACTTCGTCCTGCCAAGGCGCGAGACTCGTTCGCAAGGTTCCTCAGATACAGGAGCCGCAACCGGAGACAAGTGAGTGACTTTTCAAGCTGAAGAACTTCGTGCCTGGATCGGACGCAGCGAGACCATTCAGGACGCTGTTAACCCGACGCCCGTCATCGCGCTGACCGCCACGCTGGATCACCCTTCGGTGCCCGTCGAGACCGGCACCACCTTGCCGTACCTTTGGCATTGGTTGTATTTCCTGCCGATGCATCGACAGTCGGAAATCGGCGCCGATGGGCACGCCAAGCGCGGCGGTTTCCTTCCTCCGGTGCCGCTGCCGCGCCGCATGTGGGCCGGCAGCCAGTTCGAGTTTCGCTCGTCCATACGAGTCGGTGACCGGGCCGCGCGAACCTCGACCATCGACAACGTGACCGTCAAAGAGGGTCGCACCGGCACGCTTGTCTTCGTCAAGGTCAGGCACGAGGTGCGTTGCAACGACAGCAGCGATCCGGCGCTCGTCGAGTACCACGACATCGTCTACCGCGAGGCGCAGGGCCCGAACGATGTCGCTCCACCCCCGCAAGCCGCGCCTGCCGAAGCCCAATGGAAGCGCTCCATCGTGCCGGATGACGTGCTCCTATTCCGCTATTCGGCGCTTACCTTCAATGGCCACCGCATCCATTACGACCGGCAGTACGTTACCAAGGTCGAGGGCTATCCCGGCCTGATCGTGCATGGCCCGCTGATTGCGACGCTGCTGATGGATCTCCTTCGGCGCCAGATGCCGCAAGCCGATGTGGCCAGCTTCCGATTCAAGGCGGTGCGCCCGACATTCGACCTGCATCCTTTCCATCTCCAGGGACAACCTGAAGCCGACGGAAAGACCATCCGGCTCTGGGCCTCCGATCACGAAGGCTGGCTCACGATGGACGCCACTGCGGTCCTACGCTGATCTCCTTCAACCCACCCAACTTCGGATAGAGCACCACATGCAGCCACTCAAGGGCCTCACGGTCGTCACGCTGGAGCACGCGATCGCAGCGCCTTTCGCCACGCGCCAACTCGCTGATCTCGGCGCACGCATCATCAAGATCGAACGACCAGGCTCGGGCGACTTCGCCCGAGGCTATGACGAGCGCGTGCACGGGCTGGCATCGCACTTTGTCTGGACCAATCGTTCCAAGGAGAGCCTGACGCTCGACGTCAAGCATCCCGAGGCGGCCACGATTCTGGAACGGCTGGTACTGGAGAAGGCAGATGTCGTCGTACAGAACCTTGCGCCCGGCGCCGCTGCGCGCCTTGGCCTCGGTTATGAAAAGCTGTCCGCCGCAGAGCCGGGGTTGATTGTGTGCGACATCTCCGGCTATGGCGACGACCCGATCAACCCCGGGCCGTACCGTGACAAGAAGGCCTACGATCTTCTTATTCAGAGCGAAGCGGGGTTCGTCTCGGTCACCGGCACGCCCGATGAGCCGTGCAAGGCCGGTCCATCGATCGCCGACATCGCCGCAGGCATGTACGCGTACAGCAGCATTCTCGCGGCGCTGTTGCAACGCGGCCAGACCGGCAAGGGGCAGCGCATCGACATTTCCATGCTGGAGTCGCTCGCCGAATGGACCAGCTATCCGCTGTACTACGCCTTCGAGGGCGCCGCACCACCGCCGCGAACCGGCGCCAGTCATGCAACGATCTACCCTTATGGCCCGTTCCCCACGGGTGACGGCAACATGGTGATGCTGGGCCTACAGAACGAGCGCGAGTGGGCCAGTTTCTGCGAGACGGTGCTGCAGCGGCCGGCGCTGACGGCCGACCCTCGCTTCACAGCCAACTTCAAGAGGGCGGCCGAGCGCGACGCGCTGCGCAGAATCATTGTGGAAGCCTTCTCGTCCCTGACCAGGGTACAGGTGGTCGAACGGCTCGAACTCGCGCAAATCGCCAATGCCCAGGTCAACACCATGAATGATGTCTGGGCCCACCCGCAACTGAAGGCACGCGGGCGTTGGACGGAAGTCGGCTCGCCGAAAGGTCCGCTGCCAGCCATGTTGCCGCCCGGCACCTGGGACGTGGGGCCGCGCATGGACCCCGTGCCGGCACTCGGGCAGCACACCGACGCAATCCTTGCCGAGCTGGGCTATGGCGCGGCCGAGATCGAGGCGCTGCACGCGGCCAAAGCCGTCTGAGGTGGGCATCATGTCCGTTGCTTCCCATATCCCTCGCACCTACCTCTTCGTTCCGGGCACGCGGCCGGAACGCTTCGCCAAGGCACTGGCAAGCGGCGCGGATGCCGTCATACTGGACCTTGAGGACGCGGTCGCAGCCGACGACAAGGCGCTTGCCCGCCAGGCGATCGCAGACTGGTTCCGTTGCGCATCCGCGGGCGACCGGACGCGCACGGTGGTGCGCATCAACGATGCCGCGTCGCCATGGTTCGATGACGACCTGACGGCGTTGCGCAAGGCCGGGGTCTGCAGCGTTCTGCTGCCCAAGGCCGAGTCTGCACAGCAGGTCGCGGCGACTCTCGCCGCGCTGCCTGGAGCCAGCGTCCTGGCACTGATCGAAAGCGCGCGCGGGGTGGCCGGAGTCGACATCGTCGCCGCCGCGGGCGTGTCGCGCGTGGTGTTCGGCACGTTGGACTTCGCATTGGACCTGGACATCGAGATCGACGGCGACGCTTCGGGTCTTGCCTACGCGGCCAGCCGCATCGCGATTGCCTCGCGCGTGTCAGGCCTGCCGGCGCCGGTCGCCGGTGTCACGCCCCAGCTGGACGATCGCAAGCGCCTGCTGGCCGATCTGGCTTCGGCACGCGCTGTGGGCTTCGGCGCCAAGCTGTGCATTCATCCGAGCCAGGTCGAGCCCGTTCACACCGCGCTGAGACCCGCCGCAGCAGCACTGGAATGGGCGCGGCGAGTGCTAGCAGCCGATGCAGCGTCCCCGGGCGCTGCGCGGCTCGACGGCCGCATGGTCGATCGACCTGTGGTCCTGCAGGCACAACGCACGCTGGCCATGGCCCGCGACTGAACCTACCCTCAACATCAAGCCCAGAAAGATCCAACACCATGGCCTCCACCATCATCGACTCGCGCATCTTCGGCGACATGTTCAGCGACGCGCGCATGCGCGACGTGTGGTCTGACGAGAACCGGACTGCCAAGTACCTCGACATCGAACGTGCGCTCGCCAAGGTGCAGGGCGAGCTCGGCATCATCCCCAAGGACGCGGCGAACGAGATCGTTCGCAACTGCGAGATATCCCAGATCGACTGGGCGAAGCTCAAGGCCAAGACCGAGCAGATCGGCTACCCGATCATTGCGGTCGTCAACCAGATCAACGCCAACTGCCGCGACAAGCTGGGCGAGTATTGCCACTGGGGTGCTACCACGCAGGACATCACCGATACGGCCGCGGTGCTGCAGATGCGCGAAGGCCTCGCATTGGTCGAGCAGGATCTGGACGAGATCGGAGAAGCACTGGCTGCGCTGGCAAAGAAGTACCGCGACACGCCGGTGATCGGCCGCTCCAATCTGCAGCAGGCCACACCGATCACCTTTGGCTACAAGATGGCAAGCATCCTGGCCGGTATCGACCGTCACCGCGAGCGTCTGCAGCAGCTCAAGCCACGGGTGCTGATGGGCGAGTTCGGCGGCGCGTCGGGCACGCTGTCGTCGCTGGAGAAGGGCGCGATGGAAACACAGGCCGGCCTGATGAAGGAACTCGGCCTTGCCCAGCCGCTGATCTCCTGGCACACGGTGCGCGACACCATCGCGGAGGTGGGTGCCTTCCTTGGACTGGTGGGTGGCTCGCTCGGCAAGATCGCGATGGACGTCAAGCTGATGATGCAGACCGAAGTGGCCGAGGTGTTCGAGCCTTTCGCACCCGGCCGCGGCTCGTCGTCGACCATGCCGCAGAAGCGCAACCCGATCTCCTGCCTGTACATCCATGCCAATATCTCTGTGGCGCGTCAGCATGTCGCTGCACTGATGGATGCGATGGTGGCCGACCACGAGCGCTCGACGGGCCCTTGGGAGATCGAGTGGGTGTCCTTGCCGGAGATTTTTTGCCTGATGTCCGGGGCGTTGAAGCAGACCAAATTCATCCTCAAGGGCCTGGAAGTCGACGCCACACGCATGCGCGCCAACATCGACCTCACCAACGGCCTGGTGATGTCTGAAGCCGTGATGATGGGGCTGGGCCCCTATATCGGCCGCGAGTACGCACACGATCTTGTGTACGACCTGTGCCGCGACGCGATCAGCAAGAATCGCCCGCTGATCGAGATCCTGTCCGAGCACCCGGAAATCAGCAAGCACGTGACGCGGGCCCAGCTCGACGCGATGTGCGACCCTGTCAACAACCTCGGCCAAGCCGGCGTGATGGTCGATCGGGTACTGGCGGCGCGTCACTGAGCCTTCAAGCCGAAGCGCGCTTTCTCCCGGCCTGAACGCGCCTGCCCTTCATCTCGGAGAAGAACTCGAAGAACTGCAGGGCGGCCGGCGAGAGGATGCGGCCCTTGCGCCGAATCAGGCCCACCTTGCGACTGACGACCGGTTCGACCAACGGGACGCTGACCAGCAGCGGGTGATCGGCGCCCGGCATGGCGATCGAGGGGACTGCCGCGACGCCGAGCCCGGCTTCGACCAGCCCGAGCATCGTCGTGACATGCTGCGCCTCGTAGATCGCTTGCGGGCGCCCCGGCAGACCTGACAGCGCCTGGTCCAGCAGCAGGCGGTTTCCGGACGCCTTGCTCACCGAGATGTAGTCGTACTGCGCCAGTTCCGTCCAACTCACCTTCCGCTTGCCCGCGAGCGGATGGTCGCGCCGGCATGCGGCGACGAAGCGCTCCTCCATCAGCGGCTTGAACTCGATGTCGGGTTCCTGGCCCCCAATGAAGTTCAGCCCAAAATCCGCCTCGCCGCGCGACACGGCGGCCAGCACCTCGTTGGCGCTCGCATCGAAGACCTTGACCCGGACCTTCGGATAGCGCTCGTGATAGCGCGAGATCACCTGCGACACGAAGTAGTAGACCGTCGATGGCACGCAAGCGATGGTGACCTCGCCCATGCGCGTTGCAGCCACGCCGCGGATGCCCAGCAGCGTGAGGTCCAGATCGTCAAGCAGCTGCTGCACCTTCCGGTCGAAATCGCGCCCGACCGCCGTCAGGCTCACCCGCCGCGTGGTCCGCTCCAGCAGCCGTACCCCGAGCGCTTCTTCCAGCTTCTCGATGCGCCTGCTGAACGCGGGCTGCGATACGTGCAGCGCTTCGGCCGCCTTGCGAAAGCTGCTCAGTTCGGCGACGGCGCGGAACGCCTGCAGGTCGTTGAGGTTGAAGTTGATCGCCATCGTCTCGTCCCGCGAACATGTTTGACTGATCGACAGTGTGCATCAATCGATCCTAAACATGCAATTCACAGCATGCATCGAACCGGAGACCATAGGTCCACGGTCAAGGAAGCGACCTGGATGCCAATCTTTCAACTATCGGAGACATCAATGCAATTTGGTAACGCACCCGTCCTGTGTGCCCTGGCCTCGGCGGCCGCGATCTTCTGCAGCAGCGCGCTCGCCGCCTATCCGGAAAAATCGATCACGATCGTCGTGCCAACCGCTGCCGGGGGCGCCAACGACGCGATGGCGCGAGTCATCGGCCAGGCACTGTCGGCTGCTCTCAAGCAACCGGTCGTCGTCGACAACAAGGCAGGCGCCAACGGCGCGATTGCCAGCGAGTTCGTCATGCGCGCCGCGCCGGACGGCTACACGCTGATGCTGGGCTATGTCGCCACGCACGCGATGAATCCCGCACTGCAGAAGCTGCGCTACGACCCGGTGAAAGACTTCGAGCCCGTGGCCATGGTCGGCACATCGGCGACGCTGATGGTCGTGACCCCTTCCGTCAAAGCGAACAATGCAAAGGAACTGGTCGCCGCGCTCAAGGCCGCCCCCGACAAGACGAGCTACGCGTCTGCCGGCAACGGAACGGCACCGCATTTCGCCGCGGAGATGTTCAAGCTGTCGACCGGCACGAGCATGCTTCACGTGCCGTACAAGGGATCGGCGCCTGCGATCACCGACACGATCGGCGGCCAGACCCAGGTGATGTTCCCGAGCCTCTTCACTGCCATGCCCTACGTGAAAGCCGGCAAGCTCAAGGCGATCGGCGTAGCCGGTACCAAGCGTTCGCCGCAGATGCCGGACGTGCCGACGCTCAAGGAGCAGGGCGTCGACAACGTGGATGTCTCGCAGTGGTACGGCATCTTCGCTCCGGCCAAGACCCCGAAGCCCGTGATCGAGCAACTCAACAAGGTGCTCAACGCAGCTCTGGCCGACAAGGGCGTCATCAAGAAGCTGGAGGATCACGGCGCCGAGGTGGAAACCATGACTTCCGAGCAAATGCGCACCTATGTGCAGCAGGAGCAGGTCAAGTGGAAGAAGGTGGTCCAGGCTGCAAAGCTTTCGGCCGACTGAGATGAGCAGAACCATTCCCTGCGTGCTGATGCGTGCGGGTACTTCTCGCGGCCCATTCTTCCTGCGGGAGTGGCTTCCTGAGGACGACGAGGAGCGCGACCAGGCGCTGATCGGGGCGATCGGCGCGTCCGATCCGCTGCAACTCGACGGCGTAGGAGGCGGCAGCAGCCTCAACAGCAAGGTCGCTATCGTTTCGCGTTCAAAGGAACCGGGCTGCGATCTGGACTACCTGTTTGCGCAGGTGGGCGTTGGACACCGCTCCGTCGACACCCGCCCGAACTGCGGGAACATGCTTTCCGGTGTCGCGCCTTTCGCGATCGAGCAGGGGCTGGTGGAGGCGCAGGATGGCATCACGCAGGTGCGCGTCTTCAACGTCAATACGCGATCGCGCATCGATGTCACGGTCAGGACGCCCGGCAAGCGCGTCACCTACGAGGGAGACGCGCGCATCGATGGCGTGGCCGGTACGGCTGCACCGATCCTCCTGAACTTTCTGGACGCGTGGGGCGCGGTGACAGGCAAGGTATTTCCGACCGGTCGGCGGATCGACACGATCGACGGCGTCGAGGTGACCTGCATCGATGCGGCGATGCCGCTCATGATCGTGCGCGCGCGTGACCTGGGCGTCACCGGCGGCGAAAAGCCCGCGGCGCTCGATTCGAATACGGTACTGCTGGAGCGGCTTGAGAAGCTGCGTCTTCAGGCCGGCCTGTTGATGGGGCTCGGGGACGTGTCGGGCAGCGTCATTCCCAAGCCGGTGCTGGTCAGCGCGGGAGACTCGCCGGACAGCATCACCTCGCGCTACTTCACCCCGCGCCGTTGCCATGCTTCGCATGCGGTGACGGGTGCGATCGGCGTTCTCAGCGCCTTCGCACTCCCGGGCACCGTCGCCAGCGCCTCTGCTCGCGAGCCAGGCCGCCACAACCTGGTTCTCCTGCACCCGGCAGGGCAGATCGACGTGGAAGTCGAACTCGAAGGTCGGGCGGACGATGCGACAGTAAAGGCGGCGGCGCTGGTGCGTACCGCCAGAAAGATCATGCAGGGCGAGATGCAGTTGCCCGACTATGTCTTCACGCGGCCCGAGGCCGTTGCGCGTCGGTCGGCCACGTTCCCGTGCAAACCGATCACCATCATCGTGCCGACCCGTGCGGGCGGGGGCAACGACACGATGGCCAGGATCATCGCGGCCGAACTGAAGCCGCTGCTCGGCCAGGAAGTTCTCGTGGACAACCGGGCCGGCGCAAACGGCGCCATCGCGAGCGAGTATGTGGCCAGGGCAGAACCGGACGGCCACACCCTCATGTTCGGCTACGTGGGCACCCACGCCATGAACCCCGCACTCCAGAAGCTGGGTTACCACCCCGTCAAGGACTTCGAGCCGGTCGGGCTGATCGGATCGTCGCCGACCCTGATGGTGGCCAACCGGCACGCCGGCTTCGACGATGTTCGCGGCCTCCTGCAGCGTTTGCGCAGCGGGCCGGGCAGCATCAGGTACGCGTCGGCCGGTGACGGCACGCCGCCGCACTTCGCGGCAGAGCTGTTTCAACTCAACACGGGCACGAAGATGGAAGGCAGAACATACGAAGGAGCGGCGCCTGCCATCGTGGACACACTGGATGGCCGCACACAGGTCATGTTCCCAAGCTTGTTCACCGCACATCCTTTCATCCTTGACGGCCGGCTCCGCCCGCTCGCCGTCGCGGCACCAGAGCGTCTCGAAGCAATGCCTGCAGTGCCTACGCTGTCGGAATCAGGCATCGAAGGGGTCGATGTTTCGCAGTGGTACGGGTTGTTTGCTCCGGCACGCACCTCGCCCGCAGTGATCACAGAGATCAACCGCGCCCTGAACGAGGTTCTCGCCAATCCGCAAGTGGTTGCCCGTTTCGAACGCCAAGGCGCCCGGGTCGAGGCCGGTCCGCCCGCTGCACTGCGAGAGCGCGTTCGGCACGAGTTCGGTCGTTGGCAGGACGTGGTGGCCGAGGGCGGCCTCGCGCCGCAAGACATCCGCCTGCTGGCGGCGGATTGATCGGCCGAATCACCCAGACCCGGCATTCGTTGCCGAACCAACTTGCGGCACGTTGCCGCAATTCCACCGCCGGCGTTGCAAGGCGCAGGCAATCCTCGTTCGTCCCTTGGAGACAGTTGCTATGCGTACATCCTTGATCACTTTTGCGGCACTGGCCGCTTCGGGCGCTGCTTCGGCGCAGTCGTCCGTGACGCTGTTTGGCGTCGCTGATTCGGCAATCAGCTACTACAGCGTGAAGAGTTCGTTCTACAACAACAGGGGGGCACTCCCGCCGCTGTCGGCTCTCGCCGTGCCAGAGGCGAAACGATCACAAACTGCCTTGTCGAGCGGGGCCAACGCGTCGAGCCGCGTCGGCTTCCGTGGCACCGAAGACCTGGGCGGGGGACTGGCGACAGGGTTCTGGCTCGAGTCAGGCATCACCCAGGACAGCGGCGCGACCGCTTTGGCTGCATTCAGCCGTCGCTCGACGGTGAGCCTGTCCGGCGGATTCGGTGAAATCAGGCTGGGCCGGGACTATGTTCCGACCTACTGGAACGAGAGCGTGTTCGATCCGATGGGCGCAGTCGGCGTCGGCGAAAATCTCATCAAGAGCATCAGCGGAAACATCGCCACGGCGCGCGGCCCGGGCTCCGCCATTGCCGCGAATGACAACGCGATCCGGGCGTCCAACAGCGTGGGTTACTTCCTGCCGCGCGACCTCGGCGGCTTCTACGGTCAGGTCATGTATGCCCTTCCCGAGAACGTGAAGTACAGCTACCTGTCCGACAGCCCGTCGCAACGTGGCCGCTACTACGGCGGGCGCTTCGGCTATGCAAGCGGCCCGTTGGATGTGGCATTTGCTTATGGGCAGAGTACGGCTGCCGACACGTTGGTGATAAGCGAAGCAGGGGTCGTGGCCGGGACGCGGCTTTCGGAGAAACTGCGCACGATCAACCTCGGTGCCTCCTACGATTTCGGTGTCCTCAAGCTGATGGGCGAGTTGTCGCAGGTCAAGGACAAGGCTGAGACCACCACCGCTCCCTTGAGTGCCGGCAGACTCACCTTCAAAGACGATGACGAATACAACGGCGCAATGATCGGCATGACGGTACCCGTCGGTGCTGGCGTCATCAAGGCGTCGTACGCTCGCGTCAAGTTCAAGAACGACCTGGGTTCCGCCGCGCCGACGTTGCTCGCACCGGACCGCGACGCGTCGGTGAACAAGCTCGCGCTCGGCTACGTCCACAACCTGTCGAAGCGGACCGCACTCTATGCCACGGTGGCTCGCGCTCGGATCAAGAACGGACAGAACAATCCTGCAATCATGGCCGTCGGGCTTGGAGGACCTGCCTTCTTGTCTACGGGGTCGGGCGTGGCGGGTTTGGCACCGCGCAGCGCTACGGGCTACGACTTCGGGCTGCGCCACGCATTCTGACGTCAAGTGTGGCAGCGTGATGGGGCTCTTGCTTGAGCCCCATCGTGCCGATCAATCGCGGAAGAATGACGTTGACATGCACCTTGAAGATGTCTGCAATACCAACCCCAAGCGGCATTGAAGGAAAAAACGCCGAATGCCCGCATGGCGTCGGGAGGGAACGAGATGAACATCAGGTGCGTGCCGTCTGGTGAGGGGGCCAAGGAGCGGGCAGATGGCCCCCGGGTCGTTTTCCGTCGCGGCACTGAAGCTCCTCTGGGAACCGGGGCCGATGCCGAAGTAGCTTTGGAAGGTCTAAGCCGTGCAGTTGATGTGATCGACGCTCCGGCAGCGACCGACGGGGCGCGCGGCTAGTTTGCGCATTTATTAGGGAAATGCTGATTAAAAGGTCGCGGCGGGCACGGCCCGTGCATGCGTGAAGACACCGCAAATCACAGCAGCACCGAGATGAACCAACGCAGC
>NZ_FMZU01000043.1 GCF_900101545.1 Variovorax sp. CF079 | reverse complement strand
GTGCTGATCGATGCGCAGACGCGCGACATCGTGCAGGACGTGTATCTGCGCAAGGTCGAGAAGAAGGACGGACAGCTCTACAACGTGGAGTTCGACGTGATCAAGGCGGTCAAAGACCCGGGCAAGGCGAAGTGAGGCCCCGTCGTTCGGCCCATCCCCGTTCGGCCTGAGCCTGTCGAAGGCTTCGACAAGCTCAGCCCGAACGGCCTTTTGTATGTTGACCATTCTTTTCGACGGCATCGCCTACGGCATGCTGCTGTTCGTGCTCGCGGTCTGCCGGGTCGAGTCTGTCGGCCCGCCACACAGATGCTGTGCGCGGCCACCAACTGGTTGATGGCGGCTAGTACCGTGGGCTCGTAGGCGGCCGCATCGGTGTTCGCGACGGCGCCACCCGCGCTCGAGAAGACGCGGGCCCTTGATTCGCAGGACGACTAAGCAGAAGGACTACAAGCTGCTCGGCGATACGGCCTATCTACACAGCCGCGAGTGCTTCGCTAAGATGGAAAAGAGGTACCTGTGTGATTGGCGACGTCAGACCTTCATCAGCCGCTCCGTGCCTTGGCAGCCGGCAGCACCATGCTGCGCTCGCGCGCCAGGTTGAATTCCGTCGCCACTTCGTTGACCAGGTCGGCCACATCTTGCACGCGCTGCACGCCCACAACCGAATGGCCCGCGCTCCAGAGGTCGGTCCAGCGGCGCGGGCGGTGCGTGTCGTACATCTCCTGATTGCTAATTCGCACGGCCTCCGGAGCGAGCGCGTCCGGGTCGAGTCCGGCGGCCACGATCGACGGGCGCAGCCAGTTGGCATCAAGCCCGGAAAATGCCGCCGACGTCATAACGTCATCAAAAGTGCTTTGCACCAGCATCTGGCGATAGACGGGCGATGCCATGCTCTGCGGCGTCGCGATGAAGCGGGTTCCCATGTAGGCCAAGTCGGCGCCGAGCGCGCACGCGGCCCATAAGGCGTGACCGTCCGCAATGCCGCCCGCCAGAACCAGCGGGCCATCGAAGAGGCTGCGCACGGCGCGCACGAACGCGAACGGGTTGACCCAGCCGGTCTGGCCGCCCGCGCCGGCCGTCACCAGCACCAGGCCATCGACGCCATCGGCCAGCGCCTTCTCGGCATGGGCCAGCGTGGCCACGTCCGCGAATACCCGGCAACCGGCATCACGCAACGGCCCAACCACCTGCCGCGGCGAACCGACGCTGGTGATGACCATCTCGACGCGTTCGCGAACCAGGCAGGCGAGGTGTTCCTGCAAGTGCGGGCTACGCACGATGAGGTTGGCGCAGAACGGCGCCACCTCGGTAGCCGCAGTTCCGGCGGTCTCGAAGGCCGCGCGAATGCGGGCAATCCATTGCGACAGTTCGTCTTCGCTGCGGCAATTGGCGGTCGGGAACGCGCCGATCGCACCGGCGCGGCAGGCCGCGACCACCAGCTCCGGACCGGACACATGCAGCATAGGCGCGGCAAGCAACGGCAGTCGCAGGCGCGAGGCCCAATCAGCAGGAATGGACATGGCAGTCGGTCAGCGCCGCTCGTCGAAGGCGACGGTGAGGCCGAGGGCTTTCAGGTCCCACACGGCATCGGACATCGGTCGTTTGCGCAGCTCGTGCTTCAATACACGGGCCAGCGCGTTCTTCGGCAGTTCGGCCACGATCTCGACATAGCGTGGTACCGCGAAGTACGGCAGCCGCTCCTTGAAGAAGCCGAACAGCTCCTCCGGCGTGACCCGTGCCTCCTTCTTCAGTACCAGGCAGACTTTGATGTCGTCGTCGGTGGACTCGGACGGCACCGCGTGGGCCGCGACCTCGGCGATGGCCGGGTGTCGGCCGATCGCCGCTTCCAGTTCCTGCGTCGAGACGTTCTCGCCGCGGCGCCGCACGGCATCTTTCTTGCGGTCCACGAAGGAGATGAACCCGTCCGCATCGGCGCGGCCGTAGTCGCCGGTGTGGTACCACAACGACCGGCATGCCTCGACGGTGGCCTCGGGCTTGCCCCAGTATCCGGAAAACATTGCCAGCGGCTCGCGCGGGCGCAGACAGATCTCGCCGACTGCGCCGGCGGCAACGGGCCGATCGTCATCGTCGAGCAAGCTGATTTCCAGGTCCGTGCCCTGGCGTCCGCAGCTGGCGGCGTTGCGCGGCCCGGACAGCGGATTCCAGGTGACCGGAACGCATTCGGTTTGGCCGAACAGTTCCGACCACGCTTCCATGCCAAAGCGCTTGGTGAAACCCTGCTGGCGTTCCGCGGGGAAGGGGATGAGCAACATGGCACGCAACCGGTGGGCGCGATCCTGCGCGGACGGCTCGGTCGCGAGCAGCGCGGCTCCCATCGCGCCGACGCCGTACGCGATCGTCGCGCCGACCTTGGTGGCGCGTGCCAGGAAAGTACCGGCGCGGAATTCGGGTTCGATGACCACCGGCACTCCGTGCGCGAGACCGGCCATCAAGACCATCATGCGCGCGGCGCCGTGAAAGAGAGGCAGAGCGGTGAGCAGCACGTCGTCGACCGTCAACTCGCTCGCTTCGCCCATGACCCGTGCCACCCGCGTGTAGTAGCCGTGGCTGAGCATGCAGCCCTTGGGCTGCCCCGTCGTGCCCGACGTGTAGACGATCGACATCAGGTCCGCAGCCTTGAGCGCGACGCTCGGTGGGACGGCGGCCGCCTTGCCCAGCTGCGTGTAGGGAAGCACTCTGACAGCCGGCGCGACCGGGGCGGTGCCGCTGTCGTCGAGCGGGACGAGCAGTCGCAATTGCGGCAGGTTCTCCAGCATCGGGGCCACGGCCGTGTGCGCGCTCGCGTCGACGATCAGTGTCGAGGCCTGCGAGTCAGTGAGCTGGTAGGCCAGGAACTCGCCCTTGAGGTAGACGTTGAGCGGCACCTGGATCGCGCCGAGTTTGGCGAGCGCGAAGAACAGCTCGAGCATCTCGATGCGGTTGGTGCAGACGATGGCCACGCGATCGCCCTTGCCGATCCCGGCGGCCGCGAGATCCGCGGCAACCGCGTCGGTGCGTGCGTCGAGCGCGGCGAAACCCATTTCGCTTTCGCCGCAGGTCAGGAAACGCCCTGAGGGCGCTACGCGGGCTTGTGCGCGAAGCAGGTCGCCGACGACCCGTTCGGGCCGGGGTGTCGCCCGCTGGGCGATGGTTGATTGAACTGTGGTCATGTCTCCATACCTTTCATACTGCCGTTGAACAGGGCGACTCGTTGTCCGCCTCTTTTGACTGGATGGTACGGACGCTGCCGCGCGAACGCGATGGCGCAAGCTCTCGATTCCATTGCAAAAGACCGCAACCAACGGGTCCTGCGACTTCCGGATTGCCTCAACCAGGCGCCGGACTGTCGGCCGTGCCGCCGAGGCGTTCTCTCAGGTCCCGTGATCACCGTCACCTCGGCGCCCACCTCGGCCAGCATCCGGCGCGAGCGGGCCTGGGCCTATTTCTTCGACTGGAACTCGAACGGCACCTGCTCGCTCCGGCAACCGCGCCGTTTGGGGTCCTCTCCGATGGGGGCGCGATGGGCAACGCGAGGACGGCGGCTTCAGTCACTGCTGTCCTCCATCAAGCGCTGGAAGCGCGGTGCGGCGGCGACCTGAAGGGCGCCGCTCGCACTCGCGCTGTAGATGCCGCGGGCCGCGTTGTGCGGATGGGCCGTCGCCTCGGCGATGCTCAACACCGGCGCGAAACAGACGTCGCTGCCCTCGAGCAGCGCGCACCAATGACCCCGCGGATGACTGGCGAACAGCGCGGTGAACCGCTTCTTCAGTGCGGGCCAGGCGGTCTTTTCGTACTGCCTTGCCGGGTCGACATCGGCCAATCCGAGCTTGTCCAGCAGCAAGACGTAGAACTGCGGTTCCAGCGCGCCCAGGGTGATGACGCCGCCGTCGGCACAGGCATAGACGTCGTAGAACGGCGAGTCGTGAAAAGGGCTCGGCTCGGCGCCATCGAGTTGGCCGCTGGCGCGCACATACTGCGCGATTCCGCCCAGCATCGCCACCACGTCGACGATGGCCGCGTCCACCACACGGCCTTGCCCGCTGGCTCGCGCGTCCAGCAGGGCGCATACCATGCCGAAGGCCAGGCCCAGTGCTCCGGCGGCGTCGCCGACCACGGTCGGCGGCACGATCGGCCGCTCGCCGCGATGCGCCGAAAGCGACAGCAGTCCCGTCAACGCGACGTAGTTCAAATCGTGGCCGGCCGCCTGGGCCAGCGGCCCGCTTTGGCCCCAGCCTGTCATGCGGCCGTAGACCAGTCGCGGGTTGCGTACGGCGCAGTCGGCGGGGCCCAGGCGCAGCCGCTCCATCACGCCGGGGCGGTTGCCTTCGATCAAAGCGTCGGCTGCGGCCACCAAGTCCATCGCCTGGGCGACGCCGTCCGGCTGCTTCAGATCCAATGGCACGACGGTCTTGCCGCGCTGCAACGAGTTTTCGCCGTCGCCGCCGAGCTGTCGGTTCACGGCGCCTTTAAGCGGCCGCGCGATCAAGGTCACCTGGGCACCCATGTCGGCCAGCATCCGGCCGGCCAGCGGGCCCGGGCCAATGCCTTCGAATTCGACGACGCGAATGCCCGACAGGGGGGGCCTCATGCGAGCAGCCTCCGCGCGATCAGGTCCTTCATGATCTCCGTGGTGCCACCGTAGATGCGCTGCACACGCGCATCTGCATACAGGCGGGCGATCGGGTATTCGGCCATGTAGCCATAGCCACCGAACAGTTGCAGGCACTCGTCGGTCACCTTGCCCTGCTGTTCGGTGCACCACCACTTGGCCATGTAGGCGGCCTCGTCGTCCAGCGTGCCATCGAGCAGACGCTGCGTGCAGTCGTTGATGAAGGTTCGCACCACATGGGCGAGCGTTGCGCACTCGGCCAGCTTGAAGCGGGTGTTCTGGAAGTCCGCGAGCGATTGGCCGAAGGCCTTGCGCTGCTTCGTGTATTCCACGGTCAACTCCACGGCACGCTCGATCACCGCGGCCGCCGGCACGCACAGCAGCAGACGTTCGTAGGGCAACTGGCTCATCAGCTGAACGAAGCCATTGCCTTCCTTTTCGCCCAGCAAGTGACTGGCCGGCACGCGCACGCCGTCGAAGAACAGCTCGGCCGTGTCCGACGCATGCTGACCCAGCTTCTCCAATCGCCGGCCGACGCGAAAGCCGGCCAAGTTCTCGGTCTCCAGTACGACCAGCGACACGCCGCGGCTGCCGGCATCACCGGTGCGCACCGCCACCACCAGAAGGTTGGCGCTGAAGCCGTTGGTGATGAAGGTCTTGGCCCCATCGATCACGTATTCGTCACCCTCGCGCCGGGCGCGGGTGCGCAGCGACTTCAGGTCCGAGCCGCAGCCCGGTTCGGTCAATGCAATGCCAGCCAGCGTTTCGCCGCTGGCCAGCTTGGGCAGCCAGCGCTGCTTCTGCGCCTCGGTGCCGTAGTCCAGGATGTAGTGCGCGGCGATCGTGTGCACCGCGGTATTGGCCGGGACCTCGGCCTTGGCCAGTTCGTCCTGCACCGCCAGCTGGTAGGCCAGCGAGGCGCCGGCGCCGCCGTGCTCTTCGGCCAGTTCGGGCAGCATGAAGCCCATCTCGCCGAACGGGCGCCAGACTTCGCGCGGGATGAAGCCCTGGCGGCGCCAGCCGTCCAGGTTCGGCGACAACTCGCCGGCGACGTAGCGGCGCACCTGCTCGCGGAAAGCCTCGATTTCCTCGCCCATCCACGGATGGCGATGCAGTTGCGGCAACATGGCTCAGATCCCCGTCAGTCCGCCGCTGCACATCAGCGTCTGGCCACTCACGTAGTCGGACTCGGGGATGCAGAACAGGTACACCGCGCCCGCGGCCTCGTCGGGCGTGCCGCCGCGGCCGAGTGGAATGCTGCGCTCCATCATCGCCAGCAGGTCCGGGTTGACGCCGACCTTGATCTCGCGGCCGTCGATGTTGGCGGTGGACTCGCCCGCTGCACTGGTGGTCAGCCGGGTCTTGATGAAGCCATAGGCAACGCAGTTGACGGTGACGTTCATGCGGCCCCACTCCTTGGCCAGCGTCTGCGTTATGCCGACGATGCCGGCCTTGGCGGTGGAGTAGTTGGCCTGCCCGGCGTTGCCGAACAGGCCGGCCACCGACGAGATGTTGACCACCTTGCGCACGACGCGCCGGCCGGCCTCGGCTTCACCCTTGGCGAGGGCGCGGATCGCAGGCTGCGCGGCGCGCAGGATGCGGAACGGCGCCGTCAAATGGCAGTCGATCATCGCGTACCACTGCTCGTCGGTCATCTTCTGGATCACGTTGTCCCAGGTGTAGCCGGCGTTGTTGACGATGATGTCCAGGCCCTTGTATTCGTTGGCGGCGGTGCCGATGAAACGCTCCGCGAAATCGGGCGCGGTGACGCTGCCGACGCAGGCCACGGCTTGGCCGCCGGCCTCGCGGATGGCCTGCACAGTTTCCTCCGCCGGCGCGGCGTCGAGGTCGTTGACGACGATACGCGCACCTTCGCTGGCCAGCTTGAGCGCGATCGAGCGGCCGATACCGCGGCCCGAACCGGTGATGAGAGCGACCTTGCCGTCGAGCTTGGGGGTCATGGGGTGGTTCTCCTGAAAGGTTTCAAGGCAAGGCGACGATGGCCTCGCCGACGATCTTGGGTTGTCCGAACTGGTTGGCGCTTTGCAGCTCGATGCGAACGCAGTGCTCGCCGCGGTGTTCGAGCTTCTCCACCACGCGGCCGGTGCACCGCATGGCGTTACCGAGGTGGGTGATGCCCTGGAAGCGCGCATCAAACCGCCGCAGCGCGCTCTGCGGTGCCCAGCCGGTGAGCAGCCTGCCGACCCAGGCCATGCCCAGCATGCCTTGCGCGAAGACGTCGGGCATGCCGGCGCGACGTGCCACGTCGATGTCGATGTGGATCGGGTTGTGGTCGCCCGAGGCGCCGGCGAACAGGGCCAGTGTCGTGCGGTCGACCGGTGGCAGCTGCAGTGCCGGCAGTTCATCGCCGACCTGAACGGTTTGGAGGGTGGGAGCGTTCATCGTGGATTCCGGTCAATGGCGGCAGACAAGGACCGAGCGCAGCTCGGCCACGAGTTCGTCGCGCTGGTTGGTGGCACTCGAAGTCTTGACAACAAACTCGAGGGCTCCGTTCTTCCTGTCGTAGATGTCGGTGACGGTCGAGCGAACCGTCACCGTGTCGCCGACACAGGCGGCCCGGTGATAGGTGAAGCTCTGCTCGCCGTGCAGGAGCTTCGCGATGGGAATCTGCAGGGCCTCGATCAGGCGGAACGCGGCACCGGAGTCGAGCTCGGCGGCGAACAGGAAGCTCGGCGGGGCCGGAATGTCTGGATAGCCCGCATCGCGGGCGGCGGCCGAATCGGTGTACACCGGATCGGTCTCGCCGATCGCCTTGGCGAAGAACTGCAGCCGGCTGCGCTCGATCGGCAGCACCGACGCGGGCAACTCGTGGCCGATCCATTTCTTGTCGATCATGGCTTCTTCCCCTCAGACGCGTTCGTACAGCGTCACCACGCAGGCGCCGCCCAGGCCGAGGTTGTGCTGCAGCGCCAACCGCGCGCCTTCGACCTGACGCTTGTCGGCGGTGCCGCGCAGCTGCTGCGTGAGTTCATAGCACTGCGCGAGGCCGGTGGCGCCCAGCGGATGCCCCTTGCTCAGCAGGCCGCCCGACGGGTTGGTGACCACCTCGCCACCGTAGGTGTTGTCGCCGTCGCAAACGAATTTCTCGGCGCCCCCCAAGGGGCACAGGCCGAGCGCTTCGTAGCTGATCAGCTCGTTGTGGGCGAAGCAGTCGTGCAGCTCGACCACGTCGATGTCCTGCGGGCCGACGCCGGCGGCCTCGTAGACCTGCTGTGCAGCGACCTGGGCCATGCCGAAGCCGACGACCTCGCGCATGTCGCGCGCCTCGAAGGCGACCGGGCGGTCGGTGGTCATCGTCTGCGCCCTGATACGCACGCTGCGGTCCAACCCGTGCTGTTGGGCGAACTCGGCCGAGCAGACGATGGCCGCCGCCGATCCGCAGGTCGGCGGGCAGGCCATCAGGCGCGTCATCACGCCGGGCCACATCACGGGGGTGTTCAGCACCTCCTCTTCGGTGACCACGCTGCGGAACAGCGCCAGCGGGTTGTTCGCGGCATGGCGGCTCGCCTTGGCCCGGATCTTCGCGAAGGTCGACAGCTGCGTGCCGTATTGCTCCATGTGCGCCAGGCCCGCGCCGCCGAAATAGCGCAACGCCAGCGGGATCTCGCTATGGCCAACCAGCTCCGCGGTGGCTTCGTCGAAGCGCTCGAAGGGGCTGGGCCGGTCCTTGAACACGGCGCCGAGTGCGCCCGGGCTCATGTGCTCGAAGCCAATTGCGAGCACGCAGTCGGCGGCGCCGCTGGCGACCGCCTGGCGCGCCAGGAACAACGCCGTCGATCCCGTGGAGCAGTTGTTGTTGACGTTGACGATCGGGATGCCGGTCATGCCCACTTCGTAGACCGCGCGCTGGCCGGCGGTGGAGTCGCCGTAGACGTAGCCGACGTAGGCCTGCTGAATGAGTCCGTAGGCGATGTCGGCATCGGCCAGCGCGGCGCGCATGGCCTTGGCCGCCATCTGCGGATAGGGCTCGTTCGCTCCTGGTTTGGTGAAGGGGATCATGCCGACCCCGGCGACAAAGACGTCACGGCTCATGGTGGACTCCTGAAAGTCGGAAGGGAGAAAAGATCGCAAGACTGGAAGTCACGCCACGCAGCAGTTGGGTGACGCGGTCGCGTTCAAGCGTGTCGAGCACCAGTCCGGGATTGAAGGCCGGGACGATCGACCAAGCTGCGGAAGGTCTCGTCGACCAGCAAGAGGGCCGAGCCTGAGTCGTCCAGTGAATACAGGATCTCGGCCGCCGACCAACGGATGTTGCAAGGGTTCAGCACGCCGCCGCCCCACGGCACCGCCGTCTGGTATTCGAGGTAGCGGTCGGAGTTGAGCGACAGCATCGCGACGCGGTCTCCGTCATGATGCCGAGCCTCTACAGGGCGCCGGCCAGCGTGCCACGCGGTCCGCCAACTCACGAAACGTGCATTGCCGACCGCCGAAACGCACCGCAATGCGATCGGGATGCTGCTGCACCGCGCGGTGCAACGCTTGAGTCAGGTACATGCTTGTCTCCTTTCGGCCTGTGGACCGCAAATCTGTTGTCTGTGCTGCGCATGGTAGAAACTGGCAGCGGTTTGCACGATGGCGCATTGCATCGATCGCATGGCAGAAGACCTCAATCCACCATCCTTGTTGCTTGATGCTTCACCCCCCAGTCACGATCCCGATTGCCTTCGTGCACGGCATGCTGTCCGGGGTGCGGGCGCGCGGCCAGGCGTGCCACGTCTTCCTGGCCGACGCGGGTATCGCGCCCGAACTGCTTCAGCAAGGTGGTGCCCGTGTAACTGCGGACCAGTACGTGGCGCTCTTTCGGACATTGATCGACCGGCTCGACGACGACGCAGTCGGTTTCCTATCACGGCCCTTCAAGCGCGGCAGCTTTGCACTCGTCGCTCGCTCGGCGATCGGTGCGGCTACCTTGGAGGTGGCGATGCGCCGCATCGCGCACACCTTCCGGCTGCTGCAGGACGACGTGGTGGTGGAGCCGGTGCGAGAGGGTGCGCTCGCCGGGCTGGCGCTGCGCTTCAGCGACCCGACGCTTCTTCGCCCGGTCTTTCTGCATGAACTGCTGCTGCGTGTCTTCTGGCGTCTGTTGGCTTGGCTGGTTGGGGGCCAGTTGCCCGCTGCGCGTTTCGACTTTGCGTTCGAGAGTCCGCCCTACGCGAGCAGCTACGGCAAGGTCTTTCCCGCGCCGCTCCAGTTCGGGCGGCACCAGTCGGTGGTTTGGTTCGACGCCACGCGATTGCAGGACAAAGTGCGCCGAGACGAGACCGCGCTGCGCGCCTTCCTGGCCGATGCGCAGGCCAATGTCATCGTGCCACGACGGGACGACGCAGTCAGCGCGCGCGTACGCAGCCACTTGCAGCGAACGCAGCCCACGTGGCCGGACCTCGGCGCCACGGCCACCGCGCTGCACATGTCGACCTCAACGCTGCAAAGGCGCCTCGCCCTGGAGGGAACGTCGTTCCAGTCGTTGAAGGACGAATTGCGCCGCGATATGGCCATCGTTCATCTCAACACCAGCACGGTGCCACTGGCGACGCTTGCCTGCCAGCTTGGTTTTGCCGACAGCGCCGCATTCCAGCGCGCCTTCAAGAGATGGACCGGCAGTGCGCCTGGGGTCTATCGCCGCAGGGGGTCGTGATGCCGTGCGGCATTACCACTGAGGCTTGCTGATGTCGCGATAGCTGACCATCGCGCAGGACTGTTTATGGCCGGCCGAGGAAATTCGCGAGGGTCCGCTTCGTTGCAAGCTGGCCGACAGCAACGGGCCCGGTGCGGTCCTTCAGCATCAAGAGAAGCTGACCTTCGTCAAAGCCACTGAACGGCCATTTCCGGTCATTCACGACGGTCCGCATTGGGCATCCACGCATCGACGGGTGTAGGGCTCGCCGCGACGCTGAGATCGCACCGATCTTTTCGCCGAGCATGTCGCTCTCCTTCTCAACGATGCGTTGAGAAACGAACTCAAATGACCTGAACGCAAGCCGAGACCCTTCGCTCGCAAGCCCCGTCCGCCTTTGGGCCGTCGCATGACTGGCTCAAAGGCGCTCGCTTGCCCTTTCTGCACACGGGCGCCAGCAAGGCCAAGCCACGTCGGCCAAACGTAGTGCAGCGTCGACGCAAGTACAACGCGAAAGTTCGGATTGCAGCGCGGTCTATTCGTACTGGCCCGCAATGCCGGATCGGTCGTCCGGTGATGCCACGGCCTTGTCGATCGCCAGCGCAAGGCGTGCCGCGAGGTCGCGGTCCATGCCCAGCAGCCGCGCGTGGTCGGCCCGCGCCTTCGCC
The DNA here is from genome assembly GCF_900101545.1 of Variovorax sp. CF079. Classification (GTDB taxonomy): domain Bacteria; phylum Pseudomonadota; class Gammaproteobacteria; order Burkholderiales; family Burkholderiaceae_C; genus Variovorax. The sequence goes on along the minus strand of NZ_FMZU01000043.1, from coordinate 3,966 downwards.
ATGTCGCCCATCTGCGTGAAGAGGACGCCGCGATACATGTAGGCCTGCGCCAGCGCCGGCTTGAGTTCGATGGCCCGGTTGTAATGACGCAGTGCGCGCTCGAAGTGTTGTGCTCCCTGCATGCGCACGCTGTAGGCGAGGTTGTTGTGCGCCTCGGCGAACTTCTCGTCGAGTGCCAATGCCTGTTCGAAAAGCTTCTGGGCCTCGGCATGGCGCCGCTCGAGCAACACTTTCACGCCCTCGTTGTAGACGCGCACCGCGCGCTCGCGCGGCGTGCCCTGAGGAACAGGCAGCGGGTCGCTCTCGACCGCGAGCGCGTGGCTCCAGGCGAGAAGCGGCGCCGCCCCCGCTGCGCGAAGCAGCAGCCTTCGCCCTGACTCAACCGCGGCCGAGTACTTTCCGTGCATGAATCACCTCGGGTCGTGGGCTATCGGCAGTCTCCGTCAGTTCGAGCACCTTCGTGTAGTGCGAGCGTGCCTTCGCCGCGTCGCCCAGGCGTTCGGCAGACCGCGCCGCGCCGAGGGTGGCCCGCAGCCGGTTCGGTTCGCGTTTCAGCACTGTTTCGTACTCACGCAATGCGTCGGCCGGCTTGTTCAGGTCGAGCAGCGCATTCGCCAGCACCTCGCGTGCCGGGACGATCGGCCCGGGCGTAACGACGTGCTTCTCCGTCGCATCCTCGCGCGTCGCGGCCTTGCGCAAGATGTCGAGCCCCTCGTCGGCACCGCCATCGACCAATGTCGCGAGACCGCGCACGACCTCGGACTGGATGTCGATCTGGTCGGCCCAGTAGGCGATCTTCAGTGCTGTGGCCGCGTCGCGCAGCTGCTGCAGGCGCTTGAACTCGACCTGCACGCGTGCGGAGTCCTTCAGCATCGCCGCGCCGACCCCGCGCGCGAAGGCGTTGACCGCCTCCGCTTGCGGGTACTTCTGCCAGGGGTACGCGCTGGCCGAAGGTGTCAACTCCAGACCGGCGGCCTCGGACCAGAGGCCGCCTTCGAGTGCAAGGCGGGCCGGGATGGCGCCATAGGCGTAGGCCGATGCAAAGCTGTCGGCGCGATTGGGCAGCGCCTGCGCCTCGGCCATCACCTGGCGTGCGGCGCGATCCTGGTTGAGCTGCAGGTGCGCATAGACCATGTAGTCGAACGCGTGCATCGATTGGGCGGACTTGCCGGCATCCGATCGCGCCGAGGCCCGGTTCGATTCCACCGAGTCGCGCCAGGCGCCGAGCCGCGTGAAGATGTGCGACGGCATGTGCTGCGCGTGCGCGGCATCGGGGGCGATCTTGCTGTAGCGACGCGCCGCCTCGAGGCCTTGGTGGGCGATCGGCGGGTAGTCGTAGCTGTGGATCAGGTAGTGAGCCACGCCCGGGTGATCGGGCAGAGCCTTGAACAGCGGCTCGAGCTGGCGCGCGGCCCGCAACTGGTTGGCGTAGGTCTTGTCGGTCGGATCGAAGTTGGCCGACAGCACCAGCGAATGCAGGATCAACGCCTCGCGGTCGTCGGGATAGCGCTGCGCCACCTTCTCCAACTCGCTTTCCAGCGCCTTCGCGCGGGTGCGGTGGTTGAGCTTCTCGTGGTCGCGGTAGAAGGCCGACAGCGCCGCGACGTAGTCGCGCTCCCGCTCGCTCTTGAGGCCTGTTGCGCGTGCGGCGTCGAGGGCTGCGCTGCCGTCGGCCAGCACTTTCGCCGACACGTTGCCGGGCCAGCCGAAGGGGTTGTCCAGCAGCGAGAGAGCCCGCACGAAGTGCGCCATGCCGCAGCCGGCGTCGGCCTTCAACGCCCGGTCGAGCGGATCCTGCACGTACGACCAGGCGAAGGAGTGGTAGTAGGCCATCGCGAGGTCGATCTCCTTCTGCGCGGCCGCATTGCATTCGACCTTGAAGTGCACGGTGCCGAGGCGATCGGGCTTGCCTGCGGTGTCTTGCGCGGCCACTGGAAACGCTGCGCCGGCCATCGCGAGCAGACAGGCCACTGCGCGTGCGGTGAGAATGAAGTGATGCATGCTGTGCCCTCCTGGGACGCCGCCGGGATGGCGGCAATGCGTCGCGCCCGAAATCGACTCTAGTGCGTGATCTCCGGGTTTACAAGGCTCCGATCGAACCGTGGGGGATGCACCTTCATTCGATCACGCGATCGGCGCGATGCAGGACCGATCGCGGGATCGTGACGCCGAGGGCACGCGCGGTCTTCTGATTGACGACCAGCTCGAACCGGGTGGGCTGCTCGACCGGAAGTTCCCCTGGATTCGCGCCCTTGAGGATCCTGTCCACGTAGTACGCGGCGCGGAAATGGGTCTGAGTCAGGCTTTCGCCATAGCTCATCAGGCCGCCGTCGTCGACGGCCTCGCGCAGGCCGAAGAACGAAGGCAAGCCGTGCTTGGCTGCCATCTTGATAAAGCGTCGGCGATGTTGGATCACGAACGGATCGTCGGGCAGCACCAACACCGACGCGACGCCCTGACGGGCCATGCCTTCGAAAGCCGCCGGAATGTCGGCCGGCGCGCCGATCGGCACCGGCAACACGCGTGCGCCGAGGGGGCTTGCCGCTGCCTCCATCTCCTTGAGGAAAAGCTTGTGCACCGGATTTCTGGGAAGGAACAGCACCGCCACCGGCGATGCCTTGGGCATGGCAGCGCAACCAGCGCTGCGAGGCGAATGAGGGTTGCCCGTTTCGGAAGACGATCCATGGTGGCCTCCGTCTTGGCGTCGACGATCGCGCTCGATCACCAAGCCGGGCGCGCTTCGAAAAAGTCTACGTCTCGACGAGGCGGCGCCAAGGAATTCTTTCGCCGCAATGGTGTGCCCCATTCACAGCTTGCGAGCTTGAAATCTCAGCCGGCCCGGCGTTCGACGTCGCCGCGCACCCCGGCGGGCAAGCGCGCCAGCAACCAGCGGATCGCCAGCGGCACGATCACCAGGTCGTCCACGACGCCGAGCAGCGGGATCGCCTCGGGCAGCAGGTCTGTCTCTCCAATCTAGACAACCGTCACTGAAGCGCAAGCTCCGGACACGCTGTACAAGCCGAGCTCGCGCGCGTTCCCGCTGTGTTGTGGTTGACGCCAGCGCCCAGCGAACGCCTCCAGCGGCGACTGCGGCGGTCTGCTTTGGAGAGCTTGCGCAGCAGCGATCTGCGCGTCATCGGTATGCGCGCGACAAGGCATGTCGCGTTGAATGAATGAGTGGGTGAAATCGCATCGCGGCCCTTGCGATCGACAAAGGTCCTCTCCGGAGCATGCGAGGTGGCTTATGTGGCCCATCAAGCGCTTCGCGGGAATCGCAGGATGCCGATTGATGCCCGGTAGCACCGCGTACCGCCTCAAGGACGGCACTCTCAACGCTCAAATGTTGTCGCAGCTGCGCCTACACCTGCAGGCTGGGCTGAGCTACAACGAGGTCGACCGAGCGCTCAATATCTCCGAGAGCAACGGGCAAGTAAAGCCAAAGCCGTGAAACGCGCCAACGCTGTCGTGGCCAAGGAGAGGGCCCCGCACCGAGCGCAAGGGGCACGCATCTTTCGACGCCGATTTGTGACGATCTGGTATTTCGGAACGAACTCGTCGAATCCGGCAAGCTCACGCCGGTCATCGACGGGACCTACCCGCTGAGCGAGACTCCTGCCGCGCTCGGCCATGTCGAAGGGGGCACTCTCGGGGGAAAGTCGTCGTGACCGTGTAGGCCGGCGTTGGCACCGGCCGGTCTGTCCTCGAAGGCGGCGTGGTCATCTCCAGGTCGAACGCAAGGCGCTCGCGGCCATCAGTTGGTTCGAGGAGCGCGTCGAATGGACGAAGACCGTGTGAATCGCCCATCCCCACCGACAGCTTTGCGGCACCGAGTCAGCGCGACCGACCGTCAACACTGGGTCGAGAGCGGCGTCGAGCGGCTGCTTCTATGAGGACTTGTTTGTCAAGCGTTCCGGTCAACGTATCGATGGGTGGTATTTCATGGCGGCCCCCGGGTGTTGCTGAGCG
>NZ_FMZU01000036.1 GCF_900101545.1 Variovorax sp. CF079 | reverse complement strand
GGCTGCGCATAGGCCTGGTAGCGGCCGGAGACCACCGAGGGCTGGCGCCGGTACATCCAGCTGCGCCGGTTCTCGTGGCGCGGCGCGGTGAAGGCGGTGCCCGAGATCAGTTCGGGGTAGAGGTCGAAGGGCGCGCGCTGCGGGCTGTTGCGGCCTTGCGGCAGCGCGCCGGCCACGGCCTCGCTGGCGTATTCGTTGCCGAAGCCGCTCTGGTAGAGGCGCTCCGTGGTCAGGCGATCGTTCACGACTGGCTCCTTGACGTATGCGGGGGATCGTCGTTTGCTCCCGCTGTGTACGGACGTGACGAGTCCCATCGCACCGGCTCGGCGCCGGTGCTAGACAAACAACAGACTTCGACGACTGCTCTTGGCGGCGGAGGCGCTAGCCTTCCAGCGTCTTCCACATTTCGACGTCCCGTTCCGCGGTCCAGATGCGCGGGTCGGTGTACTGGGTCGCTTCGTCGTAGCAACGCGTGACGTCGAAGGGCATGCAGTGATCGAAGATCACCCAGTGGCCGTACTTGGGCTTGAGCGCGGCGAAGGTGTCCTTATAGACCGCATTCAGGTCCTTGCCCGCGGTGACGCCCTTCTGCACGTTGGCGTAGACGTCAGCGATGAAGTCGCGCGTCTCGTTCAGGCCCTTGGCAACTTCGTCGGGCGTGGTCAGCGCCGCACCACGACCCGGCACAAGCACTTTGGGCTTGAGTGCGGCGACGTTGTTCAGCGTCTGCGGCCAATCCTTGAAGTAGGCATCGCCTGCATACGGCGTAGCGCCGAATTCGACCAGATCACCCGACAGCAACGCACCTTCACCCGGCAGCCAGACCACGGTGTCGCCCTTCGTATGGCCGCGACCGAGCTGCAGCAGCTGCACTTCGAGCTTGCCCAGCCAAAGTGTCATCTTTCCGGTAAAGGTCATCGTCGGCCAGGTCATGCCAGGCGGCACCGTCTCGACGTTGCTGAAGAGACGCGGAAACCGCCCGATCTCGCTCGCCTTGTCCTGCTCGCCGCGTTCGACGATGAGGTCGTACGTGTCCTGGCTCGCGATGATTTGCTGAGGCTGATAGGCACTGGCGCCGAGGACGCGCACTGCGTGGTAGTGCGTTAGCACCACATACTTGATCGGCTTGTCCGTCACTTCGCGAATGCGCCGGATGACATCGGCCGCCATGGCCGGCGTGGCCTGTGTGTCGGCCACCAACACGGCGTCTTCGCCGATGATGATGCCTGTGTTCGGGTCGCCCTCGGCGGTGTACGCCCAGGCGTGCTCGGAGATCTGGCTGAAGGTGACTTTCTTCTCTTCCAGGTCGGCCTGGCTCGCGAACTTTTTGGTTTCGGTCATGGAGTGTTCCTTGTGTGGACAGTGATTGGGTCAGTGCGAGCCGAGATAGGCTGCCTTGACCTTGGGATCGTTGAGGAGTGCGCGACCTGTGCCCTCCAAGGTGATATGTCCTGTTTCGAGCACGTAGGCTCGGTCGGCCACGCCAAGCGCTTGCTTGGCCATTTGCTCGACCAGCAGGATGGTCAGTCCTGATTCACGCAGTTGGCGAATGGCGTTGAAAATGTCTTTGATGATCAATGGCGCCAAGCCGAGCGAAGGTTCATCGAGCAACAGCAAGCGCGGCTCGCTCATCAAGGCGCGTGCAATGGCCAACATCTGCTGCTCACCGCCCGACAAGGTCCCGGACAACTGATCCTGGCGTTCCCGCAGCCGCGGGAATCGCTTGAATTCGCGTTCGATGGCGGCCGCGGTGGCGGCGGGGTCATTCCTTCGCGAATAGGCACCGAGCATCAGGTTCTCGCGCACCGTCTGATCGGCGAATACCCCGCGGCCTTCCGGCGACATCGCGACGCCAAGGCCCACACGTTGATGCGATGCAACATTCGTGATGTCCTTGCCATCGAGCAGGATGCGGCCTTCGGTGACGGGCTCCAACCCGCAGATGCTCTTGAGCAGGGTGCTCTTTCCGGCTCCGTTGGCGCCGATGATGGTCACCACTTCGCCCTTGCGCACTTCAATGCTCACGCCCTTGACTGCCTGAATCGCACCGTAGGCGACCTTGACTGATTCGAGTTTCAGCATGTTTGACTTTCCGGTTCAGGCTGCGGCGAGCGCTTCTTCGGGCTCGTCGACGCCAAGATAGGCTTCGACAACACGGGGGTTGGCTTGCACCTCGGCGGGCTTGCCCTCGGCGATCTTGATGCCATAGTCGAGCACGATGACGTGGTCCGAGATCGACATGACGAGATCCATGTGATGCTCGACCATCAAGATGCTCACGCCGCACTTGCCGATACGGAGCAAGAGCTGGCCCAGCTCGGCCGTCTCTTGCGGGTTGAGACCCGCAGCAGGTTCATCAAGCAGGAGAAGTTGCGGCTCCGTTGCCAACGCCCGTGCGAGCTCGACGCGGCGTTGCAGGCCGTACGGCAGGCTACCTGCCGCATGGTGCGCCAGATGCAGCAGCCCCACCAGATCCAGCAACTGCAGGGCGCGGGCTCGCGTTGCGGCCTCTTGCTTCTTCGCACTGGGCAGGTGAAGCAGCGATGCGAAGAAGCCGTTCGTCATACGGCTGTGACGACCCAGCATGACATTGTCGAGCACCGACAGTTCAGCGAAGAGGCGCAGGTTCTGGAATGTGCGCCCCATGCCCATGCAGCAGATCGAGTGCACCGGTCGACCGGAGACTTCCTGGCCTAGGAACTGGATCGAACCTTCAGTCGGATCGATCAGGCCGGTGAGCATGTTGATCATCGTGCTCTTGCCGGCGCCGTTCGGCCCGATCAGCGCATGGATGTGCCCGCGCTGCAGCCGGAACGAGACGTTCTGGGCAGGCTTCACGCCGCCGAAGTTCTTGGTGACCCCCTGAACCACCAGCAACTCACCCTTGCCTTCGGGACCAATGCGCGTGGGGACCGCGGCCGTATTCGATACCTCGGGCGTCGCGCTCGACCGCCTGAACCACTTCGAGAACAATCCGGTCACACCGCCAGGCATGACATAGAGCGCAAACAGCAGCAGGAAGCCATACAAGAAATGCTGCGCCGAAGGCCAGCGCGCCAATGCCGCATCGACCGCCGTGAGGATCACCGTGCCGACCAGCGGTCCGTACTGGGAACCCGCTCCGCCGAACAGCACCAGCAGGAGGATGAAGATCGACAGGTGGAAGGTGATGAAGTCGGAATTGATGTACTGGTTCTGCTGCGCAACCAGCGCACCAGCGATACCGCAGGTGACGGCAGCAACGACGAATGCGATGACCTTGGCGCGATAAACGCGAACACCCACTGAAGACGAGGCAATCTCGTCAGCCTGCAGCGAGAGCAGCGCGCGGCCGAACCGACCCTGCAGAAGATTGCGCAACAAGAGGTGCGTCAAGGCACACAGACCGATGCCTAGCCAGACCCATTGCTGGGACGTCAAGGGTTGCCCGTTCCAGGTCAAGGCCTTGATGCCATAGATCCCTTGCGCGCCCCCGAACACGTCGGTCCACTCGCCCACGAGCTTTTCCACAACGATGCCGAATGCCAGCGTGACCATTGCCAGGTACGGCCCCTTGACTCGCAGCGATGGCAGAGCGATCAGGACGCCACAAACCGCAGAGATACCGGCTGCAATCACAAGCGCAAGCCATGGGTTGATTTCGGTACGAGTCGTCAACAGTGCAACCGCGTAGGCTCCTGCGGCGAAGAGACCTGCCTGGCCGAGCGATTTCTGCCCTGCATAGCCGACCAACACGTTCATCCCGGCGGCGCAGAGGTAGTAGACGCACATCATGAAGACGATGCGCAGGTAGTAGTCGTTCCCCAAGAGGGAGGTGGCGCCGACGAGCGCGGCGGCGACGAGGACGACGCCCAAGAGATGTTGACTGCGCTTCATACCTTCTCCACCAGCTTCTTGCCGAAAAGTCCGGTGGGACGGAACGCGAGGACCAGGATCACGAGACCGAAGACAGCGACCTCGCGCCACTGCGCCTGCCACAGGTTCACCAGCGACTCGAAGACACCGAGAACGAATCCGCCAATGACGCAGCCTCGCGGATTGCTCAGGCCGCCGATCATGGCGCCGGAGAAGCCTTTGAGGCCGACCGTCAGGCCCATGAAGAGTGAGGCTTGCGCGATCGGCGCGAGAAGGAAGCCGGACAGGCCGGCGAGTGCCGAACTGATCACGAAGGCGCCAATCATCACTGCGTTGGTGTTGATGCCCATGAGGCTGGCTACGTTGCCATTTGCCGCCACCGCGCGCATGGCCTTGCCCACCATCGTCCGATTCATGACGAAATCGAAGCCGATCATGATGACCACGGCGACGGCCAGCGTCAAAAGCTCCTGGGGACGGACGCCGATACCGAGCAGTCTGATCACGGTGTCGCCCACCGGTCCGGGCACCACCACGGGCTTCGGTCCCCAGATGGCCAAGCCAATGCTCTGCAGGATGACTCCAAAGCCCAGGGTGCTCATGACCCAGGCCATGCCTGGCCGTCCAGCAAAGGGCCGCACACCGATCACATAGAGGAACCATCCGAGAAGACCCATGACACCGAGTGCTGCCGCAAGGGCCAGGAGTTGAGCGCCTGCGCCGGGCAGCGCCTGGCCGAACGTGGTCGAGGTCACAGGAAGACCCAAGACTAGGAAGAGCGCGCTCATGCCGATGAATGCACCTGCCGACACGAACTCCCCGTGAGAGAAATTCAGCGTCTTGGTCGTCGTGAAGGTGATGCTGAAACCCAGCGCGACCAACGCGTAGGCACCGCCCACGGCCAAGCCACTGAGAATCGCTTGTAAGAGCGCCTCAACCATAGTTGCCTCCGAGATGATTGCCCGGGCCGCGGGATGCGGCCCGGATACGCGTTTCGCGTTACTGCTTGAAGTCCGCGCCTGCCAATGCGCCGACGATCGGGTCCGTATAGGGCAGCAGCTTGCCGTCCTTCCAGCGAATCCACACCAAATCCTTGGCGGTCAGAGCTTCGTGATTGGTCTTACTGAACGGCTTGTCGTAAGTTTTCAGAACGCCCTGGACCGTGGTCTTCAGGTCTTCGAGTGCGACGCGAACGGCCGATCCATCAAAGCTGTTGGCTTGCTTCGCGGCGGCGGCATAGAGCAGGACCGAGTCGTAGCCGTGCAGCGCGAAGGAGAAGGAGCCCGGCGCCTTGAGCTTGGGGCCGACGCGGTCGAACAGTTTCTGCTGGGCAGGTGTGCGCGTCTCGCTGACCGTGCGCATGAAGATCGGCTTTTCAGCAAGCGTCTTGCCTGCTGCGTCGTAGAACGTGATGTTGTCTGCCGCCCACGAGGTCAGTACCAGCGGGAAATAGTTGATCTTCTCCATGCTGCGAACCAGCTGCGCGATGGGGGTACCCTGTGCCCACACCACCACGGTGTCGACGCCGGCAGACTTCATCTTGCTCAGCTGGGAGGTCATGTCCGTATCGCCGACACCGAAACGCTCGGTCGCGGCGATCTTAATGTTCTGGAGCTTGGCAATCTCCTCCATGTCCTTCAGGCCGCCCTGGCCGTAGCCCGTGGTCTCAGCCATCAGGCCGATGACCTTCGCCTTGTCTGTGTTCTTCTTGACATACGCCATCAGGGCGGCCACCTGCTCGCGGTCCACCATCGACACTCGGAACATGTAGTTGTCTGCGCCCGGGCTCATGGGCTTGGTGATGTCAGTGCCCGAACCCACGTTGCCGATGACCGGAATCTTCTTCTGGTTCGCAATGTGCTTCCAGGCCATCGCATTGCCGGAGTTGGTCGGACCGAACACGGCGGAGACCTTTTCGTTGTCGACCAGCTCGCTCATGTTCTGGATCGACTTCGGGGGTGCCGAAGTGTCATCGCGAGTGACGAGCACCAGCTTCTTGCCGAGGACGCCGCCAGCCGCATTGATGTCGGCAATCGCCGCCTCCATGCCGAGCACTGCCGCCTGGCCGCTTTGCGCGGAGGGAGAGGCTGACAGATCTCCGTTGTAGCCCAACTTGACGTCTTGAGCGCTTGCGGCTGTGGCAGCAACAAGGCTCGCGGCAAGAGCGGCTCGCTTCAGGAACTTGGGAATGCTCATAGCTGTCTCCGGTTATTCGAACTCAGTGAGTTCAGGGTTGCGATCAAAAATGAAGTCGAAAATCAGGAAGCGAGGAAACCGCCATCAACGGGAAGAGTCACGCCCGTCACATAGGTGGCCATGCTCGATGCCAGGAATACAACGGGGCCGACCAGTTCCTCGGGCTGCCCGACGCGCGCCATCGGCGTGCGCAACATGAACTTGTCGAGGCGCTCTGGCGCCTCCCGCGTGTACGACGTCATGGGCGTCTCGATGACGCCAGGCGCAATTGCGTTGACACGGATACCGTCCTTCGCCAACTCGACGGCGAGTGCTTGCGTCATGAGCTTGACCGCGCCCTTGGACGGGGAGTAGCCGACCACATTGGGAATTCCGGTGCTCGAGGCGATGGACCCAACGTTGATGATCACGCCCTTGGTTTCCTTCAGCGCATCCAACCACGCATGCGTTGGAAGGAAGGTACCCATCACGTTCACCGTCAGCGTGCGCTCGAGGTTCGACGCGACCTTCGGGCTGTCCAAACCCTCGCGAATGATGATGCCGGCGTTGTTCACCAGGATGTCGATGTTTCCGACTTCGCGTGCCACGGTGAGCGCCAGTGCCTGGCAAGCATCTCGCGAAGTCACATCCAGCTTGTACGCGACCGCCTTCCCACCCGCAGCATTGATTTCGGCAGCAACTGCCTTGGCGTTTTCATCGTTCAGGTCGGTCACGACGACCTGGGCGCCCGCTTTCGCAAGGCCCTTGGCGATGGCTTTGCCATTGCCCTGCCCTGCGCCGGTCACAAGAGCGATGCGCCCGCCCAAGACCTGCGGCGCCATGAGTTCAGAGATTTCCATTTGTCTTTCCGGATAGGTTTGTCTTGAGATCAGGCGGCGTGGACACGCTGGCGCGGAGCGGCCAACTGGACGACATCAGCAGCAGTTCGAGTTGTTTGGCTTGCGAGCGTTTGACCCACGACGTAGCCGAAGGTCAGCGCCGGGCCGAGGGTGATGCCCGCTCCGGGGTAGTTGCCACCCATGATGCTGGCGGCGTCGTTGCCGACGGCGTAGAGGCCCTTGATCGGTTGCCGGTCCTGCGTGAGGACCTGGCACGAGTCATCGGTCAGCAGTCCGGCGAATGTGCCGATCTCGCCGACAACAATCTTGATCGCGTAGTAAGGGCCCTGACGGATGGGTGCCATGCACGGGTTCGGAGTCACTAAGGAGTCGCCCTGGAAACGGTTGTAGGCCGTGCTGCCCTTGGCGAATTTCGTGTCGATGCCCTTGGCGGCATCGCGATTGAAGGATTCGACCTCCTCTTGCAGTACGCCGGAGGGCACGCCGATCACCTTGGCCAGTTCTTGCAGGCTGTTGCCGCGCTTGAGATAACCAGTTTGCAAGTGCCTGCCGATCGGCAGGGGGAACGGCGCAACGCAGCCCATGCCGTATTCGCGCAGGTGCTTGTGGTCGCAGATCAGCCAGCAGGTCGCTTCGGAGTTGCCCGCGCACGCCTTCACGAGATCCTGAATGAAGTCGTGGTACGAGAGCGCTTCGTTGGTGAAGCGGCGACCCCGCGGCGTGACTGCGATCACACCCGGCTTCGCCCGATCGATGAAGTGAGGCATGACGCCCTCGGAGCCATCTTTGCGCTTCGTCACCGAGGTCGGGCACCAGGCGGCGGCATTTGGGATCGTGGGATCAACCCAGCCACCGACGGACTCCCCCAGTCGCAGACCATCGCCGGTATTCAGTGCCGGAGAGGGAGTGAAGTGTTCATGGCCGGTCGGCGCATGCGGGAACAACTGCTTGCGACGCTCCACGTCATAGGGGAAGCCGCCGCATGCCAGGACCACGCCACGGCGCACGCGGATCTCGAGCGGCTTGCCGTCCTGCAAGACGGTCGCGCCGACGACAGCATCGCCTTCCACGATGAGCGACTTCACCGGCGAGTTCAGCCACACGGGAACGTCGAGGTCCATTGCGGCCTTGGCGAGTCGGCCAGCCAAGGCGTTTCCGTTCGTCAGGGTCATCCCGCGGCCATACCTCACCACATCGAGCAGGTGACCGCCGAAGCGCTTGGCGACGTACCAGAAGGACTCGAAAGATTTAAAGGCACGCAGGAAGTGCCACAGTTCCTTGCCCGAGCCGAGCATCATGCCGAACACAGTCAGCTCGGGCACGGGCGGCGCCAGCTGGGCGATGCGGCTGCCGAGTTCTCGCCCGTCGAAGGGACGGGTCACCATGGAGCGACCGCCCGGTTGGCCGCCAGGCGCTTCTGCGTGGTAGTCGGGAAACACCGGCGGCATGTCGAACTGCACGCAGGTGTTCTCGGTAAAGAAGTCGAAGGCTTTCGGTCCGTTCTCGATGAAGGCGTCGACGCGCGCGGCGTCGAAATGCGTGGTCGCCTCGTGCTGCAGATAGGCGCGGGCCGCTCCCGGCGGTTCGTTGATGCCCTGCTCTTTCGCGAGCTTGGTGCCAGGGATCCAGAGCCATCCACCTGAGCGGGCTGTAGTGCCGCCATAGACCGGCGCCTTGTCGACGACGAGCACCTTGAGGCCCTGATAAGCCGCGGTGACCGCCGCCGACATGCCAGACGCGCCAGTGCCGACCACCAGAACGTCGTACTCGGATTCCTGCTTGCTCATTGACCATCACTCCTAGAGGTAGGGGCCGCATCTGCCGACCCGATGGCGTTAGTATCTGGCTAACGCATCTTTCATATACTAATGGTTTACCCTGAGCTAATGACGTTGTTAGAATCAAAACGTTAGGAGACAGCCATGGGCGTACTTGAAGGTGACAGCAGCGAATCGAACTCGGAGAAGGAACGCAGGGGCATCCAGTCCATCGAAGCGGGCGGCCAATTGCTTCTGGCGCTGGGCGCCCAGGGCCGACCTATGCCCTTGAGGGAGCTCGCCAAGGCCGCTGACATGGCGCCCGGGAAGGCCCACCCGTACCTGGTGAGCTTCTCCAAGCTGGGGTTGGTCACCCAGGAGGCTTCGACGGGCTACTACTGGCTCGGACCGACCGCAATGCAGCTTGGCCTTGTGACTCTCCGGATGCTCAATCCGGTTCGCGAGGCCACGCCCTTCGCGGAGCAATTGGCCAGGGAAACTGGACACAGCGTTGCCCTTTCCGTGTGGGGCAACCAGGGGCCGACGATCGTGTATCTCTTTGATGCGATCTATCCGCTACACACCAACATCCGAACGGGGACCGTCATGTCGTTGGCGGGCACAGCGACGGGCCGCCTATTTGCTGCCTACCTGCCCGCCAAACTGATTGAGGAATCTCTGCTCGAGGACGAGCGGCGACTAGGACCGGACATCGCCAAACCTACCGAGCGCGTCGATTTCCAAGGCATGTTGAACGAGGTACGAAAACACGGCGTGTCTCGCTCAGTCAACAACCCCACTCCAGGGGTCTGCTCGTTCGCGGCGCCTGTTTTCGACTATTCCGGAAACATCGTGCTCGGGGTCACGCTCATGGGGCGCTCACGATCCTTCGATACCGACTGGGCCGGCAGTCAGGCAATAGCAGCGAAAGCATGTGGCGTCGAGGTTTCCAAGCGACTCGGTCATCAAACGCTGCGCTCCGGTTGAACTTCCCGCCAGCGTTGCGTCACGCCACGCCGCTCCATTAAGCTCAAGTCAAAGGGCATCGCTGCAATCCGCCTCTGAGCCGGATTCGGCTTTTCCTTCTTCAGTCCGTTTGCAACTGTAAAGTGACGTCCGGGGGAACCGTGGCGACCGATTGAGCCGCATATGCGCCATCGAAGGACTCGAGGGCGGAGCTTGAGTTGCTGGACATCATGAGAGCGCGAAGTTCGAGATCACTCGACCTTGTACGATTCGGCAGGCCGATCGTTCAAGGACTCCCAAGCTGCCTTTGTCGCCGCAGAAGGCGGCAGGTTCAGCGACGTGTTGGACGGGGGAATCGGCTGCTGAAACCACTTCTCGTACAACTTTGCGACGGTGCCGTCCTTCACTTGGCGCGCAATGCTGTCGTCGACAACTTTCTTGAACGCCGGATCGTCCTTTCGGATCATGATGGCGATAGGCTCGATGGAGAGCGGCTCTCCCACGATCTTGTATTTCTTCGGGGTTCTTGACATCGCGATACTGCCCGCCAGGACTTGGCTGTCGAGTACAAATGCGTCGGCCCGTCCGGATTCAAGCAGCAGGAAACTGTCCGAGTGGTCCTTGCCGCTGATCTCGTTGAAGTCGAGGCCCTTGGCTCGCTTGTTCTGTCGTACTTGTTGCAACGCCGTGGTGCCAGTGGTCGTGACGACGGTCTTGCCGTTGAGGTCCGACAACGATGAGATGCCAGAGTCGCTTCGCACGGCCATCCGCACCTCCTCAACGTACAGGGTGTTCGCGAACGAGACCTCCTTTTGTCGAGCCTGCGTGTTCGACGTCGAACCACACTCCAGATCTACGGTGCCATTCTTGACCAAAGGGATTCGATTCGCCGAGGTCACAGGCACGTATCTCGTCTCGACCTTCTCAAGCCCCAGCTGCTTGCGAATGTCGCGAATGATGTTCGAGCAGATTTCGTAATGAAAGCCCGTGTAGACACCGGCTCCCAAGGTGTAGGCGAGGGCGCCAGACGCTTCCCGCACGCCTTGCAGCACCGTGCCCGAGGCCTTGATCTTGGAAAGGGTGTCGCTGCTCTGCGCGTGGCACGCAAGGGCAGATGTGAGGACTGCGGCAACCGTGATCGCTCGAACTTTCATGATGTCTCCGTGGTTGATTGAAGGAAGGAACGTGCAGCACCATCCCGACCAATCGGGTCCGGTGCATCAAGAGCTAAGAAAAGCGGAGGGGACGCGCGACTGCAGCTGCTAGTCGCTGATGAGGAAAATGGCCTCGATCTCCACCATCATTCCGTGAGGCAGCGATGCCATCCCGACAGCGGATCGGGCATGCTCACCTCGTTCGCCGAACGCCTGAATGAGCGTGTCCGAACAGCCGTCGATCACCTTGGGATGCAGCTTGAAATCGTGAGTTGAGTTCACGAGACCCAGAACCTTGACAACGGCCTCGACCTTTGAAAGGTCCCCAATGGCCAGCTTGACCGCCGCCAGCAGGTTCAGGGTCGCGAGTTGGGCTGCCGCGTACCCTGCGGCGACATCGCCGGCACTTGCCAAACAGCCTGTCAGGTACTGGCCGTCGGCCTTTCGCGGGCCATGGCCAGATACGAAAAGCAGCTGGCCGGCACGCCGGAACGGGCGGTAGGCGCCAGAAGGGGCGTAGACATCGCTCGGCATGGTCAAGCCTCGACTCTGCAGTTGGTGCTCGGGATTCATGAGTGTTCAGATTCCAGGAAGAAGGGCTCACCCGAGCAGGCTGTTGGCGAAGACGGAGGGGTCCACGTTTCCGCCGGATGCGATCACGACGACGTTCTTGCCTGCCACGTCGAGCTTTCCCGAAAGCACGCCGCCAATCGCTGCGGAGCCGCCCGGCTCCAGAACGAGCTTGAGCCAGTTGAAGGCTGCGCTCAGACCGGAAAGCGCCTCTTCATCGCTGACGCCGATGCCCGTTGCGCCGTGACGCAACAACACTTGCAGGGGCAGGGTGCCTGCTGTGGGGCCATTGATGCCGTCCAGGATGGTCTTCGGGACCGTAGCGTTGCGCTGCGCGCTGCCCGCGCGAAGCGAGCGCGCCATCTTCTCGTAGCCTTCAATCTCAGCAAGATGGATTCGCGCCAAAGGAAACGCAGTCTTGACGGCTTCCGCGACACCCGAGGCCAAGCCGCCACCGCTGCAATTGATGACCACCATATCTGGAGCGACCTGTTGCTCGGTCAGTTGCTCCACGATCTCGAGGCCGCACGTGCCTTGCCCCGCCATGATGTCGTAATCATCGAACGGCGAGACTACCGTCATTCCACGCGGCGACGCGATTTCGCGCGCGACGTCTTCACGGTTTTGGGCGTTCGGATCGTATTGGACGACTTCCGCACCCCACCAGCGGCAGTTGTCGACCTTGATGTTCGGGGCCGTGGTAGGCATCACGATGATGGCGGGACATCCGACCGCACGCGCAGCCGCCGCCACTCCCTGTCCGTGATTGCCTGCAGAGAACGCCACCACCCCGTTGCTCCGCTCAGCGGCAGGCATCGAGAGGAGCTTGTTCAGGGCGCCTCGGATCTTGAAAGATCCTGTGAGCTGCAGGTTCTCTGCTTTTACCAGCAGCCGGCAGCCCGCTCGCTCGTTCAACATCGGTGACTCGAGTAGCGGCGTTCGGACAACCCGGCCTTCCACGCGTTCTGCAGCTTGGCGGATGAGTGCGATGTCGAACGTTGTCATGACTGGCCTATTGGGTTTGCTGCCCGCAGTGTGTGACGAATCCCGTGTTCCTACAATTGAAATATAAGAGGTTTATATTTCTCCTAAAGGAACATATGTATGACGTTCAAGCAGCTGGAAGCGTTCTTCTGGGTGGCAACGCTCGGCGGGTTCGTTCCCGCGAGCGAGAAGCTGCATACAGTTCCCTCGGCCATCACCAAAAGAATCCAGGAGCTTGAATCGCAGTTGGAGCTGACGCTGTTCGACCGGACGGAGCGGACGGCCCGTCTGACCGACAAAGGGAGCGAACTGCTCGCATACGCGGGGCGCATGCTTGCACTTCGCGACGAGACGGTTCTGCATCTTGCAGGGCAAGTCTCCGGAACTCGCGCCCTAAGACTAGGGGTGACTGAGGCCACCGCGATGACGTGGCTAAGCGCTTTGATCGCAGAGGTTCAGGAGAATCTTCCTCACGTCAGAATCGAGCCAGACGTGGACGCAAGCGTGACCTTGAGGGACAAGTTGCTCGCTGACGAGATCGATTTGATGATCGTGCCTAATGCGTACGATGAGGCGCGGTTTATCAGCGAGCCGGTGGGCGAAGTGGAACTTGTCTGGATGTGCAAGCCCGGGTTGGTGGAGGCGACACAGCCGATGACGCTGGCCGAGCTCGCCCTATACCCGGTGCTAGCCAACAGGTCGGGCCCCGGCCTTATTCTGGAACGCTGGTTCAAAAAGACCGGATTCAGAGCGAAGGTCCGCACGACGAGCAACAGCATCGTTCCGCTACTGAGCCTGGCATGTGCCGGCGCGGGGGTGACCTACGTCCAGTGGCCGACATTCCGCCATCTTTGCGATGTCGGCAGGCTCGTGAGGTTGGACGTCAAACCGGCTCTGCCGCCGCTTCAATACGCCGCCGTCTACAAAACAGCACGCGCCGGGGAGTTCATGACAACCATGGTGACCCTTGCGCGCGCAACTTGCCAATTCTCAGATGTCCTTCCTTTGCTGACACCGAGCAAGCGGACAGCCCGAGGGGCCAGCAAGCGCTAAGCATCGACATTGAGCGACTTTCGCCTGGCACCCGTGGCATCGTGCTTTTGCTCCTCTACCTTGCTTTGGATGCTCACGATGAACGGCCGTTGATCATCGACCAGCCTGAGGAAAACTTGGATCCGCAGTCCGTTTTTGAAGAGCTCGTTCCGGCGTTCTGCGAAGCAAAAAATCGCCCGGAAAAGACCGCGCTCTCATCATGAGAACGCCCGCTTTTGGAGGCGGCGTAGGTCCGCTTCGGGCCCGTGGACAACCCTTCACCGTTGCGGTCCGTCGACGTCGGGCGCCGAACGACCGGAATGCAGCGAAGCTGACCTTCGACCGCGGCCGGTGAAGTGGAACTGGCGGCCATGAGCTGCCGGTCGCGACGGTCACCTGTCGGGCTCGTCAATGACGGTCGGACTCGCGTTGCGTGCGCTGGCCCAAAGGTCGACACGACCGGCGCGCGGCGACACACACGGCCAATGGTGCATTGAACCGTTGCCCCCCACGCATGCGTAGCCAAACAGCGATGGCGCATGCAGCAGGCCCGCAGTCTGAGAAGCGATCATCTCGCTGGACCGATGCATCAGCCTTCGCCGCTCGAAGCCGCTTCCACGGCTTCACGCAGCAGCCTTCCAGCTCTGGCGACACCTTGCCTGCCTTGCGCCAACACCTGATGGTAGGTGGGCCAGACGTGGAACATCTTCGGCCAAATCTCCAGCCGCACGCTCACATCGGCGAGACCCGCCGCGCGGGTGAGTGCGACCGCGTCATCCAGCAAGGCCTCCGTGGCCCCCACGAAGATCGTGAGAGGGGCGATGCCGCTCAGATCGGCGAAAACCGGCGACGCGAGAGGTGTCTCTCGTGACCGCTTTCCAAGGTACTGCTCGGCCAAAAACTGCATGATCTCGCGGTTGAGGACCGGATCTCGCTTCGCGTTGCGGCTGTAGCTGTCCGCAGTCGCTGTCATGTCGGCCCAGGGCGAGAGAAGCAGTGCGCAGGCTGGCTGCTGCGTGCCCAGTTCTTTCAGTCGGACCAGCAAGGCCACGGCCAGGCCCGCTCCCGCGCTATCGCCGGCAACCGCGATCTGACGAGGTTTGAAGCCGGAATCCAGGAGGAATCTGTATCCGCTGACCGCATCTTCCAGGGCATGCGGAAACGGGAACTCAGGGGCACGCCTGTAGTCGAGGGCGAGCGTTCTCATCGTCGCCGTGCGGCCCAACTCGCTCACGAGGTGCCGATGGCTCTTCAGCGAGCCCCAAACATATCCCCCGCTGTGAAGATAGAGGATGACTTCGCTGGTGCTCGCGACAGGCGTGGAGGTCCATTCAGCTTGAACGCCGTGCGCCTCCACCTGTTCCACACAGACATCCGCTGCCAGCGGGAAGAGATCTCCCAGAGCGTCGGACGCTGCCCGACGTTGTTCAATGGTGAGGGACGCCGGCTGCGCACGAAGCATGGCTTCCAGTCGTTCAAGCTCATTCATTGGAACACCTCTTTCAGCACGACAGGCCTCAAGGCAGCTTAAAACACGCACCTGATTGTTGACAAGCCTTGGCCTCGCCAGGTGTGACTCAAGTGATGAGCGGCGGAGACTGGAAAAGGCGACGTCATCGCGCCTGGACTGCACCTCTGCCCAAGAACGTTCGACGTTTCATGCGGCCCCCCAGGGCAGGGCGTGAACTGGTTTCGGCCCCGGCGTCGAAGAAGCGTCCGCTCCACGGAGTCGCGCAAACGGCAGCCTTGCGGCTCTGCGGATCGTGGGATTGCCCGTCACTCGCCGCACACGAAGGACAGCTTGCAGTCATTAGGCACAGATCCCAGTTATGAACAGTTCGCCGGGCGATCCCGGGCGCCCTCCTCGAACGGGGCGGAGACGCGGCACCCGGGTACTGCCCATAACTACAGAGTCTTCAAGAATTCCACCAGCGAGTCGGGAGCTCGGTAACGACGTATTGCCGCGTCGGGCTCGTGCAGCCTGGCCAGCGCGCGCTCCTTCATCGCGAGGTCCGCCTCCACGTAGAGATGTGTCGTTGTCGGGCTCTCGTGCCCCAGCCATAGCGCGATGACGCTGATGTCGACGCCGGATTGCAGCAAGTGCATCGCTGTCGCGTGTCGAACGATGTGCGGAGAGATGCGGCGCTTGGCGAGCTGCGGTTGGATCGTGGTCGCGGCCTTTACCGCCAGGGCAAGCCGCTGCGTCACGTTGTTGCGCGTCATCGCCGTTCCGATACGGTTCGGCAGTAGCGGTGAGGCCGGCCCGAGCTGCGGGTTGAGCTTCAGCCAAGTCCGGATCTGCCTGACCGTGGAACGCCACAGTGGCACGGTGCGCTGCTTGCGACCCTTGCCCTGCAGGTGAACAAGAACGCATCAATGGTGCACCTCAAACAAACGGCGCCGATGAGGCGCCGTTTGAGTGCCTACAGACGACTGCACGCCGGTACATGCCTCACGCCTGATTGTTGGCTCACCCGCAGGTGGTGCAAACGCCCGATTGCGGCGGACGCGCTTGACCATCATAGTCCTCAAATGGCGTACAGAGCGCGCCAGGAAATGACTGGAGGAGCAGTGCAATGGCCACAAGGCTGCGTGCAATCAAGGCGGACATCACGAAGTTGCAGGTTGACGTAATCGTCAACGCTGCGAACTCGAAATTGCTGGGTGGTGGCGGCGTCGACGGCGCCATTCACAGTGCTGCGGGTCCCGAGCTACTCGAGGCGTGCCGTGCACTGGGGGGCTGCGCTGCCGGCAACGCGAAGGTTACGAAGGGGTTTCTGCTGCCAGCGAAGCATGTCGTGCACGCGGTAGGACCGGTGTGGCAGGGCGGCAAGCAGAATGAGCCCGAACTGCTCGCCTCGTGCTATCGCCGTGCGCTCGAGCTTGCGACGCTGGTCGACGCCAAGACCATTGCGTTTCCATGCATCAGCACTGGCGTTTATGGCTATCCCGTCAACCAAGCGGCGCGCATCGCAGTCGCTCAGGTGCGAGCGTACGTCTCAGAAAACGGTGAGCTCGGGGAAGTAGTTTTCTGCTGCTTCTCGGACAAGGACCTCGCTGTGTACGAAGCGTTGTTGTAATCGCCGGCACGGTCCTCTGCGGCGCCTCCTCCGAGCGGCTAACGTCACTTCGTCAACTCGCGCCGTGGCGGCCATCACGGCGAGGGGCCGTCTCTACATGAGCGCAATGCGGTTCGCCTTGGCGTCGGCGTGATGCACGCGCAGCCCGTGCTTTCGGTGCAACCGACGCCCGACGTTGAGGACGCGTCGACGCGCCTTCCCCAAGAATCCGAGAACGCTGACCGAGCAGTTGGCAGGCAACCCATCTGGGAACAAGCGCGAAAGCTGAACCGCGTCGCGCGGGGAGTCGCACACCAACACCGCCGGACCCAAGGCGGAGAGCCAAACATGAAGCGCAGTTCGAAGCTGGTCGAGCGGCACGGCGAAGCGACCGCCCTGGAGCAGCGGGAGCACTTTCGCGCGGCAGAACGGGCTGCAGTCTGCAGCGTCGACGCCCATCACCTCTGCGTAGAAGGTCAGGCGGCCGGTCTCGTCGACCATCCCGATTGACACCAGTTGAGCGTCATCGGTAAGCCCCGTAGACTCGGTATCGAAAAAAATCCTCAAGCCCAATGAATCCGGCCTGTGCCTCACGTAGGACCCATGGTGAATGTCGGCCCCTGGCCGAACTCTGCCGTCAGACGGGCTTCCGCGGCTGCAAAAGGTCCCACAAATTGCCATAGAGGTCCTGGAACACGGCAACGGTGCCATACGGCTCTTCCTTCGGCTCCCGAATGAACGTGACACCCTTGGCCTTGTACGAACGAAAGTCGCGCCAGAAATCGTCCGTGAACAGGAACAGGAAAACCCGCCCTCCGGTCTGGTTGCCAACTCGCGTCGCCTGTTCGCCATTTGCGGCTCGTGCGAGCAACAAGCGTGATTCCGTGGCGCCGGGTGGGGAGATGACAACCCACCGCTTGTCTTGTTCGGGCACATACGTGTCCTCAACAAGAGTGAACCCGAGGATTCCAATGTAAAAGCTGAGCGCTTCGTCGTAGTCGCGCACTACAACCGCGACCTGACCTATTGACTGAGGCATCTACACGTCACTTTCTCTTCGCAACATGGAAGGTCCGGGTTTGGCCGTCGGCGGCGGTTGAGCGGGTTCACTCTGTGACACACGCTCGCAGCCACGAGAAGGCAGGATGCTCGCCCGGCAGCGTAGCTTCTGCCGCCACATCCATCAAGCGAAGGCCGCGGTTACTGTTCGTCAGAAGGACGACTGCTGACTGAGTTCTTGGATTTCCCATTGCGAAGGCCCGGATGCCATCCATCTTTCCCCATTGGAAGAATGTGCCGCCAGTTGCTTCAACTCCCCACCCGAGGCCCCAACCGATTTCTTGCTCGGTCTCGGGGGGCTGTCTGCTAGGTGGGTGGCATCCCCTTTCGGCACCCTCATTGTGGGCGTCAACCATTGGCGGCGCGTCGACTCTCTCAACGACGTGCCGTTGAGAACAGCGACCATGAACTTTGCGTAGTCGCCAGCTGTGGTCTGAAGGGAATAGGAGGCATGAGCGACGGCCGGACGATGCTTCTCAAGCCGCTCTTCACCCTCGTGCGGCAAGGCAACATCCTCGCTGAAGCGGTCGCGCCATTGGAAGCTGGACGATTGCATCCCCAATGGGTCGAACACCAAGCGTTGTGCAAGCGCCTCCAAAGACTCGTTCGTGGCGGCCTCGAGCGCCATTTGAAGATAGGCGAAGCCGACGCTTGAATAGCTGAACCAGCTCCCTGGCGGGAAGTAAGTCTGCAACAGTTCTTCACCGCTAAGGTTGGGGAGACCCGAGGTGTGCGTCAAAACATGGCGGGCTGTGATGGGTGATGAGGCGAGTTGGGGCGGCACGCCTTTCTGGACGATTCCGGAAGTACCTTCGACATCCGAAGGCGTCTTCATCTCCGCCGTGTTCATCTGGTTCGTGTTGACGGCAACCGTCACCTGGTCGGGTCGGGGCGTCAGTTCGGCAAGGCCGTGGCGCGTGTCGTCGGAGAGCCATTTCGCGGTGTCTCCTTCATTCTCCGGCGCAAAGGAAATGGATCCGCCCACCTGCAACACCATCTTCGGAACGGCGGTGCGCAGGCGATCAAGCATTTCGTTGAACATCGAGAGCCGCTTCGATCCCTTGCCGTCGGCTTCGCGGATATGCACGTGCAGCACGGTGGCACCGGCGTTGTAGCAATCCACCGCCTTCTGGACCTGGTCAGCCATCGAGACGGGAATGTCGTCGGAGTCGCCCGGAAGCCATTGAGGTCCGTAGGGTGCGGCCTGGATGACAAGCGGTTCCTGGTTTTCGGGCAGAAGGGAGTCGTCGAGAAAGTGCATGTGGGTCTCCGTGGAAAGATGGACGCCCGCGTTGTGCGGGACGGTTGCATCTTCTGGATTCGCGCCACGGCCCGCTTGACGCTTGGCGTCGCCCACTTGGCTTTTCACGACACTGCCTGCAGCTGCCGGCGTTCAAGGACGCTATGCCGCGCCTCGCCCCGCGTGCGGACGGCGCTGGCGGACGGCACGGCTTGCCGAAGGCGAAGACCGGGTGCGCCACGTTTCCGGCGAACAGCCGAACTGGGTGCCGAACCACCGGGTGAATGCGCTGTGCGTGGTGTAGCCCAGCATCGCCGCCACCTCGCCAAGGCTGTGGTGGGTATTGGCGACATAGCGGCGCGCGAGTTCCTGCCTCACTTCACTGATCAAGGCCTTGAAGGTGAGTCCGCATCCGTCGAGCTCTCGCTGCAGCGTGCGCATGCTGATCCCCAGGCCGGATGCGACGGACTTACATGTCGCGCGACCCGTCGGCAGCATCAGGTAGATCGCCTTGCGAACCTCCTGGTCAATCGAGCGCTGCCGATCATCGGGCAGCGCCGCAATCATCTTCTTGGCATATTCGGCCAGCACAGGATCGGCCGCCGAATTGGCCACATCCAGATCGGCCGCCCGGCACACCAGCCCATTGAAGGCGCCGTTGAACTCGATGCGGCACTTGAAGAAGCGACGATGAAACGCCGGGTTCGCCGGCGGTGGGTGCGTGAAGCTCACGCTCGTCGGTCGCCAGCGCTCCTGAAGAAGTCCCTCGCCCAGCCGGTAGAGAACGCCGATCGCCAGTTCGATGGATTGGCGCGCGGCGACCGGAAGAACCAGCTCCTCGCGCAGGACGACCAGGTTCCCGACGTCCTCGACCTCGATCGCCAATCTCTCGTTGAGCAGGTGCAGGTGATCGATCAGCGTCAGCAGTACCTGCCGCAGCGTGGGTTGGTGCATGAGCAGCAGACTGACGACGCCGAAGTTCGAGAGCTGGCGCCGCGCTGCCATGCGCAGACCGAAGGACTCGCAACCGGTCTCGCGGGCCGCATCCTCGAACAGGCGTGCAACCCGATCCGCTTCGATCAGCTGGTCCGGCTGGCGAATCAGCTCTGCGCGCAGTCCCGCCCTGCGCAGTGCCGCGCCCGGATCGAATCCGAGCTCTTGTGCAACTTCGGAGAAGTTCGTCAGCGCGGCTGCGCGCACCAAGGCTGCCATCGTGAAGCGTTCCAGTCGTGCGCCGATTCTGGCATCAAATGTCAAGCGAATGGCATGAACTGCAAAGCGCCAATACAGCGCGACTCCTACAGTTCAGTCACCAAGAAGGAGACAAGCATGCAGATCGAACCGCTGACGTGCGCCATCGGCGCACAGCTCAATGGCGTCAGCCTTGCCGACGCAGTTCGCAGCGTCGAACTGTTCTCCGAGATCAAGGCTGCGCTGTTGCGCCACAAGGTGCTGTTCCTGCGCAATCAGACATTCAGTCGCGAGGACCACGTGGCCTTTGCTCGCCGCTTCGGAGAACTGGAAGACCACCCCGTCGCCGGCAGCGATCCCGAGCACCCCGGGCTGGTGCGCATCTACAAGACGCCCGATGCATCCAACGATCGCTACGAGAACAGTTGGCACACGGACGCCACCTGGCGCGAGGTGCCCCCGATGGGCTGCGTGCTGCGCTGTGTCGAGTGCCCGCCGGTCGGTGGGGACACCATGTGGGCGAACATGGCGCTGGCCTACGAAAGGCTGCCCGAGCACATCAAGACACTGATCGCCCCGCTGCGGGCGCGCCACAGCATCGAGGCGACATTCGGCGCGGCCATGCCGATCGAGAAGCGGCTGGCGCTCAAGGCCCAGTACCCGGACGCCGAGCATCCCGTGGTTCGCACCCACCCCGAGACCGGCGAGAAGGTGCTGTTCGTCAACAGTTTCACCACGCACTTCACCAACTTCCATACGCCGGCCAACGTGCGCTACGGACAGGACTTCGTTCAGGGCTCGTCCTCACTGCTGCAGTACCTGCAGAGCCAGGCTGCCATTCCCGAGTACCAGGTGCGCTGGCGTTGGCAGCCCGACAGCGTGGCGATCTGGGACAACCGGGCCACGCAGCACTACGCGGTGATGGACTACCCGCCCTGCCACCGCAAGATGGAACGCGCCGGAATCATCGGCACGCCCACGTCCTGACCCGCGCCTCGTCGCCCCATCCCCACGACATTCCCCGGAGCATTCAATGAACTTCCTCGACGGACACCTGTTTCCCGAGAACCAGCAGCCGCTGGTCATCACGGCGGCCCCCTACGCCCCTTCGTGGGTGCCCTCCGATTTTCCCGGCGAGATCGCCGTGACGATGGAAGAGCAGATCCAGAAGGCGGTGGACTGCTACGAGGCCGGCGCCACCGTGCTGCACCTGCATGTGCGCGAATTGGACGGCAAGGGTTCCAAGCGACTTTCCAAGTTCAACGAGTTGATCGCCGGCGTGCGCGCCCGTGTGCCGGAGATGATCGTTCAAGTGGGCGGCTCCATCAGCTTTGCGCCCGAGACCGATGGCGCCGCCGCCAAGTGGCTGAGCGATGACACGCGCCACATGCTGGCGGAGCTGGACCCCAAGCCCGACCAGGTGACGGTGACGATCAACACCTCGCAGATGAACATCCTGGAGCAGTTCGACGCCCGGGACATCCAGGGCACTTCGATGGAAGATCCGGCCGTCTTCACTGCCTACAAGGAGATGACCGTGCCTGCCCAGCCCGGCTGGGCCGAGGAGCACATCCGTCGCCTGTCGGCTGCGGGCATCCAGAGTGCATTCCAGTGCTACAACATCAACAGCTTCGAGTCGGTCGAGCGGCTGATGCGCCGCGGCGTCTACAAAGGCCCGCTGGTGATGAACTGGGTGGCCATCAGCGGCGGCATGGACGCGCCGAATATCTACAACCTCGCCAACTTCGTGCGCGCCGTGCCCGATGGTGCGATGTTGACGGTGGAGAGCTCGGTGCTCAACGTGTTGCCGATCAACATGATGGGCATCGCCATGGGCCTGCATGTGCGCTGCGGCACCGAAGACAACCTCTGGAACCAGTCGCGCAGCGCAAAGATCGGCACTGTGGCGCAGATCGAGCAGCTGGTGCGCATTGCCGGTGAATTCGGCCGCCCCATCGCGACCGCGCAGGAGGCGCGCGAGATCTGCAAGATCGGCGTGTTCTACGACACGGCGGAAGAGACGCTGCTGGCCAACGGTTTCGCACCCAATCGCAATGGTGGCCAGCAGGGCTTCCTGCGCAAGGCCGCCTGAGCGCGGCACGGGAAAAAACCATGATGCATTTCTTCCGCCTCGCCTTGTGTGCCGCGGTCGCCGTCGCGGGGGTGGCGCCGGCTTCGGCGCTCGCTTTTGCCGACAAGCCGATCAAGATGATCGTGCCCGCGCCGCCAGGAGGCACCATCGACGTGATGGCGCGCATCGTGAGCGATCAGCTCTCGCGCGACATCGGCCAGCCGGTGGTGGTCGAGAACAAGCCCGGCGCCGGCGGCGCCATCGCAGTGAAGTACCTGCTCTCGCAGCCGGCTGACGGCCAGGCACTGATGGTGACGGCCAGCAACGTTCTCACCGAGGTGCCGCACGTGCTCAAGGGCGGCTTCGATCCGCTCAAGGACGTCAAGCCCCTCTCGCTGATGGCGCTCTCCTCGATGCTCTTCATCTGTTCGCCCCAGTTCCCTGCCAGGGACGCGAAGGAAGCCATTGCCTACGTGAAGGCGCATCCCGGCCAGGTGTCCTATGCCTCCTACAGCGCGGGAACGGCATCCCAGTACGCCGGAGCAATCCTGAACAAGACGGCGGGACTGGACATGCAGCATGTGCCCTACCCGGGGTCGGCGCCCGCGCTGGCGCAGTTGATGGGCGGCCAGGTTCCGCTGATGTTCGACGGGGCCGTCACCTCCAGGAACCTGATCGCTGCCGGGAAGGTGCGACTGCTGGCGGTCGCGACCAAGACCCGCTTGCCGGAGTTTCCGAACGTGCCCACGCTCGCGGAGCTCGGCTACCCGCAGCTGAACTTCAGCAACTGGACCGGCGTGATCGCCTCGTCCCAGATGCCGGCACCGTTGGCCGAGAAGATTCATGCGGCGCTGCAGAAGGTCGCGGCGAACGCAGCGGTGCGCGAGCGCCTGATCGGTGCCGGCTTCGAGCCGATGCCGGAGCGCTCGCTGGCGCAGGCGCAGAGCGAACTGCGGGAGGAATACGACCGCAACGCCGACATCGTCAAGACCTTCGACATCAAGCTCAACTGAGCACCGAGGCCGCCGCGGGCAGACGTTGCACGCCGGACTCCCCAACTGAAGAACAGGAGACACGAAATGGTCAAGGCCATCCGCTTTTACGAGACCGGCACGCCCGATGTTTTGAAGCTCGAAGACGTCGAGGTCGGGGATCCCGGCCCCGGCCAGGCGCGAGTGCGCCACAGCTACATCGCGCTGAACTTCATCGACGTCTATTTCCGGACCGGACGCTATCCGCTTGCGCTGCCCAACGGGCTGGGCTCCGATGCAGTGGGCGTGGTCGAAGCCGTGGGCCCGGGCGTGACGGACATCCGGGTCGGCGACCGCGTGGGCTATCTGATCGGACCGCAGGGCGCGTACTCGCAGGTGCGCGTGATGCCGGCCGAGGTGCTGATCCCGCTGCCCGACGGCGTATCGGACCGCACGGCCGCCACCTTGATGATGAAGGGCATGACTGCGCAGTACCTGTTCCGTCAGGTGTTCCCGCTCCAGGGCGGAGAGACCATCCTCTACCACGCGGCAGCCGGCGGCGTGGGCCTGATCGCCTGCCAATGGGCGCGTGCCATGGGCGTGACCATGATCGGCACGGTCAGCACCGACGAGAAGGCCGAGCTCGCCAAGGCCAACGGCTGCGCCCACACCATCGTGACCTCGCGCGAGAACATCGTCCAGCGCGTCCGGGAGATCACCGGCGGCAAGGGCGTGCCGGTCGTCTACGACTCGGTGGGCAAGGACACGCTCGAGGCGTCGCTGGGCTGCCTGCAGCCCCGGGGCTCGTTGGTCAGCAACGGCACATCGTCGGGCCCGGTGGTGATCGACTCGCAGATGCTGGCCGCCAAGGGTTCGCTCTGGGTCACGCGGCCGGCGATGGTGCACTACATCCAGCCGCGCGCCCACATGCTGGACATGGCCCGCGAACTGTTCGACCACGTGCTCGCCGGGCGCATCGTCAGCGAGCCCAAGCAGGTGTTCCAGCTCGAGGATGCGGCCGAAGCCCATCGCGCGCTGGAGTCGCGCAAGACCACCGGATCGACCGTCCTGGTGCCCTGAACCGCCGGATGGCGATGGCCATCCGGATGCATGCCTTCCTCCCGAGCGACGCCGGCGCCGACGACTGCTTGTCCGGGCCGCGCCGGGCCTGCTTCGCCTCCAACAACCTGAGAGCATTTCCCATGAACGGTTTGATGATGGATCGGCCGCTGCTGATCTCCAGCCTGCTCACGCATGCAGAGAGCCAGCACGGCGACCAGGAGATCGTGTCGCGCCGCGTCGAGGGCGACCTGCACCGCATGACCTACCGTGATCTCGGCCGGCGCGCTCGCCGGCTGGCCAACGCGCTGGCGGCGCATGGCATCGCGCAGGGCGAGCGTGTGGCCACGCTGGCCTGGAACGGCCACCGCCACATGGAGCTCTACTACGCCGTATCGGGCACGGGCGCCGTGCTGCATACGATCAATCCACGCCTGCATGCCGATCAGGTGGCGTGGATCGCCGATCACGCCGAAGACCGGATCCTGTTCTTCGACCTCACCTTCCTTCCCCTGGTCGAAGCCATCGCGCCGCACGTGGCGACCATCAGGACCTTCGTCGCGATGACCGACCGCGCGCACATGCCCGTCTCCACGACGGTGCCGAACCTGCTGTGCTACGAGGATCTGCTCGAGGCCCATTCGCCCGCGTTCGACTGGCCCGAGTTCGACGAGCGCAGCGCCTCGTCGCTGTGCTACACGTCCGGCACCACCGGCAAGCCCAAGGGCGTGCTCTACAGCCACCGCTCCACGCTCCTGCACGCCTATGCGGCAGCGCTGCCGGATGCGCTGAGCTACGCCAGCAGCGATACAGTGCTGCCTGTGGTGCCCATGTTCCACGTGAACGCCTGGGGCATTCCGTACATCGCCTGCATGGTGGGGGCCAAGCTGGTGTTTCCCGGCCCGCGGCTCGATGGCAAGTCGCTGCACGAGTTGTTCGAGGCCGAAGGCGTCACTGTGTCTGCCGGCGTGCCTACCGTGTGGCAGGGACTGCTCGCGCACGTGGAAGCCAACGGGCTGAAGTTCAGCACCATGCGCCGCACCATTGTTGGCGGCTCGGCCTGCCCGCTTGCCATGGTGCAGTCCTTCCAGGAACGCCATGGCGTACAGGTGGTGCACGCCTGGGGCATGACGGAAACCAGCCCTCTGGGCACGGTGTGCAGGCTCAAGCCGCAACATCAGGCACTCGACGCGCCACAGCGCCTGGCCATCCAGTCCAGGCAGGGCCGCGCGGTGTTCGGCGTGGAGATGAAGATCGTCGGCGCCCAGGGCGAGCGGCTGCCGCACGACGGCCGGGCCGCGGGCGAACTGATGGTGCGGGGGCCCTGGATCGCTGCGGGCTATTTCCGCGGCGAGGAGGCCGGCCCGCTGGTGGACGGCTGGTTTCCGACCGGTGACGTGTCCACCATCGATGCCGACGGCTTCATGCAGATCACCGATCGCAGCAAGGACGTGATCAAGTCCGGGGGCGAGTGGATCGGCTCCATCGACCTGGAGAACATCGCCATGGCGCACCCCGCCGTCGCCATGGCCGCCTGCATCGCCGCGCGCCACGCCAAGTGGGACGAACGGCCGCTGCTGGTGGTGGCGAAAAAATCGGGCCATGCAGTGACGCGCGACGAACTGCTCGGCTTCTACGAAGGCAAGATCGCCAAGTGGTGGACGCCGGACGACGTGGTGTTCGTCGACAGCATCCCCCTGGGCGCGACCGGCAAGGTGCAGAAGAACCTGCTGCGCGATGCCTGGGGCGACCACTTGCTGGCCAAGGCCTGAGGCACCCATGACGAGCCTCTCCCTCGCCAGCTGGCATTCACGCGGGCGCGAGCTCTTCCCTGGCGTGGTCGCATGCGCCGTGGTCGCGGCCGCGGCCACCTTCTTGTCGCAGCACTACGGTGCGCCGGTGATGCTGTTCGCGCTCATGCTGGGCATGGCGATGAACTTCCTCTCCGGCGATGGGCCGTGCAAGCCGGGTATCGAGTTCACCGCGCGCCAGGTGTTGCGCTGGGGCGTGGCGCTGCTGGGACTGCGCATCACGGCGGCGCAGGTCATCGCGCTGGGCTGGTCCCCGGTGCTGGTGGTCGCGTTCTCGCTGGTGTTGACCATCTGCGTGTCGATGATCGTGGCGCGGCTGATGGGCTTCAACATCCTGTTCGGCCTGCTCAGCGGCGGCGCCACCGCCATCTGCGGCGCCTCGGCCGCGCTGGCGCTCTCGGCGGCGCTGCCGCCGCACCCGCTCAAGGAGCGCGCCACGCTGTTCACCGTGGTCGGCGTGTCGGCGCTCTCCACCTTCACGATGATCCTCTACCCCATGCTTGCGCGCGCGCTGGGCATGGACACGCAGACCGCGGGCGTGTTCCTCGGCGCCACCATCCACGACGTGGCGCAGGTGGTGGGCGCCGGCTACGGAATGTCGCAGGAGGTCGGCGATACCGCCACCCTGGTCAAGCTGGTGCGCGTGGCGGCGCTGCTGCCGGTGATCCTGCTCGCCGTGGCGTTCACGCGCCGCGGCGGGAAGGCAGGCGACGGCCCCCGGCCACCGCTGCTGCCGTGGTTCGCCGTCGGCTTCGCGGTGGCGGTGGCGCTCAACAGCACCGGTTGGCTGCCGAGCTCGCTCACCCGCATGGGCAGCGACCTCTCCGGCTGGTTGCTGGTGGCGGCGATGGCCGGCATCGGCATGAAGACCCAACTGCGCGAACTGGTCGCCGTCGGCCTCAAGCCGGCGGTGCTGATGGTGGGCGAAACCGTGTTCCTGGCAGTTCTGGCGATCGCCCTGTTGCGCTGGATGCCCTGATGCAGGTGGCTGGCCATGTCGGGACCGCCAAACGTAGCGCAACGGACACGTCCGTTGCAATCCAACTGATCGATGTGAGGAGAGCCCATCCATGAAGAAACTCGCACTGGCGCTTTGCGCGCTCGCGGATGCGGGAGCTGCCGCCGCGCAATCGTCCGTCACCATGTTCGGCGTTGTCGATGCCGGTTTCAGCTACTACCGCGCCACGAGTCGATCCTGGGGGCCGACGCTGCCGCGGCAGGTGACGCAAAGCCAGAAGGTGCTGTCGAGCTCGGGCTACAACTCCAGCAGGTTCGGTTTTCGAGGTACCGAGGATCTGGGCGGCGGGCTGGCGGCCAGCTTCTGGCTGGAGGCGCCAATGGCCAACGACTCGGGTGCCAGCGCCATCTCGAACTTCGGCCGTCGCTCCACCGTCAGCCTGTCCGGCCCCTTCGGCGAGCTTCGACTGGGCCGCGACTACACCG
The DNA here is from genome assembly GCF_900101545.1 of Variovorax sp. CF079. GTDB lineage: Bacteria > Pseudomonadota > Gammaproteobacteria > Burkholderiales > Burkholderiaceae_C > Variovorax. Next base: position 19,119 of record NZ_FMZU01000036.1, on the reverse strand, counting down.
CCTCCTTCTGGAACGACGCCGTGTTCGATCCCTTCGGCGTCAACGGCGTCGGCACCAATCTGATCGCGGTGGTCAACAGCAATCTGGCAGCTTCACGGGCGCTGGCCACCGGCGGTCTGCTCGGCGGGGGACTGTCTGCCGGCACCGACAGCTATCTGCGCACGAGCAATGCGGTCAGCTACTTCTTGCCTCCGGGACTGGCAGGCCTCTATGGGCAGGTGCAGTATGCGCTTCACGAGAACGTGGAAGTCAGCACCGTGCCCGGTGGTCCGTCCGAGCGCGGGCGCTATGCGGGCGGCCGCCTGGGCTGGACCGACGGCAAGGCCGACGTGGCGCTGGGCTATGGTGAAAGCACCTTGGCCAGCACAACCCCCGGTGGCGAGAAGATCAAGAGCTCGAACATCGGCGGCTCCTACGACTTCGGGGTAGTGAAGGTCCTCGGCGAATGGTCGCGCGTGCGCGATGTGCGCGATGGCACCACGGCCCTCCCTGCACGCTCGACGGACCGCTACGACGGCCTCGTCGCCGGCGTGAACGTGCCGGTGGGCCCAGGCATCATTCGTGCGTCGTTTGCGCGGGTGAATTTCAGGAACGGCAACGGCCTGCCGGACAGCGATGCCTCGGTCAACAAGCTGGCGCTGGGCTACGTGCACAACCTGTCCAAGCGCACGGCGTTGTATGCGTCGGTGGCGCGCATCGGCATCCGAAACGGCCACAACAACCCGACCGTGATGGGCGTCACCCCTCTGGTGCTGAGTCTCCCTGCCATCCTGCCTCAGCCTGCCTACGTCAGCACCAATGGAATGGAGCCTCGCAGGTCCATCGGCTACGACTTCGGCATCAGGCACGCCTTCTGACCTTCGCGCGTGCGGCCACCGCGGGTGTGCTCGCCAGCCTTCTTGTGTTCGCATGCATCCCGATGATGTACGCCGGTGGTCCTTTGCTCTGAGCGCCTGTCCCCACAGCAGAACGCTGTGTTCTGGTCACGCGTCCGCATCTGGCCCATCCTGATCGGTAAATGGCGCCCATTGAAGGTCGGCTTCTATGAGGACTTGTTTGTCAGGCGTTCTCGGTCAGCATCTCGGTGGATGGCATGTCATGGTGGCCTCCGGGGCATCTGGGTCCAAGGTCGGGGCGTGACGGGCGTTCGAGCCAGTGCTCGGACGAACTGGCGGTCTGGCGCAGGTGCCCGCCGCCCGCGCCCTGCCCCTCCCCCAGGTCGCAGCTGCATTCCAGGCTCGGTGCGCACGATCGCGCCAGCGCCGATGCTGCGGCATGCTTCGCCAGAACAGCACGACACTGGAGATCGAGACGGCCGGCCGAGGTCTCGTGGACGTCACGCAGGAAGTGGCCCGCTGGGTCCATGGTTGCAGGATTGAGAGCGGTCTGCGCACCCTCTTCGTTCGCCACACCTCGGCCAGTTGGTGGGTGTGCCTGGCTAGAAGTTAACTTTCTTGAATTTGGGGATGTCCCCGGCCATCTTGAGGAGGTTTGCCGCGCGCTCCACAATGAAGTTGGCCAGGCCGGATACGAACTTTCTTTCTTCGTCGACGTAGACAGAATCCTCGGCCTGCAGCTTGGCCTGCACGATCGCGAGCTCGCACAGCTTCGTGAGCTCCCGCGCAAAGTAGGGTCGTGGAATGCGAGTGCGCTCGCAAAAGTCCGCAAGCGCGAACGACTTGATGCCGTTGAGTTCGAACTCGTCTCCGAATGCCATCGCGAGATCGTGGTGGATGTTCTTGTACTGCACGACGCTCACCAGATCGTAGAGTTCGGTCACTGCGAGACCGGCGTTCTGGCTGTAGAAGGAGAGGTTCTTGCCGTGCGCATCGCTGTTGCCCAGCAAGAGCGTCGTCACCGCCCAGAGCACGATTCGTTGCACGCCCAGCGCTTGGTCGATCAGGTCCTTGCGCACATCCATGAGCTTCTGGAAGCTCACGCCATCGCGAATGTGCTTCACATCCTCTCCTTCGCCCATGTTCCGCTCGTACTTGGTGGTCACTGACATGTCGAGTGCCTGGCACGCATCGATGATGTGCAGTCGATCGACCGAGTCCTTGGTCCTGCGGCGGTCGAACCGTTTCACTGCCAGCACGGCCGACGGCACTCTCAGGATCTCCACTTCGGCGGCATAGTCCGCGTTGAAGCGGCTCTGGCTGATGCGGTTCGCGAGCTTCATGCAGAAGTGCTCGTTGGCCACCATGAAGGGCATGGCCTCGCTGAGCGGTTGCGGCTTCAGGATGTGCGTCGAGGCGAGCGAGCCATCGGCCAGGAAGAGCTTGTCGCCGTCCTTCAGCACCAGCAGCTTGTCCTGGAAGCCGGCGACCGACATGCGCACCTTGCCATCCCAGACGCTGAAGGGCTGCTGAGCTCGGCGTTGGATGCGCTCCTCGAGCTCCGCGAGGGGTATTTCGCGAGCCTGTGGGCCCCCCTCGCCTGGCTTCTGTCCCACGGGGACGAAGCTCAATGCGCCTGCAGTCTCGCGTCCAAGATGGCGGATGAGACCGAAGATGTTGTTCTTCATGATGTTGGAGTGCTTCGACGCAACGTCCAACGCATTGCCCTCGGGCAGCAGATTCTCTACAAAGCGTTTGACCGTGCCTGACGACGCATCCCCTGCAAGAGGAAGGTGGGGTGACAGCGGGAATCCGGCTGGATTCTTTACCCAGGCGGGGTCGTACTCGAGAGCGAATTCCTCGCTCCCGGGGTCGAACTTCAATGCACCGACAAAGACTTCCCCGGCGTAGAGATGCAGGGCGTAGTCATCCATGGCTACGCTCCCGTAGTCTGGGAGGACGACCTGAGGGCGCTTTCCACGCGGGGCAACGCGCGCGCAGGTACGACGAGTATTCGCAGGCCCAGCCCCTCCAGGACCAGCATCAACTTGTCCACGGTGACCGGCTTTCCGTTCTCCAGGCGCGACAGCATGTCCGGCGACACCAGGCTGAGGGAAGCCGCATCGTCGATGCGCAGACGGGCGTGAGCGCGCTGGTTGCGCACCAGCCGCCCAAGATCGGCCAGGTTCCGCACCACGGGGGAAACGGTTTCATCGGGGATAGGAAGCTTGCGTGTCATAGTTCCGCCTTTACGGAACTAATTCTTGAGCCCGGGAGTAGAGTCGATTGTTCCGCAATACCGGAATTATCACCGCTTGCAGCCTCCCAGTCCATTGTTCCGTGAACACGGAATTAAAATCTCCCAAGAGCACTGGACGGATTGCCGGGGCTGGTTGTTCCCCCTTCAAGCGCCCTTCCAATGATGTGAACACTCACATCATTTGGATGCGATTGCAGTAGCTGAATCGTTGGTCAAGCCGGGGGCCATGGCGCCGGATCCTGAGGTCAGTGGGAATGGGCCTATTTGCCGGCCGGCGCATCGAACAGCTGCCGATCGACCTTCCAGTCCGGGCCGTAGGTCGCATCGGCATAGGCGTAGACCACTGCTGATCCGAGGAGCCCGTGAAGAACGTCTCCCTGCGCAGCTCTGCGACTGATGACCGCGTTCAGTGCGCCTTTGCGCGCCAGATCCTGAAGGGCCCGATTGACCCAGCCGTTGAGCTTGGCCGGCTCCAGGGCGGCGACCTCTTTCTTCATGGCTTCGATCTGCTCGCGCAACCAGGTCGACCCGTCGGAGGCTGCGGGCTGCGCGGGCGCGGCCTGTGCGGGCTCAGCCACGGGCAGCGAAGGGGTGGCGGTCGCCGGCCCCGTTGGCGCATCGGGCTCCGTCTCGTTGCGCAGCAGCGAGCGCAGATAGGAGAAAGCGTTGTCGACGGCGCGCAGGCTCTTGTTGCCGGCGCGTCGTTCGAGCACCGCGATCTGATCGCGGACACGGTCGTCACCGAACTCCTTGATCAGGCCTTCGAGCTTGATCTCCCGGATACCGAGTGTTTCGGCCCGCAGGATCAGGTTGGCATCCACGGGTTGATTCGAGGCGGCCCGTGGCAGCGACGCCTGGCGCTTCTTCCTGACGGCGAACTGAACCTCGTGGATCAGCCTGCCCTGCTTGTGTTCGATGAGCTCGATCTCCAGGTCCGTGTCGCTGTTGATCTCGGCCACTGCATCCTTCACGCGCTCGTTCTTGAACTTGCGCCACTCGCGCCGCTCGGGGCCCGGGCCGTTGCTCAAGGCGTCGACCCACCACGCCACGGGCTTGCGACTGGTGACCCCGCTCGGATTGTCCCGATAGCGAATGCAGATCTCGTAGAGCGCCACGGCCGTATAGGAGCCGAGCTTGCCGAGAACTTCCAGATCGATGGTGGCCCAGCGCTGCGGCTCGCGCAGGGCGGACATGATCGTGGGCGGATACGACCAGCTGACCCAGTTCTCGCCGCGGCGCACTTCCAGGGCGACTTCCGAGAGCATGGAGAAGCCCCGCCACTTCACGCCATCCCCGGGCGCGGTCGACTCCCAGTCGACTTCCAGGCTGCGCATTTCCAGCAGATAGCGCTTCGCCGCGGTGCGCTCGCTGCCGCTGGAGCCGGTGGTGCGCAGCACAGCCGCCAGGGGTGCCTCGAACATGAAGTCGGCCGAGGGCATGGCCGGCATGGCCACCAGCCGCGTCTGGGAGATCTGCAGCAGCGCCGTGTAGATGCGACGGCCGGTCAGCGTCACGCGCGCCGAGCGCGGCATCATCACGATCATCTCGTGCGGCTTGCGCAACTCGAGCGCTTCGTCGGCATCAGGCGCCACGACGTTCTTCTGACTGTTCATGAGGACCTGATCGTATGTCCAACTCCGATTGGACACAAGCGGAATCACCGGACTGCCGGCACCCTCTCTCCCGCGCTGGGCGCGAGGGGTCGACAATCAGAACCGGGCCCGATTAAAAGCTGGACACTTGGTGAACTCCCCTGCCTCGGGGGCATCAGCCGGCCCGATTAAAACCCGGACAGTTCGCCTCGCAGCCTGTTCTGACGGTCTTCATTGGGGCGGTTAGAACCTGGACATTGCCCTCTTGCGAAGGCAAACGGGCAGATTTTGGGGCCTCAGCACTGCTGTGGATAAGCTGCGAGGTATCGCGTCACCGGCTGGACGGTTGCCGATCAGAGTCTGGACAGATGCGATTAGAAGCTGGACGCAAGCGATCAAAACCCGGACGGCGCACGCGAATATTGTCTCGTAAGTTATTGATTTATAAAGAGAAAATTGAATTTGTCAGGGGCTTAATCTCTTTAAGGTATTCAATATCTTTTAATCTCGGGAGAGGTGGATGGAGAACAGAATACGAAGGCCGCCACAGGGCAGCGTCCGCGCAGGATGATTGTTGAAGATTCTTCGTTTTTACGAAGGTGATGGGCATAATCGCAGCACTCTTCAACTTCCGGGGCAGACTTCGTGGACATCAAGCAAACCATCCGGCGCCAGAATCTCGAGGACATCGAGCACCAGGCGCACAAGGTCGCGGGCATGATGGAGCGCATCCGGGTTGCGATGCTGGCACCGACCGCCACCAAGACCGCGCCGACGCTCAAGGCCGTGCAATTGGCCGAGCTGTGCGGGGTCGACAAGTCCAAGATAGCTTACCGGCTCACGCGCGGCGACCTGCCCAGTGGCGAGATCCATGGCAACAGTCGTGAATGGACGATGGCGGAGGCCCAGGCCTGGGCCCGCGAGCTGCGTGCCGACCACCTGCGGCCGGAGGGCGCCGCCGGCATCACGATCACCGTCGCCAACTTCAAGGGCGGCGTGGCGAAGACCACCTCGGCGGTCACACTGGCCCAGGGGCTCTCGATGCGCGGGCACAAGGTGCTGTTGCTGGACCTGGATCCGCAGGGCTCCGCCACCACCCTGTTCGGGGTGCTGCCGGACGCCGAAGTCGAGACCGAGCACACGGCGATGTCGCTGTTCACCGGGGAGCAGGACAACCTGCAGTATGCGATCCGCCCGACCTACTGGCCGAACATCGACCTGGTCTGCGCGGCGCCGCTTCTCTATGGCGCGGAATTCCACCTGCCGGCGCGGCAGGCGAGGGACGCGGGCTTCGAGTTCTGGCGCGTGCTGGACCGCGGCCTGGACCTGACGCGCGAGGCCTACGACGTGATCGTGATCGACACCCCGCCGTCCCTGAGCTACGTGACGATCAACGCGCTGATGGCGGCCGACGGCGTCATCATGCCCCTGCCCCCTTCCGCGCTCGACTTCGCGAGCTCGGCCCAGTTCTGGGACCTGTTCTCCGACCTATGCAACCAGCTGGTCCGAAGCCGTGGCAAGGACAAGAGCTTCGAGTTCATCGATGTGCTGTTGTCGCGGGTCGAGGCCTCGGACACGGCCAGCTCGGTGGTGCGCCAGTGGGTGCTCGAGGGCTACGGCGACAAGGTGCTGCCGATCGAGATCCCGAAGACCGCGGTGGCGGCGACCGCCAGCGCGGAGTTCGGAACCGTCTATGACCTGCCGCGCGGCTCGGTGAACTCCAAGACATTTTCCCGGGCGCGGGTTGCCTACGATCGGATGTGCGAGTTGATCGAGCAGCAGATCGAAGCGGTGTGGGCGCACCAGGTGGCGGAGCGGCAGGTTCTGGAAACGGTGGTTTGACATGGGACTGAAAGACAAGGCCTCCAAGATCGACTTCGCATCGTTGATGCCGGTGGCGGCACCCACGCCCGACGTCACCAAGCCGAAGACGGCGCCGGGCGCCATGATGGCGCTGGCCAACGACCAGCGTTCAGAACTCCTGCGCGAGAACGACCTGCTGCGCGGGCAAGCCGCGCGGGCGGCGGAACTCGAGGGGCGCCTGAACGATGCCGTGACCGAGCTCCACACCTGGGACGGCGCCAAGGCGACGCGCTTGCTCGACCCGCGCGAGATCAAGCGCAGCGACTATGCCAATCGCCACGAGTCGAGTTTTCGACTCGAGGACTTCGAGGATCTCAAGCGCGAGATCAAGGAGGCCGGGGGCAATATCCAGCCCATCAAGGTGCGCCCGATCGCGAGTCCGGGCGATGGTCCCAAGTACGAGATCGTGTTCGGCCATCGCCGGCACGAGGCGTGTCTGCAGCTGGGACTTCAGGTTCTGGCTTTCGTGGACAACCTGGACGATCGTGCGCTGTTCGAGGAGATGGAGCGCGAGAATCGGGAGCGTGCCGATCTGTCGGCCTGGGAGCAGGGCGTGATGTACGCACGTGCGCTGGACCGCGGCCTCTATCCGTCCTTGCGCCAGATGGCCACCGCGATCGGCGTGGACCCGACCAATCTCTCGAAGGCGCTGGTGCTGGCGCGGCTGCCCCAGGCGGTGCTGCAGGCCTTCGCGTCACCGCTGGATCTTCAGTTTCGATGGTCGACGGCGTTCAAGGCCGCGGTGGAGAGCGACCCCGCGGGACTGGAAGCCCGGGCGGCCGAGATCGCGGCGGACCGCGGCACGATGAGCGCGAAGGAGATCTTTGCGCGGCTGACGTCGCCGCAGGCGGCAATGCGGGCCCCGTCGCACCCGTCGATTCAGACTTTCGAGAAGGCGGGTACGACGATCGCGACGATGAAGGTCGATGGGGAAGCCCGGCCTTCCATCCGGATCCATGTCGGCTTGACCGCGGCGCGTCAGTTGGAGCTCGCCCGTTTGCTCAAGCAGTTTGTAGCGGAAGGATAAAGAGAGATTCCCGCAGGACAAACAAAAAAGGCGCCTTGGGCGCCTTTTTTGTTGGCCTCGAATATCCGAATCGGGAGGTGTAGTACGGTACTACACCCCGCGATCGAAGCGACCCGGGCGGGGAAGTCGTCGGTACCGAACCGCGTGTAGTACCGTACTACACCCCTCCGAACAGCGACGGCGATCAGGCCGCAACCACCCTCACGCCTCTTATGACTGCGAGCCGCGAGACGCCTCGAGACGCTCGAGCGACGACAGGATCTGATCGATCGTCGACTTCAGAACTCCCATGTCCCTGTCGCGCCGAGCCTCGACGATGGGGTTGCCGCCGCCTCCGTCCGCGCGCGCGGTGGCGAGCAAAGTCTCTCTGGAACGCGCCACCACCTCGTCAAGCCTGGTAATCAGGTTGTTTCGCAGCGCAGCGAACTGCGCCATCTCGCGCCGCATTTCTCGCACGTCGTCACCCAGCGTCAAGAGCACCTGCTCAATGCGCTGCTGCCACTCTGCAAGTTCCTCCGAGGGCGGCGCGGCCGCGGGCGCCGCTTCGTGGAATCGGTGAGCGGGCGCAGCAGGTGCCACCTGGTCGTGCATCAGCGGGCGCAGCACCGCAGACAGCTGGCGGGCCGTGCGCGCCACGGCTTCCTCGAAGACGGCCTTCGGGTCTGAGTCCGCAAGCTGCGGCCACAACTCATAGACCCGTGCGATCGCTTTGTCCGTGGCCAGGCGCAGTCCTGGCCGGCCCGGTTTGCCAGGCAGCACGGTGCCCTTGGCGTTCGCGCCATCCTGACCGCCCGGGTCGGCCTCCCCGCGCGACGCGATGAGACATTCCCTGAATTCGCCGCTTGCACTCCACTTTTTCAGCATTGCTTCTGACGGCGCGCTGGCGCCGTGCAAGATGACCAGAATGCGCCCGAGGTCCGCGACACTGCTGATTTCCGGCCATGCGGCATCACGGAATTCTCCGAGATCCACAACCTGTTCTGAAGCACGATCGGTGGGTAAGGAGGACAAATGCGCCACGCCTGAATGATTTGGTTACTGAATAACCGAATTATCAGCCCGCTATTGCCAAAGTGCTTTTCCGCTCCCGATTTCCGTGAAACAATTTTTTGCCCAAGGCACAGCGCGCAAGCTAAGTTGTTGTCGCACTTCAGAAAAAGTCTTACGGATTCTTGCTCCAATTGGGAGGCGCAATGTTTCACGGAATCCGAGATGCGCTGATTCTTGCCCCAACTTCTGTCATGCGACACAGTAGTTGAGCCGATGCGGCACTATTCCTTTGACAGCTCCCGCATCCTGAAATAGGCCACCGGACGGCCCGGCGGGACGGAGAGACTCGTGATGTCTTCGACGGCGGACACCTCATTGGGCTCAACCGCCGCAACCGGAATGGTCAGGACCGGACCGGCCGTTCGGCTCGGGGTGCTGAATCCGTTCAAAACGCCCAAGGCATGGGCATGCAGTCACCAGGAATGCTGAGCATTGCTGCGGCCGCCATCATCCTTGGCCCACTCGGCGTCATGCCATTGGCGAAGGGCAGCAGGGGCCGTGCGGTTCTTTCACACGTCTTGCCGCCAAGGCCGGAAGTGTCCAGCTTTTGATCGAGCAACTTCAATAAGCCATGACCTCCTTTCCGACGTCGCCGCAGCTCGCCCCATGTCGATGACGCCGAGTTCGCAGGGCGCGGCCGCCGCGGCGGGAATAGAAATTCAGACCGCGCGGCTGATCCTGCTCGACCCGGATCGATTCGCCGCGGCGCCGGCGCTGCAGGGCTTGGCCGATCGCGTAAGCGCAGCGCATGGAGAATTTCCCGCAGGCCGAGCAGTTCGAGGCCTGTGAAGACGCCCGCCCCGCCCGGTGGGGTTGAAGGGGAGAGCGCGGGAGTCGCTCTCGGCGTCGCACGCCCTGCTGTCCCTGAGACGGTCGCCGGAGTGAGCGCTGGCTATCCGGCACCGCCGAACGGATTTCCACGCGTGATAGTTCTTTCGATTACTACGAATATTGCGTCTACTGCGTTTAGGCCTCATCATCATCACCCCACGGCCCCTTAAGAGGCTGGAAGCCGTGTTGAAGCAACTGCAAGGAGAAAGCGAAATGACGAGCGAAGTGCTGGAACCTGCCACGCAAGCCGAGGCGGAGATGGCGGCGGCTGCGCATCAGTGCCTGGTGATGGCGTTGGATCATTCCAAGGCTGACCATATCGATGTCACCCTGGACCTCGACGATGCGACCCAAGCGGCGCCAGTCCTGAAGCTGCCGCCGCGGGCGCTGCACCTGCTCGCGCATGTGCTGCGCACCATGGCCGCGCGCCAGCCGCTGATGCTGGTGCCGCAGCAGGCGGAGTTGACCACGCAGGAGGCGGCCGCGATTCTGAACGTCTCGCGCCCGTTCGTGATCAAGGAGATTGAGGAGGGGAGGCTGAAGCACCGGAAGGTGGGCCGCCATCGGCGCATCGCGTTCGAGGATCTGCTGGCCTACCAGGCGGCGTCGCGCGAGAAGTCTCGCGCCGCGCTCGACGAGCTGGCGCGCGTATCCCAAGAGGCAGGATTCGAGTTCTAGGCGATGGCGGGCTCCGAGCGGTTCACCGCGATCCTCGACGCGTGCGTGCTGTACCCGCAACTCGTACGAGACGTGCTGATGCGGCTCACGTTCGCCGGCCTCTATCACGCGCGCTGGAGCGCCACCATCGAAGAAGAGTGGACGCGCAACCTGCTTGAGAAGCGGCCCGAGCAGGCGCAAGCCATCGAACGGACCGTCAGCCTCATGCGCGATGCGGTGCCGGACTGCCTGGTCGTCGGGTACGAAAAGCTGGTCGCCGGGCTCGACTTGCCATCAAGGAGATGCGAGCGAGTTGGACAAATCCAGCGCGCTCCGCTGAGGAGTTGGTCAAGGCGCTCGAGCTGCGCGGCTTGCCGCAGACGGCGGCCTACCTCGCGAAAGCCTCCAAGCTCATCTGACAAAAAGCAACTTCCCGCTCCAACGCCATCGCGCCGCCGCGGGGGAACCTTGTACCAACACTCGGCATGTCCGCAGACTTCCCAATCGTTGACCGCAATCATCGGATCAGCACAGCTTCCAAGCATCTGGTCGATCTCTGCCACCCTTCGACTTGGGAGATCGATTCGAGGGAGGGACCGAACGACTACGGATCCGACCTTGAGGTGCAAGTCGCGCCTGCAGGCCAGGGAAGCTTGCCTTGCGTCCGCAATTCCGACTTCGTTCCATTTGACGTGACGGACGTTCGCCTTCGCGGACTCACCGGGCAGATAGGAGCAGGGGCCGCTCGGTTTTTCCCACACGCCTGACCGCCAACTGTCCAGCTTTTAATCGGCTCAATACAACGCCATGGATCGCCCCTTCCGAGGCCATCGCAGCTCTCCCACGCGATGCCGCGAGCTCGAGCGTCTCGTCGGGGTTTTGCTCTCCAGTCGATCTTGGCAAGCGGGAAGCCTTCGGCATCGCAGCGCCGGAAGTAGAGCGCGCCAGCGCACCTGCCGGCCAGCCAGGTGGAATTGTGAGCGCTCGGACACAGGTGACGGCGCTGTTCGCCTGAGCGCCAGATCGAGCGCATAGCTACCAGTTGGCGGCTCCGGTCCGTGGCACATCTGGACGTCGGGCAGCTGGCCGGGCTAAACTGTACAGGTTAGCTATTTTCATCGGGATTGAACCATGATTACTGTCACGTCCGTTGATGCGCAAAACAGATTCGGACAGCTTCTTGACAAGGCACAGCGTGAGCCAATCATCATCACGCGCCATGGGCGACCAGCTGCATACATGATCTCCCCTCAAGACATGAAAGAGCTTCAGGAGGCGCGAGCGCGCGGTGACACCCAACAGAAGGCTCAACGTGACTGGGCAACAGCCAGCGCGGAAGCCTGGAACGAATTCGACAACAAGTTCGGTTCGTTCGCTGACGAACACTCGACGCTCTAACCCGCGCCATGGCGCAATTCGACGTCCATCGCAACAAGGGCAGCCAGAAGGACAGCATTCCTTACGTCGTGGTCATCCAGTCCGCGCGATTCGATGCCTATCGTCGCCGCGTTGTAGTCCCGCTGGTTCTCCGCCAGAACGCCCCGAGCGGCGCGTCCATATCCGGGTCTCGAATGAACCCGATCTTCAGTGTCGGTGGCGTCGAGGTGGTACTCAATCCACTTCAAACCGTCTCTGTGGCCCTTGACCACCTGGGTGCTGTCGTCGAATCGCTCGCGGATCACGGGCAACAGATCACCGATGCCATGGACGAATTGATAACCCGCGCCTGGGGCTAGAAGGAGAAATTCTTGTCGCGCTTCCCAACTCAAAGTGCCGTGACAGATGCCACGTCATAATTACTAATTATGTAGATAATGGTCGTGCCGGATGCCACAGCGTTCGGTGGTGCCTTGCGCCCGTCCAAGATTCACTCGGTTCACTTCAAGAGGACATGACTGCCGTTCCAACGCCATCTCAACTGGCCCAGCTCGAAGATGCCGAGCTTGACGAGTTGGCGCACGCCTGGCGGGCTCGCGCTGCGCGCGGTGAGTCCGGCGCGTTCGGAGTCGCCCACGTGCTCGAAGTCGAAAGGCGAGGGCGCATTCGCGCGAGCCAGATGATCACCCTGCGTGCCCCGCTGGTTCCGACCCCCAGGCGACCCTGGTGGAAGTTCTGGCAATCCGACTCAAGCGATGGACCGATGACTCCGACATGAAGAAGCCTCGGCGCGATGCCATAGCCGACATTGCGTTGTGCGCGTCAACTCAGGGTCTGAGCGATCGTGTCGCAATGGGGTTGTAGCTTGCGTCCGGAAGGCGAGCGCACTGACCTTCGCTGAGCCAGCGAGGAGATCGCTTCGATCCTCTCGATCTCGGCGAACACGGTGAACTTCCACATCAAGAACGCCATTGCGAAGCTGCGCGTGGCCAACAAGAGTGCCGCGGTCGCGCGCTCCTCGAAGCTCGGCCTGCTCGACTGAGGGTGAACTGCGGAACAGGTCGCCGAGTTCGCGCTCCTCGGTGTCGACGCTGGCGGTGAACTGCCAGCGATCGCTGAGGTGCCCTTGCCGTAGAAGGCGAGGCGGCCTTCGGTCCAGGTGTCGTTGCGGTTCTTGCCGGTGATCAGCAATGCGGCAGGGCGACTGGTGCGGTCCCGTCCGACCGTGAGGTCGGCCTGGCCGACCAGGAACCAGTCGTTGGCTGGCAGTCGGAATCGCGCCGGAACACGCGCGTCTCGCCGGCCGCGTCGGTCACGGCAATCTCGCCGGTCTGCATGCGCCGCGGCACCAATTGCTGGAACACGAAGCGGCGTTGCCGTCCACCGGCGCGTCGAAGCGAGCGCTCGCTTCGACGCGCCGGCGCAGCCGCTGGCCGTCACGTAGCAGCAAAGGGCCAGCGGGGACCAACCACAAGGCAGGTCCAATGATCTCCGCCCGGGGGCGGGCGCCCTTTGACCCACGCCGTCACGAACGCGTTCGTTTGCCGAGATTGACGATTGATGATAGTATGTCGGCAAGATCGGAAGCCAAAGGAGCCCGCCATGCCCACCGAAGCGATGCACTTTCAAATGCCTGCCGGGCCGGCCGGCGGGCTGCGTGTGCCGGTCAACATGCCGGACGATACCGATCCGGCAGCGGTGTCGTCGGTGGTCGAAGCTATCGAGAAGGCGCTGGTGGTGTTGATGCACGCCGGCCAGGGTCAGGTGATCGTGCGTGCCGACCATTTGGCGGAGATCGCCACAGGCCTGCTGGAGCCGAGCACCGAACTGCTCGAGGACCGCGTGCATCGGATGCGGACGCTGCGGCAGGTGTTCGCCGAGGGCGACTGGTTGACCGCCGAGCAGTTGAACGTGCTGCAGGCAGCGGCGCCCAAGAGCAAGTCGCAGCCGGCGAGCGACTGGAAGCGGCGTGGGCGTATCTACGGCGTGAGCCACGGCGGGAGGGAGTACTTCGCCCGCTACCAGTTCGATGCGATGTACGAGCCCCTGCCTGTCATCCGCGAGATCTTGAAAGCCTTCGGAGAAGTCGCCGACCCGTGGGTGTTGGCGGCGTGGTTCCACTACCCGAATGCCTGGATCGTCGGAGCCGACGGCACGCCGGTCGCGCCAAAGGAGGCGCTGGACCGGCATGACGCCGTGCTCCATGCGGCGCAGCGGCGGCGCACTAGCTACGTCGCATGAGCGGCGGTCCGCCGCACGGCGCGGCCTGCGACCTGCCCGACCCCGGCCCGGCCGAGGACTTCGAAGTCCTGGAAGTAACGCACGAGGAGGTGCCCGTTTGGTACCACGTGTACTGCACGCGCAGCCATCCCAGCACCACGGCACAGACATTCGCCGAAGGCTGGGGCGACACCCGCTTTGCGCCCATTGACCAGGCGGATGACACGCCGGTGCACACCTACTATGTTGCGAGCAGCCCGGAAGCCGCTTACATGGAGTCCGTGCTCCACGACGTCTCACTCTCGCCGCCCGGCTTGTTCGAGGTGGCCTCGCTGGCGCATTTCCACTTGGTCAAGCTAAAGCTGCCGCCGGTGCTGCGGTATGTCAGCTTCCATACGCCGTATCTGCCGAGGCTGCAGAAGATCTCGCGGGCGCAGTTGATCGACAGCCTGCCGGGGTGCTATCCGCAGACCAGGCGCTGGTCCCAGGCGGCTTACCTGCAGCGACCGGCGGCCCAGGCGATCGGCTACGGCTCGAAGCGCCACGATGCGGCCCGCTGTCTGATGCTGTTCGGGCAACGCCTTCCGGAGCCGCCGTTCGAGGTGCTGAATGAAGAACCCTTGGCCGTCGGGGCGCGGCGCGCGGAGCTGCTGGCGCTGGTGCGGTCCCTGAAGCTGCACGAAGTGTGAGCCGTAGATCGGGCGGCGTCGAAGAAAGACTTGGCTTCCGATTTCCAACTTCTCTTGCCATGTCCTTCCTCCTTTTTCGATCATTTGCCGCGCGCCTGCTGTGCGTTTTCGGCGCGCTCGCCTGCGCCGGCGTCGCCTTCGCGCAATCGTCCGGTGCGAGTCGCACCGATCCCAGCCCACCGGGCACCTCGAGCACCCAGCCGGCGGATCTGAACTGGCCGACGCGACCGCTGCGCCTCATCGTCGGCTTTGGCGGCGGTTCGTCGCCGGACTTCGTTGCACGCGCCCTGGCCATCCCCATGGCGAGGGCGCTGGGCCAGCCGGTGGTCGTCGAGAACCATCCGGGCGCCAGCGGCAACATCGCGGCGGACATCGTCGCGAAGTCCACCGACAGGCACACGGTGGGCATCCTCATCAACGGCAACATGACGATTGCCAAGGTCCTCAATCCGGCGACCCCCTACGACCCGCAAAAGGACCTGGTGCCGCTCAGCATCATCTGCACGGCACCCCTGGTGCTCGCCACGACGCCGGAGGTCTCGAAGTCAGATGCCCGCGGCTTCCTCGACGCCGCGCGCGCTGCCGGCAGCACCTGGAGCTATGGGACGCCCGGCATCGGCACGATCGGCCACCTCGGGATGGAGCTCCTCAAGGCCCGCACCGGGATCGGCGCCGTGCACGTGCCCTACCAGGGCAATCCGCAGGTCATCACCGGCCTGGCCAGCGCGCAGCTGCAACTGGCGCTCCTTCCGCCGGGCCTCGCGGAAGTACAGGTCAAGGCCGGAAAGCTGCGCGCGATCGGCGTGACCTCGGCGCGCCGCTCCGCACTCGTGCCCGACTACCCGAGCCTGCAGGAAGCAGGACTCAAGGATTTCGAGCTCGAGATCTGGACTGCCGCGGCAGCCCCCGCCAGCCTGCCCGCCCCCATCGTCCAGCGCCTGACCCAGGTCCTCTCGGAAGTCATCCGCTCGCCCGAGGTGCGGCAGAAGCTCTTCCAGCATGGCTACGAGGCAGCCGGCATATCGGGCGAGGCGCTGGTCCGCCGGGTGAAGGCGGACACGGCAGCGCTCACCCAGATCATCGCGAGCCAGGGCATCAAGCTCGAGTAGGGAGACCCACCATGAACCCGGAACAACCGCGCCCGGGCGGGCGCCAGGAAGCCACGGCCGCGGCCAATGACGCAACGGCCACGCAGAGCGGAGGCACAACCCCTGCCCGCAGCAACGAGGAAGCCCAACAGATCCTGCAGGCGCTGCGCGACGAGCTCGACGGCCTGGACATGACGCTGCTCGAGACCCTGCGGCAGAGGCTTGACTGCTGCTGCCAGATCGGCCTGCACAAGCGCGATCATGCGATCCCGATGATGCAGCCCCACCGCATCGGGGTGGTGCAGGAACGTGCGGCTGCCTTTGCCGCAGAGCACGGCATGAGCCCGACGTTCCTGCGAGCCCTCTACGAGCTGATCATCACGGAGACCTGCCGCCTGGAGGATGAGATCATCGGCGTGCCCGCCACGCCTGCATGAAGCCGCACATCTTCCGTTCAGACCAGAGCCCGGCAGCCCTTGAAGGCCGAGAGCCTCGCAAAGGCAACCCTCGAGGTCGACCAACCGTCACCAGACATGCTCTACCTCTAAAGCACATGCTCACTTTCTCGACGCTGGGCCTCGAGGGCAGCAACCACCACTTCGTTCTCCAGCGGTACCTTGCCGCGCATGGCATTGCGGACGCCACTCGCATCGTACTGTTCGACGACTTCCACAGCGGCGCGCGTGCGCTGATCGCCGGCGAGGCGGACTACCTGCTTCAATGCGCCGTTCATCCCGCGGCCGCCGAGATCACGGGCACCTATCGCACGGCCATGGTGGTGGTCGACGCCTTCATTTCCCCCAGCCGTCCCATGGCACTGGTACGCGCCATAGGAAGCGGGGAGGGCGCCGGCAAGGTGGGCGTGCAGCGCGCCACGCAGAACTATGCCGACCTTTCTGCGTGGCCGACCGTCGTCCACGAGCCCACGGTGCTCGCGGTCCAGGCCGGGCTCGCCGAAGGACGCTACGAAGCGGGGGTCGTCTTCGCGTCCTTCGCGGCGGCGCACGCTGAGCGCTTCGAGGTGATCGAACCCATCGGCGCCATCTGCGACGCATGGATCGTCTACGGGCGCGAAGCCGTCGACGAGGGCAGGGCGGTTGTCTGGAAGGACAGCCCAGTCGCGCGGCAGTATCGGGAACGGATCGGACGATCGTCGAAGCACGGCGGCAGCTGAAGCCTCCCGGACGATCTCGCCGGAAACACGCTCGGCACCTGTACCAGAATCATCTGGTGGTTCGCGCGGCCAATAGACAACGTCGAGTGCTCAGATGAGCGATACCTCCAGCGGAAGTGCGTCCGATGCAGTTCTGGGCATGGCTCCAGCGCCAAGCTCGGTCCCTAGCGAAGGCGGCGTTTGGCTCCAGTGGACGGCTTATCGGAGCGACGACGGTTCTGGCGACGAATCGGCGCAGTCGGATCAGCCCATTGCGGCATGAGATTCTTCTTAATGGGCGTCATCAGTTCCGATAGCGAGACATCGAGCACGTAGCAGATGACAGACAGTGTCATCAACGACGGATTGGCCACTCCTCGCTCAATGCGGCTGACAAGTGTGCGGTCAACTTCGGCCTTGTCGGCCATTTCCTCCTGGGACAACTGCCTTGAGATTCGTAGAGCCTTGAGGTGTTTGCCGAGCGCCAACGAGACGGGGTTCGAGCTGCGCTCTTTCTCTGTAACGCTGGCTGGCGTGATCGGTCGGGGAACGGCGCCCTTTGGAATGATGGACCGGCGCGGTGATGTACTCATTGGCGCCGAATCTGCTCGGCTGCGGCATCTATTGCCACGCAATACATGCTTCGAAGCTTATAATCCTCAACGAATTAATTTCACCCCCCTCTGTATATCCGAGGTTGTTCAGCACCAGGGTTGGCATCGTGACAATGGCTTCACCGTTTCCGACCGGAAAGGCTGTAAAGCTGCCCGCCTCGATCGCGCGGACGCTGACTCTCCAGTCGACCTCACCATCGCACAGGCCTGCTGTGTGTGAGGTTGGCGCTCAGGTACGCGCCCTGCGACTCGCGGCAGGGGTCTCGGGCGGCAAGGTTGCAGCCGCCTCCGGCGTTTCTGCATCCATGCTCTCTCGCATCGAGCGGGGTTTGGTGTCTCCATCGGTGGATACGCTCTACCGCATAGCGCGTGGACTGAACGTTCCGATCTCGAGGTTCTTTGGCGATCAGCCAGGCCGAACTGATTTTTCCCATGTACCGGCGGGTAGGGGAGTGCAGGTGGACCGTGTCGGCGCCGTTGCGAACTACCGCTACGATCTCATCGGCCACATTCTTTCGGGGAACCTTTTTGTCGAACCCTACCTTGTGACCCTTCTACCTGGCGCCGAGCCCTATGTAACGTTCCAGCACCCAGGACTCAAGTTCTTGTACCTGCTGTCGGGCGAAGTGAGCTATCGGTATGGGACAAAGGTAGTCCAACTCAAGGTGGGAGGTTCGCTTCTCTTCGACGCCACGGCCCTGCATGGGATCGAGGCCGTAGAGGTGCAGCCTGTGTCATACCTATCAGTCGTGTTTACGCTGCGCGGGTAGTCACCCTGAAAAGACTCAACGGGCCTGAACGTGGACAATCCGCGAAATCTGGCGAAGAGCGTGACGGTGGAGTGAGATCAACGGCGTCTGTTGGGCTCTCGTAGGTTTCCTAAAGTTGTGGTCAATTTCTCCCTGTAAGGCCCCCCAGATTTACAAAGAAAAAGAGTTGTGGTCATTTTTGACTAAGAAATCTGGGTTGTGCTCGTCCCACCATGGAGAGAGGTCGTCCGCTCACGCAACCACAGCAGCTGCTGGTTCCCGCCGGGGGGCGCTACACACAGATTGCACGCTCGGACCGCCGCTCCAGACTGGCTGCCGTCATTCGCCTTTGGTCTGTCGAAAGTCGGCGGCTGGCGAAAGCAGACCTTGGCACTTTTCTTCGCGAACGGCTGGTCTACTTTCGGAACTTGACCTTCGCCGACATCGTCGAGGAAATCCGAGTTCGGCGACAGCGAACGGATTGCGGGTGGCAACGGACGACCAGGACGAAATCACGTGTGAACGCCTGCCTCCGCATGTCGCGAACCGGCGCTCCGGGCTGCGGATTCAACCGGCTGTTTGCAGTTCTCGAAAACACTCATTCGGTCCGAACGACTTTCGAGATCTTGGAACCGCTAGGCACCTTAGGCACGAAGCGCATACATCTCTTCTTCTACTTTGTAGCGGAAACCCGGCTTATGTGTACTGCTGTACTTTTCCGCCTGCGAGCGTCGTGCACCAGTCTGCAATTGCAGCTTGATCTCTGAGGTCGAGGTTCCACAACTCTCCCTTCTGCTTGGCGCCCCGTGTGAAGGTGGAGGTAGTAGCCAGTAGTGCTTGATGAAACCCATGCTCCCATTTGACGGACCAGATCTCACGAACCAACTCCACGCCAACCTTTCTTTTTTCTGAGAAGCGTTTGCACTGAACCATCATTGAAAATCGCAAATCAGGTGCGACCTTTCGTACCGCGATTAGGTCGATGCCGTTGTCTTTGGTATATCTGACCTTGCCCCCAAAAAACGTATCCCTTGCTGAGTGTTTCAATGCAAGCAAGGAGAACGCAAATGACGAAGACGACGAGAGCGCGCTACACGCTGGAGTTCAAGCAAG
>NZ_FMZU01000042.1 GCF_900101545.1 Variovorax sp. CF079 | reverse complement strand
ATCAGCTTTCGGTCTGCCTGTTCTCATCGCGGTATCTCCGTCCAAAAGATACTGCACCGGCAAGCAAGACTAATACCAGTTATTTGCAGGACAGGACACTAGTCGGCCGCTTTCAAATAGTGGCCGAAGCCTTCTTCAGTGCCTAAATCGAGCACACCCTCGACACACCCCCTTCTCCCCACGTCGCAAACCCGAGACATGGCTTGATGTCATTCATTCATTCCACTGCTGAAATGCGCATCAAGCACTCCCCGATGAGCGCATGCAATGCGCTGACATTTCTGCTCCCAATCAACTGGTGCACGTTGGCTTGGGCCACGCTCCAGTGAGGCATGCCCTCGGCACACTTGCCGCGGCCCGCAGCGGTGATACGCACGCTCCGAGTGCGCCCGTCAGTACCCGGTCCAAGATCCACCCAACCTGTCGAGATGAGGGGCTTGAGAGTGCGTGTCAGCGTCGATGGAGAGAGCGACATCGTCTCGGCCAGATCGCAGGGGCGCACCGGCCCGTGTGCCAGGACTTCCATCAACAGCCGGTACTGCGTGATTCTGAGACCGACCTTGCTGAGTTCCGCGTCATAGTGCTGCCTGATCAGGCGGGCGAGCTGATGCGCCTTGGTGTCGGTACAGGCTGACCGCTGAAGGCCCGCGGCAGCGATCGCGTGCGTCTGCGGCGCAGAGAGCGTTTGCATTGGCGCACGTGCGCGAGTGGCGCGCCTAGACAACATCGGCTTCGGCTGTCAGGACACCTTGGACGGCTTTGCGGGAGCCTCATCCAGTGCATGCGTCTGGTCGATGAAGCGGCGGCTGGAAGCCAGGATTTCCTTGCGGGTGCGCTCCGACTCGACCGCGCGCGACAGGACCAGTGCGCCGACGCACTGGGCAATCAGCGCCCATGCCGCATCCGGGTCGCCGATGCGCGAACTCCAGCTCTTCTGCAGGCGCTTGAGGCCCTCCTCGACCGCCGCACGCACCTCGGGCCCCGCCCTCGCGATCTCGGGGCCCAGAGCCGGCAGCACGCATCCGGTTTCGGGATGCAGCGCGTGGTACGAACTCAGGTAGCTGCGCAGGCGCTTGGCGACGTGGTCGGGCGGGGAGTCGCGGTCCCCGGCCAGCATGTCGGTGCTGTTGGAGATCTCGTGCTCGAGGAGCTCGGCGAACAGCGCCTCCTTGGACGGGAAATGGCCGTAGAAGGCACCGCCGGTCAGGCCGATGCTCGCCATCAATTCATCGACGCCGGTGGTTCCGAAGCCGTCCTTCTTGGCGATGGCGCGGGCATTCGCGAGCAGCTTCTTGCGGGTTTCCTCTTTGTGGTTTGTCGGATAGCGCATGAATGGGCCTCTACAGATCGTGGAGCACCCATCATAGCATGTCGCTCGTTTGTTAAACGGGCGTAATTCCAACAGTCATCGACCTTCCGGGCGAGGGTTTCTCCCTGCTGCAAACCCACTCCAGCGTGTTGACGCTGCCGTGATTGCAAACCTATAGTTCACCACCGTTTACCAAACGATCGTTATTTAAAGCCAAGCGGATGATCCGATGACCCAACTGACCCAGCTGATCGTGCAAGGCATCTCGAGCGGTGCCATCTACGGACTCGTCGCGCTCGGCCTCGTTCTCAGCTACAAGGCGACCGAGGTCCTCAACTTCGCACAGGGCGACGTGGTGATGCTTTCCGCATTCCTCGGCTGGGGCCTCGTCGTCGCGGCGGGCCTGCCGTTCTGGCTCAGCTTCGTCGTCGTGCTGTGCATCTCGGCCGCGCTCTGCTTCCTGCTCGAAGCGCAGATCATGCGCAGGATCGTCGGCCGTCCGCAGTTCTCGGGTGTCATGCTCACCATCGGGATCGGCTTCATGATCCGCGGCGGCGTCAGCATGTTCTTCGGGCCCGAGTCGCGCAGCTATCCCACGCCGTGGACGGGCCAATCCATGCAGCTCGGCGGCAGCGTGGTGGCCGAGCTCAACCTGGTGATCGTCGGCGCCGCCATGGGCGTGACGGCGCTCCTGTATTACTTCCTGCGCCGCACCACGCTCGGCATCGCCATCCACGCGACGTCGCAGAACCAGTTGGCGGCCTATCTCTGCGGCGTGCGCGTGAAGCGTCTCAACTCGCTGGTGTGGGCCATTTCCGGTGCCATTGCCGCACTGTGCGGGCTGCTGCTCGCGCCCATCACGCTGGTCGACCTGGGCCTGTGGTTCGTCATGCTCAAGGCGCTGGCGGCGCTGGTTCTCGGCGGCTTCGGGAGCGCGCCGGGCGCCGTCATCGGCGGGCTCCTCATCGGCCTCATCGAACAATTCGCGGGCGTCTACCTGCCCGACGGCGTGAAGGACGTTGCGCCCTACCTCGTGCTCATTGCGGTTCTCGTCCTGTATCCGCGCGGGATCCTGGGCGAAAGCCACGGCCGGAGGGTCTGACACCATGGCACGCTACGAAACGGGATTCGAGGACGGCCGGCGGCTGCTGCGCGGCAAGCACGAGCGGCTTGCGTACGGCCTGCTCGCCGTGGCCCTGGTGGCCGCGCCATGGGTGTTGCCGGCCTATCACATCGGCGAGGCGAGTTTCATCCTCATCATGTGCGTCGCGAGCCTCGGCCTCATGATGCTGACCGGCTTCACCGGCCAGGTGTCGCTCGGCCAGTCCGCGTTCGTCGGCATCGGCGCGTACATCCACACCATCCTGTTGACCCAGGGCGTGCCGCTGCCCGTGTCGCTGCTCCTGACCACCGCGGGCGCGGCGCTCGGCGGGCTGCTCGTCGGCATGCCGGCCATCCGTGTGTCGGGGCTGCACCTGGCGATGGTGACCATGGCATTCGCCA
The DNA here is from genome assembly GCF_900101545.1 of Variovorax sp. CF079. Classification (GTDB taxonomy): domain Bacteria; phylum Pseudomonadota; class Gammaproteobacteria; order Burkholderiales; family Burkholderiaceae_C; genus Variovorax. Next base: position 14,180 of record NZ_FMZU01000042.1, on the reverse strand, counting down.
TCGTGTGCGAGCATGTACTCGGCCGGTGGAAGAGCGTCACCGCGGGGCACAGCGGCATGGCCGTGCCGGACCCGACGCTGTTCGGATTCAGCCTCGGCGGTCCGCGCGCCTTCTACTTCCTTTGCCTGGTGGTGCTGGCGGTGGTCTTGATCCTGCTGGTCAACCTGATGCGCTCCGCCACCGGCCGCGCCTTCATCGGCATCCGCGACTCGGAGGCGGCGGCGCAGGGCCTGGGCATCGACGTCGCGCGCACCAAGGTGCTGGCCTTCAGCCTTTCGGCGGCGTGCTCCGGGCTTGCCGGCGCACTGCTCGCGCACCAGATGCAGCACATCACGCCGGAAGCCTTCGGCCTCGCGCTCTCATTGCAACTCGTACTGATGGTGTTCATCGGCGGACTCGGAAGCCTGCGCGGGGCCATCCTCGGCGCAATCCTGATCGGTCTCCTGCCCTCGTTCATCTCCTCGCTGAAGGAGGCGCTGCCCACCAGGCTCGGCGCGCAGTTCGGGCTGGAGCTTTTCGTCTACGGCGCCGTGCTGACCTTCTTCGTCCTGCTCGAGCCGGGCGGCCTGAACGCCCGTTGGGTGCGCATCCGCAAGGTTCTCGCCGAGTTCCCGTGGGTGCGCAAGAGCAGCGTTCATCAGACCAAGGTCTACATGAAATCGGAGCGCTACCGATGAGCCCCGCATTCTTCGAGGTCGAGCGGCTGAGCCTGTCCTTCGGCGGCGTCAAGGCCGTGCGCGACGTGAGCTTCTCGATTCGCGCGGGCGAGATTCTCGCGGTGATCGGACCGAACGGCGCGGGCAAGACATCGCTCCTGAATCTGATCACGCGCGTGTTCGACGCCAGCAGCGGCAGCATCCGCTTCAACGGCCAGGACATCCTGCGCCTGGCGCGGCACGACGTGGTCCGCCAGGGCATCGCGCGCACGTTCCAGAACATCGAACTGTTCGAAGGCGCGACGGTGCTGGAGAACCTGCTGCTCGGGCGCCATCGCGCGAACCACGGCAACTTCTTCTCGCAGATGTTCAACCTGCCCTGCGTGCAGCGTGCGGAAGCCCACACGCGCGAACGCGTCGAGGACGTCGTGCGCCTGCTGGATCTCGCCGCGTTCCGGCACCGGCCGGTGGCGGAACTGCCCTACGGCGTGCGCAAGGTCGTCGAGCTCGGCCGCGCGCTCGCTGCGGAGCCGCAGCTGCTGCTGCTCGACGAGCCCGCCTCCGGGCTGAACCCTGAGGAGACGCGCAGGCTCGCGTACTGGCTAGAAGACATCCAGGCCGAACTGGGTGTCACCGTGGTCATGGTGGAGCACGACATGTCGCTGGTCGCCGCCGTGGCCAACCGGGTGGTGGTGATGGACCAGGGCCAGGTGCTGACCGATGGCACGCCGGCGCAGGTGCAGGCCGACCCGCGCGTGATTGCGGCTTACCTGGGGACCTGATCTCATGACTTCTCTGCTCTCCGTCCGCAATCTCGAGACCTGGTATGGGCCCGTGCGGGCGCTGCACGGCGTGAGCCTCGAGGTGCAAGCCGCGCAGATCGTCACGGTGCTGGGCGCCAACGGCGCCGGCAAGACGACCTTGCTCAACACCATTGCGGGCGTGCTCGCGCCTTCCAACGGTACGGTCGAGTTCGAGGGCCGGCCGATCGGCGGCAAGGACGCCGATGAGGTCGCTCGCGGCGGCGTGGTGCTGGTTCCCGAGGGCCGCCAGATATTCCCGTTCCTCACCATCGCGGAGAACCTGCGCATGGGCGCATTCGCCCGGAAGGACTCGGAAATCGCGCGCGACATCGAGCAGATGTACGACTGGTTCCCGCGTCTGCGCGAACGCCAGCGCCAGCAGGCGGGCCTGCTTTCCGGCGGCGAGCAGCAGATGCTGGCGATCAGCCGCGCGCTGATGGGACGGCCGCGCCTGCTGCTGCTGGACGAGCCGTCGCTGGGCCTCTCGCCGCTGTTCACCAAGGACATCTTCGCCATCATCCGGCGCATCCGCGAGCAGACCAGGACCGCCGTGCTCGTGGTGGAGCAGAACGCGGCCATCGCGCTGGCCACCGCCGACCACGGCTATGTCATCGAACTGGGGCGCGTGGCTGCCGCCGGAAGCTGCGAGGCCCTCTCGCAGCGCGAAGACATCAAGGAGTTTTACCTGGGTGGTGCTTCGCACCACCTGCCGCAAGGCGTCGCTGGCGGGATCCGGCCGGCACGGCGACGCCCTTCCTGGAACTGAGAAAAGGACCCTGCCATGACACTCGATCGCCGAACCCTTCTGAAGACAAGCCTGGCCGCCGTGGCGCCGGGCGCCCTGTGGACGACATCCGCGCGCGCAGCCGCGGCGGGTGTCGGCGACAAGGAGCTCGTCCTGGGCACGCACCTGGACCTTTCCGGGCCGGTGGCGATCGCCATGCCCGTGATCCGCAACGGCATCCAGATGCGCATCGACGAGGCCAACGAGGCCGGCGGCATCAACGGCCGCAAGCTCCGGCTCGTGATCGAGGACAACGCGAGCCAGCCCTCGCAAGCGGTGCGCGCCGTGGACAAGCTGATCCGCAAGGACGAAGTCTTCGCCCTCCTCTGCCCGTTCGGTTCCGGACCGAACGTGGCCACGGTCAAGAAGGCGGTGGACGCCGGCGTGGTCTGTTTCGCGCCGTATGCTGCCTCCGGCCTGGTGCGCCAGGCGGCCGGGCAGACGCCGCTGCTCTTCACGACCAACCTCAACTACGACAGCACGACGTCTGCGGCCGTGAAGTGGGCCACCGGCAACCTCGGCAGCAAGAAGGTCGGGTTCATCTACCAGGAGGGCCCGTTCGGCGACCTGGTCGGCAAGGGCGTGAAGGCGGCGCTCGCAGCCAAGGGCGCGCCACTTGCGGCAGAAGCCAGCTACAAGGTCGGCGATCTCGATTTCTCCTCGCACGTTGCACGCATGCAGGCCGCAGGCGTGGACCTGATCGTCTGCGCGACCACCACGCGCGAGACCATCGCCGTGGCGGCCGAGGTGAAGAAGCTCGGCCTGGCTGGCGTCAACGTGCTGACCGCCAGCCCGGGCCGTGCCGGCCTCACCATCGCCCTCGGCAAGGACGCGATGGAAGGCGTGTACGGCGTCGGCACCTGGCGCATCGCGACGCCCGACCAGGCCACCGCCGCCGAGAAGTCGTGGGCCGAGGGCTACCGCAAACGTTTCAAGGCGGAGCCGGACGACGTGGCCGCTGCCTTCTACGACTACACCAGCTGGTTCCTGCAGGAAGTGCGCAATGCGGGCCGCGACCTGACGACCGACAAGCTGGTGAAGGCGCTGCAGGCATCCACTTTCAAGGGCGTGTCTTCGTACGACACGCAGCGCTTCGCCAACAACCACATCGACCCGGAATGGACCCGGGTCGAACAGGTCGTGCAGGGCCGCTGGACCGCACGGTCGAGCGTGGTCGATCCGGCCAAGAGCGCCCTGTGATTCACGTGTCGGCATCGCTGGCCGCGGACGAGGCGCGCCTCGCGACGCTGCCCCAGCTGTGGCGGCGCCGCTGCGCCGAATGGGGCGACAGGCCTGCGCTGCGCCACAAGGAGCGCGGCATCTGGCAGGGGCTGTCCTGGAGCGGCTATTTCAGCGAGGCGCGGGCCATCGGGCTGGCCCTGGCCGAGGCCGGGCTGCAGGCCGGCGAGGTGGTCTCCATCCTTTCGGACAACCGGCCCCGGTGGCTGGTTGTCGACATGGCCGCGCAGGCCATGGGTTTCGTGTCCCACGGCATGTACCCGTGCAGCACGGCCGCGCAGGTGGGGAATGCGCTCGCCGAGGCGGGGTCGCGCGTGGTCTTCGTGGAGAACGCCGACCAGCTGGTGAAGGTGCTTGCGGTGCGCGACACCTGCCCCGAGCTGCGCCACATCGTGGTGCTCGAGACACGCGGGCTGCTGCGCTTCACCGACCCGCAGGTCAGCGCCTACGACGAATGGCATGCCCGCGGCGTGCAAGCCGCCGCCCGGGAACCGGCGCTGTTCGACAGCCGGATCGATGCGGGCTCGGGAGACCAGATTGGGTTCCTGGCGGCCACGGCAGGCAGCACCGGCCCGGCGCGGCTGGTGGCACGGCGGCAGCATGAGTTCCTGCGGGAAGTGCGCGTCATGAGCCATTGGCTGCAGCTGCGCCCGGGAGACCGGGCCCTGTCGATCATGTCGCTCGCGCACTATGGCGAACGCATGCTGGCCCAGAAGTCCATGCTCATGCATGAAGCCCTGCTCCACTTGCCGGAGAACGGGGCCACGGTGTTCAACGACATGGGCGAGGTCGAGCCGCATTTCCTGTTCGCAGCCCCGCGCTTCTTCGAAAAGCTGCAAGGCATGACGGAGCTGTTCATGCAGGAAGCCGTGCCTTCTGCCCGCAGCGCGTACGCCGCGTGCCTTGCGCCGCGCCGGCCGGGCTGGCTGCAGCGCAAGACGCGCGGGCGCATACGTTCGGCCCTGGGCCTTTGCAACGTGCGCGTCGCGCTCGCGAGCGGTGCTTCCAGTCCGGCGCAGGTCGCCGACTGGTTCGACGCCATCGGCGTTCCGATGCTCGACTGCTACGGCATGGCCGAGGCCGGCTTCTGCAGGATCGTTCCCGCCAGCAGCTCGCAGGAGGCCGCGTCCGCCCCCATCGAAACAGGCACGCAGCTGAAGCTCGCACCCGACGGCGAAGTGCTGGTGCGCGGCCCGGTCTCGCGCCCGGCCTATTGGGTGCGCGGAAAACCGGCCGCTGCCGCATCCCTTGCGGACGGCTGGCTGCGCACCGGCGACCTGGGGCGGGTCGACGAACACGCCCGCTTGCACCTGCTGGGCCGCGTGCGCGCGCGGTCCATCGGAACACGCGGCGAATCCATCAGCCCGGAGATCGCGGAAGACGCATTCCGGCTCAGTGCCTACATCGCCGATGCGATCGTCGTTCCGGCGGAAGACGGGCATTCCGCGGCACTGCTCGCGCTCGACGAGGAGCGCATCAGGAAGCACGCGCAGCAGCACCGGCTGCCCTTCACCGACTACGCCAGCCTGCTCGGCCTGCCCGAGATCAGCGCGCTCATCGCGGCGCAGGTGGAGATCGCGAACGGGCGCCTGCCCGAAGCCCATCGCGTGCGCACCATTCGCGTCATCCCGCGCTCGCTGCACCAGGGCGACGAAGAACTCACGCCCGCAATGCGCCTGAACCGCTCGGTCGTGACGAGCCGCTACGCCAACCTTTTCACCGAACCCCTTGGAGTCTGAACTATGAGAGAAGCCGTCATCGTTTCCACCGCACGCACGGGCATCGGCCGCGCGTTCCGCGGCGCATTGAACAACATCAAGTCCCCCACCCTGATGGGCCACGCGATCCAGCACGCCGTGCAGCGGGCAGGCATCAATCCCGGCGAGGTGGAGGACGTGGTCATCGGCAGCGCGATGGCCGCCGGCACCGCGGGCATGAACATCGGACGCCTTGCGGCGCTCGCGGCGGGACTGCCGCAGTCGGTGCCGGGCCAGACCATGGATCGGCAATGCGCCTCGGGCCTGATGGCCATCGCGACGGCGGCCAAGCAGATCATCGTCGACGGCATGGACGTGACCGTGGGCGGGGGGCAGGAGAACATTTCCGCCGTGCAGAACCCGTTCGTCAAGTGGGTGGGTGAAGAGGCCGACCCGCTGCTCATCGCGCGCGTGCAGCACGCCTATATCCCGATGCTCAACACGGCCGAGATCGTGGCAAAGAAATACGGCATCTCGCGCGAGGCGCAAGACGCCTATTCCGCGGAAGCGCAGCGCCGCACCGCGCTCGCGCAGGAGCGCCACCTGTTCGACGACGAGATCGTGCCGATCACCGCAAGCATGGCCCTGGCCGACAAGCAGACGGGCACGGTCAGCTTGCGCGACGTGACCCTGGACCGCGATGAAGGCAACCGCCCCGACACCACGCTCGAAGGTCTTTCCAAGCTCAAGCCCGTCATCGAAGGCGGCGTCATCACCGCGGGCAATTCAAGCCAGCTGTCGGATGGCGCGTCGGCCTGCGTGCTGGTGGAGCGCGCGGTCGCCGAGCGCCGCGGGCTCAAGGCGCTGGGCACGTACCGCGGCATCGCGGTGGCCGGGCTCGCGCCGGAAGAAATGGGCATCGGCCCGGTCCTGGCGGTGCCCAAGCTGCTGAAGACCCACGGGCTCAAGGTGAGCGACATCGGCCTGTGGGAATTGAACGAGGCCTTTGCCTGCCAAGTGCTGTACTCGCGCGACCGCCTGGGCATCGATCCGGAAAAGCTGAACGTCAACGGCGGCGGCATCACGATCGGCCACCCCTACGGCATGACGGGCTCGCGTCTGGTCGGGCATGCGCTGATCGAAGGCAAGCGGCGCCGCGCGCGCTTCGTCGTGGTGACGATGTGCGTCGGCGGCGGTATGGGTGCCGCGGGCCTGTTCGAAGTGGCCTGACGCAAGGAGCAGCACCATGACCTACCAGATCCCGCTGCGTGACATTCAATTCGTCTTGCACGAACTGCTCCAGGTGCCGGCCATGCTGGAAGCCTACGGCGAGCCGGAGCTCGATGGCGAGACCATCGACCAGGTGCTCGCCGCGGCCGGCCAGTTCGCGTCCGAGGTGATCGCGCCGCTCAACGGGCCCGGCGACGAGCACGGGTGCAGCATGCCCTCGCCCGGCGTGGTGCAGACCCCGCCCGGCTTCAAGAAGGCGTACGACGAGTTCACCAAGAACGGCTGGGCCGGCCTGGCGTGCAGCCCCGAGTTCGGCGGCCAGGGCTTTCCTTCGGTCGTGGCCAATGCGGTCTACGAAGTCTTCGGCGGCGCGAACATGGCGTGGGCCTCCTACCCCGGCATGTCGCATGCCACCTATGTGAACGTGGCGGCCAACGGGTCGGAGGAACAGAAGGCGCTCTACCTGCCGAAAATCGCCTCGGGCGAATGGGCCGGCACCATGTGCCTGACCGAGCCCAACGCGGGCACCGACCTGGGCCTGATGCGCACCCGTGCCGTGGCGCAGCCCGACGGCAGCTACCGCATCACAGGCAGCAAGATCTTCATCTCGGGCGGCGAGCAGGACCTGACCGGCAACATCATGCACCTGGTGCTCGCGCGCATCACCGATGCGCCGCCCGGCGTGAAGGGCATCTCTCTTTTCATCGTGCCGAAATTCATTCCCGATGCGAACGGCGCGGCCGGCGCACGCAATGCGGTGGTCTGCGGCTCCATCGAGCACAAGCTGGGCATCCACGGCAACTCGACCTGCACCATCAACTTCGACGGTGCAACCGGCTGGCTGCTGGGCGCGCCCAACAAGGGGCTGGCGGGCATGTTCGTGCAGATGAACCACATGCGCGTGCTGGTCGGCATGATCGCCATCGGCCTGATGGAAGCGGCCTACCAGAAGGCCCTGGGCTATGCGAAGGAGCGCCTGCAGGGCCGCGCCAGCGGCCCCAGATCGTCCGGCGAAGCGGCGGACCCGATCATCGGGCATGCCGACGTGCGCCGGATGCTGCTCACGCAGAAGGCGAACATCGAGGGCGCGCGCGCCCTGGCGCTGTGGGCCGCGCAGCTGAGCGATCTTCAGCGTCTTCATCCCGATGCGGCCAAGCGCAGCGAGACGGCCGAACTGCTGGGCCTTTTGACCCCGCTCGTGAAGGCGCTGTCGAGCGACCTTGCGGTGGAATGCACGCTGCTCGCGATGCAGGTGTTCGGCGGGCACGGCTACATCCGCGAGAACGGCGTGGAGCAGCATCTGCGCGACGTGCGCATCGTGGGCCTCTACGAGGGAACGAACGGCGTGCAGGCCATGGACCTGCTCGGCCGCAAGGTGCTGGCCGACCAGGGCCGGCAGATGGGCGCCTTCCTGGACATGGCCGGCGCATTTGCCGAGGCGTGCAGCCCGCGCGAGGCGATGCGCGAGTTCGCGCAGCCGCTCGCCGGGCTGGTCACCGACATCAGGCAGCTCACGGGCGAGCTGGTGGCGACGTCGGCCCAGGACCCGCACGCCGCAGGCGCCGCCGCTGCGCCCTATCTGCGCCTGGTCGGGCACCTGGCGCTTGCGTGGAGCTGGGCGCGCATGGCCGAGGTGGCGTTCAGGAACGCCGGCTCCACCGACCCGATCTATGCATCGAAGATCGCGACGGCCCGCTTCTACTTCCAGCGGCTGCTGCCGCAGACGGCAGCGCTGTGCGGCGAGATCCGGGCGGGATCGTCCGCATTGATGGAACCGGCCATCGATCTTTTCTGAACGCGCGGCATGTACCACCTGAGCCGCTTCGCAGCTGCCACGCCCGGCAAGGTGGCGGTGCACTTTCTCGAATCGGGCGAGGCATTCAGCTTCCTGCAACTGGAACGTGAGGCGAACCGGGCGGCCAACGCGTTGCTGTCGCTCGGCCTGAAGCGGAACGACTGCATCGTGCTGTGCATCGAGAACGCGCCGGCGTTGCTCTTTCTTGCGCTCGGCGCGCAGCGCATCGGGCTGTACTACGTGCTCGCCTCGACGCGGCTGTCGGCCGCGGATTTCGAATACATCGTGAAGGATTCGGGGGCATCGGTCGCCGTCGTGTCCTCGGCCTGCATGAGCGCCGAAACGGCTTCGTCGCTGGACCTCGGCAGCGCACGGCGCGTCGGCATCGGCTTTGCGGATCCGGCCATCGAATCCTGGGAGCCGCGTTTTCTGGCGGCGCCGAGCGGGCTGCCGCCCGTGCTCGCGCCAGGACGCGAGATGCTGTATTCATCCGGCACGACCGGCCGGCCCAAGGGCGTGCGCAAGCCGCCCTTCGAAGGCGACTTCGATGCGGTCGACAACCGCAACGCCGCGGTGGCGCGGTCGTTCGCGCTCGACGCCTCCTCGGTCTACCTGTCCACTTCGCCGCTCTATCACAGCGCGCCGAACCGGTTCGTGTCGGCGGCCATCCATGCCGGCGCCACCAGCGTCGTGATGGCAAAGTTCGATGCCGAGCGCGCGCTCGCCGCCATCGCGCATTTCGGATGCACCCATTCGCTCTGGGTGCCGACCATGTTCCACCGCCTGCTGCGCCTGCAAGCGGAGGTACGCAGCCGCTACAGCATGGCCTCCATGCGCTACGCCGTCCACGGCGCGGCGCCCTGCCCGGTGCACGTCAAGCAGGCGATGATCGACTGGTGGGGCCCGGTCCTGCATGAGTACTACTCGGGCACCGAAGGCATCGGAGCCACGGCCATCAGCTCGCGCGAATGGCTCGATCACAAGGGCTCGGTCGGACGTGCGACCGACGGCATCCTCCACATCCTGGACGACGCCGGCCGGGAACTGTCGCCGGGCGAGACCGGGAACGTCTACTTCGAGAGCGATGCCCAGTTCGAGTACTGGAACGATCCGGTCAAGACCCGCGCAGCGATGAGTCCGCAGGGCTGGCGGTCCTTCGGCGACATCGGCCATCTCGATCGCGAAGGCTACCTCTACCTGACGGACCGCAAGGACTTTGTCATCATCTCGGGCGGCGTCAACATCTACCCGCAGGAGATCGAGGACGTGCTGCTGCAGGACCCCCGCGTTGCGGATGCCGCGGTCTTCGGGGTGCCGAACGAGGAATACGGCGAGGAGGTCAAAGCCGTCATCCAGCCGGCGCATCCGGATTTCACGGGCACGGCGATCGCCGACGCGCTGAAGGCCCGCTGCCTCGAGCTGCTCGGTCCGCTCAGGGTGCCCCGGAGCATCGATTTCGAGCTCGATTTTCCCCGGCATGCGACCGGCAAGCTCTACAAGAAATTGCTGCGCGACCGCTACCTGGCCTAGAGGGTGCGAGTCGCCGACCCGCTTCGCGGCGAGCCGGCGGATGTCCAGGGCTAGGCCAGCGCAGGCTCCAGGAACCCGGCAAGGCGTCGGGCAATCAACTGATCCGCCTCGTCCATGATGCGATCGATCAGTTCGCGCACGGTGGGAATGTCGCGGATCAGACCGACGACCATGCCGCAGCTCCAGGCGCCGGCGTCCATCTTGCCTTCGACCATGACGCGCGGGTAGACACCTGCGACCTGCTCCAGGATGTCCTCGAACTTCAGGTCCGGCCCCTTCTCCTTCTCGATCTGGATCAATTGCTCGACGGATGAATTGGTCAGGACGCGCTCGGTGTTGCGCAGGCCGCGCATCACGAGCCTCGTGTCGAGCTCCGTTGCCGCGACGATCGCGTCCTTCACGTTCTGGTGAACCGGCGCTTCCTGGGTCGCCACGAACCGGGTGCCCATGTTCATCCCCTCCGCGCCCAGCGCCAGCGCCGCCACCAAGCTGCGCGCGTCGGCCATGCCGCCGGAGGCGACGAACGGGATCTTCAGCTCCTCGGCCGCGCGCGGCAGCAGGATCATGTTCGGCAGGTCGTCCTCGCCCGGGTGGCCCCCACACTCGAAGCCGTCCACGCTCACGGCGTCGCATCCGATCGCTTCGGCCTTCAGCGCGTGCCGCACCGAGGTGCACTTGTGGATCACCTTGATGCCCGCCTTCTTGAGCGCGGGCATGTAGGCCTCGGGGCTGCGCCCCGCGGTCTCGACGATGCGAACGCCGCCTTCCGCGATGGCCGCGATGTATTCCGGGTACGGCGGCGAAGACAGGGTCGGCAGGAACGTGAGGTTCACGCCGAAGGGCTGGTCCGTCATGTCGCGGCAGCGGGCGATTTCCTTGGCCAGCAGCTCGGGCGTCCTCTGCGTCAGCCCGGTGATGAGCCCGAGGCCGCCGGCATTGGAGACGGCGGCGGCCAGTTCCGCGAAGCCGACGTAGTGCATGCCGCCCTGGATGATCGGGTGGCGGATGCCGAAGAGTTCAGTGATGCGTGTTTTCATGTTTCACCAGGTTTCCATGTAGGGACGAAGGTCCATCTCGAACGTCCATGCGTCTCGAGGCTGGGTGTGCAGGTACCAGTAGTTCTCCGCGATGTGCTCGGGGTTCAGGATGCCGCCCTGCTCTTTCAGCGCGTAGCGTTCGGGGAAGTTGCTGCGGATGAACTCCGTGTCGATTGCGCCGTCGACCACGATATGCGCCACGTGGATGCCGCGCGGGCCGAGTTCGCGCGCCATGCTCTGGGCCAGCGCGCGCAGCGCATGCTTGGCACCGGCAAAGGCCGAGAAATTCGCTGAGCCGCGAGTCCCTGCCGTCGCGCCGGTGAAGAGAATCGTGCCACGCCCCCGCTCGACCATCCTGCGGGCGACCTCGCGCGCATTCAGGAAGGCGCTGAAAGCGGCCATCTCCCAGATCTTCATGTACTTGCGCCCGGTCTCCTCCAGGATGCTGCTGGGCACGTTGGCGCCGATGTTGAACACCATCACCTCGATCGGGCCGCGCTCCTTCTCGATCTGGTCGACGAGGGCCACGACCTCTTCCTCCTTGCGCGCATCGCTGCCGTAGCCGAACGCCTGGCCGCCGGCCGCGCGGATGCGCTGGACGGCCGGCTCCAGCTTGTCGGCCGAGCGCCGCGTCAGGCACGCGACGTAGCCCTCGCGGGCGAAGCGCGCGCCGATCGCGCTGCCGGTGGCGTCGCCTGCGCCGACGACGAAAGCCACGCCGCGGTGGTTGGCTGATGGGTCCATACGGTCTCCTTTAAAAAACGCCCGTTAAGTCATCGTACGTTAATCAGTAAACGTTCGTTTGTCAATCGAAGAAGAACCCAGTGAAACCCCGTTGACGGAACTCCATTAATCACATAGCGTCCGTTTACCAAACGTTCGTTAACTTAAAGGAGTCATGAATGCGCAAGTCGGTTGATTTTTTCTTCGATGTCGGCAGCCCCTCGTCGTACCTCGCGTGGACGCAGTTGCCTGGCCTGTGCGCCAGCCATGGCGCCGACCTCGTCTACCGGCCGATGCTGCTGGGCGGCGTCTACCAGGCCACGGGCAACGCCTCGCCTGCCACCATTCCCGTCAAGGGGCGTTATACGCAGATGGACTACGAGCGCCATGCGCGCCGCTATGGCGTGCCGTTCCAGGGCAATCCGCACTTCCCGGTCATCACGCTGTTCCTCATGCGCGCGGTTACCGGCATTCAGCTGCGCCGCCCCGAGCAGCTGCAGCAATTGCTGGGCTGCGTGTTCAAGGCTCTCTGGATCGACGCGCTCAACCTGAACGATGCGCAACTCACGGCCCGCATCCTGACCGAAGGCGGGTTCGAACCCGCGGAGATCGATCGCCTGACGCAGGACGCCGAGATCAAGGCCGCCCTGAAGGCCACGACGCAAGAAGCCGTCGAGCGCGGCGTGTTCGGCGCGCCCACGCTCTTCGTCGGCGACCAGATGTTTTTCGGCCAGGACCGGATGGACTTCGTTCGCGAAGCGCTGTCGTGAGCCCCCCAGATCGCACGAAGGAAATCACATGGAACATCGACTCTGGCATGCCTCCTACCCCACAGGGCTTCCCCACGACGTCTTCCTCGACGAAAGTGAAACCCTCGTCACCTTGCTCGAGCGGGCTTTCACAAGGCACGCCGCCAGAACGGCAGTGAGCTGCGCGGGTGAATCGCTGAGCTTCGCCCAGGTCGAACATGCGTCGGCGCTACTCGCGCGGTCCCTGCAAGCGGCCGGGCTCAAGCGCGGTGACAGGGTCGCCCTTCTGCTGCACAACAACCTCATCTACCCCGTGGCTTTGGCCGCCATCCTGCGCGCGGGCATGGTGGGGGTGACCATGAACCCGCTCTACACGGCACGCGAACTGGCGTACCAACTGGCCGATTCGGGGGCGTCCGCACTGGTGGCTGCCGAGCCGTTCATGGGTGTGGTCACCGAGGTCCTCGGCCAGACACAGCTTCGGTATGTCATGACCGTGCCGATGCAACAGGTGAAGCAAGCATTGTTCGCGACGGGCGGCGATGCAGGTGCGCCAGCTGCGAACGATGGGCCTCGCGTCGTCGGTTTGCGCGACGCGACCGCCGCGCTACCGGACGCCGACTTCGCCAGCGAGCACGTGCGCCCCTCCGACCTGGCTTTTCTGCAGTACACCGGCGGCACGACGGGTGTTTCCAAGGGCGCTTGCCTGACACACCGTAGCGTGCTTGCCAGCTCGCTGCAGATGCGGTCATGGCTGGGGTTGGCACTCGACATCGACAACTTTGAGATCGTAACGCCGTTGCCGCTGTATCACATCTTTCCGCTCGGGATGGCTTTGACGGCCCTTGCCAGCGGCGCTCACAACCGCTTGGTCGTCAATCCGCGCGACGCCCAGGCGCTTTGCGCCGAACTCGAGCGGGCGCCCTTCGACATGCTGATAGGCGTCAACACGATGTTCAATGCCTTGGTGGCGTTGCCCGAGCTGTCCGGCATCGACTTCTCCCGCTGCAACGTGGTCATCGGCGCCGGCGCCTCGATCCAGGCGGCCGTTGCAGCCAAGTGGGTTGCGGCCGGCGGCCCACCCATCACCGAGGCCTATGGGCTTACTGAAACGTCGCCCAGCGTTACCTTCAATGCGCCGGGGCGCAACGGCACCATCGGCGCGCCTGTGCCGTCGACGGACGTTCTCATCGTCGACGAGGCGGGCGAACCGGTGCCGCTCGGCACGCCGGGTGAACTGCTGATCAAGGGCCCGCAGGTCTTCGCGGGCTACTGGAATCGCGGGGAGGAAACGCGCAGGTCTTTCACGCCGGACGGCTGGTTCAAGACCGGCGACATCGTCACCATGGATGCGCAAGGCCTGATGTACATCGTCGACCGGAAGAAGGACATGATCCTGGTCTCCGGCTTCAATGTCTACCCGAACGAAATCGAAGGCGTGGTCGCCATGCACCCGGACGTGCTCGAATGCGCGTGCGTCGGGGTGCCTGACGAGCGCTCGGCGGAGGCCCCCCATCTCTTCGTCGTCCGCCGCGTACCTGGGCTGAGGGCGGAAGAGTTGGAAGCACATTGCCGCAAGCTCCTTGCCGCATACAAGGTGCCTCGCCACATCACGTTCCTCGAGTCGCTGCCCAAATCAGCAGTGGGAAAAATTCTGCGCAAAGAACTGAGGCCAATTTCCAGCGGTGCCACGGACGCGGCACCCAAGGTTGAAGTCGCCGGATGAGTAGCTGAATCGACGTGTGTACGCGGTTTTTTCGACTGGAGTGCTGGACCGACGTGGCCGCGCTGCAGATGCATTTTCAAGTCTGGAGAGCATCCCATTCTTGGGGGTGTGCAATGCCTTCGGAGACGGCATCCGCTCCCGTGAAGAAAGCGCATTGAGCTCCTGCGGCGGTCCGATCCACTCTGGCAGAACGCGTACCAAGCGGCGCGCC
>NZ_FMZU01000051.1 GCF_900101545.1 Variovorax sp. CF079 | reverse complement strand
AAAACCGTGTCATAATCGAAGGCTCCGCTCAAGACGGCGAGCAGCTTGGGATCCTGAAGGGATCCGAGGTGGCGAGGCTGGGGTGAGTGGGGTGGGGAGGAAGAAGAGAAGATCAAAAATTCTTCCAAAAAGTTTGGCGGTTCTTTAAAAATCGTGTGATAATCTAAGGCTTCGCTGATCGCAGCGAAGTGAGTGCAAGATAGAAGATGTTTTGCACTGGGATCGTTAAAAACATACAGCCGATAAGCGTGGGCGTTTGAGGCGAGTGGCCAAGTTCTTCGGAACGAAGTCGCAAGACTTTAAACGCTCATGAGAATAGAAGTGAAGTTCACTTCAATTCCGTTTTTATGAGTTTGCCTCGAGAGAGGCGAAAAAATTCAAGATCGAACTATAGAGTTTGATCCTGGCTCAGATTGAACGCTGGCGGCATGCCTTACACATGCAAGTCGAACGGCAGCACGGGAGCAATCCTGGTGGCGAGTGGCGAACGGGTGAGTAATACATCGGAACGTGCCCAATCGTGGGGGATAACGCAGCGAAAGCTGTGCTAATACCGCATAAGATCTACGGATGAAAGCAGGGGACCGCAAGGCCTTGCGCGAATGGAGCGGCCGATGGCAGATTAGGTAGTTGGTGAGGTAAAGGCTCACCAAGCCTTCGATCTGTAGCTGGTCTGAGAGGACGACCAGCCACACTGGGACTGAGACACGGCCCAGACTCCTACGGGAGGCAGCAGTGGGGAATTTTGGACAATGGGCGCAAGCCTGATCCAGCCATGCCGCGTGCAGGATGAAGGCCTTCGGGTTGTAAACTGCTTTTGTACGGAACGAAAAGGTTCTTTCTAATAAAGAGAGCTCATGACGGTACCGTAAGAATAAGCACCGGCTAACTACGTGCCAGCAGCCGCGGTAATACGTAGGGTGCAAGCGTTAATCGGAATTACTGGGCGTAAAGCGTGCGCAGGCGGTGATGTAAGACAGTTGTGAAATCCCCGGGCTCAACCTGGGAACTGCATCTGTGACTGCATCGCTGGAGTACGGTAGAGGGGGATGGAATTCCGCGTGTAGCAGTGAAATGCGTAGATATGCGGAGGAACACCGATGGCGAAGGCAATCCCCTGGACCTGTACTGACGCTCATGCACGAAAGCGTGGGGAGCAAACAGGATTAGATACCCTGGTAGTCCACGCCCTAAACGATGTCAACTGGTTGTTGGGTCTTCACTGACTCAGTAACGAAGCTAACGCGTGAAGTTGACCGCCTGGGGAGTACGGCCGCAAGGTTGAAACTCAAAGGAATTGACGGGGACCCGCACAAGCGGTGGATGATGTGGTTTAATTCGATGCAACGCGAAAAACCTTACCCACCTTTGACATGTACGGAATTTGCCAGAGATGGCTTAGTGCTCGAAAGAGAACCGTAACACAGGTGCTGCATGGCTGTCGTCAGCTCGTGTCGTGAGATGTTGGGTTAAGTCCCGCAACGAGCGCAACCCTTGTCATTAGTTGCTACATTTAGTTGGGCACTCTAGTGAGACTGCCGGTGACAAACCGGAGGAAGGTGGGGATGACGTCAAGTCCTCATGGCCCTTATAGGTGGGGCTACACACGTCATACAATGGCTGGTACAAAGGGTTGCCAACCCGCGAGGGGGAGCTAATCCCATAAAACCAGTCGTAGTCCGGATCGCAGTCTGCAACTCGACTGCGTGAAGTCGGAATCGCTAGTAATCGTGGATCAGAATGTCACGGTGAATACGTTCCCGGGTCTTGTACACACCGCCCGTCACACCATGGGAGCGGGTTCTGCCAGAAGTAGTTAGCCTAACCGCAAGGAGGGCGATTACCACGGCAGGGTTCGTGACTGGGGTGAAGTCGTAACAAGGTAGCCGTATCGGAAGGTGCGGCTGGATCACCTCCTTTCTGGAAACAAGCCACTTAAATTGAACGCCCACACTTATCGGTTGTTGGAAGATGTCGAGTCTTCGACATGGGTCTGTAGCTCAGCTGGTTAGAGCACCGTCTTGATAAGGCGGGGGTCGTTGGTTCGAGCCCAACTAGACCCACCATTCCTTCCGATAGTCTCGTGAGGACCCGGGGGATTAGCTCAGCTGGGAGAGCACCTGCTTTGCAAGCAGGGGGTCGTCGGTTCGATCCCGTCATCCTCCACCATTCACCGGTAGTTTGAAATTCAACACCAAAGAGGCTTTGTGCGCGAGCATGAGGCTTCTTTGTTGTTGATCGAGATCTCTTGATCAATCGGCTGTTCTTTAAAAATTCATAGAGTCGAATCAGCGTTGCTGATGGAAACTGCACATTCGTAAAGGTTTAGTGCAGACCGTGCCATCAGCGACATGAATTTTTGATTGCGTCAAATGAACTTCAATTTCGAGTCAAATCGAAAGTATGAAGACGGCATAACGCGTCAGGTGAAAGACCTGACATATTCCTTGAAATGATTTTGGTTTCTGTGAAGAAACGTCAAAGTTATAGGGTCAAGTGAATAAGAGCACGTGGTGGATGCCTTGGCGATGATAGGCGACGAAGGACGTGATAGCCTGCGATAAGCTTCGGGGAGCTGGCAAATTAGCTTTGATCCGGAGATTTCCGAATGGGGAAACCCACCGAAAGGTATCGCATGATGAATACATAGTCATGCGAGGCGAACCGGGTGAACTGAAACATCTCAGTAGCTCGAGGAAAAGACATCAACCGAGATTCCGAAAGTAGTGGCGAGCGAAATCGGAAGAGCCTGTTAGTGATAGCACAAGACTTAACGGAACAGCTTGGAAAGGCTGGCCATAGCGGGTGATAGCCCCGTACGTGAAAAGACCTGTGTGGTACTGAGCTAACGACAAGTAGGGCGGGACACGAGAAATCCTGTCTGAATATGGGGGGACCATCCTCCAAGGCTAAATACTCATCATCGACCGATAGTGAACTAGTACCGTGAGGGAAAGGCGAAAAGAACCCCGGGAGGGGAGTGAAATAGATCCTGAAACCGCGTGCTTACAAAAAGTCGGAGCCTCGTAAGGGGTGACGGCGTACCTTTTGTATAATGGGTCAGCGACTTACATTCAGTGGCAAGGTTAACCGAATAGGGAAGCCGTAGAGAAATCGAGTCCGAATAGGGCGTCCAGTCGCTGGGTGTAGACCCGAAACCAAGTGATCTATCCATGGCCAGGATGAAGGTGCCGTAACAGGTACTGGAGGTCCGAACCGACTAGTGTTGCAAAACTAGCGGATGAGCTGTGGATAGGGGTGAAAGGCTAAACAAACTTGGAAATAGCTGGTTCTCTCCGAAAACTATTTAGGTAGTGCCTCAAGTATTACCGTCGGGGGTAGAGCACTGTTTTGGCTAGGGGGTCATGGCGACTTACCAAACCAAGGCAAACTCCGAATACCGACGAGTACAGCTTGGGAGACAGAGCACCGGGTGCTAACGTCCGGACTCAAGAGGGAAACAACCCAGACCGCCAGCTAAGGTCCCTAAAATTGGCTAAGTGGGAAACGAAGTGGGAAGGCTAAAACAGTCAGGATGTTGGCTTAGAAGCAGCCATCATTTAAAGAAAGCGTAATAGCTCACTGATCGAGTCGTCCTGCGCGGAAGATGTAACGGGGCTAAGCCAGTTACCGAAGCTGCGGATTTGCAATTTATTGCAAGTGGTAGGAGAGCGTTCTGTAAGCCTGTGAAGGTGCGTTGTAAAGCGTGCTGGAGGTATCAGAAGTGCGAATGCTGACATGAGTAGCGTTAAAGGGGGTGAAAAGCCCCCTCGCCGTAAGCGCAAGGTTTTCTACGCAACGTTCATCGGCGTAGAGTGAGTCGGCCCCTAAGGCGAGGCAGAGATGCGTAGCTGATGGGAAACAGGTCAATATTCCTGTACCGATGTGTAGTGCGATGTGGGGACGGATCTTAATAGGTCATCCGGGTGTTGGATATCCCGGTTTAGTTGGAAGTAGGCGATGGGTAGGCAAATCCGCCCGTCATATACCGAGGCCAACGATCGAGCCAGCTTGCTGGTGAAGTGACTGAACGAGGTTCCAGGAAAAGCCACTAAGCTTCAGCTACACACGACCGTACCGCAAACCGACACTGGTGCGCGAGATGAGTATTCTAAGGCGCTTGAGAGAACTCAGGAGAAGGAACTCGGCAAATTGACACCGTAACTTCGGAAGAAGGTGTGCCCTATTAGTGTGAAGTGAACAACGGAGCATGAATGGGTTGCAAAAAATCGGTGGCTGCGACTGTTTATTAAAAACACAGCACTCTGCAAACACGAAAGTGGACGTATAGGGTGTGACGCCTGCCCGGTGCTGGAAGATTAAATGATGGGGTGCAAGCTCTTGATTGAAGTCCCAGTAAACGGCGGCCGTAACTATAACGGTCCTAAGGTAGCGAAATTCCTTGTCGGGTAAGTTCCGACCTGCACGAATGGCGTAACGATGGCCACACTGTCTCCTCCTGAGACTCAGCGAAGTTGAAATGTTTGTGATGATGCAATCTCCCCGCGGAAAGACGGAAAGACCCCATGAACCTTTACTGTAGCTTTGTATTGGACTTTGAACAGATCTGTGTAGGATAGGTGGGAGGCTTTGAAGCAGGGTCGCTAGATCTTGTGGAGCCAACGTTGAAATACCACCCTGGTGTGTTTGAGGTTCTAACCTAGGTCCATTATCTGGATCGGGGACAGTGCATGGTAGGCAGTTTGACTGGGGCGGTCTCCTCCCAAAGCGTAACGGAGGAGTTCGAAGGTACGCTAGTTACGGTCGGACATCGTGACGATAGTGCAATGGCATAAGCGTGCTTAACTGCGAGACTGACAAGTCGAGCAGATGCGAAAGCAGGACATAGTGATCCGGTGGTTCTGTATGGAAGGGCCATCGCTCAACGGATAAAAGGTACTCTGGGGATAACAGGCTGATACCGCCCAAGAGTTCATATCGACGGCGGTGTTTGGCACCTCGATGTCGGCTCATCTCATCCTGGGGCTGTAGCCGGTCCCAAGGGTATGGCTGTTCGCCATTTAAAGAGGTACGTGAGCTGGGTTTAAAACGTCGTGAGACAGTTTGGTCCCTATCTTCCGTGGGCGCTGCAGATTTGAGGAAGCCTGCTCCTAGTACGAGAGGACCGGAGTGGACACACCTCTGGTGTATCGGTTGTCACGCCAGTGGCATTGCCGAGTAGCTAAGTGTGGAAGAGATAACCGCTGAAAGCATCTAAGCGGGAAACTCGTTTCAAGATGAGATCTGCCGGGGCCTCGAGCCCCCTGAAGAGTCGTTCAAGACCAGGACGTTGATAGGTCGGGTGTGGAAGCGCAGTAATGCGTTAAGCTAACCGATACTAATTGCTCGTGCGGCTTGACCCTATAACTTTGATCTACGATCAAGGTGTTATGCCAAGTTGACGCATTCAAAACACTCAAAGCTGATTCCAAACTCTATGAATTCGTTGTATTGACCCAGTCAATACAACAACCCTTTATGCCTGATGACCATAGCGAGGTGGTCCCACTCCTTCCCATCCCGAACAGGACAGTGAAACGCCTCAGCGCCGATGATAGTGCGGGTTCCCGTGTGAAAGTAGGTCATCGTCAGGCTCTTACAGCCCCAAAAAGCCCAACCAGAAATGGTTGGGCTTTTTGCTTTGG
>NZ_FMZU01000037.1 GCF_900101545.1 Variovorax sp. CF079 | reverse complement strand
GTGTACCCTTTCTGTACCTCTGCGGCCGTGCTTCGCACGATCATGAGCGCCCCCAGTCGTCGCGCTCCTGCACGTCATCAATCTAATCGCGCAGACGTGGCTGCAGGCTGCACGTTCGACGACGTGATCGACGTAACCGTCTTCATCGTCGATCCCGAATCGAAGTTCGAAACGATCTGGAAGGTGGTGCCGGAGTATTGGGGCAACGCGCCGCACCCGACGCTGACTGGCGTCGGCGTGACATGGCTCTATGGCTTCCAGTTCGAGATCAAGGTGATCGCGAAGCTTCCAGAGACCAGTGATGGCTGATCTGACCGGCGGAATCCCCTAGGAGTTCGCCTTCTTCGAAGGTTTCGACTTGCCAGAACTGTTGAGGGCGATCGCTTGGCCAACGAGCGCCTTGAAGGCGGACTCGTCAACTTCTTCTCCTTCGTGGATGTCGATCGCGCGGCGTACGTTTCCGTCGAGACTCGAGTTGAAGAGACGGGCCGGATCCATCAGAGACGCGCCCTTGGCGAAGGTGAGCTTCACGACATTCTTGTAGGACTCGCCAGTGCAGATGATGCCGTCGTGCGACCAAATCGGAGTGCCCATCCACTTCCACTCCTCGACGACGTCCGGGTCTGCTTCCTTGATGAGCTTGCGCATTCTGCCGAGGGTTTCCCCGCGCCAGCCCCCGAGTTCGGCGATTCTTTTCGAGATGAGCTCCGATGCCGACCGGCCTTGGCTTGCGCCCGACTTATTCATGCTTTCATCCTAGTTCCAATCGTGGACCGCTCCTGGGCCGGATGCTGCCACAACTCTGGGTGCGCGCGGTCTGGCGAACGTGCGCAGCTCGCTCAATAGCTGTGACTCCCTCCAGCTGAGCGGTTTCGCCAAGCCCTTTGGCGCTTCTCGCCATGGGTCCGGGCCGCGGCCCGTCCTAAGCTTTGCCGCATCGTTCATCAAGCAAGCGGCTCCATCGTGTACCTCACCCAAGGCCTGCATCGCGCGCTGCAGCGCGACCCGGACAAGACCACGCTCACCCACCTGGGCGAGGCTGGTACTCGCCGCCACACGCATGCACAACTGGTGAAGGGCGTGGCCCTGCATGCGGCCGCGCTGGCGAAGCGCGGCATCGGGCGCGGCGACCGCGTGGCGCTGCTTGCGCCCAACAGCGACCGGCTGGTGCGCGCCATCCTCGCCTGCTGGTGGCTGGGCGCCGTCGCCTGCCCGCTGAACATCCGCTGGAGCACACCCGAACTGGCGCACGCGCTGCAGGACAGCGAAACCTCGCTGCTGCTCGTCGACGAAACGCTGCTGGCGCACGCGCCCCAGGGCGGGCCTGCGCTGGTGCCACTGGGCGCACTGGAAGAAGAGGGCGCCAGGCTGGATCCGCTGGCCGACACGCGCACCGGCGGCGACGCGCTCGCCGCCATCCTCTACACCGGCGGGACCACCGGCCGGTCCAAGGGCGTGATGCTGAGTCATGCGAACTTCTGGACCGCATCGATCGCGAGAGCCGCCGAGTTGAACAATGCGCCGGACTCGGTGTCGCTGCTGGTGGCACCACTGTTCCACGTCGCCGGGCTCGGCCGCCTGGTGGGCCAGCTGATCGCCGGCGGCCACTGCGTGACGATGGCGCAGTTCCGTCCCGCTTCGGTGATCGAGGCGATCGCGGAGCACCGCATCGGCGACATCATCGTCGTGCCGACCATGCTGCAGGCGCTGCTCGAGGATCCCTCGTTCGCGCCCGAGCGCGTGCGCAGCCTGAATCGCATCGCCTTCGGTGCGGCGCCGATGCCGCCCGACCTGCTGGATCGCGCCCTGGCCGCCTGGCCGCACGCCGAGTTCTTCCAGGCCTATGGCCTCACCGAAACCGCGGGCGCCGTGTGCATCAACCTGCCGGCGAACCACCGGCCCGAGGCGCGCGCGCTCGGCCGCCTGAACTCGGTCGGCCGCGCCGGTCTCGGCGCCGAGATCATCGTTGCGGACGAGAGCGGCCGCGAGCTGCCGCGTGGCGAAGTGGGCGAGGTGCTGGCGTGCGGGCCGATGATCATGCAGGGCTACTGGCGCAATCCCGAGGCGACGGCCAACGCCTTGCGCGACGGCTGGCTGCACACCGGCGATGCGGGCCGCATGCTGCCCGACGGCCATCTCTTCATCGTCGATCGCCTGAAGGACATGATCATCACCGGCGGCGAGAACGTGTACTGCGCCGAGGTGGAGGCCGCGCTGCGCAACCATCCGCAGGTCCTGCACGCGGCGGTCATCGGCCTGCCGGACGCGCGCTGGGGCGAGGCGGTGCATGCGGCGGTGGTGATGGCCGGCGATGCCGGCGCCAGCGCCGACGAACTCCGCGCCTGGTGCCGCGAGCGCCTGGCCGGCTACAAGTGCCCGCGCGGCATCAGCTTCCTGCGCGAGCTGCCGCTGTCGGCCGCCGGCAAGGTGCTGAAGAACGTGCTGCGCGAGCAGTTGCGCGGATGAAGCCGATCGTGGGCGGGGACCGCCGCAACCTGTTCGGCCGCGTGCCCTTCATGCGGCTGCTGGACGCGCGGCGCGAGTTCGCCGAAGCGGGACGCGCGCGCGTCGTCATCGACGAGCGGCCGGAGCTCGGCAACGTCATCGGCGCGGTGCATGGCGGGGTGCTGGTCACGCTGCTCGACGTGGTCATGGCCAGCGCCGCCGTGTCGCTGTTCGACTTCGCCCGCACGGCGGTCACGCTCAACCTCAACACCAGTTTTCTCGAACCGGGCCGCGGCCGGCTCACGGCCGACGGCGAGGTCGTGCAGCACGACGCCGGCGTGGCCTGGTGCCGCGCCTCGATCACCGATGCCGGCGGGCGCATCGTCGCGCAGGCCCAGGGAACGTTCCGCTACCTGCCGCTGCCGCAGGCTTCCTGAACCGCCAATCCCACACAAAGGAGACACCATGAACATGCTCACCCGCTCCCTGCACAGGCGCTCGGCCCTCGGCGCCTTGTTCGCGCTCGGCGCCGCAGCCGCGGCCGGTCCCGCGCTCGCCGCCGACCCGTTTCCCGCCAAGCCGATCACGCTGGTGATGCCGTTCCCGCCCGGCGGCTCCTTCGACCCGATCTTCCGCCCGTTGGCCGACGCCGCTTCGCGCGAGCTCGGGCAGCCGATCGTGCTGATGCACCGGCCGGGCGCAGGCGGCATCAACGGCCCGGGCTCGGTGGCGGTGATGAACGAATCCGACGGCTACACGCTGGCCGTGATCCACAACTCCGTGATCCGCGCGCCGCTCTTGCACAAGATCAATTGGCATCCGCTGCGCGACTTCACGTACCTCGCCGGCCTGTTCGGCATGGTCACCGGCATCGTCGTCGCCCACGACGCGCCGTGGAAGACGCTGGACGAGCTGCTTGCCGATGCGAAGAAGCGCCCCGGCGCGATCAGCTGGGGCACCGTGGGCGCCACCAGCATCAACCGCATCTACGGCGAGCGGCTCGCGCGCATGAACGGCACCACCTTCAACATGGTTCCCTTCAAGGGCGGCGGCGAAGCCTTCACCGCCGTGGTCGGCCGCCACCTCGACGTCTACGGCGACCCCGGCTTCGGCGCGCAGGTGCAGGGCGGCAAGGTGCGACTCTTGGCCACCTTCACCGCCGAGCGCCTCCCGCGCTATCCCGGCGTGCCGACGGTGAAGGAGCTCGGTTACGACCTCGTCATCGATTCGCCGGTCGGACTCGCCGCGCCGAAGAACCTGGACCCGAAGATCGCTGCCCGCCTGGCCGCTGCCTTCCGCAAGGCCGCTGCCGATCCGGTCTACCAGAGTCAGCTGGAGCAGTTCGACATGCAGCCGAAATGGATCGATGGCGAGGCCTACGCCGCTTATGCGAAGGCGCAGTTCGAGCGCGACACGAAGATGCTGACCGAGCTCGGCTTCAAGCCGGAATGAACGCCATGGATTTTTCCGCCTTCGACTTCAAGGGCCGCCACGTGTTCGCCGCCGGTGGCTCCAGCGGCATCAACTTCGGCATCGCACAGGCCTTCGCGCGCGCCGGTGCGCGCATCACGGTGCTCAGCCGCTCGGACTACAAGGTGGCGACGGCCGCGCAGCAGCTCGAAGCCCTCGGCACCGAGGCGCTCGGCATCCCGGCGGACGTGCGCCAGCCCGAGGCGCTGGAACGTGCCTTCGCGCAGGCGGCTGAGCGTTTCGGCCCGATCGACGTGCTGGTCTCGGGCGCCGCGGGCAACTTCCTCGCGAGCGCGCTCGACATGTCGCCCAACGCCTTCAAGACGGTGGTCGACATCGACCTGCTGGGCAGCTTCAATGTCGCCCGGCTGGCGCACGCGCATCTGCGCCAACCCGGCGCCTGCGTGATCCAGATCTCCGCCGGGCAGGCCTTTATTCCCACGCCCTTCCAGGCCCACGTGTGCGCGGCCAAGGCGGGCGTGGACATGCTGACGCAGGTGTTGGCGCTGGAGTGGGGTCCGCAAGGCATCCGCATCAACTCCATCGTGCCCGGGCCGATCGCGGACACCGAGGGCCTGAAGCGCCTCGCACCCACCGACGAGACGATGGCCGCCATGGCGCAGCGCGTGCCGCTGAAGCGCCTGGGCCGCATCGAGGACATCAGCCGCATGGCCATGCTGCTGGCCAGCGACTGGGGCTCCTACATCACCGGCGCGGTCATTCCGGTCGATGGCGGCCTGGCGTTGACCGGCCCACGCGACTTCACTGCGGCGGCCGCCGCCTCGAAGCGGGAGAAGGCATGAG
This sequence comes from Variovorax sp. CF079, assembly GCF_900101545.1. Classification (GTDB taxonomy): domain Bacteria; phylum Pseudomonadota; class Gammaproteobacteria; order Burkholderiales; family Burkholderiaceae_C; genus Variovorax. The sequence goes on along the minus strand of NZ_FMZU01000037.1, from coordinate 23,223 downwards.
TCTTCACCTGGCAAGCGCGCAGCGTGAGGAGGGCGACAGGCCGCGCAGCGGCCCGCAGCGCTACGTCCCCTTTTCCGAGCATCTGGGCCTGCGGGTCGAACGCGCCGAGGGCGGCGAATCCGTGGTGTTGGTGGAGCTGCGCCCCGAGCTGCTGAACAACCACGCGAGCGGCCACGGCGGCGTGCTGATGACCCTGCTCGACAGCGCGATGGCGCATGCCGCGCTCTCGCGCATGGCTTACGCGCGCGAGGTCGTCACCGTCGACATGCACATCGCCTTCATGCGGCCCACCAGCGGGCGGCTGCAGGCAGAGGGGCGCGCCACCGGCGGCGGCCGCTCGGTGTGCTTCTGCGAAGCCACCGTCACCGACGCGAGCGGCGAGGTGGCGGCACGCGCCATGGGCACCTTCCGCTACCGCGACCCTGCTTGAGCGTTTCGGCCAATCGTTTTGGGCCGATCGGCGATTGTTGAATTGCACGCGGCGGCCGAGACTTCTCTCCATCGTCACACATCTCATCCAGGAGTTTTCATGACACGTATGCAGCGCCCCGTCCATGTGGTCGGCGTGGGCATGATCCCCTTCACCAAGCCCGGCGCCAGCGACCCGTACACCGTGATGGGTGCGCGCGCCGCGAAGCTCGCACTCGACGACGCCGGCGTCGACTACCAACTGGTGCAGCAGGCCTACGTGGGCTACGTCTACGGCGACTCCACCGCGGGCCAGGCGGCCATCTACGGCGTTGGGCTCACGGGCATCCCGGTCTTCAACCTCAACAACAACTGCTCCACCGGTTCGAGCGCGCTGTTCCTCGCGCGCCAGGCGGTCGAAAGCGGCGTGGTCGAATGCGCCATCGCGCTCGGCTTCGAGCAGATGCAGCCCGGCGCGCTCAAGGGCGCCTACGACGACCGGCCCTCGCCGATGGCGCGCTTCGCCGAGGTGATGACGCAGAAGCAGGGTTTCGTCCCCGAAGCGCCGCGCGCGGCGCAGTTCTTCGGCGGCGCCGGCCGCGACTACATGGCGCAGCACGGCATCCGCCGCGACACCTTCGGCCGCATCTCGGTGAAGGCGCGCCAGCACGCGGCCCGCAATCCGCTGGCGGTGTTCCGCCAGACGCTGACGCTGGACGAGGTGATGGCCGCGCCCCTGGTGTTCGATCCGCTCACCCGTTTCCAGTGCTGCCCGCCCACCTGCGGCGCGGCCGCGGCGATCGTCTGCTCGGCCGAGTTCGCGAAGAAGCACGACTTGGACATGCGCGTCGTGATCGCGGCGCAGGCGATGACCACCGACACGCCATCCACCTTCGAGAGCCAGGACATGCGCAAGCTGGTGGGCTACGACATGAGCGCGGCCGCGGCGAAGCAGGTGTACGAAGCCGCCGGCATCGGCCCCGAGGAACTGGACGTGGTGGAACTGCATGACTGCTTCACCGCCAACGAGCTGATCACCTATGAGGCGCTGGGCCTCACGCCCGAGGGCACGGCGGAGCGCTTCATCGTCGAGGGCGAGAACACCTACGGCGGCCGCGTGGTGACCAACCCGTCCGGCGGCCTGCTCTCAAAGGGCCATCCGCTCGGCGCCACCGGCCTCGCGCAATGCGCGGAGCTGGTGTGGCAGCTGCGCGGCCAGGCCGAGCAGCGCCAGGTGGAAGGCGCGCGGCTCGCACTGCAGCACAACCTGGGACTGGGCGGCGCCTGCGTGGTCACGCTGTACCAGAAAGCGCAATGATCGATCGCCGCCATATCGGCCACACGCTGCCACCTTTCAAGGTGGAAGTGGAAGCGGGCCGCTTGCGCTTCTTCGCCAAGGCCACCGGCCAGACCGATCCCGTCTACATCGACGAAGCCGCGGCCCGCGACGCGGGGCATCCGGGCCTGCCGGTGCCGCCCACCTTCCTCTTCTGCCTGGAGATGGAATCGCCCAACCCGGCCGCCATCCGCGAGCTGCTGGGCATGGACTACCGCAGCCTGCTGCACGGCGAGCAGGGCTTCGGCTACCACGCGATGGCTTATGCAGGCGACACGCTGCGCTTCTCGCAGCGCATCGACGACATCTACGACAAGAAGGGCGGCGCGCTGGAGTTCGTGGTGCGCAAGACGCGTGTGAGCAATCAGCGCGACGAACTGGTGGCGGAACTGCGTTGCGTGACGGTGGTGCGCAATGGCTGACCGGGTTCCGGGGCGGGATCAGGCCGGCGGGGCGCGCTGCTCCGCTCATGTCCCCCGGCGGCCTGCGGCCGCCTCCTCCTTTACTTCGCTCCGCAGCGCGCCCCACCCGCCGCCCTCGGCCCGCCCCCGCACTCAACCCAAGGGCCTTCAGCAATGACGACCCCAACCCTCCCCGCCTGGGACACCCTGCAACCGGGCGACACGCTCCCCGTGCTGGAGCTGCCACCGATCACCCGCCTCGCGCTGGCGCTGTACTGCGGTGCTTCCGGCGACCACAACCCGATCCACGTGGACACCGACTTCGCCACGTCCGCCGGCATGCCGGACGTGTTCGCGCACGGCATGCTGTCGGCCGCATGGCTGGGACGGCTGCTGACGAACTGGGTGCCGCAGTCGGCGATCCGCTCGCTCGATGTGCGCTTCGCCGCCATCACCCATGTGGGCGAGCGCATCCGCTGCACCGGCAGGATCGTCGAGAAGTTCGAACACGGGGGCCGGCGCTGCGTGCGGCTGCACATCGCGACGGCCAACCAGGACGGCATCACGAAATTGAGTGGCGAGGCGCTGGTCGCCTGGCACTGACACAGGAACAAGGAGACAACACATGAACCGCAAACTCGAAGGCAAGGTCGCCATCGTCTCCGGCTCCGGCCGTGGCATCGGACGCGAGATCGCGCTCAAGCTGGCGAGCGAAGGGGCCAGCGTCGTCATCAACGACCTCGACGCCGAACCGGCCGCGCAGACCGTCGCCGACATCGTGGCTGCGGGCGGCAGCGCCACCGCCTGCGCCGGCAGCGTGACGGACAGCGGCTTCGCCGACCGCTTCGTGCGCACCGCCGTCGACAGCTACGGCGGCCTGGACATCATCGTCAACAACGCCGGCTACACCTGGGACAACGTGGTGCAGAAAATGACCGACGAGCAGTGGGAGGCCATGCTCGCCGTGCACCTGACCGCGCCCTTCCGCATCCTGCGCGCGGCCTCCAACTTCATCCGCGATGCCGCCAAGCGCGAGGCCGACGAAGGCCGCGAAGTGTTCCGCAAGGTGGTCAACATTTCCTCCACCTCCGGCGTGTACGGCAACGCCGGCCAGGCCAACTACGCGGCGGCCAAGGCCGGCATCAACGGCCTGACCAAGGCCATGGCCAAGGAATGGGGCCGCTACAAGGTCAACGTCAACAGCGTCGCCTTCGGCCTGATCAAGACCCGCCTGACCGAAGCGGATGCCAGCGCCGGCGCCAGCATCGACATCGAGGGCCGGCAGATCAAGGTGGGCGTCAATCCGCAGATCCTGAAGAACGCGGAAGCCATGATCCCGCTGGGCCGCGGCGGCACGCCGCAGGAAGCGGCCGGCGCGGTCTACCTGTTCTGCATCCCGGAGTCCAACTATCTCAGCGGGCAGGTGCTGGTTTGCGGAGGCGGCCGGCCGTGATGAACCCCACCCGGCCGTGGATGACAGAGGAGCTGGAGATGCTGCGCGACAGCGCGCGCCGCTTCTTCGAGCGTGAATGCGTTCCCAACGAAACACGCTGGCGCGCGCAGCATCACGCCGACCGCGACATTTGGACCAAGGCCGGTGCCGCAGGGCTGCTGTGCGCCAGCATCCCCGAGGAATACGGCGGCGGCGGCGGCAGCTTCCTGCACGAGGCGGTGATCTGCGAGGAGCAGATGCGCGCCATGGCGCAGAGCTTCAGCAACAACGTGCACAGCGGCATCGTCGCCCACTACCTGCTGGCCTACGGCACCGAGGAACAGAAGCGCCGCTGGCTGCCGCGCATGGCCAGCGGCGAACTGGTGGCCGCCATCGCGATGACCGAGCCCGGCGCCGGCACCGACCTGCAGCGCATCAAGACACAGGCGCGGCGCGATGGCGACCATTGGCGCATCAGCGGCAGCAAGACCTTCATCACCAACGGCATGCATGCCGGCCTCGTCTGCGTCGCAGCGAAGACGGATGCCGCGGGCGGCGCCAAGGGCATCTCGCTGCTGATGGTGGAGACCGAAGGCACGGCGGGCTTTCGCCGCGGGCCGCTCTTGGACAAGATGGGCCAGAAGACGCTGGACACCACCGAGCTCTTCTTCGACGACGTGCGCGTGCCCGCCGAGAATCTGCTCGGCGCCGAGGAGGGCCGCGGCTTCCCGCAGCTGATGGCGCAGCTGCCGCGCGAGCGCATGCTGATCGCCGTCGGTGCGGTGGCGAGCATGCAGCGCGCGATCGGCGAGACGCTGGAATACGTGCGCGACCGCCAGGTGTTCGGCGAACCACTGCTGAAGATGCAGAACACCCGCTTCACGCTGGCCGAGTGCGAGACGCAGGCGCAGGTGGCGCGCGCCTTCGTCGACGACTGCATCGCTCGCCTGATGCGCAACGAGTTGGACGTGCCGACCGCAGCGATGGCCAAGTGGTGGACCACCGACGCCTGCTGCCGCATCGTCGACGAATGCCTGCAGCTGCACGGCGGCTACGGCTTCATGAACGAATACCCGATCGCGCGGCTCTATGCCGACGTGCGCGTCGGCCGCATCTATGGCGGCGCCAACGAGGTGATGAAGGAGATCATCGCCCGGGCCATGGAGAAGCAATGATGGCCCAGGGCGAAGGTCCGCATTTCCGCTTCTGGCCCAAAGGCGTCGCGCGCGAGCTGGTCGTGCCGCAGGCGACGCTGCCGGAGTACCTCGAGGTCGCGGCGCGGCGCTATCCGGAGAAGGCCGCGATCGTCTACTGCGGCAGCGTCATCCGCTATGCCGAGCTCCAGCGACGCGTGGCTGCGATGGCAGCCTGGCTGTGCGACACGCTCGAGCTGCAGCGCGGCGACCGCGTGCTGGTGGCCAGCCAGAACTGCCCGCAGTTCGTGGTCGCCTGCTACGCGATCCTGCGCGCGGGCGGCGTCGTGGTGCCCGTGAATCCCATGAGCAAGGCCCGGGAGGTCCGCTACTACGCCGAGAACAGCGGCGCGCGCATCGCGTTCGTGGCGCAGGAGCTGCTGGAGCACTTCGAGCCGGGCTTGTTCGACCGGATCGTCGTGCACGCGTACGCCGAGGCCGTGGGGGACACCCCCGACGAGATCCCGGACTGGGTGCTTGCTCCGCTGCGTCCGATCTCGCGCCCGGATTGCGAAGGCTGGGCTTTCGTGCCGGCCGCCGGCGATGGCGCCGACGCGGGTGTTCGCCCCACGGACCTCGCCATCCTGCCCTACACCTCGGGCACCACCGGCCATCCCAAGGGGTGCATGCACACCCATCGAACGGTGATCGCCTCGCTGGCCGCCTCGCACGTCTGGAAGGGCCTGCATTGCGAGACGGTGGTGCTCGCGGTCGCACCACTGTTCCACATGCTCGGCCTGCAGAACGGCATGAACATGCCGATCTTCCTGGGCGGCACCTCGGTGATGCTCCCACGCTGGAATCCGGCCCTGGCCGCCCGTCTGATCGAGCGCCACCGCGTCAGCGCGTGGACGGCCCCGCCGGCGATGATCCTGGACTTCTTCTCGAATCCCGAGGTGGCGCAGCGCGACATCTCCAGCCTGACCCTGCTCTCCGGCGGCGCTGCGGCGATGCCGGAAGCGGTGGCGACGATGATGCAGCAGCGCCACGGCATCACCTACAACGAGGGCTACGGCCTGACCGAGACCGCCTCCTTCCTGCAGGCCAACCCGCTCGCGCGCGGCAAGCGCCAGTGCCTGGGCATCCCGGCGCAGGGGGTGGACACCCGCATCGTGGACCCCGAGACGCTGAAGGAACTTCCGCAGGGCGAGGTGGGCGAGCTGGTCACCCACGCGCCGCAGAACACGGTCGGCTACTGGCGCAACCCGCAGGCCGACCGCGAAGCCTTCTTCGAGCTGGAGGGCAAGCGCTTCTTCCGTACCGGCGACCTGGCGTACATGGACGAGGAAGGCTACTTCTTCATGCGCGACCGCCTCAAACGGATGATCAACACCTCGGGCTACAAGGTCTGGCCGGCCGAGGTGGAGAACATGATGTACGAGCACCCGGCGATTCACGAGGCCTGCATCATCGGCGTGCCCGACGCCAGGCAGGGCGAGGCGGTGAAGGCGATCGTCTCGCTCAAGCCCGCCTTCCGCGGCGAGGTGACCGAGCAGGACATCGTCGATTGGGCACGCGCCCGCATGGCGGTCTACAAGGCGCCCCGTCTCGTGGAATTCGTGGACGCCTTGCCCAAGTCGGGCACCGGCAAGATCCTCTGGCGCGAGCTGCAGGAGCAGCATCGCGCCGCGGCAAGGAAGGAATCCGAATGAGCGACAACCCCGTTCGCTACGAACGCCGCGGCACCACGGCCGTGGTGACCCTCGACGACGCCGCCACTCGCAACTCGCTCACCCCCGACCTGAAGGAGGGCCTGGCGGCCGCCATCGCGCGGGTCAAGGCGGACAGCGGCATCCGCGCCGTGGTGATCACCGGCGCCAACGGCGCCTTCTGCGCGGGCGGCGACCTGCGCGGCATCGCCGCCGCCGGCGCGCTCGAAAGCGACGGCTTGCGAGCCCGCATGCACGGCGCGCACGCGATCTTCCGCGAGCTGCTGTCCCTGGACCGCCCCGTCATCGCCGCGGTGGACGGTGCGGCCTACGGTGCCGGCTTCAGCCTGGCGCTGGCGGCGGACTTCGTGCTGGTGACGCCGCGTGCCCGCTTCTGCATGGTCTTCATGCGGGTCGGGGTCATCCCGGACTGCGGCGCCACCTACACGCTGCCGCGCATCGTCGGCGCGCAGCGCGCCCGCGAGCTGTTCCTCTCGGCCAGGGAATTGGACGCGCGGGAGGCGCTGGCGCTCGGCATCGCCATGGAGCAGCACGAGCAGGCCGCGCTGCTGCCGCGGGCGCTGGCCCTGGCGGACAGCTTTGCCAGCGCCTCGCCGCTGGCCGTGGGCCTGGTCAAGCGCATCGCGCTCGACGCGGGCGCCATGGAAGCCGCCTTCGAGGCCGAGGCCGACGGCCAGGCGCTGTGCTTCCAGACCACGCTGCATCGTAAGGCCCTGCAGCGATTTTTCGACAAGGAGCCGCCGGCCTTCCAGTGGCCGGCGCGCACGGACAAGGAGTGAAACGCATGAACAGGATGGTGGAGAACAAGGTCGTCGTGGTCACCGGTGCCGGCGGCGGCATCGGCCGCGACATCGCGCTGGCCATGGCACGCGAAGGCGCCCGGGTGGTGGTCAACGACATCGGCGCCTCGGTGGGCGGCGAGGGCCAGGACGCGGCCCCGGCGCAGGCCGTGGTCAACGAGATCAAGGCCTTCGGCGGCCAGGCGGTGGCCAACACCGACAGCGTGTCGGAGCCGGCCGCCGCGGCACGCATCGTCGGCACGGCGGTGGAGGCCTTCGGCCGCATCGATGTCGTCGTCAACAACGCCGGCATCCTGCGCGACCGCTTCTTCCACAAGATGAGCGCGGAAGAGTGGGATGCGGTCATCAAGGTGCACCTGTACGGCAGCTTCTATGTGAGCCGGGCTGCGGCCACGCACTTCAAGGAGCAGGAGGGCGGCTGCTACGTGCACATGACCTCCACCTCCGGGCTGGTCGGCAACTTCGGCCAGGCCAACTACAGCGCGGCGAAGCTCGGCATTGCCGCGCTGTCGAAGTCCATCGCGCTCGACATGCAGAAGTTCCATGTGCGCTCCAACTGCATCTCGCCCTTTGCCTGGAGCCGGATGATCGGCTCCATCCCGACCGAGACGCCCGAGGAGCAGGCGCGCGTCGATCGCCTGAAGCAGATGACGCCCGCCAAGATCGCGCCGCTGGCCGTCTGCCTGGCCAGCGACGCCGCCAAGGATGTCAACGGCCAGATCTTCGCCGTTCGCAACAACGAGATCTTCCTCATGAGCCAGCCGCGGCCGGTGCGCTCGGTGCACCGCAGCGAGGGCTGGACCCCGCAGACGGTGGCCAGCCAGGCGTTGCCGGCGCTGAAGGCGAGCTTCTACGAGCTGGAGCGTTCGGCCGACGTGTTCAGCTGGGACCCGATCTGAGGACGAGCATGACGACACCGACCATCGAAGAAGGCGCCGGCAGCGTGCAGGCCTTCCACCAGGACGAACTGGACGCCGGCCGCTTCCGCGTGCAGCGCTGCAGCGAGTGCAGCCGCCATGTGTACTACCCGCGCGCGAGCTGCCCGCACTGCGGCAGCGCGGCGCTGGAATGGAAGATGCCCAGCGGCCTCGGCACCGTGCATGCCGTCACCACCGTGCGGCGCAAACCCGCGGATGGAGGCGACCTCAACGTCAGCCTGATCGATCTCGACGAAGGCGTGCGGCTCATGAGCCGCGTGGACAACCTTGCGCCCGAAGCGGTGCGCATCGGCCAGCGCGTCAGGGCGCGGGTGCAGGTGAAGGACGGCCGCGGGCTGGTGCTGTTCGATGCCATCGAAGGAGCCGCTGCATGAGCCGCCGGGCCGCTCCCAAGGCGAATACCGCAGCGCGTAGCGCGGAGGTTGTCGAATGAGCGCCGGACTCAAAGCCCTGCGCGGCAGCGCCGCGATCGCCGGCGTCGCCACCTTCGGCTGCGGCGAGACGCCCGGCTTCACCGACATGGAACTGCTGGCGCGCTCGGCACGCGCGGCCGTGGCGGATGCGGGTCTCGCAATGAGCGATATCGACGGCCTGTGCACCGCGAGCGCATCGGCCGCGATGTGGGCCCTGCCGGTGGTCGAATACCTCGGCCTCAACCCGCGCTACATCGACGGCACCATGCTGGGCGGCAGCAGCTTCATCGCGCACCTGCTGCCTGCGATGCAGGCGATCCGCTCCGGCCAGTGCAGCGCGGTGCTCATCTGCTATGGCAGCGCCCAGCGCAGCGCCGCCTTCGGCCGGCGCGAGATCGTGGCGGCACGCCGCTTCCTCGACCCGCAGCCCTACGAGCATCCCTACGAGCCGATGCTGCCGGTGTCGGCCTATGCGCTGGCCGCCTCGCGCCACATGCACGAGTTCGGCACCACGCGCGAGCAGCTCGCCGACGTGGCCGTGGCGGCGCGTGCGTGGGCCCGGCTCAACCCCGAGGCCTTCATGCGCGAGCCGCTCACGCGCGAGGAGGTGCTGGGCGCCCGCATGGTGTCGGATCCGCTGACCGTGCGCGACTGCTGCCTGGTCACCGACGGCGGCGGCGCCTGCGTGCTGGTGAGCGCCGAGCGCGCGCGCGACCTGTCGAAGAAGCCGGTCTACGTGCTGGGCAATGCGACCGCGGTGTGGAACCGGCAGATCTCCTCGATGGCGGATCTCACCGTCACCGCGGCCAGCCAGTCGGGCCGCGAGGCCTTCGCGATGGCGGGGCTCGCGCCCAAGAACATCGACGTCGTGCAGCTCTACGACGCCTTCACCATCAACACGCTGCTGTTCCTCGAAGACCTGGGCTTCTGTTCGAAGGGCGAGGGCGGCCGCTTCGTTGCCGGCGGCGCCATCGCGCCGGGCGGCCGGCTGCCGGTCAACACCAACGGCGGCGGCCTGTCCTGCGTGCACCCCGGCATGTACGGCATCTTCGCGTTGATCGAGGCCGTGCGGCAGCTGCGCGGCGAATGCGGCGAGCGCCAGGTGAAGAACGCGCACACCGCCATCGCCCATGGCAACGGCGGCATGTTGTCCAGCCAGGCCACCGCCGTTCTCGGCACGGCCGAAGCGCTCTGAGGAACCGACCATGATTCGCGACCCGCAAACCCTGCAAGCCCTGCTCGACGCCGTCGAGCGCTTCGTGCGCGAACGGCTGGTGCCGGCCGAAGCGCAGGTGGCCGAGACCGACGAGATCCCCGACGACATCGTGCGCGAGATGAAGGCGCTCGGCCTGTTCGGCCTGACCGTGCCCGAGGAGTTCGGCGGCCTCGGTGTGACGATGGAAGAGGAGGTGATGGTGATGCTGGCCATGGGCCAGACCTCGCCCTGCTTCCGTTCGCTCTTCGGCACCACGGTGGGCATCGGCTCGCAGGGCATCCTGCTGGACGGCACCGAGGCGCAGAAGAAGAAGTACCTGCCGCTGCTCGCGACCGGCGAGCTGATCGCCTCCTTCGCGCTGACCGAGCCCGATGCCGGCTCCGACGCGGCCTCGCTGCGCACCACGGCCATCCGCGAGGGCGAGCACTACATCGTCAACGGCACCAAGCGCTTCATCACCAACGCGCCGCATGCCGGCATCTTCACGCTGATGGCGCGCACCGATCCGCAAGACAAGGGCGCGGGCGGCGTCTCGGCCTTCATCGTGGAGGCGAACACACCGGGCATCAGCATCGGCCGCAAGGACCGCAAGATGGGCCAGCGCGGCGCCCACACGGCCGACGTCATCTTCGAGAACTGCAAGGTGCCTGCCGGGCAGCTGATCGGCGGCCGCGAAGGCCAGGGCTTCAAGACCGCGATGAAGGTGCTGGAGAAGGGCCGCATCCACATCGCCGCCATCTGCGTCGGCGTGGCCGAGCGCATGCTGCGCGACGCGCTGAACTACGCCATCGAGCGCAAGCAGTTCGGCCAGCCCATTGCCGAGTTCCAGCTGGTACAGGCGATGCTGGCCGACAGCCAGGCCGAGATTTACGCCGCGCGCTGCATGGTGATCGATGCGGCGCGCCGGCGCGACGAGGGCCGCAACGTCTCGACCGAGGCCTCTTGCTGCAAGCTGTTCGCCTCCGAGATGTGCGGCCGCGTCGCGGACCGCGCGGTGCAGATCTTCGGCGGCGCCGGCTACATCGCCGACTACGGCATCGAGCGCTTCTACCGCGATGTGCGCCTGTTCCGCCTGTACGAAGGCACGACGCAGATCCAGCAGATCGTCATCGCCCGCAACCTGGTGCGCGAAGCGATGCGTTGAGTTTTTCCCCACCCACCCGAGGAGACAAGACCATGAAGACATCGAAGATGCGAAGACTCTGCATTGCCGCCGGCCTGGCCGCGCTGCTGGCCGCGCCGGCCGTGGCGCAAACAGCCTATCCGAGCCAGCCGCTGAAGCTGATCGTGCCGTACCCCGCCGGCGGCGCCACCGACACGCTGGCGCGCACCATCGGGCAGAAGCTGCAGGAAGCCTGGGGACAGCCCACGTTGGTGGAGAACCGGCCCGGCGCCGGCGGCACCATCGGCAACGCTTTTGTCGCCAAGGCGCCGGCCGACGGCCACACCCTGCTCATCGCCATCACCGCGCTGATCCAGCAGCCGATGCTGATGGAGAAGCTCCCTTACGATCCGCTGAAGGACCTGGCGCCCGTCACCATGATCGCGCGCAGCCCGAGCATGCTGGCCGTGCCGCTGGACTCGCCCGCCAAGAACCTGAAGGACTTCATCGCGATGGTGAAGGCCAGCCCCGGCAAGTACAACTTCGGCAGCTACGGCGCCGGCACCTCCTCGCATATCCAGGGTGCGCTCCTGAACATGCAGGCCGGCATCGACCTGGTGCACGTGCCCTTCCAGGGCGCCGCACCGCTGGCGACCAACCTGGTCGGCGGCCAGCTGGCCTCGGCCTTCATCGACAGCGCCAGCGCCCGGCCGCACCTCAAATCCATGCGCCCGCTGGCAGTGACCGGCACGCAGCGCATGCCCGGGCTGCCGGACGTGCCCACCTTCGCCGAGCTGGGCTACCACTCCTTCGATCCCTACGGCTGGTTCGGCGTGTTCCTGCCGGCCGCGACGCCGGCGCCGGTGGTGCACAAGCTCTCGGACGAGATCGACCGCATCCTGCGCCTGCCGGAGGTCACGGCCAAGATCGAGGCGCTGGGCCTGCAGGTGGGCGGTGGCAAGCCGGAAGAGTTCCAGAAGCTCGTGCGCACGGATGCCGCCATCTACGCCAAGATCATCAAGGACGCCAATATCCGGCTCGCGCCCTAAGCCTGCGCGCGCGGCGCCGAGGCGCCTACGATCTGCCCGCATGAAGAACGCATACGACTGCGAGTGTCACAAACCCGCGCTGCGAGACGTCTTATAAACATGGACGGCCGCATGGGGCGACCGTCCAGTGGGTTGACAGACAAGCTGAACGGAAAGGACTTCATCATGAAAATCGCAGTCATCGGCGGCAGCGGGCTCATCGGAACAAAGCTGGTGAAAAAGCTGCGTGAGCGAGGCCACGAGGCCGTCTCCGCCTCGCCCTCGCAAGGGGTCAATGCACTGACCGGAGAGGGCCTGGCCCAGGCCCTGGCGGGCGCGCAGGTCGTCGTGGATGTGGCGAACTCGCCCTCGTTCGAGGACGCCGCAGTCCTGAATTTCTTCGAGACCTCGGGCCGCAACCTCCTTGCTGCGGAACAGGCCGCAGGCGTCGGCCACCACGTTGCGCTGTCGGTCGTGGGCACCGAACGGCTTCTTGAAAGCGGCTACTTCCGCGCCAAGATGGCGCAAGAGAACCTGATCAAGGCGTCGCCTGTCCCCTACACCATCGTGCGTGCGACGCAGTTCTTCGAGTTCGCCGGAAGCATCGCCCACACGAGCACCGAAGGAGAGGCGGTCCGGCTCTCGCCGGCGCTCGTGCAGCCCATGGCGGCGGAGGACGTTGCAGAGGCGCTGTCGGAGGTTGCGCTCGAAGCGCCGATCAACGGCATGCTCGAGATCGCCGGGCCTGCGCCGTTGGGCCTGGACAAATTCGTCGGCCAGTTCCTGAGCGCCACCGGAGACGCTCGCAAGGTGGTCACCGATCCCGCTGCGCTCTATTTTGGGCTGGCGCTGAACGACCAGTCGCTCACCCCGGGCAAGAGCCCGCGCCTCGGCAAGACCACCTTCGCGGACTGGCTCAGCCGGCCCAAGGAAGCGCGATAGGGCGGCCGACGGCGATCACGTTTCTTGTGTGATGCTCATCTCGAGCGGCGTGGTCTGGAATGCCAGCTGCCGCCACTGGCCGTCCTCCTGGACCCAGACCTGCATCACGCGCGAGTCGATACGCACGGTACCGCTGCCATCCTTGCGCACAGCGACCAGCAGCTGGCGGCCCGTCATCAGGGCGGTGCTGCCCAGCACCTGGACCTTGAGCTCCGACCGGTCGATCTGCCGGTAGTCGACGTGCGTGCCGCCGGCGCGGAAATAGCTTTCGTAGTCGTCGGTCTGGCCCTTGGCGTGGACGTGCGTGAGTCCAGGATGAAGGATCTCGCGCAGCCGTGCGAAGTCGGCTCGCTTCATCGCCTCGCAGCGCTGGGTTTCGAGATCCAGCAGCAAGGACTCTGAATCGGATGGCGTGAGTGGGTTCTGGGTCATGGTCAATCCAGCATCAAGGCGTGGGTGGCGGTCGAAGCGATTGCTAGCGCGATGCGGGCGCGTTCGAGCAGCGCCTGCGCGCCGTCGAGATCGGCGGCGACGCCGTAGACGATGTGGTCCGGACGCACGAGCGCCGCGCCGCGGTCCTGCGTTTCGAACCAACGCGCGATGACGCCATCGGCCTCTGCGAGGCCAACCAGGCCCTCGACATCGTCGGCATCGCACAGGCAGACCGCTTTCGCATGCAGGGCCCGGAGATGGGCGGCCAGGCGGTCGAACTGTTCCTGGGAAGGCGCATCGCGCAGGAACAGCAGGAAGCCGCGGGGCAGCAGGTCGTCCATCATCTGCGCGGCGCCCTGCGGGCCGAGCCGCCCCACCGCCTGAGGGAAAGGCGTGCCTGCGGCGCCGTGTTCGCCGTCGATCAGGCCGTGGCGCACGCCGGGCAGAAGGCTCTGGCGCAACTGCATCCTGACCTGGCCGCCTTGCTGCTCGCGCAGGCCGCGATCTCGCTGAGCGGCGCGTTCGGCGTCGCGCTCGCAGATGATCTGGCCCAGGCGCTTGACCGTCCGGGTGGTTTCCTCGACCTGCGGGCCGCGCTCCGTGCCGTAGCTGTCCAGCAGCGTGTCAGGCGCATCGCCCTGCAGCACCCAGTCGAGCTTCCACGCCAGGTTGACGGCGTCGCGCAGGCCCTGGCACATGCCCTGCGCCAGGAAGGGCGGCATCTGGTGCGCCGCGTCGCCGGCCAGCAGCACGCGTCCCTGCCGCCACTGCTCGAGGACGACCGCGTGGAAGCGGTAGGTCGCGGCCCGCCAGATGCGCGCCTCGTGCGGCGCGAGCCAGGGCGAGAGCAGGGCCCAGATCGCGTCGTGCGGCATCTCGCGCTGCCCCGCCTCGTGCGGCAGCAGCAGGAATTCCCAGCGCCGGTGCGTGCCCGGCCCCACCACGTAGGTGCAGGGGCGAGCCGGGTCACAGTACTGGATGTTGGTGGCCGGCAGGCGTTCGAGCATGTCCTCGTTCACGTGCATGTCGACCACGATCCACGGTTCGTCGAACTCCAGGCTCTTCAGGCCGAGGCCGAGCTGCTTGCGCATGGGGCTGGTGCCGCCGTCGCAGGCGACCACGTAGCGTGCCCGCAGCTGTGCCGGCGTGCCGTCCGGCGCCCGCGCGGAAAGCATCGCGTACCCGCCTTCTTCCTGCACCGACGTGACTTCATGGCCCAGGTGGACCGACACCGACGGCATCTCGCCCACGGCGCGGCGCAACGAGGCTTCGAGCGCCGGCTGGTTGAAGGTGTACGAAGGCGCCCAGGCCAAGGGGTAGGGCGAGGGGCCCATGTCGAAATGCTGGATCGGCTTGCCATCCGCGCCCTGATAAATCGTGGGGCGATAGGGCGTCATGTGGGGCGCCAGCGCGCCCGCGATGCCGATCTCCTGGAAGGTGCGCAGCGCCTCGTGGTCCAGCGCGAAGGCGCGCGGCAGCGGATAGATCTGATCGGACTTGTCGAAGACGGCCACGCGCCGGCCACGCCGGCCGAGCAGCGCGGCCAGCGATGCGCCGACCGGGCCGAAGCCGATGACGGCGACATCGACGGGCTCGCCGAAGGATTGATTCACTCGTTGTCTCCAAATGCAGGAAGACAAAATTGTGCATAAAAATAGATATTATGCACCGAGGGTTCTCCCGGATGGCATTCGTCATCGCGAGGCAGAAAAATGCACAAAACCAGATTTGTGCATTCAACAAGGAGACGCCAATGTCGATGATGAAAGCCGCCCGACTTCACAAGGTCGGCGCACCGATGGAGATCGAGCAACTGCCCATTCCACAGCCCGCCGCCAACGACGTGCAGGTGAGGGTGCATGCCTGCGGCATCGTGCCGAACCTGGGCAACATCCTGGCGAACTGGACCACCTGGTTCCCCGAGCTGCCGCTGCCGCCGCTGCCCGCCGTGTTCGGGCTGGACCCGGCCGGCGAGGTGACGGCCGTCGGCTCCCACGTCCATACCTGGAAGCCGGGCGATCGCGTGTACGTGAACCCGAGCCTGTACTGCGGCGGCTGCCGCGCCTGCCGCAACGGCGACCTGATCAACTGCACGCACTACGCCTTCAGCGGCTACTTCGGCTTTTCGCAGAACTCGCTCAAGCTCTACAAGAACTATCCCTATGGCGGCCTGTGCGAGTACATGATCGCGCCCCAGTACGCGCTGGTGAAGCTGTCCGACAACGTGAGCTTCAACCAGGCCGCGCGCTTCGGCTACCTGGGCACCATGTACTCGGCGATGCGCAAGGCGAAGGTGGGGCCCGGCCGCAGCGTGCTGATCAACGGCATCAGCGGCACGCTGGGCATCGGCGGCGCGCTGTTCGGCCTGGCGATGGGCGCCACGCGCATCCTCGGCACCGGCCGCAACAAGGAACTGCTCGAACGCGTGAAGGCGCTGGCGCCGGACCGCATCGAGGTCTTCTCGAACGCCGACGGCGAGGCCATCGACACGTGGGCCAAGGCGCGCACCGACGGCCTGGGCGTGGACACCTTCATCGACGCGCTGGGCCCGGGCGCGCCACACGAGACCCTGCAGCAGGGCATTCGCGCGCTCAAGCGGGGCGGTCGCGCCTTCAACATCGGTGCCATCGCGGGCATGGTGGGCATGGACCTGCACACCATGATGGACGAGCAGCAGAGCATCGAGGGTTCGGCCTGGTTCACCGCCGGCGAAGGCCAGGACATGGCCGACATGGCCGAAGCCGGAACGCTCGACCTCTCGGTGTTCGAGCATGTCTGCTATCCGCTGGACCGCATCAACGAGGCGATCTCGGGCATCGCGACGCGCAACGGCGGCTTCAGCAACTTCGTCATCAACCCCTGAACGGCGGCGCACCATGAAGATCAGACGCGTAGTGGCCGGCACCGGCGCCGGCGGCAAGTCCCAGCTGTTCTCGGACGCGGCGGCGCCGCGCAGCTTCGAGTTCGATTCGGTTCCAGGCTTTGCGGCGGCACTGCTGTGGTCCACCGAGGCGGGCGACACGGTGGGCCGGGGCGTTGCCGCCGATCGCAGTCCGCAGGTCGGCTTTGTTCCTGCGGAGGGCGGGACGCGGCTGATGTTCGTCACCTTTCCGCCCGACGCGGTCATGATGCGCGCGGACTTCGATGCGGCGGCCTTCGGCGCCGAGTTCGCGGCGCGCGTGCCGGGCCTGGCCGAAACCTTCGAGCCCGAGCATCCCGGCATGCACACCACCGACAGCATCGACTACGACGTGGTGCTGGAAGGCGAGATCACGCTGGAACTCGACGACGGCGTGCAGGTGCCGCTGCGCCGGCACGACGTGGTCGTGCAGCACGGCAACCGGCATGCGTGGCGCAATCCCGGCGACCGGCCGGCGACGATGCTCTTCGTGCTGATCGGCACGCGGCGCAAGGAGTGATCCATGCATAACATCGCCGCCATGCATAAAAACGAATCCATGGACTACACCCCCACCCTCGTCGAACAGGCCTTCGGGCGCTTGCGCCAGGACGTGCTTACGGGAACCTTCGCCGCCGGCGCGAAGCTCAAGCTCGACGAGCTGCAGACCGTCTACGGCTTCTCGAGCAGCCCCTTGCGCGAAGCGCTCAGCCGCCTCGCGCAGGAGGGCCTGGTGCGCGCCGACGAGCGCCGGGGCTTCCGCGTCGCGGCGATCTCCGCCGAGGACCTGGCAGACATCACCCGCATGCGCGTGATGCTGGACGTGCCGGCGCTGCGCGAAGCGATCGCGCACGGCGACGATGCGTGGGAAGCCAGCATCCTGGCCGCCTTCCATCGCCTGGAGAAGGTGGAGTCGCGCCTCGGCGACGGCCCGGTGGTGCTCGACGACGCATGGAGCGAGCTGCACCGCGCCTTCCATCTCGCGCTGGTCGCCGCCTGCCCCTCGGAACGCCAGCTCAGCTGGAGCGCCAGCCTGTTCGACCAGGCCGAGCGCTACAGGCGCTTCTCCGCGCGCTTTCGCAAGACGGCGCGCCGCAAGTCGAACGAGCACCGCAAGATCATGGATGCGACCTTGCGGCGCGACGCCGAGACCGCCTGCGCGATGCTGGAGGAACACATCCTCAGCACGCAACGCAACGTGCAGGCCGCCCTGAAGGCGGCGGAAGCCGAGGCCTAGGATGCTCAAGGTCAGCCGGCCCACGCCATCGCATTTCGGCATCTTCGTTACCGACCTGGAACGGATGGTGGCCTTTTATACCGAGACCTTCGAGCTCACGATCACGGATCGCGGCGTAGGCAGGACGTTCAAGAACGAGCTGGTCTTCACCAGCGCCAGCCCCGACCAGCACCACCAGCTGGTGCTCGCCTCCGGCCGCCCCGCGGAAGCGACCTTCAGCACCGTGATGCAGATCTCCTTCGTGGTGCCGAGCATCCAGCATCTGCGCGACATCTCGGCGCGTGCCGAAGCGCGGGGCGCGACCCAGATCCGCGGCCTCAACCACGGCAATGCGCTGTCGGTGTACATGCTCGATCCCGAAGGCAACACGGTCGAGATCTACGTCGACACGCCGTTCTACGTCTCGCAGCCGCATGGCGATCCGCTGGACCTCGCCAAGGACGACGAGACGCTGATGCGCGAGACCGAAGCGATCTGCCGGCGCGACCCCAGCTTCATGCCGCTGGCGCAATGGCAGGCGCAGTTCCAGGCGAAGGCGCCGGCCGCGGCCTGAGCGCGCCGTTCCACCTCACTCTCTCACTTTTTTCTCTTCAGTTTGGAGTTCCCATGAAGCTTTTGTCCTTTGTTCTGCAAGGCCGCGAAACCTGGGGCGCCGTCGTCGGCGACAGCGTCGTCGACCTGGGCCGGGCGATGCCGCAGCATGCGAGCCTCGCCGACTACATCGCCTCGGGCGAATACACGCAGGCCTCGCAGCATGTCGAGGGCCTGGCCCCGGCCGCGAAGCTGGCCGACATCCGCTTCCTGCCGGTGATCCCGCGCTCCGAGAAGATCATCTGCGCCGTGCGCAACTACATGGACCATCACCAGGAGGTGCTGGCCGCGGGCATGCAGCGCGAGCTCTCCGCAGAGCCGCCCATCTTCCTGCGCGTGTGGCGATCGCAGTGCGCGCACAACGAGCCCATCGTGCGGCCGCGGGTGTCGGAGTCGCTCGATTGGGAAGGCGAGCTCGCGGTCATCATCGGCAAGGGCGGGCGCGACATCGCCGAAGCGGACGCCTTCGACCATGTGGCCGGCTATGCCTGCTACAACGACGGCAGCGTGCGCGAATGGCAGTTCCACGCCAAGCAGATCGCCTCGGGCAAGAACTTCGAATCCACCGGCGGCTTCGGCCCCTGGATGGTGACCGCGGACGAGATCGAGCCCGGCCGCCAGCTCAAGCTCGAGACGCGGCTCAACGGCGAGGTGGTGCAGTCCAGCCACACGGGGCACATGATCTTCAGCATCCCGAGGCTGATCAACTACGCCTCGACGATCTTCACCCTCACGCCCGGCGACGTGATCGCGACCGGTACGCCGGCCGGCGTCGGCTGGAGCAAGAAGCCGCCGCGCTTCATGAAGGCCGGCGACGTCTGCGAGGTCGAGATCGAGGGCATCGGCGTGCTGCGCAACCCGATCGTCGACCAGGACTGACGCGCGGCGTCCGACCACTGCTGCCGCCAAGCACGGCAGCGACCCCACAACAAGACGGAGATACACCCATGCGGCGCAGACAGCTGGTCGGCGCGGGCCTTGCCTTGGCCTGCGCGGCACCTTTCACGGTTCACTCGCAGGACTTCCCGGATCGGCCGATCAAGATCGTCCAGGGCTTCGCAGCCGGCGGCAATGCCGACACCATCGCCCGCGTGGTCAGCACGGAGATGAGCAAGGGCCTGGGCCAGCCCTTCGTCGTGGAGGCGCAGACAGGGGCCGGCGGCACGATCGCGGCGGCCACCGTCGCGCGCGCCAAGCCCGATGGCTACACGCTGCTGCTGGCCACCGGCGGACATGCGGTGGCGGGGGCACTCTACGGCAAGCTGGGCTACCAGACCGTGTCCGATTTCCAGATGATCTCCACCATCACCTACTTTCCCTTCCTGCTGGTGGTGCGCGCCGATTCGCCGTATCGCAGCCTCACGGAGCTGCTCGCCGCCGCGCGTGCCGACGCGCGCAGCCTGTCGTACGGCTCTGCCGGCATCGGCTCGACGCACCACCTGGCGGGGGAGCTGCTCGTCAAGAGCGCGAAGGTCGAGCTGCTGCACGTGCCCTACCGCGGCGACGCCGCCTCGGTGACCGCGCTGCTCGGCGGTGAAGTGCCGCTGATCGTCGCGCCGCCGACGGCCGTGATGGCCAATATCAAAGCCGGCAAGCTGAAGGCGCTGGCGACCACCGGTGCGCAGCGCTGGGCCGCGATGCCGGAGCTGCCCACGGTGGCGGAGCAGGGCGTCGCCGGCTACGACGTGCGCTCGTGGGCCGGCTTCATGGCGCCCGCCGGCACGCCGCGCCCGGTGGTCGAGCGGCTGCGCGCCGAGACCCTCAAGGCGCTGCAGGTCGCGGGCGTTCGCGCGCGCCTGGAAGACATGGGCGGCGAGGCGCGCGCAAGCACGCCGGAAGAAATGACGGCGATGGTGAGTTCCGAACTCAAGAAATGGACCGCCGTCGTCAACGAAGCACAGATTCCCAAGCAGTGAGGTTCGTATGTCCCTGATCGAAATCCGCAAGCGCAGTCTCACCATCGAGACCATCCATCACGAGGGCGGCCCGCCGGTCGACGAGCCGCTGAAGCTGGCCGCGGCCTGCGCGGTGATCCGCAACCCCTATGCCGGGCGCTATGAGCCCGACCTGATGCCCTTCATGGCCGAGCTCCGTGCGCTGGGGACATCCCTGGCGACGGAGCTGGTCGAGGTGCTGGGCCGCGACAAGGTGGAGGTCTACAGCAAGGCCGCCATCGTGGGCGTCAACGGCGAGCTGGAGCATGGCGCCGTGTGGCATGAGGCGGGTGGCTGGGCCATGCGCTCGGTGCTGGGCGAGCCGAAGGCGATCGTGCCCTCGGCCAAGGCGGTGGCCGCCACCGGCTACCGGCTGATGGTGCCGCTGCACTACATCCACGCGGCCTATGTGCGCAGCCACTACAACAGCATGGAAGTCGGCATTCAGGACGCGCCGCGGCCCAACGAGATCCTGTTCGCGCTGGTGATGGGCACGGGTGGCCGGGTGCATGCCCGGCTGGGCGGCCTGAGCAAGGAAACCGTGACCGTGCACGACGGCCAGCGCTGAGATGCAAAGCCTCATGCGCGCCGTGCAAGTCAGAAACCCCGGCGGTCCGGAGGCGCTGGAACTGGTCGAGCTGCCGATGCCGGTGTGCAAGCCCGGCGAGGTGAGAGTCCGCGCCGAGGCGATCGGCGCCGGCGGACCCGACGTGCTGATCCGCAACGGCACCTACAAGTGGATGCCGCCGCTGCCAGCCATTCCCGGCAACGAGATGGCCGGTACCGTCGAGGCGCTGGGCCCCGGCGTGACGACGCTGCAGGTCGGCCAGCGCGTGCTGGTCAGCTCGCGCGAGCTGCCGCAGCGCGGCGGCTGCTATGCGGAGTTCATCTGCGTGCCCGAGGAAGCGCCTTTCGTCCTGCCGGACAGCATCGCATTCCAGGACGCGGTCAGCCTCGGCAATGTGCAACTGGCGCAGGCGATGCTATTGGCCTGCAACGGCGGCCTGCCGGTGCGCTCGATTCTCGTGCCGGGCGCGGCCGGCGGCGTGGCCACCGCGCTCGTTCAACTCGCGGCGCACCACGGCATGACCGTGATCGGCACCGCCTCCACGCCCGAGAAGCGGGCGCATGCGCTGGCGCACGGCGCCAGCGCCATCGTCGACGGCGATCCGGCAGGGCTGCCCGATCGCGTCTTCGAGCGGACCGAGGGGCGTGGCGTGGACCTGGCTTTCGACCACGTGGGCGGCGAGCTGCTGATCGCCTGCATCCGCTCGCTGGCGCCGCTGGGCACCGCGATCTCCTACAACATCGCGGGCGGGCCGCCGGCGCGCGATGTGTTCATGGAACTGCGCTCGCTGTTGAGCAAGAGCCTGGCGGTCAGGACCTTCTCCATCCACACCTTCGACGCCGACCGGCAGCAGCGGCGCGCGCTGATGAACAAGGCCATCGGGCTCATGAGCCAGGGGGCAGTGCGGGCTCCGCCGACTCGCGTGTTCCCGATGGGCGAGGTGCAACAAGTGCATCGCATGCTCGATGTCGGCGAGTCGCTGGGCAAGCTGGTGCTCGCGCCGCGATAGGCCCCGGCTCACGCAAGCCAGGCCGGAACCGGAAGATTCTTCTCGCGCAGGAAGGCCGGGTTGTACAGCTTCGACTGGTAGCGCGAACCGGAGTCGGCCAGGATCGTCACGATCGTGTGCCCCGGCCCGAGCTCGCGTGCCAGGCGGATCGCGCCGGCCACGTTGATGCCGCTGGAACCGCCCAGGCACAGGCCTTCTTCGCGCAGCAGATCGAACAGCACGGGCAGCGCCTCCTGGTCCTCGATCTGGTAGGCGTCGTCGAACGAGGCGCCCTCCAGGTTGCCCGTGATGCGGTTCTGGCCGATGCCTTCGGTGATCGAGCTGCCGGTGCTGCGCAATTCGCCGTGCTTGATGTAGTGGTACATTGCCGCGCCCATCGGATCGGCGGCGGCGATCACCACACCCGGCTTGCGTTCCTTCAGGTACTGGCCGACGCCGGCCAGCGTGCCGCCGGTGCCGATCGAGCAGATGAAGCCGTCGATACGGCCGTCCGTCTGCTGCCAGATCTCGGGGCCGGTCGAGCGGAAGTGGCCGTCGCGGTTGGACAGGTTGTCCCACTGGTTCGCATAGAGCACGCCACGGGGCTCGCTGCGCGCGAGCTCCGCGGCGAGGCGTTCGGCCACGTGCACGTAGTTGTTCGGATCGCTGTAGGGCACTGCCGGCACCTCGCGCAGCTCGGCGCCGTACAGGCGAAGCGCATCCTTCTTCTCCTGGCTCTGCGTCTGCGGGATCACGATGACGGTGCGGTAGCCGCGCGTGTTGCCCACGAGCGCGAGGCCGATGCCGGTGTTGCCGGCCGTGCCCTCGACGATCACGCCGCCGGGCTGCAGGTCGCCGCGCGCCTCGGCATCGAGCACGATATAGAGCGCTGCGCGGTCCTTGACCGATCCGCCGGGATTCATGAACTCGGCCTTGCCGAGGATCTCGCAGCCGGTCAGCTCGGAGGCCTTGCGCAACCTGATGAGCGGTGTATGGCCCACCGCCTGGGTGAAGCTTTCACGCACGTCCATGATGAACGAGGATATTCCGCGCTTCCGGCCTTTCCGGTTCGCGCGGCCTGCATCGGACTACGTGCAGAAAGGTCTTTCGCTAGAGCTGCCCCTGGCACAGGTACTTGATGTGCATGTAGTCGTCCAGCCCGTGCACCGAGCCCTCGCGGCCGTAGCCGGACTCCTTCACGCCGCCGAAGGGCGCGGCCTCTGCCGCCAGGGCGCCTTCGTTGATGCCGACGATGCCTGATTCCAGCGCCTCGGCCACGCGCCAGATGCGGCGCACGTCGGTCGAGTAGAAGTACGCCGCGAGCCCGAAGGGCGTGTCGTTGGCGGCGGCGATCACCTCGGCTTCGCTGTCGAAGCGCGTGACCGGCACCACCGGCCCGAAGGTCTCTTCGCAGCTGCATTCCATGGATGCGTCGGCGTTCACCAGCACGGTGGGGGCGAAATAGTTGGGGCCGTCGCAGCGCGCCGAGCGCAGCCGCTTGCCGCCGACGACGACGCGCGCGCCCTTCTCGACGGCATCGCGCACATGGCGCTCGATCTTCTCGACCGCCCGCGCGTTGATCATCGGGCCGATCTGCGAGTCGGGCTCGGTGGCCGGGCCGACCTTGAGTGCGCCGACCCGTGCGGCCAGCTTGTCGACGAAGGCGTCATGCACCTTGGCTTGCACGAACACGCG
>NZ_FMZU01000053.1 GCF_900101545.1 Variovorax sp. CF079 | reverse complement strand
GTTCGGTCTGGCGCATGAGAACTCCTTCGTAACCCCAACGGGGAAAGACGGAGTGTATTCATGTTCCGTTATTTACGTGTCACTGTACTAGCGGGCACTGCACGGCTACTAGGATCTACGTGCAACCAGCAGTGCGCAACCACAAATCATGGTTGCAGCGCCCCTATTGACCAACCGAAGATGGGCCGGCGTGGAGACCAGCCTGCGAGCTTTGCTTGCTGCGGTCAGGTAGACGCACTGAACTGCGAAGTCTACGGCCACGCCGAGAGCCACGATCAGCGTAGCTTGCGCGAGCGTGACTGCGCTCAGGTCAAACGCTTGCGGGAGGATTGCCCCGAAGAACACCACTGCTTTCGGGTTCCCAAGCGTGAGCAGCATGCCGGCAAAAAGCCCGCTGGACTTCCCCTCGTCCGAGGCTTGGATCACGGCAGGGGCGGACCAAAGCCGCCACGCGACGTAAAGCAGGTATGCAACGCCCAGCCACTTCACTGCGACGAACAGCGACTCATAGCGCAATGCCATTGCGGCAAGGCCCAAGATCGTTGCTACCAGCCACACAGCATTCCCGAAGACCATACCCGTCGCGAAAGGCAATGCGGATGACTTCCCCTGCGATAGCACCGTTGCCACAAGTGTCCCCTGGGCGGGGCCGGGCAGTGCCGCTGCAATCACAAACGGAACGAGAAAGAGCGAAATGTTGGACCAAGTCATTGGTGTGAAGGTTGGATCAACGTCTGCATCTTGGCCCTGAAACAACGCATTCTGCCCTTCCCCATGGGCAGCGGCGATTCCGGCGCCGGGCCTGATAGGGCGGTGCGCATACGCCAGCCGAACACGAGGGTTAGGCGGCGAGCTGGCGCAAGTCAAGTGGCGTTCCGCACCAGGCCGCGCGCGCGAGTGCAAACCAAGCTGCAAAAAATTCAAGGTGAGGTGAAAACCGACACCGGCTGCGCTGGCGGCTGCGTCGGCGATCGGCACACGGTCGCGGCTTGCAGGACCGTGGCAGCCGCATCGGGACGCGGCTGCTTCGTGATCGATGTGGCCCTTGATGCGCGTCAAGGCTGCCATCCGGTCCTGCGAAGAAACTGGGAGATGAGACTTCCGCGTGCCCACCGTTGAGCAACAGCTTGCAATCGGGGGGGACCGCCTCCTTCTTGTTCCTTCAAGCTGTCCAGGAGCCTGAGCATGCCCACAAAAATCGTCGATCTCTCCGCCCGGTCCAAAATCATTCGGGCTGAACCTTTCAATGCCCATTTCTGGGAGTGCACGCCCCTGGAACTCAAGGCCTATCTCGGGAAGCCGCGGGAGTTTCTCAGGAGGATGGGCATCGGGCTGCCGGCAGATTGCCGCATCGAAACCACCATCGAGAACCACGACTGGCTCGGCCAAGAGGCCCCCGATTTCGACGGCGAGAATGACACGGTCGTCATCTGCAACGTGGGAAGCGGCAACGTCGCCCGCCATGCCTACCGTGTCATCAGCTACGCGCATGACAGATCGGCGATCGGGGAGTTCAAGAAGCAGTTGTTGCACAAGGCCGACCAGCAACAGGTCAAGGAGAAGGTCAGACGCGGCAAGAAGCGCAAGGCGAAGTAGTCTCGGCCGATCCCACGTTCGGAACGGGTGGAGCCAGGCCATGGACACTGTTGGCATGAAGTCGCCGGATTCCACGACCGTCGCAGCAGACCGTACGCTGGTGACGGCGCTGCGCGAGCGCCTGCAGTCGGACACCGGCCAAGCGGTCTCGCTGGTGGAAACCCATATCTCCTGGGTGCTGCTGACCGCGCAGATGGCCTACAAGCTGAAGAAGCCCGTCTCCCTGGGTTTCGTCGACTTCAGCACGCTCGTGGCACGCAAGCACTTCTGCGAGGAGGAAGTGCGCCTCAACCGGCGGCTTGCGCCTTCGCTGTACCTCGGCGTGGTGGCGGTGACCGGCACCACGCAGGCTCCGCGCCTGGGTGCCGGCGATCCCATCGACTTCGTCGTCTGCATGCGGCGTTTTCCCGAGGATGCATTGCTGCAACGCCTGCTGCCGGCCGGACGGCTGGAGGATGGCTGTCTTGAACAGTTCGCGCAGCGGCTGGCTGCTTTCCACGCGCAGGCACAGGTTGCCGCGCCGGCGTCCGAGTTCGGTGCTCCGGCCCAGGTGGGTCGCCCGGCAGTCGATGCATTGGCACGTCTGCGCGCCGATGGTGGCGCGAAGCGCACAAGAGATCTGCAGGCTTGGGTTTTCGAGCAAGGGAGGGCACTGCGCACGGCCTGGTTTGCGCGGCAGCGCAGCGGTGCGGTACGCGAATGCCATGGCGACCTTCATCTGGCCAACGTGGTGCTGATCGATGGCCATCTGACCGCCTTTGACTGCATCGAATTCGATCCTGCTCTGCGCTGGATCGACGTAATGAGCGACGTCGCCTTTCTCACGATGGACCTGAAGGTGCATGGTCGCAAGGATCTCGCATTCCGCTTTCTCGACGCGTACCTGCAGTACAGCGGCGACTACACCGGTGTGCCGGTGTTGCGCTTCTACGAGGTGTACCGGGCCCTGGTGCGCGCGCTGGTCTGCAGACTGCGCGCGCGCGCAGGCGCTGATGTTGCGCCGCCCGTCGAGCCGGACTACCTGGCCTGTGCGGGACAGCTTGCGCAGACCCCGGGCGACGCGTCGCGCCTGATGATCACGCACGGGTTGTCCGGCTCGGGGAAGTCGACCATGGCCGCGGCGCTGCTGGCGGCTGCGGGCGCGATCCGCATCCGGTCAGACGTCGAGCGCAAACGCCTCTTCGGACTGGGGGCGCAGCAACGTTCAGCCGATCAGCATGCCGGGATCTACACGCAGGACGCGACGCAGCGCACTTTGGCCCGGTTGGCCGAGTGCGCGCGGACGGCTCTGCAGGCCGGCTACCCGGTGATCGTCGACGCGGCCTTCCTGCGCCGCGACGAGCGGCTGGCATTCCGGGCCCTGGCGGCCGAGCTGCGTGTGCCGTTCTCGATTCTTCGTTGCCGTGCGGCCGAAACGCAGTTGCGTCGGCGAGTGGTGGCGCGCGACGCCGAGGGAGGCGACGCGTCCGAGGCGACCTTGGCCGTGCTGGAGCGGCAGCTTGCCACCCACGAGCCCCTGGATCCGGACGAGTGCGCCCTCGCGCTTGAAGTCGTCACGGACGAGCCGGTGGATACGGCTGCGCTGAGCGCGCGTTGGCTTGCGCTGTCCCCGTGACTTGAGCTGGCGGCGCACCGAAGTCGGGCCGTCTCGGAGATCCGCGAGCCTCGCGCCCGCCCTGGCGTTCGAATGATGAGACAGACAGTTCACGCAATGTTTCCTACGGATGCGCCGCATTGACGGTACGGTTAAGCGGGCGATCTAGATTGAGGCCGTGCCTCACCGCTTTCCTACCCTCTTCCAGAAGCGAGGCGCGCCAAGGAGACTGTGATGAACGCCTCGCATGCATCCAGCGGCTACGAACTGCGCTTCCGCCCGCTCTTCGCCGACCGAAGCGCCTACGCCTTCCCGTGCGACGCGGCAGGCCGCGCCTCCGATTCGATCTCCTGAGCACGGACCAGCAGTACGGGTGCCGGCGAGTACGCAGAATGCGCTCCGCTCCTGATCTCAATAAGGTTCGTCGACAAGAATAAAGACCGCCGCGCGAATCAATAAAGATCGCCTCTCTGCATGCGCGCACTTAGACCCCGTCGAACCTGAGCCTTTCCTTGAGATAGGAGATGAATGCCTGCACCTTCGGAGACGGCATCCGCTCCCGTGAAGAAAGCGCATTGAGCTCCTGCGGCGGTCCGATCCACTCTGGCAGAACGCGTACCAAGCGGCGCGCC
>NZ_FMZU01000033.1 GCF_900101545.1 Variovorax sp. CF079 | reverse complement strand
GACCGCGCGGCGGACATCGCGGCGGCCAACCCGTACTGGAATCCGCGCCCGGTCGAGCGCGAGGCGATCCGCGCGCTGCTGCAGCGCGCCTTCGACGGCGAGCCGGCCTGAATCCCTTGTGCAAGAAGAGAAGCAAAAGAAGGAGACAACCATGACATTCAATCGCAGACAGTTCACCCAGGCCGCGGCTGCGCTCGCCGCGAGTGGCGCCGCGCCGCTGGTGTTCGCCGCCGACACGCTGAAGATCGGCTACGTGTCGCCGCAGACCGGGCCACTCGCACCCTTCGGCGAGGCCGACAAGTGGGTCATCGAGCAGATGAAGACGGCCTTCAAGGACGGCCTCAGCGTCGGCGGCAAGAAGTACGCGGTGCAGATCGTGCTGAAGGACAGCCAGTCCAATCCCAACCGCGCGGGCGAGGTCGCCAACGATCTGATCCTCAAGGACAAGGTCGCGCTGGTGCTGACCGCCGGCACGCCCGAGACCGCGAATCCGGTGAGCGACGCCTGCGAGCTCAACGAAGTGCCCTGCGTCTCCAGCGTGGTGCCGTGGCAGCCCTGGTTCTTCGGCCGCAAGGGCGATCCGGCCAAGGGTTTCAACTGGACCTATCACCTGTTCTGGGGGTTGGAGGACGTCATCGCCAACTTCACCAACGGCTGGAAAACCGTCGAGACCAACAAGAAGGTCGGCGGCCTGTTCCCCAACGACGGCGACGGCAATGCCTGGGGCGACAAGGAACTCGGCTTCCCGAAGCCGCTGGCGCAGATGGGCTTCACGCTCACCGACCCGGGCCGCTTCCAGAACGGTACGCAGGACTTCAGCGCGCAGATCGCGGCCTTCAAGCGCGACAACGTCGAGATCGTGACCGGCGTGGTGATCCCGCCCGATGCCAAGACCTTCCTCACGCAGGCGCGGCAGCAGGGCTTCAGGCCCAAGGTCATCACTCTGGGCAAGGCGCTCCTGTTCCCGGGCGCGATCGAGGCGCTGGGCGATCTGGGCTACGGCCTGTCGACCGAGGTGTGGTGGAGCCCGTGGCATCCCTTCACCTCGAGCCTCACGAAGCAGAGCGCCAAGTCGCTGGCCGAGGCCTACGAGGCGGGCGCGAAGAAGCAATGGACGCAGCCCATCGGCTTCGCGCACGCGCTGTTCGAAGTCGCGTCCAACGCGCTCTCGCGCGCCAAGTCGCCCAAGGCGGCCGACGTGCGCGACGCGGTCGCCGCCACCTCGCTCGACACGGTGGTCGGCCCGGTGAAGTGGGGCGGGCAGGGCCCGTTCAAGAACGTGAGCAAGACGCCGCTGGTGCTGGGCCAGTGGAACAAGGGCCAGAAGTACAAGGTCGAGCTGACCATCGTCAACAACGATGCGGCCAAGAGCATTCCGGCCGGCGGCACCCTCAAGCCGCTATGACGCTTCTCGCGCTGCACGGCGTCTGCAAGTCCTACGGCGCGCTCAAGGTCACCGACGACATCACGCTCGCGGTGGCCGAGGGCGAGACGCTGGGCATCCTCGGGCCGAACGGCGCGGGCAAGACCACGCTGTTCAACCTGATCTCGGGCGACGTGCGCGTCGACGCTGGGCGCGTGGAGTACGAAGGGCGCGACGTCACCACGCTCAAGCCCCACCAGCGCTGCCATGCCGGCATCGGCCGCAGCTACCAGGTGCCGCAGCCCTTCGGCCACATGAGCGTGTTCGAGAACCTGGTCACGGCCGCCTGCTTCGGCGCCGGCCAGACCGAGCGCGAGGCCTGGCAGACGGCGCAGGAGGTGCTGGCCGAGACCGGCCTCATGGCCCATGCCAACAAGCCGGCCGGCGGTCTGACCCTGCTCGACCGCAAGCGGCTCGAGCTTGCGCGTGCGCTCGCGACGCGGCCCAGGCTGCTTCTGCTCGACGAGATCGCGGGCGGGCTGACCGAGCCCGAGGCGAAGCAACTGGTGGAAGAGCTCAAGCAGATCAAGGCGCGCGGCGTGACCATGATCTGGATCGAGCACGTGGTGCATGCACTGCTCTCGCTGGCGGATCGGTTGTTCGTCATCAACTTCGGTCAGAAGCTGGCGGAAGGCGAGCCGCGGGTGGTGATGGGCGATCCGGAGGTGCGGCGGGTTTATATGGGGATGGAGGCATGACGAAGCTGCTCGAAGCCCGAGGCCTGAAGGCCTTCTATGGCGATGCCCAGGCGCTCTTCGGCATCGACTTCGAGCTCGCGCAGGGCGAGTTGGTCGCGGTCATCGGTGCCAACGGCGCGGGCAAGTCCACGCTGCTCAAGTGCCTCACGGGCCTGGTGCGCGCGCCGCGCGAGGCGGTGCACTTCAAGGGCGAGGCCATCGGCGGCCTCGCGCCCGGCGAGATCGTCAAGCGCGGGCTGGCGATGGTGCCCGAGGGCCGGCGCCTGTTCTCCAGCCTCAGCGTGGAGGAGAACCTGCTGATCGGCGGCCACGCGGGCCGCAAAGGGCCGTGGAACCTGCAGCGCCTCTACGCGCTGTTCCCCATCCTCGCCGAGAAACGGCACGAACCCGGCACCTCGCTCTCGGGCGGCCAGCAGCAGATGGTGGCGCTGGGCCGTGCGCTGATGAGCAACCCCGAGGTGCTCTTGTGCGACGAGCTCTCGCTGGGCCTGGCGCCGATCGTGATCCGCGAGATCTACGCCGCCATGCCGGCCATCACCCGCGAAGGCATGACGGTGGTGATCGTCGAGCAGGACGTGAGCATGGCGCAGCGCGTGTCGCAGCGCATCTATTGCCTGCAGGAGGGGCGCGTGTCGCTCGCGGGCCGATCGGACGCGCTCACGCGGGACCAGATCTCGGCGGCGTACTTCGGAGTCTGAGCCGTGCTTGAAACCCTGCTCCAAGGCATCCTGCTCGGCGGTCTCTACACCCTCTTCGCGCTCGGCCAGTCGCTGATGTTCGGTGTCATGCGGCTCACCAACACCGCGCAGGGCGACTTCATCATCCTCGGCGCCTTCGCGGTGATCGCCGGCACCACGCTCGTGGGCGGTGCGCCCTTCCTGGTCGCGCTGGCGGTGCTGCCGCTGGCCTTCGGCTTCGGCTATGCGCTGCAGCGCTACGTGCTCAACGGCACGCTGGGCAAGGACCCGCTGCCCTCGCTGGTCGTGACCTTCGGCCTCTCGATCGTGATCCAGAACCTGCTCTTGGAACTGTTCTCAGCCGATCCGCGCTCGATCGAGACCGGCGGCCTCAACACGCTTGGGCTTCGCATCGGCGAGTCGCTGTCGCTGGGCGTGCTGCCGCTGGTGGTGCTCGCCATCGCGGTTGCCGCGACGGCGGCGCTGCAATGGCTCTTCGCGCGCACGGCGCTCGGCCGCTCGTTTCGGGCGGTGTCGGACGACCGCGAGATCGCCGAACTCATGGGCCTCAACGCGAGGAAGGTCTACGCCTTCGCGACCGCCATCGCCTTCGTGCTGATCGCGGTGGCCGGCGTGCTGCAGGGCATGCGCACGACGGTGTCACCCTCGGACGGGCCGCTGTTGCTGCTGTTCGCCTTCGAGGCCGTGATCATCGGCGGCATGGGCTCCTTCTGGGGCACGCTCGCGGGCGCAATGATCCTCGGCATCACGCAGCAGATCGGCTTCCGACTCGACCCGGGCTGGGGCATCTGGGTCGGGCACATCGTCTTCCTGCTGGTGCTGGTGCTCAGGCCGCAAGGGCTCTTTCCGAAAACGCGAGGCTGATGCAATGACCAGGAATCCGGTCTTGACCCCGAACCCGGCGTTCGACGTCGTGCGCAGTACAGCCGCGAGCCGCGCCGCGCTGATGGTGGCGGCGGTGCTGGTCGCCCTTGCCGCCAGCCTGCCCTTCTGGGGCGAATCGAGCTGGATGCGCGAGTTCGTCGAGATCGCCTGCTACTTCATCTTCGCGATGATGTGGAACCTGCTCGCCGGGTACGGCGGCATGGTCAGCATCGGCCAGCAGGCCTTCTTCGGTTTCGGCGGCTACGTGATGCTGATGCTCGGCAACTTCGCCGGCGTCAACCCCTTCATCGCCATTCCGCTCGGCGCGCTGGCGGCTGGGGCCATCGCGGTGCCGGTGTCCTTCGTCGCCTTCCGCCTCTCGGGCGGCTACTTCGCGATCGGCACCTGGGTCATCGCCGAGGTGTTCCGCCTGAGCTTCGCCAACGTCTCGGTCGTGGGCGGCGGCTCGGGCACCACGCTCACCGCCCTGCGCGGCATCGAGCGCGCCACGCGCGAGAGCGTGACCTACTGGATGGCGCTGGCTTGCGTGGTGGCGGCGATCGCACTGGTCTACCTGTTCCTGCGCAGCAAGCGCGGGCTGGCGCTGCTCGCCATTCGCGACAACGAAGTCGCCGCCGAATCGCAGGGCATCCCTGTCGTGCGCATGAAGCTCGCGGTGTACGTGGTCGCGGCCTTCGGCGCCGGCCTGGCGGGCGCGCTCTATTTCGTCGGCAACCTGCGCATCAGCCCCGACGCCGCCTTCAGCGTGAACTGGACCGCCTTCGCCATCTTCATGGTGGTGATCGGCGGCATCGGCCGCATCGAGGGGCCGCTGGTGGGTGCGCTCATCTTCTGGGCGCTCAACAAGTTCTTCAGCGACTACGGCACCTGGTACCTGCTGGGCCTCGGCCTGCTGGCGATCGTGGTCACCATCTTCTTCAAGCAGGGGCTCTGGGGCTACGCGCAGCAGCGCTGGGGGTGGTCGCTGTTTCCGACGCAGCGGGTGCTGCTGGGCAGCGCCCCATCAGATAGGGTACTAGAATCTATTCATTAATCTATTCATTTTTATATTCCGAAGTCGACTTGCAAGAGGTGTGTCCGCAGGTTCGATCTATTCACATGAGCGAACTTACCGAGCGCGTTCGACAGGCGCTGCGTACCGCTGGCGCCGCGCGCAGCGCTGAGCTGCAGCAGGTCTGCGGTGCAAGCCAAGCCTCCATTTCGCGTGCGCTCGCGCCGCTTCTTTCGGCGGGCGAGGTGCTCAAGGTCGGCCGCGCACGGAATCAGGCCTATGTCATGCCGCGCCGCGTGGAGGGCATAAGCACCACCGGCACCATCCCGATCATGAAGGTGGACGGCACCGGAAAGGCCGCCGTGTTCGGCACCTTGATTCCTGCGGTCAGAGGTCGATGCTGGGTCGAGGAGTTCGAGCCCACTCGTGCGCAGCTTCACGATGGCCTGCCGTGGTTCCTGGCCGACATGCGGCCGCAAGGTTTCCTCGGACGCGCATTCGCGCATGCCCGGAAGGAACTCCACCTTGCCGACAACCCCGATCACTGGACGGATGACGACGTCCTGAGAGCCCTGAGCCAAGCCGGTGATGACTTGCCCGGCAACCTGATCCTTGGAGCCGGGTCGTTCGAGCGCTACATGCACGCAGGCCCGGCCGATCGGGCGTCGCCGGATCTGTACCCCGAGTTGGCCGAGGCCGCGATGCACGGCGCCCTGCCCGGTTCCTCCGCGGGTGGCGAACAGCCCAAGTTCTGCACCGTTCGCGAGGACGGCCGGCCGGTGATCGTGAAGTTCTCGCCCGCAGGGGACTCTGCGCCCGAGCAACGGTGGGCCGACCTCCTGGTGTGCGAGCACCTGGCCCTCTCCACCTTGAACGCGGCTGGCGTTCCGGCGGCGAGGACGCGGATCTTCGTTGCAGGCGGCCGCACCCTGCTCGAAGTGGAGCGCTTCGACCGCACCACGCGCGGCCGCATCGGCATGGTCTCCCTGCTCGCGTTCGACAACGAGTACATCGGCCAGATCGACAACTGGGCCGCGTCCGCGGAGCGCATGAGCACGCGCGGCCTGATGCGCCCCAGCGATGCCGACAGGCTTCGATTGCTGGAGGCATACGGACAACTGATCGGCAATACCGACCGGCATTACGGGAACATTTCGCTGGTCATCGATCCATCGGGCAACTGGGCGCTGGCGCCGGCCTATGACACCTTGCCCATGGTCTATGCACCCGTGGCCGGTGAACTGGTGTCGCGGGACGACTTCGATCCAGGCAAGCTGGTCCCCACGGCAGACACGCTGCGGGTTTGGGACGCAGCCAGGAAACTGGCCATCGCGTTCTGGCAAAGCGCGGCCGGGGACAAGCGGATCTCCGGCGCGTTCCGCGAGGCGGCAGGGCGACACGCGCGCAGCCTTGCGGCGCATGAAGATCCGCCGCAGCCCGCGGCGGACGAGCCGGTCTTTCAGCGAGAGCGGCCGAGCTGACGCAAGGCAACGCGGGTCCGTGGCCTGAAACAGGCCGGCCACCTCGGGCGAGCCGCTGCCCTGGCACTCCGCCCTAATTTTTAGCTCGCCCGTTGCGAAAAACGGTTCTTGGAGGCAACGCCCTCCGCTCCTAGCATCCGCCCACTGCCTTCATCCTCTTGCATCAAAAGGAACCTGCCATGGCCCATCTCCACGACTCCGGCCGCCGAAGCCTGCTCAAGACCTCGCTCATTGCCGGCGGACTTTCGGCGGGCGGCCTGCTGTCGATCGACGCGTTCGCGCAGGGCAAGGCGCGCATCAACATGCAGCTCGGCTGGATCGTCGGTGTCAACCAGATCGGCGAAGTGGTTGCCAAGCGGCTGGGCTTCTACGAACAGGAAGGCATCGATTTCGCGATCCAGCCCGGCGGCCCCAACATCGATGGCGTGGCCATCGTCGCCTCGGGACGCTACGAGCTGGGGCAGGTCTCCTCGAGCCCGTCCGTCATGCTCGCGGTCTCGCAGGGCCTGCCGATCAAGTGCTTCGCCGTCGGCGCGCAGAAGCACCCCTTCACCTTCTTCTCGCTGGCCAAGAACCCGGTGCGCAAGCCGGCCGACCTGGTCGGCAAGCGGGTGGGCCTCCCGTCGACGGCGGCCGTGCTGCTGCGTGCTCTGCTGGCGAAGAACAAGATTCCGGAGAAGGAGGTCAAGGTCGTCACCATCGGCGCCGACATGTCGCCGCTGCTGACGGGCCAGGTCGATGTGGTCACCGGCTGGCTCACCAGCACGACGGCGCTCAAGGTGCTGGGCCCGGAGCGCGTCGACCTGACGCTGTGGGACTCGGGCGTGAAGCTCTACGCGCTGCCGTACTACGCGTCGACCAAGACGCTCGAGACGCAGCCCAAGGTCATCGAAGCCTTCCTGCGCGCCACCGCCCGCGGCTGGCAGCATGTGAAGGCCAACCGCGACGAAGCGGTCGACCTGCTGGTCAAGGAATACCCCAACCTCAAGCGCGAGGACGAACGCGTGGCGGTCGACGTGATGCTCGAGTACAGCTTCGGCGGTCTGGCGCAGACGCAGGGCTGGGGCGCGATGGACGCGGCGGTCTGGCAGGAACAGATCTCGATGTACGCGGAGCTGGGCCAGTTCACCGCGCGCACGCCGAAGGTGGAAGACGTGCTGTGGCTCGACGGCCTCAAGGCGAGCGCGGCCGCGCGGACGAAGGCGTGATGCCATGGCTGCCGTTCTGACGAACGCCTCGCCCGCGATCTCCTGTCGCGACATCGGCATGCGCTTCTTCACCGAGCGCCGCGACGTGACTGCGATCAAGAGCCTGGACCTCGACGTCGCTCACGGAGAGTTCCTGACCTTGCTCGGCCCCTCGGGCTGCGGCAAGTCCACCTTCCTGCGCGTGGTTGCCGACCTGCTGGAGCCGAGCCGCGGAAGGATCGAGGTGCTCTCCGCGACGCCGCAGGCCGCGCGCAAGAACCGCGACATCGGCTTCGTGTTCCAGGATGCGGCGCTCTTGCCGTGGCGCACGGCGCTGCAGAACGTCGAGCTGCCGCTGCAGGTGGGCGGCGGCGCGAGCCGCAAGGGACGCCGCTCGCCGCAGGAGCTGCTCGAACTGGTCGGCCTGAAGGACAAGGCGCAGGCCTGGCCCCATGAGCTGTCGGGCGGCCAGCGCCAGCGCGTGTCGATTGCGCGCGCACTGGCCAGCGACCCGAAGATCCTGCTGATGGACGAGCCCTTCGGCGCGCTCGACGAGATCACGCGCGACCGGCTCAACGAGGAGATCCGGCGCGTCTGGAAGGAAACCGGCGTGACGATCCTGTTCGTCACCCACAGCATCCATGAGGCCGCCTATCTGGGCCAGCGCGTGCTGATGCTGGCCGCCAATCCGGGCCGCGTGCGCGAGATCGTGCCGGTCGAGCTGCCCGAAGACCGGACGCTGGACATCCGCGAGACCCCCGAGTTCGTGCGCCTCACCGCGCACTTGCGGCGCGTGCTGGAAACCTGCTGACGGGAGGCCCCCATGACCACCAGTTCCATCGATACGCCGGTGACCGGCCTGGCTCAAGTTCCCGCCGACCCCGAGTACCTCGCCTGGGCCGCAGCGCGCCAGCGGCGCGTCTGGCGCCGCCGCATCCTGCCGGCGCTCGGCATCGTCGGCCTCGTCGTGCTGTGGTGGGCCGTCATCGCGATCTTCGACGTCAAGCCCTTCATCGCGCCCACGCCATGGGCAGTGCTCGAAACGCTCTACGCCAAGCGCGCCGTGCTGCTCGACAACCTGATCCCCACCGCGATGGAGGCGGCCGGCGGCTTCCTGCTGGGCAACCTCGCCGCGATCGCGATCGCGACGGTCTTCGTGCACAACAAGACGCTGCAGGACATCTTCTTCCCGGTGGTGCTGATGTTTAACGCCGTGCCGCTGGTGGCCAAGGCCCCGGTGCTGGTGCTGATCATGGGCAACGGCATGGAGCCGAAGATCACCATCGCGGCGCTGGTGTGTTTCTTCCCGACGCTGGTGAACATGGTGCGCGGCCTCGAATCGGTGAACCCGCAGGCCATGGAGCTGATGCGCGTGCTGTCGGCCAGCAAGACGGAGATCTTCTTCCGCCTGCGGCTCCTGAACGCGCTGCCCTATCTGTTCTCGGCCCTGCGCATCGCGGCATCGATGTGCGTGATCGGCGCGGTGGTCGGCGAATGGGTGGGCGCCACGGTCGGCATCGGCGCCATGATTCTTCAGGCCACTTTCAACTTCGACTCTCCGCTGCTGTACGCCGCGATCGTCATGAGCGCGAGCCTCTCGGGCCTGTTCTTCCTGCTCGTGACCCTGGCCGAGCGCTGGATCATTCGCTGGCATCCGGAGAGCACGCACTAGGGCCTGTTAACACATGAATCACCCCCGCGTGGGGCCCCAGAGAGGGCCCAATCTGGGCGCCAAGCGGAACTGGGTTGCACACCCAGTGAGCATGGCAACGACGAGTGGGCCCTCTCTGGGGCTCCACCCGAAGGGCCGGGGGTGATTCATGTGTTAACAGGCCCTAACGCAGTGCGTCGCCTCGACATTTCAAACAGGACAAACAGGAGATTAGCTATGAGCCGTATCGGCGACTGGATGCAGGAGTCTGCGCACGACGTTCGTGTGGCAGCCGAATCGGATGTGGTGGTGGTGGGCGGCGGGCCGGCCGGCCAGGCCGCGGCCCTTGCCGCTGCGCGCAACGGTGCGAGCGTGACGCTGCTGGAGCGCTACAACCACCTCGGCGGCCTGGCCTCGGGCGGCATGGTGCTGGTGCTCGACGACATGTGGGACAACCACCAGAAGGAAATTTCGGTGCGCGGCATCTGCCTCGAGATGATCGATCGCATGGCCGCGCTCGGCCTGGCCGAATATCCGAAGCAGCAGGACTGGGGCAGCCTGCCCGACTCGGTGCGGCGCTGGAAGCGCTGGGGCACCTACGACTTCCACAGCAAGGAGAAGCCGCACCCGATCTGCTTCGCGGCGGCCTTCGACCCCGACGCGTGGAAACGCACCTCGCTCGAGATGGTGCAGCGGGCCGGCATCGAACTGCGCCTGCACTCGTGGTTCTCCCGTACCCTGGTGGAGGACGGCAAGGTCAAGGGCGTGGTCTGCGAGACCAAGGGCGGGCGCGAAGCGATCCTGGGCAAGGTGGTGATCGACACCACCGGCGACCTCGATGTCGCGGCATCGGCCGGCGCGCCCCACATCAGCGGCGCCTACATCGTGACCACGGTGTTCCGGCTCGGCGGCGTCGATACCGACGAGGCCGAGCGCTTCGAGAGCGAGGAGCCGCAGGCCTTCCAGGCGCTGGACCGCGAGGTCAAGCACATGCTGGGCGGCGCCTGGGAGAACTGGTGGCTCAAGACGCCGCTGCCGGGCATCGTCTGGTGCAACTGCCCGCACATGCCCGGACTCGACGGCCTGAAGGTGGCCGACCTGACGCGCGCCGAGGTCCAAGGCCGCAACACCATCCACAAGGTGATCGACTTCGTTCGCGCCCGGCT
Organism: Variovorax sp. CF079; assembly: GCF_900101545.1. Classification (GTDB taxonomy): domain Bacteria; phylum Pseudomonadota; class Gammaproteobacteria; order Burkholderiales; family Burkholderiaceae_C; genus Variovorax. The sequence continues at coordinate 51,256 of NZ_FMZU01000033.1, read as the reverse complement.
GCCCGGCTTCAAGAACTGCTACCTGGTCGATATGGCGCCGCAAACCGGCATCCGCCAGACCCGGCTGCTCGAAGGCGAGTACGTGATGACCAAGGAAGACCTGGCCCAGCGCACCCGCTTCGAAGACAGCGTGGCCCGCGGCCGCGACTACTACTACCCCTTGCGCACCCTCCTGCCGCGCAGCGTGGAGAACCTGCTGGTGGCCGGCCGCCACTACTCCGCGACCTCGGCGGCGCAGAAGATCTCGCGCGAGATCCCGCCCTGCATGGCGATGGGCGAGGCCACCGGCGTGGCCGCGGCACTGGCGCTCGACGCCGGCGTGTCCGTGCGCCACGTGGACGTCGCCAAGCTGCAGCGCACGCTGCGCGCCCAGGGCGCCGACCCCGGCGACCAGAAGGGCCCGAACACCGATGTGCCGGCGATCGCCCGCTCGTTTGCGGAGGCCGCGTGATGACGACCGCTAACCTGCCGCTGGCCGGCATCCGCGTGATCGACTTCACGCAGGTGATGATGGGCCCGGTCTGTACCCAGATGCTGGCCGACCACGGGGCCGACGTGATCAAGATCGAGCGCAAGGGCGCGGGCGACCTGAGCCGCTCGACCTTCGCGCCGGTCGCGGGGCACGACAACCCGATCTTCTGCAGCCTCAACCGCAACAAGCGCAGCGTCGAAATCGATCTGCGCGATGCGGCGCAGATGGACCTGGTCAAGGCATTGATCGCCGATGCCGACGTGGTCACCAACAACTTCCGCGCCGGCGTGATGGAGCGCCTCGGCCTCGGCTACGAGGACTGCAAGCGCCTCAACCCGCGCATCGTGTATGCGGTCGGCACCGGCTTCGGCGAATCCGGACCCTATGCGCACAAGGGAGGGCAGGACGTGCTCGCGCAAGCCTTGACCGGCGTGATGGCGCGCCGCGCCGATGCCTCGGTGCCGATCTCGATCTACCCGACCGCGTTGGCCGACTACACGGCCGGCATGCACATGGTGCAAGGCATCCTGTTCGCACTGCTGCAGCGCGAACGCACGGGCGAGGGCCAGAAGATTGCCGTCTCCCTCTACAACTCGATGTTGTCGATGCAGATGCAGGAGGCTGCGATGGTCATGATGGAGGACTCGGAGGTCAACTGGGCCGCGATGCCGCTGTCGGGCGTCTTCGACACGCAGACCGGTCCGCTGGTGCTGGTCGGCGCGTTCAAGGCGAATCCGTTGCGCGACATCTGCGCCGCGCTGGAGATCGACGATCTCTCCCAGGACGCGCGCTTCGCCAACCTGGCAGCGCAGTTCGCGCACAAGGCCGAGCTGCACGCGATCTTCCACGAACGCTTCGCGAGCAACACGCGCGAACACTGGCTGGGCCGCCTCGAGGCAGAGGACCTGCTCTCGGCGCCGGTGCGCGACATGCGCGAGGCGCTGGTCGACCCGCAGACCCTGCACAACAGAATGATCCTGGAGGGCGAGGATTCGTCGAAGCGCGAACTGAAGTTCATCGCCAGCCCGATCCAGATGTCCGGCGCGCAGACCGGCCTGCTGCGCGAGCCGCCGCGGCTTGGCCAGCACACCGAGGAAGTGCTCGCCGAAGCTCGCGCGCTGATCGAAGAGGCCGGCGCATGAGCGTCCTGTTCGAAGTCGCGCACCATGTCGCGACGGTCACCATCGACCGGCCCGAGGTGATGAACGCGGTGGACCTGCCCACCGAAGCCGAGCTGATCCGCATCTGGACCGAGATCGAGCGCCGCGACGACATCCGTGTCGTGGTGCTGACCGGCGCCGGCGAGCGCGCCTTCTGCGCCGGCGCGGACCTGAAGAACACTTCGAACCTCAAAGGCGTCGACTACTGGGCCGCGGCCCGGCCCGGCGGCTTCGGCGGCATCGCGCTGCGCGAGACGCTCGACGTGCCGGTGATCGCGCGCGTCAACGGTTTCGCCCTGGGCGGCGGCCTCGAGATGGTGCTGGGCTGCGACCTCGTGGTGGCCTGCGAGGAAGCCAGCTTCGGCCTGCCCGAGCCCCTGGTCGGGCGCCTTCCGCTGGACGGCGGCATGCTGCTGCTGCAGCGGCAGATCCCGTTTCGCCAGGCCATGGCCATGATGCTGACCGGGCAACGGATCCAGGCGCAGCGCGCGCTCGAGATCGGGCTCATCAACGAAGTCGTGCCGCGCGCCGGGCTCGACGCGGCGGTCGATCGCTGGGTGCAGCAGCTGCTCGCCTGTGCGCCGCTGTCGCTGCGGGCCGTCAAGCAGGTGGTGCGGCACACCGGCACGATGTCGCCGGCCCAGGCCCACGGCATGCGCTTGCCGGCGCTGGTGAAGGCGCTGCAGTCCGAAGATTCGAACGAAGGCGTGCTGGCCTTCCAGCAGAAGCGCAAGCCCCAATGGCAGGGCCGCTAGGCGAGTCGTCCCATGGCCCACGTCATCACCACCGCCTGCATCGACGTCAAGGACGGCGCCTGCGTGAAGTGCTGCCCCGTCGATTGCATCTACGAAGGCGAGCGCACTCTGTACATTCACCCGGATGAATGCATCGACTGCGGCGTTTGCGTGTCCGCCTGCCCGACGGAGGCGATCTACGAAGAGTTTCGGCTGCCGCCCGAACTGGGGCATTTCATTGCGATCAACCGCGAGTTCTTCGATGCCGAGGTCAGCGGCCTCGGCTCGCCCGGCGGCGCCGAGGCGCGGCGCGTGGCTTGCGACCATCCGCGCATCGCACAGGAAGCGCCGCGCGCCTGAGCAGCCAGGCTGCAGGAGAGCAGGCTGATGCATGCCATCGTCCTGAAGTACTTCATCGAGGTGGCGAGCTGCGGCTCGGTGCGCAAGGCCTCGGAGCGGCTGTACGTGGCGGCCAGCGCCGTCAACCGGCAGATCCACAAGCTCGAAGACGAGCTCGGCGTCGAGCTGTTCGACCGCCTGCCCAACGGGCTGCGCCTGAATCCGGCGGGCGAACGGCTGCTCAAGCATGCGCAGGAAACGCTGCACCAGTTCCAGGTGATGCGCACCGAGCTCGATGCGCTCAAGGGCGAGCGCACCGGCCATGTGAAGCTCGCCGCGATGGACTCGTTCTTCGAGGAGCTGCTGCCGGCTGCGGTCGAGGAGTTCCTGCAGATCTTCCCCGCGGTCACCTACACCATCACCGCGACGCAGCCGATGGAGGTGCCTCAGCTGGTGATGTCGGGCCAGGTCGACGTGGGTCTCACTTTCGTGAATCGCCTGCCCGGCGGCGTCGCGGCGGTGGCCCTGGCGAATCTTCCGATCGGGCTCGTGATGCCGCCGGGGCATCCGCTGGCGAAGCACGACAGCGTGTCGCTGAAGGATTGCGCGAACTTTCCGTTCTTGCGCTCGAGCTCGCACCCCGTGGTCAGCGCTTCGCTCTCGCCCGAGTTCACCGCCTTCTGGGACGACATGGAGCCGGCCGCAACCTGCAATTCGACGCCCCTGCTCAAGCGGCTGATCATGGGCGGCAAAGGCATATCCTGCTTCTCGAAGATTGCCTTCATCGAGGAGCTCAAGCGCGGGGATCTGCTCTGGCGGCCTTTCGCGCTGCCGGCGCTGAACCAGATGCAGGTGGGCATCGTGGTGCCGTCGCAGCGCATCCTGCCCCACGTCACGCAGAACTTCGTCGGCCGCATGGCGCGGCGCCTGGCGCAGCTGGAGAGCATCGCCGCCGCGCTCTAGGGCTGCTTCAGTGCGTGACGCGGCCCCGCATGGCTGCCGGATGCCCCGCCAGCCCGAAGGATTTGCCCGTAGGCACCAGCGTGTCGCCGTCGACGCGCAGGATCGTGATGTCCTGGTCGATGAAGTTGCCGACATAGAGGTACTTGCCGTCGGCGCTGAACACCGCGCCTTCGGGCAGGCCGCGCACCTCGACCTCGTTGGTGCGCGTGACCTTCCGGCCGTCGATCCGCAAGCCCACCACCGAGCCGTTGCGGTTGTAGAAGTAGGCGTTCTTCGCCGAGTTGCTGCCGCGCAGCAGCACCGCCACGGCGAACTTGCCGGTCGGGCTCACGGCCAGGCCTTCGGGGCCGTCGCCGACCACCACCTTGTCGATCACGCGCGGCGGTTTGGCTTCGAGGTCGATCACGCTCACCGTGTCGATCTGGCCGTCGGAAGCGCCGGAATTGCCGTTGTCGGCCGTGAGCGCGAGCTTGCCGTCGGGCGTCACGTCCAGGTTGTAGGGCCAGAGGCCGGCCGCGAAATCGAGCTTGTTGTACGTGACCTTCTCGCCCTCGACCTCGAGCATCGCGACCTTGTGGTTAGGGAACTTGCTGGCGAGTGCGCGCCGGCCGTCGGGCGTGAAGCGCACGTGCGAGACCGACTCGCCCATGGCCACGGTGTCGATCAGCGTCACCTTCTGGCCTGCGATGCGCAGCACGCTGACCGAGTTGTCGGCGCGGTTGGCCACCAGCGCCAGCGTGCCCGCGCGGTTGATCGACAGGCCCGAGGGCTGCCTGCCGATGGCGAGCGTGTCGATCAGCTTCGGCGGCGTGGCGGCGAGGTCGATCACGAAAAGCCGGTTGTCCGGCACCTGGCGGCGCACGCCGTTCTCCTCGACCACGTTGAGCGAGTTGGCGACCAGCGCGAGCTTCTCGTCGGCCGTGATCGCGAGGTTGGTCGGCGGGCCTGCGATGGTGTTGTCCATCGGCAGCGTGACCACGTTGCGCGGCGCGAGCGGGTCGGTGCCGATGTCGATCACCTGCACGCTGTCGCGGCCATGGGCGGCAAGCACCACGGCGCCGGCGTCGCTCCACGACTGCTTCTCGTCGTTGGCGACCAGGAGGAGCTGGCGTTGTCCTGCTGTGGGTGTCATGCCGGCGCAGCCTGAGAGGGCGGCCAGGGCGAGCGTGCCGAGAGCGAGGAAGCGAAGGCGCATGGTGTTGTCTCCGTTGTTGTTTTCGACGGGGCCCGTCGGGCGGCCATCGTAGCCGGCGAAGCGCCGCGCAGGCTCAGGGAATACCAGCCGCCGCCGCGCCTTCAGGCCGCGACCGTTTCGTCGAGGAAACGCCGGATGGCTTCGGCGATCTCGTACCCATGGGTTTCAAGCGCGAAGTGGCCGGTATCCAGGAGCTGCACCCGCGCGTTCGGGTTGTCGCGCGGAAAGGCCTCGGCGCCCGCCGGCAGGAAGAAGGGATCGTTTCGCCCCCACACCGCGAGCAGGGGCGGCCGATGCGCGCGGAAGTACTGGTGGAACTCGTGGATCGAAACCTCTGCGGCGCTCGCCGGCGAGATGAGGGCGGGAGCTGCCGCGTGAACGATTCGGTGGCGGCCTACCATGCGGCGCGGCGTTGCGCGTTTGGTTCTTGCCGCGGCTAGCGTTCGCTGTCTATCGCACGCCGCATGACGGGTGCGTCCGTTTACGTCGTCGCCGCGAGCGCGGCGGCGGTGTCGTAGAACTCCATGAAATCCACGATCTTGCCGTCGCGCATCCGGATCACGTCCGCCTTGGGCGTCTTCACCGTCTTGCCGGTTCCGCGATGTTTCCACTCGCAGCTGCCCAGCATCACGACGCGGTCGCCCTGGGCAAGGAATTCATCAGCCGTGTAGTCGAGCATCTCCCAGCTCCTGCTCAATTCCAGGAAATAGCGCTGCACTTCAGATTTCGAACAGCAGCCCTGGGTGTAGCTCGCGCCTGCGGCGGTGGCGCCGAGCGAGCACCAGTGGACATCCTCGGCCATCAGGTCCATCCAGTGCTGGGCGCTGTCGCCCCTTGAGTCGTTCCAGCGAAGGTATCCGTCGCGGAGGACCGCCACGTTTTTCTCTTCCAAAACGGTCATGAAAGCCTCCTGGTCCACAGCGGACGCTCATCTTGCACAAGTTCGATGACGACGGCAATCTGCCATTGGACAAGCTTGCCTGCGCCGGCCAGATCATGCTGCTGGTGCGCTGTGTTCTGCCTCTCGGCCTTCCTCATCCGGGTGGCGCGCAAGCCGACGCGCAAAGAAGTGGATCTTCCCCAAGCCGGCCATTGGGGCCTTTCCGTGGCTTATTGCACGCTTCGGCCGATCGCTTGCGCGAATCGGCTGAAGCGTGAAATCCATCGCTTCCGCCTATGCCTTTGCGCGCATCCAATGGGCTCCCTGGTCTTCAACAAAAGGGCCGCCATGTTCTCCAAGCTGTTGAGCTCATCCCGACGCGTCTGGCACCGGACTTCGCCCGTGCGCCGACGACAGGCGGTCGTGGCGCAGGCGCACGGCCAGACCATGCTGCTCGACTGCCAGTGGCAAGAAGGCTGGTGGTCGGGCGTGGTCAAGATTCGCGAAGCTTCGGAAGAACGCGTCGTGCATGTCTGCATCGAGCTGCGGGCCACCGCCGACGATGCGCTGAACGACGCCGAGCACGACGCGCAGCGCCTGGCGCTGATGTTCGCGCAGTAGGAGGAGACCGCCATGCACCCCGACGCCATCGAACTGATCGTGGACGAGCCCGTCGCCGGCCACTTCTACTGGATCCTGCAGAAGCACGCCGAACTCGACGGCAAGCCGATCGCCATCGAATCCGCGCAAGGCCCGATGCCGAGCTACAGCGCCGCCATGATGGCCGGCATCGAAGCGCTGCAGCGGCGGGCCGACAGCCGCGGCGAGGGCGCTGCCTGCCCCGTCGTCACCGTGTACGTCGATCCGTTCAGCGCAGCATCGCCGACATCGCCGAGCAGCAGTTGAGCATGCGCACCGCGGCCTCGATCGAGGGCGCGGAAAAGCGCAGCTCGGTCGCGGCGACGCGCTCGAACTCGGGCCACTGGCAGAACAGGTCGGCCAGCGCGGGCGCTTGGGTGTGCAGCGTGACCGAGAGCGGTTTCTGCATGACGAATGTCCGTGCGCCGTCACGGGCCGCAAGAGCCGCTTCCACGCCAATGCGGATCGCCGCACACGCCTGCGCCGGCGACAGTGACACCCCGCTGGTCTGGCCTGTCGCACGCTTGGTCTGCACGAAGGTGGCGTGCGGGAACAGCGGCCGGTTCTCCGCGATGAAGACGTCGTCGCCGCTGGCCATCAGCACCGGCGCGCCGTACTCGCCCGCCAGCGCACCGTAGAGCGCGGCCTCGCCCACGGCCTGGCCGTTGATCTCGACGCCGGCGAAGGCGAAGCTGTTGATGGTGTGCGCAAGGATGCCCAGGCCCTGGGCGCGCGAGTGGTAGCCGACCATGCACACGCCGTCCATGCCGAGTTCGACGCCGCTCACCATGCTCAGGTAGCGCGGCTTGCCCTGGATCACCTGGGCGCGCGCGTCGAGCAGCTCGGGCAGCATGTTGCGGAAGTCGCCATGCGAGTCGTTGACCCAGACCTCGCTCGCACCGCCGTCGAAGGCGCCGGCGATGGCCGCGTTCGCCTCCTCGGTCATGAGCCGGCGGGCGCGCTCGTATTCGGGATTGCCGGCACGCACCTGCTGGGAATGGAAGACGCCGGCCACGCCTTCGATGTCGACGGAGATCAGGATTTTCATGTTGGAGCAAGTTCGCGCAGCAGCGCGCTGAGCGCCGGCCGCACATGGCCGTCGCGTCCGGTGACGGGATCCGCATGCCACAGCGCATTCAGGATGGCCTGCTCCGTGCTGTCGGCCGCGGCCTGGAACAGGTCGTCGAGCAGGCCGTCGTGCAGGAGCGCGACGGCCGGCATCGGCGCTTCGCGCCGCTGCGGCAGCGTGTAGGCGGTCGAGAAGGCGAGCGCGATGTCGCCGCTGCCGTGGCCGAAGACCGAGCCGGTGCGCGCGAGGCCGGCGCCGGCGCGCAGCGCCAGCCGGCGCAGCTGGCGTGCGTCGAGCGGTGCGTCGGTGGCGATCAGCATGATGATCGAGCCCTTCTCCATATCGGCCTGCTGCGCCGTTGCGAGCCGTCTGCCGACCGGCTGGCCGGCGATGAGGAGGTTGGGCAGCAGGCCGAAGTTGGCGAGCACCAGCGCGCCCACCGTGTGCGTTCCGGCGCGCCGCGATGCGCTGCCGATGCCGCCCTTGAGCGAGAAAGAGGACATGCCGCGCCCGGCGCCGACCGAGCCCTGCGCCACGTCCTCGCCGGCCGAGGCGCAGGCCTGCAGGTAATGGCCCTCGTTGACTGCCATGCGCTGGATGTCGTTGAGGAAGCCGTCGTTGCACTCGAACACCAGCGGGTTCACCGTCGGCAGGCTGCGCCCGCATTCGGGATTTGCGGCGACGCACTGGCGGATCTGCGCCGCCGCCACGGCCGGCACCGAGAAAGTGTTGGTCAGCGCGATCGGCGTCTCCAGCACGCCGAGCTCCTCGACCTGCAGCAGGCCGACGCTCTTGCCGAAGCCGTTGAGCACCGCAAAACCCGCGGGCACGCGCTGCAGGTAGGGATCGCCGGCATGGGGTCGAACCACGGTCACGCCGGTCTGCACCTCGCCCTCGGCCAGCGTGGCATGGCCGACCGTGACGCCGGCGACGTCCGTGATGGCGTCGCGCGGGCCCGAAGGCAGCGTGCCGATGCGCGGGACCGCGGGGCTCATCTTCTAGAGCCGGTCGATTTTCGGATCGAGGGCATCGCGCAGACCATCGCCCAGCAGGTTGAAAGCCAGCACCGTGAAGAAGATCGCCAGCGACGGGAACAGCGCGACGTGCGGCGCGTTGACCATGTCGGCGCGCGCCTCGTTGAGCATCGCGCCCCACTCGGGCATCGGCGGCTGCGCGCCCATGCCGAGGAAGCTGAGGCTCGCGGCCGTGATGATCGAGGTGCCCAGGCGCATCGTGAAGTAGACGACGATGGACGAGATCGTGCCCGGAAGGATGTGGCGCAGCAGGATGGTGCGGTCGTTGGCGCCGATGCTGCGCGTGGCCTCGATGTAGGTCAGGTTCTTCAGCACCAGCGTGTTGCCGCGCACCAGCCGCGCGAAGGCCGGCACGCTGAACACCGACACCGCGACCACCACGTTGGTCATGCTGCTGCCCAGGATGGCGACCACGCCCAGCGCCAGCAGGATGCCGGGAAAGGCGAAGAGCACGTCGGAGATGCGCATCACGATGCGGTCCCACCAGCCGCCGTAGTAGCCGGCGAGCAGGCCCAGCACGGTCCCCACGATGGCGCCCAGCACCACCGAGAGGAAGCCGGCGGCCAGCGAGATGCGCGCACCCATCAGGATGCGGCTGAAGATGTCGCGCCCGAGCGGGTCGACGCCGAACCAGTGCGCCGCCGAAGGGCCCGCATTGATCTTGTCGTAGTCGAAGAAGTTCTCGGCGTCGTAGGGCACGATCCACGGCGCGAGGATCGCGACCGCCACCAGCAGCAGCACGAAGACCAGCGCGGCCAGCGCCACGTGCTGCATGCGGAACTTGCGCCAGAACTCGGTCCACGGCGTGCGCACCTTGCCTTCGGTGGCGAGCATCCGGACCGGCGCGTCACTTGTAGCGGATGGTGGGGTTGATATAGCCATAGAGCACGTCGACCACGAGATTGATCAGGATGAATTCGAGCGAGAAGAGCAGCACCAGCGTCTGGATGATGGGGTAGTCGCGCATGTCGACCGCGTCGACCAGCAGGCGCCCGAGGCCGGGCCAGTTGAACACCGCCTCGACCACGATCGAGCCGCCGAGCAGGAAGCCGAACTGCAGCCCCATCATCGTGACCACCGGGATCAGCGCGTTGCGCAGGCAGTGTTTCAGGATGACCCACTTCTCCGACACGCCCTTGGCGCGCGCGGTGCGAATGAAGTCTTCCTGGATCACCTCGATGAAGGAGGCCCGCGTGAAGCGCGCCATCACCGCGGCCACGGCGGCGCCCAGCGTCAGCGAGGGCAGGATGTAGTGCCGCCACGACTCGGCGCCCACCGTGGGCAGCCAGCCGAGCTGGACCGAGAAGATCTGCATCAGGAGCATGCCGAGCGCGAAGGCCGGGAACGAGATGCCTGAGACCGCCAGCGTCATGCCGAGCCGGTCGGGCCACTGGTTGCGGAACACCGCCGACGTGATGCCGATGGCCATGCCGAAGACCACGGCCCAGGCCATGCTGCTGATCGTGAGCAGCAGCGTCGGCATGAAGCGCTCGGCGATCTCGGTCGACACCGGCCGCTTGGAACGCAGCGAATGGCCGAAGTCGCCCTGCAGCATGTTGCCGAAGAAGTTCAGGAACTGCTGCGGCAGCGGCTTGTCGAGGCCGAGGTCCGCGCGCACCAGCGCCACGGTCTCGGGGCTGGCGTCCGGCCCGGCCGCCAGCCGCGCCGGATCGCCGGGCAGCATGTGCACGAACAGGAACACCAGCACCGCGACGATCAGCAGCGTCGGCAGCAGACCCAGCAGGCGCTTGAGGACGTACTGGGTCATGGGCGATTCCGCGCCGCGATCACTTCAGCTCGACTTCGTCGAAGTTGAAGCTGCCGTCCGGGATCACGTAGAAGCCGGCCAGGTTGCGCGCGCGCACCGACAGCAGCTGCTCGGTCACCAGGAAGGCCCAGGGCGCGTCCTTCCAGATGCGCTGCTGCGCGTCGGCGTAGATCTTGGCCTTGGCGGCAGGGTCGGTGGTCACCAGCGCCTTCTTGATGTCGGCATCGACCTCGGGGTTCTTGTAGTAGGCGGTGTTGAAGAGCTTGGGCGGGAAGGACTCGGAGGCCAGCAGCGGACGCATCGCCCAGTCGGCCTCGCCGGTCGACGAGGACCAGCCCACGTAGTACATGCGCACCGGCGCGGTGGCCGGGTCCTGCGCGCTCTCGACGCGTTCGACGCGCTGGCCGGCCTCGAGCGCCAGCACCTGCACCTTGATGCCGACCTGCGCCAGCTGCTGCTGTACGAACTGGATGACCTTCTGTGCCGTCGTGTAGTTGTAGGCCGACCAGAGCGTGCTCTCGAAGCCGTTCGGGTAGCCGGCTTCCTTCAGCAGCTCGCGCGCCTTGGCCGGGTTGTAGGGCCAGGGGCCGAGCTTGGCCGCGCCCTCGATGCCCTTGGGCAGCACGCCTTCGGCCGGAATCGCATAGCCCGAGAACGCCACCTTGACCAGCGCTTCCTTGTTGATCGCGTAGTTGACGGCCTCGCGCACCTTCGGGTTGTCGAAGGGTTTCTGCTGCGTGTTCATCGAGATGTAGCGATGGATGATCGAGGGCGAGCTGCTCACCTCGAGGCTGGGCTTTTCCTTCAGCGTCGCGGCCGCTTCGGGCGGCATCGGGAAAGCGAAGTGCGCTTCGTTGGTCTGCATCATCGCGGCGCGCGTGTTGTTGTCGACCACCGGGCGGAAGGTGATGCTGTCGACCTTCGGGTAGCCCTTCTTCCAGTAGCCGTCGAACTTGGCGACCTTCAGGTAGTCGGTGGCCTTCCATTCGACGAACTTGAAGGGGCCGGTGCCGACCGGGTTCTGCGCGATGCCCTTGTTGCCGTACTTGGCCAGCGCGGCCGGCGAGATGATCACGCCCGAGGGGTGCGCGAGCGTGTTGATGAAGGGCGAGAAGGGCTCGCTGAGCGTGAAGCGCACCGTGGTCGCGTCGACCGCCTCGGTCTTGGCGATGTTCTTGTAGAGGTTGTAGCGCTTGAGCTTGTTGTCCGGGTTGGTCACGCGGTCGAAGGTGGCCTTCACGGCCTCGGCATTGAAGGGCGTGCCGTCGTGGAACTGCACGCCCGTGCGCAGCTTGACGGTGTAGACCAGGCCGTCCTTGCTGACGGTGTGGCCCGTGGCCAGCACCGGCCCCATCTTCATGTCCTTGTCGAAGCCGTAGAGGCCCTGGTAGAAGGACTTCGCGACGGCTTGCGACAGCGTGTCGTTGGCGTCGTAGGGGTCGGTGGTCGTGAAGCCGGACTGCACCGCGACGACGATGTCCTTGGCGGCGTGCGCCGACAGCGCGAAGCCGGCCAGGCCGGCGATGGTCAGCGCGGCGGCGATGCGGGAGAGGCGTTGCTTGTTCATGGTGGAACTCCTTCTTTGAAGTCGGTGACGTTGAAAATCAGTTGATCGGGTGCTGCGCGACGAAATGGCCGGGGCCTACCTCGACGAGCGGCTTGACGCCGGGCTCGTAGCCCACGGGGTGCATGGGGCTGGGAATCTCGCCCTGCAGCAGCGGCCGGTCGCGGTTGCGGCGCGCGGGATCGGCGACCGGCACGGCCGCCATCAGCTTGCGCGTGTAGGCGTGCTGCGGATTCTCGAAGATCGCGCGCCTGGGGCCGATCTCGACGATCTGGCCCAGGTACATCACGGCCACGCGGTGGCTGATGCGCTCGACCACGGCCATGTCGTGCGAGATGAACAGGAAGGCGATGCCCAGCTCGCGCTGCAGATCCAGCATCAGGTTGACGATCTGCGCCTGGATCGACACGTCCAGCGCCGACACCGACTCGTCGGCCACCACCACCTTGGGGTTGAGCGCGAGCGCGCGCGCAATGGCGATGCGCTGGCGCTGGCCGCCGGAGAATTCGTGTGGGTAGCGCTGCGCGTAGTCGGCCGGCAGGCCGACCTTCTCGAGCAGCCAGCGCACGCGCTGCTGCGCCTTGGCGCCGCACGCGATCTTGTGCACCAGGAGCGGCTCCATGATCGAGAAGCCCACCGTCAGGCGTGGGTCGAGCGAGGCGAAGGGGTCCTGGAAGATGAACTGGATGTTGCGCCTGAGCGCCTGCAGCTCGCCGGTGGGCAGCGTGAGGACGTTGCGGCCGTCGAACTCGATCGCTCCGCCCTGGCTCTCGACCAGGCGCAGCAGCGAACGGCCGGTGGTGGACTTGCCGCAGCCCGATTCGCCGACCAGCGCCAGGGTCTCGCCGGCACGCAGATCGAAGCTGATCTGTTCCACGGCATGCACCACGCGCGTCACGCGGCTGAAGAGGCCGCTTTTCAACTCGAAGCGGGTCACCAGGTCTTTCACGCGCAGGATCGGTGGCTGGTCGCTCTGCACGGTGTCCTGCGGGCTCGCATCGCTCACGCTCACGCGGGCGCCCACGGCGTCGACCTGCAGCAGCTCGAAGCGCCGGGGCAGGGCGGTGCCGCGCATCGCGCCCAGGTGCGGCACGGCCGAGAGCAGCGCACGCGTGTAGGCATGCTGCGGCGCCGCGAACAACTGCTCGGAGGGCCCGGCCTCGACCTTGTCGCCCTGGTACATCACCAGCACGCGATCGGCCACCTCGGCGACCACGCCCATGTCGTGCGTGATGAACACCACGCCCATCTGCATCTCGGTCTGCAGCTCGCGGATGAGCTGGAGGATCTGCGCCTGGATCGTCACGTCGAGCGCGGTGGTCGGCTCGTCGGCGATCAGGAGCGAGGGCCGGCACGACAGCGCCATCGCGATCATCACGCGCTGTCGCATGCCGCCCGAGAGCTGGTGCGGGTAGCGCGCGAGCACGCTGCGTGCTTCGGGAATGCGCACCAGCTCCAGCATGCGCAGCGCCTCGGCGGCTGCTGCGGCGCGGTCCTTGCCCTGGTGGATGGCGATGGCCTCGGCGATCTGGTCGCCGGCGGTGAACACCGGGTTCAGCGAGGTCATCGGCTCCTGGAAGATCATCGCGATGTCGGCGCCGCGGATGCCGCGCATCGTCGCGTCGGAGGCCCGCGCCAGGTCGAGCACCCGGCCGTCGCGGCGCCGGAAGGCCATGCGGCCTTGTGCAATGCGGCCGCCGCCGTATTCCACCAGACGCATCAGCGACAGCGAGGTGACGGACTTGCCCGAGCCCGACTCGCCGACGATGGCCAGCGTCTCGCCGCGGTCGACGTGGAAGGACAGCTCGCGCACCGCGTCCACGGTGCGCTCGGAACTCGCGAAGCGCACGGTGAGCGCGTCGACGGCGAGCACGCGCTGGCCGGGCAGCTCCAGTGCGACGGATGTCGCGGTTGGCGCGGAGAGGACAGTGGACATGGTGGCAGCGTTTATCGATGGATGGCAGTGTGCGGCGCCTCGGCGCCGCGCGCATGGCCCCGGTACATGCCCTCGGTGTTGAAGGGCAGGCAGACGTTGCCGGCGCGGTCGATGGCGATCAGGCCGCCGCTGCCGCCGATGGCAGGTACGGCCTGCATGATCACGGCGTGCGCGGCCTGCGCCAGCGACTGGCCGGCGTAGCGCATGCGCGCGCAGACGTCGTAGGCCGCGGCCGTGCGGATGAACATCTCGCCGCTGCCGGTGCAGGACACGGCGGCGCGCTTGTCGTCGGCATAGGTGCCGGCGCCGATCAGCGGCGAGTCGCCGATGCGGCCGACGCGCTTGTTGGTCATGCCGCCGGTGGAGGTGGCGGCCGCCAGATGGCTGCGCCGGTCGAGCGCGACGGCGCCGACGGTGCCGAACTTGTTGGTCTCGTCCAGCGGCGCGGTGGACAGCGCCGCTGCGCGTGCCGCGCCGTCGTGGTCGAGCGCGACGCGGCCTTCGGCGCGCGCGCGCCGCAGCTGCTCGCGGCGCGCCTCGGTGGAGAAGTACTCCGGTTCGACCATTTCCAGCCCGCGCCCGCGCGCGAAGGCCTCGGCGCCGGCACCGGCCAGCAGCACGTGGGCGCCGTCGTCCATCACCGCGCGCGCGGCGTGCACCGGGTGGCGGACGCGGCTGACGCCGGCGACGGCGCCGGCGCGCAGCTCGGCGCCGTCCATCACGGCCGCGTCGAGCTCGTGCGTCTCGGCGCTGGTGAAGACCGCACCGTGGCCGGCGTTGAACAGCGGGCAGTCCTCCAGCATCTCGACCGCCAGGCACACCGCGTCCAGCGCGCTGGCGCCGCGCAGCAGCAGCGCCTGGCCGGCGAGCACGATGGTGCGCAGCGCGTCGTGGTAGGCCGCGGCCGCGCTCGCGTCCAGCGCCGCCGCGCTGATGGTGCCCGCGCCGCCGTGGATGGCAATGACCGGTGTGGTTCTCATCGTGCCTTCTTCTTTCTGTTCGGCGCGCGCGGCGCCGGCGCCTGTTGGTTCTTTTCGGCGTTGGCGGCCCGCAAGTCCTGCGCGCCATGCAGCCAGGGCATGACCGAGTGGACGATCTTGCCGGCGGCCTGGAAAGCGCCCGGCGCGCGCAAGGCCACCGCGCTGGTCAGCGCCTCGATCAGCGCCAGCACGCTGGTCTCGCAGTTGGGGCGGTAGCGGGTCTCGGTCTGCGCATAGAGCACCACGTCGGCCAGCGGCGCCAGCGGCGAGCTGGGTCGGTCGGTCAGGGCCAGGACGCCCGCGCCCTGGGCGCGGGCGATGCCGGTCAGCGCCATGGTGTCGGTCAGGTAGCGCGGGAAGCTCAGCGCCACCAGCAGGTCGCGCGGCCCGCCGCGCGACAGGGCGCGCGCGCCGTGCGTGACGCCGCTCACCGAGGGCAGCAGGCGCACGTCGGCGCAGTAGGTGTCCAGGCCATGCTGCAGCAGCCCGGACAGCCAGGCGCTGGCGCCGAAGCCGACGACGTAGATGGTGCGCGCGTCGAGGATGCGCGCCACCGCCGCCTCGCAGGAGGCCGGGTCCAGCGCCTGGCGAGTGGCCTCGATGTTGCCCCGGCTCTCTTCCAGCGCGGCGGCAAAGACCTCGGCCACCGTCGAGGGCTGCGCCAGGCTGCCGCGCAGCCGTTCCACCGGCGCCAGCAGGGGCTCGAAGCCGCGGACCAGTTCGGCGCGGAAGTTCGCATAGCCGTCGAAGCCCAGGGCGCGCGCGAAGCGGTTGGCGGTGGCCACCGACACGCCGGCGGCCGTCGCCAGTTCGTCGATCGGCAGCGTCGCGACCTGCAAGGGGCGCTCCAGCACGTAGTCGGCCACCTGCCGGTGCGAGCGCGTCAGCTGCGGCAGGGCCTGCGCGATGCGCTGCGCCACGGTGGTTGCAGAAGTCGCGGAAGAGGTAAGCATTCGGTTCGGGCTCGCCCCTTCAAGGTGCGAAATATGAAAAGAAAATTACAAAGTGGTGCGAGAAAAGAAAATTTTCGATCATCGGCCGATGTTTAGCAAGTCATGGGCCAGTGGGTTTTCACCAAGGGACCTGTCACGCCTGTCATTCGAGGCGGGCGTGGCAATCCGAGTCGTGCGCGAAAGCAGCGAGTGCTCCGGCGACACCGTCAAGGCGGTGGCCCGGCGCGCGGGCTTCGGTAGCGCTGCTGCGTTCTCACGCGCGTACTCTCGTACGTATGGCTCCGCGCCCGCGGCGGCGAGATCAAGCGCAGTGCCAGTTGACGTGATGCGTGGCGGGCATCACGCAGCACGGCAAGCGCGTGGGCTTCTACTCGACGGTTGAGGCCTTGATGTCCTTGATTCTGGCCATGGATTTCAAGCCTTCGCGATGTGCAGGAAGTTGGTGGTTCCGACGACGCCGAATGGCATGCCGGCTGCGATCGCGACGTAGTCGCCCGAGACGGCATAGCCTTCCCGGCGCGCCAGCCCACAGGCGCTGTCGATCATGTCGGGCACGTCCTGGATGACTGCATCGGAATGCACCGAGTGCACCCCCCAGGTCAACGCGAGCCGCCGAGCGATGCCCAGGTCAGGTGTGATGCTCAGCACGGGCGCGACGGGCCGCTCGCGTGCTGCGCGCAGGCTTGTCGCTCCGGATCGCGTGTAAGTCACGATGGTGGACAACGGGAGCAAACTTGCAGTAACGCGCAGCGACAGGCACACGGCGTCTGCCACTGACGCAAGTGGCTCTTTCCGCGACGCATCCATGCCCGAGCGGTAGTAGGGATCGGATTCGACCTCGGCAATGATCCGGTCCATCATCGCAACCGCCTCCCGTGGATAGGCACCGGAAGCGGACTCCGCGGAGAGCATCACGGCGTCCGCGCCGTCGTACACCGCGGTCGCAACGTCGGAGGCCTCGGCCCTGGTGGGAACCGGTGCGGTGATCATCGATTCGAGCATCTGGGTGGCGACGATCACCGGCTTGCCCGCGTCGCGGCAGGCACGCACGATCCGCTTCTGGATCCGCGGTACCTGCTCGGCCGGCAGTTCGACGCCCATGTCGCCGCGGGCGACCATCACCGCGTCAGTCAGGGCGATGATCGCGTCGAGGCATTCGATGGCGGCGGGCTTTTCCAGTTTCGAAAGGACACCGGTTCGACCTTTGACGATCGCATGCACTTCCTCGAGATCCTCCGGTCGCTGGACGAACGACAACGCGACCCAGTCCACTCCCAGCGTCAGGCCGAAGGTCAGGTCGGTACGGTCCTTGGCCGTGAGGGCTGAGATCGGCAGCAGGACCGATGGAACGTTGACGCCTTTGCGTTCCGACAAGCGTCCACCGTTGACCACACGGGTCTGTGCGAAATCGTGACCGCAAGCTTCGACGATCAGACATATCTTCCCGTCGTCGAGCAGCAGGTCCGTGCCCGGCTTGAGGGCGGCAAAAATCTCTGGGTGCGGCATGGGTGCCCGTGAGGCGTTGCCTGGAGTCGGATCGAGGTCGAGGCGGAAAGCCTCTCCTGTCTTCAGCTCGATCGGGCCGTCTGCGAACGTCCCGATGCGCAGCTTTGGTCCCTGCAGATCGAGCAGGATCGAGATCGGGCGCCCGGCGTCGTGCTCGACCTCGCGGATCATCTTGACGCGCTCGGCATGCTGCGCGTGGGTTCCGTGACTGAAGTTGAGCCGAAAAACATCGGCACCGGCGTCGAACAGCGCTCGGATGGTGACAATGTCGGCACTTGCAGGCCCAAGGGTGGCGACGATCTTGGCGTGGCGTGAACGCTTCATGACAGGTTCCGGATCAAAGAATGAAATCAGTGCTGATGAACGTCGACTCACGTCAGCCGTCTGAACCACTCCAGGCCGGAGGATGTCGCTCCTTTCGGGCGGTACTCGCAGCCTATCCAGCCATCAAAGCCCAATTCATCGATCAAGTTGAATAGGTAGTCGTGATTGAGTTCACCGACGTCGGGTTCATTCCGAAGCGGTACTCCAGCGATCTGCAGGTGGCCCACATGGCCGGAAGGCAGATACTTGCGCAGCTTCATCGACACATCGCCCTCGACGATCTGGCAGTGGTAGAGGTCCATCTGGACTTTCAGATTCCGTGCGCCGACCTCGGCCACGACCGCGTGCGCCTCATCCTGCCGATTGAGGAAGAATCCGGGAATGTCGCGCGTGTTGATCGGCTCGATCAGTATGTCGACGCCGCGAGCGGCCGCCTGTTCTGCGGCCCAGGCCAGGTTGGCGGTGTAGGTGCGGCGCAGCGTGGTGCGATCCGCGTCCGCCGCCGCAAGCCCTGCCATCGCATGCACGCGCGGGCATTTCAATGTCTCGGCGTAGTCCAGCGCTGTCAGGACACCGCGACGGAATTCCTGTTCGCGCCCGGGCAGACACGCAATGCCGCGTTCGCCCGCATCCCAATCGCCGGGTGGAGCGTTGAACAGTACTTGTTGCAGGCCATGGTCGCTCAGACGCTGCGCGAGAACGGCGCTGTCGTAGGCGAATGGAAACAGGTATTCGACGGCCTTGAAGCCGTCATCGGCCGAGGCGGCGAAGCGGTCGAGAAAGTCATGCTCAGGGTAGAGCATGGTCAGATTGGCGGCAAAGCGGGGCATAGAGCTTCCTTCGTGGGGTGTTACCAGCGCGCGCCGAAGTGGGTGCGCAACTCGTCGATACGTTCAGGTGAGAGCGGCTGAGGCCTTGCCGTCAGCCAAAGCCGCGCGGTCTCCTCCAGCTCTTCGAGCACAGCGCAGGCTTGCGCGGGCGAGCCGTGCCATACGTTGGGACCGAGCCGGTCGAGCATCACGGCGCGGATGGGCGTGCCCGCTTCTCGCATCGTCACGATGCGGCGTGCCACTTCGTCGCCTGCGGCGGGATCGCCGGGCCGGTGGTATGGGATCAGCGGAACGTGACCGACCTTCATCACGTAGTACGGTGTGATCGGAGGAACGATGTCGTGCGCGTTCCACACGCCAGCGAGCGAGAGCGCGACCAGGTGGGTGGAATGCGTGTGGATCACGCAGCGCGCGTGCGGGTCGGCCGCATAGATGCGTCGGTGCAGGGCGAGCGTCTTGGATGCGGGGTCGCCGCCGGTTTGAACGCCGTCGATGTCCACCTCGGCCAGGTGCACCGGTTCGAGCTGCCCGAGGCATGCATCGGTGGGCGTGATCAGAAAGCCATTGTCGGTGCGCACGCTGATGTTGCCGGCCGTGCCATGCACATAGCGGCGGTCGAACAGCGACGCGCCAACCCGGCAGATTTCCTCTCGCACGTCGCTTGTCATGCCGCCAGCTGATCGAAAGCCTTCGTGAAGAAGTCGGTCGTTCCGAAGTTGCCGGACTTCAGTGCCATATGCAGCGTCTCGCCGGCACACGCCGGGGAGTGCACGGCCGTCCACGGCACGCCCGGGTCGATCTGGGGGCCGATGCCCATCTGACGCACATTGAGCTCGCGCACCACCGCACCCGAGGTCTCGCCGCCGGCTACGACCAGTTGCCGCACGCCGCGCTCGACCAGTCCGAGCGCGATGCTTGACAGTGCCTCCTCGACCAATTCGCCGGCACGTGCGACGCCGAGTTGCGCCTGGACGTCCTTGACTGAAGCCGACTCGGCGGTGGCGTACACCAGCACCGGCCCATCGAGTACGTGCTCGCCGGCCCAGGCCAAGGCCTCGCCCACCACGTCGTCGCCGGCAGCGATCGCCAGCGGGTCGACCGCAAAGCTTGCCCGCCCGCTGCGCTTGAAGTGCAGTACCTGCACGTTCGTCGCCTGCGAGCAACTCCCCGACACGATCGCCCGAAGGCCCGAAGCGGGCGGCAGCCTGTCGGCCCTCGCGGCTGCCGCACCGGGTTCGTTGAACTGCCAGTTCTGCGGCAGGCCGATCGCCAGGCCGGATCCGGCGGTCACCAGGGGCATGTCTTGCACCGCCGCGCCGATCTGTATCAGGTCCTCGTTGGAGACCGCGTCGACCACGGCGATCCGGACGCCTTCGGCCTTCAGCGCCGCAAAGCGCTCGCGAATGGCACGCGCACCCTGCGCGACCACGTCATAGGTCACCAGCCCGACCTTGTGCTTCGTCTGAAGCTGAAGCACGCGCACGAGATTGGCGTCCGTCATCGGCGTCAGCGGATGGTTGCGCATGCCGCTGTCGCTGAGCAACTGCTCGCCGACGAACAGGTGGCCGTTGAAGATCGTGCGCTGGTTCTCCGGAAACGCCGGGCAGGCGATGGTGAATTCGCCGTTCGGCAGATCGGACAGCGCGTCGAGCAGCGCATCGGTGACGGGACCGATGTTGCCCTCGGGCGTCGAGTCGAACGTCGAGCAGTACTTGAAGTACACCTGCTGCACGCCCTGGGCGCGCAGCCAGCGCAGCGCATCGAGCGACTGGGCCACGGCGTCGGCCGGCGCGATGGTGCGCGATTTGAGCGCCACCACGATGGCATCGGCATCGATCGCGGCAGATTCGTCCTCGGGTATCCCGATGGTCTGCACGGTGCGCATGCCGCTGCGCACGAGGTTGTTGGCGAGGTCGGTCGCGCCCGTGAAGTCGTCAGCGATGCAACCGAGCAGAGGCTTCGCGACCATGGCGCTCATCGTCCAGCCTTCGGCAGTTCGATGCCGGGGAAGATCTTGATGACCGCCGAGTCGTCTTCCTTCGCGAAACCGGCGGTCGAGGCCTGCATGAACATCTGGTGGGCGGTGCTCGCCAGCGGCAAGGGGAACTTGCTGGCCCGTGCGGTGTCGAGCACCAGCCCGAGATCCTTGACGAAGATGTCCACCGCCGAGAGGGGTGTGTAGTCGGCCTTCAGCACGTGGGCCATGCGGTTCTCGAACATCCAGCTGTTGCCGGCACTGTTCGTGATGACCTCGTACAGCGAGGCGGCGTCGACCCCTTCGCGCAAGCCGAGCGCCATGGCTTCGGCGGCGGCTGCGATGTGCACGCCGGCGAGCAGTTGGTTGATGATTTTCACCTTGCTGCCGTTGCCGGCGCGGTCGCCGAGCCTGTAGACCTTGGCCGCCATCGCTTCCAGCAGTCCCTCGCAGCGCTCGAACGCGGCGGGCTTGCCGGCCGTCATCATCGTCATGTCGCCCGAAGCGGCCTTGGCCGCCCCGCCCGAGATCGGTGCATCCAGGTACAGGATGCCGAGCGCTTCAAGCCGCGATTCCAGTGCGATCGACCAATTGGGGTCGACGGTGGAGCACATCACGAACACGCTGCCGCCGGCCAACTCGGAAGCGGCGCCGTGCGGGCCGAAGAGGATCTCCTCGGTTTGCTGCGCATTGACGACCACCGATATGACCACATGGCAGGACTTGCCTACCTCGGCGGGTGAGGCGCAGGCGACGCCGCCGTCCTTCGCGAAGGCTTCTGCCGCGCCGGGGCGCGCATCACACACGTGCACGGCGTGGCCTGCGCGGCGCAGCGACTTTGCCATTCCGGAACCCATGGCGCCGAGGCCGATGACTCCAATGTTGCTCATCAGGCTCTCCTCAGCGATTGACCAGGCGCGCAGGCGTTCTCAGCACCGCGAAGGCGCCGACCACCAGCGTGCCGGCCAGGACGTACATCCCGCTTTGCGTGCTTTGCGTCGCATCCTTCAAGTAGCCGACCAAGTAGGGACTGACGAACCCGGCCAGGTTGCCCACCGAGTTGATCGCCGCGATACCGACCGCGGCGGCGGCTCCCGACAGGAACGAAGTCGGCAGCGACCAGAAAAGCGGCGCGCACGTCAGCACTCCGGCAGCGGCCAGGGAGAGGGCCGCAACGGAGACGACGGTGTTGTGGGCGAACGAAGCCGCAACGATGAAGCCGACCGCACCGAAGATCGCGGGAACAACCAGGTGCCAGCGGCGCTCGCGATGCGCGTCGGCGCTGCGTCCGATGAGGTTCATGGCCACGATGGCGCAGCCGAACGGAATGGCGCTGAAGAGGCCGATGTTGAGGTTGCCGGTCACGCCGGTCGCCTTGATCAGGGTCGGCATCCAGAATGTCAGGCCGTACTGCCCCATCACGAAGCAGAAGTAGATCAAGCACATCAGCCAGACGCGTCGGTCACCGAAGATCGCGCCGATCGAATGCTTGCTTTGCGTGCCCTTCTGGTCGGCGACGATTTCGCGTTCGAGCAGTTGCTTTTCCTGCTCGGTGAGCCATTTCGCCTGGCGGATGTTGTTGTCGAGGAACATCAGCACGACCAGGCCCATCACCAGCGCGGGCAGGGCCTCGATGATGAACATCCATTGCCAGCCCTGCATTCCGCCGGTGCCCTGGAAGAGGTCCATGATCCAGCCCGACAGCGGATTGCCGAAAATGCCCGCGACCGGAATCGCCGACATGAACATGGCGATGATCTTGGCCCGGCGATGGGCCGGGTACCAGTACGTCATGTACAGGATCACCCCGGGGTAGAAACCTGCTTCGGCAAGCCCCAGCAGGAAGCGCATGACGTAGAACGTCGTCGGCGTCTGGACCCAGATGAACGCGGCCGACAGCAGGCCCCAGGTGATCATGATCCGGGCGATCCATACGCGGGCGCCTACGCGGTGCAGCAGGATGTTGCTGGGCACTTCGAAGAGGAAGTAGCCGACGAAGAAGACGCCCGCGCCGAGGCCGAACACGGTCTCGCTGAAGCCCAGGTCTTGCGACATCTGCAGTTTGGCGAAGCCGACGTTGACGCGGTCGAGATAGGCGACCACGTAGCACAGCATGAGCAACGGAACGATGCGCCAGAACACCTTCGCATAGGTTCGATCGGTTTCGGCGACGACGGGCCCCTCATGGGGCGATGTGGCAATGGTGGTCACGGGTGTCTCCTGGTGGTGTGGTGAATCGGTTGTCCACGGGCAGCGGTCCAGCGCAGCGAATGCGGGAGACCTCGAAGCTGGGCCATTCCGGTTGTTCGCGCTAACAATTGAATTTTTGCTCGACTGTTAGCGCAAACAATTCAGTATTTACCCTGCCCATTGCGGGACCCACGGCGATGCGGCCTGCAGTCCCAGGCATCGAGCGTGGCCGCTATGCTTGGCTACTCGGCGGGCTTCGCGGCGAACGTTGACGCCGCCGGGTCCGGGCCTGAGCAAATGAGAGGGGATTCAATACCCGATGGATGAACGACAGGAATCTTCTGGCGACGTGACGTTGTCCGAGGTCGCGCGCCTGGCCGGGGTGAGCGGCATGACCGTGTCACGGGTGCTGCACGACCATGTGAACGTCTCCGAGGAGACCCGCGCCAAGGTGCAGGCGGCGGTGGCGGCACTCGGCTACGTGCCGAATCGCCTCGCTGGCGCCCTCGCCACCGCAAGGACGCGATTGATGGTGGTGATCATTCCATCGCTGGGCAACATCGTGTTCCCGGAGGTCCTGCGCGGAGCGAACGAGCGTTTCGAGGCGGCCGGCTACCAGGCCGTGATCGGCGTGTCGGATTACGACCTCGCGAAGGAAGAGCAGCTCATCGCCGCAATGCAGTCATGGCGGCCGTCGGGCTGGATCCTCGCCGGGCTCGAACACACGCCGCGCGCCCGTCAGATGTTGCGCGAGGTCCGCAGTCCCGTGGTCGAGGTGATGGATATCGATGGCGAGCCGATCGACATGGCGGTGGGATTCTCGAACGTCGCAGCAGGGCGGGACATCGGCAAGTTTCTGGCCGACAGCGGCCGACGCCGCATCGGATACGTCGGCGGCAATCTTGAGCGCGACCTTCGTGCTGGCAAGCGCCTGGAAGGCTTCGTGCAGGCCCTGTCCGAGCGCGGCATCGCGTTGCAGGGTCGGTTCACCGCCGACCAGCCGTCGTCCTTGCTGCTGGGCCGCTCCGGTCTGGCGCAACTGCTTGCCCGGCACCCGGATCTCGATGCCGTCTATTTTTCCAACGACGACATGGCCGTGGGCGGCCTCATGCATTGCATGGCTGCCGGTATATCGGTGCCCGACCAACTGGCCCTGGCGGGATTCAACGGACTGGAAATCGGTGAAGCGGTGCCGCTACGCTTGACGACGATCAAATCGCCGCGCTACCGCATCGGTCAGCTCGCCGCCGACCACATCCTCGCCAGGCTTGCCGGCCAAACGCCCCCGCTGCGGGAGGACATTGGCCTCGAGTTCATCGCCGGGCAGACAGCGTAGAGACATCACCTCCCGCTGCGCCTCACTGCGACTTCAGGTACTGGGCGAGATCTGCAATCTCCTGCGGGGTGAGGCCCAGCGATCGCCTGGTGTTGTAGGTGGCTGCGACCTCCTCGAGCGTGGCGGCTGACCCGTCATGGAAGTAGGGCGCATGCTGCCAAATGCCTCGCAGGGGCGAGGTGCGGTACATCCTGGTCGCCGAACGGGAAGCGTAGCTCGGCGTTTCCGGTTCCGCCATCGAGTCGCTGGGGGCATGCAGCGTCGAGTTGGCATCCGTGAAGAGGGCGCCGCTGTGGCAGTTCACACACTTTCCTGCGCCGTCGAAGACCACCTTGCCCCGCGCGGCTGCAGCGGCGTCGAAACTGCCCGCCGGCGCAGCGGGGGCCTTCAACGACAACTGATACGCCTGCAACGCGGGCAACTTGTTCGTCACCAGGTCTGCGGTGCCGTTGGTGATGTTCAGGTTCAGGCGCGGCTCGGAGAAACTTCCCTGGCCGCCCATCTGGGTCACGACCACATACCGGTTCCAGTAGGCGATTTCGGCGCCGTCGCCGGTGAAAGTCACGCTGTGAATGCCCTCCAGCCCATAGGCCGGCGGGATAACCACCGGCTTGTTGAGGCCATCGATGTTGAACCGTGGGTCGTACTTGCCCTTGCCCCAGGAGAGATAGACGGCTTTCTTGGCCGCGTCCACCGACGGGGAAAGCGCGATGATGACGCCGGGATTCAGGTCCCGATTGGGCCAGCCATCGAGCCGCTTGCCGATGCCCGGCGCGAAAGAATCGTCGACGGTCGAGTGGCAGAGGGCGCAGGTGACGCCGACGCGGGTCAGCGCATCCTTGCCGCCGACCGTCTCCACAGTGCCCTTGAGGCCGACCACAGCGTCCAGCTTCAGCAAGGCGACGGTCGTGGCGGGACTCTTGAGATCGACACTTCCATCCTGGATGCCCTTCGCCACGGCCGGCGGCAGCGCCTCGGCGTCGACCTTCAGCCCGACCGCCAGCGCGGTCACGGGGCTGACTGCGGTACTGATGACCTCATGCATCCGCAGCGTGCCGGTCCAGTGGGCTTCGTCGCCGAAAGTGTCGAAGCGGAAGATCTGCTTGCCCTGTGCGACGAGAGCGGCTTGCTCGGCTGCCGGACCTCCGGCGCCACCCGTACCGACGCCGTCTCCACCCCCGCCACCGCCGCACGCGACAGTCAGCGCGGCTGCGACCGCAGTCGTGGTCGCGATCAGCACGGTTCGTGCGCCGACCTGGGTTCCAACGCCGCTCGCTTCCAGCCATTCACGACGTGACGTGGTCATGTGGAGCTCCTTTCGCAGCACCCGTGTGGGGGATTCAGCGCGCAACGCCGGCTTGGCCGATGCCAGCCATGACGCGCGCGATGATGGCGTCGCAGCGAATGCCATCGAAAGCGAACGCATCGCTCAGCGCGACATCGACTTCGCGCGACAGCGACTCGCGCAGCAGCCCGCGGGCGCGAAAGAAGCGGCTGCGCACAGTCGCTTCCGGAATCGCCAGCGCAGCCGCCACTTCCTCGTTGCTCATGTCTTCCACGGCACGCAGCACGAACACGGTGCGAAACGCTTCGGGCAAGGCATCGATGCCGGACTCGATCAGGCGGCGCATCTCCCCGCGCATCGCCACGCGCTCAGGCTGTTCGTCGGCGTCCGCGTGCATCCACGTTTCTCCTTGCGCTTCGCACAGATCCGTGGCGGCGTCGAGCGGGACCACCTGGGCACCGGCGCTGCGGCGCAGCCGCCCCAGCGCCTCGTTCACCACGATGCGCACCAGCCAGGTGGACAGGCGCGCCTCGGCACGGAAGCCGGAGAGTGAACGCCAGGCACGCAAATAGGCCTCCTGCAGCGCATCCTGCGTCTCTTCGTCGTTCTTCAGGATGCTGCGGCCGGTGCGAAACAGCAGGCGGTTGTGCCTGCGCATGATCTGCTGGAAGGCATCGATGTCGCCACGCGCAGCGCGAGCGGCCAGTTCGGCATCGGAGGCGGAGGTCGGTGCAGCGGTGCTGAATGGAAGTGGTGGCATGTCGGACCCCCGTGCCCATTGGATGGGGCAGGGGATCGTGCTGTTCCCGCATGCCGCCTTTGCCGGAACAGGTCCAGCGAGGCGGACAATCCCTTTCTTGCGACATCTCCTGGAGGAGCACACCTATGGCGGATCGAAAGGACACGTGGGCAGCCGGCGATCTCTACGAGCCCTACGTGGGGCGCTGGAGCCGAAAGGTCGCGGCCGAACTGCTGGCTTGGCTTCGGGTGCCGCCGCAGTCGGCATGGCTGGACGTCGGCTGCGGCACCGGGGCCCTCACGCAGACCATCCTGGAACCACGCGCAGCCGGCCTCGGTGCTCAGCATCGATGCCTCTGAAGGCTTCGTCGACCATGCGCGCAGCCATATTCCGGATCCGCGCGCGTCCTTCGAGGTCGGCGATGCGCAGAAGCTGCCGGTCGAGGCGGGGCGTTTCGATGCGGCCGTCGCCGCGCTGGTGCTTAACTTCGTTCCGGAGCCCGGGCGCGCGGTCGCCGGGATGGCACGTGCGGTCAAGCCCGGAGGGACGGTGGCCGCGTACGTGTGGGACTACGCCGGCCGGATGGAACTCATGCGCCACTTCTGGGACGCCGCCGTCGAGCTGAATCCAGCGGCCGCTGAACTCGACGAAGGGCGGCGATTTCCGCTCTGCCAGCCGGCGCCGCTCGAGGCGCTGTTCGTCCAGGCGGGATTGCGTGCCGTCGAAGTGCGTCCCCTCGACGTCGCGACGCCGTTTCGCGACTTCGACGACTACTGGACGCCGTTTCTGGGCGGACAAGGACCTGCGCCCGGTTATGCGATGTCCTTGAACGAGGCGGATCGGTCGAGGCTGCGCGAACGCATTCGCGCCGCATTGCCGCGCCGGCCCGATGGCGCGATCGCGCTGAGCGCGCGCGCCTGGGCCGTGCGCGGGTTCGCCGCTTAGGGCCTGTTCGCAGGCCCTAATCAAGCGCGGCGCAGGAATTTTCTCAACATCAGTTTGGCGGGGCTGCTGCCGAAGATCAGCCGCGAATACGAGACGAACAGGTCCTTGGGAAGCAGCACGCTGCCGTAGTAATAGATGCGGTACTGGCGTGGCCCCCGGCGGGTGTCCGGGTGGCGCAGCACCATCCACAGCAGCCCGAGGTCCTTGCCGGCCCCGGACAGCCAGCGTTCGAGGAAGGTGAGCCAGAGATAGCCCCCTTGGTCGTCCAGCGGCCGCCACAAGGAAGCCGAGCCGGGCCTGATCTTCTCGAGCTGGCTGCGCAGCCAGGCATCGAAACGGCGGGCACGTTGCAGCGTCTTCCTGATCTGCTCCAGCGAGACCATCGACCCCGACGAAATGGACGTGAGGTGGATGCGATAGCGTGTCAGCGGTTCGGGAATCCAGGCGGTCGGGCTGAGCAGCGTGGCGGCAGTGCAAAGCTGCAGGTCCTGGTACATCAGCCGATCGGAGTCCAGCGGGCCGATGGCGGCCAGGACCTCGCGCCTGAAGGCCAGCGCCGAGGTCAACGCGAGCACCGGGGTCGAGGCGGCCTTCAATGCCTCGGAAGCGAGCCAGCCCTCGGGCCCTTTGCCGCCGGGATAGTAGGGCGCGAGGCCCAGACGGGGCTGCACCTCGGAGAAGCGCATCATGCTGTGGTGGACCCAGCCGGGGCGATGTCCGTTCACGCGCCCGCGCAAGGCGGCGAGCACCTTTTCGATGCGCTCCGGCACGATGGCGTCGTCGGCATCGAGCAGGAGCACCACGTCCCCGGAGCATGCGGCGAGCGCGGCATTCGTCGCCGAGCAGATTCCACCGTTTGGCTGATGGATCGCCCGGATCTGGGGCAGGCGCGCCGCATAGCCGTCCAGCACCTCCGCGGTGTCGTCGGTCGAGCCGTCGTTCACCACCACGATTTCGTCAGCGGGGATGGTCTGGGCGAGACAGCTCTCCAGGCACTCGGCCAGGAAGCGGCCGTAGTTGAAGCAGATGATGGCAATGCTCACCCTCGGCACGGGCGGCAGCTCGGGCATCGCAAGCGGCTCGAGCGCAATTTGGACCGGTGCTGCGGACATGGTCTTGCCAGCTTTCCATGGACATGTGTCGGGATGGCGACGAGGCGCACCCCTCCTGCTGTAGGCGCGCGCCGAATTTTGCCAGCGAGGCAAGATGCGCGCCATAGCTTTTCATGCATCGGGAGCCGCCGGCCTCAAAGCAGCCGCGAAACCTCCGCCGCCGCGGCCAGCAGCGCGGGCAGCATGGTCTCCTGCATCACCTTCGCGCTGGTGCGGTTGGCCTGGCCGCTGATGTTGAGCGCGGCCACCATGCGGCCGGCGCGGTCGACGATCGGCGCGGCGATCGAGATCAGGCCTTCTTCCAGTTCCTGGTTGACCAGGCACCAGCGCTGGCGCCGCGCCTGCACGACCTTGGCAAAGAGGGCGTCGATGTCGGTCAGGGTGTGGCGCGTCAAGGCTTCGAGCGTCGAGGCTTCGAGCCGCGCGCGCACCGCTTCATCGTCCAGGTCGGCGAGCAGCAGGCGGCCCATCGAGGTGCAGTACGCGGGCAGGCGCGAGCCCACGCCGAGGCTGATTCGCATGATCTTGTGCGTCGGCACGCGCATCACGTAGACGATGTCGGTGGCGTCGAGCACGGCCGCCGAGCACGACTCCTGTACCTGCTGCACCAGCGCCTCCATCACCGGCTCGGCACGGTTCCAGATCGGCATCGACGAGAGGTAGGCGAAGCCCAGGTCGAGGATGCGCGGCGTCAGCGCGAAGAGCTTGCCGTCGGAATCGACGTAGCCCAGCGTCTGCAGCGTGAGCAGGATGCGGCGAGCGCCGGCGCGCGTGAGGCCGGCCGCGGCCGCCACCTCGCTCAAGGTCTGGCGCGGTGCGCTCGCGCTGAAGGAGCGGATCACCTGCAATCCGCGCGCGAAGGACTGCACGTAGCTGTCGCCCGGTGTGGGTGCGGTGGGCTGCTTCTTGTGGGTTGCCATAGCGGTGGATCTTCCTTAAAATTCATTATACGAACACTTGTTCGGTATGCGAACAAAATCGCAACCTGGGTGTTTCGCTTTTTCCCACCCCCGGAGACAGATTCCATGATCAACAAGATCGCGCGCTCGGTCGCCGATGCCATGGCCGGCGTCCCCGACGGCGCCACGGTGCTCATCGGCGGCTTCGGCACCGCCGGCATTCCCGGCGAGCTCATCGACGGCCTGATCGAGCAGGGCGCCACGGACCTCACCGTCGTCAACAACAACGCAGGCAACGGCGATACCGGCCTGGCCGCGCTGCTGAAGGCCGGGCGCGTGCGCAAGATCATCTGCAGCTTTCCGCGCCAGGCCGACAGTTACGTCTTCGACGAGCTCTACCGCTCCGGCAAGCTCGAACTGGAACTGGTGCCGCAGGGCAACCTGGCCGAGCGCATCCGTGCGGCCGGTGCCGGCATCGGCGCCTTCTTCTGCCCCACCGGCTTCGGCACCCAGCTGTCCGGCGATCGAGAGACACGCGAGATCGACGGCAAGCAATACGTGCTGGAGTACCCGATCCGCGGCGATGTCGCGCTGATCAAGGCCGAGCAGGGTGACCGCTGGGGCAACCTCACTTACCGCAAGGCGGCGCGCAACTTCGGGCCGGTG
Organism: Variovorax sp. CF079; assembly: GCF_900101545.1. Classification (GTDB taxonomy): domain Bacteria; phylum Pseudomonadota; class Gammaproteobacteria; order Burkholderiales; family Burkholderiaceae_C; genus Variovorax. The sequence goes on along the minus strand of NZ_FMZU01000033.1, from coordinate 21,763 downwards.
ATGGCCATGGCGTCCGACCGCACCATCGCCACCGTGCACGAGATCGTCGAACTCGGCGAGATGGACCCCGAGGCCATCGTCACGCCGGGCATATTCGTCCACCAGATCGTCAAGATCGAGCGCGTCGCCACGCAAGCCGGCGGCTTCAAGAAGGCAGCCTGACCATGAGCAACTACCAACGCCGCACCAAGGACCAGCTCGCCGCCCGCGTCGCGCAGGACATCTTCGACGGCGCCGTCGTCAACCTCGGCATCGGCCAGCCGACCCTGGTCGCCAACCACCTGCCGGCCGGCCGCGAGGTCATCCTGCACAGCGAGAACGGCATCCTCGGCATGGGCCCGGCGCCGGCCGAAGGCCAGGAGGACTATGACCTGATCAACGCCGGCAAGCAGCCGGTCACGCTGCTGTCCGGCGGCGCGTATTTCCACCATGCCGACAGCTTCGCGATGATGCGCGGCGGCCACCTCGACATCTGCGTGCTGGGCGCCTTCCAGGTCTCGGCCACCGGCGACCTCGCGAACTGGAGCACCGGCGAGGAAGGCGCCATCCCCGCGGTCGGCGGCGCGATGGACCTGGCCATCGGCGCCAAGCAGACCTGGGTGATGATGGATTTGCTGACCAAGAAGGGCGAGAGCAAGGTCGTCGCCCAATGCACCTATCCGCTGACCGGCATCGGCTGCGTGAAGCGCGTGTATTCCGACCTTGCCACCCTCGAATGCACGCCCTCGGGCTTGAAGCTGATCGACAAGGTCGAAGGCCTCGAGCATGCCGAGCTCGAAAAGCTGGTCGGCCTGCCGATCACCATCTGACGACAACTTCGACGAGAGACACACCATGACGAATCAAGCCTTCATCTGCGACGCCGTTCGCACCCCCTTCGGCCGCTACGGCGGCGCCTTGTCGAGCGTGCGCGCCGACGACCTCGGCGCGGTGCCGCTCAGGGCGCTGATGGAACGCAACAAGGACGTCGACTGGCAGGCCGTCAGCGACGTGCTCTACGGCTGCGCCAACCAGGCCGGCGAAGACAACCGCAACGTCGCGCGCATGTCGGCGCTGCTCGCGGGCCTGCCGCAGCAAGTCGGCGGCGGCACCATCAACCGCCTGTGCGGCTCGGGCCTGGACGCGGTCGGCACCGCGGCGCGCGCCATCAAGGCCGGCGAGACTGGCCTGATGATCGCGGGCGGCGTCGAGAGCATGAGCCGCGCGCCCTTCGTGATGCCGAAGGCCGAAAGCGCCTTCAGCCGCGCCAACGCGGTCTACGACACCACCATCGGCTGGCGCTTCGTCAACAAGCTCATGAAGGCGCAGTACGGCATCGACTCGATGCCCGAGACGGCCGAGAACGTGGCGACCGACTACAAGATCGAGCGCGAGGCGCAGGACCGCATGGCGCTGGCCTCGCAGCAGCGCGCCGTGGCGGCGCAGAAGTCGGGCTTCTTCGATGCCGAGATCGTGCCGGTCAGCGTGCCTCAGAAGAAGGGCGACGCGATCGTGGTCGACAAGGACGAGCATCCGCGCGACACCAGCCTCGAGGCGCTGGCCAAGCTGAAGGGCGTGGTGCGGCCGGACGGCACCGTGACCGCCGGCAATGCCAGCGGCGTGAACGACGGCGCCGCGGCCTTGCTCCTGGCCGACGAGGCGCATGCGGCCAAGTACGGCCTCACGCCGCGCGCCCGCGTGGTCGGCATGGCCACGGCCGGCGTGCCGCCGCGCGTGATGGGCATCGGCCCGGCGCCCGCCACCGAGAAGGTGCTGAAGCTCACCGGCCTCACGCTCGACCAGATCGACGTGATCGAACTCAACGAAGCCTTCGCCGCGCAAGGCTTGGCGGTGCTGCGCCTCTTGGGCCTGAAGGACGACGACGCGCGCGTCAACATCAACGGCGGCGCGATCGCGCTCGGCCATCCGCTGGGCGCCAGCGGCGCGCGCCTCGCGACCACCGCGGTGAATCAGCTCCACAAGCAGGGCGGCCGCTATGCGCTGTGCACCATGTGCATCGGCGTGGGGCAGGGCATCGCCGTGATCCTGGAACGCGTCTGATCGGACTCGCCCGAAGCGACCAGCTGCCGGGCCTACTGCGGCAGCGGGCGACCGGTGCGCGCGCTGGTCCCGCCGCTTGAATCCGCGCCTGAATTTCTTTCTACAACTCCGGAGACTTCCCATGTTTTTCAGATCCTTGATGGCGGTCGCGGCCCTGGCTGCCGCCAGCCTGATGCCCGCGACCGCCAGCGCGCAGCAGTTCCCCACCAAGCCGGTGCGCATCATCACGCCCTTCCCGGTGGGCGGCGGACCGGACGGCGTGGCGCGCCTGGTGGCCGACAAGCTCTCGCGCGCCTGGGGCCAGCCGGTGGTGGTCGAGAACCGGCCCGGCGGCAATGGCTTCATCGCCATCGATGCCTGGAAGCGCGGCGCCAAGGACGGGCACGACCTGCTGGTGCTCGACAACGTGCACCTCGCGGCCTATCCGGCGCTGTTCAAGAAGCTGCCCTACGACCCGAACAAGGACTTCGACGCGCTGCTGCCGCTGTTCAAGGCCTACTTCTTCTTCACCGTGCCGGCCGACAGCAAATACAAGACGGTGGGCGACCTGATCGCCGACGCCAAGGCCAACCCGGGCAAGCTCAACTACGGCTCCTGGTCGGTGGGCAACCCGGTGCATCTGGGCTCGGAACTCTTCGAATCGGCCACCGGCACGCAGATGGAGCACGTGATCTACAAGGAGACCACGCAGCTCTACACCTCGGTCTCGACCGGCGAGCTGGCCTTCGCGCTCGGCACCAGCGCCACCGCCGGTCCGCTGCAGCGTGCCGGCAAGCTGCGCCTCCTGGCGGCGGCGGCGCCCAAGCGCGTCGCAGCCTTCCCCGAGGTGCCGACGGTCGGTGAGTCTGGCGGCCCGCAGGGCTTCGAGGTCACCGGCTGGAACGCGATTGCGGTGCCGCAGGGCCTGCCGGCTGCCGTGACCGACAAGATCAAGCGCGACATCGAGAAGGGGCTGGCCGAGGCCGACGTGCAGGAGAAGTTCAAGAGCTTCGGCTACGAACCCTTCCCGACCACGCGCGAGCAGTTCAACCAGTTCGTGCAGAGCGAGACCAGGCGCTTCGGCGACGTGATCAAGAAGGCGAACGTCTCGCTGGACTAAGGCTCTTGCTGAGCGGCCTGCCACACCAGCGTGGCGGCCGCGAGGTCTTCGAGCGCGCTGCCGACGGCCTTGAAGACGGTGCGCTCGCTGTCGTCGGCGCGTCCGCAGTGCGTGCCGCGGCACAGATCGGCGAGCGTGGCCTGCACGTCATCGCGCGAAAGCGTGCCGGCCGCGATCGCATCGAGCAGGTCGCCGGCCTTCTGCAACGCTTCGTCGGTGTCGACGAAGGTCCGCGCACCGGCGAAGCAGGCTGGGTCGGCCTCGCGCATCTGCGGCGCGAAGCTGCCGATCAGGTCCAGGTGCGAGCCCGGCGCCAGCCACCCGCCTTGAACGAGCGGCGTGGTGGCGAGCGTCGCGCAGCTCACGATGTCGGCGTTGCGCGCGGCGGCCTCGAGATCGGTCACGGCTTGCGCGTTCCAGCCTTCGCTGCGCCATTGCGCCGCCAGCGCCTGCGCGCCCTCGGGCCGGTGGTTCCACACCCGCACTTCGTCGATCGCCCGCACGGTGGCAAGCGCGGCCGGCAGCAGGCGCGCGACGCGGCCGGTGCCGAGCACGAGCAGGCGCCGCGCATCCGAACGCGCGAGGAAGGAAGCGCCGAGCGCCGAAGCCGCCGCTGTGCGGTGGGCGGTGATCTCGTTGCCGTCCATCAGCGCGAGCGGCACGCCGGTGTGTGCGTCGTAGAGCACGTAGGTCGCGTGCAGGCCGGGCAGGCCGTGCGCACTGTTGCCGGGAAAGATGTTGATGGTCTTGATGCCGAGGAAGCCCGCATCGCTCCAGGCCGGCATGATCAGCACCGTGCCGCGGTCGGCGCCGGCTTCGATGGCATGCACATGGCGCGGCGGCACCTTGGCCTCGCCGGCGAAGGCATCGCGCAAGGCGGGCACCAGGCGGGCCAACTGCAGTGCGCTGCGGGTGCTGTGCTCGTCGAAATGTTTCATGGCGTGGTCGGCCTCAGGCAGAAACCAGCTGGCTCCATTGGAGTCCGTATTTGGCGAGGTACTTGCGCAGGCGGTCGGCGTCGTTGACCACCGTGCGCTGGCCGCGCGAAGCCTGGAACAGCTGGCGCCCGGCATCCGAGAGCGTACGCGCGTCGCGGCAGACGCGCGCCACCGCTTCGAGCTGAAGCCGATCGAACAGGTCCAGCTCCGCCTCGCGCTCGGCGCCGAGCAGGGCGCCGAGGTCGATCGCATCCTGCCCACCCGAGGGTGCGGCGCGCTTCCAGAGCCAGCGCAGGCGTGCGATCTCGGCCTGCACCAGCTCGCCGGTGATGCGCCCGCCGTCGGCCAGCGTTGCGAGCCGCGTCACGCTGGCCGAGAGATCGCGGAAGTTCCCGCTCCAGAGCGCCTCGTCGCTGCGCGCGAAGCGCAGGTAGGCGGCGCGCGCCTCGGCATTGAAGCGTGCCACGCGGTGGTTCTCGGCGGCATAGAGCGCGAGCAGATGGTCGATGTTGGGCTCGATGTCTTCCGGCCGTCGGGCGAGGCCCGGCAGGTCGTAGGTCCAGAGGTTGATGCGCGCGAACAGGTCTTCGCGAAAGCGCCCGCCGGCCACGTCGGCGCGCAGATCGCGGTTGGTGCCGGCGATCAGCTGGAAGTCGCTTTCCACTTCGCGGTCCGAGCCCATCGGGAAGAAGCGCTTCTCCTCGATCGCCTTCAGCAGCATCGCCTGTTCGTCTGCGCCGAGTTCGCCGATCTCGTCGAGAAAGAGAACGCCCTGGTGCGCGCTTCGCAGCAGGCCGGCGCGCTCCGCCGCCGCGCCGGTGAAGGCGCCCTTCTTGTGGCCGAACAGCGTGGATGCCGCGCCGTCGCCGCGCAGGGTGGCGCAGTTCACCTCGACGAAGGCGCCGGTTGCCTGATGGCGCGTCTTCTTGAGCTCGAACATGCGACGCGCGAGGAAGGACTTGCCCGCGCCCGTGGGACCGACGAGCAGGATCGGCGCGCGCGAGCGCACGGCGACGCGCTCGATCTCGTCGATCAGTGCATTGAAGCGCGGGTTGAGCGTCGCGATGCCGCTCTTGAGGAAGGCGACCGCATCGCGCTGCTCGGCTTCGAAGCGCCGCGCGATCGCGTCGTAGCGCGAGAGGTCGAGGTCGATCAGCGTGCAGTCGCCCGGGTCGCCGGCGCGCTGCCGCTTGGGCGGCGCGGTCTGCGCGAGCACGCCCGGGATGGCGCGCGACTCCGCCAGCAGGAACATGCAGATCTGCGCCACGTGCGTGCCGGTCGTGATGTGCGTCCAGTACTGCTCGCGCTCGGCGTCGAAGGGATAGGCGCGCGCCCAGTCGTAGAGGCGGGTGTAGACCTCGCCGAAATCCCAGGGATCGGTGATGTCGAGCTCGACCAATCTCACTTCGGTCTCGGGCGAGACGATTGCGATGTCGGCCTGGACTCTTTCTGCGAGCGCCTTGTGCCGCAGCGTATGGATCAGCTCCATGCGCGCGATCACCATGTCCTCGTGCTGCGTCAGCGAGACGGTGGGGCGCCATTTCTCCCAACGCCCGGCGCCCTGTCCGGCGTCGAGCTGGGTGCCGAGGAAGCCGATGACGACGATGGGTTTCATGGAGATAAAAAACTAGCGAGCATTCTAGTATCTGGCAGCCTGCCTTCGACGGTGTCCCTTAGGACGCCAAAGAAAAATCCTTTTCCATCAACGACTTGGTCTTTGCTGGCATTGCCTGCTCCGCATTGGCACACTCTTCGCGAACAAGACGGCAAGCGCCGTTGTGGCGTGAGTCGGGGAGGGTGCAATCGGCACCCTCCCGAGCGGGAGAAAAGTCATGGAACAGAACTACGAACTGCACGAAGTCGAGAACGGCGTCCCGGTGAAGATGTGGACCCGCGGCGTGCCGGTCGAAGACGAAGCGCAAAAGCAACTGGAGAACGCGGCGCGCCTGCCGATCGTGTTCAGGCACATCGCGGCCATGCCCGACGTGCACTACGGCATCGGCGCGACCGTGGGCTCGGTGATCCCGACCTTCAGGGCGATCATTCCGGCCGCGGTCGGCGTGGACATCGGCTGCGGAATGATGGCCTGCAAGACCACGCTGCAAGCGAACGACCTACCCGACAACCTGGGGCCGCTGCGTGCCGCGATCGAGAAGGCCGTGCCGCATGGGTCCAACCCGAAGCGCCAGGGCCGCGACAAGGGCGCGTGGGAAACCCCGCCCGACGAAACCGACGCCGCGTGGGCGAGGCTCGTTCATGAGTTCGACGCGATCTGCGAGGACTACCCGCGCCTGAAGAACACCAACAACCACAAGCACCTGGGAACGCTGGGCACCGGCAACCATTTCATCGAGGTCTGCCTCGACCAGGCGGGCGCCGTGTGGTTCATGCTGCACTCGGGTTCGCGCGGCGTGGGCAATGCGATCGGCACGCACTTCATCGAGCTCGCGAAGAAGGATGCCGAGCAGCACCAGCGCAACCTGCCCGACCAGGACCTGGCGTACTTCGAGGAAGGCGCCAAGTACTTCGGGGACTACGTGCGCGCGGTGGGCTGGGCCCAGAAGTTCGCGCGTGCCAATCGCGAAGTGATGATGCAGCGCGTGGTCGCGGCCGCGCGCAAGGTCGTCGCCAAGCCTTTCGAGGCGCATGTGGAAGCGGTGAACTGCCACCACAACTACGTGAGCCGCGAAACGCACTTCGGCCAGGACGTGCTCGTGACCCGCAAGGGCGCCGTGAGCGCGAAGGCGGGCGAACTCGGCATCATCCCGGGCAGCATGGGCGCCAAGAGCTACATCGTGCGCGGCAAGGGCAACCCCGAGAGCTTCATGAGCTGCAGCCACGGCGCCGGCCGCAAGATGAGCCGCACCAAGGCGAAGAAGCTCTACACCGTGGCCGACCAGATCGCCGCCACCGCCGGCGTGGAATGCCGCAAGGACGCCGACGTGATCGACGAGATCCCGATGGCCTACAAGGACATCGACGCCGTGATGGAGGCGCAGAAGGACCTGGTGGAGGTGGTGTACACGCTCAAGCAGGTGGTGTGTGTGAAGGGGTAGCCCAGACGGGATCGACGAATGAAAAGCAACAAGCAGCGCCGCGCCGAGATCAAGGGGCGGCGCCTCGAACGTGCTGGGAAACTTGCTGCGCTGCTGAGCGGGCAGGACGCACGGCATCTGGTCGCCGGTGCGCGGCTTGCCGGCATGGAGCTGGCCGACCAGGACGTGCTGGCGCGCTACAACAACACCTATGGGCTGTTGCCCACCTTCTATGTTGACCTGGCCTTCACCTGCCGCGACTGCGGCATCGAGGAGGTCTGGACCGCCAAGCAGCAGAAGTGGTGGTACGAAGTGATCCACGGCCATATCGACAGCACGGCGGTGCGTTGCCGTGCGTGCCGCCGCGCGTATCGCGAGCAGCGACAGCCCGCGAACGCCGGCGAGGGCGCCAACCTGCTGCGCGAACGGACGCAGCGGCTGCGCACGCTGGGTGCGGCGAACCCGAATGCCGAGGCGCTGGCCGAGATCGACGCGGCCCTTGAAAGCAAATGGTGGAGTCTGCGGGTTGTCGCCATCGAGACCATGGGACGCTGGGGCGGGGCACTACAGGTCGAGCGGCTCGAGGCGCTTGTGGCGGGCCGCGCGGGCCATGGGTATTGGAGCTGGGAGCGTGTTGCGGGCGATGCCGCTGCCAAGGCCCTGGCGCGCGGAAAGCAAGTGACGTGATGCGCGTTCGAACAACAGGATGATGAGGACAGAAGAAGTGATCGAACTCGACGGCTCTGAAGGCGAGGGCGGCGGCCAGATCCTGCGCACCGGCCTCGCGCTCGCGATGGTCACGGGCCAGCCGCTGGCGATCGATCGCATTCGCGCCAGGCGGCCCAAGCCGGGGCTAATGCGCCAGCACCTGGCCTGCGTGCTGGCGGCCGTGGAACTGAGCGGCGCGCAGATCGAGGGCGCCGAGCTCGGTTCGCAGCGGCTGCGCTTCGTGCCCGGCCCCGTGCGCGCCGGCGACTACCGCTTTGCGGTCGCCAGCGCGGGCAGTTGCATGCTGGTGCTCCAGACGGTGCTGCCCGCGCTGCTGCTGGCCGATGCGCCGAGCCGCGTCTCGCTCGCCGGCGGCACGCACAACCCGATGGCGCCGCCCTTCCATTTTCTCGACCTGGCCTTTGCACCGCTGGTGCGCCGCCTGGGCGCGGACCTGCAGCTGGTGCTGCAGCGCTGCGGCTTCTATCCGGCCGGGGGCGGTGCGGTCGAAGCGACCATCGTGCCCTGCGCCGGACCGCTCAGGCCCTTCGATCTGCTGGCGCGCGGTGCGCTGCAGGCGGCACATGGCGAGTGCCTGGCGCCGGGGCTTGCGCGCCATGTCGCGGTGCGCGAGCTCGGCACGCTCGGCAGCGCGATGGGCTGGTCCGTCGAGCAGCTGCGCCACGGTGTGGTGCGGCTGAACGAAGGGCCCGGCAATGCGCTCATGGCCGTCTTCGCCTACGAGCACGTCACCGAGGTCTTCACGGCCTTCGGCGAGAAGACGCTTTCCGCCGAGCAGGTGGCGCATCGGCTGGTGAAGGAGGTGCGCGCCTTTCAGAAAAGCGGGGCTGCAGTCGGGTCGCACCTGGCGGACCAGCTCGCGCTGCTTCTTGCGCTCGCGGTGTGGCAGCGCAAGGAAGCCGCGGCCTTCAGCTGCAGCGAAGTGACGCAGCACACGCGCACCAACTGCGCGGTGATCGAGCGCTTCCTGCCTGTGCGCTTCGCGATCTCGCAGGGCGCCGAAGCTGCCATGGTGCAGGTGGCGCCGGCCTGAGCGTCCTGCTCTATGCCAGCGGCGTCGCGTTGGCGTAGATGCGCAGCAGCATCTCGCGCAGCAGCTTCACCTCGCTCGCGCTGAAGTCCGAGAGCGCGATGGCTTCGTAGTGCTTGGCGAGCGGAATGATCTCGTGCGTGAGCTCGAGGCCGAGCGTCGTGAGCGCGAGGCGTATCGCGCGGCCGTCCGTACCGCACTTCTCGCGCCGCACGAGTCCCAGCGTCGCCAGCCGGTCGACGATGCGCGAGAGCGCCGACAGGTCGTTCGAGGAATGCAGCGCGAGCTCGGAAAGCGTCTGGTCCGGCGTGTGCTGCAGCGAGGCGCACACGCGCCATTCGACGAGGCTCAGGCCGTAGGGCTTGAGCGCCTTGGAGAAGGCATTGCCCATGCGCGCGCCGGCGCGTGCCAACAGGAAGGGAATCGCCTTCTCGAGATCGTGCTCCTGGACTAGGGTTTTCATGAACAAATACTTGCTGATTCAAGTATAGAGTGCGCCCAATTGCTTGAATATTCAAGTAACTAAAGAGGCAATCATGAACCTTTTCCGCTCCCGCTGCACGGCTCTTCTGCTCGCGCTTTCGGCCGGCGCCGCCGCGCCGCTTGCCCATGCGCAGGGCGCTGCGGCCAAGTGGCCGGCCCAGCCGGTGCGCTTCGTCGTTCCCTTCCCGGCGGGCTCGGCGCCCGACGTGCTGATCCGGCATGTGAGCGTCAAGCTCGGCGAGAAGTGGGGGCAGGGCGTGATCGTCGACAACAAGCCGGGCGGCAGCGGCGTGATCGGCATGAACGCCATCCTCGCCGCGCCCGCGGACGGCGCCACCTTCGGCTTCGTGCAGGGCTCGGCGATCTCGGTCGCGCCGAGCACCATCAAGGGCGTGAACTACGACTTCAACCGCGACTTCGTGCCGGTCACGCTGGCCGCGGTCGCGCCTTTCATGCTGGCGGTGCCGGGCGATTCGCCCTACAAGACGCTGGCCGATTTCATCGCTGCTGCCAAGGCGAAGCCGCAGAGCATCGAGGTGGCCGACAACGGCCGTGGCACGTTGCCGCATCTTGCATCAGCGCTGCTCGGGCTGCAGTCGGGCGCGCAGTTCCTCGAGGTGCACTACCCCGGCGGCGCGCAGGCGATGCAGGCCATGCTGGGCGGCCAGACCAAGATGATGGTCGAGACCTACAACGTGGTGGCGGGCAACGTGCAGGCTGGCAAGTTGCGCATCCTCGCGAGCATGGGCGACCGCGCCGAGCCCGGGCTCGAACAGTTTCCGCTGGCCAGCAGAACGGTGCCCGGCGCGGTGGCGCACGGCTGGTTCGCGGTGATCGCGAAGAAGGGCGTGGACCCGGCCGTCCTCGCCAGGCTCAACAAGGACATGGGCGAGGCGCTGCTCCTGCCCGACGTGGTGGCCAAGTCGCGCGAGCTCGGCACCTACCCGCGCCCGGGCACGTCCGAGCAGCTGGCCCAGTACATCGCCGATGACCGCAAGACCTGGCAGGGCGTGCTCGACAAGCTCAACATCAAGCCGGAGTGAACAGCGGATGAAGAACAAGATCGCGCTCGAGGAGCATTTCGCCATCGAGCTCACCATCGGCGACTCGGAGGTCTATGCGCGGCCGGAGGTCTGGGCCGGCCTGAAGAGCAATCTGCTCGACTTCGAGCAGCAGCGCATCGAGCAGATGGATGCCTGGGGTACCGAATACGCAATCCTCTCGCTCAACTCGCCGGCGGTGCAGGCCATTCCCGATCCACGCCGTGCCGTCGAAGTGGCGCGGCGCGCGAACGAGGTGCTGGCCGAGCAGGCGGCGCGCCGGCCGACACGCTTCGGCGGCTTCGCGGCGCTGCCGATGCAGGACCCTGAAGCGGCAGCGCGCGAGCTCGAACGCTGCGTGAAGGAGTTCGGCTTCCACGGCTTCCTGGTCAACGGCTTCTCGCAGGTCGGCGACGAACGCACCGTCGTCTACTACGACGCGCCTCGGTTCGCCGACTTCTGGGCCGCGGCCGCGGCGCTCGGCAAGCCCTTCTACATGCACCCGCGCGACCCGCTGCCGGCACGCGAGCCGATCTACGACGGCGCGCACTGGCTCACGGGGCCGACCTGGGCCTTTGCCGTGGAGACCAGCATCCACGCGCTGCGGCTGTTGTCGAGCGGCCTCTTCGACCGGCATCCCGGGTTGCAGATGATCCTCGGCCACTTCGGCGAAGGCATCCCCTTCAACATCTGGCGCGTCGACCACATCTTGCGCAAGGGACGGCGCGGCATGCCGTGCGAGAAGCAGATTGGTGACTACCTGCGCAGCAATGTGCACATCACGACCAGCGGCAACTTCCGCACGCCCACCTTGCTCTCGACGATGCTGGAAGTGGGCAGCGACCGCATCATGTACTCGGTGGACTACCCCTTCGAGAAGCACGAGGATGCGGCGAGCTGGTTTGACCATTGCGAGATCAGCGACAACGACCGGCTGAAGATCGGCCGGGACAACGCGCGCGAGCTTTTCAAACTGCCATGAAAACAGCACTCGACAGCCGACCCGTGCTGATCGCCGGCGGCGGCATCGGCGGCCTGGCGGCGGCGCTCGCGCTGGTGCGCGAGGGCTACAACGTGAAGGTGATCGGGCAGTCCGCCCACATCGGCGAGTTCGGCGCCGGCATCCAGCTCAGCCCCAATGCCTTTGCGGCCTGCGATGCGCTGGGCGTCGGCGCGAACCTGCGCGCCCGGGCCGTCTACACCGACGAGATGGTGATGTTCGATGCCATCGATGCGAAGCGCGTGATCGGCATCGCGCTCGATGCGCGCTTCAGGGAGCGCTTCGGCAACCCGTACACGGTGATCCATCGCGCCGACATCCACGGCGCGCTGCTCGAAGGGGTGCAGGCCACCACCGAAGGCATCGAGTTCCTCACGTCGACCAAGGTGGTGCACATCGAGCAGAGCGACGACGGCGTCACGCTGATCGACGCGCAGGGCGGCCGCCAGGCCAGGCCGTGATCGGCTGCGACGGCGTGCGTTCGGCGGTGCGCCAGCAGTACGTGGACGACGGCATCCACGTCTCGGGCCACGTGGTGTTCCGCGCGGTGATCGACACGGCCGAGTTCCCCGAGGCGCTGCGCTACACAGCGCCCTGCATCTGGGTCGGGCCCAACTGCCACCTGGTGCACTACCCGCTCAAGGGCGGCGACAAGTTCAACCTGGCGGTCACCTTCCACAGCGACCGGCCCGAGGAGTGGGGCTCGATGGACGGCGACCCGTCCGAAGTGCAGCGCTACTTCCGCCCCACCTGCGAAGCGGTGCAGCAGATCCTGCGCATTCCGAAAGCCTGGAAGCGCTACTCCACAGCCGACCGCGATCCGATCGAGCGCTGGACCTTCGGCCACGCGACCTTGCTCGGCGATGCCGCGCATCCGATGGTTCATATCAGTACCTGGCGCAGGGCGCCTGCATGGCCTGCGAGGATGCCGTCACGCTGGCGCTCGCGCTGCGGCGCGAAGGCGGCGACTGGGGCCGCGCGCTGGTGCTCTACGAACGCTCGCGCGTCGCGCGCACGGCACGCGTGGTGCTGTCGGCGCGCGAGATGGGCCGCATCTACCACGCCAAGGGCGTCGAGCGTCTGGTGCGCAACGAGATGTGGAAGGGCCGGCCGCAGGAGCGCTTCTACGACGCGCTCGAGTGGCTCTACGGCTGGACGGCCGGCACCTGCCTGGCGGACGATTGACGCTCGCTCACTCGGCCGCTGGGCCGTTCTTCCGACGCGCGCTCGCCACCGCGCTGCCGCGAATGCCTTCGATGCGCTGCACCTCGGCCATGTAGGCATCGCTGTTGCGCGCCTGCCGGTAGGCGGCCATGCGGCGCGCGTACTCGGGGCCGGCCGCGTCGGGGCTGTCGATGCGTGCATAGTCGCCCAGGCCGGCCTTGTTGTAGAGGCTCAGGTCGGCCAGCACTTCGGCCCGGCTCATCGCGCCGACGGCGACGGCGGCGGTGGCCGGCGTGCCGACCCACTGTTCCTGCGGCGTCCGCGCCACGCTCATCGAGCGCTGCAGCTCGGCCGTGACCTCGCTGCGGCTCATCGTGCTGCCGGTGGTCGCGATCGGCGCGCCGACCCAGGCTTCGGCCGGCACGGTCTGGGCCGACGCGGCGCCGGCGAGAAGAAGGGCGGAGATGCCCAGGAGTTGCTTGGCTTGCATGATCGAGAGTCCTTTCACTGCTGCAGGTGGGCTGCGGGGATTGCTGCCACCATGGAATGCAGTGTGGATTCCGGCTGCGTTTCGGGCTGTGCGTTTGCGCACGCTTTATTCAAGGTGCGGGTCGTGGCACGTGCAGCACCGCGAGCGGCTCCGAGCGGCCGCGCACCGTCATCATCTCCGGCTCGCCCAGCGTGTCGGCGATGCCGGCCTGCTCGGCCGCGAAGACGGAGATCACGAGCCGGGTCTCGGCCACCTTGGACTGGTCCTGCAATCGGCTCGCCGTGTTGACCACTTCGCCGACCGCGGTGAAGGTGGTGGTTTCCAGATAGCCCACCTCGCCCACGGCCGCGCGGCCCGCGTGCAGGCCCATGCCGAAATCGAGGCGCTGGCCGAACTGCGATTCGAAGCCGGCGCTCCATGCGTCCATGCGTTCGCCGATCAGCTCGGCCGCGCGCATGGCCTGGCGGCATGCGGTCGGCAGGTCGACATCCAGTCCGAAGATCGCCATCACGCTGTCGCCGATGAACTGGTTCGGCACGCCGCCGCTCTCGCGCACCGCGGCGCCGACGATCGCGAAATAGCGGTCGAGCACATACACCAGGTCGAAGGGCCATTGCCGCTCCGACAGGCCCGACCATCGGCGCAGATCGACGAAGAGGATGGCGACGTCGTGCTCCCGGCCCAGGCGGCCGGGCTGGGCGCCGGCGCCGGCGCGGGGCGCGAACAGGGGCGTCACCGCCAGATCGCCGTGCGGGCGAAGCTGGCATGCCAGCCGCACGTCATCCGGCGCGCGCACCCGCTCCAGCGTGCGGCGCTCGTCGTGGCCCGGCGCTTCGGCATGCGCGGCCGGCCCGAGCACGCGCACGCGGCAGGTGGAGCAGCGCGCGCGTCCGCCGCAGACCGACAGGTGGGCGATGCCGTGCGCGCGGCTGGCTTCGAGCACGCTCCAGCCGAGCGGGACGCGGACCGTGCGGTCCGGGTAGCGCAGCTCGATCGATGCCTTGCGCGGCCGCCGTTCGTACCAGGCGCGCAGCTGGCGCGCAGCGAGCAGGGCCAGCAGCGCCAGCGCATAGAACCACTTGACGTCCTGCTCCGTCGCGTCGAGCGCTGCTCTCTGCACTGCCGTCGGCATCTGGGCCGGCAGCGTGCCGGTCCATTGCAGTTCGCGGCCCATCGCGAAGAAGCCGAGGGCAGCGAGCACCGGCAGCAGCACGGCCGCGGCAAAGAGCAGATGGAAATGCCGCCGGTAGGCCGGGCGGACGCGCAGCGCCAAGTGCAGCCCGAGGCAGCCGTGCGTCCACGCGGCCAGCATCATGGCCAGCTGGAAGCTCGCAGCGCCCGGACTCCAGAGGCCGCGGATCACGCGGGCGTAGGAAGCGTCGATCGCGAAGGCCTCGTAGGCCCAGCGCATCGCCGTCAGATGCGCGGCCAGCAGCAGCGGCAGCGCGAAACCGAGCAGCAGCCGCACGGCCTCCATGGGCGGCATGCGCAGGCTGCGCCGTTCCCACAGTGCCACCGCGGCCAGCACCACGTGCACCGCCGCCGCACCGTACAGCAGCACGCTGCCCGCGACGCCGTGCCAGAAGGTAGAGATGGCCTGCAGCGCAGCTTCGGCGGTCGCCAGCGAAACGAGGCCCAGCGCATGGTTGCTCAGGTGCGCCGCCACGTAGCCCATCAGGACCACGCCGCTCGCCCATCGGAGATTGCGCCGCGAGGGAAAGCGCAAGCGGGTCGGGGAACGGCTGTCCATGGTCGGGCTCCAAGCGGCACCCGAGCATAATGCCCGCCCCGGCCGACCCTGCATGACCCCTTCCCCTCACCGCTCCAGCCTCGCGCTGCGGAAGATCCCGCTGCTCGAAGGCCTGTCCGACCGGCGCCTCGAGCTGCTCGCCCAGGCCTGCCGCTGGCACAGCGTGGCGGCGCGCAAGCCGCTCCTGTTGCGCACGCAGGACGATGGCGAGGTCTACTTCCTGGTGTCGGGGCGTGCCCGCATCACGACCTACTCGGCCAATGGGCGGCAGGTCACTTTCCGCGACTGCGGCGAAGGCGAGCACTTCGGCGATATCGCCGCTATCGACGGCGGACCGCGCTCGGCCGATGTGCTGACGCTGGAGCCCTGTGTCGTCGCCAGCCTCGACCGGACAGCCTTCATGAGGCTGCTGCGCGAGGAGCCGCTGGTAGCCGAGCGCGTGATGCGCCGACTGACTCAGCTGGTGCGGCAGCTGTCCGAGCGCGTCATCGACCTCAGCACGCTCGGCGTGCAGAACCGCCTGCATGCCGAGCTGCTGCGCATGGCGCACGCGGCCGGCATCGCCGGCAACCGGGCGCGCCTGGAGCCGGCGCCGCGCCACGCCGAGCTGGCCAGCCAGATCAGCACCAACCGCGAACAGGTCACGCGCGAGCTCAATGTGCTGGTGCGCGAGGGCCTGCTGGCGAAAGAAGGCCGGGCCCTGATCGTGACCGATGCCGAGCGCCTGGCCCGCATGGTGGCCGAGGTGCGCGGCGAGCCTGGCTGATCGATCGTCTCAGTTGAAGCGACCGGCTGCGCCGCCCACGCTCAAGCGGCCCGCGCCCAGCAGCGCGACGGCCAGGGCGCCGGCCAGGTAGAGGCCCTGCAGTTCGAGCGCCCAGCCGCCGCCCTGCTTGGCCAGCGCGAACAGGCCGCTCATGTGCACCAGGCCGATCGCGACCACCATGTTGAAAGCGACGATGCCGGCCGCGGCGCGCGTCCAGAAGCCGGCGAGCATCAGGAGCGGCGCCAGCACCTCGCCCACATAGACTCCGTAGCCGATGCCGCCGGGCAGGCCGGCGCGTTCCAGCGCGCCGATGACGAAGCCCGGTCCGCTCGTGAGCTTGTTGATGCCGTGCAGCAGCACGAGCAGCGCGATCGATGCGCGCAGCAGGAACTTGCCCGCGTCCTCGCGCAGCGCGCCGATGGAGGTTGGCGCGGCCATCAGGGCCTGGGTATTCATTCAGCGATCCTTTGATGAGACGTAAAGACCGTCGAGTCTGCGGATGCCGGCAGCGCGAGTCGGTGCGTTTACGCACATTTTTTGGAGGAAGGCGGCGGCCGCCGCATCCTGCTACGCTCGGCGCACCCGCCTGCACGGCGCGGCCGCTCGCCTTTCTCTTTCCCATGGCTCTCCCCATCATCACCGACCCGCATTTCTATGCGGTCGCCGTTCCTGCCGTGCTGATGCTCGGCGTCAGCAAGAGCGGTTTCGGCGCCGGCTTCGGTTCGCTGGCGGTGCCCCTCCTGGCCCTGGCCGTCACGGTGCCGCAGGCGGCAGCGATCCTGATGCCGGTGCTGCTGCTGATGGACCTGCTGGGGCTCGCCGCCTTCCGCCGCGACTTCGACCGCTCGCTGCTGCGCTTCCTGATTCCCTTCGGCCTCGTGGGCACGGTGGTCGGCACCTTGCTGTTCCGCGTGCTGCCGGCGCACACGGTGGCCGGCATCGTCGGCATCTTCACGCTGCTCTTCCTGGCGCAGCGCCTGCTGTTCCCGCCGCGCTCGGACGATCCGCCGCCGTCGAAGACGGCCGGCGCGGTGCTGACGGCCATCGGCGGCTTCACCAGCTTCATCGCTCATGCGGGCGGACCGCCGGTCAATGCCTATGTGCTTCCATTGCGGCTCACGCCGGTGGCCTATACCGCGACGCTGGCCTATTTCTTCTTCGTGGTGAATCTGAGCAAGTGGATTCCCTACGCGTGGCTCGGCCTGCTCGACTGGCGCAACATGGCGACTTCGCTGGTGCTGCTGCCGCTCGCGCCGTTCGGCGTGTGGCTCGGCGTCCGGATCGCACGCCGCATCGATGCCGTCTGGTTTTACCGTTTCGTCTACCTCGGCATGCTGTTGACCGGACTCAAATTGAGCTGGGACGGATTCCTCTCGTGACACGTATTTGACATATGCCCGCGCGGCCGTGTAATGCAAAGCTCTACGATTGCCGCGGTCCCTTGGCGTGTGCAGAATTTCGGGATGTCCGAACAGATGACGACGCCCGCCAAGCTCGAAGATTCCGAGCTGCAAAGCCTTGCTGCCGAGTGGCGCATCCGCGCCATGCAGGGAGACCAGCTTGCGCATCGCATGGCCCAGGCGCTCGAAGCCGAGCAGCGTCGCCGCATTCGCGACACCGGCCTGCAGCCGCTGCCGCCGGCCCGTTCTTCCGCCGCCGCGCCGTGGTGGAAGTTCTGGTAATCGACGCCAACGTTTTTCTTGACTCGCCATGGACTTTGCGATCGTCCTCGCCTTGCTCAGCCTCTTTGGCGCGACCCTTCTTTCCAACCTTCTGGCGCGCCGGCGCGAAAAAGCCCTGGAGTTCGATCCCTTGACGAGCGAGGCGCGCGAACTGCTGCTGCGGGAACGCGCCGCGCCCGTTCCGCTGTGCCCCACGCTCTCGCCCGAACACTGGGCGCGTATCGAAGCCGCGCAACCTTCATGGCGGCGGCAGGTGTTCGAGGCGGCGCGGGCGCGCTACTTCGAGGCGCGCAACGCTTTTTCCCGCAACGACATCGACGGCGAGCTCTACTACCCGAATCCCGCTGTGGTCGCCGGTGCGGCGCACCAGGTGCTGGTGCTCACGGAACGCTTCTAGTGGTAGATCTTCTGCAATAAGCGGATCAGCGTCTCGCGCTCGCGCGTCGTGAGGCGCGCGCTGGCATCCGCCTCCAGTTCGACCACCGTCCGCTCCGCGTCGCGCACCAGGGAAACGCCCGCCGGCGTCAGATGCAGGCCGATCGCGCGGCCATCGTGCGGATGGGGGCGCCGCTCGATCAGGCCGCGGCTGTCCATCGCCGAGATCAGGCTCACCAGGTTCGG
The DNA here is from genome assembly GCF_900101545.1 of Variovorax sp. CF079. GTDB lineage: Bacteria > Pseudomonadota > Gammaproteobacteria > Burkholderiales > Burkholderiaceae_C > Variovorax. The sequence continues at coordinate 3,896 of NZ_FMZU01000033.1, read as the reverse complement.
CGGCAGGATGTCGAGCGTGGCGCACAGCTGGCGCGAGGTGGCGCCCGGGTTGTGTGCGAGCAGCGAGAGCACCGAGAAGTCCACCTGCTTGAGACCGTAGGCCGCCATGCGCTCCGCGAACACCGTGCTCACGGCCAGCCAGGCGCGCCGCGCGTTGTAGCCGACCAGGGCTTCGAGCACGCGGGTATCGAGTTGGTCGGCGCGCGGTGGCGCAACGGCGACGGCGGAAGCGGATTTCTTGCGGGAGACTGCCATGGTCGGAGGGTAACTGGCTTGGGCGGGTCGCGCATCTGGCGAGCGTCGCTCAGGTGCCAGCTTGCGTGACGGCCTCGCAGGCGCGCTTGACGATGCCCAGGCGCATCTCGAATTCGGGCAGCACCCAGCGGCGGAACGCCGCGGCGGGCTTCGACCAGCGTAGCTCGCCTGGCGCTGCCCGCTCGACGCGCGCCCAGGCCCAGGCCAGCATGGCCAGCATCACGACCCGCAGGTAGTCGTCGGCCACTTCATAGGGCAGCGCGGCATCGGTGCCGGCTGCCATGACGACCGTGGTGCCGAGGTAGCGCAGCTGCGCGAGCCGGCGCTGCACCTCGGCCTCGATCTCGCGCGAGGCATCGAGCTCGTCGCGCAGTTCGATCAGGAGCGCCGACATGCCGGCGCCGCCGTCGGGCAGCACTTTGCGCACCAGCAGGTCGATGGCCTGGATCTCGTTGGTGCCCTCGTAGATCATGGTCACGCGCGCATCGCGCAGCACCTGCTCGATGCCCCACTCGCGCACATAGCCATGGCCGCCGAAGACCTGCAGGCATTCGCTGGCGCCCTGAAAAGCCTGCTGCGTGCAGGCTGCCTTGAGCACCGGCGTGACCAGCGCGCACCAGCGTTGCGCCCGTTCCCGCGCCTTGGCATCGGCGTCGTGCCGGGCGATGTCGAGCTGCAGCGCGGTGCGGTAGGCGAGGAGCCGCGCGCCATCGATCCAGGCGCGCTGCGTGTCGAGGATGCGGCGCATCGCCGGATGCTCGGCGATCAGGTCGGCCGGCCCAGAGCCGCGGCTCGCAGGCGCCGGCCCGGGTGCGCGCATCTGGCGCCGCTCGTGCGCGTAGGCCTCGGCCTTCTGCCAGGCCGCGTCGAGCAGGCCGATGCCCTGCAGCGCCACATGCAGCCGCGCCGCGTTCATCATCACGAACATCGCGGCCAGCCCGCGGTTCGGCTCGCCGATCAGCCAGCCGGTGGCGTCGTCGAAGCGCATGACGCAGGTCGGACTGCCGTGCAGACCCATCTTTTCCTCGATGCGCTCGCAGTGCACCGCGTTGCGCGTGCCGTCGGGCAGCACCTTGGGCACCAGCACCAGCGACAAGCCCTTGGGCCCGGCCGGCGCATCCGGCAGCCGGCACAGCACCAGGTGCACGATGTTCTCCGTGAGATCGTGCTCGCCGCCCGAGATGAAGATCTTGCCGCCGGCCACGCGATGGCTGCCGTCGGGCTGCGCCACCGCGCGCGTGCGCACCTGGCCCAGATCGCTGCCGGCATGGGCCTCGGTCAGGCACATGGTTGCGAGCCATTCGCCGCTCGCGATCTTCGAGAGGTAGCGCTGTTTCAGTTCTTCGCTGCCGTGGTGCTTGAGGCATTCGTAGGCGCCATGCAGCAGGCCGGGCGCCATCGTGAGGCCGTGGTTGGCCGCGCTGAGCCATTCGAACAGGATCGCTTCGAGCACGGCGGGCAGGCCCTGGCCGCCGTCTTCGGGCGCGGCCGAGAGCGCGAGCCAACCGCCCTGGCTCAAGCTTCGGTAGGCCTCGCGAAAGCCGGGCGGGGTGTGCACCTCCCCATCGACGAAACGGCAGCCCGCTTCGTCGCCCGTGCGGTTGACCGGCGCGATGACCTCGGCGACGAACTTGCCGGCTTCGTCGAGCACCTGCGCCTGCAATGCGTCGTCGAACTCGGCAAAGGGCGCGAGTGCGCGCAGGCGCGGGGTCGCGCCGAGCACGGCTTCCAGCAGGAAGCGGACTTCATCGGGGCGGGGCTGGTAGGTCATCATCGGCAGGCGAAGCTGGCCGCGCTTTCGGGATCGCCGCCGGTGTAGGCCGCGACACGCGGATAGGGGCACAGCGGCCGGGTGCGGCGGGCCGACCAGTCGGCAGGCAGCTCGGCGTTGACCGCGTTGGCGCCCGGGCCGCGCGCGGCGGCGATCACCGATTGCGGCGCCTGGCCCTGCTCGACCCAGCCCACGAGCGCGCTCAGCATGTCGAACTGGTCGGTGGCCGGGCCGCCAGAGCAATGGTTCATGCCCGGCACCGGAAAGTAGCGCGCGAAGGACGAGGCATCGCCCCGGTTGGCGGCCTGCAGGCGCTCGTACCAGGCGGCGGTGTCGTCCGACGAGAACACCGGATCGCTGGTGCCGTGGTAGACGACCATCCTGGCGCCGCGGTCGCGCAGCGCGCTCAGGTTCGCGGCATCCGGCGGCGCCATGAAGGCCATGGCCGAGTCGCGGTAGATGCCACTGGTGGCCTCGATCAGCGGCGCGTCGCGGTCCATGTCGAAGCCCAGCGCGAAGGGCAGGCCGCCCGGCCGGTCGGCCAGCGGCGGCGTGCTGAAGATCAAGGCCACCGCGCCGGCATCGCGCGTCGGCGGGCTCGCGAATTTCCACTCGCGCCAGTTGCTGCCGGCGATGCCGGCGTCGAAGGGGAAGCTGCTGTAGATCGTCCGGCCGCTGCTGTTGCGGGCGCCGGCGAAGACGTTGGCGAGCGCGCTCTTCTGGGCTGGGGCGAGGCAGCTGCTGTCGCGCGCGCCGGTGCAGGTGGGCACGTCGGCGTCGAGCCGGAAGCGCGCCTGGCAGGCCTTCACGTCCGAAACGATGCCGTCCGCCAGCCCGTCGAGGGCATCGCAGCGCGCCAGCACGCGCCGGGCCACCAGCTGCATCTCCGCGGGCGTGAAGGCGCTCTGGAGATCGGGCTGTCCGGCCGGCGTGGAGGCGCTCGCCGCCTTGGCGTATTGCTGGGCGCCGTAGAGCTGCGCCACGGCCGCCTTCGGCAGGTTGAAACCGGGGTTGCCGGCCAGGATGCCGTCGTACTGGCCGGGCGACCGGGCCGCCGCCACCATCGCATGCCGGCCGCCGTTGGAGCAGCCGCCGATGTACGAACGGTCCGGGCCGCGGCCGTAGGCCTGCGCGATCAGGTACTTGGCCATCGGCGTGAGTTGCGCGACCGCGTTGTAGCCGTAGTCCAGGCGCGCCTGCGGATCGATGCCGAAGCGCGGCCCCAGCGAACCCGCGTGGCCGGCATCGGAACTGATGACGGCGAAGCCCATCTGCAAGGCGCTGCCGACCGGCCCACCGCCGCCGATGCCGCCCACGGCCGGTACCACCGCGCCGTCGAGCCCGCCGTTGGCCTGGTAGAAGAAGCGGCCGTTCCACGCCAGCGGCAGCCGCATCTCGAAGCCGATGGCGTAGCTGTTGCCGTCGACTGTGCTCACGCGTTCGTTCATGCGGCCTTGCACCAGGCAATGGGCCGGCGCTGCAAGGCGCGTATTGCCGACGGCGACGGTGCCGGCGGGTACTTCGACGGCGCTCGTGTAGACCGTATCCGGGCGCGCGGCCTTCGCCGCGAGGTCGGTGCACGACAGCAGCGGCCCCGGGCGGGCGGCGCCGAGCCTGGGGGCGTGGGCACCGGGGCCTGCCGAGGTGCAGGCGACGAGCACCGCGACCGCGCCCAGCGCGGTCCAGCAGGCCGTTTTCATCGTCAGGACTCTGCGGTGAAGCCGACCTTCTTGACCAGCGGACCCCAGCGCTCGAACTCGGCGCTTTGCGAGCGCGCCATCTCCTCGACGGTGGAGCCCTGGGCGATCAGGCCGACCACCGCCAGGCTGTCGATGACGGACTTGTCCTTGATCGCGGCGTTGATGGACGC
>NZ_FMZU01000032.1 GCF_900101545.1 Variovorax sp. CF079 | reverse complement strand
CTCGCCGCGAGATGAGGCGCCCAGGGTGCGGCTGGGGGCTGAGGGCGGGTATCGACAGGCTGCGCTCGGGATGACCAGCCTGCTCTGCAAAGTCGGGACTTCAGACTGAGGGCGGTCGCTCAGGGATGCCGTTGCTATTGGCCGCTTACGACCCGCTTGGAGACGTTCCGGAGATTTGGTCCGCGTGCACTTCTTCGGTTCTGACTGCAAGTGCGGTGGCTCCAGCGCCTCTTCGGCGATACAGCTTTTCGGTGCAACTCCGTGGTGCTTTGCTAGCAATGGGGGACCTACGACGCACTTCTATGGCTGCGAGGGTCCTGCCGCTGCTTCTCGCGACAGGTATGGCAATAATCGAGAGCAACAAAGCATTCAGAAGTCTATGGCCCTGTCTAAGAACACATCGAAGCCGAAAGCGCCTCGCGGCGGCAGCGCGAAACGCGCGCCCGCGACGCTTCGGTCGATGAGCGGCGCTGGGTTCGAATTCGAGGACCTGATAAGCGCCTGGCAGTTAGTGAAGGCCCTATCGGGTGAGCACGCACCAGGTATCCGGGGCGTCGTCACACAGGTCCAAGCCCAAGTGTCAAACCTTGGGCTGGCGCGTCGACGATCTGCTGCTGACAGCCCAGGCCACCACTGCGCCGCGGCGACTTGCGATCTCGGCGAAGGGTAATTTCCAGGTGACCGCGGCCGGCCTCCCCGCTGACTTCGTGACGCGCGCTTGGGAACAGTGGCGTGACCCGCAGGGGCCGTTCAACCGCGCGGCCGACGGGCTGGCCTTGGTCACGCTCGGCACCCATCAGGCGTTCGACCCGGCTTGGCGCGAAGTGAAGAACGCGTGCAGCGGCACGGATACCGCGCTCGCTATGAGCCGCATCCGCAGCAACACGAGTCAGTCGGGCGTCTTCGACAGCGTCCAGAAGCCCGGCGGCGCGTCAGTCGAGGAGACCATCGAGCTTATTCGCCGCCTGCACGTGCTGCCGACCGACTTGCAGTTCGCGCACTCCGAAAATGAGGCCCAGGCTATCGCGCAATGCCGTCGCTTGCTCGCGTCTGGCCGTGACGACGAAGCACAGGCTCTCTGGAAGGAGCTTATCAATGTCGCGAAAGAGGTGCGCCTTCGCAGCGGGACCATCACCGTCCCGGACCTGTTGTTCTTGCTCCGGGGCCAGTTCGGCCTCCGCCATCACCCAAACTTTGAGCGCGATTGGGAGACGCTCTCCAACATCACTGCGGACCACAAGGCGCGGATAGAAACGGAGTTGCCGTCAGGCTATGCGGTGCCGCGGACAGCGGAGAAGGCGTCGCTCCAGGCAGTGGTCGCCGATAACCTGGTCACGGTGGTCTTCGGGGAGTCGGGCTCGGGCAAGTCAGCGCTGGTCAAGTCGGTGTTGGACGGCGCGTACCCGTCCTGGAACCAGGTGTGGTTCGGTCCAGAAGAACTGAAGGCGGCGCTTAGCGCCGCGCGCCGCGGCGCTCTCCCTCTGACGCACGAACTTTCGCTAGTGCTAAACGCAACGGTGAGGCCGCAGAATGTGCTGGTCATCGACTCTGCGGAACGCATTGAGGCCAGCGACTTCGTCGCCCTCCGCCAGTTGCTTCAAGCCCTCCTGCCAAATGACGGCGAAGTGACCGAGGGCGTTTGGCGGGTTGTCATCGTCACGCAGACGCAGAGTTGGGTTGAAGGCGAAGAGACGATAGTCGGCGGACGGAAAGCCCATCTTGTCGAGATCGAGGCGCTAAAGAGCGATGCCGTGAAGCTAGCGCTTCTGCCGTCACTCACCTTGGGTTGGTTGGCCGCGCATGACGACACCATTGCGGCGCTGACGAACCTCCGGACATTGGCGTGGGGGCGGGTGCAGCGCTGGGGTCGAAGGCCGGCGGACTGGCGTCTCACACCGCCATCGCCGACCGCCTCTGGAAGTATTGGACGAAGGACCGCGCCGACGTGCAGGCGTTGATGATGCGACTCGCCCAGCGAGAAGCATCGTTCGAGCGCAGCTTCGCGCTGACCGACTTGAAGCCGGCGGACACGACCACGTTCACGCAGCGGCCCGAGGAGCTTCCGCTGCGGCTGAACGAGCGGACCAACCGCATCGAGTTCGAGCATGATCTCGCGGCGGATTGGGCGCGCTTCCAGTTCCTGAAGCAGATTTGGATCGACACGTCGCAGTGGGTCGCACTGGCCGGCAATCCGCTCTGGACGAACGCGCTTCGGATGCTGGGCCAGTTCCTGCTGCGACAGCCGGCCGAGGCTGGTACGGCCTGGGACGTCGCCTTCGAGGCCGCGCAGGCCTCAAAGAACGAGTTGGCGGGCGATCTTCTCCTAGATGCACTCTGCTTGGATCCCGCCGCCGAACGCTTCTTGACCGAACGGGTTGACCTCCTGCTCGGCAACGGCGGGAAACACTTCACGCGAGTGCTTCTGCGCTTCCATCACATCGCGACGGTGCCGACCGGCGAAATGGCACTGAGCGCGGCGGTCGGCGTGTACATGGAGGCGCAGTATCGCTCGATTGTCTTTGGCCGGTGGCCGCCCGTTCTCCGCTTCCTCATCGCACAGCGGGAGCGACTAACTGGGCTGGTTTCATCCGCTCTCGCGAAGGTCATCGAGACCTGGCTGTCGAAGACGCCGCGCACGCTGAGCAGAGGCAATCTGATGCCCTTCCGCCTGGAGATGGCGGAGATGGCGCTCGCCATGGCTCGGACCGTACAGGTGGAGAAAGGCCACGGCGTGATGTACATGACGCGTGAGCCGTGGCTGTATACCGCACCACTGGCTGGCGCGGCCGACCTGCCAGTTGAGGTCGGGAACTGGGCACTCGAACTCGCGGGACGCCGAGAGGTAGACGCTGACGTCAAACGGCGCATCGCCGAGGTTCAGCTACAGGAGGCAAAGTCGCACACCGAGCGTCTGAAGACCGATGCCAGATACAGGGCGCGGCACGAAGAACGGAAGCAGATGCCGCGCTCGCTCGGGTCGTTCCGCAAGAGATTGCCGCCTTGGCCACTAGGGGCCAGCGACAGAGTCGATATGGATTTCCGGACCGCTTGCATCAAGGAGAACGGCATCCAGTCTCTGATGCGTGCGCAGCCTGAGCTGGCCGCCGAAGTCCTGCTCGCGCTCATCATTGATGACCAGACGGAACAGGAGTACGGGAGCGCGCGGCTTGATTTGGACCTCGGCCTCGAATACGCCCAGGATGCGTACCCGACGGCCTTCTGGAAGAGCCCGTTCTTCCCCTTCTTCCAGTTGGCCCCGGAAACGGCGCTCACCTCGCTCATCGCGCTGGTGAACTTCTGCACGGAGCGCTGGGTCGCCGAGGTCACAAACGGTCGAAGCGGCGGGGCTCCCGGGGTGACACTGAAATTTGCGGACGGGTCGGAGAAGACCTTCCTTGGCTGGGGGCAGGTATTCGGCTGGCCGCAGTCCAATGACTTGCGCAACGGAAACTTGTTCTGCGCTCTCGATGCGTTGGAGCGCTGGCTCACGCTGCGGCTCGACGCGGGTGAAGACATCACTCCTTATGCGGAAAGGATACTCCGGGAGGGGAACTCTGCGGCGCTCGTCAGCGTGCTTCTCAACGTTGCCAAGTATCGGCCGCTGCTGCTAACAGGGCCCCTTGCGGCCCTGATTACGTGCCCGAACCTGTTCTATTGGGACAGCGTTCGCGTGCGGCAGGTAGGCCACAACTTCATCGCTTGGAGCTGGCTCCGTGGCGGCGAGGCGATGTTTAACTTTGCCCGTGACTGGACCCTGGCGCCCCATCGCCAGCAGAAGTTCCTCGATGTCGTTGTCAAACTCCTGTTGACCGACGAGGACGTTGCGCGGCGTCTTCATGCGCTGCTGTCGACCTGGGCGCTGCCTGAAGACCCGAAGGAAGCGTTGGAATTCAAGCTGCTCTTCGCCGCGCTCGACCGGGCCAACTATCAGACCGTCACCGACCCGGCGACGCGCGCAGAAACCCAGGGCTTCGTCTGTCCTGACGAACTGAGCCTTGAGGTGCAATCGTGGCAGACCAATAGCGCGCCCACCCTCGCATACCTTCTCGTGCCTGACCGGTGCGAGCAGCGGCTTCGGGGCGGACAACCGCTCACCGACGATGAGGCCGCGTACCTCTTCAAGCTGGTTAAGGAATGTGAGGAGGGGGCGGAAGGGGACGATGAGGCCGCGAAATCAAGATGCCGCTTCGCCGCAGCCGGCACGCTTGTCGCGTTGGGCGGCGCTTGGTTCGCCCAGAACCCTGAAGCGCAGGAGCACGCGCTCGAAGTCGTGCGAGCCGGTGTGGCGGCGGTCGCGTCGACAGGAGAAGAGATTCGCGGGCAGCGCATGGGGAGCCTCCGCGACGAGCTGAAGTTCGTCGCTCACGCGGTCATGCACCTGTGGCTCGCCGATGGAGATGGCGTTCAGGAATGGGAGGCCGCCGTCCTGCGCCTTCTGACGAGCGGCGACACGCGAGCGGCCGCCGTTGTAGTCGGCGTCGCCTACGTCAATCGAGAGCAGCTTGGCACCGCGTGGTTGCGGCTGCTCCGGGCCGGGCTGTTCTGGTCGGGCCTCATCCTGCTCGCTCCGCACCACGGCGATGGCGGCAACGCGGAGCGCGCTTGGAAGGTGTGGCTCGCGCGGCTGCGGCGCTTTCTGCTCCGTGGGCCGAGCGCGACGCTGGATGACCTCGACTTCAGGCGAGTCGTCGCGGGCCGAGAACGTTTGGACTTCCAGCGCCGCACGCGGCTCTACGAGGCCCGCGACCAGACTTGGCGCGGGAAGCCGGCGCGCGAACGAGGCGGTTCGCTAGACGGTCACTTCCTCGGAATCCTGTTTCACTGGCTCATCGAAGGCGGGGGTACTGGCGACCGCGATCTCGACACGCGCTTGGCGCTGCGCATCTGGGATTACGACTCCGCGCGCGCCAAGGCGCGCACGGAGAAAGAGCATGGCGAGTACGACTTGCCCAGCCAGAACCTCGGTTACGACATCCTTCAGAAACTCGGAACGCTGTCGATCGCGGCGCCCGCTGGGGAAGATCGCGCGGTTTGGGAACCCGTTCTCTCCCACGGTCCGGCCGCACACTACGCGTTGCAGCACTTCATCCGCAGCCTATTCCTGCGCCTCGGAAAAGGTGACGACCCGGTGGCATTCGAGCGCGTCTGGCGGGCCACTGCGGAGTACGGCCTCGCAGCCAGTTGGTCTCAACCTGGCCTCTGGTTCTACGGCGAGCGCTTGATTTGCGACCTGCTTGGCTTCGGGCACGAGGATGCCCTGTCCCTGCTGCCCTCGGGCGCGGCTCTGCGGATGAAGGATCTCTACGCACGCTCGGCCGCTGCGCGACTGACTCGCGACGAAGAATGCGTCACCCGTTTCTGCCACTTCCTGACGACAACGTTCGGAGCCCCACTTCGGCTTGACGGGCTTCGCTGGCTCGCCGCCATGCTCAAGGAACGCGAGCCTTCAAATCGCTGGTACCGCGAGGGTACGGGCGACGCATTGGTGGAGCTGGTGGCGGCGGCATTGAGTTCCGACGCGCAGGCCCTGTCGCAACACGCTCAGCCGCGGCAAGCGCTTGTCGAGATAGCTGCTGCACTTGCAGCTATTAACATCCCGACCGCCCTGACTCTCCAAGAGCGCATTAGGCAGCTGCGATAGCGGTCGAGAGAGGCTTCACATGGTCGGGGATGAAATTTTGTTCGCCGCCCCAATCTGAATGTCTGCGTTCGGACAGCATGCGGCCGTTGACGGACCGGCTCGCGGAAGTCGGCTTTCGCTGCACACCGGCCGTACGACCGGCGCTTGCGAAGGGCAGGGTAGGGCCCTTTGCTGTCTTACGGCCTCCCGCATCGAACGGCCGATATGCGGGCAAGAGGCGCTCCCCGAGGGCGGCAATCAGATGAACTTGCTCAACCATTTGGCACGCGGGGCCAAGGCAACTCTTCCGGGGTCTGATCTTCTTGGTCAACATGTCATCGGACAAGCCACGCATGGCCATTTGTGGGCGACCAGCTTCTCGACGAGATCGACGCCGCAAGGCGGCTCAAGCGGCCGCACACCGACCAAAGAGCAGCGTACCGGGCCCGGTGAGACTTGCGGAAACCGCATAGCAGCTCTGTGCATGTGATGGCTTCGTCGTGCCGGGCACGTCACTAGACTGGCAACACCGAACAAGACGAGCGCGCTACGCGCGGAAACGGAGACCATGAACGACCTGACCCAACTCAACTACGAGTTGAACAACTTCGTAGCCACCCTCACGCTCAACAGCCCGCCTGTGAATGCGCTCACGCGCACGCTCAACGACGAACTGACGCTGGCCCTGGACCGTATCTCCGAGATGGACGAGGTGCGCGTGGTCGTACTGACCGGCGCGGGCAAGGTGTTCTGTGCGGGCGCTGACCTCAAGGGCCGCGCCTCGGTCATCAAGGGCCCCGGCGACCTGCCCGCGCATTCGCGCCGTACCCGTGAGTGCTTCCATGCGATCCGGGAGTGCGCCAAGCCGGTGATCTGTGCGATCAACGGCGCCGCACTCGGCTCCGGCGTGGCGATGGCCGCCTCCAGCGACATCCTGATCGGATCCGAGAAAGCATCGCTCGGCCTGCCCGAAGTCGACGTGGGATTGCTCGGCGGCTGCCGCCACGCGATGCGGCTATTCAGCCATTCCCGCCTGCGTCGAATGATGTTGACAGGCATGCGCGTGCCAGGCGCCGAACTCTATCGCCTTGGCATCATCGAAGAGTGCACGACGCCGGAGGACCTGATGCCCAAGGCGCTGGAGATCGCGGTCACCATCGCGTCCAAGAGCCCGGTGTCGACCCGCATGGGCAAGCACACACTGAATGTGATCGAGGACATGAGCCTGCGCGACGGCTATCGCTACGAACAGGACATGACGGCGCTGATCGGCAAGACCGACGACGCCAAGGAAGCGCAGCGCGCGTTTGCGGAAAAGCGCGCCCCGGTCTTCACGGGACGCTGAGCCATGGCGGCTGCTGATTCGCACATGGATCTTGGCAACCTGCAGCCGATCCGGCGCAAAATGATGCTGGCCGGCGCATCGTTCGGGCTGTCGGCGCTGGGCCTGAACGCCCATGCGGCAGGGTATCCGGACAAGCCGATCCGCCTCGTCGTGCCATTCCCCGCAGGTGGCGCGACCGACTTGATGGCACGCACCATGGGCCAGAAGCTGGCAGAACGACTCGGCCAGGGCGTGATCATCGACAACCGCGCCGGTGCTGGCGGCGGCATCGGCGCCGAAGCCGTGGCAACAGCGGCGCCCGACGGCTACACACTGCTCTTCGCCACCATGGGTTCGCTCACCATCAACCCGAGCTTGTACAAGAACCTGCGCTATGACCCGGTCAAGAGCTTCGACCCGATCACACTCACGCACAACACGTCAAACCTGCTCGTGGTCAATCCGAGCGTGCCCGCCAAGTCGGTGGCCGAACTCATCGAGCTTGCGCGCAAGAAGCCCGGTGAGCTGACCTTTGCATCGGCGGGCAACGGCACCACCAGCCACCTGTCCGGCGAGCTCTTCAAGAGCTTGGCCAAGGTCGACCTGACGCACGTTCCCTACAAGGGGAGCGCGCCCGCGATGACCGACTTCCTCGGTGGCCGCACCTCGATGATGTTCGACACGGCATCGAACTTCGTCGAGTACGTCAAGAGCGGCAAGGTGCGCCCGCTCGGCGTCACCGGCCGCAAGCGGCTGCCGTCGATGCCGCTCGTGCCCACCATCTCCGAGGTCCCCGGCATGGGCGACTTCGAAATGTCGCTCTGGCTCGGCGTGCTCGCGCCGGCCGGCACGCCCGACACCATCGTCGCTAAGTTGCATGACGAGATCGGCGCAGCCATGGCGTCGCCTGACATCGTTCGACAGATGGCAGATGCCGGCATCGAAGTTCGGCTCAGCACACCCAAGGAATTCGCCGCGCTGATTCGCACAGATGCGGGGAAGTGGTCGGAAGTGGTGAAGCGCTCTGGCGTGCGCCTCGACTGATTCCCCGATTCCCCGGTCGTCTCGTCACACGCGAGACGGCTTCTTCCCAACGGCAGCGTTCTAATCTTGAACAGCAAGCGTCAGGACCTGACGCGGCACCCAAGACTCAAGGACACATCATGTTTGCCGATCCCTCCCCCAAGACACAGGACCTGCTGCAACGCCTGCGGCAGTTCTTCGACCAGCACATCTATCCCAACGAGGCGCGCTACCACGAGGAAATGGACGCATTCCGCCGCGCCGGCAATGCCTGGCAGGTGTCGCCATTGATCGAGGAGCTCAAGCCGCTGGCCCGCGCTGCCGGCCTGTGGAACATGTTCCTGCCGCATGCGCACCGCGGCGTGCCCGCCATTTCCAATCTCGACTACGCGCCGCTGTGCGAAATCATGGGCCGCGTCTCATGGTCCGGCGAAGTCTTCAACTGCTCTGCGCCTGACACCGGCAACATGGAGACCATCGAGCGTTACGGCACCGAGTCGCAGAAGGACGAATGGCTCGAGCCGTTGCTCGCCGGCGAGATTCGCTCGGGCTTTCTCATGACCGAGCCGGCGGTGGCGTCCTCGGACGCCACCAACATCCAGTGCACCATCACACGCGACGGCGACGAATACGTCATCAACGGCCGCAAGTGGTTCTCCTCGGGTGCCGGCAGCCCCCGGTGCAAGATCTTCATCGTCATGGGCAAGACCGACCCTGAAGCGCCGCGCCATGCGCAGCAGTCGATGGTGCTGGTGCCGCGCGATACGCCCGGCGTGAGCGTGCTGCGCCACCTCTCGGTGTTCGGCTACGACGATGCACCGCACGGTCACATGGAAGTCCTGCTCGAGAATGCGCGCGTGCCGGTGAGCAACATCCTGCTCGGCGAAGGGCGGGGCTTCGAGATCGCCCAGGGCCGGCTTGGCCCGGGGCGCATCCACCACTGCATGCGCTCCATTGGTGCCGCGGAACGTGCGCTCGAGTTGATGTGCGAACGGCTGCGTTCGCGCATCGCTTTCGGTAGACCGCTGGCCGAGCAGTCGGTCTGGCACGAACGCATTGCCGAGTCGCGCTGCCTGATCGACCAGGCGCGCCTGCTGACGCTCAACGCGGCGTACAAGATGGACACGGTGGGCAACAAGCATGCACGTGCCGAGATCGCCATGATCAAGGTCGTGGCGCCCAACATGTCGTGCAAGGTGGTCGACTGGGCTATCCAGGCGCACGGCGCGGCCGGCGTCAGCCAGGACTTCTGGCTGGCCGAGGCCTATGCGCACCAGCGCACCGTACGCATCGTCGACGGGCCGGACGAAGTGCACCGCAACGCCATCGCCAAGCTGGAACTAGCCAAGCGGCCTGTGGCCGCGTAAATGAAAAGGCTTCAGCGCTCATGAAGAGTCGCTGAAGCCGAAGAATCAAAGGCGGCCAACGGGGCCGCCGCACTCATTCCATCTTGGCGCCCACGGCTTTTGCCAGGCTGCCCCAGCGTTCCGATTCCGCTGAGATGAAGGCACCGAACTCCTCGGGCTTGCTGCCCACGACTTCCACGCCTTGCTGGTCGAACTGCAGCTTCAGCTCCGGCGAGCGCAACGCCGCCCCGACGGACGTGTACAGCTTGTTGACGATCTCGGGCGGCGTGCGCGCCGGGGCAAGCATGCCGTACCAGTTGTAGGCCTCGGCCTTGGGCAAGCCCAGCTCGCCGACGGTGGGCACATCCTTGAGCACGGGAATTCGCCTGGCGTTGGTCACCGCCAGCGCGCGCAGCTTGCCCGACTGGATGAACGGAAGCACCACCGGGATGTCCACCATCATCATGTCGACCTGCCCGCCCATGAGGTCCGTCAGCGCAGGGGCCGCACCCCGATAGGGGATGTGGTTGATGTTGAGCTTCGCTTCGCGCTTGAGCAACTCGGCTTGCAGATGCGGCGTGGTGCCGCTGCCGGCCGACGCGTAGTTGATCTTGCTGGCATCGCCCGTGGCAGCGCTCTTCAGGTCTGCAAATGTCTTGTACTTCGAGTTGGCAGCCACGACCAACACTGCAGGAACCTTGAGCGCCTGGGTCACGGCCACCAGATCCTTCTGCGGGTTGTAGGGCATCGTCGGCACGATATGCGGCACGATGGCCAGCGCGCCGGCCGAGGAGAACAGCAGCGTGTAGCCATCCGCCGGCGATTTGGCCACCCCGTCGGCGCCGAGCAGGCCGCCCGCACCACCCTTGTTGTCGATGATGATGGATTGGCCAAGCGACGTGCTCAGCCTGGAGCCCAATGCCCGTGCCGTCTGGTCGACAGGGCCGCCCGCAGGGAAGGGCACGATCACGCGGATCGACTTGGTCGGGTAGGCCTGTGCCCATCCTGAAGTGGCGGCGGCCAACGCAAGGGCCAGCGCTGCGGCGGATTTGATGAGTCGATTCATGGTCAATGTGTCTCCGGTTCGTAGTGATTGAACTTTAGGAACATGGCCGTCGCGTCGCACCAGTCTCTGGCGCATACCTGCTTTGCACCTGGCGCCATGCAGGTCGCCGGTATGCGTCGCGGCGCATCACAGCGTTGCCGCCCAGGGCGTAGTCCGGAGCGCTTCGCAATTCCAGAATCGTCTCCATCCAAAGGAGACTTCGCATGACCACCGCCAAAGGCCCCCTCTCGCACGTCAAGGTGCTCGACCTGAGCCGCATCCTCGCCGCCCCCTGGGCCAGCCAGATCCTCGCCGACCTCGGCGCCGACGTCATCAAGGTCGAACGACCCGGCGCCGGCGACGACACCCGCACCTGGGGCCCTCCATTCCTGAAGGATGCCGAAGGCAAAGACACGAAGGAAGCCGGCTACTACCTCGCCGTCAATCGCGGCAAGCGCTCGATCACGGTGAGCCTCGAGAAGCCCGAAGGCCAGCGGATCGTCAAGGAACTGGTTGCCAACGCCGACATCGTGCTGGAGAACTACAAAGCCGGCACCCTGAAGCGCTACGGCCTCGACGAGGCGTCGCTGCGCAAGATCAATCCGCGCCTGATCTACTGCTCGGTCACCGGTTTCGGCCAGACCGGACCGCGACGCGACCAGCCGGCGTATGACTTCCTGATCCAGGCCATGGGCGGCCTGATGAGCGTTACCGGCGAACAAGACGGTCGCCCCGGTGGCGGCCCGCAGAAGGTCGGTATCCCGATCGTCGACCTGATGACCGGCATGTACACCGCGGTTTCTGTCCTTGCTGCACTGGCGCGGCGCAACGAGACGGGCGTGGGCGACAACATCGACATCGCGATGCTCGACGTGCAGGTCGCCACCCTGTCCAATCAGGCGATGAACTACCTGGTCTCGGGCAAGGTGCCGCGCCGCAACGGCAACGCGCACCCCAACATCCAGCCGCAGGACGTGTACGCCTGTGCGGACGGCGATGTGATCCTGGTAGTCGGCAACGACGGCCAGTTTGCGAAGCTGTGCGAGGTGTTCGGGCGGCCGGACTGGATCGCCGACGAACGCTTTGCCACCAACGCACAGCGGGTGCGCAACATCGGCGAACTGTCGGGCATGCTATGCGACGTTTTTGCCGAGTGGGAACGCGACCGGTTGATTGCAGCGCTCGACGAGGCGGGCGTGCCTTGCGGCCCCATCAACACCGTGGCGGACGTGTTCAAGGAGCCGCAGGTCAAGGCCCGTGAGATGCTGCGCTACGTGCCGCATCCGAGCGGGGTCGACGTGCCGCAGGTGGCCAGTCCGATGCGCTTTGCCGAGTCGCCGCTGCAGACGCAATCCGCGCCGCCGCTGCTCGGCCAGCACAGCGACGACATCCTGGCCGAACAGGGCTACAGCCCGGCCTGTATCGAATCATTGCGCACTGCGGGAGTGATCTGATGACGGCAAAGATGAAACTGCACTGGTCGCCCAAGTCGCCCTATGTGCGAAAGGTGATGATCTGTGCGCACGAGCTCGGCCTGCTGCCGAGGCTCGAACTCGTGCGCTCGGTTGCGGCCATGCTCAAGCCCAACCCGGCCATCATGGTGGACAACCCCTTGTCGAAGATCCCGACGCTGGTGCGCGAAGACGGCTCGACGCTCTTCGATTCGATCTTGATCTGCGAGTACCTTAACGACCACGCCGGGGGAGCGCTGTTTCCGGCACAGGGCGAGGAACGCTGGCAAGCCTTGCGCTGGCATGCGCTGGGCGACGGCCTGCTCGATGTTCTGATCCTGTGGCGCAACGAGCGCGAACGCGAGCATCCGTTGCAGGCGTTGGTGGATGCCTTCGAGCTCAAGACCCGGGCCTCGCTGAAACTGCTCGACGCAGAGGCTGACCTGATCGGCAGCGCGCCTTTCTCCATCGGCCACGTGACGCTTGGTTGCGCCCTTGGGTATCTCGACTACCGCTTCGAATCGCTGGGCTGGCGCGCGCTGGCCCCCCGTCTTGCCGACTGGTTTTCAACCTTGCAGGCCCGCCCTTCCTTCCAGTCCACGGAGCCCGTCGATGGCTGATCAACCGGCCACACGGTGGTCATCGGTAGAGGCTTTCCGGATTGATGCGCAGCACCCTGGCCGCAACGGCTTCGCTCCCCGCCCAGTCCTTCAACATGGCGAGCAATTGAGAGGCGTCGGGCGCGGGCGTCACGCGCAGGTGCGGCCAGTCGCTGCCCCATACCAAACGCTCGAGGTTGGCTTCGATCATCTTCTGTTGGAACGGCCGCCCCGCGTCCCAGTCCGGTGAACCCAGTAGGTTGCGGTAGGCGCAGAGCTTGACCCAGACCTTGCCGGTTGCAAGCAAGTCGAGCAGCGTGTGGAACCCTGCATCGTCGACGCCGGCGTTGACGTCGAAGCCGCCCATATGGTCGATCACGATGGGAATGGGCAGTTTCAGCAACTGCGGCGCGATGGCCGGCAATGCCTTGCAATCTGTCCAGAGTTCCGCATGCAGGCCGGCATCG
Organism: Variovorax sp. CF079; assembly: GCF_900101545.1. Taxonomy (GTDB): domain Bacteria; phylum Pseudomonadota; class Gammaproteobacteria; order Burkholderiales; family Burkholderiaceae_C; genus Variovorax. Next base: position 54,180 of record NZ_FMZU01000032.1, on the reverse strand, counting down.
GCCAATGCAGGGGCCAGCTCGCACAGGTCGTCGAATGACGTACTACCGGCAAAGTTGGTGCCCGGGCCGCTGCGATGGCTGAAGCGTGCGCCACGCACGCCTCGTTCACGCAAGCCGGCGAGTGCCAGTGAATCACCCGGTTGCACGACGACGACGCCGCGCAGGGCGGGCTGCACGGCCAGCGCATGCAGCAGCAGGGCGTGGTCCTTGCCATACGCACTTGGATGCACCAGCACGCCGTGGCCGAGGCCAAGTCGAGAGAGCAACGCCAGATACGCCGACTCGATCGCTTCAGGCGGCGTATAGCTGCGCTCGGGGGCCAGGGGAAAGCGGGCGTAGGGGCCGAACAAGTGGGCATGGCAGTCCCAGCCCGCGGCAGCCATGCCTGCGTTGTTCGTTTCGCTCATTTCAGGGCAGCTTTCTGAGGCAGCGGGAACGCCGGCGCCACTCCTTCCGGCAGAGGAATTTCGTGGCAATTGAGAGTCATCGCCACCATCGTGTAGTAGCCGACCAGCGCCGTCAGCTCAACCACGGTGCGCTCTCCCAAGCGTGCGAGGGCGACGGCGTAGGTCGCGTCGGATACCGAGTTGTGGCGATTGAGCTCGACGGCGTAGTGGTAGACGGCTGCGTCATCTGCCGACATGCCGGGCGGTTCGGTCTGCGCGAGCAGCGCTTCGATGATCGGCTGCTCGATGCCGGCCTTCTCGGCTTCGACGCGGTGCGCGTACCACTCGAACGGCGAATCGCAGGCGCGACCGGTGACGAGGATGGCGATCTCCGACAGCCGCGGCGGCAGGGTCGTGCCGTAACGCAGCAGGGCCCCAATTGCCTGCCACTTGTCCGCGAGCTCAGGGTTGTGGAGTGCGGCCCGAAGCGGGCCCTGGATGCGCCCGCGCGGCCCGGAGATGATCTTGTCGTAGACGGCGCGCTGCTCGGAGCTCATGGTCTCCGGCGCGGGCAGGGAAATTCTGGGCATGCACGTGTCTCCTGTGGTCGTTCGTTGCCAAAGAGCTTAGGTGACGGAGGTGTCACGCGCATCCGTGCGCGGCGCAACGCTGCTATGCGCGGGCGTGCAACGCGGGGGTCATGCGGGATCGCCGGAATGCCACATGCCGCTGCGTGCGCTGTCCTCCACGATGCTGACGATCTCCGACGCGACGGCCGACACCGCCCGGCCCGGTCCCTTGGAGCGCGCCAACGCCATGGAGACGATCCGCTGAAGCGCCGGCGAGACGATCCTGGCGGCTTGCAGTTGGCCTTCCTGCACTTCCGTCCACACTGCATGAATGGGCAGCACGGTGTAGAGCCTGGCCTCGGCGACCGTCAATCGCATGAGCGGAAGCGAATCGGCCTCAAGGACCGGCGCCAGCGTGATGTGCTCCTGCCGTGCCATCGCGTCGAGCGCCGTGCGCAGCCCGTTCGGTGCGCTCGGCAGGATGAAGGGCAATTCGTGCAGCGAGGCGAAGGGGATCTCCGGCTTCGCCGTCAGCCGGTCGCCCGCCGGCCCGATGAGATAGCTGTCGACGGTCGCCAGCGCCTGCTCCTGCTCGTTCAGCGCGCTGCCGTATCGATACAGGATGGCGATGTCGACGCGCGCGTCCGAAAGCCATTCCTCCACCTGCCCGCTGGACCCTTCGAGGATCTTCAGTTGGATGCCGGGGTGTCGCTCGCGCAACTGCTTGAACAGGCGGCCGACGATTGGATTCGTGATGGAGGGCAGCGATCCGATGGTGACCCGGCCGGAAGGCTCGCGCGCCTCGCCGTGAATCTCCAGTTCCAGTTGCTCCGCGTCCGACAGCAGGGCCTTCACCAGCGGAAAGATGCGCTGGCCCACATCCGACAGCGCCACGCCGCGTCCGGTGCGGTTGAAGAGCCGCGCCTTGCATTCCCGCTCGAGCGCATTCAGGTGGCGGCTCAACAGCGACTGGTTGCTGTCGAGGAACAGGGCCGCGCGCGTCAGGCTCCCGAGTTCGGCAATGGCCAGGAAAGCGCGCCACTTTTGCAGATCCGACGTGATGTCGAGCTGGATTTGAGTGGCTTTGCCAGATTGCATGGGACGTTGTTCGCAGCGCGGGATGCGTGCGATTGTCCCGCGTGCGGGCGGCATGCGAATGCCTGCTTTCCCTCAGAGCGCCTCGTGGTCTGTGCTGGGGGCCACGCATCGCCTTGAGCTTGGGCTTCTGGCCGCACTCGTCCTGTTGTGGTGACCGATCGCAACCACGGTCTCGGCGCCCACGATCAGGAATGCGGGTGCAGACATTCAGCAGAGATTGACCTCGAAGCCCCGAAGCAGGCTCGGATGGCACCTCAATCCTTTTAGCACCGGCGTCTTCCAAGCGCCATATACCGTCCGTTCCGGACGGCAGACCCTGTTGGAGGGCGGCGCGCGCCGCCAGTAAAACTTACACGTCCAACTGTTCGGCGATATCTAAAGCGTCTTCCACTTCAATGCCAAGGAACCTGACGGCGCTCTCAAGAGGGCAAGGCGTTTGGTCTTGCCCGATACCGACAGCCAGCCACTTGGGACTAACGCAAAGCGGCCGAAGCAACCAATTCGAATCACAAGGTTTTCGCATAGAACACTGTCAGCTTGGCAATGGCGGCATCCACATACTTCGGAACCCAATAGGTTTCTATATGCGTGGCGCCCTCGATCCTGAATAACTCCTTCTCCCTCGTGCCGGTGGCCTTGGCAAAAGCATCTTCGCTCATGTACAGGCTGTCTGCCCTGCTGCCCGCGATCATCAGCAAGGGCTGCTGGATCAGTTCAATCTGATTGGTGGCATCGAAGCGCATCAGATCCAGCAAGCTGCTCATGGTGTACTTGAAGGTCGAGTTGGGGTGCGCGTGTGTCTTCCAGTAGTACTCATAGCCTTGCCTATACAGATCGAATGGCAACTTGGCGATCTGCTCATCTGTCATGTCGGCATCTCCCGCATAGAGAACTTGCCCGCCGGACATTTCCTGGGCGCGGGCGGCTGATGCCTGCTGCAGGCGTTGCTGGACGGTGTCGAGTTGAGAATCCACGTAGCCGTTGCGGCGAACTCGCCCGGAATTGAACATGCTCACTGTCGCAATCGACTTGAACCGCTTGTCGGTCTGCGCCGCGGCCAGCGAGTACCCGCCTCCGCCGCAGATGCCGAGCAGGCCCAGTCGCTTCACATCGACGCCGGCATACCGGGTGATGAAGTCCGCCATGCCGTGTATGTCCTCGATGCGGTTCGCAGGCTTGTCCACGCTGCGCGGCATCCCGCCGCTTGCCCCCTGATACGCCGCATCCGCGGCAATCGTGATGTAGCCTTTTTCGGCCAGTCGTTGCGCATAGAGGCCAGCCACCTGCTCCTTCACCCCGCCATTCGGATGCGCGACCACCACCGTTGGATAGCTCTTCTTGGGATCGTAGTTGGCAGGGGTATAGACGTTGGCAGCGATGTCCAAGCCATTGAGCTTGTACTTGACTGGATGAATGTTGACCTTGCCCGGTTCATTCTTTGCGATCGCGCCTTCGTAGGCCAGGGTAAAGGGATTTTTCTTGTAGTCCGCTGCGTCGACCCCGCTCGCCGAGATGCCGATCATTGCGGCCATGAGGGTGTTCTTTAAAGCTGTGTGTTTCATATAAATACGTCTCAAAAAGGTTCAAGGCTTGGAAGGATGTCGAGGGCGCGCTACGACCCTTGCCTGTGCCCTCGCGCACCCTTGCTTCTGTTGCGCGTTGGGCGCTCACTCGTCAGTCCACATCCTTCTGTGCGAGAAATTTTGAAACCAGGTCCGCGATCTGGAAGTTGTTCAAGTCAGACATGGGAAAGTGCGTGTTGCCCTTGATCCCTGCTTCCGGCAGGTGCAGCACCGTCACATCGCCGCCGTGCCGGTTGACCGTATCGCGCCACTGGCGGGCCATCTGCAGTCGCGCACGCCAGCTGTCCTGGGCCGGCAGGTCCATCCGTTGCTCGGGGATGTTGTCGCCGTAGACGATCAGGATTGGAATCCGCGTCAGCGCCATGAATTGCTTCTGTGGTACGGCTTCGCCTTTCACCGTGTCGAACGCGCTCGGGATGGGCGCCGGCACTTCACCCTCCGGAAAGATGAAGCTGCTGCCCGGCTCGAAAGAGACGATGGCCTTGACCTTGTCGTTCTTGACTGCGGTCAGCCAGCCCGGACCGCCGCCTTGCGAATGGGTAAACAAAATGGCCGGGCCGATCCTGTCGAATACCGCCGACACCCCGTCGGAGACGACTTTCATGTCGAACGGCCCGGTGTTCGGTGTCATGGCGCGGAAGAACTGGTTGAGCGTCTCCGGCTTTTGGTCGACCTGCACGCCCTGGAAGTAGTTCGGCCAGAGTCCGACACGGAACTGGTTGAACCATAGCTGTTCATCCGGGGTCGGCTTGAGCGTCGCCTCGGCCATGCTTCGGCCAGCATTGCCGCGCCGCGGCTGGTCGATCAGGTACACGCCGAACCGGCGACGCAGGAAGATGGTCTGGAAGCCTTCGCGGCCGTCGGCCGTGGTTTCCCAGGTCTTGGAGAACTGCCCCGCGCCATGCCACATGACGATCGGGTACTTGCGGGCGTCGACAGGGAGTTGGTAGAAGGCGTATGCGTGATCGCCCCGGTAGGTTTGCCCATCCGGCGCCATGGGCTTGCGCGGGTCGAAGGTGCCCGGCGCAGTGGTCATCGTTCCGCCGGCCGCGAAGCTGCCTTGGTCCCGAATCTGCAGAGCGCCAGTGGCGCTGCCGGGTCCGCCGGCTGCACAGGCGGTGAGCAAAGCAGCCATGACGATGGTGAGGATAGGAGAGATGGCTCTCATGATCAGCGTCCCGTAGCAGCGGCAAGCGCCTGCATCAGTGCAGCGTTGGCACGCTTGGCGGCCTGCTCATCCCCGCGCTCGGCAAGGACCTGCGTTAGTTGCCGCAACTGCGCAGCGCTCAGGCCCACCCGCATGCTGGCACGCATGTGCGACAGCAACTGCGCCTCCACGCCGGGCGTTGCTGCCAGCGCGCCGACCGTTGCCAATTCGCGGCTTTGCCAGTCGAGGTTGTCGCGCTCGAAGATGTCGCCGAACAAATGGGCCTGCAGGAACTGGTTGATGACGGGCGCAAAGTCGAACACCGGGCCAGTGACGGGCGCGCCCGAAATACGGGTCTGATTGGCGGTGCCGGCAGCGCGCAAAGCGTCAGCCGTAGGAATGGCGCGGCCGGGTTCACGCCCCGGCGCGTCTTGGACGCCGCGCTGCTTGCGCGCTTCCACCACCTTCATCAACTCGGCCAGGGCATTGAGGCTGCGCGGAAAGCCCACGTAAGCGTAGAGCTGCACAAGGATTTCCTTGGCCTCGCTGATCGACAGGCCCGCGTCCAGTCCCTGGTTCAAGGAGGCGTTGAGTCTTGGCAAGTCGCTCGTCGCCATGAAGGCGGCGATCAGCGGGATGGCCTGCTGCTTGGCGGACAGGGTGTCGGAGGAGGCGGTTGTGCTGGTCATGGTCTGCGGCACCGAGGCACCCTGGGCCGCCGCGAGGCCGGGCCACTGCCCAAGACTCAAGGCTACAGCGACGGCCAGCGCTGCGGTCGCGCGACATGTGGTGGGCGCTTCATGGGTCATCGGTAACGTGCTCCTGAAAACCGTGATGCTACGGAGCCTGATCGCCTAGATAAAGCCCATGATTGCGCATTCACTACTGAGCTGAACTCATGAATAGTCCGAGCGCGATCGCGCCGGTACGGCACTACGCGCGATGACGCAGGGCCTCGACGATCACCACCAGCGCGCGCGAGGATTGCCGACGGCTCGGATAGTAGAGGTGGTAGCCCGGATAGGGAGCACACCATTTGTCGAGCACCCGAACCAACCGTCCGGCGGCGATGTGCTCCAACACCATGTCCTCCGGCACAAAGGCCAAGCCATAGTCGGCCAGGGCCGCCCGCACGATGGGCGAACTGCTGCTGAACACCCATCGACCACTGACGCGGAACTTGATTTCCTGCCCGTCCTTGTTGAAGTCCCACGGCAGGAGCCCGCCCTGCGTTGGCAGGCGAAGATTGATGCAGTCGTGATGCACCAGATCATGGGGCGTCCTGGGCTTTGCGCGCCTGGCGAAATACGCAGGCGAGCCAACGACGGCTATGCGCAAGTCCGGACCAATGCGCACCGCAATCATGTCCTTGGCCACCTGATCGCCAATGCGCACGCCCGCGTCGTAGCGCTGGGAGGTTATGTCCGACAGCGTGTAATCGACAGTGATCTCGACGCTAATGTCTGGATACTGGTGCAGGACCTTGGACAGCTTGGGCCACAGGATGCTGTTCGCGGCATGCTCGGCCGACGTGATGCGGATTGTCCCCACAGGCTTGTCGTGCAGCTCCTTCACCGCGGCCAACTCGGCATTGATGTCTTCGAATCGTGGGGCAACGCTGCTGAACAGGCGTTCGCCTGCCTCGGTCGGCGCAATGCTTCGCGTGGTACGCGTGAGCAGCCGCACGCCCAACCGGGCTTCGAGTCCGCGGATGGAATGACTCAGCGCGGAGGGCGTCACGCCGACTGCGGCCGCTGCCCGCGTGAAGCTGCCCTCACGCACGACATGAACAAAGGCGAGGACGTCGTTGAAGGTTTGGATGGCCATGCGTGGATTGGTTCATGGAGTTGTGGCCGGATGGCGCAGCGCGTCGATGACCACCGACATGGCGCGTGACACGTGCAGGCGCTTCGCGTAGTAGAGGTGGTATCCGGGGAATGCCGGACACCACTCCTGGAGGACCGGCACGAGCTGGCCCCTGGCGATATGGGCTTGCGCCATCTCCTGCGGCAGGTACGCGAGGCCAAAACCCTCAAGTGCCGCCTGGAGGATCTGTCGGGGTCGGTTGAAGACGAGTTGGCCGTCGACCCGCACATTGATTTTCTGCTTGCCCTTCTTCAGTTCCCAGGCGTACAGGTCCCCGTTGCTCATCAAGCGCAGATTGATGCACTCATGATCGGCCAGGTCCTGCGGCTTCGTGGGGGCAGGGCGCTTCGCCAAGTACACCGATGATCCTACGATCGCAAAGCGAACGTCCGGGCTGATACGCACCGCGGTCATGTCCCGCGCCACTTCATCGCCCAGGCGAACGCCCATGTCGTAACGCTGGGCCACGATGTCGGTATAGCGGTGCTCTGCGGTGATCTCGACCTTGATCTGGGGATACCTGGGGAGCAGCTTCGCAAACGTTGGCCAGAGGACTGTCTCGGCAGCATATTCAGACGCCGTGATGCGAATGGTGCCCGCGGCTTCGTCGCGCAGTTCTGCCACCGCCGTCAGCTCCGCCTCGATCTCTTCGAAGCGAGGAGCGACGTTGTGCATCAAGCGCTCTCCCGCCTCGGTAGGCGACACGCTGCGCGTGGTGCGGGTCAGCAAGCGCACCCCCATTCTGGCCTCGAGAGCGCGAATCGTGTGGCTCAGCGCGGATTGCGAGACACCGAGCCGGGCCGCCGCGCGCGTGAAGCTGCGCTCGCGCGCGACGGCAATGAAGGCCAGCAGATCGTTGTAGCTCTCCATGCTCATTGATGAGGGCTCCTCACAAGTCTTTGCCAATTCTGCCATCTAGTCGCAGGGCGGTGCGATCACCAGAATTGAGCCATGCAAAAACGCAAACTCGGAAAAAGCAACCTCGAAGTGTCGGCCCTTGGCCTGGGCTGCATGGGCCTGAGCCATGGCTACGGCCCGGCCACGGACAGCCGGCAGGCGATCGCCTTGATTCGCACTGCAGTCGATCGAGGCGTCACGTTCTTCGATACGGCCGAGGTGTACGGTCCCTACCTGAACGAGGAAGTCGTCGGCGAGGCGCTTGCCCCGGTGCGCGACCAGGTGGTGATCGCCACCAAGTTCGGCTTCACTTTCGGTGACGACAACCGGCAGCAGATCCTCAACAGCCGGCCGGAACACATCAGGCGGGCGGTGGAAGGCTCGCTCGTGCGCCTGAGAACCGACGTGATCGACTTGCTCTACCAGCATCGCGTCGATCCCGATGTGCCGATCGAGGATGTGGCGGGCACCGTCAAGGACCTGATTGCCGAGGGCAAGGTCAAGCATTTCGGATTGTCCGAAGCGGGAGCACAGACCATCCGCCGCGCGCATGCGGTGCAGCCCGTCACCGCCCTGCAAAGCGAATACTCGTTGTGGTGGCGCGAGCCCGAAGGCGAGATCCTGCCGACGCTGGAGGAACTCGGCATCGGCTTCGTGCCCTTCAGTCCCTTGGGCAAGGGCTTCCTGACGGGCGCCATCAAAGAGGGAGCAACCTTCGGCAGTGACGACTTCCGCAGCAAGGTGCCGCGCTTCGCGCCGGAGGCGATCAAGGCGAACCAGACCCTGGTGGACCTGCTCGGCCAGATTGCCAAAGACAAGGGCGTGACGGCAGCCCAGATCGCACTCGCCTGGCTGCTGGCTCGCAAGCCGTGGATCGTGCCTATCCCGGGAACCACCAAGCTGCACCGGCTGGAAGAGAACGTGGGCGCCGCTTCGGTGGAGCTATTCGAGGCTGACCTGAACAGGATTGCGGGCGCACTGCACGAAGTAAAGATCCAGGGGGATCGCTATCCGGCGGCGTTGCAGGCGCGCGTAGGGCGCTGACCCGGGGGCAAGCATGGTCACGACGTTTCACGATCCGGGCCGCCGGTCAATGATGGCGGCGCTTGCGACCTTGTCCTTTGGCAGCGCCTCGGCGGCGTCGGGTCAAGGCACCGATGCAGTGTGGCGCGTCAGGTCACGCATGCTCGTCGCCTACTTTTCCCGATCGGGGAACACCCGTGTCGTCGCCGGCCTGATCGGGCGCGCGCGGGGCGCCGAGGTGTTCGAGATTCGGCCCGCGACGCCTTATCCGGAAGACTATCTGGAGACGGTGGAGTTGGCGCGCAAGGAGCGCGACAGTGGCCATGAGCCCGCCCTGGAGGCGAAGGTGCCCAACATGGCGGACTACGACACGATCTTCCTCGGCTTTCCCATCTGGGGAGAGACCGCACCGCCGCTCATCCGCTCCTTCCTGTCCGCGCACGATCTGTCCGGAAAGACCCTGGTCCCCTTCGTGACCCACGGTGGCTACGGGCTCGGCAACAGCCGCGCCGTCCTGGCCAGCGTCGCACCGAAGGCGCGGCTGCACGAGGGCTTCGCAATGGAAGCGGATCAGGAAAGACGCACCATGGACCGCGTAAGCGAATGGCTGAAGGCGAGTGCTGCAAAAAGTTGAAGCCTCTGCTCAAAGAATGGAATGACCCGATGAAGAACCGAATGCTTGGAAGCCAACTGGAAGTCTCCGCCCTGGGCCTGGGCTGCATGAGCATGAGCTCCCTGTACGGCCCGCCAGCGGACACGCAGGAGATGATCAAGCTCATCCGCGACGCACACGACCGCGGCGTCACCTTGTTCGATACGGCCGAATCCTATGGCCCCTTCACCAACGAGAAACTGCTGGGCGAGGCGTTTGCGCCGATCCGTGACAAGGTGGTGATTGCCACCAAGTTTGGATTCGACATCGATCTTTTGACTGGTGACCGGAGCGGTGGCACCAACAGCCGGCCTGAGCACATCAAGGCTGCGGTGGAAGGCTGCCTCAGGCGTCTGCGCACCGATCGTATCGACCTGCTGTATCAGCACCGCGTCGACCCGAGCGTGCCGATCGAGGACGTGGCCGGCGCTGTCAAGGACTTGATTGCGCAGGGCAAGGTCAAGCACTTCGGCTTGTCGGAGGCGGGCGTGCAGACCATCCGCCGCGCCCATGCGGTGCAGCCGGTGACGGCCGTGCAAAGCGAGTACTCCTTGTTCTGGCGCACGCCGGAACTGGAGTTGCTGCCGGTGCTGGAGGAACTGGGCATCGGCTTCGTACCCTTCAGCCCCCTGGGTGCGGGATTCCTGACCGGCAAGATCGACGAAAAGACCCAGTTCGATCCAACGGACTTTCGCAACACGGTGCCGCGCTTCTCCCCTGAAGCGCGCAAGGCCAACCTGGCGCTGGTCGACGTCGTCAAGGCCGTTGCGGTCCGCAAGAACGCCACGCCAGCACAAGTGGCACTGGCCTGGCTGCTTGCGCAAAGGCCGTGGATCGTGCCCATTCCCGGCACGACGAAGCTCCATCGCCTGGAGGAGAACCTGGACGCAGTGGAGCTCGACCTGAGCGCGGAAGAGCTCCTTCGAATCGACGAGGAAGTGTCGAAGGTCCAGGTCCAGGGCGAGCGACTGCCCGAGGCCGCGCTGAAGATGACCGGGCAATGAGCTGGAAGTTGGCTGGCGGGGTGCTGCCATCATTCCTTGCGTCGCCCCGAGCAAGAGAACACACGACTCGAGTCAAAACAATCGTGCGTCTCGGTGCACTTGCAATGTTGGGCGCATGCGCGGCTTTCGGGGGCTCCTTGCAGGCGCATGCGGAGGCCAACCGCGTCACATTTCCCAAGCTCGACGAACTGGTGCACTACACCACGGTTCGGCGCGGGAACGTGACCGAGCACATCTCTACTACGCGGGCCGCCATCGAGGCGATCCAGAAGGGTCTGACGGTTCCGAACGGCACGCATTTCGTGCTGGCGGATTATCGGGACGAGAAGATCTACCGGTACTTCGTCATGGAGAAAGGCGCCGGTTGGGGCGCGGACTTCGATGAGCGTCGCCGTACCGGCGATTGGCAGTTCCAGTGGTACTGGCCGGACCGGCAGATCAATCTGAAGGAGAACACGTCGCGCTGCATGTCCTGCCATTCATCGCAGAAGGAGCGGGGCTACCTCTTTACCGGCGGGCGCCTGTCGGAATTTCGCGGCAAGCCCGTCGAATAGCCGCTACCGCGACACAGGAGCCGTGCCTTGACCCCCGTTTTTCTGCTGAGACTGGTGCTCGACTGCACCGCCGCTGGGCTGCTGTTGTTTGCCTTCGCCTATTTCTGGCAGGGCAACGCTGCGCATGAACTGGCCGGCATCGGCATGTTCGTGCTGCTCATTATCCACAACGCATTCCATCGCCGCTGGTTCGCCGCGCTCCCGAAGGTGCCGCGCGAGCGACGAGCGAAGTTCAACACCGCCATGACCATGATGCTCCTGGCCGGGATGGTGGCGCTGCTGGCCACCAGCCTGACGATCTCCGAGACGCTGTTTGCGGGCCTTCGCCTGGATGACGATTCCACGGCGCGGCTGATACATGCCGGCATCGCCTACTGGCTGCTGCTCATCGTCGCAATCCACCTCGGCTTGCGCTGGCCACTGCTCATGGCCGCCGCCCGAAAGCTGCTCGGCATCGCGCATGCAAACGCGGCGCGCACGGCTGTGCTGCGCCTGATGGCCATCGGCATCGCGGTGCAGGGTGTGAGCAGCGTGTTCGCATTGAACCTGCGCTCCCGGCTCTTGTTCCGGATTTCGCTGGACTGGTGGAACTTCGAGGAATCCGTCGTGGGCTTCTTCGGGCACTGCATGGCGGTGGCCGGTCTGTGCATGTTCCTCACCTACTACTCGATGCAATGGCTGCAGCACCGCAAGCGCGTGTCCGCGTCCGGGCGTCCGGCACCAAGGACTCAAGTCATGAAACACAACCCGCAGCCCGAGAGGCTGCAGAAAGACTGAACATGAAACTTCCCGCAGCCGCCGCCATCGCCCTGTCCATGGGGCTGTCCACCGCCTCCGCGATGGAGCCTGCGCCCATCCAGGTCACCCGGATCGGCACCCAGCCATCCAGTGCCGGCGCCGAGCAGAACTTCACTGGCGCGGTGCGCGTGGACTCGCGCTTCCAGGCCGCCGCACCGGCTCGGGTGGGCGGTGGCATCGTGACCTTCGAGCCCGGCGCGCGCACCGCCTGGCACACGCATCCGCTGGGGCAGACACTCATCGTCACTGCCGGCGTCGGCCGCGTGCAGAAATGGGGCGATGCCGTCGTCCAGGAGATCCGTCCAGGCGACGTCGTCTGGATTCCGCCGGGGGCCAAGCACTGGCATGGAGCGAGTCCTACCGTGGGCATGAGCCATGTGGCGATCTCCGAGGCCCTGGACGGCAAATCGGTGGAATGGATGGAAAAGGTAAGCAAGGAACAGTACGGCCAATGACCGCGGCCGCCCCGTGCGCCCCGTTGCTCATCGCCAATCCAATCGGTGCATGCAACTCAGTCGATGAGTTGGCGGCTCTTCAAGACCTCTTCAGCCACTTTGAACGCCTCGCCTGCTGCCGGTAGCCCGCAGTACACGGCCGTGTGCAAGAGAATTTCTCGCAACTCGTTCACGGTGACACCGTTGTTGAGGGCGCCTTCCAGGTGGTGGCGCAGCTGCACGGGTCGATTCAGCGCCGTCAGCATGGCGATGTTGAGAATGCTGCGCAGCTTCCGGTCGATGCCTTCGCGTGCCCATATCCTCCCGAAGCACACCTCCTCCGAATACTCGTTGAGCACGGCCGTGAAGGCATTGGCCTTCTTGTCCTTGCCTTCCACATAGCCCTCTCCCATGAGCTCGTTCATGATCTGTCGGCCGATTTCCTTGCTGCTGCGATGCATGTGCAAAGGTCCTTCAAGGTGGTGTGTACGGCCCGTGGAGCCTCAGAAGTTGTGACGAATTCCCAAGTCGATGCCGGTGGAGGATCGGTTGGGTGCTGTGGTGGCGTTAGCGGTGGCATACCTCGCCCCGCCGCTGTTGCGGATCGTCGCAATGGTCGAATAGATGGCAGTTCGCTTCGAGAGGTTGTAGACCGCGCCGATTGCCAACTTTCTGCCTTCTGGGTCCTGACCCGCTTGCCTTGTCCGGATCGTCGAATAGGACGCCTTGAGCAGCGTCACGCCAACCGGCACTGTCAGCCCCACCAGCCAGCCGGACTGCCTAAGCCGGCCTTGCTGGTCGTGGTTCACATTGAAGGAAAGCCTGGCGACCTCGAAGTCATATGCACCAGCGATGTTGCGATAGATGGCATCCCCGGTGGCGAATGAGGTCTGCATGAAAGTCGCGGCTGCATTGACCGGTCCGCTGTCGTAGGTCAATCGCATCCCGCTGCCCGTGCCATCGCGCTCGGTAGGTGTTCCGCTGGTGTTCTCGCCGAACCAGTGTTGGACGTTGAGGCCGAACCCCCCGAAGACCTTGGGTGTGAGGTAGGTCATGCTGTTCGAGGCCCGAATCTGGTTCGGATTGATGCTGCCCGAGTAATTGATGCCGAGTCCCACTGCCAATGCGAACGGGTCGAACTTGCTGACGAATGTCTCGTAGCTGGGCGACCAATCGCGTCCAAGATGAATTTCGCCCCAGGATCCACCGAGCCCGACGATCGACCGACGGTTGAAGGTCATCAAGCCAGGGGCGGTCGCACCCGTCGGTTGATTGTTGATGTTGGTTGGCTGGCCGGTACCGTCGTCGGCGTTGAGCCCCGATTCGAGCCAGAACATGGCATACAGCCCTCCACCCAGGTCTTCGACGCCCCGAAAAATCAGCTTGCTGGTCGCGTTGCCGCCGCTGAGCAATCCTTTGCGACTTGTTTGCGAGCCTTTGGTGTAGGCCAGTCCAATGTCGACGGTTCCTTGCAGCGTCACGGACGACTGGGCATGTGTGGCGGTGACTGCTCCGAGCAGGGGAAGCAACAGCAGCGATTTCTTCATGGGTCTATGTCTCCGATTGTCCAGATGGAGAGTGGCAGCACTCGTGAGGGTGCGTTCGAGATCGCTGGTGTGGCGACCTCCGCGTCTTCTTCAGCTTCCGGCTTTCGTTGGCCGACTTTGCTCTGAGTGGCTTACGTTCTGGTCGAACCCATTGACCCAGTGCAGTGGTACGAAGCCGATCTCTTCGTACACGAGATGCAGTCTAGAAATGAGTCATCACACAGTCCATGGACATTTCTTGGACACGAGTTGCTGATTTCGTGGACGATCGAAGAGCGCCGTCTTTCTTCATCGCCAATGCGCTATCTCATTGGTGGGAGTAAAGCGTCGGTCCCTTCGCGAACCCCCTGGCCTTGAAGATCATCGCGCCCGTCTTCTTCAGTTCATCTCGCGCCAGGATGACCATCTCGTTGGTCCCTGGAATAAAGGCCATGCTGGTCACTTTCAGGAACTTGTCGTCCTCGCGTCCGGGTACGAGGATCTGACCGATCGGGACACCGCCGGGGCTGAGCACCAGCAGTCTTCCTTGGTGGTAGGCAGCCACATAGAGGTTGCCGTCTGCGTCCGTCCGCATGGAGTCCGGCGCGCGGCCGATGAATTGGTACGGGATAGACGTCCCCCATCTTCCGACCACGCCGGGTGATGCCATGTCGGCGCGGTGGATGCGTCCGGTTGCGAACTCGGAAGCCCACAGCACCTTGCCATCGGGACTGACTGCGACACCGTTTGCGGCGCCAAGCTTGGGAATGACAACGCTGACAGACTGAGTGCTCGGAGGCACGTAGTACACGCCGCCATCCGGCTGGGTGGAGGTGCCGCGGAAGTCCGTGAAGTAGATGCCCCCCGCGCTGTCGAAGGTCAGATCGTCGGCCAGGTACTTGCTCGCAGGCGGCACGATGACCTGGCGATTGCCGCCATTTGAGTCCAGCGCGATGACGGTGCCGGCTTCGAATGTGCCGTTCACTCCGATCGGCCCCAGCCCCGCGACAAAGATGCGTCCGTCCTTGTGGATGGCGAGGCCGGCGGGATGCAGGTCCTTCTCGGAGTACACCGTCGTCAGCTGACGGTCCGGCGTCAGCCGCAGCACTCTGCCCGCGTAGATGTCGAGGAAGTACAGGTTTCCTTGCCGATCGAAGGCCGGCCCTTCCAGCGCCATGTTGCCGCCCTCGCCAACTTTGAAGTACGGCTCGGCCACGGCGGTCGGCAAATCTCTTTCGGGCAGTGGAATCGCGGCCAGACCTTGCAGGCCTGGACGGTAGACGAGGGCATTGCCCACGGTTCCTTGCGGCCCGGCGCATGCCGTCAGGGTCGTGACGACGGCGGTCACGGTGCAGAGCCGGATCGTGCGCCGCCAAAGTGCGGTCTTCGTTGATTGCGTCATCAATGTCTCCTTCGCTTTGCTTGTTGAGAATCCAGTCTAGGAACGGCGCGCGCCAGGAGTCCATCGCTGTTTTCGGGACGCGGCGACCTCGATTTGCGAACGAACGCAACGGCTACAGCAGCACGCTCGTGAACACAGGTGCACGTTTCTCCGCGAACGCGGCGAGCCCTTCTGCATAGTCGACCGACCCCAGGATCTCGGGGAGCGCGGCGCGCTCCAGCTGCAATGCGGCCTGCAAAGGCAGCTCGATGCCCTGGTGCGCTAGCCGCTTGATCATTGCCAGCGCAATCGCGGAGCGGCTCGCGAGCAGACGAGCCAACGCGTCAGCACGTGCGTCCAGTTCCTCTGCCGCAACCACCTCGTTGACGAGGCCGATCGATAGGGCGTGTTCGCTGCTGACGGGCTCTCCGGTCAGCATCAGCTGCAGGGCGCGGCTGACTCCGACGACGCGCGGCAATCGCTGCGTGCCGCCAGCGCCCGGGAACGCACCGATGCGGCTTTCAGTCAACCCGAGGCTGATGCCGGCGGCGGCAATGCGCAGGTCGCAGGCCAGCGCAAGCTCGGTGCCGCCACCCAGCGCCAGTCCGTTGAGCACGGCCACCGTCACGCAGCGCGCAGCACCCAGCGCATCGATGGCAGCGCGAATCAGCGTGTTGTGCTCCAGCTTGCCTGCCAGGTCCATGCCCTTGCGCTCCTTGAGATCGGCACCGGCACTGAATGCGCGTCCTGTGCCTCGCACAAGAAGCACGCGTGCGTGCCGGGCCGCCGCCTCTGCCACGCATGCTTTCAATGCCACGACGCTGTCCATGCCCAGCGCGTTCAGCCGCTCCGGCCTGTTCAGCCGGATGCGGTAGATGCCGTTGCCCATGTCCTCCAGGGTCACGTCCCGTTGTTCGCTCATGAATGTGAGTCCTTGTTCCGTTGGGTGATGCGCCGCAGTGCGTCACGGTGCTCGGGGTGCGCGACGGCGATCAACCGGCGTTCGCGCTCGGCCAGCGAGCAGCCGCGCAGGTGAGCAACGGCATGCTCCGTGACAACGGCGTCCACGTCGCTCCGCGCCGCCGTCACCGGCCGTTCGCCCAAGCTCGCGACGATGCGTGAATGCCGACCGTCGGTCGTGGTCGATGGGAACGCGATGATGGAGCGGCCATTGGGCGAGGCCTGACCGCCGCGGACGAAGTCCACGTAGCCGCCGACAGCGCCCAGGTAGCGGCCGCCGGCCACCTCGGCATTCACCTGCCCGCTCAGGTCGATCTCGATGCCCGAGTTGATGGTGTGGAACTTCGAGAGGCCGGCCATCATGGAAAGTTGGTGTGTGTAGTCGGCGCTGCGCATGTCGAACAGGCCTGACTGCTCGGCGAAGTTGCGCAAGCGCTGCGTGCCGAACAATCCGCCTGTGACGGTGCGGCCAGCGTCAAGCCCCTTGTGCGCGTTCGTGACCACGCCGCGCTGGATCAGGTCGATCACCGCATCGGACAGCACGCCGCTGTGCAGCCCCAGGGCACGATGGCCACGCAAGGCCAGCGCCACGGCGGTCGGCAGCGTGCCCACACCCAGTTGCACCGTGGCCTGGTCGGGGATCAGTTCGGCCACACGCTGCGCGACGGCGTGCTCCACCGCCGATGGCTCCGGGTCCGGCAGGTCAAGGATGCGCTCGTCGCCGTCGACCAGCAGATCGATGTCCAGCGCCGAGACGATGGCGTCACCTCTCATGGCGGGCAGGCCGGGGTTCAACAGCGCGACGACCAGCCGCGCCTTCTGCAACATGGCGTGCGTGAAGTCACAGATGACACCCAGCGTGAAGTGCCCGTCCGCCAACGGCCGAACCTGCACCAGGCACACATCCACGCGCAGCCCACCGCAGCGAAAGAGTCCCGGCATTGCGCTGAGGTGCGCCGGAAAAATCTCGGCCAGCGCGGTCACACGGCGGCTGTTGCCGGCACCGTTCAGCGCACGCAGACCAAAGTCACGCGCCAGAGCGGGCTGCAGCGTGTCGGACTGCGTCAGGCCGAACAGCAAAGTGGGACGCTGTAGCGTCGGTCCCTGCGCTACGAGCCTCTCGGTCAGCGCCAGCGGTTCGCCCGGACCTTGCGGCCAGGCGATGACCTCGCCGGGGCGGACCAGGTCAGCGAAATCGAGTTGCTCAAGTTGGCACTGCTGCATGCGAGCCAGTCTAGAAACCGGCCCCCTGTTAAGTCCATGCGCGATTGCGGGACCATCGCTACGCGATTGCCGCAGATGGCATCTCAGGCCAGCGGTTTGGCGAGCCGCAGGTCGGGCCAGACGTCGGTGGTCGCTTCCAGGAATGCACGGATCAGCGGGTCATCGCGCCGGCTCGCCAGGTGCGCCAGGTAGCTCGGGTATTGCGCGTGCGCCAGCGGCGACAGCACCACGCTGCCTTGGCGTTCGGCCTGCAGGGCGTAGTCTTCGCGCACCAGATCGAGGCCTACGCCAGCCTCCAACATCGCTCGGCCAAGCAGCGCGTTGTCGAAGGTCGCTACCGAATTCAGTACCAGCCCGCGCTCGCCGAACATCTGCTGCAACATGGTGGTATAGGCCGCGCTTCCCTCCGTCGGCGTAACCCAGGGGAGGGCGGCCAACGCGGCCCAGTCGGCCTCTTCGATCCGTTGCTTCCACGCGGGCGGGCCGGCAACGCGGAACGCGAAAGTCTGCAATTCATAGCAGCTGAAGCTGGTGTCGGTCGGCCGGCCCAGTAGCAGCGCGATGTCCAGCTCGCCGGTCTTCAGGCCCTCGCGCGCGCCGGAGGACGGGCGTGCCCGAAGGTCCACGCTGACCAGCGGGTGGCGTTCGCGCAGCGCACTGGCCACCTCGCCGATGCGGCTGGCCGAGGGGTCGCTACTGGACGCCACCACGATGCGTCCCTCGACCTTGCCGCCGAGTTCGCGTGCGAACGACGAGAACAACGTCGCTTCGTTCAGCACCGCCTTCGCGCGGCCCAACAGCAGTTCGCCTGCGCGCGTCAGTTCGAGCCGGCGGCTGGCGCGCACAAACAGCTGCGTGTCCAGCGTGGACTCGACCGCGCGCACATGCGCGCTGGCGGCCGACAGGCTGATGTGCAGGCGTTCGGCGGCTCGCGTCAGGTGCCTCTCTTCGGCTACGGCGACGAATGTGCGCAGCTGCACGAGATCGATCATCACGGGCATGTCTCCATCGGTGGTAGCGGCCGATTGTGATGCTTCACGAATCGAGCACAGACGCTCCCGGCAATCGCCATGGACGCAGGGGCGGCCAGCTTCGACACTGGCGGCATCGTTCAGACACCCCCCAAAGGACATACCCCATGCCACGCCAGAGATTGATGTTGACCGAAGACCAGCGCGCCCTGATCGGTGCCGTGCGCAACCTGTGCAAGGCCAAGGATTTCAAGGGCAATTCGATCAAGTACCTGGACGGCACCTACCCGGCCGAGAACTTGAAGGCCTTGGCCGCCAT
Source organism: Variovorax sp. CF079 (assembly GCF_900101545.1). Lineage (GTDB taxonomy): Bacteria > Pseudomonadota > Gammaproteobacteria > Burkholderiales > Burkholderiaceae_C > Variovorax. Next base: position 35,788 of record NZ_FMZU01000032.1, on the reverse strand, counting down.
CGGCGTGCTGGGCATGTCGATTCCCGAGGAATACGGAGGCTCCGACCTGCCGGTGTTCGACACCGCACTGGTGCTGGAGGAGATTGCCAAGAACTGCTACCCCACGGCCATGGGCGTCATGAGCAGCCTGGGCGTGCAGACCCGGGTGATCGCGACCTACGCCCCCGAGCCGATGAAGCAGGACATCCTGCCCAAGGTTGCGACCGGCGAGATTGCGCTGGCCGTGTGCATGACCGAACCGCACGCCGGCACCGACGTTCCGAACTACAGGACCAACACCGTCATCAAGGGAGACCGCGCCATCGTCCAGGGCGTCAAGACGCTCATCAGCAAAGCCAACGAGGCGCAGTGGTTCGTGGTGTTCACGCGCATCGACGGTACGCCAGGGCGGGAAGGCCTCGGCTGCGTGCTCGTCAAGCGCGACAGCCCTGGCTTCGAGGTCACGGCCCGCTACCACACCATGGGCGGCGAGTATCTCGCCGAGATCCAGTTCAACCAGGTCGAGGTGCCTGTTGAGAACGTGCTGCTCCGCCAGGGTGGCTTCAAGAAGCTGCTGACGGCTTTCAACACCCAGCGCTGCCTGAACCCCAGCATCTCGCTGGGCCTGGCTGAAGCGGCTTTCGAAGAGGCCATCAGCTATGTGCGCGAGCGCACCATCCGCGGCCAGCACGTGTCCGAGTTCCAGGGCATCCAATGGAAGCTGGCCGACATGTACCGCGACATCGAAGCCGGCCGCAGCCTGCTGTACCGGGCGGCGCTGACGGCCAACCCTTTCCCCGACCCGCACGAGGCCGCCATCGCGAAGATGTTCGTCAACGAGATGGCGATCCGTGTGACGAACGAGGCCCTGCAGGTGCACGGCGGCTACGGCTTCACCGACGACTACCCGATCTCGCGCATCTACCGCGGCGTGCGCTACGGCACATTGGGCGGCGGCGCGACCGAGGCGCTTAAGGACCTGGTCGGCAAGAAGCTGGTCGAGAGCTTCGACCCCGTCGACGGCTTTCTGTCGCAGGGCACGTTCTAGTGAGCCCCGCCTGGCCGCCCGAAGAGGCTTGCACCGCAGGCACCACGGTGAGTCCCTTGCGGCACCTGGTGCCAGAGCTGAGGCTGTTCCACGGGGCGAACAGCCTCGATGCGCTGCAGGGCGAGTTGGCGCGATTGGGCAGCACGCGCGCCGTCGTCGTCTGCGGAGCATCGCTGGCGCGTGACGGGGCGGCGATGGCGCTGCTGCAAGAGGCGTTGGGCGAGCGTGGTGCTGGCGTGCTGCCCTGCGTGCGTGCGCACAGTCCGCTGGATGCGGTGCAAGCGGCGGCGACCGATTTGCAGGCCATGGGTGCCGACGCCGTCGTGGCCGTGGGTGGCGGCTCGGCGGTGGTCACGGCGCGCGGCGCCAGCATTCTGTTGGCGGAGCAGGCGGACGCTCGACAGCTTTGTACGCAGCGCGGCGCCGATGGCGTGTTGCGCAGCCCGCGCCTGCTGGCGCCCAAGCTGCCGCAACTGGTCGTTCCCACCACGCCGACCACGGCAACTCTGAAGGCGGGTAGTGCACTGCTCGATCCCATGGATGGCGGCCGTCTCGCGCTGTTCGACCCGAAGACGCGCGCCAAGGCGGTCTTCGTGCATCCTGCGCTGCTGCAGACGCCGCCGCGCGCACTGATCGTCAGCGCGACACTGAACACGCTGGCGATGGCGCTCGAGGGTCTGATGTCGCTGCGGGGCGATCCGTTCTCGGACGGGCTGCTGGTGCATGCGACGCGGCTGATCGTGGAGCACCTGCCGGATGCAGAGGTGTCCGCGGGCCGCGAGGCCTTGATGTTCGCGTCGCTGATCTGCGGCCACGGCACGGACTACACCGGCGCCGGCATCGCGATTCCGCTCGGCCATGCGATCAGCGCGCGTTTCCATGTCGACAACGGGCTGGCCAACGCCATCGTGTTGCCGCACGTCGTGCGCTTCAACGCCCGGCACGCCGTGGCGGGTCTGGAGCAACTGGCCGTGGCCTTCGGACAGACCGCACGAGGTGCCGCGGCAGCCGATGCCGTCGTGCATGGCATGGAGCAGCTGTTCGCGCAGCTCGAGAGCCCCAAGCGCCTGCGCGACATCGGCGTCACGCGGGAGTCGCTGCCAGACTTGGCCGCAGTCTCCATGGACGACTGGTTCGTGCGCGACAACCCGCGACCCGTGCGGGATGCGGCAGACCTGCTCGGCGTGCTCGAAAGCGCCTGGTAGGCGTGCTCAAGAAAGACATTGCCATGCGATCCCTGCTTTTCGTGCCCGCGCACGACAACCGCAAATGCGACAAGGGCCTCGTCAGCGGTGCCGACGCGCTGATTCTCGACCTGGAAGATGCCGTGCCGCCGCCCGAGAAGGCGCTGGCACGCCAGCGCTGTGCCGACTTCGTGGCCCGCCACCGCGAGCGCATGCGCCTGTTCGTACGGGTCAACGCGCTGTCGACCGGCGAAGCCCTGGCCGACCTGAATGCCATCGTGCCCGCAGCCCCCTATGGCCTGATGCTGCCCAAGTGCGAGAGCGGCCGTGACGTGGCCCGTTTGGCCGCCCTGATTGCCGAACGCGAGGCCGCAGCCGAACCGCTGCGCATCCTGCCGATCGTGACCGAGACCGCCGCCAGCCTGTTCCACCTGGGCAGCTATGCGGCCGACGCCGGCCCGCGACTGTGCGGCCTGTTCTGGGGCGGCGAGGACCTGGCGGCCGACATCGGCGCCAGGGCCAACCGCGACGCGCAGCAGCGCTACACCGCGCCTTACGCGATGGCCCGTGCGCTTACGCTGCTGGGCGCCACCGCGGCGCGCGTGCCGGCCTACGACGCTGTCTACACGGACTTCCGCAACCCGGCCGGCCTGCGCGCAGAGGCGGACGAAGCCGAGCGCGACGGCTTCTCGGGCAAGGTGGCCATCCACCCCGACCAGATCGCGCCTATCCATACCGCCTTCACGCCGACCGAGGCCGCGCTGGCGCAGGCGCGCCGCATCGTCGCCGCCTTCGACGCAGCACCCACGGCCGGCGCGCTGGCCCTGGACGGCCGCATGCTGGACCGACCGCACTACCTCGCCGCGCAGCGTCTGCTCGCGCGTTGATCTTCATCCGGAGACCCCCATGACCGAGCCCACGAAACCCTTGCCGCTTGCTGGCATCACCGTCATCGACCTCTCGCACATCTACAACGGCCCCTACGCCACTTTCCTGATGGCCATGGCCGGCGCCGAAGTCATCAAGGTCGAGCCCTTGAGCGGAGAGAACCTGCGCAGCCGCGGCGACCTGGGCGGCGTGGTGCTGCCGTTCGCGATGCTCAATTCGAACAAGCAGCCCGTCACGCTGAACCTGAAGACCGAGCAGGGCCGCCAACTGCTGCGCGAGATGGTGGAGCGCGCCGACATCCTGGTCGAGAACTTCGCACCCGGCGTGATGGACCGCCTGGGCCTTGGCGCGGCGGCACTGCACGAGATCAACCCGCGGCTCATCTACGGCTCCAGTTCCGGCTACGGAAAGGACGGCCCGTACCGCGACTACCCGGCCATGGACCTCGTGATGCAGGCCATGTGCGGCGTGATCAGTTCCACGGGCCACCCCGACCAGCCCGGCGTGAAGTCCGGCGCCGCGCTGTGTGACTTCATGGCCGGCATCCACCTGTATGCAGCCATCATGACGGCGTTGTACGAGCGCGAGAAGACAGGTGAGGGCCGCGTCGTCGAGGTCTCGATGCAGGATGCGACCTATGCCTCGCTCGCCTCCAACCTCGGCATGCTGCACGCACGCGGCGAACAGGCGCCCGCGCGAACCGGCAATCGCCATGGTGGCCTGGGCGTGTCGCCTTACAACGTCTACGCCACGGCCGACGGCCACGTGGTGCTGAACGCGCCTGGCGATCACCATTTCCGCGCAATCCTCGACGTGATGGACCGCGGCGAGCTCAAGGACGACCCGCGCTTCGCAACGCGCACGGCGCGCGTGCAGAACGTCGAGGCCGTGGATGCGTTGATCGAGGATTGGACCCGCGGGCAAGTACGTGACGACGTGGCGCGCCGCATGCTGGCCGCCAAGGTGCCCTGCGCGCCCGTGCGCGAGTTGGCAGAAGTGATGGTCGACGAGAACATGCATGCGCGCGGCCAGTTGCAGTGGGTCGAGCACCCCGACCTGGGTCGCGTGGTGCTGATGCATTCGCCGCTGGTGTTCGAGGGAACGGCGCGGCAGCCGATCGCGCCCAGCCTGCCGATGGGCTCCTGCAACGAGGCGGTGTATGGCGGGTGGCTTGGCCGGTCCGCGGAGGAACTGCTGGCACTGCGAGCGGCGGGCGTGATCTCGTGACCTGATCGCGAAGCCCGCAAGCGGCCTCCCGAACTTCGCGATGGACCGGCAAAGCACACCGCTCGACACTTGCGGCCATGCCCCCAAACCCGAGCGGTAAACGATGAATGCATTGAACGGCTACGACTTCGAAGACCTGCAACCCGGCATGCAGGCCAGCTTCGCCAAGACCATCACCGAGGCCGACATCATGGTGTTCGCTGGCGCCTCGGGCGACCGCAATGCGATCCATCTCGACGAGGCGTTCGCACAGGCCACGCCGTTCAAGGGACGCATCGCGCACGGCATGCTGACGGCCGGGGTGATCTCGGCGGCCATTGCGGGCAAGTTGCCCGGTCCGGGCACGGTCTACCTGGGGCAGAACCTGCGCTTCAAGGGGCCGGTGCGTCCGGGCGACACGGTGCAGGCGACCGTGACTGTCAAGGAGCTCTTGGCCGACAAGCGCCGCGTCACGCTGGCCACGGTCTGCACGGTGGGCGACAGGGTCGTGATCGACGGCGACGCGTTGGTGATGCCGACGTCGCGCCAGCAGGGCTGACGCAGCGTCTCACGCTTCAGGCCCCGGGCCACGCCGCATCGCATTCGGCCTGCAGCTCCGGCAGACGATAGGTTTGGCAGGCGGTCCGATAGAAGAGCGCCTTGCGCTCGGCGACCGACAGCCCGGCCGTCGCGCGCTTGAACGCATTCCACAGCTGGCCGTAGCCGCAGGACTGCTTGTCCACGGGGAAATTGCTCTCCAGCATGCAGCGCGCCGGCCCGAAGGCCTCGATGCAGACCTGCATCAGCGGCTGCCAGGCCTGCACCAATGCCTGCGTCGTGGCCGGCCGATCTTCGTGCTCGAAGCCGAAACCGAAGATCGGCATCCCCATGCCGCCGACTTTCACGACCACGTTCGGCCGCTCTGCCAACGCGCCCAGATCCTGCGCCCAATGGCGACGCACCTCGGCACGCTGCGACGCGAAGTCCAGCACGCCGACCGGCATGCCGACATGGTTCAGCACGATGGTCGTGCGCGGAAAAGCGTCGGCCAGATCGGCCAGTTCGCGCAGCTGCGTGTGATAGACCAGCGCGTCGAAGCTCAGCTGGTGGCGTTCCAGTTGCGCGAACGCCCGCCGAAAACCCGCATCCGCCATCACGCGGCGCGGCGCGTTCGGGATGAACTTGGCCAACGGGCCGTCGTGGTAGGTCGTGTAGTGGCGCACGCCGCGCAAGCGGCCGGCGCCGGCCGCCACGTGTGCCTCCAGCACCCCGGCCGCTTCTTCGCCCAACGTCAAGTCCACATCCGAGACGATGCCCGCCGCCAGCCGGCACGGGCCCCGCGTTGTCGCGAGCGGTTGCGCGCTGAGCTGCACGATGCGCTCGACTTCGCCGACCGAGCGCATGGCCTTTGGCCCATCGCTGCGCCAACCTGCGCCATAGGCCGCGATGTAGACAGTGCCCAGTACGCGATGTCTGGTCGACAGGTCCTGCTCCATGTCTTCGCGTCGGTAGTACAGCGCGTCCGCCGTGCCGTTGAAAAGGTGGTGGTGCGGGTCGACGATGGGCAGGCCGGGCTCGAGCGCAGCTTCGGCGTCAGCGCGGGCCTGCCAGGCCAGCAGGTCCTTGGTGGGGCGGTGCTGGTTGCCGCGGTATGGGGTGGCCGGCGTGTCGGCGGATGCGGTGTTCGTCAACGGGTTGCACAGGCCCGCTTCGGCAAAAGCCACGGCGGCGGCGGCGAGGACGGTACGGCGAGTCGGGCGGGTGATGTCGGACAGCATGTGTCTCCTCGTTGTCTCGCTTGCAGTCTAGGAACGGGGCGGCGGCCACGTCCATGCCGAAGTTCGCGACCCCGCGTCCTGATTTGGCGAACGCGGGCGACCCGTGCACGTTTTTCCTGCATGCCGGTTGCAGGAAAGACGCATGGACGCCGCACCCCTGCCAAACCTACAGTTCGTCATCGCCAACACAGATATGGAACCGCAGACATGACCACCCAAGAGACAACCGACGCCGGCATCACGAAGGAGCTGGCCCTGGGAAAGTTCACCGACAAGATGCTGGCCGACATGCGCGCGCTGATCGGCACCGAGCTGCGCACCGAGTCTTGCCTGAACAATGAGTACGCCACGCGCCTGGCCGTCATGCGGTTTTGCGAAGGCATTGGCGACGACAACCCGCTGTGGACCGACAGCGCCTATGCCAATGAAGGCCCTCACGGCACGCTGGTAGCGCCGCCCAGTTTCATCTTCGCCTGCCTGGGCTCGGTGCAGGTGGGTTGGCCGGGCCTGGGTGGCTTCCACGCCGAGACCAAGATGACCTTCGGCGCGCCGATCCGCGTGGGCGAGAAGATCACCGCCAAGGTCGTCTTCGACGGCTTCGACGGCCCGATTGCCGACAGCAACTTCGGCGGCCGCCGCATCAAGGACTACCTGCGCCAGGAGTACCGCAACGACGAGGGCGACCTGAAGGCCACCTTCATCTGCTCGCGCATGCGCTTCGAGCGCGGCGAGATGCAGGCGCGCCGCGAAAGCCGTGCCATCGAAGTGCCCCATCCCTGGAAGGAAGAAGAGATCGCGGCCATCGAGGAGCAGATCCTGGCCGAGAGGCCGCGCGGCGCCACGCCTCGCTACTGGGACGATGTGCAGGTGGGAGAAGAGATCGACGTCATCACCAAGGGCCCGCTGGGCCTGACGGACTTCATCGCCTTCATCGCCGCCGGCGCCGCGCCCATCCCGCGCGTGGCCGCGCATTCGGTGGCGCTCAAGCGCTACCACAAGCACCCCAAGTGGGCCTTCCGGGACCCGCGCACCCATGCTCTGGAGCCGGTCTACTCGGTGCACTACAACGACTACGCGGCCCAGCTGCAAGGCGCGCAGATCGCCTACGACGTGGGCATTCAGCGCACCTGCTGGCAGATCCATTCGCTGACCAACTGGATGGGCGATGCCGGCCAGCTGCTCGCGCTGACCGGTCAGTACCGTTCGCATGTGTATCTGGGCGACGTCGTGCGCCTGGGCGGGCGCGTCGATGCCAAGGAGATCGACGCCGAAGGGCGTCACATCGTTCGCCTGACCACCTGGGCCACCAACCAGCGTGGCCAGCAATGCATGCCCGGCACCGCGGTGGTGGCCTTGCCCAAGCGCCCGGCCGCTTGAGCATCAGGACGTTCGCAGAACGAAGCATGGACGTAGACGAGCATGACCAAATCCATCGACACCCTGATCGCCGAAGCGACGAATGAGCAGCCGCATTCGACGGCGTTTGCCGAGCCGCCGCGCAACGATGGCGCAAGCGAAGCAGAGGGCTCGGCGTTGCCGCTCAGCGGTGTGCGCGTCCTCGACTTGACGCGCTATCTCTCCGGCCCCTATGCGACGCTGCTGCTCGCGGAGATGGGCGCGGAGGTGATCAAGGTCGAAGTGCCCGAGGCCGGCGACGACACCCGCCACATCGCGCCCCTGCAGGGCGACGTGAGCTTCTACCACTCCACCATCAACCGCAGCAAGGCCTCGGTGGAACTCGACCTGAAGTCCGAGGAGGGAAGAAAGCTCATCCACGCGATGGCTGCCGATTGCGACGTCTTCATCCAGAATTTCCGTACCGGCGTCGCCGAGCGCCTCGGCATCGGCTACGACGTGATCTCCAGGATCAATCCACGGGCTGTCTATTGCTCGATCTCGGGTTTTGGCGGGACCGGACCCGAGAGCCGGCGGGCCGCCTTCGATCTGATCGTGCAGGCCGAATCCGGCGTCATGAGCCTGAACGGGGAAGGCGACAGTCCACCCAGCAAGCTGGGTCTTCCAGTGGCCGACCTGTCCTCCGGCATGTTCGCGGTGCACGGCATCCTCGCGGCACTGCTCAAGCGATCGCGAACCGGTAAAGGAAGCCTGGTCGAAGTCAGCATGATGAGTTCGCTGCTGTCGCTCTCCGTGTACAACGCCACGCGGTATTTCGTGACCGGCGAATCACCCAAGCGGATGGGGTCACGACATCCGGGCGTGGTGCCGTACGGCCAGTATGCAGGTTCGGATGGAAACATCCTGCTGTCCACGTTCAGCGATGGTTCGTGGAAGAAGATCGTCCAGGCCATGGACCGCCCTGAACTTGCCGACGATCCACGTTTTGTGACCGCTGCTTCACGCGTCGTCCATCGCGACGCATGCGACGCACTGCTCGGCGAGGTGTTTTCCGGGTTCACCTCCGATGACATCGTGCAGCGGCTGCAGGTGGCAGGCATTCCCTGTGGCGTGGTGCGCAGTCTCGGCGAGGCGCTGGAAGTCGAGGCCGCAAGTGGCTCCGGGTCGATCGCCAATGTCGAATACCCGGGCCAGGTCGGCACGATCCGCAGCGTTCGGATTCCGATCAAGTTCGACGGCGAGTGGTGCCCCGCCAAGCCGGCGCCGGCGCTCGGCCAGGACAACGCGATGCTCGATCGCTACCGTAAGCCATGAGAAGCAGCATGGAGACATCGATGTCATCAGCAACAACGTCATGGGGCAAGGAGATCGCGACCGAGATGGTCGGCGGGATTCCTTACCGGATGTACACGGATCGTCCCCGCAGGGTCGAGCAGCTGCTGGCCTTCGCCGGTCGCTGGGATGCGCGGCCCCACCTCGTCCAGGGCGAGCGGGTGCTTTCGTTCGAAGACCTGCACCGCGGCGCGGTCGCGAAGGCCCGCGAACTCGCCGACCTGGGCATCCGCCGGGGTGATCGCATCTTCATCCTCGGCTGGAACGGTCCGGAATGGGTGGTCAATTTCTGGGCCTGCTTTTTCGCAGGCGCCGTGCCGGTGCTCGCGAATGCCTGGTGGAGCTCGCTGGAGGTCGCCAACGGCCTGGCTGCGCTGCAACCGGCCATGACGCTGGCCGACGAGCGCTGCGCCCCGCGCGTGCCGGCGGGCGCGCGTCGCGGGCCGTGGGACATCCCCCATGCTCGGGGCGCGGGCGGCCAAGTCGTGCCGGATGCGCAGGCCCCAGGCGACGAAGAAGAGACCGCCCTCATCATCTTCACCTCGGGCACTTCGGGTCAACCGAAGGCGGTGGTGTTGTCGCATCGTGCGCTGCTGGCGCGCCTGCAGATGACCTTGCACATCACGCGCAAGCTGCCGCACCAGATCGACGAAACGGCGCGCGATGTGACGCTGATCACCGGTCCGCTATTCCACGTGGGCGGCATGCAAACGCTCATGCGGGCAGTCGTGGTCGGCGATACGCTGGTGCTGTCGGAAGGGCGATACGACCCCGCCGAAGTGCTCGCGGCGATCGAACGCAACCAGGTCAAGCGCTGGAACGCCGTGCCGACCATGGTCACGCGGCTGCTGGACCATCCGGATGTGCCACGCCGGGACCTGAGCAGCCTGAAGTCGATCAGCATCGGTGGCGCGCCGGTGCATGCGGAACTGATGCAGCGCATCCGCACCCAGTTGCCGAGCGTCAGTCCACGGATTCCGACAGGCTACGGCCTGACGGAGAACGGCGGGCAGGCCACGGCCGCAGCCGGATCGGAGGCGCTGGACGAGCTGGGTTCCGCCGGCAAGCCGCTGCCCTGCGTCGAGATTCGCTTCCTCCCGCATCCCGGCCTGCCTGACGGGGAGATCCTGTTGCGCTCGCCAACGCAGATGTCCGGCTTCTTCGGGCTCGATGAATCGCCGATCGACGAGGAGGGCTGGCTGCGCACCGGCGATCTGGGCCGGCTCGACGACAAGGGCAACCTGTGGATCACCGGCCGCTGCAAGGACATGATCATCCGCGGCGGCGAGAACATCGCGCCCGCCGCAATCGAGCGCGCGTTGCTGAACATCCCGGGCGTGACCGAGACCGTGGTGTTCGGCGTGCCGCACCGCGACCTGGGCGAGGAAGTCATGGCCGTGGTCGTGACCGACGCCGACTTCACGCCGCAGCAACTGCAGGACCAGCTGCGCGGCCAGATCGCTTCGTTCGCGGTGCCCAGTCAATGGCGGCTGCAGCGCGAGCCGCTACCGACCAATCACACCGGCAAGGTGGACAAGGCCGCCATCAGCGCCCAAGTCCGGGCCGAACTGCAGAACGAAAGCTGAGTGCCATGCAGAACTTCCAACACATCACGCCGCCGCTGCGGCTGTACCACGGCCCCGACAGCCTGACGCACCTGGGGCGCGAACTGGACCGCATCAAGAGCCAGCGAGCCGTCGTCGTCTGCGGCGACTGGCTGGCGAAAGGTCCGCTGTTCGAGCGCATCCGCACCGCGCTGGGCGCGCGCTGCGCCGGCGTCTACGGCGAAGTGCTAGGCCACAGCCCGGTCGCCTCGGTCGAGGACGCAGCCGCGCTGTTGCGCCGCGTCGAGGCCGATGCGGTCATCGCGGTCGGCGGCGGCTCGGCCATCGTCACGGCGCGTGCGGCCAGTATCCTGGCGGCCGAGGGCAAGCCGGTGTCCGAGTTGTGCACCGTGACGGAAGCCGATGGCCGCCTGCGCAGCCCCAAGCTTGCAGCGCCCAAGCTGCCGCAGTTCATCGTGCCAACCACGCCGACCACGGCCACGGTCAAAGCCGGAAGCGCCGTGTTCGACCCCGCGAGCGGCCAGCGGCTGGCGATGTTCGACCCCAAGACCCGTGCGCAGTCGGTGTTCATCGACCCCGAGATGATCCTCTCGGCACCGCGCGGCCTGGTCGCCAGCGCCAGCATCAACACCTTGTCGATGGCCATCGAGGGGCTGACCTCGCGCTCGCACGACGCCATTGCCCACGGCGCCCTGATGCAGGCGCTGCGCCTTCTGGCCCAGCACCTGCCGCAGGCCGCGCGCGCCGACGATGCGGCCGTGCGCGGACAGCTCGTGCTGGCGGCGATTCTTTGCGGACAGGGCACGGACCACACGGCCGCCGGCATCACCACGGTGCTGGGTCATGCGATCGGCGCGCGCCACGAGATCGAGAACGGCACCGTGAATGCCATCGTGCTGCCCCACGTGCTGCGCTTCAACGCCGAAGCCGCTGCTGCCGGCATGGCGCAGGTGGCTGCCGCGCTGGACCTGCAGCGCAGCGCCACGCAGACGCCCGAGCAGCACGTGGTCGAGACCCTCGCGAGCCTGTTCGACGAGCTGGCCGTACCGCGCCGCCTGCGCGACGTGAAAGTGCCGCGAGAGTCCCTGCCCGAGACGGCCGCGCTGGCGATGGGCGACTGGTTCCTCAAAGGCAACCCGCGCCCGGTGCGCGAAGCCGCCGAGCTGCAACAGATCCTCGAAGAAGCGTGGTGAGACCATGATCGAACGCAACCAGATCTACATCGACGGCGCCTGGGTGCCGTCCACCGGCAGCGAAGTTCTGACCGTCGTGAACCCCGCCACCGAACAGGTGATTGCCACTGTGCCGCGTGGCACCGCCGACGACGTGGACCGCGCCGTGCAGGCGGCCGTACGCGCCTTCGCCGACTGGTCGCGCAGCAGTACCTTCACCCGGGTGACCTTGTTCCGCCGGCTGGCGCGGCTGACCGAGGCGCGCTTCGAGGAGATCGCGCAGACGCTGGTCGGCGAGCTGGGCTACCCCATCACGGCGCTTCGCAAGACGCAGGTACAAGGCGCAGTCGAAGAACTGGACATCATTGCCGAGTCGCTCGACCAGATCGAATGGGTGCACCAGGTCGGCAGCACCCGGGTGCAACGCGAACCGTCGGGTGTGGTCGGCGCCATCACCGCCTGGAATGCACCATTGCGCTCCGTCATATCCAAGGCGGGCGCCGCCATCGCGGCAGGTTGCACCGTGGTGCTCAAGCCTTCGGAAGTGGCGCCACTGACGGCCTTTGTGTTCGCGGAACTCTGCGCAGAGGCGGGGCTGCCACCGGGGGTGTTCAACCTGGTCTGCGGCACGGGGCCAGAGGTGGGCGAGCCGATTGCGGCGCATCCGCTGGTCGACATGGTGTCCATCACGGGCTCGGTGCGCTCGGGCCGCCGCGTCATGGAGGTCGCGTCCGAATCGATCAAGCGCGTGCACCTGGAGCTGGGCGGCAAGTCGCCCAACATCATCCTGGGCGATGCCGACTTCGCGCGCGCCGTGGAAGGCGGTATCGAGGACGCTCTGCGCAACACCGGCCAGGTCTGCGGCGGCCTCACGCGCATGCTGGTGCCGCGCGACCGCCTGGGCGAAGCCGAGCAGCTGGCCGTGCGCAAGGCGCGCAGCTATGTGTTGGGTGATCCGCTCGACGAGCGCACGACGCTGGGCCCGGTGTCGACTGCGGCCGCGCGCGAGCGCGTGCGCGGCTACATCCGCCAGGCGCGGGAGGAGGGCGTGCGCATGCTGACTGGGGGCGCCGAAGCACCCGAGGGTCTGGCGCGCGGCTGGTACGTGCAGCCGACCATCTTCTCGGGCGACAACCACAGCCGCATCGCGCGCGAGGAAATCTTCGGCCCGGTGGTCGTGCTGATTCCGTTCGACGATGAGGAAGACGCGATACGCATCGCCAACGACTCGGTCTATGGCTTGGCAGCCGGCGTATGGTCTGCGGATCCGGACCGCGCCCGTGCCGTCGCCGCGCGGCTGCGCGTGGGCCGCGTCCGCATCAACGGCGCGCCACTGGACAAGCGTGGCACGCACGGCGGCTTCAAGCTGTCCGGCGTCGGTCGCGAGTGGGGTCGCTTCGGCATCGAGGAATTCATGGAATACAAATCCGTGCTGGGCTGAACGCTCAGGACACGGCTGGAGACTAAAAAATGGAAAGACGAGACATCCTGAAAGCGCTGGCCCTGGGCCTGGCATTGCCCGCCGGGCAGACCTGGGCTCAGGCCAAGGGCCGCGGCGGCGCTGTGCGCGTCGTCGTGCCGCTGCCGGCCGGCAGCTCCAACGACTACGCCGCGCGCATGCTGCTGCCGCTGGTCGGCGCGATCAACGGCCAGAACTACTTCATCGACAACAAGGCGGGCGGCAACGGCAGTATCGGCACGCTGGAAGTGGTCCGCGCCGCTCCGGACGGCAACACTTTGCTGTGCGGCTCGAATTCGCCATTGGCGGCCAACCTGGCCTTCGTGAAGAACATGGGCTACGACCCGCGCAAGGACCTGACACCGATCGCGGGCGTGAGCCTGACGAACCACGTGCTCATGGTCAAGGCCGATTCACCGATCAAGACCTTCGGCGAGTTCATCGCCTACGCGAAGTCGCGGCCCGGCCAGGTCAGCGTGGGCTTCTCGACCACCGCGGTGCAAACGCAGATCGCCACCATGAGCCACATAGCCGGCATCCAGCTGCTGCCCGTCCCCTACAAAGGCAGCCCCGCGACCATCAGCGACGTGATCGGCGGCGTGCTGTTCGCCACGCTGACCGACCCGGGTAACGCGCAGGCCCAGGTCAAGGCCGGGCAGTTGCGCGCGCTGGCCGTGTCCTCGCTGAAGCGCAACCCGACCACGCCGGATTGGCCCGCCATTGCCGAGACACTGCCGGGCTTCGACTTCCCATCGTGGAACGCACTGGTCGGGCCCGCCGGCCTGCCGCGCGAACTGGTCACGCGCGTGAGCGATGCCGTGCTGAAGGCGCAGAAGATGCCCGAACTGATCGAGAAATACGCCAACCATGGCACGACGCCGCTACCGATGGGGCCCGACGAACTGAAGGCCTACATCGACTCGGAGACCACGCGCTGGGTCCGGCTCGCGCGCGAGGCCAACATCCGGCCCGAGTGATGTTTCGCGTCAAGGCCCGCTGCACCTGCGGCCCGCGGCAACCCTTCGTGCCGACGACCATCGAGCGTCGCGCGCCGGGGCCGCGCGACGTGCACATCGCCATCGCCTACGCCGGCATCTGCCAATCCGACGTGGAGCACGCGCACAGCACGCGCGGCAAGACCATCTATCCGCTGGTGCCGGGTCATGAGATGGCCGGGACCGTGCTGGCAGTGGGCAGCGAGGTCACGCGCCATCGCGTCGGCGACCGCGTGGGCGTAGGCAACATGGTTGATGCCTGCCGTCGGTGCGACAACTGCCGCGCCGGCCTGGAGCAATACTGCAGCGGCGGCCGAACGCTGGCCTATGGCGCTATCGGACGTGACGGCCAGCCCACCTATGGCGGCTACAGCGAGCAGGTGGTCGTGGACGAGGCCTTTGTCGTGGCCATCCCGGACTCCATCGCGCTGCAGAACGCGGCGCCGCTGCTGTGCGCCGGCATCACCATGTATTCACCGCTGCGCCACTGGAGCGCGGGGCCGGGCAAGCGCGTGGCCATCCTTGGATTCGGCGGCCTGGGTCACGTGGGCGTGCAGATAAGCCGCGCGCTGGGTGCGCACACCACGGTGCTGGACCTCACGCCTGCCAAGCACGAGGATGCGCTGCGCCTGGGGGCCGACGACTACCGGCTCAGCAATGAACCCGACACGTTCACGGCGCTCGACAGCAGCTTCGACATCGTGGTCTCCACCGTGCCCATCCATGCCGACCTGGATCGTTACCTCGGCCTGCTGGCGCTCGATGGCGTGTACGTGAACCTGGCGGTACCCGCCTTGCCGCTCAGCGTGCCGGCCGCCGCGCTGCTGACCAACCGCCGCTCCATCGCCGGCACGCGCAGCGGCGGCATCGCCGAGACGCAGCAGATGCTGGACTTCTGCGCTGAGCACGGCATCGCCGCCGAGGTAGAGGTGATCGCCGCTGACGACATCGACGCCGCCTACCGGCGGCTGCTGGCCGGCGACGTACGCTTTCGCTTCGTGATCGACAACCAAACCCTGTGAGACCTCCAACATGCCCGACTTCCTGCTCTACGAACAAGACGGCTCCGTCGTCACGCTGACCATGAACCAGCCCGAGCAGCGCAATCCGCTGACCGGCAACACAGCCATCCCCGAATTCCTGGCTGCCATCGAGCGCATCCACGACGACCGCAGCGTGCGCTGCGTGATCCTGGCCGCCAACGGCCCCTCGTTCTGCGCCGGCGGCAACATCCACGAGATGAAGCGCCAGGCCTCGCCCGAGGTCAGCGAGATGGACATCCGCCAGGACTACCGGCGCGGCATCCAGCGGCTGGCGCTGTCGCTGTTCAACCTGGAGGTCCCGGTGGTGGCGGCCATCAACGGCCATGCCATCGGCGCCGGGCTGGACCTCGCATGCATGTGCGACATCCGCATCGCGTCCGAGAAGGCCAAGTTCGCCGAGAGTTTCATCAAGCTGGGCATCATTCCTGGCGACGGCGGAGCCTGGCTGCTGCCGCGCATCGTCGGCATGTCGCGCGCGGCCGAGATGGCGCTGACGGGCGACACCATCGATGCGCGCCAGGCGCTTGACTGGAACCTGGTGTCGCGCGTGGTGCCGCCCGACGAACTGCTGTCCGCAGCCCGCGCCATGGCCGACCGCATCGCCGTGAACGCCGCACACGGCATCCGCCTGACCAAGCGTTTGCTGCGCGAGGCCATTCATGCGCGGCTGAGCGAGGTGCTGGAACTGTCCGCCGTGTACCAGGCCGTGTGCCACAAGACGCCGGACCACAGCGAAGCCGTGAACGCTTTCCTCGAAAAGCGCGCACCGATTTTCGGCTGACGTCATGGACTCCGCCGCAACCCGCGAAGAGGAGCTGCACTGGCGCCGCATCGATATGCGTGCCTGGCGGCGCAGCGATGACCTGTTCGAGCTCGAAGGCCGCGTGACCGATCGCAAGCCTTACGACTTCGTGCCCGCGAATGGCGATAAGCGCTTTCCGGCAGGTGAACCGGTCCACGACATGGGTGTTCGCCTGGTGTACGACCGCGATCTCACCATCCACGCCGTGGCGACCTTTACCGAGGCCGCGCCTTACGACGCGTGCCCCGATGGTGGCAATGCGCTGCAGTCGCTGGTCGGCCTGCGCATGTCCAGCGGCTGGAGCAGGGAAGTCCGCAGCCGCCTGGGTGGCGAGCGTGCCTGCACGCACCTGATGGAGCTGCTGATTCCCATGGCGACGACGGCCTTCCAGTCGCTGAGCCAGGTGAACCGCGGACGCGCCGAACGCGTGGACGCGAACGGCCGGCCGCTGAAGATCGACAGCTGCTACGCCTATGGCGCGACGCGCGAACTGGTACGCGTGTTGTGGCCGCAGTTCCACGAAAAGACAAAGAAGCAAGGAGACTCGTGATGAACATCGCGCGGCGAGGGCTGCTGTTGGCAGCAGCCTGCCTTGGCCTGGCCGCAAGCCTTGCTCTGGCACAGACCTATCCCAACCGGCCGATCAAGCTGATCCTGCCATTCCCCGCAGGCAGCGCGACGGACGGGACAGCACGCGTCATCGCCGAGGACCTGCGCAAGGGCCTGGGCCAGCCCATCGTGATCGAGAACCAGGCCGGCGCGGACGGCAACATTGCAGCCATGAATGCCAAGCGGGCGGCCCCCGACGGCTACACCTTGTTCATGAGCACGAACTCCGCGCATGCCGTGAACAAGACGCTGTATGCCAATCTGGCCTTCGACCCTGAGAAAGATTTCGAGCCGGTGGCGGGCTTGATCAGCATCCCGTTGACCTTGCTGGTGCGAAAGGACTTGCCGGCGTCCGACGTCGAGAGCTTCATTGCCGTGGCCAAGGCGCACTCGGGCAGCAAGCCACTGAGCTTCGGCAGCGGCAACACGTCCAGCCAGATCGCGGCGGCCCTGCTGCAATCCGTCGCAGGCGTGGATATCACGCACGTGCCGTATCGCGGAACGCCGCAGGCCCTGACGGACCTCGTGGGCGGGCAGATCGACGCGCTGCTGGTCGATCCCTATTCGTCGATGGGCTTCGTGCAAAACGGTCAGCTCAAGGTGCTGGCCGTGACAGGCAAGGTACGCCACCCGCTGCTGCCCGACGTGCCGACCATGGGCGAGGCCGGTTACAAGGACGTGCAGGTCGTGACTTGGGCGGCACTGTTTGCGCCTGCCGGCACGAATCCGGCCATCGTCGACAGGCTGAACGCCGAAGTCGCCAAGAGCCTGTCTCGCCCCGAGACCAAGGCCGCCATCCAGAAGATGGCCATGGACCCCATGCCGATGACGCCCAGCCAGTTGCGCAGCTTCGTGCGCGCGGAGATCCAGCGCTGGGGCCGGCTGGTCGAACTAGCCGGGATGCCCAAGAAATGAACGAGGTACCCATGCACAACCACTCCAAGCGCCTGCAGGACCGCCGCATTGTGATCACCGGCGCCGCGTCGGGAATCGGCCGCGCGACGGCGCAGCTATTCGCCGCGGAAGGCGCGACACTGAGCTTGCTGGACCGAGACGGCAGCCTCTTGCGACAGGCGGCGCAGCAGATCGGTGCGCATGCGTGCGAGGCCGATGTCACGGACGAAGCATCGGTTGCGCGTGCAGTCGCGGACAGCGCGGCCCGCATGAGCGGCATCGACGGCGTGGTCAATGCCGCCGGCGTCATGCTGCGCGGCTCCGTCCTCGAAGTCAGCGTGGCCGAATGGCGTCGCGTGCTGGAGATCAACCTGACGGGCGGCTACATCGTCGTGCGCTGCTGCCTGCCGTGGTTGCAGAAGGCGGCGGAGGCCACCATCGTCAATGTCGGATCCGGGCAAGCGCTGTTGCCCAACTCGCCAAACCGTACCGCCTATTCGGCGTCGAAGGGCGGCGTGCTGAATCTCACGCGGGCGCTTGCGGCCGAACTGGCGCCCGCGATCCGCGCCAACACGGTGTGTCCCGGTCTCGTGGACACCGCCATGGCCGACGGCGTGCGTGCGAACGTGAGCAACTACGCGCTGAAGCGCCTGGCGCAGCCCGAGGAAATCGCGCGTGCCATCCTGTTCCTGACCAGTTCCGAATCGTCCTATGTGACCGGCGCCGCGCTGGCCGTGGATGGTGGGCGGTCATTCCACTGAAGGCGGCGACGATGCCATCGGCTGTCGAAACCTTTGTCCTGCGGTCCTCGCCCACGTCGCCGTTCGTGCGGAAGGTGCGCATGGCGATCGATGTGCTGGGGCTGGCGGACCGCGTCACGCTGGTGCCGACCGACACGGCGGACGAGACGCTGCGCGGGCAGAACCCGCTGGGCAAATACCCCTGTCTGGTCCGCGAGGATGGCACGGCGGTCTACGACAGCAGCGTGATCCTCGAGTTCCTGCAATGGGTGGCCGCAACCGACAGGCTGCTGCCGAACGCAGGGCCGCAGCGCATCGCGATGCTGACGCAGGCACGGCTGGCGGACGGCATCATCGATGCCGGCGCGCTGATCATCTACGAGGAGCGCTACCACGACGCCGAGCGGCGGTCGTCCGAATGGCTGGAGCACCAGCGCGGCAAGATCCGGCGCGCGCTCGCGGTCTTCGAGGCTGCACCGCCGGACCCGAACAAGACCGATGCGGTGACGATCGGCCTGGCCTGCGCGCTGGGATTTCTCGACCGACGCCAGCCCGTGGCATGGCGCCCGTCCAGCCACGGCCTGGCGAGCTGGTTGGCCGCGTTTGCCGGCCATGAGCCTGCCTTCGAGCGCACGCGGCCGCCGGCCAGTTGAAGCGCACGCGGGAAACCCCGCTGCGCCAGCGCGCGGTATCGCACGAAAATCGCTGGCCTCGACAACTCTCGTACAAGGCCCGACGAACCATGATGATCGATCTGGTCCAGCTGCGCACCTTCGTCGCCGTGGCGGAGGAGCAGCATCTCACGCGTGCGGCCGAACGGCTGCACGTGAGCCAATCGGCCGCCAGCGCACATGTACGCGCGATCGAAGAGAACCTGGACCTGCAGTTGTTCGTGCGCACCAACCGCAGCCTGGAACTTACGCGCGCGGGGCAGATGCTGATGCGTCAGGCCAAGGAACTGCTGAATGGCGCGGCCGAGTTCACCTCGTTCGCGCGCGACATCCGTGGCAAGGTCGAAGGCAACCTGATCGTCGGCGCCAGCAGCGACCCCACCTCCAGCCGCATCGGCCCCGTGATTGCCGAACTGCGTGCCAAGCACCCGCTGATCACCGTCGACCTGCGGGCGCGTGCGTCCGCCGGCACGCGCCAGGCGCTGAAGACAGGCGAGATCGATATCGGCATGCTGCTCGGCCGCGCGGTGGACGCCGGCTTCACCTACTACGAGATGGCGACGGTGAACTTCCGTGTGGTGGGGCCAGTGGCCTGGAAGGAGAAGATCGAATCCGCCGATTGGACCGAACTGGCCGAACTGCCATGGATCACGCCCAGCGACACCAACCTCTCGTACGCCTTCATGATGGAGAAGCTGTTTGCAGAGAAAGGCCTGGAGTTGAACAGCGTCGTACGCTTCGACAACTCCGCGCTGGCTCGTGCGCTCGTGCAGTCGGGTGTCGGCATGCTGCTGATGCGCGAAGAGTACGCACTTCAGGGCGAGCAGGAAGGCTATCTGGCGCTGTCACCGCTGGCACGCGCGGAGTACCCGCAGTTCATCGCGCATGTGGCGAGCCGTGGGAACGATCCGCTGATCCGCGCGTTCGTGGATGCGGCGGCCGAGGCCTGGCCGGACATGCGGAGGATGGCGCCGTTGGCGCGCCGGTGATCGCTGTCGATCAGACGCCGCCAAGCTCACGATCCACGGGTGGCTGACGCTTGTAGCTGACGGTCAGCAACTCCCACACATGACCATCCGGTTCATGCCAGTAAATGCGTTGGCCTCCGTACACCAGGGCGACCTTGCTGTCATCCGGACCGTGCGGCAGGCTACGGAACGGGACGCCAGCGGCATTCATTCTTTGCACGATCAGGTCGAAGTCCTGCTGCCCGACCCGGAAGCACAGGTGTTGCTTCGGAAGAGGGCCGTCGCTTTGCGCAAAGTCGAGGGTCAGGCCGGCATTGACGTACACCGGAGAGTACGCGCCGACGGCCCCTTGTTCTGCCCATGGGACACCGAGCAGCTCTGCAAGCAGCTTGGCAGATGCAACCCGGTTCCCCGAGGGGACAGTGACGTGGTCAAGGCAAATGGGCATGTTCACAGCATTTCCGACCCGACCCGCTCCACCGTTCCCCCTGCACGCAGCAACGCCGCTTCCAGCGCCAGCGCCTGCGGCATCACCGCTTCGGCATAGAAGCGCGCTGTCGCCATCTTGGCCTCGCAGAATGCCAGGTCTTCTTCGCGCCTCGCGTGCGCTGCAAGCATCGTCCTTGCCATCTGCCAGCCGCACAGCAGCACACCCGCCAGTCGCAGATACGACACCGCCCCCGCGTAGACCTGCACGGGCCGCTCCTTCGCGTTGGCCAGCACGTAGTCCACCGCGGACTCGAATGCCATCCTGCCGGCATGCAGCCCTTGGCGCATCACGCGGAAATCCTCGCCCTGCGTCTGCGCCAACGCCCGCTCGGTCTCTGCGACCTGCGCACAGACGGCTTTGGCCGCGGCACCGCCGTCACGCACCGTCTTGCGCCCCAGGAAGTCATTCGCCTGAATCGCCGTCGTGCCTTCGTAGATGGGCAGGATGCGCGCGTCGCGGTAGTGCTGCGCGGCGCCGGTCTCCTCGATGAAGCCCATGCCGCCGTGGATCTGCACGCCCAGGCTGGCGAGCTCGACCGCCATCTCCGTGCTGTGACCCTTCACGACCGGCACCAGGAACTCGTACAGCGCCAGGTTGTCGCGCCGCTCGGCTTCGTCCGCCGCATGGTGCGCCACATCGCCGGCCGCCGCGGCCAGATAGGCCAGCGCCCGCGCGCCTTCGATGGACGCCTTCATGGTGAGCAGCTTGCGCCGCACATCCGGGTGCTGGACGATGGGCGGCGCCGCATCGCTGCTGCCGAGCGCGCGGCCCTGCACGCGCTCGCGCGCGAAAGCCAGCGCCTGCTGGTAGGCGCGCTCAGCCACAGCGATGCCCTGCAGGCCCACGGCGAAGCGCGCGGCGTTCATCATGACGAACATGTACTCCAGGCCGCGGTTGGCCTCGCCGACCATATCGGCTACCGCGCCCTGCGCGCAGCCGAACTGCAGCACCGCCGTCGGGCTGGCCTTGATGCCCAGCTTGTGTTCGATGCTGATGCACTGCACGTCGTTGCGCGCGCCCAGGCTGCCGTCTTCGTTGACCAGGAACTTCGGCGCCACGAACAGGCTGATGCCCTTCACGCCCGGCGGCGCATCGGGCAGGCGGGCCAGCACCAGGTGGACGATGTTGTCCGCCATGTCGTGCTCGCCCCAGGTGATGAAGATCTTGGTGCCGAAGATGCGGTAGCTGCCGTCTGGCTGCGGCTCGGCACGCGTGCGCACGGCTGCAAGGTCTGAGCCGGCTTGCGGCTCGGTGAGGTTCATGGTGCCAGTCCAGTTGCCGGCGATCAGTTGCGGCGCGTACCTGGCGCGCAGGGCCGGGCTCGCGGCCGTCAGCAGCGCCTCGATGGCGCCGTCGGTGAGCATGGGGCACAGGCCCAGCGAGACATTGGCCGCGTGCAGCATCTCCGCGCAGGCCGCGGCGATAAGCTTGGGCGCGCCTTGGCCGCCGTAGGTCTGCGGATGGGCCAGCCCTTGCCAGCCGCCCTCCGCGAACAGCCGATACGCCTCCTTGAAGCCCGGCGTGGCCGTGACTTCGCCGTCGTGCCAGTGCGAGGGTTGGCGGTCGCCCACCGCGTTCAGCGGCGCGATGACCTCGCGGCACAGGCGGGCGGATTCTTCGAGGACCGCCTCGGCCGTGTCGGGACCAAAGTCCTCGAAGCCGGGCAGGGCGGCCACGCGGTCGAGCTGCGCCAGGTGGCGCATCGCGAACAACATGTCCTTCACGGGGGGCGTATAGCTCATCTCGATTCCTGATTCACTGTCGGCAGGAAGCGTCCGCTCATTCGGGCTGGATGCCGGCGTCCTGCGCGACCTTCTTCCAGCGCGCGGTCTCCGCGTCGACGTGCTTGGCGAACTGCTCTGGCGTGGTGGGCCACGGCTGCACCGCGCTCTCGGCCAGCTTGGCGATGGTGGCCTTGTCGCGCAGCGCTGCGTTCAGCCCTGCGTTGAGCTTCTGCACGACATCGGCCGGCATATTGGCCGGGCCGATCAGACCCGACCAGGCCGGTACCGAGAGACCAGGCACCGTCTCTGCGGCAGCCGGCAGCCCCGGCGCCAGATCGCTGCGCTCGGGCAGCGATATGGCCAGCACCTTCAGCTTGCCGCCCTTGGCCATCGTGATCGCGGTGGCCGAGTCGACGATGCTGACGTCCAGCGTGCCGCCCATCACGTCGGTGGCGGTGGTGGTGGTCGACTTGTACGGCACCATCAGCAGGTCGACCTTGGCCAGACGGCCGAGCGCTGCAAACTGGATCTTGGTCAGCGCCGAGTAGTGGCCCACCGAGACCTTGCCCGGATGCTTCCTGGCATAGGCGACGAGTTCGGCAAAGCTGTTCACGGGCAGCTGGTTCGAGGCGATGTAGCCCTGGAATGCGTTGTAGATGCCGCCGATCGGCGTGACATCCTTGCGCGGGTCGTAGGGCAGATTCTTGACGACCGATACGTTCAGTGCCATCGGCGAGATGCCGCCCAGCATCAGCGTGTTGCCATCGGGTTTGGAACGCATCAACTCCTGCATGGCCAGCACGCCGTTGGCGCCGGGCTTGTTGTCGATCGTGATGGGCCGCTTGAGGTTCTCGCTCATGGCGGCGGCCACGATGCGCGTGGCGAAGTCGCTTGGCGTGCCGGGGCTCAGCGGGATGATGATGCGGATGGGATCTCCGCCACCTTGCGCGAAGGCAGTGCCGGCCAGCAGGCCCAGGCTCAGTGCGGCGGCTTTCAGAAGCGTTCTCTTGTCCATGGCAGTCTCCGTTTATCGTTTGTGAGTGAAGGGGCGGCCGAGAGGATCGTGGCACGCGCAAAGGCGTCTTGGCCGCAGCCCGCCCTTGGATCAGGTGATGGTGCGCATCAGTTCGGCGATGTCAGCGACCGATTCGAGCCGACCGACGGTTTCAGTCAACCGCGCTGCCGTGTCGGCCGGAAGCGCCCTTGCGGCAAAGGTCGCGCAGTCGGCTGTCTTGGCGGTGAACTCGGCCGGCAGCATCGGGTTCCTGGGGTGCCCCTTGGGGTAGTCGATGCGTGTCTCCACGGTCTGCCCGTCGCGGAACTCCACGACGACGCGTGCCGGCGTCACGAAGCGGCTCCAGTCGCGTTCGATGTCGGCGTCTACATAAGGCCGTACGCGCGCGGTCAGCGCCAGGATGTCCTTGCGCTGAAGACCTTCGTCGGAGAAGTGGCCGATCCCCATGCGGCCGTCGATCCAGGCGGCCGCCACGGTGTAGGGAATGCTGAACTGCGCCTCGACGATGGTGCGCGGCGCGAGTCGAACTGCTTCAGGTACGCACACCATCTGGTAGCCGGGTGCCGTCACACCGACCCGGATGGTCTCGATGTCGCTCGCGGGTCGGCCTGTTTGCGCGCGCAGTTCCAGCGCCGCGTCGATCGCGGAATGCGTATCGCGGCAGCAGGGGTAGGGCTTGTAGCTCAGGCTCAACAGCTCGAAGCGCTGGCCCAGGTCCTTGCGCACGACCTCGCGGTCCACGCGGCCCTGCAGGTACACGCGTATAAAGCCGTCGGCGCCATCAAAGACCTCCTGCGCGCCGCGGATGCCGCGCTGCGCCAGCTGCACCGCCAGCACCGCCGCCTGCGCGGCCAGGCCGGGCTGCAGCCGCTTCATAAGCGAAGCGTCGCGCGTGACCTGGTGGTTGCCCGCCACCGAGCTGTAGACGATGCCGAACGCATTGCGCATCTGTTCGTCGTTCAGCCCCAGCGCGCGGCCGGCTGCGGCCGTGGCACCGAAGTAGCCCAGCAGCGAGGTGTAGATGAAGCCGCTCTCGACGATGTCGACCTTGACGCCCACGCCCAGGCGGCAGGTCACCTCCAGGCCAGCGGCCACGGCCGCGATGAGCTCGCTGCCCGATACGCCGCCGCGCAGCTGCGCGGCCGCAATGGCGGCCGGCACGGCCGTCACGCCGGCGTGCAGGATGGCAGCGTCGTGCGTGTCGTCGTAGTCCCGCGCATGGGACATGCCGCCGTTGATCAGGGCCGCGTGGTGGGCCGGGAACTTGCCGCCGAACACGAACATGTCGGCTTGGGGCGTGCCGGCCCATTCCTGCACCAGACCCGAGACCTCGGCGATGGCCTTGGCCGAGGAGCCGGCCAGCGCGCACGACAGCGTGTCGAGGATGTTGGTCTTGACGGCTTCGACAACACTGCGGTCCAACCGCGCGGTGTCGATGTTGGCGGCGAAGCTTGCCAGGTCGAGCACCAGGTCGGGTTGGGTGGGCGGTGTCTCCAGGGAGTGGTGGGCGGTTGCCGTCATGGTGCCTGCTGCAAGCTTAGGGTGTCGATGGCGCAGTTTAGGAAGCGGTACCGCCGCGGGTCCATGCCTGTTTTCGGGATGCGGTGTGCTCGTTTCTCGAACATCACGCGCGCCGCCGCCGGCGCGAATCGGGCGGAATCGAAACGATCGGCGGCCGCCTGGCTGTGCGGAAAACCGGGACACGAGCTTTCGCATTTCGCCATGGACTGCGGCGCGGAGCGCTTCCTACACTGCCCCGCAAAGGAGACCTCATGAGCACCAAGGAACAGTCGAGCATCCCGCCTGTGCGCATCCGCATGCAGATCGACGGTCAATGGCGCGAAGCCGAGCAGACACACGATGTTCGCGACCCCTATCGTGGCGATGTCATCGCGCTGGCCCCCATCTCGTCACTGCAGGACGGCGAGGACGCATTGGAAGCTGCGCGCAAGGCCAAGACCGCGATGGCGGCGCTGCCGGGGTATGAGCGTGCTCGCCTGCTGCACCGCGCCGCCGACCTGGTGGCCGCGCGCACCGAGCAGATCGGCCGCACCATGGCGCGCGAGACCGGCAAGGCGCTGCGCGATTCCATCGTCGAGACGCAGCGTGCAGCCGAGCTGATCCACTTGTGCGCCGAAGAGGCCGTGCGCATCCAGGGCGAGCACATCCCGATGGACGCCAGCACCATCGGTGCCGGCAAGATCGCGATGCTGATGCGTTATCCGGTCGGCGTGGTGACTGCCATCACGCCCTTCAATGGTCCGATCAGCCTGACCGCGCACAAGCTCGGACCGGCCCTTGCGGCCGGCAATGCCCTGGTGCTCAAGCCTTCGCCCAAGGCGCCGCTGTGCGTGCATCAGCTGGTCGAGACGGTGTTGGAGGCAGGGTTTCCGGCCGGCGCCATCAACACCGTATATGGCGACACCGTGGGTCCCAGGATCGTCAGCGATCCGCGCGTGGACTTCGTCAGCTTCACGGGCTCGATCCGCGTCGGCAAGTTGATCCGCGATGCCGTGGGCATGAAGCGCGTGGCGCTGGAGTTGGGCGGCGTGGGGCCGACATTCGTGCACCACGATGCCGACATCGCCGCAGCTGCCAAGGCCTGCGCGCGCAATGGCGTGGCGTTGGCAGGCCAGAGCTGCGTGTCGGTGCAGAACGTCTACGTGCACAAGCGCGTGCACGATCGCTTTGTGGACGCGGTGCTGCAGGAGGTGGACGCCATTCGTTTCGGCGATCCACTGGACATGGCGACCGAGGTCGGAACGCTGATCGACGAAGAGGCCGCGATCCGCGTGGAACGCATGGTTGCCGAAGCCGTGGAGGCGGGTGCCTGCGCTCTGCGCGCGGCCACGCGCCGCGGCGCGCAGCTCGGCGCCACCGTGCTGAGCCAGGTGAACCCGAGCATGCGCGTGGTGTCCGATGAGATCTTCGGCCCGGCGTTCAGCATCCAGCCGTACGAAGACATCACACCGCTGTTCGCGGCGATCAGCGAGAGCGCCTACGGCCTGCAATGCGGCATCTACACGAATTCGCTGGACCTGGCGCTGTCGGCGATCCGCACCATCCGCACCGGCGGCGTGATCGTGAACGGCACGTCGCGCTGGCGCTCGGACCAGATGCCCTATGGCGGCGTGAAGGACAGCGGCATCGGCCGCGAGGGGCCGAAGTTCTCGATCCGCGACATGACCGAAGAACGATTGTTCGTTCTGAACTGAGCGGGAGGGGACACGACATGCAGATGACTGCCGCCGTTCTGCACGAGCAGGGCTTGCCGGCACCCTACGCCGACAGCCGGCCGTTGAAGATCGAGCAAGTGGAGTTGGAAGGGCCGGGCGAGGGAGAGGTGCTGGTCGAAGTGCGCTCGGCCGGGCTGTGCCATTCCGACCTGTCCCAGGTGGCTGGCCTGCGCAAGCGCACGCTGCCCGTGGTGATGGGCCACGAGGGCGCTGGCATCGTGCGCGAAGTCGGTCGTGGGGTGACGGCTTTCAAACCGGGAGACCATGTCGTCATGACCGTGGGTTCGGGCTGTGGCGCGTGCGACTTCTGCGTGAACAGCCGCCCCGTGCTTTGCGACCTGGTGGCTGCCTCGCGCGCCAAGGGTGTGCTCATGACCGGCGCGCGGCGTCTGACGCGCGGGGGCATGGGCCTGTACCACCACAGCGGGGTGTCCTCCTTCGCTCAATACGCCGTAACGGTGCCGGGCACATTGGTCAAGGCCGATCCGGCAATTCCGTTCGATGTGGCGGCCTTGTTCGGCTGCGCCGTCGTGACCGGTGCCGGCTGCGTGTTCAACGCGGCCAAGGTGCGGCCGGGCCAGAGCGTGGCGGTGGTCGGCCTTGGCGGCGTGGGCTTCAACGCTGTGATGGCCGCGCGGATCGCCGGCGCCTCGTCGATCGTTGGCATCGACATCAACCCTTCCAAGTTCCCGCTTGCACGGGAGCTGGGTTGCACGCACACCGTCTCGGCGCGCGATGACAACGCAGTGGAGGCCGTGCGCGACCTCACGCGGGGCGGCGTGGACTTCGCCCTGGAAGTGTCGGGCAGCAAAGCCGGCATGGCTACGGCCTATGCGATCACGCGCAAGGGCGGCGAGATCATCTGCGTGGGCATGGGTGCATCGGGCGATCAGTACCCGTATCCGCACACCGCGTTGGTCGGCGAGGAGAAGGTCATCCGCGGCTCGCTGATGGGCAGCTGCGTGCCGCAGCGCGACTTGCCGCTGTACATGCGCTACTACCAGGAGGGCCGGCTGCCGGTCGAACGCCTGATGAGCGGCAGCTTCGGCTTCGACGAACTGAACCTGAACCTTGACCGGCTGGAGCATGGTGAAGTGCTGCGGCAGATCCTGCGGCCGCACGGCTGAAAGGAAAACCACCCCCGAAGCGCCTTCGGCGCCTCCCCCTCAAAGGGGGCGCACCCGGCGGCCCGGCAAAGCCGGTTCCGCGGGTGCCCACGAACATGCTTCGCTGCGCTCGCACTGGATTCATGCGTCGCGGGTCGCGCGATAGCGCGGTGGAAAACGGATATGAGAAGACCGGAAGACCGATAGGAGAAGAAATGCGAATGACGGCAGCAGTGATGTACGAGCAGGGCCTGCCGGCCCCTTACGCGCAAAGCAGGCCCTTCCGGATCGAGGAAGTGGAGCTCGACGGTCCGGGTGACGGCGAGGTGCTTGTCGAAGTGCGTGGCGCAGGCCTGTGCCATTCCGACCTGTCCGTCATCGAAGGCCTGCGCAAGCGGCCGCTTCCGGTGGTGGGCGGCCACGAGGGCGCGGGCATCGTGCGCGAGGTTGGCAAGGGCGTGCAAGGCCTGAAGCCGGGCGACCACGTGGCCATGGCGGGCGTGGCAGGCTGTGGCCAATGCCGCACCTGCCTGGCGGGCCGGCCAGGCATTTGCCAGGCTGTCAGCGCGGCGCGCTCCGAAGGCCTTCTGGCGACCGGCGCGCGCCGGCTGCATCTGGCGGACGGTGGGCGGCTGAACCACTACAGCGGCATCTCGGTCTACGCGCAGTACGCGGTGGTGGCGCCGCAGTCGCTGATCAAGATGGACCCGGCCGTTCCGCTGAATGTCGCAGCGCTGTTCGGCTGCGCCGTTGTCACTGGCGCGGGGGCCGTGTTTAACAGCGCCAAGGTGAAGCCGGGCGCCAGCGTCGCCATCATCGGGCTCGGCGGCGTGGGCCTGACCGCCGTGATGGCCGCGCGCGAAGCCGGTGCGGCCCGCATCGTCGGCATCGACGTGCTGCCGTCCAAGTTCGACCTTGCGCGCGCGGTCGGCGCGACCGACTGCATCGACGCGCGCGACCCGCAGGCCGTGCAGCAAGTGCTGGATCTCACGCACGGCGGCGTCGACCACGCGTTCGAGATCTCTGGCCATCCATCGGCGTTGCAGATGGCCCAGTCCATCACGGTGCGCGGCGGCGAAGTCATCGGCGTGGGGGTGGGAACGTCCAGCGCCACGTTCAGCGTGCCGCATCTGTCCTGGGTCTGCGAGGAGCGCGTGCTGCGGGGCTCCTTCATGGGCGGCGGCGTGGCGCAGGAGGACGTGCCACGCTACGTGGACATGTTCCTGCGCGGGCGGCTGCCCGTGGACCGTCTGCGCAGCGAGCACATCGGCTTCGACAAGTTGAACGAAGCGTTTGACCTGCTGCATGGAGGTGGGGTTGTGCGGCAGATCCTGCTGCCGCATGGCAACTGAGCCGACCATCTGCGGCGACCCCACGGCAGCGAGTCCACCGCCGCGCGCACCATGAATACGCTTTGCCACTCTGGTGCGACCTGCGGGCTGGCGCCGATCCCCGCCAGCGAGCGCGACATCGTGTCCGTGACGGCCGAGCCGTTCTTCCAGGTGGCCGAAGGACCGCTGCCACTGGAAGGCCCGGCATTCGACCGGCTTGGCAACCTGCTGTTCGTCGACATCTACGGCGGACGGGTGCTGTGCCTTTCTCCCGAGCGACGATTGACGACCCTGTATTCGGAGCCGGGACAGAACCCGTCGGGCCTCGCAGTGCACAAGGACGGACGCATCTTCGTCGCTGCCGTAGGCCCGCGGAACAGCCAGGGCTTGTTCGATGCGGGTACGGTGTTCGCACTGGATCCCGGCGGAGGCGGCCGGCAGACCGTCGTGCCGCCCAGTGCCGGCCATGCCGTCAATGACCTGGTGTTCGACCGGCAAGGCGGCTTCTACATGACGGACTTTCGGGGATCGTCGACGCGGCCGCTGGGGGGTGTGTACTACATGCCGCCGGACAGCAGCACGCTCAGGCCAGTCTTGCCGGATCTGTGCGGCGCCAATGGCGTGGCGCTCGGGCCCGATGACGGGGTTCTGTGGGCCACCGAGTTCAGCGCTTGCCGGCTGCACCGCGCCGAACTGAGCGCACCCGCCACGATTCCGCACACAGGCACTTCGATTCCCTACCACTTCATCGGCCCGGGGCCCGATTCGATGCGCACGGACTCGCAGGGCAATGTGTACGTGGCGCTGAACCGGCAAGGTCGCGTCCTCGTCTTCAGTCCGTACGGGATCCCCATCGGTCAGATTCTGCTGCCCGGGCGCGAGAAGAACCACTTTCTGCGCTGCACGAGCTTGGCGTTGATGCCAGGTTCGCGCGACCTGTTCATCGTTGCACGTGACGAGGTGGGGGGAGGCGGCGCCATGGTCTTCAAGGCCGGAGGCTTTGCGGACGGACTTGCAATGTTTTCACACCAGTAAGTGCGGCAGGCCGTCCCGTCCAGGCGAAAGGGGCCTTGCTTGCACGCGCGGCGGCGAGCATGCCTCGCCGCTGTTGTTCTCGACCACACGAAAGAAGGAGACAGGTCAATGACCATGACGCGCAGATCTTTGATGGTGGCTTCGGCACCCCTGCTTTGCTGGCGGGGCGCCCTGGCGCAAGGCAGCTATCCCAATCGACCCATCAAGGTGGTGGCCCCTTTCACGGCCGGGGCAGCGGCCGATACCCTGCTGCGCCGGGTCACCGAGTCCGCGGGCAAGTTGTTGGGCCAAGCCATGGTCGTCGAGAACAAGCCGGGCGCGCAGGCCGCCATTGCGGCCCGCATCGTTGCCAGGGCGTCCCCGGATGGCTACACGTTGATGATGGGCGGCAACTCTTCGCACGCGGCCAACGTCCATACGCTGAAGAACGCCGGCTACGATCCAGTAGCTGATTTCACGCCGATCACGCAGCTGAGCCTGAACCCGTTGATGCTGGTGGTTCCAGCCAGCCTGCCGGTGCGCACGGTGAAGGAGTTCATCCAATACGCCCGGGACCGGCCGGGCAAGCTGAGTTACGCCACCGGCAACTCGGGCATGCTGGTCGCCGCCAAACTGCTGACAACACAGGCGAGCATTGACGCGCTGGCCGTCAACTATCCCGGCGCCGCCCCGGCCACGACGGATCTGCTTGCCGGACGCATCGACTTCATCATGAACGATCCCGTAGTGGCCGCGCCTTTTGTGAAGACCGGACAACTGCGTGTCCTGGGCGTCACCTCGCGCCAGCGCATTGCCTTGTTTCCCGATGTGGCCCCGCTGGCAGAGCAGGGGCTGCCCGACTACGAATACACATCATGGTCGGCCATGTTCGCGCCCGCGGGCTTGCCGGCCGACATCGTACGCAAGCTGCACCAGGTCTTCACGCACGTGATGGCCGATCCCGCCATGCAAGCCTTTGCGGCGTCTGCGGGCATCATCCCCATGACGTCGACCGCACCCGTACAGCTGCGCGTCTACGTACAAGAGCAGATCAGCCTGTGGGGACGCTGGGCGAGAGTTGCAGGGCTTGCGCCGGAATAAGGACCAGACATCGCGTGCGGCTCCGCTCTCCGCAAAAGGCGTTGTCCCTAGGCGGGGCAGCGGCGGGTTTTCGCTCGCCCGTCGGACTCGGGCCGCCTGAGGAATCCAGCACTAGCTGTGAAGGTTCAATGGGTTGTTCATCCGTCTTAGATTTGGGAAGCTGTGCCACGGATCCGATGTTGATCACGTCGGGGTGCTGGTCAAGCTCAATGGTCGATCTGGATGAAACTGGTGATGAGGATCAAGGTCCGCTCCTGGGTCGACAGCCGAAGCTCAGCACTTTTGCGGGCAAGGTCGGCTTCCGCTGCATACTTGCCGTGCGGCATTTCGTGGCTAGAGCAGGGCCGGGCCCGACTGCTGTCTGTTGGGGTTGGTGTCCTGCACTACCGCCCGAGCGCCTCGGCTTTTTCCATGAGGTCGTTGAACCCGAGCAGCTGTTGGCCAGGCCATCGAGTACGCCAAGTGCATAGCACCTGATTGCAATACTGCCTACGCCATGTCGAAGAAGGCGCTTCAAGACAGCGTGATGAGGCAGATCGATGAAAGGACGGTCGCCCTCGACGAACGTTTGGCAGCAGGGATGAGCGATGAGGGCAACCGGCGTGCGCAAGATCGCAGGCGCCGTGAAATCATGAAACAACGGTGAGCAACCGATGATCGATCTCTACAGTTGGCCCGCTCCGAACGGGCACAAAGCGCACATCATGGTCGAAGAGCTTGGGATTGCCTATCGCATCATCCCCATCGACATCACTAGCGGCGCTCAGCATGAAGCGAGCTACAGAGCAATCAATCCCAATGGCAAGATCCCCGCGATCGTCGATCACGGGATCTCATAGGGATATTCGCCGCCTACTTCATCGCGCACGGCGGCAAGCCGCTCCCGGCGCGCCTCGAGCTCTGCCTCGGAAAAGCATAGGTTGAAGGCGCCGTTCTGCCTGGCCTGGACATCGTCGCCTTCATCCAAGACCGTGATGTTCTTGCCGAGCTGGCCCAGCCCGTAGGCCACTGCCGTGCCCACCAAGCCGCCGCCAATCACGATCACGTCGCTCGAAAACATGTATGCCTTTGGTGCCGGTCGCAGGCGCGGCCTAGAAATCAGCGACCTTGCCCCATGCCGAGCCGCTGAACCGCTCGGGCCGGTACGGCAAGGGATCAACGATCGGTTCGGCACCAGTGGCAAGGTCCGCGATCAGGTGGCCGGCGCCAGGGCCGATGCCGAAGCCGTGTCCCGAAAAGCCCGCAGCCAGGATGAAGCCCGGTATGGACGGCACTTCGCCGATGCCGGGAACACCATCCGGCGTGCTGTCGACAAAGCCGGCCCAGGCGTCCGTGATCCTTGCTTCGCGCAGTTCAGGCAGGAGTTCGACAGCGCGGCGGTGGGTCTCCCTGACCGTCGCCAGATCGGGCTTCGGATCCAGGATGCGCACGCGCTCCATCGGGGTCGGCGCATCGAGCCGCCACCGCTTCAGCGTTTCGTGGCCGCCGCGAACGCCTTCCAGGCCTCCAGGAAGAAGGCTGCGCCAGCGCTTGGCGAACATGGGCACGAATTGTGGAGCGAATCGCATGAACTGTGGCGTCACGTCCACGCGTGCGCGGCCGCTGATGGCCAGTGCGTAGCGTCCGTCGTTGCGGCGCGTGACGGACACGCCCGCCGTGAACAGGGCATCCGGCAAGCGATGTTCCACAGGGGACACGCTAAGGATAGATTGCCGGATCGAGGCCTGGGGAAAACGGATGCCAAGCTGCCGGCAGAACGAGGAGGCCCAGGCGCCACCGGCGAGGACGGCGGTCCTGGTCTTGATGACCCCGGCTTCCGTGATGACGCCGCTGACCCGTCCTCCTTCCGTCTCGATGCCGCGGGCCGCGCAATTCTGATGAACGCTGCCTCCGAGCTTGATGAGCGCGGCTGCCACGGCCGGCGCAGCCTTGGCAGGATCGGCGGTGCCATCGGTGGGCGAGAAGACGCCGCCTTTCCAGGCGCGGCCGGTCGCTTGCCCGCGTTGGGTGGCCTGCCGGCTGTTGAGCATGTAGGTCGTCACGCCGGCGGTCTTCGCAAAATCACGCCAGCTGGACCAACGGGACAGCTCGGCCTCGTCGTTGCTGAGATACAAGAGCCCGCAGCGATGAAAACCCGTGTCTTCACCGCTTTCGGCAGCAAATCGTTCCCAGAGATCGAGGCTCTTGCTCGCCATGGGCAGTTCGCGCGCGTCGCGGTTCTGCTGCCGGCACCAGCCCCAATTGCGGCTCGACTGCTCGGCGCCGATCCTGCCCTTTTCAACCAAGGCGACCGAAACCCCGCGCTTGGCCAGGTAGTAGGCGGTAAAGACACCGATGATGCCGCCGCCGATCACGACGACGTCAGCGGAGGCCGGCGGCTTGGGGGAAGTGTTGATATGGTGCAGCGGAGGGGACATGATGAAACTCGCTCGTCGATTCAAGCCTGGACGCTTTGGACCACGTAGAACTTCGCCACGCGATCACTACTTTCCCATCCGATCGGTGCGCCCTGGGGTACGAAAAGCGCATCGCCCGCGCCCACCGACAGGACGCTTCCATCAGGGGCTGCGAACCGCACGCTGCCGGCGCGCAGCGGCGTGATGCCGGGGTTGTTCGGCCCCTCTGCCGCTGCGGCGCAGAACACGAACAGCGTGCGCGATCGGGCCAGTATGCGAACTGCAGTGCCGCGGGCGATGACGGCCCCTTCACCGGGGTTGAGCACGAGCGGTGCCGCGCCGGCCGCCGTCAGGCTGAGCTCTCCGGCCATGACGACGATGGTCTCGGTGTGGGGAAAGCTCGGGACTTCGAGCTCACCGATGAAGCTGATTCGGCCTGCGCTCATCGAACCCGGTCCTTCCCATGCGATCTCCCGATGCCGCGGAAAGGGGTCATCCTTGCCGAACGCCGCCCTGCGGAAGGAGGTTGAAACGGGCGCGCCGTCGGCGCGATGCAGCACGAGGGCCACGGTCATGATTGCTCCTGCGCAATGCGCGATGTTTTCACTGAAAGCGTGTCAGTCGGTACTGGGTGCCGAGGCATCCTGGAAGCCAAGAACGGCCTTGGTTTCCAGGTACTCCTCGAAACCTTCTATGCCGTATTCGCGGCCATTTCCCGAGCGCTTGTAGCCGCCGAAGGGGGCATGAGGGTTCCAGGCCGGATAGTTGATGTGCACCTGCCCGGACCGGATGCGCGCCGCGACGGCGCGCGCCGCGCCCAGATCCTTTCCTTGCACGTGGGCGCCCAGGCCGTAGACAGTGCCATTGGCGATCTCCACCGCCTCGTCCACGCTGTCGTAGGGGATCAATGCGAGCACGGGCCCGAAGATTTCTTCCTGCGCGATCTGCATCCGAGGCTGCACCGCGGTGAAGATGGTCGGACGGCAGTAGAAGCCGCGGCTCAAAGCCTCTGGCCGCCCGAGGCCGCCACAGATGAGCCGCGCGCCTTCGGCGATGCCGATGCCGATCATTT
Organism: Variovorax sp. CF079; assembly: GCF_900101545.1. Lineage (GTDB taxonomy): Bacteria > Pseudomonadota > Gammaproteobacteria > Burkholderiales > Burkholderiaceae_C > Variovorax. The sequence continues at coordinate 1,614 of NZ_FMZU01000032.1, read as the reverse complement.
CCTGCACCCGATTGAACTGTGCGCGATTCGCCACCGGACCGTGCGTGGTCTGCGGCGAGCGCGGATCGCCCACGACGATGCTGGCTGCCGCTTCCAGCGCGATCCGTTCAACCTCCAGGAGGCGCTCGCGGGGCACGATCATGCGCGTCGGAGCGCTGCAGGATTGGCCGACGTTGCGGAAGGCGGCCGCCACGCCTGCCGGTATGGCACGCGCCAGGTCCGCATCCGGCAGGACGAGGTTGGGCGATTTTCCGCCGAGTTCCTGTGCCACGCGCTTCACGGTCGGCGCGGCCGCTTGGGCAACCAGGACGCCGGCCCTTGTCGAACCGGTGATCGAGATCATGTCCACGTCCGGATGCGCCGACAGCGCGGCGCCGACCTCCGGCCCATTGCCGTTCACCAGGTTGAACACACCAGGCGGGATGCCGGCGTCGTGCATCACCTCGGCAAAGAGCAAGGCGCTCAGGGGCGACAGCTCGCTGGGCTTCAGGACGACCGTACATCCCGCTGCCAGGGCGGGTCCGACCTTGGCGGTGATCTGGTAGAGCGGCCAGTTCCAGGGGGTGATCAGGCCGCACACGCCGATGGCCTCGCGCATGATGGCCATGTCCCCCCGATGGGTGACAAACGAATAACTGCGCGCATTGTCGCGGGCCACGCAGATGTGCTGTGCCGCAGACGGCACCTGCGTGCTGCGCGCAACGCCGATGGCAGAGCCCATCTCCAACGAGATCGCCTGAGCGAACAGTTCTGCGCGCTCGAGGATCAGGGAGTGGACGCGATCGAGAAGCAAGGCCCTGCTCTGGGCGGAACTCACGGACCAGGTCGCGAAGGCGCGCCGCGCCGCAGCCACAGCCGCGGCGACATCTCTTGCACTGCCCAGCGCGATCTCTGCGACAGGCTCCTCCGTCGACGGATCGATGACAGGGGCTCGAGCTTGCCCCTGAGGCACGACCCACTCGCCGTCAATGAACATGCGATCCAGGCGGCCAGCGCTCCTGAGCTGCTCGATGATGGAGGAGTTCATGGAGTCGGCCTTCTGGAAAAGACGTGAGGGTTGTTCATTGCCATCCATGAAGGCGTGGCCACGGCGGCTTGGCAATGCGGAGGGGTGCGTCATGAAGGGGCTGAGGTCGGGCCTTTGATGTCCAAAAGTTTAGGCTGCGCACCCCTCGCGCCGGTGCTTCAATGAGGGTCTTGCACAAAGCAGGCTGCGGTTGTGCGACTCGCTACAGCAGATCTTGCTGTCGTGCATGCGTCAGAGGCCTTCACATCGGACGCACTCGACTGTTTGCGCCCGCGCCCAGCACCAAGCCAATAGGCCCATCAGCACCAGTCGCAGTGTTTGACCCGCAGATGTCTCCGTCGACCGCGCTGAAGCGTTCGGCTGGGCGGCGAAGTCGCCGGGACCGAAGCGCATTTCTTTGAACAAGTACGTGTAGTAGTCGCCCGTCAACCGCGGCTGCGCCAGTGGCCCGCCAGCGCAGTGGCGGGCATGGACGAAACGAAGGCGCGCCTCTCAGCGCTGGTTGGGAAACAGCCGTTCGATCGGACAGTGCGTCTTGATGAACGGCGACTTGATGACGATGTAGCTGAAGTACTTCGCAATGCCGA
>NZ_FMZU01000030.1 GCF_900101545.1 Variovorax sp. CF079 | reverse complement strand
TGCTGTGGGGCACGGATTCGATCTGGTACGGCTCACCGCAGGACCAGATCCAAGCCTTCCGGACGTTCCAGATCTCGGCGGAACTGCGCGAACGGCATGGCTATCCCGAGATGACGCCTGCGCTGCGGGCCAAGATATTCGGTCTCAACGCCGCGAACGTGTACGGCTTGACGCCGACAGAAGTGAAGCGATACACCGCCCGCGACTCGGTCGCCCGAAAGCGCATGGCCTACCTGGAGAACCCCGATCCTCACTTCAGGACCCACGGGCCAAAGACGCGACGCGATTTCCTCAGGGTGTTCGATCCCGCTGGCTGAGCAACGCAGGGGACTGTTAGCGGAAGACGCTCTCACCCGGTACGTCTCAACGACTGGTTTCCGCTCGAACCGTCGTTCGACCGATGCCGCGCGAGTGGCCGCAATCAGTCTAAAGCGGTAGAGGTTTAGGGCGCAGTGCACGCGGCCTATCAAACAACTCCCCTCAATGGCCAACCGTGCCTTGAAGCGACCTCCGTCAAAGGCTCCCCTGGAGGAGGACCAGAACGCAGCCAAGGTCACCGTCCAGAGCTTGTTACGCCCCCGTGCGACACCGCTGAGCCGCGGTGACACGAAACGCCCCTCCGCAAGGCGCAAGCTTGCAAGGCACGGCTCTACGTCTTTATTCCACGGACTACGACTTTATTTCCCCGGCTACGAGTTTGTTCTCACAGAACAGCGGCGCAGAACACCTGCACACCAATCCCCGGGAAAACCCGTGCAGCAATTCGCGGAATCTTGCCTACATTGCTTGTATGCAAGATTACTGATCTCTTGCATGCAACCAAACACGGAGACTCTCCCATGCCCCGTTTCGCCAAATCGCTCTTCGGTCAGGTGGTCATCGCGCTGGTGCTCGGCGTGCTGGCGGGCCTGTTCTATCCCGACTTCGCTGTCAAGCTCAAGCCGCTGGGCGACGGCTTCATCAAGCTGATCAAGATGATCATCCCGGTGCTGGTGTTCTGCGTGGTGGTGCACGGCATCGCCGGCGCAGGCGACCTGAAGCGCGTGGGCCGGGTCGGCGTCAAGTCGCTGATCTACTTCGAGGTGCTGACCACCATCGCGCTGGCCATGGGCCTGGTGCTGGCCTTCGTGTTCAAGCCCGGCGTGGGCATGAACGTGGACCCCGGCGCGCTCGACGCCGCGGCCATGAGCGCCTATGCCTCGAACGCCGACAAGCTCACCAGCGGCGGCACGGTCGACTTCCTCATGAAGCTGATCCCGACCACGGTGGTCAACGCCTTCGCCACCGGCGACGTGCTGCAGGTGCTGCTGTTCGCGGTGCTGTTCGGCTGCGCGCTGGCGCTGCTGGGCCCGCGCGGCAAGCCGGTCGGCGATTTCGTCGACACGCTCTCGCAGGTGCTGTTCAAGATCATGGGCATCATCATCAAGCTGGCGCCGCTGGGCGTGCTGGGCGCCATCGCCTTCACCGTGGGCAAGTACGGCATCGGCTCGCTCAAGCAGCTGGGCATGCTGGTGGCGCTTTTCTACGCTTCCGTCATCGTCTTCGTGTTCGTGGTGCTGGGCTTCGTGATGCGGCTCTCGGGCTTCAGCCTCGTCAAGCTGCTGCGCTACCTGCGCGAGGAACTGACCATCGTGTTCGCCACCACCTCGTCGGACAGCGTGCTGCCGCAGATCATGGCCAAGCTGCGCCACATGGGCATCCGCGACTCGACGGTGGGCCTGGTGATCCCGACCGGCTACTCCTTCAACCTCGACGCCTTCTCGATCTACATCACGCTGGCGGCCGTGTTCATCGCGCAGGCGACCAACACGCCGATCTCGATGACCGACCTCTTGACCATCCTGGCGATCGCGCTGGTCACATCCAAGGGCGCGCACGGCGTGCCGGGTTCGGCGATCGTGGTGCTGGCCGCCACGCTGCATGCGATTCCCGCCATCCCGGCCATCGGGCTGGTGCTGGTGCTCTCGGTCGACTGGTTCATGGGCATCGCACGCGCCCTGGGCAACCTGATTGGCAACTGTGTCGCCACCGTCGCGATCGCGGCCTGGGAAGGCGACATCGACCGCGAGCGCGCCCATGCGGTGCTGAACGGCACCCACTCGCCCGAGGACGAGCCGCTGGCAGAGCCCGACTCCCCGGTCGCCGCGGCGCGCGCCGCCCACGCGGCACACTAGGGCTCATTCACAAGCCCTCGCCATGACCGACGTCACGCCCACCACCATCGCCGAGCGCGTGGTCGAAGCCATCCTGGCGCAGAAGCTCGCGCCCGGCGAGCGCCTCGGCGAGCAGGACCTGGCGGAGAACTTCGGCGTCAGCCGCACCATGGTGCGCGAGGCGCTGATGCAGCTGCAGGCGCGCGGCTTCGTCGAGGTGCAGTCGCGCCGCGGCTGGTACGTGGTGCAGCCTTCGGCCGAAGAGGCGCGCGATGCCTTCGCCGCGCGCCGCATCGTCGAGGCCGGCATCCTCGCCGAGGCGGGACGGCCGCTCTCGAAGGTGATCCGCAAGCTGCGCGAGCACATCGCCGACGAGAGGCGCGCCATCGCCGGCGCGGATGCCGCGACGCGCGCCTTCCTCTTGGCCGACTTCCATGTCTGCCTGGCCGACCAGATGGGCCACCGCCTGCTGGTCGACGTGCTGCGCGACCTCACGGCCCGCACCACGCTCGCGGCCACGCTGTTCCAGTCGAAGCACGAGGCCGGGCAATCGTGCGCCGAGCATGCGGCGATCGTGGCCGCGCTGGAGGCCGGCGACACGAAGCGCGCGCGGCAGCTAATGCTCGACCACATCGGCAACGTCGAGCAGGCGCTGCAGGTCGAAGCCGAAGCCGCGCCGGGCGCCGACGAGCGCCTGCGCGCCACGCTGGCGCCGGTGGCGCTGCCGCGCGCGTCGCGCTGAGGGAACGGAAAATCCGGTCGGCTACAGTAGCCGGCGTATGAATTCACCCCAACTCCAGCGCGGCGTCTTCCTGTTCCTGCTGGCGGCCGTCACGGCCGCCTTCTTCTGGATCCTGGCCCCCTTCTCCGGCGCGGTACTCTGGGGCGTGGCGCTGGCCATCCTGTTCACGCCGCTCTACAAGCGGCTGCTCAGGGAGATGCCCAAGCGGCGCAACCTAGCGGCGCTCGCCACGCTCACGATCTGCCTTGTGATCGTGATCATCCCGCTCACGATGGTCACCGCTTCGCTGGTGCAGGAGGTGTCGCTGGTGGCGCAGAAGATCCGCTCGGGCGAGATCAACTTCGTGCGCTACCTGCAGCAGATCGCGGCCGCCTTGCCGCAATGGCTGCTCAACCTGCTGGACCGATTCGGCCTCGGCAACATCGAAGCGCTGCTGGCCAAGCTCTCGCAGGGCGCGGCTCAGGGCACCCAGCTGATCGCGACACAGGCGGTCAACATCGGGCAGAACACCTTCGAGTTCCTGGTCAGCTTCGCGGTCATGCTGTACCTGCTGTACTTCCTGCTGCGCGACGGCACCGAGCTGTCGAAGTCGGTGCGCGAGGCGTTGCCGCTGGCGCGGCCGCACACGCACTACCTGCTCAACAAGTTCACCACCGTGATCCGCGCCACCATCAAGGGCAACGTGGCGGTCGCGGCCGTGCAGGGCGCGCTGGGCGGCCTCGCGTTCTGGTTCCTGGACGTGCAGGGCGCGCTGCTGTGGGCCGTGCTGATGGCCTTTCTCTCGCTGCTGCCGGCGGTGGGCGCGGCGCTGATCTGGCTGCCCGTGGCGCTCTACTTCCTGGCCACCGGCGAGATCTGGCAGGGCGTGTTCCTGATCGTCTTCGGCGTGGTCGTGATCGGGCTGGTTGACAACATCCTGCGGCCGCTCCTGGTCGGCAAGGACACCCAGATGCCCGACTACATCGTGCTGCTCTCCACCATCGGCGGCATGGCACTCTTCGGCATCAACGGCTTCGTGATCGGGCCGGTGATCGCCGCGCTATTCCTGGCCGCCTGGGACCTGTTCTCCTCGTCGAACGAGGAGCAGGACGAGCCGCCGACCTGAATCCGGGCGCGCTTCGCCCGCCGCTCTCGCATTTGGCGCGCGCATTCTGCATTCCGTCGCATGGCGCTGGGCAGCAGCCGGCGGCCGCGCGATCTTCGGGCCTCCACTTCCGATGAGGCCCTCATGAATCCTTCTGCTCCCCTGCCCCGCCGCGGCACGCGCGCCCTGTGCGCCGCCGCCCTGCTCGCCCCGCTGGGCGCGCTCGCCGCCGACCTGACCCTGAGCGTCGTGGACGGTCCGGCGACCGAAGCCACGCTCTATGTCGCGCTGTTCGACAGCGCCGAAGGCTATGCCGGCAACAAGGCGCTGGCGGCCCAGACCGTGCCGCTGCGCGCCGGCGCGGCCCGGCTCGCCTTCCCTGGCCTGGCGCCCGGACGCTATGCGCTGCGAGTGTTCGCGGACGAGAACGGAAACGGCAAGCTCGACACCAACCCCATGGGCATGCCGACCGAACGCTACGGCTTCTCGAACGACGCCAAGGGCAACCGCGCCGCGCCGGGCTTCGATGCCGCGGCGTTCAGCGTCGATGCCGATCTCAAGACCGTCATCCACCTGCGCTGAGGCGGAGATGCTAAGACGCGAACTCCTGCGCCTGCTCGCATCGGCCGGCGCCACTCCCCTGCTGACCTCTATCGTGCATGCCGGCACCGACAGCTGGCAAGCCGACTTCGAAGCCTCCGATGCGCCCTGGAAGATCGGCTTCGCCACGCCACCGGCCGACCTGCCGGTCGCCCGCACCGCGGTGCGCGGCCGCTTCCCCGACGCGGTCGCGGGCACGCTCTTTCGCATCGGCCCGACGGGCCACGACCTGGGCGGTGAGCGCTACCACCACTGGTTCGACGGCGACGGCATGGTGCATCGCTTCGTCATCGAAGGCACGCAGGTCCATCACCAGGGCCGCTACGTCCAGACGCCCAAGCGCGTGGCCGAAGTGCGCGCCGGCCGCCGGCTGACCGAGGCCTTCGGCACGATCCCGCCGGGCGTCGAGCCGCCGGCTTCGGCCGACAGCATCAATGTCGCCAACACCAGCGTGCTGCCGCTCGCGGGCGAAGTGCTCGCACTGTGGGAAGGCGGATCGGCCACGCGCGTCGACGCACGCACGCTCGACACCCTGGGCCTGAAGACCTGGCGCCCCGACCTCGCCGGCATGCCCTTCTCGGCCCATCCCAGGGTGGACCCGGACGGCACGATCTGGAACTTCGGCGTCGGCTCCGGCCAGGGGCTGCTGGCGCTCTACGAGATCGCACCCGACGGCGCGCTGCGCCGCGCGGCCGTGGTGCCGGTGGCCGAGCTGCCGATGGTCCACGACTTCGCCGTCACCGAGCAGCACCTGGTCTTCCTGATGCCGCCGCTGGTCTACGACGTCAAGCGCAAGGAGGCCGGCGCGAACTTTCTCGATGCGCACGTGTGGCGCCCGGAGCTCGGCATGCGCGCGCTGGTGGTCGACAAGAAGAATTGGGACCGGCGCCAGCTGCTCACGCTGCCGGCGGGTTTTCTGTTCCACGTCGGCAATGCGTGGGAAGAGAACACGCCGCGCGGCACGCGGATCCACATCGACTACGTGCGCTCGGAGAACGCCAGCTCGGTGTTCACCACCAACCGCGAGCTGATGCGCGCTCGCCGCGTGAAGAGCACCGATCCGTACCTGACCGTGGCCACGCTGAATCTCGCCACCGGACAGGCCACGCAAGAGGCGCTGCCGCTGGACGCCGAGTTCCCGCGCATCGACCCGCGCCGCGTCGGCCTGCGCCATCGCAGCGTGGTGCATGCGACGCAGGGCAAGCGCGAGCAGCCCGGCTTCGGCGCCGTCGCGCGCACCGATGTCGAAACCGGCCGCAGCCAGCGCTTCGCCTACGGCCCGCAGGCGATGGTGGAGGAACACCTGTTCGTGCCCGACGGCACGGGCCCGGGCTGGATCCTCGGCACCGTGCTCGACATCGCGCAGAAGCGAACGCTGTTGTCGTGCTTTGCGGCCGATCGGCTGGCTGCCGGGCCGGTGGCGCAGGCGACGCTGCCCTATGCGTTGCCGCTAGGCTTGCACGGGGCTTTCGTGCCGGCCTGAAGGAAGGCGGGCCCCATCATCTGCCGATACCAGGCATGGAAGTGCCACATGCCGTCCTCCAAAGGCGACTGGTAGGGCCCCACCTCCGAGACGCCGCGCTCGAGCAGCGCGCGGCGGCCCGCGTCCATGCGCTCGCCGATCTCGTCGTCTTCCCTGGCGGTTTCCATGTAGGCGGCGCGTTGCGCCTCGACGAACTCGCGTTCGAAGGCAGCGATCTCCTCCGGGTAGTAGAACTCGACGACATTGACCGTGTCCTGCGGCCCCTTCGGATAGAGCGTCGACAGCACCAGCACATGCGGATAGAGCTCGATCATGTGGGTCGGGAAATAGGTCACCCACACCGCGCCGAAATCGGGCGCGGCGCCGGTTCGGTAGTCCAGCAGGCGCTCGTGCCAGGTGCGATAGACCTCCGAGCCGGGCTGGCTCAGCGATTGATGGACGCCGACGCGCTGCATGCTGTACCAGTCGGCGAAGTCCCAGTGCAGCTCGCTGCAGCTGACGAAAGCGCCCAGGCCCGGGTGGAACGGCGCGACGTGGTAGTCCTCCAGGTACACCTCGATGAAGGTCTTCCAGTTGTAGTTGCACTGATGAACCTCGACATGGTCGAGCACGTAGTCCGAGAAATCGAATTCCGGCCGCGCGAACAGGGCCGCCATGTCCTGCGCCGGATCGCGCGCGCCCTCGAACAGCAGGCCCTGGCAGTTGCGCAAGCCGAAGCGCTGCAGGTTCTTGCAGGGTTTGGGCTCGAACTGCGGCGCGCCCAGCAGCTCGCCGCGGTCGTCGTAGGTCCAGCGGTGCAGCGGGCAGACGATGTGGCCGCCGGTCGCGCCCAGGTTGCCGCTGGGGTTGGCGAGCCCGCGCACGTCGCCGGTCTCGCCGCCGAGGATCAGCGCCTGCCGGTGCCGGCAGACGTTGGACATCAGCGTCACCCCCTCGGCGTTGCGCACCAGCACGCGGCCGCCGCCCTCCTGCGCGAGCCGGCGCCAGTCGCCGACCTGCGGGACGGTCTTCTCGTGCCCGACGTAGCGGGCCGATCGATCGAAGATCAGTTCCTGCTCGCGCGCGAACAGGGCTGGGTCGAAGTAGGCATCGACGGGCAGTTGCGTGGACGCCGGCAGAACATGCGTGAGGCGTGCGACATCGTTCATCGGAATCTCCAAGGCGTGACGGGATGCACCGGGCCAGGCCGGCGGCGGCGCATCGCGGGAATGGATCAGGAATCGGCCAGCAGGCGGGCGATTCGCGTGTCGAGCGGGAGCTTGGGACAGGTGCTGCACTGCTCGCCGTCGCGGCGGCGGAAGTGGTGGCAGCACACCTTGCGGTCGAGCGCGAGCGCGGGCGTGCCGTCGCGCGCCCGGTAGGCGAAGAAACCGCAGCCGCCGGCGATGCCGAGGCGCGCAAGCCAGGCCGCGCCGAGTGCGGCGAGCTCGCTGTCGCTGCAGGCCGGCGCGTGGCGATGCACCAGCAGCAAGGCGCCGAGCACGCATTCGGCCTGCAGGCGATCGGCCGCGCGCGCATGCAGCGCCACCGAGGGTGCCAGCGCCGCGCGCATCGAATCGCAGAACACGCGCAGCTCGGCGGCCGCGGCATCCATGCGCGCCGATGCGCTCCCTGTGACCGGCGCATGGACGGGCAGCTGGAAGCCGCGCGGAAAACCCTCGGCCACCGGCTGCGCGAGACCGGCGAGCCGCGGCACGTGCGTGTCCAGGTGCGCGGCGATCACACTCAGATAGACCGGCTGCCAGATCGCCAGCCCCCAGCAGCGCAGCGCCCGGTAGTGCGCGCCGGCCTCCGGATAGGCCTCGGCCCAGTGACGGCACAGCGCGCGCAGGCTTGTCTGGTCGGCTTCGCGCAGCGCGCCGGCCAAGGCTTCGCAGCCCTGCGTGCCGCACAGCCCGGGGACGACGTGCTGCGCCAGCCGCAGCATGCGGGCGAGATCCGGATCGGGCCGCGCGGCCGGCATCGCGCCGGCAACGACGGAACCGCTCACGCTCACCCGCATGCCGAGGGTCACGCCACGCTTTCCGCCAGCGCGGCCGATGACGCCTGCGCCGCCGGGCGGCGGCGGAACTTGGCGATCGGGTTCGCGAGGTTGCCCGCCATCTTCAGGCTGGAGGCCGGGTCGGACAGGTTCACCATCTGCACGTTGTTGCCGAGCTGCAGGCGGTTCAGGCAGGAATGCAGGAACTCGGGCACGAACATGTCGTAGTGCGCGTACTTGGCGGCGCGCTCCGGGTGCGCATCCTGATAGTCGTGCACGCAGTCGGCCACGGCGCGCCAGAACTCGTCTTCGCTGCAGCAGTCGTTTTCCACCAGCACCTGGTTGATATGGCGCAGCACGCCGTCGAACACGTCGATGAAGATGGCGAGCAGCTTGAAATGGTCCGGCACATCCACCGCGATGCGATCGACGCGCTCCGGCAGGCCTGCCTTGGCCGCGATGTCGAGGATGGCGCATTCCTCGGCGATGTCCTTCATGATGGCACGCACCGGCACTTGGCCGGAGAGCACCAGGATCAGGTTCTCGCCGTGCGGCATGAAGGTCAGATCGTGCGCATAGAAGCAATGCAGCAGCGGCGTCAGGTAGGCCTGCAGATAGCGGCCCAGCCAGGCCACGGTGGGGAGGCCGGAGCGGCGAATCAGCTCGGGCAGCAGCGCATGGCCGTCCTTGTCGACATGCAGCAGCGCGGCCATGGTCATCAGGCGCTCGCCCGGCTGCAGCAGCGGCAGCGGGCTCTCGCGCCACAGCGCCGAGAACATCTTCTTGTAGGGCGTATCGAGCGGGATCGCGGCCTCGTAGTAGTGGTTGCGGAAGCCCATCGAGGCGACCTCCTGCAGGATGGTGAATCCGTTCGCGCGCAGGAACTCGTCGTCCGTCACCAGCTTCTTGATGAACTCGTTGATGGCCGGCGTGCCCGACATGTAGTAAGGCGAGAGGCCGCGCATGAAGCCCATGTTCAGGATCGACAGCGAGGTCTTCACATAGCGCTTGGAACGGTCGCTGGTGTTGAAGAAGGTGCGGATCGACTGCTGGGCGATGTAGCGGTCGTCGCCGTAGTCCAGGCAGATGATCTTGCGCCGCGCCACGTAGCCGGCGAAGGCGATCGACAGCTTGTTGAACCACTGCCACGGATGCGCGGGCATCAGGTAGTAGTCGGCCGGGTCGACCTCCAGTTCGTGCAGCCGGGCGGTCAAGCGCCCGACCGTCTCGGCACCCAGTTCCTCGGCCAGCAGCTGCTCGTAGCTCAGCGTGGAGATGCTGGCGAAGGCGGCGTTGTCCTTGTGCACCGCCAGCCAGATCACGCGGATGTCGGAGCCGGCCTCCGGCGCATAGGCGCGGTAGTCGACCGCATTGAAGCCCAGCCGCCCGTTGTTGGCGACGAAGCCCGGGTGACCTTCGGTCATGCCGACCTCGATGGTCTGGAAGTCCGTGGCGTCGGCGAGCTCGGCGCTGCTGGGCGCATCGGCCTTCATGCGCTTGAAGGCGCTGGCGAACAGCGTGCTGCTGATCTCGTCGAGGTAGATCGGCAGCAGGTCCTCGCGGATACCCAGGCGCTGGCGGCATTCGATGATGAACTGCAACGCATCGAGCGGCTCGTCGACGTCGCCCACCAGCTTGCGGATCGACTCCGGCTTGATATGCCAATGGCGCAGTGCCAGGCATTGCGCCTCGAACAGATAGCGCACGGCGCCGTCGTCCGACAGCAGCTCGTAGAGCGCGAAGCCGCCGGTGGTCGGCTTCAGCTGCTCCGGCTCGACGATCACCTCGTGCGCGTATTCGGCGATCGCCTTGCGCAGCAGCAGGCGATTGGCCTGGGCCCACACCTCCGGCGTCAGGTGTGCGGCGGCCTCGGCCGGGCGTTGCGAGAGTTGGTTCACGAGGGTGAGGTTCATGGATGGATTTCCTCCAGGGTGGCGGCCGTGGCCTGTTCAAAATCTCGCCGGGTGCAGAAGGCGAGGCTGGCGATCTTCTCGGTGAAGACAACGTCGCGGTCGTAGACGAAGCCTGCCGACCGGTTCAGTGCGTGGATCTTTTGGTTGATAGCGTCCGGCTCCACCACAATGCGCTCGGCGCCCAGGTGGGCGAACATGAAGCGCATCAGCGCGTGGAACACGGCGCGCGTGAAGCCGCGAATGCGCACATCCGACGGCCCGACGAAGATGTGCATGCCCAGGTCGCCGGGCCGCACCTCGTAGAAGCTGCGGATGCGGTCGTGCGCGGGGTCGTAGCATTCGGCCAGGAAGGCGGTCCGGCCCTCGTGCAGGCCGATGTAGGCGGTGGCGGTGCCGGAATCCATCATGGCCTGGTAGGCCTCGCGGACTTCGTCTTCGGTCTTGTCCTGCATCAGCCAGAAGGCGGCGCGTTCCTGCGTGAACCAGCGGTGCAGCATCGGCACGTCCTGCGGAATGCGCAGCGCTCGGAACACGAAGCCCTCCGCATCGCGGTACGACGCCAGCGCGGCCTCGGCGCGGCGGTGGACGCTGTCAATTCGCATGGGCCGGCACCTCCAGCTTGGCCACATGATCGGCGCTGGGCACGTTGAGGATCAGGCGATCCAGCAGCGCGGTCAGCACGAAGCCACCCGCCGCCAGCAGGAAGGGCAGGTGCAGCCCGTAGCGATCGACGATGGCGCCGGCCGCGAACGAGGACAGCAGCACCCCCAGGTTCTGGAAGAAGTTGGTGATGCTGTAGTCGTGCGCATAGCGCTCAGGCGTCGACAGGCGAAACAGGTTGACTTCGAGCTTGACGATGATCTGGAACAGCGCCCAGCCGTACAGCACGCGCCCCAGCACGATCCACACCGGGTCCGGCGCGGCATGCAGCAGCAGGCCGACCATGCCCAGCAGCAGGTTGCCCACGGTGTGGTCGGGCAGCCGGCCGCCGCGCGCGCGGATGCGGGCATGCAGGCGCAGCGCGACGATGGCGACCACGCCGGGGATGGCGAAGGCCATGCCGGAGATCAGCTCGCTGTCGTAGCCGGTCGTCTTCTGCCAGTAAACCGAGAAGAAGGGGCGGATCAGGTAGGCGCTGAAGTCGAACAGCAGCATCACCAGCGCCAGCCGCAGGATCGGCAGCCGGGCACGCCAGTCGAAGCGGCGCGGCGCGGCAGCAGCGGCGGCGGCCGCCTGCGCATGCTCGCCGCTGTTGACGCGCACGATCTTGCCGCTCCGGATCAGGTACATGCAGACCGCCATCTGGAAGAAGTCGCCGGCGGCCATCGCATAGATGCTGGCGCGCGGCCCCCAGGCCTCGAGCACCAGGCCGCCCACCACGGCGCCGAAGATGGCGCCGAAGTGCACCACCACCGACAGCACGCCGATGGTGGCCGCGTGCTCGTCCTTGGGCGTGAGGCGCATCATGTACGGGTACATCAGCAGGTAGCTGCTCTTGCACATGAACATCAGCATCGACAGCATCCAGTACGTCTCGACGTCGGGCGCCCAGTCGCAGAGCAGGCTGAAAGTGCCGGCGGCGAACTGCGTGTAGACCAGCAGGTACAGAGGCTCGACGCGGCGCGCCACGCGCGCCCAGATCGGCAGCGTGCACATCACCGCGATCGAGATGGCCGCCACGTAGGCGCCCACGTGGACCGCGCTGTCCAGCCCGTAGCGTTCACTGAAGAACTGCGGATAGAAAGGAATCAGGATGGCGTCGCTGATGACGGCCAGCACCGTCATCGCGATGATGTGAAATCTGAGGCTCATGGTGTTCCGCTTCAGAGCCTGACGAAATCCGCGCTCGCGGGAATCGAAAAATCCTGGATCGCGATGCGCCGCTCGATGCGGTAGTGCTCCACGCCCGTCAGCTCGCGCAGGATGTAGGAGTTGCGCCAGCAGCTCATGCCGAGGTCCTGGTTGGTCATGCCGTGGGTGTGCTGGCCGGCGTTCTGCACGAAGATCTCGTTGCCGTTGAAGTCCGCCGCGTAGTTGCGCGCCAGCCGGTAACGGCCCTTCTCGTCCCAGCGCAGGCGATGGCGGATGCCCTCGATGAAGGGCGGGATGTTCTCGCGGTAGCCGGTGGCGAAGACCAGGCCCTCGGTGCGGTGCGCATAGCGCGCCTCGCAGTCGAGCTGGCGGAATTCGATCTCGTAGCTGCCACCGGCGGCGTCGTAGCGGCAGTCCTGCAGCTCGCAGTTGGTGATGAGGTGCGTGCGGAGCCGCCCGCGCGTGCGGCGGTCGTCGAGCAGGTCGTAGATCTGGTTGATCAGGCTGGCGTTGACGCCCTTGTAGAGGCTGTCCTGCGTGCGGACGATGCGCTCCTTCTTCTCTTCGTCGAGGTTGTAGAAGTAGTCGATGTAGTCCGGCGAGAACATCTCCAGCGTGAGCTTGGTGGTCTCCATCTGGAAGAAGCGCGGCGAGCGCGTGATCCAGGTCAGGCTGTAGTCGTGCGCCTCGGCTTCCTTGAGCAGGTCGTGATAGACCTCGGCCGCGCTCTGGCCGCTGCCGACGATGGTGATGGAGCGCTTCTGCTGCAGCTGCGCCTTGCTCTCGATGTAGTCGGCGGTGTGCAGATAGCGGTGCTCGCTCGGCTTGCAGCAGGCGGGGAACAGCGGCTTGGAGCCCACGCCCAGCACCAGCTTGCGGCCGCGCAGGACGAAAGGCTCGCGCTTCGGCCCGCGCACGCCGGTCACGACATAGCAGTTGCGCTCGGCGTCGTGGACGACTTCCTGCACCTCGTACTCGAAGCGCACGTTGCTCAACTGCGCCGCGGCCCATCGGCAGTAGCGGTTGTACTCGGCGCGCGTCAGGTAGAAGCTCTCGCGGAAATAGTACGAGTAGATCTTGCCCTCTTCCTTGCAGTAGTTGAGGAAGCTGAAGCGGCTCTTCGGGTCCGCCAGGCTCACCAGGTCGGCCAGGAAGGGGTTCTGCAGCGTGGTGTTGTCGATCAGCATCCCCGGATGCCAGCTGAACTCCGTGTTGCGCTCGAGGAAGATGCCGTTCAGATCGGCAATGGGCTGCGCCAGGCAGGCCAGGCTCAGATTGAAGGGCCCGAGCCCGATTCCGATGAATTCATGAATGTCTTGTCTCATCGCACGCCATCTCCTTGTTTCCCCTACCACTGGTAGGTGAAGGTTGCAGTCACGTTGCGGGCGTCGCCCCAGTAGCAGTAGTCCTGGTTCATGCACGACGCCACATACGACTTGTTGAAAAGGTTGTTCGCGGCCAGGCGCAGGTTGGAGCCCTTGAGCGACGGGTTCAGGCGCCCGAGGTCGATGCGCAGCATCAGGTCCACCAGCAGGTACGCGGGCACCTTGAAGCTGTTGGCGTTGTCGACCCAGCTGGTGCCCACATAGCGCACGCCACCGCCCACCGTGTAGCCCGGCGCGAAGCTCCAGTCGCCCCACACCGAAGCCATGTGGCGCGGCGCCTGGTAGGGCGTCTTGCCGGTGAAGCCGTCCGGCGACTCGATGTACTTCATGTCGGTGTAGGTGTAGGTCGCCAGCACCGACAGGTCGCGCGTCAGCTGCGAGCGCGCCTCCAGCTCCAGTCCGCGCGAGCGCACCTTGCCGGCAGCCTCGAAGTAGGCAGCGCCCACCGGACGCGTGGCGACGTTCTTCTGCTCCAGGTCGTACACGGCCACCGAGAGCAGCGTGTTCGAATCCTTGGGCTGCCAGCGGACGCCGGCCTCCACCTGCTCGGTTTCGGCCGGCGGCAGGATGTTGCCCTGCCGGTCGTTGCGCAGGCCCGGATTGAAGCCGTCCGAATAGCCGACGTAGGGCGCGACGCCGTTGTCGAACAGGTAGACGGCGCCGACGCGCTTGGTGAACTTGGAGCCGCTCCATTGCGCCGGGGCGCCGGTGCCCATCTGGTTCGACGCCTTCGCCCGGTCCTCGCGGCCGCCCAGCGTGAGGCGCCAGCGGCCCAGTGCCATCTGGTCCTGCAGGTAGAAGCCGGTCTGCTCGAAGCGGCGGTCGATAGGGAAGCTCGTCACGTCGCTCAGGCCGGGTAAGCCATAGACGGGGGCGAACACGTTGATCGGCAACGCGCCTCCCGACTCCCAACTGCCGTCGACCTGGCGCTTCTGGTAGTCCAGGCCCGCGAGCAGCGTGTGCTCGACCGCGCCCGTCTGGAAGCGGCCTTCGAGCTGGTTGTCGATCGTGTGGCCGCGCGTCGATTCGCGGGCGCCGGAGTAGAAGCGCGTCAACTCGTCGGCGCTCGCCCAGCCGTAACCGTAGACCTGGCGCAGCGTGGTGTCCGCCGTGACGTAGCGGAAGTTCTGCCGGAACTTCAGCTGCTCGCCGAAAGCATGCTCGAACTGGTAGCCGACGAAACGCTGGGTGCGATGGTATTTCTCGATGCTCGGATCGCCATCGAAGAAGTAGCGCGAGATCCGGCGGCCGTTGTGCTTGGCGTTGATGCTGCCGTCCGCCGGCACGCCGCTGTGGTAGCTGCCCTCCGGATCGTCCTGGAGATAGGCCTGCAGCAAGAGGCGCGTGGCCTTCGAGGGCTTGATCAAGAGCGAAGGCGCGATGGCGCGCCGCTCCTCCTTCACGTGGTCGAACTGCGAGTCCAGCTTGCGCGCCAGCGCCGTCACGCGAAACGCAGCCACGCCGTTGGAATCGACGGGCCCCGTGAGGTCGACCGCACCCTCCAGGCGGTTGCGGTTGCCGACTGTGAGCTGGACTTCGCGGTGGGGCTCGAATTGCGGCGTCATGCTGGTCAGGGCCACCACACCGCCCGGCGACGCGCGCCCGTAGAGCACCGAGGCCG
The DNA here is from genome assembly GCF_900101545.1 of Variovorax sp. CF079. Taxonomy (GTDB): domain Bacteria; phylum Pseudomonadota; class Gammaproteobacteria; order Burkholderiales; family Burkholderiaceae_C; genus Variovorax. Next base: position 56,036 of record NZ_FMZU01000030.1, on the reverse strand, counting down.
GCCCGCGCACGACGTCGATGCGCTCCAGGAAATAGGGGTCGACCTGCATCGAGGTGTAGCTGCCCTGATCGCTCAGCATGCGCAGCCCGTCGAGCAGGGTGCTGTCGACGCTGCTGTCCTTGAAGCCGCGCAGGGCCACGTAGTCATAGCGGTTGGAGGAGCCCACGAGACCGGTGAAGGCGCCCGGCGTGTAGTTGAGCGCCTCGTTGATGGCGCGCGGCTTCTGGTCTTCCAGCTGCCGCTTGGTCACCACGGAGATGGACTGCGGCGTCTCGATGATGGGCGTATCGGTCTTGGAGCCCGAAGCGCTGCGCCTGGCGACGTAGCCGTTCACGCCGGTGGCGCTGTCCTGCTCCGCGTTGGCGCTGACCGTCACCACCGGCAAGCGCGCGGCATCCGATGTCGGCGGCGCCGCCTTGACGACCACGGCATTGCCGTCGACAGACGCCGTCAGCCCGCTGCCGGCCAGCACGCGGTCCAGCGCCTGCCGGGGCGTCAGCCGGCCCGAGACGACCGGCGCCGTCTTGCCCGCCACCAGCGCGGGCGGCACCATCAGTTCAAGCCCGGTCTGGCGCGCCAGGTCGTTGAGCGCCTGCGCCAGCGGCTGCGCCGCGATGCTGATCGGCACCGGGGTGGAGGCTTGGCTGTGCGCGGCGGTAGCGGCAAAGGCGAATGCCGCGGACAGAGCCAGCGGCGCGGCGTGGAAGCGGGGGCAGGGCATGCGTTCGTTTGCGGGAAAGGTAAATAAGAATCCTTCCCATGTAGACGCACCGGCTTTGCGAAACCCCAGGTGGGCCGCAAAGTTTTTTTCGCTTTGCGATTACTTGGCCGAAACGATCTCCGTCATGCCTTCGTGCTCGCGCAGCCGCACCGGCAGCACCTGCGGCAGTGCGCGCGAGAAGTTGTCGAGCCGGCGCGGATCGAAAGTACCGGTGACCCGCAGCGCAGCCACAGCCGGGTCGCGCACGATCAGCTTCGCGGGGCCATAGCGCTCGAATTCGGCCAGCGCCTGCGCCACCGACGCGTTGTCGAAACTCACGCGGCTGTCGCGCCAGGGGGCGATGCCGGCGGCCGGCACGGCAGTCGCAGCGCCGAGCCGGCCTGCCGCATCGCTGACGATCTGCTGGCCGCCCCTCAGTTCTACGGCGGCGCCATCGCCGGCCACGCGCACGCGGCCCTCCTCCACCGCCACGCGCACGTTCTGGTTGCCCGCGATGCCGGGTGTGTGGCGCACCGAGAAACGGGTGCCGACGACCGTGATGCGCAGCGGCCCCGCCCACACGTCGAAAGGACGCGAGGGATCGGACTTGACCTGAAGCTCGATCTGGCCCTCGGGCAAACGCAGCTCGCGGCGCCGGCGATGGAAGATCACCTCGGCACGGCTCGCGGTGTCGAGCCGCAGGTGGGTGGCGTCGGGTAATGTCAGCTCGAGCTCCTGGCCGCGCGCGGTGGCAAAGCTCTGGGCGAACACCGGCTGCTGCCAGTGGTTCCAGGCCAGGTAGCCGCCGCAGCACACCACGAGAGCCGCTGCGGCGACGGCCCCTTGCGGTACCAGGGCAGTCAGCTGGTGCCACCAGGCGCGGCGATGCGATCGCGCCTGCGCCGCGGCCTTGTCCCCGGCCAGCTTCTTCCGCAGGCTGCGCACGCCCTCCGCCGGCAGCGCATCGAGCGCATCCCAGTCGCGCTGCCAGCGCGCGAAGGCCTTGCCGTGGGCCTCATCCGCAGCCAGCCAGGCCTGGAGCGCGGCTTCGTCGGCGGCACCGAAGCCCCCGCCCCTTTGGCGCACGAGCCAATCCAGAGCCGTGCTCTCGGGCTCTGCGGATGACGCGGCTGGCGGTTCGGCTGGCGGCTGTGTGGTCATGGCGCAGTATTCGGCTCCTTCATGTAGACGCACGAGCGGCCTGAAACCCTATGCCGTGCCATCGAGTGCGTTCTTGCAGCGCCGGCAGGCCTGCATGGCCAGTTGAATGTGCTGCTCGACCATCTTGCGCGAAATGCCCATGCGCTCGGCCACCTCTACATGCGGCAGGCCGTCGAACTTGTGCAGGATGAAAGCCTCGCGGCAGCGCAGCGGCAGCGCGTCGATGGTGGCGAGCATGGCGCTCACCGCCTGGCCCGAGGCGGCGGCCATGTCGGGCTCGAAGGCCCGCGGCGCGGCCAGTTCGTCGAGATCGAGGGCGGCCTCCTCGGCATCCGGCTGCAGCGCCTCGCCGCGCACTTCGCTGCGGCGGTACTGGTCGATCTGCAGGTTGCGCGCCGTGCGATAGAGCAGCGCGCGCGGCTCGGGCACCGCCTGCCCCGAGCGCTGCACCGCGAGGACGCGCGCATAGCTTTCCTGCACCAGATCGGCCGCGGCATCGCGGCTGCGCGCCGTGCGCGAGCAGAAATTCAGCAGTTCCTGGTAGTAGCGCTCGAGCACAAATCGACTTTGGCAATGGAGAGCAAATGAGAGTCATTCTCATTATGGACGATCCGTATGACCGATCCACGAAGGGCCTGCAGGCCTCAGCGCTGCCTCACGCGTCGCGAAAGCGCAGGTGATGCATTCGCCGCCTCGACTCTTTGCCTCTCGGCCTCTTTCCTGAAGTCCCCCGTGCTCATGCCGAAGCGACGCCTGAAAAGCTTGCCGGCATAGCTTGCGTCTCGCACGCCGATTTCGTCGGCCAGCGCGGCAAGACTGCTATCGGCGTTGAGCAAGCGCCAGCGAAGGTGCTGCAGCCGCATCTCCTGCCAGTACGCTTGCGCGGTCTGCTCGAACTGCTGCAGGAAGCGGCGGTCGAGCTGGCGCCGGCTGATGCCCACGCTGCTCGCGATATCAGCGACCGAACACGTGCTGGCGAGCCTTTTGCGCATCAGGCCGATGGCGCGACCGACGTAGCGGCCGACCTGCGGCTCGGCACTTTGCGACTTGAGCAGATGGCGGCTTGCGCGCGGCTCGTCAACCAGCATGTCAGCCAGGCCCTTGAGCGCGCGTGCGCGGCCACAGTGCTGCACCAGCAGCTCCACGGCCACGTCGATCGCGGCGCTGCCGCCTGCGCAGGTGATGCGCTTGCCATCAAAGAGATAGAGCTGCTCGGTTTTGATGGGGATGCGCGGGAATGCGGCCTCGAATTCCAGTGCGTGCCGCGGATGCAGCGCGACCTTGTGCCCGTCCAACAGCCCAAGCTCTGCGAGCAGGAAGCAGCCGTTGTCCATGCTCAGGAGCGTGAGCCCATGCCGCACCGCGCCCTTGACAAGCGACGCGTAGGCCCGCGCCCGGCGCCGCGTGTCGGTGGCGCTGCGGCCGCCAAAGACGACGAGGTAGTCGTAGTCGGACCAGCGCACCTGCTGCGGCGTGAGCTGGATCGAGATCTCCACGCCGCTGTTCGAAGTGACAGTGCCGGCCTTGAGGCCCACGATGTCCCAGCGGCAATGGCGCTGCCGGCTGTAGTCCTCATCGTCGGCCGAGAAGCGCAGCTTGTCGAGAAAGCCGCCAAAGGGCAGCAGCGCGAAATCCGGCAGCGGAAGGATGAGCACGCGCACGTCCGGCGCGATGGGCTTCGCCTGCGCAGGCGGCAGCACGACGCGGCCGGGTCGCTTGCGAACCGCGGTTCTGGCGATGTCCAAATCGGCTGGTAACACGTCCAAATCTTACTTCGGTGTTTGACCCACGGTGTGTGACAGTGCATCCACTTTCCTTCACTCGTACGGATTCGCAATCATGGCGCTCGGCACTTGGTTGATCTATCTGGCAGCAGCCACCGGCCTGGCCTTGATGCCCGGCCCCAACGGCTTGCTCGCGCTGACGCACGGCGCGCTCTACGGGCGGCGCATCACGCTGTTCACGATTTGCGGAGGCGTGCTCGGCTTCGTGCTCGTGCTCGCGCTGTCGATGTTCGGCATCGGTGCCGTGCTGGGCGCTTCGGCACAGGCGCTCACGGTGATGAAGTGGCTCGGCGGTGCCTACCTCGTGTGGCTGGGCATCCAGGTGTGGCGCTCGCCGCCGCCTGCACTCGAGGTCGCTTCGCAGCGGCAGCTGCCGCGCCACGGATGGAGCCTCTTCAGCCAGGGCTTCCTGTCTGCGGTGACCAACCCCAAGGCAGTTCTGTTCTTTGTCGCGTTCCTGCCGCCCTTCATCGACCCGCATCGCGATCTCGTGACGCAGTTCGTCGCGATGGCCGCGACATTCGCCGTCATCGAGTTCTTTGTCGAACTTCTGATGACCTTGCTGGCCAGCAGCATGCGCGGCTGGCTGCACCGCAGCGGCAAGCGCTTCAACCAGATCTTCGGAGCCGTGTTCGTGCTGATCGGCGCAGGCGTGACACTGGGCCCCTGATCAATTGGCCGATACCACCGATCTGAGACATCCCTGCTGAGCGACGTCGCCCTACCGTTCCCACCACCCTTCCCCAAAGCGCCCCTGCAGAAAGGCCACGAAGCTCGATACCTTCCCCGGCACCAGCTTGGGCGAAGGGAACACGGCGTGGATCTCCTGCTCGGGCAGTGCATGGCCCGGCAGCACCTCGACCACCTTGCCCGCGGCCAGCGAATCGCTCGCCACGTAGCGCGGCATCAGCGCGATGCCGAGCCCCTCGCGTGCCGCGGCGAGTACGGCCGAAAGATTGTTGGAGCGCAGCCGGCCCGTGACCGGCACCGTGACCGGCTCCCCCTTGGGCGTGTGCATGCGCCAGACGTCGTCGCCCACCACGCTGCTGTAGATCAGCGCCACGTGCGCACTCAGGTCCTGCGCACGCTTCGGCGTGCCGTGCTTCTTCAAGTAGCCCGGCGCCGCCACCATGACCCACGGGTTCATGCCGAGAAAGCGCGCGCCCAGCGAGGAATCGGCCAGCTTGCCCATGCGCACCGCGACGTCGATGCCCTGCGCAATCAGGTCGACGTAGCGGTCCTCGAAGCTGAGATCCACCTGCACCTGCGGGTTGCGCGCCATGTACTCCAGCGCCAGCGGCACCACCACGCGCCGGCCGAAGGCGACCGAGGTGCCGACACGCAACAGCCCCTGCGCCTGCGATTCGCGCCGCCGCACCACGCTCTCGGCCTCCTCGGTCTCGCGCACGATGGACTTGCACTTCTCGTAGTAGAGCGCGCCCGATTCGGTGAGGCTCACGCCGCGCGTGTTGCGGTTGAGCAGGCGCACCTTGAGCCGCGCCTCGGTGGCCGCGACCTGCTTGGTCACCGTGGGCTGGGTGGTGTTGAACTCGCGCGCCGCCTTGGAGAAGCTGCCGGTCTCCACCACGCGCACGAACATCTCCATTGCCAACAGTCGATCCATGCCCTGGATCGTAGCCAGTTATTCCGCCCTGGAATAGCTTTTATGGTCCGGCGCCGCCTTCTGCACGAGGCCTCGAATTCCTACAGTCGAGGCCTCTGAAGGAGACAAGCAACATGGCAAAGATGACCGCGGCCCAGGCCGCCGTTCTGGTGATGGAAAAAGAAGGCGTGACCCAGGCCTTCGGCGTGCCCGGCGCCGCCATCAATCCGCTCTACTCGGCGCTGCGCAAGCACGGCAGCATCGCCCACATCCTGGCGCGCCACGTCGAAGGCGCCTCGCACATGGCCGAGGGCTACACCCGCGCCATCGCCGGCAACATCGGCGTGTGCATCGGCACCTCGGGGCCGGCCGGCACCGACATGATCACCGGCCTCTACTCGGCGTGGGCCGATTCGATCCCGATCCTGTGCATCACCGGCCAGGCGCCGCGCGCGCGGCTCTACAAGGAAGACTTCCAGGCGGTGGACATCGAGTCGATCTCCAAGCCGGTCACCAAGTGGTCGGTCACGGTGCGCGAGCCGGGCCAGGTGCCGCAGGTGTTCCAGCAGGCCTTCCACCTGATGCGCTCGGGCCGCCCGGGCCCGGTGCTGATCGACCTGCCGTTCGACGTGCAGATGGCGCAGATCGAGTTCGACATCGACACCTACCAGCCGCTCACCCCCTACAAGCCGGCCGCCACGCGCGCGCAGATCGAGAAGGCGATCGCGATGTTGAACGCGGCCGAGCGCCCGCTGATCGTGGCCGGCGGCGGCATCATCAATGCCGACGCCAGCGACTTGCTGGTGCGCTTCGCCGAGGCCACCGGCGTGCCGGTGATCCCGACCCTGATGGGCTGGGGCACCATCCCCGACGACCATCCGCTGATGGCCGGCATGTGCGGCCTGCAGACCAGCCACCGCTACGGCAACGCGACCATGCTCGCTTCCGACTTCGTGCTCGGCATCGGCAACCGCTGGGCGAATCGCCACACCGGCTCGGTCGAGGTCTACACCAAGGGCCGCACCTTCGTGCACGTCGACATCGAGCCGACGCAGATCGGCCGCGTCTTCACGCCCGACCTCGGCATCGTGTCGGACGCCAAGGCCGCGCTCGAGCTCTTCGTCGAAGTCGCAGAGGCCATGAAGGCCAAGGGCCAGTTGCCGAACCGCGGCACGTGGGCCGGCGAATGCCTGGAGCGCAAGAAGACGATGCTGCGCAAGACCAACTTCGGCGACGTGCCGATGAAGCCGCAGCGCGTCTACCAGTGCATGAACCGCAACTTCAGCCGCGACACCTGCTACGTGAGCACCATCGGGCTTTCGCAGATCGCCGGCGCGCAGTTCCTGCACGTCTACAACCCGCGCAACTGGATCAACTGCGGCCAGGCCGGCCCGCTGGGCTGGACCATTCCCGCCGCGCTCGGCGTGCGCGCCGCGGACCCGACGCGCAAGATCGTCGCGCTCTCGGGCGACTACGACTTCCAGTTCATGATCGAGGAGCTGGCCGTGGGCGCACAGTTCAAGCTGCCCTACATCCACATCGTGGTCAACAACTCGTACCTCGGCCTGATCCGCCAGGCGCAGCGCGGTTTCGAGATGGACTACTGCGTGCAGCTCGGCTTCGAGAACATCAACGCGGGCGTTGACAGCGGCGTCGAGCGCAGCTACGGCGTGGACCATCTCAAGGTGATCGAGGGCCTGGGCTGCAAGGCGATCCGCGTCTACAAGCAGGAAGAGATGAAGCCCGCCATCCAGCGCGCCGAAGCATTGATGGCCGAGTTCAGCGTGCCGGTGGTGATCGAGGTCATGCTGGAGCGCGTGACCAACATCTCGATGGGCACCGAGATCGACGCCGTCAACGAATTCGAGCCGCTGGCCGAAAGCCGCGAAGACGCGCCCACGGCCGTTGGCGTGGCAATGCTCGACTGATTCCCGAGGAGACAACACAGATGCCCCGATTCGCAGCGAATCTCACGATGCTCTTCACCGAGTTGCCATTCATGGAACGCTTCGAGGCCGCCGCCAAGGCCGGCTTCAAGGCGGTCGAATACCTGTTCCCCTATGCCTACGACAAGAAGGAACTGACCGCCGCCCTGCGTGCCAACGGCCTGCAGCAGGTGCTGCACAACCTGCCCGCCGGCAACTGGGACGGCGGCGAGCGCGGCATCGGCTGCCATCCCGACCGGGTGAGCGAGTTCCGCGAAGGCGTGGGCATGGCGATCGACTACGCAACGGCGCTGGGCTGCCCCAAGCTCAACTGCCTGCTGGGCAAGCTGCCGCAGGGCGTGGGCCCGGCTGAGGCGAACAAGGTGGCGGTCGAGAACCTGCGCTTCGCGGCCCGCGAGCTGCAGGCGGCCGGCATCATGCTGCTGATCGAGCCGATCAACCACTTCGACATTCCCGGCTTCTTCCTGACCCGCACCGACCAGGCGCTGGCGCTGATCGAGGAAGTCGGCTCGGCCAACCTGCTGCTGCAGTACGACATCTACCACGCGCAGCGCATGGAAGGCGAACTGGGCGCGACGATCGCGAAGAACATGGCCAAGATCGGCCACATCCAGCTGGCCGACAACCCGGGCCGCGGCGAGCCCGGCACCGGCGAGATCAACTACCCGTGGCTCTTCAAGCACATCGATGCCGCCGGCTACACGGGCTGGATCGGCTGCGAATACAAGCCGAAGAGCGACACCGTCAACGGCCTCGGCTGGCGCACCGCCCTCACGCAATAAATACACACAGACAAGGAACTCAGCGAATGTCCAACACGGCACCCCAGAAGATCGGTTTCATCGGCCTCGGCATCATGGGCGCGCCCATGGCCGGCCACCTGCTCGACGCCGGCCACCAGCTCTTCGTCAACACCCAAGGCCCGGTGCCTGAGCTCTTCGTTTCCAAGGCCACGGTATGCGCCTCGGCGGCCGAGGTGACGAAGCAGACCGACATCGTCTTCATCATGGTGCCGGACACACCCGACGTGGAGAAAGTGCTGTTCGGCGAGAACGGCGTCGCGGGCGCACTGACCAAGGGCAAGACGGTGGTCGACTGCAGCTCCATCGATCCGATCGCGACCAAGGGCTTCGCGCAGAAAATCGTCGACCTCGGCTGCGGCTACATCGACGCGCCGGTCTCGGGCGGCGAAGTGGGTGCCAAGGCGGCCAGCCTGACCATCATGTGCGGCGGCGACGAGGGCACCTTCGGCCGCGTGCGGCCGCTGCTCGAGAAGATGGGCAAGAACGTCACGCTGGTCGGCGGCGCGGGCGACGGCCAGGTCTGCAAGGTGGCCAACCAGATCATCGTGGCGCTCAACATCGCGGCCGTCGGCGAGGCGCTGGTGTTCGCCAGCAAGGCCGGCGCCGACCCGGCCAAGGTGCGGCAGGCGCTGATGGGCGGCTTCGCGTCCTCGCGCATCCTCGAAGTGCACGGCGAGCGCATGATCAAGCGCACCTTCGCGCCGGGCTTCCGCATCGCGCTGCACCAGAAGGACCTGAGCCTTGCGATGCAGAGCGCACGTTCTCTGGGCGTGGCGCTGCCGCAGACGGCGGGTGCTGCGCAACTGATGAACGCCTGCGCCGCCCTGGGCCATGGCCAGTCCGACCATTCGGCACTGGTGAAGGCTCTGGAAGCGCTGGCGCAGCATCCGGTTCAGCCGGACTGAGCGATCAGCCGCGAATGTTGAGGTTCTCCGCCGGGTTCTGACCAGCGGCTGCCAGCGCCTCCTTCAGGTTCCGGCGCCGCCAGGCCCAGGTCTTGAAGGCCTGCGGCAGGATCGTGATGCACGAGAGGTAGTAGATCACCTTGAAGCCCAGCAGCCGCGGGCCGACCGGCGTGCCGCGGAACAGGTCGCCCGCCAGGATCGACAGCAGCGCTTCCCGCATGCGCCAGACGTTGTTCTCCGGCTGCATGAAGAGCCGGCGGATGGCCGGCGAGGTGATGCGGTAGATGAACCACGAGAACATCCGGGGCCCGTGCTTCATGACCTTCTCGAAGCGGCGGAAGGCCCGCTCCGCCTGGCTCGCCTCGCCCCTGAGCCAGTGATCGACGGCCGTGGCGCTCTCGAAGGCGCTGTTCATCGCCAGGTAGACGCCGGACGAAAACATCGGGTCGACGAAGGCATAGGCGTCGCCGATCATGGCAAAGCGGTCGCCGCGGCAGAACTTCGAGTCGTAGGCATAGTTGCCGGTGGTCGTCGCGCCCTCGATCAGGGTGGCATCCTTCAACCGCTCGGCCAGCTTGGGCGCGAGCGCGATGGTTTCCATCAGGAAGCTGGTGAGATCGCCCTTGCGCTGCTTGAAGTAGGCCGGCGAGGCGACCGCGCCCACGCTGGTGGTGCCATCGAGCAAGGGGATGAACCAGAACCAGCCGTGGTCGAACCAGAACAGCGTGATGTTGCCTTCGTAGCGGCCGGGCGTACGCCGGGCGTTCGCGAAGTGGCCGAACAGCGCGGCGCTCGCGTGCCTGCGGTTGCGCTGCTTGGCGTCGAAGCGGTTCGACAGCACGGTGTCGCGTCCGCTGGCATCGATCACGAAACGCGGGCGCCAGGCGGTCTCGGTGCCGTCTTCGGCTTTCACCATCACCAGCGCACGGCCGTCGCTGCCCTTGCCGGCGTCCATGTCGACCTGCGTGACCTTGTGGCCTTCGAAGGTGCGCGCGCCGCGCTTGGCGGCGTGGCGGAACAGCAGCTCGTCGAACTCCGAACGGCGCACGTGCACGGCGTACGGAAAGGACTTGTCCATCGCCTCGCCGAAGAAGAACAGGCTGGTGTGGTCGTGCCAGGGCGAGACGAACTCGGCGCCGTGCTTGGCGATGCCGATGGCTTCGACCTCGCTGCGCACGCCCAGCCGGTCGAAGAGCGGCATGTTCATCGGCAACAGCGATTCACCGATGTGAAAGCGCGGGTGATGTGCCTTTTCGAGAAGCACCACGTCGTGGCCCTTGTCCGCGAGCAGTGCGGCGACCGTCGAGCCGGCAGGCCCGCCGCCGATGACGACGGCATCTGGATCCATGGTTGTGAATTGCTGAACTGCCATGAATGGCGGGCCCTCGGTCGTGGTTATGTGCTCGGTTGGAGCGCGAATGCGGCCCGAGTGTAGCGATCGCGCCATGGCCCCCTCGTGGTTCCCACTACACGAAGGGCACGCGCTTTTGGAGTAGCCTCATTGGTCGTCAGAAACAAGGAGATTTTTCATGGCCGACACCCTGTCACCGGCAGAAGAAGCATTGCGCGAAGCCGCCCGCGAATACCACCGCAGCCCCGTCCGGGGCAAGATTTCCATCTCGCCGACCAAACCGCTGCTGAACCAGCGCGACCTCTCGCTGGCCTACTCGCCGGGCGTCGCCTACCCCTGCCTCGACATCGAGGCCGACCCGTCGAAGGCGGCCGAATACACCTCGCGCGGCAACCTGGTCGGCGTGGTCACCAACGGCACCGCGGTGCTGGGCCTGGGCAACATCGGCCCGCTGGCCGCCAAGCCGGTGATGGAAGGCAAGGGCTGCCTGTTCAAGAAGTTCGCCGGCATCGACGTGTTCGACATCGAACTCGCCGAAACCGACCCCGACAAGCTGGTCGAGATCATCGCCGCGCTCGAGCCCACGCTGGGCGGCATCAACCTCGAGGACATCAAGGCGCCCGAGTGCTTCTACATCGAGAAGAAGCTGCGCGAGCGCATGAACATCCCGGTGTTCCACGACGACCAGCACGGCACGGCCATCATCTCGGCAGCGGCGCTGATCAACGGGCTCGAACTGGTCGGCAAGAAGATCGAGGAAGTGAAAATCGCCGTCTCGGGCGCCGGCGCCGCCGCGATCGCCTGCCTGGACGTGATGATCGGCCTCGGTGCGAAAGCGGCCAACATCTACGCGGTCGACTCCAAGGGCCTGATCTACATCGGCCGCCCGGGCGGCTTCGACGACTCGAAATCGCGCTACGCGCAGAAGGACACCGGCGCGCGCACGCTGGCCGACGTGATGAAGAACGCCGACGTGTTCCTCGGCTGCTCGGCGCCCGGCGTGGTCACGCAGGACATGGTCAAGAGCATGGGCAGCCAGCCGATCATCCTGGCGCTGGCCAATCCCGAGCCCGAGATCCGGCCCGAGCTCGCCAAGGCAGTCCGCCCCGACTGCATCATCGCGACCGGCCGCTCGGACTATCCGAACCAGGTCAACAACGTCCTCTGCTTCCCCTACATCTTCCGCGGCGCGCTCGACTGCGGCGCAAGCAAGATCACGGAAGAAATGAAGCTGGCCTGCGTGCACGAGATCGCCGACCTCACCAAGGCCGACATCAGCGAGGAGGTGGCCACCGCCTATGCGGGCCAGGAGCTCGCCTTCGGCCCCGACTACATCATCCCCAAGCCCTTCGACTCGCGCCTGATCCTGCGCATCGCGCCGGCGGTGGCAAAGGCCGCGGCCGCCTCGGGCGTGGCCGCGCGCCCGATCGAGGATCTCGAGGCCTACCGCCAGAACCTGGCACGCTTCGTCTACCAGACTGGCATGTTCATGCGCCCGGTGTTCAGCGCCGCCAAGCTCGCGAGCGCCAAGCGCGTGGCCTACTGCGAGGGCGAGGACGACCGCGTGCTGCGCGCCGCGCAACTGGCGGTGGACGAAGGCCTGGCCAAGCCCATCCTGATCGGGCGCCCGGCGGTGATCGAGACGCGCATCAAGAAGGCCGGCCTGCGCATCAAGCCCGGCGTGGACGTGGACGTGGTCGACCCCGAGGACGACCCGCGCTTCCGCACCTACTGGGAGGCCTACCACCGGATCATGGGCCGGCGCGGCATCACGCCCGAGGCCTCGAAGGCGATGGTGCGGCGCTCCAACACCACCATCGGCTCGCTGATGGTCCAGCTGGGCGACGCCGACGCGATGCTGTGCGGCCTGGTGGGCCGCTTCGACAGCCACCTGCGCATCCTGCACAACGTGCTGGGCCTGAAGCGCGGCGCCCCGGGCTTCGCCACCCTCAACGCGCTCACGCTCGAGAAGTACACCCTCTTCATCGCCGACACCAACGTGCACGAAGACCCAAGCGCCGAGACGCTGGCCGAGATCGCGGTCATGGCGGCCGAGGAAGTGCGCCGTTTCGGCCTGCCGCCCAAGGTGGCCTTCCTGTCGCACTCCAACTTCGGCTCCTCCGAGCGCGCTTCGGCGCGCAAGATGCGGGTGGCGCGCGACCTGTTCGCCAAGATGGCGCCCGACATCGAATGCGACGGCGAGATGCACGGCGATGCCGCGCTGTCGGACACGGTGCGGCACAACGCCTTGCCGGAGACCTCGCTGAACGGCGAGGCCAACCTGCTGATCTGCCCGAACCTCGATGCCGCCAACATCCTGTTCAACGTGCTGAAGATGACCGGCGGCAACGGCGTGACGGTGGGTCCGATCCTGATGGGCGCGGCCGGCTCGGCCCACATCCTGACCCCCTCGGCCACCGTGCGCCGCGTGCTCAACATGACGGCGCTCGCCGTGGCCAACGCCACCTCGTCCAAGTAGGCAGCGCACCACGATCGACGCCCCGCCGCAGTGCATGCGACGGGGCGTTTTCACGCCCGCTCCGAGTGGCAATGGCCATCGGCCATGCACCCCATTGGCTCATCGGGAGGGTTCGCACCAAGTGCGTGCCGGCACCGTTTTTGCTTGAATCCCGTGCATCACCTTTCACGGACTCCCATGAACAAGCGCCAACTGCTCCAGACCTTTCTTGCCACTTCGGCGCTCAGCTTCGGCCTAGTCACCGCCCACGCCCAAGCGCTCACGCCGATCAAGTTCCAGCTCGACTGGCGCTTCGAAGGTCCGGCGGCGCTGTTCCTCCATCCGGCCGCCAAGGGCTACTTCAAGGATGCCAAGCTCGACGTGACGATCGACGCCGGCAACGGTTCGGGCGGCACGGTCACGCGGGTGGCCTCGGGCGCCTACGACATGGGCTTCGCCGACCTGGCCGCGCTGATGGAGTTCCATGCCAACAACCCCGACAGCCCGAACAAGCCGGTCGCGGTGATGATGGTCTACAACAACACGCCGGCCTCGGTCATGGCGCTCAAGAAGAGCGGCATCGCCAAGCCGGCCGACCTGGCCGGCAAGAAGCTCGGCGCGCCCGTGTTCGACGCCGGCCGCCGCGCCTTCCCGATCTTCGCCAAGGCCAACAACATCGGCGCGGTCAACTGGACCGCGATGGACCCGACGCTGCGCGAGACCATGCTGATCCGCGGCGACATCGACGCCATCACCGGCTTCACCTTCACCTCGCTGCTCAACCTCGAGGCGCGCGGCGCCAAGGCGGCCGATATCGTGGTGCTGCCCTACCCCGACTACGGCGTGAAGCTCTACGGCAACGTGATCATCGCCTCGCCCAAGCTGATCAAGGAGAACCCGGCGGCGGTCAAGGCCTTCCTCTCGGCCTTCGCCAAGGGCGCGAAGGAAGTGATCGCCAATCCGACCGTGGCCATCGAATCGGTCAAGAAGCGCGACGGCATCATCGACAGCGCGCTCGAGACGCGCCGCCTCAAGCTGGCGATCGACACCGTGATCAACAGCCCCGACGCGCGCGCCGAAGGCTTCGGCGCGGTGAACGCGGGCCGGCTCTCGCTGATGGCCTCGCAGGTGTCAGACGCCTTCAACACCAAGACGCGCGTGAGCCCCGACGCGGTGTGGACCGCCGCGCTGCTGCCCCCTACGGCCGAACTGAACATCCTGAAGAAGTGATGGCGGTCGCGGAGACCACGCCCTTCGTCGACTTCCAGGACGTCTGGCTCGCCTACAACGAGGAGCTGCTCGCCGCCAACCACTTCGCGGTCGAGGCCATCGACCTGAAGGTGAAGCGCGGCGAGTTCATCGCCATCGTCGGGCCCTCGGGCTGCGGCAAGTCCACCTTCATGAAGCTCACCACAGGCCTGAAGATGCCCTCGATGGGCAAGATCCGCATCGACGGCCAGCCCGTGAACGGCCCGCTCAAGATCTCGGGCATGGCCTTCCAGGCGCCCTCGCTCTTGCCCTGGCGCACCACGGTCGACAACGTGCTCTTGCCGCTGGAGATCGTCGAGCCCTACCGCTCCACCTTCAAGGCCAAGCGCCGCGAATACGTGGAGCGCGCGCGCAAGCTCTTGCAGAAGGTGGGCCTCGCCGGCTATGAAGACAAGTTCCCGTGGCAGCTCTCGGGCGGCATGCAGCAGCGCGCCAGCATCTGCCGCGCGCTGATCCACGAGCCCAAGATGCTGCTGCTCGACGAGCCCTTCGGCGCGCTCGACGCCTTCACGCGCGAGGAGCTCTGGTGCATCCTGCGCGACCTCTGGACCGAGCAGCAGTTCAACGTGATCCTGGTCACGCACGACCTGCGCGAATCGGTGTTCCTGGCCGACACGGTCTACGTGATGAGCAAGAGCCCGGGCCGCTTCGTGGTCAAGCGCCAGATCGAGCTGCCGCGGCCGCGCGAGCTGGAACTGACCTACACCAAGGAATTCACCGACATCGTGCTGGAGCTTCGCGGCCACATCGGTGCCATCCGAAGCAATGCCATCGCAGCCGCCGCCGCAGCGAGCCCGGCATGAAGAACGGCAAACAAATCGAACGCTGGTCGCCCTGGCTGCTGCTGGTCGCGGTGCTCGTGCTGTGGCAGATCATCTGCGCGGGCTTCGGCGTCTCGGATTTCATCTTCCCGAGCCCGTGGCGCATCTGGACCCAGTTCTGGGAGTTCAAGGAAATCATCGCGGGCCACGCCTGGCGCACCTTCTGGGTCACGATGGCGGGCTTCGGCCTGGCGATCGTGGTCGGCGTGCTGCTGGGCTTCGTGATCGGCAGCTCGCGCCTGGCCTACGCGGCGGTATATCCGCTGATGACCGCCTTCAACGCGCTGCCCAAGGCGGCCTTCGTGCCCATCCTCGTGGTGTGGTTCGGCATCGGCATCGGGCCGGCGATCCTCACGGCCTTCTTGATCAGCTTCTTTCCGATCATGGTCAACATCGCGACCGGCCTGGCCACGCTCGAGCCCGAGCTCGAGGACGTGCTGCGCGTGCTGGGCGCCAAGCGCTGGGACGTGCTCGTCAAGATAGGCCTGCCGCGCTCCATGCCCTACTTCTACGGCTCGCTCAAGGTCGCGATCACGCTGGCTTTCGTCGGCACCACGGTGAGCGAGATGACGGCCGCCAACGAAGGCATCGGCTACCTGCTGATCTCGGCCGGCTCGGCCATGCAGATGGGCCTGGCCTTCGCGGGCCTGATGGTGGTGGGCGCGATGGCGATGGGGATGTACGAGCTCTTCAGTGCGATCGAGAAGCACACGACCGGCTGGGCGCATCGAGGCTCTCAAAACGAATGACCCCTGAGCAGATCGTCAAGGCTCTGCGCCGCGCCGACGAGGTCGCGCGGCGCGCGATGGCCATGGGCCGCCATCCCTTCGGCGCGGTGCTCGTCGCGCCGGACGGCGAAACGGTGTTGGCCGAGCAGGGCAACATCGACACCGTGCAGCACGCCGAGGCCACGCTGGCGCGAAACGCCTCGCTCAACTACCCCGCCGAGTACCTCGCGCAGTGCACGCTGGTCACGACCTTCGAACCCTGCGCGATGTGCGCCGGCACCATCTACTGGGCCCATATCGGCCGCGTGGTCTACGGCGCCGAAGAAAGCGCGCTGCTCGCGCTGACCGGCGACCACCCCGAGAACCCGACGCTCTCGCTGCCCTGCCGCGAAGTCTTCGCGCGCGGGCAGAAGCAGATCGAGGTCATTGGGCCGGTACCGGAAGTGGCCGACGAGATGATCGCCACGCACCGAGGCTTCTGGCAAAGCCGGGGCGCCTGAGCCGCCGGCCAAATGAACCGGCCGCCGCACTACAACGTGTTCACCGGAATCTTCAGGTAGCGCACGCCATTGGATTCCGACGGCGGCAGCTCGCCGGCTCGGATGTTGACCTGGATCGCGGGCAGGATCAGCGCCGGCATGGCCAGGGTGGCATCGCGCTTCTCGCGCATGGCGACGAAGGCCTCTTCGTCGACGCCGTCGTGCAGATGGATGTTCTTCTCGCGCTGCGCTGCCACCGTGGTCTCCCAGTTCGGTGCGCGCCCGTCGGGCGGATAGTCGTGGCACATGAAAAGACGGGTCTGCGCCGGCAAGGCCAGCAGCTTCTGCACCGAGCGGTACAGCGCCCGGGCGTCGCCGCCCGGAAAGTCGCAGCGCGCACTGCCCACGTCGGGCATGAACAAGGTGTCGCCGACGAAAGCGAGCCGGGTCTCCCCCGCCTCGCTCTCCAGCACGTAGGCCATGTCGGCCGGCGTGTGGCCCGGCACATGCAGGGCCTTCATGCGCAGGCGGCCGACATGGAACACCTCGTCGGGCGCGAACAGGTGGCCGAACTGCGAGCCATCGAGCCGGAATTCGGGTTCGAGGTTGAACACGGTCTTGAACACACCCTGCACGGCGCGGATCGCCCCGCCGATGGCGATGGTGCCGCCGAGTCGCTGACGCAGATAGGGCGCCGCCGACAGGTGGTCGGCATGGGCATGTGTCTCCAGCAGCCACGACAGCTTCAGGCCATGGGCCTGCACGAAGGCGATCACCCGGTCGGCCGACACGGTGGAGGTGCGGCCGGACCCGGGGTCGTAGTCGAGCACCGGGTCGACGACGGCGCATTCGCCACCATCGGCCTCGAACACCACGTAGGTGATGGTCGACGTGTCGTCGTCGAAAAAGGCCTGTACCTGCGCGTCCATGGGATGCATCGCTCCAACATTCTATATTTTGACATTCTATTGATATACATTATGTTTTTCAATAAAGTGTAGGCATGGAATTCGACTCCGTCCTCCCCGCGCCGCCATCCACCGAGGCGATGGCGCAGTTGCATTCGGCCGCCACCGAGGCCTGTTCGCTGCTCAGGGCCATGGCGAACGAGACGCGCCTGCTGCTGCTGTGCCAGCTGATCGGCGGCGAGCGCAACGTCGGCGAGCTGCAGGCGCTCTCCGGCATCGTGCAGCCCTCGCTGTCGCAGCAGCTCGGCGTGCTGCGCGACGAGGGGCTGCTGACCGCGCGCCGCGAGGGCAAGTTCGTCTACTACAGCCTCGCCAGCGCAGAGGTCATGGCAGTGATGCAAACGCTCTACGGCATCTTCTGCGCCGAGCCCGCCCGCACGAAGAAGGCGCCCGCGCGCAGGACCGCGGCGAAGTCGCGATGAGCATCGACTGGCCCCACTTCACGCCGTGGAGCGCCCTGGCCGGCGGCCTGTTGATCGGACTCGCGGCCGCGCTGTTCCTGCTGCTCAACGGCCGCATCGCCGGCATCAGCGGCATCGTCGGGGGCCTGCTGCAACGAGGCGGCGGTCGGGGCTGGCGGCTGGCTTTCGTCGCCGGCTTGCTGGCGGCACCGTGGGTCTGGCAGCTCGCAGGCGCACTGCCGCCGGTCGCCATCGCCGCGAGCACGCCGGTGCTGATCGCGGCCGGGCTGCTGGTCGGCGTCGGTACGCGCTACGCGAGCGGTTGCACCAGCGGCCACGGCGTCTGCGGCCTGTCGCGTGGCTCGCCGCGTTCGCTGGTGGCCACGGCCGCCTTCATGGGCGCGGGCTTCGCAACCGTCTACCTCGTGCGTCACCTGCTGGGAGCCTGAACGATGTTGAATGCAAGCGCAGCGCTGGCCGGACTTCTGTTCGGCCTGGGCCTGATCCTCTCGGGCATGACCGACCCGGCGAAGGTGCTCGGCTTCCTCGATCTTGCGGGCAGCTGGGATCCGTCGCTCGCCCTCGTGATGGGCGGTGCGGTCGCGGTCGGCGCGGGCGCCTTCGCGCTGGCGAAACGGCGCCGCCGGAGTTGGCTTGGGCAAGCGATGCAACTGCCCGCCGCCACCCGCATCGACCGGCGGCTCCTGCTCGGCAGCCTGGCCTTCGGCGCCGGCTGGGGTCTGGCCGGCTTCTGCCCGGGACCGGCGCTCGTGAGCGCGGCCGGCGGCAGTGCGCAGGCGCTGATCTTCGTGGCGGCCATGCTGGCCGGGATGCTCGCATTCAGTCTGGTCGAGGGCCGCCGCCGCAGGCGCTCGAGCGCTACTGGCACGGAACCTGCACCAGACTCCGCGGAGTAGAAGCGTTCACCGTTTCGCCGTGAAGACGCCCAACGACGGTGCGGCTTCTGCGGCGTGTCGGCCGGAAATTGCTCCGAAGGCAGCGCACGCCAGCGCTGCCTCCGGTGTCCTGTTTCCAACCGCCCACGGAGTTTTCATCCATGCAACGTCGTTCTCTTCTGCGCGCCGCCGGCGCCAGCGCCCTCGTCACCGCCGCGCCCTTCGTACGCGCCCAGGGCTCGCTCCAGAAGTTCAAGTTCAACCTCGGCTGGAAGGTCGAGGCTTCCGGTGCCGGCTTCCTGCTCGCGCAGCAGCGCGGCTACTACAAGGATGTGGGTCTCGAGGTGGCGATCGACACCGGCAACGGCTCGGCGTCGGCGATCAGCCTGGTCGGCAGCGGCGCCTACGACTGCGCCTCGGCCGACCTCGCGACGATGATCGAGTTCAACGTGAACAACCCCACTGCCGGGCTCAAGGCCGTCGCGATCCAGTACGACCTGAATCCCAACGCGATCCTGGTGCGCAAGGGCGGCCCGATCGCCAAGCCGGCCGACCTGGCCGGCAAGAGCATCCTGGGCCAGCCCTTCAACGCCTCGCGCAAGCTCTTTCCCGCCTTCGCCAAGGCCCAGGGCTTCGACCCCTCGGGCGTCAAGTGGGAGAACGTCGCGCCCGACATCGGCGACACGCGCTTCGTCAAGGGCGACTTCGACGCCTCGGCCTACTTCTTCTTCACCGGCCTGCTCAACCTCAAGGCCCGCGGCATGGGGCCGGAGCAGATCACCGTGTTCCGCTTTTCCGATCACGGCATGAAGTCCTATGGCAACGGCCTGGTGGCCAACGCGAAGAGCATGCAGGAACAGGGCGATACCATGAAGGCTTTCGTCAAGGCATCGACGCGCGGCTGGATCGAGGCGATCGCCGACCCGAAGGCCGGCGCCGGCGCCATCAAGACGCGCGAGCCGCTCGCCAACGAGGAGATCGAGTTCGAGCGCCTGAAGCTGATCGTCGACGGCACCATGAAGACACCCGACACGCGCAGCAACGGCTGGGGCGCCGCCACGACCGCGCGGCTGCAGGCCACGATCGACGAGACGGTGGGCGCCTTCGGCCTGAAGAGCAGCCCGGCGGTCGCGGACCTCTGGACCGAGCGCTTCCTGCCGCTGGCGGCAGACCGCAAGCTCAAGGCCTGACGAGATACAAGGGCGCGCCGTGGCGATCCCCGTCATCGACCTGCAGCACGCGCTGGCGCCCGGCGGCGCGCGCAGCGCGGAGGCCGCTGCGCAACTGCGCGCCGCCGCCATGGCCTCCGGCTTCTTCTATGTGCGCAACCATGGCGTCGACGCCGAGCTCGTGGCACGCCAGTTCGACGTCGCGCACCGGCTGATGGCGCTTCCGGAGGAGACACGGGAGGCGTTGTCGATGCAGCACTCGCCAACGATGCGCGGCTTCGAGAATATCGGCGCGCAGACGCTCGACGCCGAGGCTCGCCCCGACCTGAAGGAGAGCTTCTATTGCGGGATGGCCTATCCCGACGAACACCCCTACGTGCGAGCCGGCTACCAGACCTACGGCCACAACCAGTGGCCGAGCGAACTGCCCGATGCGCCGGCGCAGTGCGAGCGCTACATCCGCACGATGCTCGCACTCGCGACGCGACTCATGCAGCTCATGGCGCTGTCGCTGGGCCTGCCCGAGGGCTACTTCGACGCGAGCAGCGAAAGCCCGATGCTCACGCTGCGCATGATCCGCTACCCCGCCCATCCGGCCGATGCCGACGAGCGCACCTTCGGCGCCGGCACGCACACCGACTGGGGCGCCGTCACGATCCTTGCGCAGGACGCGCACGGCGGCCTGGAAGTCTGCATGCCCGACGGCAGCTGGGTGCCCGCGACACCCATCGAGGGCTGCTTCGTCGTCAACCTCGGCGACATGGTCCCGCGCTGGACCAACGGCCTCTACCACTCCAACCCGCACCGCGTGCGCAACCTGCATTCGGGCGGCGCGCCGCGCTATTCGATCCCCTTCTTCTACGAGCCCGACTACTTCGCACGCATCGAAGCTGTGCCGGGCACGGTACCAGCCGGCGAGGCGCCGCGCTACGCCCCGTGCACGGCCGGGGAGCACCTGCGCGAGATGTACCGCAAGACCTACGGACTGAAATCCGGCGCGGCGGTTGCATAGCCGGCCATACGGCCGGTTGTTTCCCGCTGCGCCTTCTCCTATGCTGGCGGCCCCCCAACAAGGAGATAAGCAATGATCAAGGTCAGCGTGATGTACCCCCATACGCCCGGAGCGCGATTCGACCACGACTACTACCGCGACAAGCACATGCCGCTGCTCAAGAGCAGGATGGGCGACGCCTGCAAGTCCTACACGATCGACAAAGGGCTGGCCGGCGGGGCACCTGGCGAACCGCCCACCTATGTCGCGTCTTGCCACATCTTCTGCGACTCGGCGGAGGCTTTCCAGACGGCCTTCGGCCCGCACGCCAAGGAGATCCTTGGCGACATCCGGAACTACACCGACCTGAAGCCGGTGATGCAGATCAGCGAGGTGGTGGTGGGCTGATCACACCAGCCGCGTCTCGATCTCCGTCTTGACCTCGGTCATCAGCCGATGCAGCGGGCACTTGCCCGCCACCCGCAGCAGCGAGGCGCGCTGTTCGTCGCTGAGCGGGCCGGTGACGCGCAGGGTGGAGTCGAGCCTGTAGACGCCTTTGCGTTCCTCGCTGTCGTCGCGGTTCACCACGACTTCGATGTCTTCCACCGGAATGCCCTTGTGCTGGGCATAGACCAGCACGGTCAGCGCCTTGCAGGCGGCCAGCGCGGAATCGTAGAGGTCGTGCGGCGAGGGGCCCGCGTCGGTGCCGCCTGCATCGGGCGAGGTGTCGACCGCGATCTCGTGGGCACGAACCTTGAGGATGTGGCGGGTGCCGGTGGTGCCGTCGCGGCGGACCGTGATGCTCATGGAATTTCCTTTGAAGGGTGAGAGATTCGGCCGGCGCCGCCTGTGAATCCAGGCGTTGCCATCGGGCGCCCCTGCTGGTGACAGCGCCCGATGGTAGTCGCTGAGGGCCTGTTAACAGGCCCTACATCTCGAAAGCCTCGACCTGGCGGCCGTCGATGTCGGTGAAGCCGTATTCGCGCGCCAGGTCCGCCACGCGGTGCACCGCGCCGCTCTTGTCCAGCACCTTCGGGTCGCCCGCCAGCGCGGCCACCGCGCGGCCCAGGTAGCGCGGCGACTCGGTACGCGCCAGTGCCGGGCGCTCGGTCCAATGCGCCTCGTCGGTCTTGTGCCCGGTCAGGACGAATTCGGTGCGCATCCAGCCTGGCGACACGGCCAGCGAAGCGACGCCGTGCGGGCGCAGCTCCTGCGCCATGCCGAAGGCCAGGCGGCTCATCGCGGCTTTTGCCAGGTCGTAGAAGAGATTGCCGCGCAGGTAGCGATCGCGGTCCCAGAAGGTGGTGGTCACGATCAGCCCCCGGCCCTGGCCGACCATCATCGGCGCGGCAAAGCGGCTGGCCAGCAGGTGGTTGCGCACGCCGCGGTCGAACATCGAATCCCATTGCGCGAGCGAGTGCTCCCAGAAGGGCGCCTCGAATACGCCGTTGAAGGTCTCGTGGCCGCCCCAGGCGTTGTTCACGAGCAGGTCGAGCGTGCCTTCATCGCGCTGCACCTGTGCGAACAGCTTCGCCACCTCGTCTTCGCGCGTGTGATCGCATCGCACCGCGATGCCGTGGCCGCCGCCTGCCGTGACCTCCTCGGCCGTCGCATCGATGCTGCCCGGCACCGCGGCGAGCCCCGACAGCGCGAGGATGTCTCCGTAGGTGTCGGCGGGTTGCGCCCGCGTGCTGCGCCCGGTGACGTACACCGTGGCCCCGGCGGCGCCCAGCTCGACGGCGATGCCGCGCCCGGCGCCCCGGCTGGCACCCGTCACGATGGCGACGCGTCCCTTCAGTGGCCGGTCCGTGTTCTTGTCCTGCATTCGTTCTCCTTTCGTTGGCTTTAGGGCCTACGGTAGTGCGGACTCAAGCCGCCGTCTTGGAAGAACCCGAAATGCGGTGGCCGAGGAACTCGGTCGGCGTGATGCCGCAGAGCGCCCGGAACTCGTTCACCAAATGCGATTGATCGTAGAAGCCGCCATCGAGCGCGAGCTCCGCCCAGGCCGGCGTCTGCTGTTGGCGAAGCGCGCGCAGGCAGGCGTGAAGCCGCGCCAGCCGGCTCCAGGCGCGCGGCGAAAGTCCCACGTGTTCGTGGAAGAGCTGCTGCAATCGACGCTCGCCGATGCCCAGCGCGGCGGCCACTTCGCGCAGCGGAAGCCGGCCGCCCGAAGCGGCGATGCGCTGCGCCGCATGCATGGCGGCCGAAAGCTGCGGCGATACCTCGCTCGCGAGCAGGCGGCGTTGCAGCGCGGCGCCGAGCAGCGCGACCCGCGCGGCATCGTCGCGCGCCTCGGCGATGCGCTCCAGCAGCTCGGCACCCGCGCCACGCCACAACGCGTCCAGATGCACGGCCGTGCCGCCGATCTCGCCGGCCGGCATGCCCAGCAGGGCCGCCGCCGCGCCGGGGCGCAGCGTGACGCACAGGCCTTCGATCCTGCTGCGCAGGCGCACCATGGCCGGCGCCGTGGATGCGCCTATCGCCTCGACGGGCTCGCCAGCGCCCTCGCTCGCCGACGGCGCATCGCCCAGGTTGAAGATGAGGCGCACCGCGCCGTCGGGCAGCACGCGCTCCAACACCTCGTGCCCCTCGGGAATGGTCTCGCGGCACAGGAGGATGTGCGAAACGTGCCGGCGCAGCGGCGCGGCCACGTCGAAGGACTGCAGCGTGCCGGCGGGAGCGCTCGCTTCCGGCCCGTGCAAGGGGTCGTCGTCGAGGCGGAGATAGAGGCGCTCGCTCATGGGGGTGAATCCATCGGCTCCGCGCGGGCGCGCGGCGAACCGGTCGATCCGGGCAGTTTGTAGCACTTCCGGCACGGGCTGCGGTCGAGAACGCCGTAGACTCGTTCTCCCCAAGGGATGACATCGATGGCCGGCCGCCAAAGCGGCGGCCACCGCCTTCAGGAGCGCTTTGAATGAAGATTCAGCACATCGAGGCGATTCAGCCAAGATGGGCGGAATCACGAACTGCGCAAGGTCTTCGCGCTGGCGAATGCGAACAACACGACGGTCATGGTGCACGCGTTCTACGACGGGCCCGGGCTTCTGGCCGGCATTCACGGCAGCGCAGCGCTGGGCGGCGCCAATGCGTTGGTCGAGTGGCGTTTCTTCGATCTGGAAGCGCAGCTCTGTGGCGACGCCATCGTTCCGAAGAACGGGATGATGGCCGTGCCTCAGGGCCCCGGGCTCGGCATCGAGCCGAGCGCTGAAGTGATCCGCGACTACCGGCTGCATTGACGGCCGGCGGGTGCCACCGGTCGGCAGACAGCAAACCTCAGGCCGCTCGCACCAGCGGCTCGACGCGCATCCCGCGGTGCACCTCCGATTCGCCATGCTTCGCGAGCAGCTGCATCAAGTGCTTGCGGATCAGCATGCCGGGCCGGTCGGACTCCATCGAGTACTCGACACCGCGGCGGCGCGTGTCGACCAGCGCATCAGGGTCGGTCGATTCGAGGATGTCCTTGTCCTCGCGCGTGATCTCCGCGTCGAAGTCGATCAGCATCTGCGCCGCGCAGTCGGCCTCGGTGTCGTTGCGAAACAGCCATTGGCACAGCTGCATGCGACCATCGTCGATGGGCGTGAAGCAGTTGATGATGATGTGTCGGATGCCCGAGGGATATTCGATGTCGAGCCGGCGCGAGAAGGGCAGGAAGTAGGCGTTGCGCATGTGGCGCGTGGTGATCGGGTCGACGACGCCGCTGATGGCGTGGAACTTGGCCGGGTTGGTCGCCTCGATCACGGTCTCGGCATGGAAGCCGCTCTCGTTCTCGACCAGCTCGTACTTGCTCGGCTTCGGACTCGCGGCCACCCCGAACGTCGCGCGGTGCACGAAGCTGAAGTGCGAGTTGTCGAAGGAGTTCTCGAGCGCGCGCATCGGGCTGGTCTGCCACTCTTCGTGGAACTGGAAGATGGTGCGGTAGCCAGGGTCGTCGAACTCGGGAATCTGCGGGATCTCCGCGATGGGGTCTTCCAGCGCGACCCAGGCATAGCCGTAGCGCGCCGTGCAGTGGTAGGCCGTGGTCCGATATTCGGGCGAGATCCTGCGCTCGGCCTCGTACTGCGGGATGCGGATCACCTGGCCGCTGCGGTCGTAGGTCCAGCCGTGGTAGCCGCACTGGATGGCGCCCTGGGCGCAGGCCTTGCCTTCGGCATCGACGCACCAGCCCTTCGACAACCGGGCGGTGCGGTGGCAGCAGCGGTCGCGCAAAGCGGCGGGCTGGCCTTTTGCATCGAGAAAAAGAACGATGTTCTCGCCCAGCAGCGTGAAGGGCCTGGGCCCCTGCTGCAGATCGGCCAGCGGCATGACGGCATGCCAGAACTTGCGGAAAACGGGTTGCTGCGTGACGAGCATGAAAGAACTCCTTCGGTTGCGTGGGAACACATGAAAGAGCAATTTCCCGCCGCGGCTCCCGTCGAAATCAGGACGCCGGACTGAACGCTTCTACTCTGCGCAGATCTCATTGCAAGTTGCGCGCCCGGATTGTCTCGCAGACGCTGGCATGCGTCATGCATTTGTCATACCAAACCATTAAGCATTTCACAGTGCGCGCACCGCCGCAGTGCATCGCACGAGGGCCTGTTAACGCTATTTGCGGGGTCGAAAATGGCGTTAACAGGCCCTAACATCCCAGCATGAGCCCCCTTTCCCTTTCCAGCGAAATCGAACTCGACGAGCGCGACGGCCGCTACCTGCGCAAGGCCATCGTCTGGTCGCATGCAGCACGTCGCCGCGGCAACCGGCCCTTCGGCGCCATCGTGGTGTCGGCCACCGGCGAGGTGCTGGCCGAGGCCTACTGCAACACGGCCGAGACCGGCGACGTCACCGGCCATGCCGAAACCAATGCCGTGCGCGCGCTCGGCGAGCGCGGGCTGTCGCGCGAAGAGCTGGCGGGCGCCACCCTCTATTCGTCCGCCGAACCCTGCGTGATGTGCGCCGGCGCGATCTTCTGGTCCAACATCGGCCGCGTGGTGTTCGGCATCGACGCCGAGCGGCTGCGCATGTTCCGCGGCGAGCGCCCCGAGCAGCGCGATGCCGAGCTCTCGTGCCGCGATGTGTTCCAAGCCTCGTCGCATCCCATCGAATGCATCGGCCCGGCGCTGCTCGACGAAGCCATTGCGGCGCACGTGGGGGCGTGGAAGGACTGAGCCTGCTCTTGCTGTCCAATAGCGCCATGCAAAGCCCGCACGACACAGAACGCCGCCTCAACGAACTGGAGATCAAGGCCAGTTTCACCGAAGACCTGCTGGACCAGTTGAACCTGGCCATCTACAGACAACAGCAGCAGATCGACAGCCTGGCCCTTCAGGTCACACAGCTTCGGCAGCAGAGTCCCGACCCCGGAGCCGGCGCGACGCGCAACCTGCGCGACGAGCTGCCGCCTCACTACTGAAGGCGACGGAGAACCGATGCTGGTCGTATTCGGGGGATTGCCGGGGGTCGGTAAGTCGACCATCGCACGCGAGCTCGTGCGCCGGTGCCAGGCCGCCTACCTGCGGATCGATGCGATCGAGCAGGCCATCAGGGATTCGAAGATGCTGGCCGCGGACATCGGCCCGGCCGGCTACATGGTGGCCTATTCACTCGCCAGATCGAATCTCGAGCTGGGCCGGATGGTGGTCGCCGACTGCGTCAACCCGCTGCCGATCACGCGCGCGGCCTGGCAGTCGGTGGCGCGCGAGGTCGGAGTGGCGCTGGTCGAGGTCGAAGTGATCTGCTCGGACGCGAACGAGCATCGGCGCCGCGTCGAAGGCCGCATCGGCGACATCGACGGACTGGCCCTGCCGACATGGTCGTCGGTGACGAGGCACGACTATGTACCCTGGACCAGGGACCACCTGATCATCGATACCGCACTGCTGAGCCCGCAGCGCGCGGTGGACGCGGTGGTCGACGCGATGGATCGCGTCCGATCCGCATCCCTACACTAGCCCCATGCCATGGCACGCGCGACTAGCCCTCGCCTACAACCTAGAAAACCAGCGCAGCGTCGCCCGCTTTCGCCATGAAGGCCCGCTGCGCATCCTGCAAAGCCTCTACCCCGAGGGCGACGCCGTCTGCCACAACGTGCTGGTGCATCCGCCCGGCGGGCTGGTCGGCGGCGACACACTGGACATCGCGGTGCGCGCCGCGGCGGGCAGCCACGGCCTCATCACCACGCCGGGCGCCACGCGCTTCTACCGCTCCGAAGGCGAGCTGGCGCTGCAGCGCACCGAGCTCACGCTCGAGGCTGGCGCGCGGCTCGAATGGCTGCCGCTCGAAGCCATCTGCTACAGCGGCTGCCGCGCCGAGAATCGGCTGACACTGCGCGCAGCCGAGGGCGCCGAGCTGATCGGCTGGGACGTGACGGCGTTGGGCCTGCCCGGCGCCGGCAAGCCCTTCGAGCTCGGCAGCCTGCAGCAGCACATCGAGGTGCCGGGCGTGTGGCTGGAACGCGGGCGCATCGATGCCGCGGACACGCGCCTGCTGCAAAGCCCAATCGGCCTGGCCGGACACCGCTGCCTCGCCTCGATCTTCTTCGTCGCGGGCTCGCCGATCGCGCGCGCGCGGCGCGACGCGGCGCTCGAGGTCGCGCGCGCGCTGATCGATGCGCACGGCCTGCGCGAGAGCGCCGGCGCGACCAGCCCGCATGCCGAAATCATCGTGCTGCGCGCGCTCGCACCGGTGGTCGAGCCGGCCATGCAGCTGCTGCGGCAGGTGTGGAAGGCATGGCGGGCCGAGCTCTGGCACATGACGGGTACGCCGCCGCGCATCTGGGCGATGTAGGGGCCTCGTCCGACGAGGCGGCGCGGCGGGTCTGCCTAGACTGCCGGGCGATGCAACAACAAAGCACGACCCCGGCCGGCACCGACATCCCGGCCCGCCTCGACCGCCTGCCCTGGTCGCGCTGGCACTGGCGCGTGGTGATCGCGCTCGGCGTGGCCTGGGTGCTCGACGGTCTCGAGGTCACGCTGGTGGGCTCGATCGGCGGCGTGCTGGAGCGGCCCGACACGCTGGGCTTGAGCGCGGCGCAGATCGGCTGGTCGGGCTCGCTCTACGTCGGCGGCGCGGTGATCGGCGCGCTGCTCTTCGGCAGGCTCACCGACCGCCTGGGCCGCAAGAAGCTGTTCCTGATCACGCTGGCGGTCTATGCGCTGGCCACGCTGGCGACCGCCTTCTCGCCCGACTTCGCCTTCTTCGCGCTGTGCCGCTTTCTCACCGGCCTGGGCATCGGCGGCGAGTACGCGGCCATCAATTCGGCCATCGACGAGCTGATCCCGGCGCGCGTGCGCGGGCGCGTGAACCTGGCCATCAACGGCAGCTTCTGGGTCGGCGCGGCGCTCGGCGCCGGGTTGAGCCTGTGGCTGCTCGATCCGGGGGTGCTGGGCCCCGTGTGGGGCTGGCGCGCGGGCTTCGGGCTCGGCGCGCTGCTGGCCGTGGCGATCCTGCTGGTGCGGCGCAACGTGCCCGAGAGCCCGCGCTGGCTGATGGCGCATGGCCGGGCCGAAGAGGCCGAGCTCATCGTTGCGGGCATCGAGGCCGAGATCGTTGCGCAGCAGGGCGCACTGCCTTCGGCTCCCGGCCGGGTGCACTATGGCGACCGCGCGAGCCCCGGCTGGCGCGAGGTCGCGCAGGTGCTGCTCTCGCGCTACCCGCAGCGCAGCATGGTGGCGCTGGCGCTGATGATTTCGCAGGCCTTCTTCTACAACGCGATCTTCTTCACCTACGCGCTGGTGCTGACGCGCTTCCACGGCGTGGCCGAGGGCAAGGTGGCGCTCTACATCTTTCCGTTCGCGCTCGGCAACGTGCTGGGGCCGCTGCTCCTGGGTCCGCTGTTCGACCACGTGGGCCGGCGCCGCATGATCGCGCTGACCTACGTGCTCTCGGGCGTGGGCCTGGCGCTGACCGGCTGGGCCTTCATGCAGGGCTGGCTCGATGCGCGCAGCCAGGCGCTGTGCTGGTCGGCGGTGTTCTTTCTCGCATCGGCCGCGGCCAGCTCGGCCTACCTCACGGTGAGCGAGGTGTTTCCGCTGGAGATGCGCGCGATCGCGATCGCGATCTTCTATGCCGTGGGCACCGGGGCCGGCGGCTTCGTGGCGCCGGTGCTGTTCGGCGCCTTGATCGAAACCGGCAACCGCGGCGCCGTGGCCATCGGCTATGCGATCGGCGCCGCGCTGGTCATCGTGGCCGGACTGCTCGCGCTGCGCTGGGCGGTGGATGCGGAGCGCAGGCCGCTCGAGGACGTGGCGCCGCCGCTCGGATTGCATACGGACGGCGACGCCTCCGCCATCACTCGACAAGAGCGCGCTTGACGTCTTCCTGCAAGCTGCGCAGGTGCTCGCGCATCGCCGCCCTCGCCCGCTCCGGATCCCGGGCGCGCAGCGCGCGGACGATCTCGCCGTGCTCGTCGTGGTTCTCGCGCTGCCGGTGCAGCGGACTGTGCAGGCGGAACAGCCGCGCATTCACGCGCAGTTCCTCCACCAGCCGCGGGAACACCACGTTGCCGCTGGCGGTGGCGATCAGAAGATGGAAGCGGTCGTCGAAGTGCCAGTGCTCGGTTTCGTTGTGCTCGCCGCTGTCGAGTTCCCGGATGTCCGCCTCGAGCGTGTCGATCTCCGCATCCGTGATCTTGCCGACGGCGAGCGCGATGGCCTCGCACTCGATCACCTCGCGCGCGCGCATGCAGTCGAAGTATTCCTTGGTGCCCAGCGCGCGCACGGCATAGGAGCGCGCGTCGCGCCGCACCAGCAGGCCCTCCCCGGCCAGGCGCACCAGCGCTTCGCGCATCGGCGTGCGCGAGATGCGCAGGTCTTCAGCCAGGCGCGCTTCCTGCAGCGGGCTGCCGGCCGAGATCTGGCGGTCAAGTATCAGCGTGCGCAACCGTTCGTAGGCCTGCTCGGCAAGGCTGGCGGAGCGCACCTCGAGCGGTGCGATCGTGATGGTGGCGGGTTGCGCCGGACTGGGGAGGCTTGGCATGCGAGGGGAGGCGATTTCCACGAGGGGACGGGGAAAAGCTTATCAGGCCGGCATTGCGAGGGCCGCTATCCTCACAGCCACTTGTCCAACGGGTTGCCGTCGTTCGGCGCGCGCGGCCGCAGGCAGGGCTGGAAGCGGCCCGAGCCGGCCTCGGCCGAGAACACGCCGTCCTGCCAGACCACGCGCCCGCGCGAAACGGTGACGCCGGGCCAGGCGCGCAGCTTCATCCCTTCGTAGGGCGTGTAGTCGGCCGCGTGATGGAGCATGTCGTTGGAGATCCGCTTCTCCTGTCCCGAGGCGAAGACGTCCCACACCACGAAGTCGGCATCGCTGCCGACCGCGATCGTTCCCTTCTTCGGGTACAGGCCATAGAGGCGCGCCGGGTTGGTGGCGGTGAGTTCGACGAAGCGATGGATGTCGATGCGGCCCGCGAGCACGCCTTCGCTCATCAGCAGCGGCAGGCGCGTCTCCACGCCCGGAATGCCGTTGGGGATGCGGTCGAAGGCAGGCTGGTCGCCGGCCACGCGCTTGCCGTCGGCGCCGTTCATGTTGAAGGGTGCGTGGTCGGACGAGAAGATCGTGAAAAGCCCGCTCGCGAGCCCGTTCCAGATGAACTGCTGATTGGCCTTGTCGCGCGGCGGCGGGCTGCAGATGCAGCGCGCGCCGTGCATCGGGTCGTCGGGATCGATGCCCAGATCCTCGGCGCTCAGGAACAGGTACTGCGGGCAGGTCTCCGCGTGGATCGGCAGGCCGCGCCCGCGCGCCCAGTGGATCTGCTCGACCGCTTCGCGGCCCGACACGTGCACGATCAGGATCGGCGTGTCGACCAGCTCGGCCAGCGCGATGGCCCGGTGCGTGGCCTCGCGCTCCACCGCCATCGGCCGCGAGCTGCCGTGGTAGCGCGGGGCCGTGAGGCCGGCATCGAGCAGCTGCTCGGTGAGCCAGGCGATGCAGTCGCTGTTCTCGGCATGGATCATGGTCATCGCGCCATGCCGGCGCGCGGCCGCGAGCACCTCGATGATCTGCCGGTCGTTCAGCTTCAGATCGTCGTAGGTCATGTAGATCTTGAAGGAGGTGTAGCCCTTCTCGATCAACGCGGGGAGTTCGCGCTGCGTCACGTCCTTGGTGGCGTCGGCGACGATCAGGTGGAAGGCGTAGTCGATCACCGCCTTGCCCTCGGCGCGCCGGTGGTAGTCGTCGACCGCTTCCTGGATGCTGCGCCCCTTCTGCTGGGCCGCGAAGGGCAGCACGGTGGTGGTGCCGCCGCAGGCCGCGGAGCGCGTGCCGGTGAAGAAGTCGTCGGCGAAGCGCGAGCCGTCGCTGGTCGGCTGGTCGAAGTGGCAATGGCCGTCGACGCCGCCGGGCGTGACCAGGCGCCCGGCCGCATCGATCTCGCGCGCGGCGCTGGCGTCTAGCCCTTGCGCGATGGCGCAGATGCGGCCGTCGCGCACGCCGATGTCGGCGCGGTAGCGGTCGCCGACGGTGGCGATGTCGGCGTTGCGAAGGATCAGGTCGTAGCTGCTCATGATGAATCTCCGGCTAGCGCTGCTCGAGCACGACGTCCACAGCCACGACCGGCGCGCTCGCGTTGCCGTAGGCGCGGCCGTAGTGGCGCTCGATGCGGCGCTGCACGAAGTCCCAGGCGGTGGTCATCAGCAGGTAGTAGATGGCGGCGACGAGGAAGAGCTCGAGCACCATGAACTTCTCCTGGATCAGCACCTGCGTGCGGCGCAGCAGCTCCTCCATCGAGATCACCGAGGTGATCGAAGTGGTCTTGAGCAGGCCGTTGATGCTGTTGCCCAGCGTCGGGATGATGAGCCGCATGGCCTGCGGCATGACGATGTAGCGCATGGTCTGCGCGTTGCTGAAACCGACCGCGCGCGCCGCGTTGGTCTGGCCCACCGGCACCGACTGGATGCCGCCGCGAATGATCTCCGCGAGATAGGCCGCTTCGTTGAGGATCAGCCCGAGCAGCGCCGACTCGATCACCGAAAGCTTGAGCCCGAGCTGCGGCAGGCCGGTGTAGATGATGATCAGCTGCACCAGGAGCGGCGTGCCGCGGAACACCCAGATGTAGAAGTGCGCCGGCCCGGCCAGCCAGCGCTGGCTGGAGAGCCTGGCCAAGGCCAGCGCGCATCCGACGACCAGCCCGCCGGCGATCGCGGCGAGCGT
This sequence comes from Variovorax sp. CF079, assembly GCF_900101545.1. Classification (GTDB taxonomy): domain Bacteria; phylum Pseudomonadota; class Gammaproteobacteria; order Burkholderiales; family Burkholderiaceae_C; genus Variovorax. The sequence continues at coordinate 24,479 of NZ_FMZU01000030.1, read as the reverse complement.
GAGCCACAGCGTGGTCACGGCGCCGCTCAGGATGTACGGATTGAACAGGTAGTCGGCGAACCCCGACCAGTTCCAGCCTTGTCCCATGGACTTTCCTTCGTGTACTCAGGGACCGCGGCGCGATCAGCTCGCGGGCCCCTTGACGGTCACGGCGCCGTCGATCGCCTTCACGCCGTACTGGTCGAAGAGCTTCTGGAAGCTGCCGTCGGCCTTCATGTCGTTGAGCGCCTTGGCCATCGCGACCGCAAGTTCCTTGTTGCGCGTGGCCAGCGCCACCGGCGTCGGGAACAGGCCGTTGAGCACGCGGTCGAAATCGCCGCGCTTCTGGTACTCGGCGCCGGTGGAGTCGATCGACAGCGCCACCTCGACCTGGCCCGCGCGCAGCGCCTGGAAGGCCATCGCGAAGTTCTCGAAGGTGCGGATGGTCATGCCCTTCATGCCCTTGTCGGTGAGCTGCTTGTCGAGCTCGCGCGCCTTGCGCTCCTCGAAGCCGCCGATCTCCACGCCGATGCTCTTGCCGGAGAGGTCGTCGGGCTTGGCAATCTTCAGCGGGTTGCCCTTGGCCGTGCTGATGCTGATGGCCTGGTCTTCGTACTGCAGCATCTGCATCAGCTTGGCGCGCTCCTCGGTGTAGAAGATGCCGGTGTTGATGACGTCCCAGCGGCCGGCCTGCAGGCCCGGGATCATGGCCGAGAACTCGATGCGTACGTATTCGGGCGTAAGGCACAGGCGCTTGGCGATGGCTTCGCCGAGCTCCACGCGCATGCCCTTGAGCGCGCCGGACTGGTCGACGAACTGCATCGGCGGCAGCGTCGGGTTGACCGACATCACCAGCGTGCCTTTCTTGACCAGCGCCGAGTCGGGCACCGGCGACTTGCAGGCCTGGGCCTGGGCTTGAACCCCGCCCATGCCGAAGACGAAGAGAGCCGTTGCCGATGCGAGAGCGGGAAGCAATTTCATGATGGATTCCTTCAGGAGATGGACGAGACGAGAAAGGGGAACCGGGGCGGCAAAGGCGCTCAGGCGCGGATCGAGTCGAGCAGGCCGAGCTGGTCGAGCGCGCGCCGCAGGTCGACCGCGTCGGCCTCGGGCAGCGGCAGGCGCGGCGCGCGGGGCTTGCCGACCGGCAGGCCCATCATCGAGAGGCCGTCCTTGGAGGCGGCGACGTAGCGGTGGCCACCGACCCAGCGCACGATCGGCAGCATCTTCTTGTAGAGCGCAAGCGCGGCAGGCATGTCGCTCTCGTCGGCGACCAGCTCGAACAGGCGCGCCGACATCTTCGGGATCAGGTTGGAGCACACCGCCACCCAACCCTGCGCGCCAAGCCAGAAGGACTCGTAGCCGAGGATGCCGGCGAACACCGTCATGCGGTCGCCGCAGAGTTCGATGATGTCGCGCACGCGCGTGACCTCGAGCGTCGACTCCTTGATGTACTTGCAGTTGTCGATGCGCGAGAGCCGCGCCACCAACTCGGGCTTGAGGTCGACGTTGGCCGTGGCCGGATTGTTGTAGACCATGATCGGAATGCCGATCGCCTCGCCCACCTTGCGGTAGTGCGCGAACAGCTCGTCGTCGGTGGGCGTGCTGTAGAAGGGCGGAATGATCATGACGCCGTCGGCGCCCATGGTCTCGGCCTCGCGGCTCAGCCGCACGCACTCGTCGGTCCACTCCGCGCCGGTGCCGATCAGCACGGGCACGCGTTTTGCTGCCGTGCTCACGCAGGTTTCGATCACCAACTGCCGCTCTTCGGCCGTCAGCGACAGGAATTCGCCGGTGCTTCCCAAGGGGATGAGCCCATGGATGCCCTCCTCGATCTGCCAGTCGACCAGCTTCTTCAGTGCCGGCACGTCCACGTGCTTGCCGTCGGCGGTCATGGGGGTGATGAGCACCGTATAGGTGCCTCGGAACGCTGTCATTGCTCGGTCCTCGGTGAAAATCGAATGACGAAGTATATGTATACGTGTAGTATACGTATACATTGAATCGCGTCAATGCGGTTTTTTGCTTCGATCTGCAATGAGCGCCAGACTGACCCACCCCTCCATCACCGCCAGCGGGCGCCCCGTGCGCTTTTGGTACGACGGCCGGCCCATCGACGGCCTGGAGGGCGAAACGATCGCCGCCGCCCTGGCCGCCGGCGGCATCCGGCAGCTGCGCCATACCCGCGGCGGCGAGCGCCGCGGCCTGTACTGCGGCATGGGCGCCTGCTTCGATTGCCTGGTGACGGTGGATGGCCAAGCCAGCCAGCGCGCCTGCCTCACCAAGGTGGCCGAGGGCCAGCAGGTGCGCTCCGCCATGCCGGCGGGAACGCCGGCGGATCCGCTGCGCCCGCTCGCGCCCGAAGCAGCCCCCGAGCCGGCAAGCCGGCAGGTCGACCTGCTGGTGATCGGCGCCGGGCCGGCGGGCCTGTCGGCGGCGCTCGCGGCGCGGCGGGCCGGGGCCGAGGTGCTGGTGCTCGACGAGCGCCTTCAGTCAGGCGGCCAGTTCTACAAGCCGCTGGCGCCGTCCCACCAGGCGGCCGCGCCGCCCGATCGCCAGTTCGCGCAAGGCCTCGCGCTCGAACAGCAGGTGCGCGCCGCCGGCGTCACGGTGCAGCAAGGCGCGCAGGTATGGGCGGCGTTCTCGCCGCAGCAGGTCGGCGCGCTGATCGACGGGCACGCGACCGTCATCGGCTGCAGGCAGCTCGTGATCGCACCCGGCGCCTACGAGCGCCCGGTGCCTTTTCCCGGCTGGGCGCTGCCGGGCGTGATGAGCACCGGCGCCGCCCAGACGCTGGCGCGGGCCTACCGCGTGGCGCCGGGCCAGCGGGTGGTGATTGCGGGCAACGGGCCGCTCAACCTGCAGCTGGCCGCGGAGTTGCTGGCCGGCGGCGCCGAGGTCGTCGCGGTGCTCGAATCGGCCATGCGCCCTTCCCTGGCCCAATGGCGGCAACTGTGGACGGCCGCGCGCACCGCACCCGATCTGCTGCGCGATGGCTGGCGCTACATGCGACAACTGCGCGCCCATCGCGTTCCATTGTTGTGGGGCCACGCGGTGGTCTCAGCCGAAGGCGAGGACGAACTGCGCGCCGTGCAGGCCGCGGCGATCGACGGGCAATCGGCGACGCTGCGCTTCGAGGCCGACACGCTGTGCCTGGGCTACGGCTTCATTCCCTCCACCGAGCTCGCACGCATGCTGGGCTGCGAACACCGCGCGGTGGATCGCCATCTCGGCTACCTCGCCACGGTGACGCGCGAAGACGGCGCCACCAGCCTGCCCGGCGTGTTCGTCGTGGGCGACGGCGCCGACATGGGCGGCTCACGCGTCGCTCTGGCACGCGGCACCCTGGCCGGCACGGCGGCAGCACGCAACCTCAACCTGCCCGCGCCTGAGCCGCGCAAGGAGCTCGGCCAATTGCGGAAGGCCGAGCGCTTCCAGCAGGCGCTGTGGTCGCTCTACCAGGCACCACCGGTCTCGCTGTCCACGACACCCGACGACACGCTGCTGTGCCGCTGCGAGGAAATCACTTTCGGCTCGGTGCGCGAACAAATCCGCGCCGGCCGCGACACACTGGCCGCACTCAAGCGCAACACGCGCCTGGGCATGGGCCGCTGCCAGGGCCGCTACTGCGCAGTGACCGCCGCGAAGCTCGTGAGCGAGCTGACGGGGCGGCCGCCCGAGGTCGAGCAGTACTTCGCGCCACGCCCGCCGGCCAAGCCGGTGCCGGCCGGTGCGCTGGGCTTCGAGAAGCCCGAATGGGGCGGCCATAAGCCTGCCATCACCCCCAACCTCGCCCGGCCCGTGGAGCACGCGCCATTCGCGCCGCTGCACACCGAGGTGCTGGTGATCGGCGCCGGCGTGCTCGGATCGTGCCTCGGCTACTACCTGTCGAAGGCCGGCCGGGACGTGACGGTGGTGGAGCGCGACGACATCAACCTGCAGGCCTCCGGCGCCAACGCGGGCAGCCTGCACGTGCAGCTGCTGTCCTTCGACTTCGGCGCCAAGGCACAGGAAGGCGGCGGCCCGGCCGCGGCCACGTTGCCGCTCGGGCCGATGTCGGTGCGCCTCTGGCAGCAGATCGAGGCCGACTGCGGCGAGGACCTCGAGATCAAGATCACCGGCGGCCTGATGGTGGCCGACAGCGTGGCCGGCATGCGCTTCATCGACGCCAAGGCCGCGCTGGAGCGCAGCCATGGCATCGATGCGCAGGTGATCGACGGCGCCGAACTGCGGCGGCTCTCGCCCGCGCTTTCGGAACAGCTGCTGGGTGCGGAACTGTGCCCGATGGAAGGCAAGATCAACCCGCTGCGCGCGACCTATGCGGTGGCGACGCGCGCGCAACAGCAAGGCGCGCGCATGCTGCGCGGCTGCAACGTGCAGGACATCGAGCGGCTGCCCGGCGATGGCGCCGGCTTCACGGTCCACACCTCGCGCGGCACCATTCATGCGGGCCGCATCGTCAACGCGAGCGGCGCCTGGTCGAGCACCGTCGGCGACATGCTGGGCGTGAAGATCCCCGTCAAGGGCGCGCCGCTGCAGATGATCGTCACCGAGCCGGCGCCGCCGCTGGTGGACCACCTGATCGCGCATGCCGACCGGCACCTGAGCCTCAAGCAGGCGGCCAGCGGCGGACTCATCATCGGCGGCGGCTGGACCGCTGCCTTCCACGAAGGCATGCGCCTGAACCGCGCCGAGCGCGCCAGCATCGAGGGCAGCCTGTGGGTGGCGCGCCGGGTGCTGCCCGCCGTGAGCGGTCTGCACATGGTGCGCTGCTGGGCCGGCATGAACGTCAACATCGACGGCGCGCCGATCCTCGGCGAGGTGCCCGGCGTGCCCGGCTTCTACAACGCCGTCAGCTCCAACGGCTACACGCTGGCGCCCGTCGTTGCGCGCCTCGTCACCGAGCTGATCGTGCACGGCCGCACCGAGATCGACATCACCCCGTTTCGCATCGACCGTTTTCTCTGACCTCCCCACCATGACCGACTCTTCTTCCGCGCGCGACACACTGCGCCAGTTCATCGACACGCATTTCGACGGGCAGGTGCGCACGCTCGCGCAACTGGTGCAATGCCCTTCCGACAATCCGCCCGGCGACTGCGCGCCGCATGCGGAGCTCACGGCCCGCCTGCTCGAGGCCATGGATTTCGAGGTCGAAAGGCATACGGTGCCGGCCGAATTCGCAGCGGCGCACGGCATGCGAAGCATCACCAACCTGATCGTGCGCGAACGCTTCGGCGACGGTCCCGTGGTGGCGCTCAACGCCCACGGCGACGTCGTGCCGCCGGGCTCGGGCTGGAGCGTCGACCCTTATGGCGGCGAAGTGCGGGACGGCTGGCTCTACGGCCGCGGTGCAGCGGTATCGAAGTCCGACTTCACGACCTATGCCTTTGCCCTGCGCGCGCTGAAGCAGCTGCACGCATCCGGCATGCCGCTGGCCGGCACGGTCGAACTGCACTTCACCTACGACGAGGAAACCGGCGGCATGACCGGGCCGGGCTGGATTCTTTCGCAAGGCCTGAGTCGTCCCGACTACGTGCTCTCGGCAGCCTTCTCGCACCACGTGGTGGTGGCCCACAACGGCTGCCTGCACCTCGAGGTGACGGTGCGCGGCAAGTCGGCCCATGCCGCGCGCCCCGACACCGGCCACGATGCCATCGAGGCCGCGGCGACGCTCCTGCCCGCGCTCTACCGCTACCGCGATGCACTCGCCGGCCGGCCTTCGCAAACACCCGGCATCACGCATCCGACGATGGTGGTCGGCCTCATCGACGGCGGCATCAACACCAACGTGGTCGCCGACACGCTGAGCTTGCGAATCGACCGGCGCATCGTTCCGGAGGAAGTGCCCGAAGCCGCGGAGGCCGAGCTGCGCAGCGTGATCGAGGACGCCTGCCGCGCGCTGCCGGGCATCTCGGTCGAGATCAGGCAGATCCTGCTGGCCCGGCCGTTCGCACCGGCGCCCGGCGCCCAGGCGCTGGCCGATCTCGTGTGCCGCGAGGCCGCCGCCGTGATGGGCAAGCCGGTGACGCCGATCGGCGTGCCGCTCTATACCGATGCGCGCCTCTACAGCGAGGCCGGCATCCCCACCGTGATGTACGGCGCCGGCCCGCAGACGCTGCTCGAAGCCAACGGCCACCGCGCCGACGAGCGCGTTCCGCTGGACGAACTGCACAAGGCGACGCTGGTGGTCGCCAACACCCTGCTGCGGCTGCTGGCCCCCTGAATTTCAGTGCTGCGTGGTCGGCCGCCCGGCCTCCACCCAGGCTTCGAGTCCGCCGGCCAGCGGCCGCGCGCGCACGAAGCCGCGCGCCATCAAGGCCTGCGCGGCCAACGCGGCCGACACCTCGTTGGGGCAGCTGCAGTACAGGATGATCTCGCGCCCCCTGTCCTCGAAGGGCAGGTCCGCTCGCCGCTGCTGCAGCGCCTTCAGCGGGATCGGCAGCGCGCCCGGGATGCGTCGCGGATCGACCTGGATGCCGGCCTCGCCGCGCACGTCGACCACGATCGGCGGCGCCTCGCCTTCCATCAGGGCAAACAGTTCGTCGATGGTGGCGCGCGGCATGCTGGTGATGCGCAGCATGGCGCGACGGCGCCACCAGCGCAGCGCCAGCATGGCGGCCAGCACGATCACCAGCGCCGCGGTCGCGACGCTGCCGGCATTGGCCAGGGCATCGAGCACCGCCTGGATCTGCTCGCGAAACAGCCAGCCCAGGCCCAGGAACACGCCGGCCCACAGCAGCGCGGCCGCCGTCTCGAAGGCGAGGAAGCGCGGCGTCGACATGCCCAGCGCACCCGCCATCGGCGGCGCCACCACCGAGACGCCGGGCACGAACTTGGCAGCCACCAGCGACATGCCACCCCAGCGGCCGATCAGCGTTTCGCTGCGCCGCACGCAGGAGTCCGGCGAGATCGAGATCTTGCAGAGCAGGCGCATGAAGCGGTAGCCGTAGGTGCGGCCGGTATAGAACCAGACGCCGTCGCCCAGCACGTTGGCGAGCACCGCGGCCAGCACCATGGTTGCGAGGAGGGCCGGCTCCGCCACGGCCGCCAATCCGCCGGCCACCACCAGCACCGGCGCTGCCGGCACCGGCAGCCCGACGCGGGCCGCGAAGCTCACGAGGAACACCACGGCGATCGCGTGGTCGACCATCAGAGCTATCAATTCCTGCATGCCCGGAGCGTACCGCCAACGGGCGCGGCCGGCCCGCGGGCGCACTCAGATCGCGACCAGCTGGCGCACACCCTGCGCTTCCATGTCCTTGCCGAGACCGCGCGCGATCACTTCGCCGCGCTCCATCACGAGGTAGTCGTCGGCCAGGTCCTGCGCGAAGTCGTAGTACTGCTCGCACAGCACGATGGCCATGTCGCCGCGCTCGGCCAGCATGCGGATCACGCGGCCGATGTCCTTGATGATGCTGGGCTGGATGCCTTCGGTCGGCTCATCGAGGATCAGGAGCTTCGGGTTGGGCGCGAGCGCGCGCGCGATCGCGAGCTGCTGCTGCTGCCCGCCCGAGAGATCGCCGCCGCGGCGGTTGAGCATCTGCTTGAGCACCGGGAAGACTTCGTAGAGTTCGGGCGGCACCGGCGTCGAGCCCGGCCTGTAGGCCAGGCCCATGCGCAGGTTCTCCTCGACCGTGAGCCGCGCGAAGATCTCGCGGCCCTGCGGCACGAAGCCCATGCCGGCACGGGCGCGGTCGTAGGGCGTCTTCTTGTGGATAGGCGCGCCGTCGAACTCGATGCTGCCGCTCTTGATCGGGACCAGGCCCATCAGCGACTTGAGCAGCGTGGTCTTGCCGACGCCGTTGCGGCCGAGCAGCACGGTGACCTTGCCAGCGTGGGCTTCGAAGCTCACATCGCGAAGGATGTGGGAGCCGCCGTAGTACTGGTGGATATTCTTGACTGAAAGCATGGTCACCTTCCCAGATAGACCTCAATGACGCGCTCGTCCGCCTGCACCTCGTCCAGCGTCCCCTGCGCCAGCACCGAGCCGTCGCACAGCACGGTCACAATCTCGGAGATGGTGCGGATGAAGCTCATGTCGTGCTCCACCACCATCAGCGAGTGCTGGCCCTTGAGCTTGAGGAAGAGCTCGGCGGTGCGCGCGGTCTCCTCGTCGGTCATGCCCGCCACCGGCTCATCCAGCAGCAGCAGCTTCGGATCCTGCATCAGCAGCATGCCGATCTCGAGCCACTGCTTCTGCCCGTGGCTCAGGTTGCCCGCCAGGCGCAGCACGCTGCCTTCGAGATGGATGGTGTGCAGCACCTCGGCCAGCCGGTCGCTCTGCGCCGAATCGAGCTTGAACAGCATCGAGGCCTTCACGCCCTTGTCGGTCTTGAGCGCAAGCTCGAGGTTCTCGAACACGGTGAGGTGCTCGAACACGGTCGGCTTCTGGAACTTGCGGCCGATGCCGAGCTGCGCGATCTCGGCTTCCTTGTGGCGCAGCAGGTCGATGGTGCTGCCGAAGAAGACGGTGCCTTCGTCGGGCCGGGTCTTGCCGGTGACGATGTCCATCATCGTGGTCTTGCCGGCGCCGTTGGGGCCGATGATGCAGCGCAGCTCGCCCGGCGCGATGTCGAGAGTGAGCTTGTTGATGGCCTTGAAGCCGTCGAAGCTCACGCTCACGTCCTCGAGGTAGAGGATGCGGCCGTGCGTGATGTCGACCTCGCCCGCCGTCGCATGGCGACCGTAGCCGGCTTCGCGGCCGCCCGATTCGGTCAGGCTGGCGCGGTCGCCGTGGCCGTGCCGCGCGATGCGCTGCGCGCCCGCTTCCATCAGATCGGGCGTCATGCGCGGGCTCCCTTCGCTTCCACCACCAGCGGCGCGAGCGCAGAGGGCTCGACGCCCTGCTCCGCAGCCATGGCACGTTGCGCCTCGCGCCGGCCTTCGCTCGCCGGCGCCTTCTCCCTGGCCGCCCATTTCTTGACCAAGCCCACGATGCCGTTCGGCAGGAACAGCGTGACAGCAATGAAAAGTGCACCCAGGAAGTAGAGCCAGTACTCCGGGTAGGCCACCGTGAGCCAGCTCTTGGCACCGTTGACGATGAAGGCGCCGAGGATCGGGCCGATCAGCGTGGCGCGGCCGCCGACCGCGGCCCAGATCGCGATCTCGATCGAGTTGGCGGCGCTCATTTCGCCGGGATTGATGATGCCCACCTGCGGCACATAGAGCGCACCGGCCACGCCGCACATGATGGCCGAGATGACCCAGATCGTGAGCTTGTAGGGCAGCGGGTTGTAGCCCGAGAACATCACGCGCGACTCGGCATCGCGAATCGCCTGCAGCACACGGCCGAACTTGCTGCCGATCAGCCACCTGGCGAACAGGAAGAAGCCGAGCAGCGTGAGGCCGGTGAGCGCGAAGAGCGTCATGCGCATCTCCTGCGTCGCGATCGGCACGCCGAGGATGCGCTTGAAATCGGTGAAGCCGTTGTTGCCGCCGAAGCCGGTCTCGTTGCGGAAGAACAGCAGCATCGCCGCGAAAGTCATGGCCTGCGTGATGATCGAGAAGTACACACCCTTGATGCGCGAGCGGAAGGCGAAGAAGCCGAACACGAAGGCGATCAGGCCCGGCACCGCGACGATCAGGATCAGCGTGGCGACGAAGCTGTCGCTCAAGCTCCAGTGCCAGGGCAGCGTCTTCCAGTCGAGGAAGACCATGAAGTCCGGCAGCTCGCTCTTGTAGTTGCCGTCGCGGCCGATCTGGCGCATGAGGTACATGCCCATCATGTAGCCGCCCAATGCGAAGAAAAGGCCGTGGCCCAGCGAGAGGATGCCGGTGTAGCCCCAGATCAGGTCCATGGCCAGCGCACAGATGGCGTAGCACATGATCTTGCCGACCAGCGCCACCGCGTAGTCGCTCATGTGCAGCTGGCTGCCCGCGGGCACCAGCAGGTTGAGCACCGGCGCCAGCGCGCAGACGGCGATCAATGCGATGAAAAAGGCGGTCCAGCCCTTGCCGCTCAGGAGCGGGCCCTTGGAAGGAAGTGCGACTCGGGTCATGCCTCGGCGCTCCGGCCTTTGACTGCGAAGATGCCCTGCGGCCGCTTCTGGATGAAGATGATGATGAAGACCAGCACCGCAATCTTCGCGAGCACCGCGCCGGCCCAGCCTTCGATGAACTTGTTGAGCACGCCCAGCCCCATGGCCGCATACACGGTGCCGGCGAGCTGGCCGACGCCGCCCATCACCACCACCATGAAGGAATCGACGATGTAGCTCTGGCCGAGGTCGGGGCCGACGTTGCCGATCTGCGAGAGCGCGCAACCCGCGAGCCCCGCGATGCCGGAGCCGAGCGCGAAGGCATAGGTGTCGATGCGCGCCGTGTTCACGCCCATGCAGGAGGCGATCGGCCGGTTCTGGGTGACGCCGCGCACGAACAGGCCCAGGCGCGTCTTGCCGATGAGCCAGCCCATCGCCAGCAGCACCAGCCCCGCGAAGATGACGATGCAGATACGGTTCCACGGCAGCGTGACGTTGCTCAGCATCGTGAAGCCGCCGCTCATCCAGGCCGGGTTCTCGACACCGACGTTCTGGGCGCCGAAGAGCGAGCGCACCAGCTGCTGCAGCATCAGGCTGATGCCCCAGGTGGCGAGCAGGGTCTCGAGCGGCCGGCCGTAGAGGAAGCGGATCACGCCGCGTTCCAGCACCGCGCCGACCAGCGCCGAGGCGAGAAAGGCGACCGGAATCGCAGCCACCAGGTACCAGCCGAAGGCCGCCTCGGGCATGTAGCGCTGGAAGATGCCCTGCATCACGTAGGTGGCGTAGGCGCCGATCATCATCAGCTCGCCGTGCGCCATGTTGATCACGCCCATCAGCCCGTAGGTGATGGCGAGGCCCAGCGCGGCGAGCAGCAGCACCGAACCGAGGCTCACGCCGCTGAAGATCGCGTTGATGCGGTCGCCCCAGACCAGCGCGCCGTCGATGCTGCGGATGGACGCGTCGATGACGGCCTTGACCTCGGGGTCGGTCTCGTCGGCAAGGCGCTGGTTGAGCAGCAGCTTGGTGTCGGGATTGCGGCTCTCGCCGAGCGCCTTGGCCGCGGCGATGCGCTTGGCCTTGTCGGCGCTGCTCAGCATGCTGGCGGCGCGCACCAGTTCGAGCTGGGCCTTGATCTTGGCGTTGGTCTCGGCGGCCAGCGCCTTCTCGACCAATGGGAGGCGCGACTCGTCGGGCTCCTTGAAGAGGGCCTGCGCCGCTTCGGCACGCACCGCTTCGTCCTTGCTGGTGAGCTTGAGTGCGGCCTGCGCGGCATCGAGCGCGCCGCGCATCAGGTTGTTGTTGACCACGTCCTCGGCGTTGTCGGGCAGCTTCTGCTCGGCGCCGGTGACAGGGTCGAAGGCCTTGTCGTCCCTGATGAGGAACACGCGGTCTTCGGTGTACTTGACCGCATCGTCGGCCATGGCCTGAATGAAGGCCGAAGTCTTCTCGTCGGCCGTGGCGACGGCCTTGTTGAGCGCGGCAATGCGGTTTTCGGAATCGCCCGAAGCGATGGCCTTCGCCTCGTCGGCGGTCAGCGCGTGGGCAGGAGCGGCGGCGAGCAGCGCGAGCGCCGCCGCGCAGCAGTAGATGGAGCGCAAGAATGTGTACACGGCGTTCTCTGTTCCAGGAACACCGCGGATCCGGCTCCGCCGGTCCGCTGGTGTTGCCCCCTGCAAGGGGGTTGGCGTAGCGACACGAAGTGCGCGCAGCCTGAGGGTGTTACAAAGATTTCCCTGCCGGCTGGTCCGGCTTCTTGTCGTTGCCCTCGATGTACGGGCTCCACGGCTTGGCCTTGACCGGACCCGGCGTCTTCCACACCACGCCGAACTGGCCGTCGGCCTTGATCTCGCCGATGAACACGCTCTTGTGCAGGTGGTGGTTCTTCTCGTCCATCTTCGAGACGATGCCCGAAGGCGCGGTGAAGGTCTGGCCGGCCATCGCCGCGATCACCTTGTCGGTGTCGGTGCTCTTGGCCTTCTCGACCGCCTGCTTCCACATGTGGATGCCGATGTAGGTGGCTTCCATCGGGTCGTTGGTGAGCGGCTTGTCCTTGTGGCCGGCGATGTTCTTGGCCTTGGCGTAGTCGCTCCACTGCTTGATGAAGGCGGTGTTGGTCGGGTTCTTGATCGACATGAAGTAGTTCCATGCAGCCAGGTGGCCGACCAGCGGCTTGGTGTCGACGCCGCGCAGCTCTTCCTCGCCGACCGAGAAGGCGACCACCGGCACGTCCTTGGCCTTCAGGCCGGCGTTGCCGAGTTCCTTGTAGAAGGGCACGTTGGAGTCGCCGTTGATGGTCGACACCACGGCCGTCTTGCCGCCGGAAGAAAACTTCTTGATGTCGGCCACGATGGTCTGGTAGTCGCTGTGGCCGAAGGGCGTGTACTTCTCGTCGATGTCGGTGTCCTTCACGCCCTTGCTCTTCAGGTAGGCGCGCAGGATCTTGTTGGTGGTGCGCGGATAGACGTAGTCGGTGCCCAGCAGCACCCAGCGCTTGGCGCCGCCGCCGTCCTTGCTCATCAGGTAGTCGACCGCGGGAATGGCCTGCTGGTTGGGCGCGGCGCCGGTATAGAACACGTTCTTGCTGAGCTCTTCACCCTCGTACTGCACGGGGTAGAACAGGAGGCCGTTCATTTCCTCGACCACCGGCAGCACCGACTTGCGCGACACCGAGGTCCAGCAGCCGAAGATCACCGAGACCTTGTCCTGGCCGAGCAGCTGCTTGGTCTTCTCGGCGAAGAGCGGCCAGTTGGAGGCCGGATCGACCACCACGGGCTCGAGCTTCTTGCCGAGCACGCCGCCCTTGGCGTTGATCTCGTCGATCGCCATGAGCACGGTGTCCTTGAGCACGGTTTCCGAGATCGCCATCGTGCCCGACAGCGAGTGCAGCACGCCGACCTTGATGGTGTCGGCCGCGAAGGCCGGCACGGCGGACAGGCTGGCAAGCGCCACGGCGGCGGTGAGCGCCTTGAGGGTGAAACGACGTTGTTGCATGAAGACTCCTTCTCCTGGTGGTTTGAACGATGGAGAGGAGTCTGCGGAATCGGTCACGGAGCGGGAATACGCCGGGTGGCGTACGAGGCCTCAGCGGCGCAGAAGATCCGGATGATTTCTTTTCGGATGCTTCTTCAGGGACACCATCTCAAGTGCGGTGGCGACGTGCGCCTTGAGCCTTGCGATGCTCAACAAGTTCTGCAAAGTCATTTTCTTCCCCCTTCAGCCATATCTTGGGGCCGCCGGCGACGTTGACCGCGAAGCCCTGCCCTTCCTTCAGCTTCCTTGCGAAATCCGCCACGCTCATGGGCGTGGGATTCACCTCTCGGCCCAATGTCGCCTGGGCTTCGGTCAAGGCCAACGCGACATCCGCGAATCGTGCGCTTCCCAGCACCGTCACGTCGTGGTCGCTGCGTGGGCTCTCCGTGCCCGAGGCCATCGAACCGTAGACGAAGGCCAGCGACACGGATTCGCCTAGAGGAAAAAGTGCGTCACGCAGTACGGGCGACCCCGGCCGTCTTCCGAAGCAAACCGGCGAGGTCATTGAACACCGGGCTTTGCGTGTTCGCCTGGTAGTGAACCTGGCGGCCGACCTCGCTGCGCAGTAACAGCCCGGCGTCGCTCAGGCCGCGCAACTCTCGATGCAGCGAGCCGGCCGATGCGCCTGTCAGGCGTGCCAGCTCTCGTACGTGCAGCGCCTTCTCCGGGTGCAGCAACAGGGCGGCCAACACGCGCGAGCGTGTCTGGCCCAGCAGATATTCGGCAATACCGGGCATGTTCTCAATTTTGCTTCAATTGTAGCAATTATGAGAACGAATTTTCCAGCATCACGCGAAGAACGCCCTCGCATAGTTGATCGGCGCATGATCCGCCAGGTCGCGCAGCAGCACGGCGCCGCGGCGCCATGCATGGTCTATCACGTAGCGGGCGCGGCCCTGGGTGCGGTCGGCCTCGATGAAGCTGGCGTCGGGGTTGTGCAGGCACTCGCCGGCGCAGGTGATATAGCTGGTGGCCCCCGCATGCGCATAGAGCGAGAAGGCAGGCGGCAGCTGCGTCACGAGATCGCAGCCGTCGACCAGGCGCACGATCTCGATCCCGGCGAGGGCCGCGACGAACTCGGTGTTGCCCACGCGCGGCGAGCCCAGCGTGACCAGCAGGGTCGGGGGCAGAAGGGTCGCGATCAGCATCGCGAGCGCGCCGCCGAGGCTGTGGCCGGTCACGATCAAGGCGCTGCGGCCGGCGGCCTCGCCTTCCGCCCACTCGCGCACCGCGGGCCACAGGGCGCGCGCCGAACGCGCGAAGCCCGCGTGCACACGGCCGCCGGCTTCGGCCCAGTCGACCTGGTGCGCCTGCAGGTTGGTCGCGTGATCGCGAATCTCGTCGGGCTGCGTGCCGCGGAATGCGAGCAGCGCGCTGCCGTCGGCATGCAGGGCGGCAAAGGCGAAGCCGTGGGTCTCGGCGTGCGCGATGAGCTTCGGCGCGCCGAAGCCGGCGTGGCGCAGCGCCTCGGTCAAACGCAGCCGCTCGGCCTCCGAAGTCTCGGCGCGGTAGTAGGCCAGCCGTGCGGACTCGACGGCCCACTGCGCGGGCGTGTAGCTCTGGCCGGGCTCGAACAGCGTCTCGCGCCGCTCGGGCGAGTAGAGCGCGGTGCGACTGGGGTCGTACGGAACGCCGGGCATGGCCTCAGACCGCCGCGGCCACCTTGAACTGCTTGGCCGCGAAGGCCCAGATCAGGCGCGTGGCGCTCGGCCCGGCTGCATCGCTGAAGGGCAGCCGCGGCGCCCCGCCGCTCCATGCATGGCCCAGGCCGGCCACTTCGCACAGCATCACGAAGGTGCGGCCGCCGCGCTTGAATTCGGTCACGCGCATCGCATGCCGCTTGCCGCGCTGCAGCGTACGCTCCGCGCCGGGCTTGGCGCCGGTGGCCGTGGCCCAGACCTCCGCCGTGCTGCCCGCATTGCTGGCCGAGACCACGACGTCGGCATCGCCGTGCAGCACCAGCAGGGGCGGCAGCGTGGTGAAGACGGCGGCGGCGCCCATGGCCTTGCCGACGGCGGTCGCCGGCATGGGCGGCACGTGGCGCCCGCGCATGGCGCCCAGCGCGGTGGCCGGCGATCTGGCGGCGCCGGGCGCCACGCCGGAGTGCATGGCTACCGCCTTGAAGCGCACCGGGTAGCGCGTGGCCAGCAAGGCGGCCATGCTGGCGCCGGCGGAGAGGCCAGCCACGGCGACACGCTCGCGGTCCACCGGATAGAGCGTGCAGGCCTGGTCGAGCGCGGACATCAGGGTCGCGGCTTCCGCGTCGGCCTTGCCGGAACGCCGGTCGTACCAGTTCCAGCAGCCCTGCGGATGAGCGAGCCGGTCCTGCTCGGGGTAGAGCACGAAGAAGCGCTCGCGCGCCGCGAGCAGGTTCATGCGCGTGCTGACCGCGAAGTCGCGCCCGGTCTGCCCGCAGCCGTGCAGCATCACCAGCAGCGGCAGGCGTTCACTGGGCTGGATATCAGGCGGCCGGTACAGGTGATAGCGGCGCGCGCCACCGGGGCCGATGGCCATGCCGGACAGCCAGTCGCCGGGGCCGCGCGGCGGCTTGAGCTGCTTGGCGGCGGCGCGCGTCACCTCGCCCGCGATGCGCGTGCCGCTGCGCAGCGTGGCATTGGTGAGCGCTTTCAGGCTGCGCTGGTAGGCGCGCGTGAATGCCGAAGCGGCGAAGGTCGGGGGACGACGGGCCATGGTGAATGCGTGGGCCGGATTCACCGGCCCGGTACACCTTAGCAGCTTCCGCGCCCGGCCTGGGCTAGTACACCTCGGGCACGTACATCGACTCCGGCACCGGCTGGCGCAGGTAGTCGGCATTGCGCACGCGCGCCGGCAGTTCGATGGGCGGGTGCGGCACCTCGTGATAGGGCAGCTGGCCCAGCAGGTGGCTGATGCAGTTCAGGCGCGCCTTTTTCTTGTCGACGGCCTGCACCACCCACCAGGGCGCCTCCTCGATATGGGTGCGCTCGAGCATGGTTTCCTTGGCCTTGGTGTATTCCTCCCAGCGGCGGCGGGATTCCAGGTCCATCGGGCTCAGTTTCCACTGCTTGAGCGGGTCGTGGATGCGGCCCAGGAAGCGCATGTGCTGCTCTTCGTCGGTGATCGAGAACCAGTACTTGATGAGCTTGATGCCCGAACGCACCAGCATGCGCTCGAAGTCCGGGACGGTGCGGAAGAACTCCTCGTACTCGTCGTCGGTGCAGAAGCCCATCACGCGCTCGACGCCGGCGCGGTTGTACCAGCTGCGGTCGAACAGCACGATCTCGCCCGCGGCCGGCAGATGGGCCACATAGCGCTGGAAGTACCACTGCGTGCGCTCGCGGTCGTTGGGCGCCGGCAGCGCGGCCACGCGGGCCACGCGCGGATTGAGCCGCTGGGTGATGCGCTTGATCACGCCGCCCTTGCCCGCCGCGTCGCGGCCCTCGAACAGGATCACCACCTTCTGCCGGCTGTGCTGCACCCAGTCCTGCAGCTTGACCAGTTCGCCCTGCAGGCGGAAGAGCTCCTTGAAATAGGCTTGGCGCTCAGCCTTGTCGGCGGTGCGGCCCGATTCGAGCTCCTCGAGATTGCGATCCTCGATCTCGAGCTCGAACTCCTCGTCGTAGCTGTCGACCAGGTCGCGTGCGATGCGCTCCATCAGGTCGTTGTGGTCGCTGAGGGTGCTGGGCAGCGTCATGGTCGGCTCGAATCAGGGGAAAAGACCATGCTGCCCCGCCTGCATGACGAACATGTGACAGAAAAGGCGCTTTCGGCGTGTCGTCACGATACTGACATATGAGACGCACAGCATTGGCGGGATTCGCCTGCCTTCCGACCCTCTGACGTTCTGAACCGCTCCGCCTTGCCCTCACCCCGGGATATCGCCACCGCATCGTATGGCGGGGACGAAGCAGGCCTGATCTGCGGCTACCTCTTCGACGCAGCGGCCGAAGAGCCGGCGAGCGCCATCGATTCCGCCGCTGCGGCCGATTGGCTGCAGCAGGCCGAGCCGCCGGCCGGCGCCTTCCTGTGGCTGCACTTCAACCTGAGCCACGCGCAGGCCGAGCGCTGGCTGCAGCGGCATGCGGACCTGTCCGACACCTTCTTCGAGACGCTGAAGGAAGGCCTGCATTCGACCCGCATCGAGCGCGCCGACGATTCGCTGATCGCGGTCATCAACGACGTGCATTTCGAGTTCAGCTTCGAGCCCTCGGACATCTCCACCCTGTGGATCAGCGTCGGCCCGCGCCTGGTGGTGACGGCGCGCGCCAAGCCGCTGCGCTCGGTCGACGCGCTGCGCACGGCGGTGAAGGCCGGCGATGCGCCGCGCTCCACCACCGAGCTGCTCGAACACCTGCTGCGCGCGCAGGCCGAGGTGCTGGTGAACATCGTGCGCGGCGTGACGGCGCGCATCGACACGATCGAGGACGAACTCCTGGCCGGCCGACTCGACCACAAGCGCGCCCGGCTCGGCGCGATGCGCCGCCTGCTGGTGCGGCTGCAGCGCCTGCTGGCGCCCGAACCGGCGGCGCTGTTCCGGCTGCTGCAGCGCCCGCCCTCCTGGATGGCCGAAGCCGATGCCCAGGAACTGCGCGGCTCGACCGAGGAGTTCTCGGTGGTGCTGCGCGACATGGGTGCGCTGCAGGAGCGCATCAAGCTGCTGCAGGAAGAGATCGCGGCCAACGTCAACGAGGACAACAACCGCAGCCTGTTCGTGCTGACGGTGGTGACCGTGCTGGCGCTGCCGATCAACATCCTGGCCGGCCTGTTCGGCATGAACGTGGGCGGCATCCCGCTGGCCGAGGACAAGCACGGCTTCTGGGTGGTGGTGGCGATCGTGCTGAGCTTCACCGCGATCGCGGCCTGGGTGGCATTCCGCAAGAAACGCTGAAAAGACGAAAAGAATAAGATCGTGGCGTGTCTTCCATCCTCAATGCAGACCTGCACTGTCACTCCGTGGTGTCCGACGGCACCCTGACCCCCGAAGAGCTGGCCGCCCGGGCCGCCGCCAACGGCGTCGAACTCTGGGCCCTGACCGACCATGACGAAATCGGCGGCCAGCACCGCGCAGCCGCGGCGGCCCGCGAGCAGGGCATGAAGTACCTCACGGGCACCGAGATCTCGGTCACTTTCGCCAATGAAACGGTGCACATCGTGGGCCTGGGCTTCGACCCCGAGGACGCGGCGATAACCGAGGGCCTCTACGACACGCGCGGCGGCCGCGGCAAACGCGCCATGGAGATGTCCGAAGGCCTGGCCAAGGTCGGCATCCATGGCGCCTACGAAGGTGCGCTCAAGTTCGTCGGCAATCCCGAGCTCATCTCGCGCACGCATTTCGCACGCTTCCTGGTCGAGCAGGGCCACTGCCGCGACACCAACGAGGTGTTCCGCAAGTTCCTCACCGAAGGCAAGCCCGGCTACGTGCCGCACCGCTGGGCCACGCTGAAGGACGCGGTGCGATGGATTACCGGCGCCAAGGGGCTGGCCGTGATCGCGCACCCCGGCCGCTACCGGTTCACTGCCAACGAGGAGTACGCCCTGTTCCTCGAATTCAAGGAGCACGGCGGCCGGGCGATCGAGGTCGTCACCGGCAGCCACTCGCCGGCCGAATACGAGGAGTACGCCGACAAGGCGCTGGAGTTCGGCTTCGCCGCCTCGCGCGGCAGCGACTTCCACAGCCCCGACGAGAGTCACTGCGACCTGGGCAAACTTCCCTGGCTCCCCGGCAAACTGACACCGGTGTGGGAGCTGCTGGAGCACCGCATCCAGTGACCGGGCCGTCGACGAGCGGCGGCCTGGCCGTCCGGAAGAGCACGCGCGACATCGCATCCGAGCGCATCCTGGCCGGCATCGGCCTGGTGCTCTTGGCCGTCGCCTGCTTCGCAACGCTGGACACCGCCACCAAGCTCTCGACCGCCGGCGTGCCGATCCTGATGGGCGTGTGGTTCCGCTATGCCTTCCAGGCGGTCGCGACCACGGTCGTGCTGCTGCCCAAGCACGGCCCCGCGCTGCTGCGCACCCAGCATCCCAAGTACCAGCTGCTGCGCGGCGCCCTGCTGCTCGCGTCGAGCACGCTGGCCTTCCTCAGCCTGCGCTACATGCCGCTGGCCGAATTCACCTCGGTGGTGTTGATCGCGCCGCTGGTCATCACGCTCCTGGCCGCGACCACGCTCAAGGAACAGGTGTCGCCACTGCGCTGGGCGCTGGTGGCGGGCGGCTTCGCCGGCACGCTGGTCATCCTGCGCCCGGGTGGCGAAGCCTTCAGCTGGGCCGTGCTGCTGCCGATCGGACTGGTGCTCACCAACGCCTGGTTCCAGGTGCTGACCAGCAAGCTGGCGCAGACCGAGAACCCGCTCACGATGCACTTCTATACCGGCTGGGTCGGCACGCTGATCGCCTCCCTCACCCTGCCCTTCGCGTGGGCGGCACTGCCGGGCTGGCACTGGTGGGCCTTGCTGTGCCTGATGGGCTTCATGGGCACGGTCGGCCATTTCATCCTGATCCTGGCCTACCAGCGCGCGCCAGCCTCCACCCTCACGCCCTACCTCTACGCGCAGATCGCCTTTGCGATGCTGGGCGGCTGGCTCATGTTCTCGCAGGTGCCGGACCGGCTCTCGCTGATCGGCATCGCGACGATCGCGATCTGCGGCGCGGCCGGCGCCTGGCTCACGGTGCGCGAGCGCCGCGTGCCGATCGAGCCGGCCGAATCCTAGGCAGAATGCGCAAGGCCATGGCCCAGTACTTCGAACTCCACCCCGACAACCCGCAGCAGCGCCTTCTCAAGCAGGCCGCCGCCCTGCTGGCGCGCGGCGAGATCGTCGCGGTGCCGACCGATTCGAGCTATGCACTGGCCTGTCACCTGGACGACAAGGATGCGGTGGACCAGCTGCGTCGCATCCGCCAGGTCGACGAGAAGCACCACCTGACGCTGATCTGCCGCGACCTGAGCGAGCTCGCCGCCTATGCGCGGGTCGACAACAAGCAGTACCGGCTGCTCAAGGCGGCCACGCCCGGGCCCTACACCTTCCTGCTCGAAGCCACCAAGGAAGTGCCGCGGCGCGTCAGCCATCCGCAGCGCAAGACCATCGGCCTGCGCGTGCCCGACCACAGGGTGCTGGGTGAACTGCTCATGCTGCACGGCGAGCCGCTCCTGGCCACCACGCTGATCCCGCCCGGCGAGACCGAGGCGCTCAACGATGCGCAGCTGATCCGCGAACGCTTCGAAAAGCAGATCGGCGCCGTGATCGACGCCGGCGCCTGCCCTTCGGAGCCGACCACGGTGGTCGACCTCACGCCGATGGGCATGGGCGGCGATCCGGTCCTGGTGCGGCAGGGCCGCGGCGCGCTGGCGGTGCTCGGCCTTTGAGCCCGGCCTCCCTGGCCGGTCTGAGACAATGGGTTGGTGGATATTTCAAACCTGATTCAAACCGTGCTGATCTACGCACTGCCCGTGGTCTTCGCGATCACGGTGCACGAGGCGGCCCACGGTTACGTGGCACGCTACCTCGGCGACAACACGGCCTACGTGCTGGGGCGCGTGACGCTCAACCCGGTCAAGCACATCGACCCCATCGGCACCATCCTGATGCCGCTCCTGCTGTACTTCGCGACCTCCGGCGCCTTCCTGTTCGGCTATGCCAAGCCGGTGCCGGTCAATTTCGGCCAGTTGCGCAATCCGAAGCGCGACATGATCTGGGTGGCGCTGGCGGGGCCGGCCTCGAATTTCATCCAGGCCATCCTGTGGGCGCTCTTGCTGGTCGGCCTGGTCGCCGCGGGCGTCGACGAAACCTTTTTCATCAAGATGGCCCAAGGCGGCGTGCTGGTCAATCTCGTGATGTGGGCCTTCAATCTGTTTCCGCTGCCCCCGCTCGACGGCGGCCGGGTGCTGGCCGGCCTCCTGCCGCGCGGCGGCGCGCAGGAGTTCCTCGCGCGCATCGAACCCTACGGCTTCTTCATCGTGATGGGCCTGGTCATCGCCGGCATCGTCAGCACCTGGTGGCTGCGCCCGCTGATGAGCTTCGGCTACCAGGCGATCAACCTGCTGATCTCCCCCCTCACGGCCCTGCTGCGCTGAGTTTTCCCCCATGGCAACGTCCTCCACCGCTCCCGTCCGCTTCCTCACCGGCATCACCACCAGCGGCACGCCGCATCTGGGCAACTACGTCGGCTCGGTGCGGCATTCGGTGCGCTTCAGCCGCCAGGCCCATGTGCAGAGCTTCTACTTCCTGGCCGACTACCACGCGCTGATCAAGGTCGACGAGCCGGCGCGCATCCAGCGCTCGACCCTCGAGATCGCCGCCACCTGGCTGGCCTGCGGGCTCGATCCGGAGCGCGTCACCTTCTACCGCCAGTCCGACATTGTCGAGATTCCCGAGCTCACCTGGCTCCTGACCTGCGTCACCGGCAAGGGCATGCTGAACCGCGCCCATGCCTACAAGGCGCAGATGGACAAGAACATCGCGCGCGGCGAGGACCCGGACGCCGACGTGAGCGCCGGCCTCTTCATGTACCCGGTGCTGATGGGCGCCGACATCCTGTTGTTCAACGCCCACAAGGTGCCGGTGGGCCGCGACCAGGTGCAGCACATCGAGATGGCGCGCGACATGGCGCAGCGCTTCAACCATCTCTATGGCGAGCACTTCACGCTGCCCGAGGCCGAGATCGACGACGCGGTGGCCACGCTGCCGGGCCTCGACGGCCGCAAGATGAGCAAGAGCTACGACAACACGATCCCGCTCTTCACCCCGCGCGCCCAGCTGCAGAAGCTGATTGCCGGCATCGTGACCGACTCGCGCGCACCCGGCGAGCCCAAGGATACCGAGGGCTCGGCGCTGTTCCAGATCTACCAGGCCTTCGCCGACGGCGAGGAAACCGAAGCGTTGCGCAAAGCCTACGCCGACGGCATCGGCTGGGGCGATGCCAAGCAGATCCTGTTCGAGCGCATCGACCGCGAGGTCGCGCCGATGCGCGAACACTACGATGCCCTGCTCAATGACCCGGCGCAGATCGAGAAGATCCTCCTGGCCGGCGCCGACAAGGCGCGAGCGCTCTCCCGCCCCTTCATGGCCGAGCTGCGCCATGCCGTCGGCCTGCGCAATCTGGGGGCCGGGAGCCAGGGCACGGCCCGCAAGGCAGCCAGGGCCGCGCGGCCGAGTTTCAAGCAATACCGCGAAAAAGACGGGCTTTTTTATTTCAAGCTGCTCGACGCGAATGGTGCACAACTGATACAAAGTCTGGGTTTCGCGTCGCCGCAGGAGGCGGGCCGGGCGATCGCGACGCTGCGCGAGCAGCGCGGCGCCGGACTGACCCTGATCGCCGCGCAACTCGAACCCATCGACAATGCGGGCATGCGAACGACAACGGAGGCCCTGGAAGCGCTTGCATCCGAGGCTGCAAACGAGAAGAACTAGGGAAGATTCCGCGCGATGACGACCGGCACCGCCGGCCAGCGCGCACACAGTGAGAAAAAAGTTATGAGTATTTATGTCATCGACGATCACCCCTTGATGCGCGACGCCATCGTGATGGTGCTGCGGCGCCTGCGGCCGGCCGAGAACATCGTGGAGCTGGAACGGCTCGACAAGCTGGCCAGCGCCGTCAAGCAGCACGGTGCGCCGGGGCTGTTCTGCCTCGACCTGAAACTGCCCGATGTGACAGGCGTTTCAGGCGTGATCGCGGTGAAGCAGATCTACCCCGACGTTCCGGTCGCGGTCTACTCGGCTTCGCCGGCAGCCGACATGGAAGAGGCCTGCATCGAGGCCGGCGCCGACACCTACATCGAGAAGTCGGCCAGTTCCGCGGAACTCACCGCCGCGCTGCGCGGCCTCCTGATGGCCGACACCGAGGCCGAGGAGCCGGTGGCCGCCGCCAACAGCAAGCTGTCGAAGCGCCAGACCCAGCTGATCGCCATGCTCGACCAGGGCATGAGCAACCGCGACATCGCGACCGAGCTCGACATCAGCGAGCACACGGTGAAAGTGCACCTGTGGCGCCTGTTCCGGCGCCTCGGCGTGAAGAGCCGGACGCAGGCGCTGCACCACGCCCGCACGAACGGATTGCTCTCCAGCAACCCCTAAAAAAACCGGGCTCGTGGCCCTCGGGGTTGGCTTAAAGCGTTGACGCCAAAGCCCAAGACGCCAAACGACCTCCGAGTCACTTGCTGCCGGGGGTCGTTCCTTTTTGTGCAAGAGCCGTAGGCCCGCAATGGAGCAAAGGGGAACAGCCGGTTAGGGCCCGTGCGGTCCTTCACGTCTGTGGACGACAGTTTCTTCACCCGGCCCTCGCCAGTCCAGGGAGGCAATCTCGGCCAGCGATTGCCGGGCTGAGATGGCAGCCTCAAACCCAGAGACGCTGTCCGCCTCCACCGGGACCTACTTCGTCGCCGCGGCCACCTTGGCCAGCCGCTCGATCTGCTCCCGTCCCTCCTTCAGCAGCGCATTCCAGCTGTCGGGCGGGTTGCCATCCTTGAGCATCTTTCGGAAGGTCTTGTAGGCATCTGTATCACTCTCGTAGGCACGCCTTGTGTCCTCGTCGTTCACCCAGGCCAGCAGGATCGTCTTGGTCTCGGCGTGGTAGCGGAAGAACAGGCGGTACTGCTGCAGGAACTTGGCACGGAACCAATGCTTGTACTCGTCTCCCAGGGTGTCGCCCTGGCGGAACTGCGGATGCGTAGGGTCTTGAGGGATCAGTTCAAACGCGACCTTCGTTACCGCAGCCAGGCGCTTGGCCGCATTCTTCTTCATCCATCCCTTCGAGTCGCGCTTCTTCAGCGCCTCCACCTTTTGCGCGAGTTCCTCGAGTTGGTCCAGGAAGAGCGGGTGCGCGAAGATGTTCCAGCCGTTGATGATCAGAGGCCTCGGTTCAGCGGCCTCGGTCATTCGTCGTCACACGACAGCGCAGCATCCAGGTCGACATCGACGCCTTCGGTAAGGCCACGCAGGCGCTCCACGAACCCCGCGTCCACGGCCTTCACGCGCTCCGGGTGGGCAGCGATGTCCTTGGCCAGGAAATTCAAGAACTGGCCCATGACAGGATCCGCCTCGGCGGCTGCTTCGGCACGGCTGATCACGACGCTACCATCCTTCAGCTCGTAGTGGATCTTGTCGCGCTTGCCCAACCGCAACGCCTGCCGAATTGGCTCGGGCACTGTGGTCTGGTAGCGGTCGGTGAGGGTGCTTTCAGCTTCGAGGGTGGCAGCCATTTCGGCCTCCTGAAAATTTTGCTTCCCCGGATAGTAATGCAATTGCATTGTCTTGGCAATGCACTGCATTGTCAGCAGCGCTGCTCGCCGCTCTCACCGGTCCCGCGAGTTCTGAGGTGCCGTCGCACGCCCGCTTATGGCCGCATTCTGCCTGTCGGCGTCGGGCGGGATAGGACAGGACTGCGCGAACTCATCGGCGAAGAAATCGCCCAGCCAAGACGGTAGTGTCGCGGCCACGCCGGCGACGAAGGACTCGATTTCGGGCAGCACCGCTCAAGTCAGAGGCTTCGTCCAATCGCCCGCATCCGGTCGCT
>NZ_FMZU01000029.1 GCF_900101545.1 Variovorax sp. CF079 | reverse complement strand
GCTGCATTCAAGCGAATGGGAATCCGCCAAAGGTCGCGCTCCAGACGGTCCGCAAGTTCGGAGGCGCAGCTACCAGAACCTCCAGAACGGCCGCCTTTCGAGCTTGCGCTCAAGCGGCATCTGCGACGAGGTTTCGCGCATGCGCCGTCGCACCTCCACTTCGAACTCGTGCGCGGGCCCATGAGCGTAGCGATCCCCTCGGAGGGCAAGTAGCCGTAGTCGGCGTGCTCGCTCAATCAGCGCGTCATCACTGAGGACACCAGGCTCGGTCATGGCTCAATTCTGCCGATGTTGAACCGGGGCGCCCGCCTCGAGGTGCTACTTCCCGAGGAAAACTTCACACCGACCGGGAGACTCAAGGTCGGACTATTCCGTTCTACAACACCCTTGGCAGGCCTAGCCAGGATGCGCGACAGGTCCAGGATGCGCACGCCCGCGAGGGCCGCCGGCTCGAAGCCGTTCACGACAGCTTCCCGACGCCGGCGGACACGAAGTTGCTCGCCCCCCTGCCTAACCCCTCGCTGATGGTTGCATCCGGTCTTGCCTACCGATCCCATCTGGCTGAAATGTCAGGGACCCCAACCCCACCGCATCCGACGGCGCTCATGAAAAGTCCCAGCTCGATCACGGGCCCCGGCACCGCAGTGGTCGCATCGGTCTTCGTCGCGACGTCCTGGAACTGCTCAATGGGATCGAGAACTCTACCGGTGGGATTGCTGGCTGGGATCGCACAAGAACGAATCTCAGCACTCAGCATCGGATCGAAGCCGTCCTGACAAGGTACATCGGGGAAGCTGCGCCGTTTGGCATCTACGTCGTGACACGGCATGCTCAATGTGGACTTGCTAAGCATGCCGAGGATTACTTGGTTGAAGACGAAGGGCGGCAAGCGGCTTCGTACCAAAACCTGCTTTCGACTGGACCAATGTTCAGCTGTTCCCTAGACGAACCGCTTCTTGGCCGCCTCTCCCCAGAGTAGTCAACGGTTGCTCTGCCGTACGGATCCCTTCCGTACCAATGTCCAGAAGGCATGTGCCGCCGGAGAGAGCCGCCGCTCGTTGAGGCAAGCCAATCCCACACGCCGGGACGATTGCGGCGAGATGCTGCGATACACCACACCTGGGTGGCGATCCGGCAAGGCAAGAGAAGCAATCACGGAAACGCCATGATTGCGCGCGACGAACTCCAGGATCGACAACAACTGGGTCAAGTCGTGCGTGACACGCGGGCGCACGCCTGCCCGCGAGAACATGCGCGCCACCAGTCCCTGCGAGCCGGCGTGCGTCAGGACCAAGGGATATTCGCCGAGCTGCTTGACGGAGACGACTGACAACTTGGCGAGCGGATGCGATTGCGGAAGCACGGCGACAAGCTCGTCCACGGCAAGAACCTGGGTATCAAACTCGGGCCTGGGAAGGGTCACCACCCCAATCTCAATGCGGCGCTCGGCCAAGTCCTGACAGATCTCGGCGTCGGCCTTTTCCGTCACGAAGACATCGACGCCGGGATAGCGGACCTTGAAAGCTTCCAGAAGTGGGGGCAGCAGTTTCAGCGACGAACTGGCGCCAAAAGATCCCAGGCGCAGCAACCCCGTCTTCAAGCCCGCACTTGCACTCGCGGTTGTCTGGATCAGGCGCAAGGACGCGAACACATCCCTGACGTGCGGGAGGATCTGCTGACCTGCGTGGGTCAGGGCGACCGATGGCGCGTTGCGATCCACCACGGCTGCGCCGAGCGTGTCCTCCAGCGCTCGCAGAGCGTGACTCGTCGCAGACGCCGTCATGCCCAGCCGCGCTCCCGCAGCGGCAATGCTGTCTGCAGACGCGAGAGACAGGAAAAGCTCCAACTGACGCAGCGTCGGAATGGGGGCGTCCAGATCGTCCATGTTGAATTCAAATTCAATTGATCATGAGGTTCGTGAATTCTAGACTTGCGTCAGCAATCAGCACACCGCGAACGCCAGACCAAAGAAATTCATGAGAGATATGTTTTCTGAAATGATTGCGACCCTGCGTCCTTCTCCCATCCAAGTCATGGCGGAGCGGACGCGGCAGGCGATCCAGGGCGGCCGCTCTGTAGTCGACATGACGCTGGGCGAGCCGGACTTCCCGACGCCGCAGCACATCGGGGAAGCCGCGGTGCGTGCCGTCGCCGAAGGCCAGACCCGCTATACCCCGATCAATGGCTCCACTCGTTTGCGCGAAGCCATCGCGAGAAAGTTTCGCGACGGCAACGGCATCGACTGCTCGCCCGCGAATATCAGCGTGGGCTGCGGCGGCAAGCAGGTGATCTACCAAGCCTTCCTCGCAACCCTCAACCCTGGCGACGAGGTCCTGATTCCCGCCCCGTACTGGGCCTCCTACGCTGACATCGTCGGCATGAACCGCGGCGTGCTCAAGCCGATTGGCACCACGCCCGAAGCGGGGTACGCGCTGTCGCCAGAGGCATTGGAGGCCGCGATCGGCCCGCGAACCAAGTGGCTGGTGCTGAACTCGCCCAGCAATCCGAGCGGCACGGCCTACACCGCCGCGCAGCTCATGGCCTTCGCGGATGTGATTCGCCGCAGCGTTCATCGCAATTTCTTCATCCTGGTCGACGACATCTACGAGCACATCCTGTTCGACGGCATCTGCTTCGCGACGCTGGCCGCGCTGGCGCCTGACCTGTCAGGCCGCATCCTCACCGTGAACGGCGTTTCCAAGGCCTACGCGATGACAGGCTGGCGAGTCGGTTACGGCTGCGGTCCGCTGGCACTGATCGACGCCATGACCAAGATCCAGATGCAGGTGAACTCGCACACCTCGTCGATATCCCAGGCCGCCGCTGCAGCCGCGCTGGAAGGGCCCCAGGACGAACTCGAACGGCGTCGCGCGATCTTCCAGGGCCGGCGCGACCTGCTGCTCGCACGATTCGGCACGATCCCCGGCCTGCGCACGCCGAAACCCGAGGGTGCGTTCTACCTGTTCCCCGACTGCCGGCATTTCATGGGGCAGTCGACACCAGACGGGACCTTGCTTGCGGACGACGTCGCCCTTTCGTCCTACCTCCTGGACGAGGGCGTGTCGGTTGTCCCGGGATCGGGCTTCGGCATGCCCGGATTCCTGCGGCTCTCCTATGCGACGTCAGACGAGATGCTGCGCCTCGCGGCCGAACGCATCGCTTGCGCACTGGGGAAGCTGTCGTGACCGGCTTCGAGCCAGCGGCCCTCGCAGGCGTGCGTATCCTGGACCTGTCGCGCATCCTGGCTGGGCCTGCGGCGACCCAGCTGCTGGGTGACCTGGGCGCCGACGTCGTGAAGGTAGAGAAGCCCGGCGAAGGCGACGACACGCGGCGCTGGGGCCCGCCCTATGTACAAGGCGTCGACGGCAGCGACACGGACGAAAGCGCGTACTACCTCTGCGCCAATCGCAACAAGCGGTCGATCGCGATAGACCTGGCCAGCGCGGCTGGACGCGAACTGGTGCTGGATCTCGTCGCGCGCGCGGACGTGCTGGTGGAAAACTACAAGGCCGGTGGCCTGGCGCAATTCGGCCTTGGGTGGGACCAACTGCGCGAACGCTGCCCGCGGTTGATCTACTGCTCCATCACCGGTTTCGGGCAGACCGGCCCCTATGCCAGTCGCCCCGGCTATGACTTCCTGATCCAGGGAATGGGCGGGATCATGAGCCTGACCGGAGAGCCTGCGGGCCAACCCATGAAAACCGGGGTCGGCATCGCCGACGTGATGACCGGAATGTATGCGGCGTGCGGCATCCTCGCCGCGCTACGGCACCGCGACGCCAGCGGTGTGGGCCAGCACATCGACATCTCGCTGCTCGACACGCAGATCGCCTGGTTGGTCAATGCCGGAACCAACTTCCTCACAAGCCGCACGGTACCGGACCGCCTGGGCAACGGGCATCCCAACATCGTGCCCTACCAGGTATTCGCAACTGCCGATGCACCCATGATCCTTGCCGTTGGGAACGACGCGCAGTTCGCCCGCTTCTGCGCCGCAGCGTCCTTGCGGAAGTTATCCGAAGACACCCGCTATTCGACCAATCCGCAACGTGTGGCACACCGCGGGCCACTGTGCGAGCTGATCGAGAAGCAGCTGAAGCTGCGTCCGCGCGCCGAGTGGCTGGCCGCCCTGGAAAAGGTCGGGGTACCTTGCGGCCCCGTCAACAACCTGGCTGAGGTGTTCGCCGATCCGCACGTGAAGGCGCGCGGCGCCGAGGTGCGCATGGCTTGTGAATGGGCGGCGGGCGGCGAGATCGGGCTGCTCGCCAACCCGCTGAAGATGTCCGCCTCCCCGCCTTCGTACCGCCAGCTGCCGCCGCGGCTGAACGAACACGGCGCCGAAATCCTCCGCGATTGGCTGGCGCGCGATTGTTCTCCCACCTCAACGGAAAGTGCCGCATGTACCAGTTGACGCCTCAACAAGAATCCCTGCGGGCGCGCGCCCGTGAACTGGCCGATGCGGACTTCCTGCCGACCGCCGCGGAGACCGACCGCAGCGAGGCTTACCCCTGGGCCAATGTCGCGAAGCTGCGCGCCGCAGGCTTCATGGGCATGACCATCCCCCGCAAATGGGGCGGACAGGGCCTGAGCTGCCACGATGCAGTGGTCGTCGTCGAGGAGATGGCGAGGGCTTGCGCCACGATGGGGCGCATCACTGTCGAGGCCAACATGGGCGCCATCGGCGCGATCATGGCCTACGGCAGCGATGAGCAGAAACAGCTTGCCGCAAGTGAAGTGCTGAACGGCGACAAGCCCGCCATCTGCATTTCGGAGCCGCGTGCCGGCAGTGCCGCCAGTGAAATGACGACTCGGGCGGATCGGCGTGGGGACCATTACTACCTCAATGGAGAGAAGTACTGGATCACCGGCGGCGGCGTCTCGCGCCTGCATCTCATTTTTGCCCGGGTATTCGACGAGGGCGTGGAGGATGGCATCGGCGCCTTCATCTGCGTGCGAGACGGCGATTCACCGAAGGAGCTCATGGTCGGCAAGAGAACGCTCGCCATGGGCGTGCGTGGCATCCCGGAGACGCATCTCGAGTTTCACGACCTCAAGATCCACAAGTCCATGCTGATCGTCCCGCCGGGTGGCCTGGCGCGCGGCTTTGCTGCGCTCATGCAGGCCTACAACGCGCAGCGGGTCGGCGCCGGAACGGTGGCACTGGGCATCGCGCAGCGTGCATTCGACGAGGCCCTCGACTACGCCAAGGTGCGCCACCAGTTCGGCCGGCCGATCGCCGAGTTTCAGGGCCTGCAGTGGATGCTCGCCGATATGTCGATGCAGCTGGAAGCCGCGAGGCATCTCCTGCACGCGGCCGCGTGCAGCGGAACGCCTTTTCCCGACATGGCCAAGGCAGCGCAGGCCAAGGTCTTCGCCGCCGAGATGGCCAACAAAGTCACCAACGACGCGCTCCAGATCCATGGCTCCTCCGGCTTCGGCCGCGATCACCCGCTGGAGCGCCACGTCCGGGATGCCCGCATGTTCACCATCGCCGGCGGAACCGCGCAAATCCTGCGCACGCAGATCGCCGCCAGCCTGCTTGGCATGAAGCTGCCGCAGACGCGAGACGGGTATTCGCGCCTCACCCTCAAGTCCACTCTACAAAGCTAAAGGTTCGCATGGCTACGGTTTCACAAATCATCGGGCAGAAGCTCCACCAGGCCGGCTGCCGGCACGCGTTCGGGATTCCGGGCGGCGAGGTGCTGGCCGTCATGAAAGGCATCGATGAGGCGGGCGTGCAGTTCACCCTCGTGAAGCACGAGAACTCGGGTGGCTTCATGGCCGAGGGTGCTTTCCATCGCAACGGTGCCCCCGGCGTGCTCATCGCGACGCTCGGTCCGGGGGTAGCCAACGCCATCAACGTGGTGGCCAACGCATTCCAGGACAGGGTGCCGATGCTGTTCATCACCGGGTGCGTTGACGAGGCCGAGGCGGCCACGTACACGCATCAGATCTTCGACCACGCAGCGCTGATGCGGCCGATCACCAAGGCCACGCTGCGGATGACGGCGGGCGCGGCAGAGGCGCTGATCGACAAGGCCATCGCCATCGCACTGGACGATCCTCCCGGACCAGTGCACATCGACGTGCCGATCTCGGTTGCCACGGCACAAGCGGCCGTCTCGCGCGGTGCGCGGCGAGCCCGTCCCGCGCCGGTGTCGCCTGCACCCTCGCCAGCGCTGGAGCAGGCCCGACACTGGCTGGCAAGCGCCAAGCGTCCGCTGATGATCGCCGGCGTGGACGCCCTCTACCACCACGCCGAGGACGAGGTACGCCGTCTGGTCGATGACCTGGGCATTCCCCTGATCACGACGTACAAGGCCAAGGGCATCGTGGACGAGCGCAACGCGATGGTGTTGGGCGGCGCCGGCCTGTCCCCGATGGCCGATCAGGTGCTGCTGCCGCTCATCAAGGATGCCGACCTGATCCTGCTGGCCGGCTACGACCCGATCGAGATGCGCGCCGGCTGGCGCAACATCTGGGACGAAGGCCACCGCGTGGTGGAGTTCGCTGCAACGCGCAACACCCACTACATGCACCAGGCCTCGCACTCCTTTGTCGGCGACATCGCCCCAGGGCTGGCTGCTCTGCGCGAGGGCATGGTGCTGCGGTCTTCGCAATGGTCCGCCAAAGACGTCGCGCAGGTCAGGGCCGCACTGGCTGCCATCTATCGCACCGACGAAGCCTGGGGACCGGGTGCCATCGTGGACGTGGCGCGCAGATTGCTGCCGCCCCAGACCGTGGCTTCGGTGGACAGTGGCGCTCACCGCATCCTGCTGAGCCAGACCTGGCAATGCTTCGAACCACGCTCGCTGATGCAGTCCAGCGGGCTTTGCACCATGGGCTGTTCGCTTCCTCTGGGAATCGGCGCCAAGCTGGCCGAGCCACAGCGTCCTGTCGCGGTCTTCACCGGCGACGCCTGCCTGGAGATGACGCTGGGTGAGTTGGCGACGGCGCGCGATGCCGGCACGCCGGTGATCGTGTTCGTGTTTGCCGACGAGTCGTTGTCGCTGATCGAAATCAAGCAGCGGGCCAATGGCCAGCCGAACCTGGGTGTGGATTTCGACGGTACCGATTTCGCCGGGGTGGCACGAGCCATGGGCGGGCTTGGCTTCGACGTGGCGTCGCGCACGCAGCTGGAAGAGGCTATTGCCGCGAGCCTGGCGGCGGGCGTGTTCTCGCTCATCTCTTGTCGCATTTCGCGCAAGGCCTACGACGGGCGGATCTGAAGTCATCCGACGCACGCCCCGCAAAAAAAAGGAGACCTCATGACAAGACGCCATTGCCTCGCCACGCTCGCCGGCCTCGGCCTCACGCCATTCGTTACCGCCCGAGCGCAATCCGCTCCGGGCAGTTACCCTGGCCAAGTGGTCAGGCTGGTGGCTCCCTTCCCACCGGGTGGCACGGTCGACATCCTGGCGCGGGCGCTGGCGCAACAACTGAGCAAGGAACTGGGCCAACCAGTCATCGTCGAGAACCGCGGAGGCGCCGGCGGGACCGTGGGCGCGCAGTTTGTCGCGCAAGCGCCTGCCGATGGCTACACCGTGTTGTTCGCAGCGGCGCACCACGCCATCGCGCAATCGGTGTACCCCAAGCTCGGCTACGACATCCGCCGAGACTTCGCACCTGCCTGTTTCCTGGGCCGGGTCGGCCATGTGCTGATTGCGAACAACAGCTTCCCGGCAAGAACCGTGCAGGAGCTCGTGGCATACCTCAAGGCCAATCCGGACAAGGTCAACTACGGAACACCCGGAAGCGGCACGCTGCACCATCTCATGGCCGAACAGTTCAAGAGCTCGACGGGAACCAGGATGGCCCACGTGCCCTACAAGGGTTCGGGCCCGGCCATGATCGACCTGATCTCGGGCCAGATCCAGGTCTGCTTCGAGACCATGCCTTCGGCGCTGCAACACATCCGCAACGGCAACGTGCGCGTGCTGGCCCTGACTTCACGGGAGCGCTCGACCCATCTGCCTGGCATTCCAACCATTGCCGAGAGCGGGGTGACCGCTTACGACGCGTCGAGCTGGTATGGACTGTTCGCGCCTTCGACGACACCGCCGGTGGTGATGGCAAGGCTGAACCAGGCAGTCAACAGCGCCTTTCACAACGCTGCGTTCGCAGCCAGCTGGAAAGCGTTGGGCGCCGATTCCGGCGGTGGTACCCCGCAAGAGCTTGGGAAGCTCCTCTCTTCGGAAGTGGATCGCTGGGCGAGCGTCGCAAGAGCGGCCAGCATCAAGGTGGAGTAGACCATGCAACGCCGTCAACTCATCGCGGCAGCTGCCGCCAGCTGTCTGGCCGTGCCCTCGGTGCGAGCCCAGGAAAAAGCATTGCGCATCGTGGTGCCGTTCGCGCCGGGGGGATCGGGTGATCTGATCCCGCGAATGGTCGCGCCCGTGCTGTCCGAGCTGCTTCGCCAGCCGGTCATTGTCGAAAACCGCTCGGGGGTGGGCGGCAGCCTGGGGGCAAACCATGTTGCCAGGAGCGCACCCGACGGCTTCACCCTCGGGGTCGCTACGGTCAGCACACACGGTATTTATCCGGCGGTCATGAAACACGCGCCCTACGATCCGCTCAAGGACTTCGTTGCGGTCAGCAACCTGGCCCGCGTTCCCAATGTGGTATCGGTTCATCCGGCTGTGGCCGCGAAGGACATGCGCGAGTTCGTGGCGCTCGCACGTGATCCGAAGTCCTACTTGGAATATGGCTCGCCCGGGGTCGGCTCGCTGGGCCACATGATGGGCGAGCTGTTCAAGCAGGCGACAGGCGTCTACATGCTGCACATCCCTTATCGCGGCGCAGGCCCGGCGCTCGCCGACGCGATGGCTGGTCAGATCAAGGTGCTGTTTGACAATCTCCCGGCATCCCTGCCGCACGTCAGGTCGGGGCGCCTGCGCGCGTTGGCCGTTGCTTGGCCCGCCAGGTTGCCGCATCTGCCAAGCGTTCCAACCTTCTCCGAGTCCGGCTTGCCCGCGGTCAACGACCCGGCTTGGTTCGGGCTGGTGGCGCCGGCCGGCACGCCCCCCGGCACGGTACAGCGCTTGCAGCAAGCGGTCGCGGCAGCCTTGGCTCGCCCGGAACTGCGCACTCGGATAGAGGAACTGGGCGCGGTCCCGCTGGGTAACTCATCCGAAGTGTTCGCGCAGGAGTTGCAAGCGGAGTTCGCGAAATGGCAACGCGTCGCCAAAGCCGGCGGCATTTCTCTGGAAGCGTCTTGATGACCGCGGCAATGACGGGCCCCTCGCCACAGGCAGTTGAATGGCTGCGCAAGCTGGTGGGTTTCGCCACCGTGTCAGGCAGCGAATCCAACCTGGGTTTGCTGGAGGTGGCCCGCGCGGCGCTTGAAGTCGCCGGTTTCACCGCACGGTTCACACGCTCCGGGGACGGTCAGCGCGCGAACCTGTTCGCCACCCGGGGAGCAGGCCCAGGAGGCCTGCTGTTGTCCGGCCATACGGACGTGGTCTCGGCTGAAGGCCAGCAGTGGAGCCGACCGCCGTTCCAGATGACCGAAGATGCACAGCGCTTCTACGGCCGCGGCACCTGCGACATGAAGGGCTTTCTGGCAGCCGTTCTGGCAGTGGCCACTCGCGCCGAGTGCCTGGCGCCGGAGCGGCCGCTGCATGTCGCGTTGACGTACGACGAGGAGATCGGCTGCCTGGGCGTGCGCCCCATGCTCGCGGACCTTGCGGAGGCCGGCATCCGACCGGGTGCGTGCATCATCGGCGAGCCCACGCAAATGCGTGTCGTGCGTGCCCACAAAGGCCGGCATTCGTACCGCTGTCGCGTCACCGGGCATGCGACGCATTCTTCACTCAGCGGCACAGGCGTGAACGCGGCGGAAGTGGCCTGCGCGATGGTGACCCAGGTGGCGCAGCTTGCGGCGGCCGTGAAGCAGTCGGAGCACGACGCCGGGTTCGCTGTTCCCCATTCGACGCTAGCGACCTGCCGGATCGCGGCAGGGCACGCGAGCAACGTCATCCCCGAATCGGCCGAGTTCGACTTCGACTTGCGCTACCTCCCCGCCACGGACCCTGAAGCGGTCATCGACCCGATCCGAAGGGCGGTCGCAGCGGCGCAAGCGCGGATGCGCGAGCATGTAGTGCCATCGCGCGTTGTGCTGGAATGCCGCACATCGGTGCCGGCACTGGCGCATTCCGCGGCGGCCGAGCGCATTGCGGCAGCGGCGTTGAGAGCAGGCGCGAAAAACGGGCTTCCGGCGAGCTACACGACGGAAGGCGGGCTGTATCAAGCAGCGGGTATCCCAACGATCATCTGCGGCCCCGGGAGTATCGAGCAGGCACATACGGCAGACGAGTTCATCCTCAAGTCCGAGCTGGCAGCTTGCGAAACCTTCCTCGAGAACCTGCTCGGGGCGCGAGCATTGAGTCCGGCGGCGCACGCGTGACTGTCTCTTTGAGGGTTGGGTCGGCAGCCGCAGGAGTTCGGCTTTGGCTGCAGCAACACGCGACCGGAGTCGCACTGTGTGCGACGACAGCCGCCGCGTCCGCGCATCTCGCGTCACAATTCGGAGGCTCAACTTTCCTCTATGCGCTCCTCCTTGGCGCGGCACTGCACCCGCTCTCTCAAGGTGAATTCGCCGCCCCGGGCATTGACTTGTGTGCTCGCACGTTGTTGCGCTGGGGCGTGGCGCTGCTAGGCGCCCGGATCACTTGGGCGCAAATCTCGGGGCTGGGCCTGGTACACGTAGGAATAGTGGCCGCCGCCGTTGTCACCACCATTGTCTTCGGGGTCTTGCTTGCATCACGATTGGGGATGGCTCGCTGGAAGGGTCTGTTGTCCGGTGGGGCCACGGCGATCTGCGGTGCATCCGCTGCCCTCGCGCTGGCAGCCGCACTGCCCAAGGGGCCGGAGAAGGATCGCTTCACCCTCGTGGTGGTCGTGGCCGTGTCCGCCTTGTCGACGCTGGCGATGGTCGCGTACCCATTGGTGGCAACGCTGCTGCGGCTTACGGCGCCCCAGGCCGGCCTGCTCCTCGGGGGCACGATCCACGATGTCGCCCAGGTGGTGGCCGCAGGCTTCATGCTCTCCGACACCGTTGGCGAGTACGCGACCGTGGTGAAGCTGCTTCGCGTCTCGCTGCTGGCGCTGGTCGTTGCCGTGACCGCACTCGCCTATCGGAGAGCGTCCAAGGCCGGAAAGGCTGGGATTTCGGTGCTCCCTTGGTTCTTGATTTTGTTTGTGGCCCTGGCAGCCGCGAACTCCTTGTCCTGGATGTCGCAGCCCGCGGTTTCCGCAGCCGACATCGGCTCTCGGTTTTGTTTGCTAATCGCCGTCTCGGCGTTGGGTGCGAAGAGTTCAATGCGAAAGCTCGCGAGTGCGGGATGGCGCACTGGGGTTCTATTGGCTGCCGAGACGCTGTGGCTAGCAATGTTCGTGCTCGTTTGCATCCATTTCATCGCCTGAGTTTCCGTCGGGACTGTTTAGCGATCCTGCGCACGGGCGCGATTCAACCACCCAGCAGGCCCGGCGCGCGGCGTCGAACGACCCGCTTCTGCCCGCCCGGCTGTCGGCTGACGCGCCCGCTCGTGGGGTACAGCGGCTCGATCACGGCAATCAGTCGCGCCCACGGCACGACGCGTTCCATCTTGGCCAGAAACTTCTCGCGTCGCGTGCGCTTCTTCTTCATCGCGTACTCGGCACTGGCAAAGCTGCGTTGGTTCATCTCGGTGGTGCTGTGACTTGCAGTGCCTTCACGCATGCATGCGCCGTGCCCGCCGCAACCTATCAATCAGCATCTCCTTAACCGAGAAGCAATGGAAAGCTTCGCGGCATTTGGTTCTGCCGCTGTGCACGAGGCAAGGGCCTTGTCTGCCGGCCTCCTGGCTCCACGGATGTCCCTGATCAGCATCATCGCCGCCCTATAGCGGCATTGGCAGATGCCCGAGATGCTGCGTCAACAGCTGCCGAAGCCAGCTGTGGCCGCCATCGCCATCGAATCTGTCATGCCATTGCATTGCGACTGGGAATGGCGGTAACAAGAACGGCAGCGGGGCAACAGCAATACCAGGTTCCCCCTTTCCCATCGCCTCGGCAAGCCTGCACGGAAGCGTGAGCACAAGGTCGGATGATGCGACGACCGCAGCCAAGCCCACAAAATGCGCTGCCGTTAAGACCACCTTACGGCGTGCCAAGATGCCTTCGTTAGATAGAGCCGACTGCAGTGCAAGTTCGCTGGCGGCTGCCGCCCTCCGTGAACACATCGAATCCGAGACTTTGGAGGCCCGCGAAGGCAGACAGGTTGACGTTCGGATAGA
Organism: Variovorax sp. CF079; assembly: GCF_900101545.1. Taxonomy (GTDB): domain Bacteria; phylum Pseudomonadota; class Gammaproteobacteria; order Burkholderiales; family Burkholderiaceae_C; genus Variovorax. The sequence continues at coordinate 65,122 of NZ_FMZU01000029.1, read as the reverse complement.
AGCGCGCTTTTGCACCTTCGATCTCGTGGCTTGCTGCCTCCACGCGCCAGCGCTGGGCGACGACGTCAGGGCGGCGGCCTAGAAGCTCTGCTGGCAGGACACTGGGAATGGTCACTGTGTCGGGGCGCTTGAGCTGGGGTTTGCCGATCACGCGTCCTCGGTCCGGCCCTTTGCCGAGCAATGCCGCAAGCTTGTTCCGGCTCAGTTCCATGGATTCGCCCAATGCGGCGATCCTGGCGCGAGTGGCGGGAATGGATGCCTGTGCCTGCTTGATGTCGATCTTGGAGTCCAGCTCGGCCTCGAAGCGCCGGTGCGTGAGCGAGAGAATCTCCTCCTGTTGTTTGAGCATCTTTTGTTCAATCGCAAGCTGTTCGTAGCCTTGCTCCAGCTCGATGTAGGCTTGAACGATGGCCGAGGACAGCATGAGCTGGGTCGCGTAGCGATCGACTTCCATTGCCTTCAGACGACCCAATGCCGCTTCGACGGCAGATCGGTTCTTGCCCCAAAAGTCCAGCTCATAGCCAACGTTGAGCGTGCCCTGGTTGACCGTCTGCCACGTGCCGGCGACCGGGTGCGGCGTGGTGCCGTTTTCACTGAACCTCTGGCGCGTACTGCTCAGATTGGCGTCAACATGGGGCATCAGTTGCGCCTGGGCCAGACCTTGCAGCGCTTCAGCCTGGCGAACACGTGCAGCGGCGCCGCGCAGACCTGGGCTATCGGCCAGAGCTTCTTCAACCAGTAGGTTCAACTGGTCATCACCGAATGGTTTCCACCACTTTTCCTGTGGCCAGCGGGCGTCGGAGACCACGATGCCGCCCAACCCGTCCTTCGCCGCCAGGCCTGCGGGATCGCCAAGGGCGGACGACGGTTTGATATTCCCGAATGAGCATCCGGCCAGCACCAAGGCGCCGACCAGGGCTAGCACCGCCAGATGCAGACCATGCGATGGGCGGTGCATGTCGCGCTTGGGCGACGATGCTGCTGTTCTCATGAATACCATTCGTGTCTGCTCGAGTAACAAGAGAGAGAGAGAGAGAGAGAGAGAGAGAGAGAGAGAGAGAGAGAGAGGCCGCTTGGACCTCTCGTTGCCGCGCAGCCGACTCGCCAGCACATGAACGGCGGCTTCAGTGGTTCACCGGAATGTGAAGACCGCCGTGCCGGTTTGCACTGGCTCACGAAGGTCTGCTGACGATGCAAAACCGGGAGCGCCTCTCGCGCTCACCAGGAAGCCGTATCGGCTGGCCGCAGGTGAAGGCCGGCAGCATCTGCTCGATGCGGCGGCTTTCAGGCGTGGTTCAAGCGATGCCGGCACCCAGGGCCGGGAACACATCGCTGAACAACAAGCCGATCAGCTGCTGACCGACGGGCGTGGACCAGTCCTGTGCGATCTCTGCCATGAGCGTATTGGTGGCGGTGAGCACGACGCCCGCATCGTGCATACGTTGGCGGGAGAACTCTTCGGAAAGATCGCTGGGCGATCCCGAAGCATCCATCACGGCCTGCACGGCAAAGCCTTCGAGCGCAGCGTCAATGGACGGGAAGATCAGGCAAACATCGGTGGTCACGCCCGCCATGATCAGGTTCTTGCGCTTCGTGGCGAGCACCGCATCGCGGAAGTCGGGGTAGGCCCAGGCGTTGACCACGCCGGGGCGCTTGACCCGTGCCGCGTGCGCTTCGGGAAGGATCTCGGCGATCTTCGGGAGAATCGGGCCTTGGGCGTGATCTTCCTGACTGGACGTAATCACGACCGGCATGCCGAGGATCTTCGCCATCTTGGCCAGCGCAATCGACTGCTTGGCTGCAAGTTCGCGGTCGATGTTCTTGATCAGTTGCATGGTGCCGACCTGATGGTCGATCAGCAGCAAGGCGGCGTTGTCGGCAGTGAATCGTTCAACCTTCATGATGTATCTCCTGGGAAGTAAATGGGGCACATGCCCCGGGGTGTGGCGGCCTGTTACAGCTGTCCCAAGTCGCCGCGGTGGTAAGCGGCGGTTGCCGCGGTCAGACTCTTTTGGCTCGCAAAGGCCATAGGGCCGTTCGAAAGCACGGGTTGGTGCAGCGGTTCGCCGATGAACACGGCGACCTTGGCCCCGCCAGGCTTGGCGACGAGCTTGTGCGTCATCGCTTCGCGCACGACAGGAAGGATCGGGACACCGAGGTTGTCGAGGCTGAAGCTCTCGCCATTGAGCTCCGCGCTGCCGAAGATCGGCATGGCGAAGGCTCGCTGTCCCGCGGCCAATGGCAGCTCCAGTTCAGCGCCCGCCTCCAGCGAGATGTCCAGCAAGGTGACATCGGTCGGAGGCGCCAGCGGGGAGTGCGCGCCGCCAAAGCTGCCCAAGGGAACGCGGACCCGTGCGCCGGGGCGCTGGACCACCGGCACGTCCTGCGGCGCCAGGCTCAGCGCAAACGGCGCCGCGTCCTGCCGTTCCCGGGGGAGATTGACGAAGATCTGCAGCAAGTGCACGGTACTTCCAAACACCGCTGGGTTCTCTTCGTGAACCACACCGCGCCCGGCCGCAGTCCAATGCAGGCCGCCCGGCTGGATCAGCGTCCTGTTCCCTTGCGAGTCGCGATTGGCAATGCCAGTCTCAGAGTCGAGGAACAGATAGGTCACCGCGGAGAACCCGGCGTGCGGGTGCGGCGGGAACGTGGGCGCACTCATCCAGGCATGGTCGATGCCCATGAAGGGATCGAATTGCGCCGGATCGGAGCCATGCAGGCCATAGGCCCGGAAATGGCTTCCCCGGTTGGCGCGATGCATGCGGGCGGTCGTGGTCATGACAGCCTGCCTCAAGCGACTTCGGCCATGGCCAACGCCGGATAGTCGATGTATCCCTTGGCGGTGGGCGGCGCGAAGAAGGTGTTGCGGTCCGGTGCGTTGAGCGCGGCGCCTTGGCGGAAGCGCTCCGGCAGGTCCGGGTTCGCGAGGAAGGCGCTGCCGAACACGGTCGCGTCGGCCTTGCCCTCGGACAGCACACTCTCGGCGCTGTCCTGGGTGAGACCACCACCGATCAGGTAGGCGCCTTCAAAGCGCGGACGAAGCAGAGCGTGGTAGTCGAACTTCGCACCGAATAGAGCGACATGCAGATAAGCCAGGCCCCAACCACGCAATTGGTCGACCAGATAGGCGTAGGTCTCCTGGGGCGCAGCATCCGTGATGCTGTTGTAGTTCATCTCCGGCGAAATCTTGATGCCGACGCGGTCGGCACCAGCCTCTGCAGCCATCGCATCCAGCACGTCGAGCACGAAGCGGGCGCGACCCTCGACCGAACCGCCGTACAGGTCTTGACGCTGGTTGCTGCCCGATGAGAGGAACTGTTCTGGCAAGTACCCGGAGGCCGCATGCAGTTCCACACCGTCGAAGCCCGCATCGATGGCACGGCGGGTGGCTTGGGCGTAGTCGTCAATGACGCCGGCGATCTCGGTCAGGCTGAGCTCACGGGGCGTGACGAAATCGACCTGGCCAGCGGGAGTCCATGCCTGGCCCTCGGGCTTGACGGCCGAGGGGGCTACGGGCGTTGCGCCATCGAGCAGCGAGGGATGCGAGACCCGGCCGCAATGCATCAGTTGCATGAAGATGCGGCCGCCGCGGGCGTGCACGGCCTCGGTCACCCTCTTCCAGGCGGCAACCTGAGCCTCGGTTTCGATGCCGGGCGTATGCACATAGCCCTTGCCCATGGCGGACGGAAACACGCCTTCGGAAATGATGAGGCCGGCACTGGCGCGCTGGGCGTAGTACGTGACGGTCAGGTCGCTCGGAACGCCGTCGCCGTCGGCGCGGGAGCGAGTCATGGGCGCCATGACGAGACGGTTGGGAGCAATGAAGCGGCGGATACGAACGGGGGTGAGCAATTGGCTCATGGTGAATTCCTTGGGATGTGAGGGAGGGAAGAAGATGGCGAGGCCGGCGTCAAACCCGCACTTGCCCACCATCTGCGACGATGGTCTGACCGGTGACGAACGCGGAATCTGATGAGCAGAGGAACGAGACCACCCCCACCAGGTCTTGAGGTTCGATCACTCGAGGGATCGCCTGCTGTTTCGGCAGGTACTCGTAGATCTCTTCGTTCACGCCGCGCATCGATTTGGTATTGGTCAGGCCGGGTGCGATCGCGTTGGCGGTCACGCCAGATGCCCCGATTTCGCTGGCAAGTGCGCGCGTCAATCCGATGACGCCCCCTTTGCTCGCGATATAGGCCGTCATCTCGGGAGCGTTCAGCCAGAACGTGGTGCTTGCGACGTTGACGACGCGTCCGTGCCTGCGTGCAACCATTCCCGGGACGAAGGCCTTGCACATGAGGAAGGCGCCGTCGAGGTTGACACCCATGACCTTGCGCCAAGTCTCGTAGTCGGTGTCCTCGAACGACTTCCACGGATAGATTCCGGCGTTGTTCACCAGCGCGACAACCGGCGCCATGTTGGCGCTAACGTCAGTGGCGAACTGCAGCGTGGAGGCGGGCGAAGTCACATCGACGATGGCCGAGAAAAACCTGCGCCCGGCGGCCTCGACAAGCGCCCGCGTTGCGGCGGCATCGACAACATCGGCGACAGCAATATCGAAGCCATCGGCGGCGAGCCTTTGGGCATAGGCCTGACCGATGCCATTGGCGGCTCCGGTCACGACTGCGGTTCCTTTGGACATGTTTACCTTCCTACGAATGCGATGGACGTATCTTCGATTAATCTACTGAAGAGATAAAGACGGTAGACTGGCAAACATTGATCCATAAATAGCGCAATCTGGATGGAACTGCTGAACGACATGGCCTTGTTTGTCGAGGTCGCCCACACGCTGAGCTTTCGTCGTGCGGCCGATGCAACGGGGGTGCCGAACTCGACCCTGTCCCGGCGAATCAGCGCCTTGGAGAAAGCCATTGGCCTGCGTCTTTTGCATCGCACGACACGCAAGGTCGAGCTGACCGAGGCCGGGCAGCTCTACTACGAGCGCTGCCGGCGCATCGTCGACGAGGCGCGGATCGCACACGAGCAGCTCGGCGAGATGCTGGCGCAGCCGAGCGGCCTGTTGCGCGCGTCGCTGCCGGTGGACTTCGCCACGATCTACATGGCGCCGCTGATCGCGGAGTTTGCTCGCCGCTACCCTGGCATCACCTTCGATTTCGACCTCACCCCCCGGCGAGTGGACCTGGTCACCGAACCCTTCGATGTGGCCATCCGCATGGGCGAATCAGCGAACTCGAACCTGATCGCCCGTCTGCTTGCGCGCCTGCCGGTGCAGGCCTATGCCTCGCCGCGCTACCTCGAACTCTCGGGCGAGCCAACGCAGCCCGCCGACCTGGCGCAGCACGAGTGCCTGGGCTTTCCCAAGGCAGGCAAGTGGACACTGCATCGTGAAGCAGAAACCGTCGAGGTCGAAGTCGGGGGGCGGTTTCATGTCAACAGCGTCGGCATGTTCCGGCGCTTGGCGACGCTGGATCTGGGCGTGATATTGCTGCCTCAGGAGATCGCCGCCGAGGACCTGGCAACTGGTCGGCTGCGCCGGATACTGCCTGACTGGGAGGGTAAATCGATACCGGTCTATGCCCTGACCGAAACTCGCTTGCTGCCGGCGAAGACGCAGCGCTTTATTGAGTTTTTTCAGGAGCGTTTGGGGCAGCAAGCTCGCCCGACCGAATCCAAGCAGAAGAAGAGCCAATAGTCGCGGGTCGTCGCCGCCTACGCCTCGGTCTCGAATGGCACCCTCAGGGAGTCGAACAGGGTGATGAACACGCTGCGCAGCCACTCGCTGCCGGGGTCGCGATGGAATCTTTGATGCCACGTCATCGAGACATCGAAAGCCGGGAACTGTACCGGCGGCTCCACGAGCTGCAGCTGCATATGGGGAGCGACCACCGCCCCCAGGTTGCTGGGCACCGCGCCAATCATGTCGGTGCTCGCGACGATGGGCCCCACGCACAGGAAGCTGTGGACTCTCAGTGCCACCCTTGCCTTGACGCGGCTCCCTGACAGCACCTTCTCCACGGCGGCGGCGTGCTGCTGTCCTTCGGGGCCCGCCACCACATGCGCCAGTTCCCGTAGCTGGTCGCGGCGCAGCTTGCCCTTGACGCCTGGGTGATCCTTGCGGGCCACGTACACGAACCGTTCGCGAAACAGGCGGCGCTGGTGCATCTGCTTGCCCAGGTCGCTCAGATAGCCCACCGCAAGATCGATCTGGCCCGACGCCAACCCGTCGAACAGCTCGCCCTGGCTCGGCGAAACGACCTCGATGATGACCTGCGGGGCCACCTCGGCCAGGTGCCGCATCAGGCGTGGAAGAAACAGTCGCTCGCCGATGTCGCTCATGGAGACCCTGAACGTGCGTGCCTCCTCGGCTTGACAGAAGGTAGGCCGGTGGACGGTGGAGCGGAGGATCTCGAGCGCCGAGCTCACGGGAGACACCAGCGAGTCGGCAAAGGGCGTCGGCACGACGCCGCGCTGTTGCCGGACGAACAACGCATCCCCATACATCTCCCGAAGCCGCCCAAGGCCCCGGCTGACCGCCGGCTGGCTCAGGCCGAGCTGTGACCCGGCCGCGGTCAGGTTTCGCGTGCGATAGACCGTCTCGAAGAGTTCGAGCAGGTTGAGATCGACCTGCCGCGACAGGAGACGGGAGGGGTGGCCTGCCTTGATATGTGTTGATGACATATCACGAATTCTATTTTTTCATTTCCGGAATGTCATCGATTTTTCTAAAGTGCCGGCAGCCCCAGAAAAAGGAGACATGCCGTGATCAACCTGCTCGATATTCGTTACGTGCGCCTCGGAACCCGGCAGCGTGACCAGGCGGACCTTTTTGCGCGCGAGATGCTCGGCCTGGAGCGCGCAAGGCAGGAGGCGGGCGCCTCGTACTTCCGCAGCGACAGTCGCGACCACACCCTGGTGTACTTCGACGGCGACCCGGCGGACCACACGGTGGGCTTCGAGCTGCGCACTGCCGATGAACTGGACGCGGCCGCTGCGGAACTCAGCAACGCCGGCGTCGAGGTTCGCCGCGGTTGCGCGGACGAATGCGAACAACGCCACGTGCGCAGCTTCATCCACTTCAAAGATCCCACCGGCAACAAGATCGATCTCGTGCTCGGCCCCCACCATAGCGGGCGCCGTTACTTTCCGTCGCGTGATGCCGGCATCACGGGCTTCAGCCATGTCGGGCTGTGCACGACCGACGCCCAGCGAGACGAGCGCTTCTGGACCCAGGTGCTCGGCGCGCGCGTGAGCGACCGCATCGGCGATGCGCCACTGCTGCGGATCGACGAGGTGCATCACAAGGTGGCCATGTTCCCGACGACCCGTTCGGGCGTGCAGCACGTCAACCACCAGGTCGAAAGCGTGGACGACATCATGCGCGCCTGGTACATGCTCCAGAAGAAGGGGGTCAAGATCGCCTTCGGACCGGGTCGCCACCCGACCTCCGGCGCGCGCTTCCTCTACTTCTTCGGGCCGGACGGAATGATCTTCGAGTACTCCACCGGCGTGCGCTTGATCACCGCGGAAGAGGAGCTGACCTACCAGCCGCGGCAGTTTCCTCGCGGAAACGAATCGTTCTGCATGTGGGGGGCCGTGCCCGACATCGCCGAGTTTCGCGAGCCCGCCTGAGGGGCACCACCTTGAACGCCGCTCCAGCCGTTCAGCGCGAACTGCGCATTGCTGCCCGCGCGTTGGCGCGTCATGGCCTGGCACACGCCTATGGCCACTGCAGCGTCCGCCTCGACGAGGGCAACTTCCTGGTCTGTGCCTCGCGGCCGATGGGCCTGATTGGCCCTGGCGAGCCGGGCACCGTCGTGCCTGTGACCGGGGCGTTGCCGGCAGGCGTGCTGGGCGAGGTTCGTTTGCACCAGCAGATCTATCAACGCCACGCCCACGTTCACGCCGTGACCCGCACGATGCCGCCCTTGCTCATGGCGCTGGGCACCGCGCGGCGCACACCCCGGACTCGCCATGGGATGGGCGCCTACTTTGGTGCCGGTGCGGCCTTGTGGGACGACCCGCAACTCGTGCGGGACGACGAACGGGCCGCAGCGGTGATCGACGCGATGGGAAGCGCCAACGCGATCGTGATGCGCGGCAATGGCGTGCTGGTCGCGAGCGACTCGCTCGCCAAGGCGGTGGTGCTGACCTGGTATCTCGAGGATGCAGCGCGGATCGAGCTTGCCGTGCTGGCGGCCGGCTTGCAGGACGAATCGGTCGTGCTCGATGCGGCAGAGCGTGAACGGCGGGCCACCGATGCCGGCGGCATTTTCGAGCGAATGTGGGAGTACCTGAGCGCGGGAGACCCAGAGATCAACTTCCAGGAGGCACAACCGTGATTCTCAACTTCATCAATGGCGAGTACCGCGAGGGGCGCGGCGGCCGGACCTTCGACGACATCAACCCCGTCGACGGCTCACTCATCGACAAGGTCAGCGAGGCCGGACGCGAGGACGTGGACGACGCGGTGCGCGCGGCGCGCGAGGCGCTCCATGGCCCTTGGGGATCCCTCAAGCTCGCGCAACGCTGCGACCTGCTGTATGCGCTTGCTGCGGAGATCGATCGCCGCGCGGAGGACTTCATTGCCGCTGAAGTGGCGGACACCGGCAAGCCGCGCTCGCTGGCATCGCATCTCGACATCCCACGCGGCGCGGCGAACTTCCGCGTGTTTGCGGATGTCGTGCGCAACGTGCCGACGGAGAGCTTTGCCAGCCATGCGCCGGATGGCAAGCCCGCGTTGAACTATGCATCGAGGCGGCCGAAGGGCGTCGTGGCCGTGGTGTGCCCGTGGAACCTGCCGCTGCTGCTGATGACGTGGAAGGTCGGGCCCGCGCTGGCGTGCGGCAACACCGTCGTCGTCAAGCCCTCGGAGGAAACGCCGGCCACGGCGGCGCTCTTGGGTGAAGTCATGAACGCCGTGGGCATCCCCAAAGGGGTCTACAACGTCGTGCACGGGTTCGGCCCGGACTCTGCCGGCGAATTTCTCACCACGCATCCGGACATCGATGCGGTCACGTTCACGGGAGAGACGCGTACGGGTGCCGCCATCATGCGGGCGGCTGCGGAAGGCATCAAGCCGGTGTCGATGGAACTCGGTGGCAAGAACGCCGCGGTGGTGTTCGAGGATGCGGACCTGGACGTGACCATCGCCGGGCTGACCCGCTCGGTCTTCGAGAACTCGGGCCAGGTCTGCCTCGGCACCGAGCGGGTGTACGTGCAGCGCCCGGTTTTCGACGCCGTCGTGCAGCGGCTGGCTGCCGCGGCGGCGCGCCTGAAGCCGGGCCGGCCCGACGGTCCTGACGCCAATTTCGGGCCCCTTGTCTCGGCCGAGCACCAGGCCAAGGTCCTCGGCTACTACGCCTTGGCGAGGGATGAGGGCGCTTCGGTCGTCCATGGCGGCGGGGTGCCGAAGGTGCCGCAGGCGCTCGAGGGTGGCGCCTGGATCGAGCCGACGGTGTGGACGGGCTTGCCGCACGGCTCGCGTGTGGCCAGCGAAGAGATCTTCGGCCCCTGCTGCTGCGTGATCCCCTTCGATCGTGAATCCGAGGCACTCCAGATGGCGAACGACACGCGCTACGGCCTGGCCGCTTCCGTCTACACGCGGGACGTCGACCGGGCACATCGCTTCGCCAACGCCTTGAAGGTGGGCGTCGTGTGGGTCAACACATGGTTCCTGCGCGACCTGCGCACGGCCTTCGGCGGCTCCGGAGCTTCCGGCATCGGCCGCGAGGGAGGCGTTCACTCGCTCGAGTTCTATACGGAGCTGAGCAATGTTTGCATCAAGTTCAACGGAGCGCCGCAATGACAACGCGTGACATCGAAGTGGCAGCAGATTCGCTGTGGAGCGCCGCCTCCGGCGGCAAGGCGATCGCGCCTTTGCGGGAGACTTTCCCCGGGTTCGGCCCGCAAGAGGCCTACGCCGTCCAGGAGATCAACACGCAGCGCAAGCTGCAAGGTGGCGGACGGCTCGTCGGCCGGAAGATCGGCCTCACGGCGAAGGCGGTGCAGAAGCAGCTCGGCGTGGACCAGCCCGACTACGGCATGCTGTTCGCCGACATGGCGATCGCGGATGGCGAGCCGGTGCGCTGGTCCAGGTTGATGCAGCCCAAGGTCGAGGCAGAAGTTGCGCTGGTCATGGAGCACGACTTGCTCGAACCCGGTATCTCGATGGCGCAGATGCTGCTCGGCGTTGCGTTCGCGCTGCCCGCGATCGAGATCGTGGGCAGCCGCATTGCCGAATGGAACATCCGGTTCGTCGACACGGTGGCAGACAACGCCTCCAGTGGTTTGTTCGTGCTCGGCAATACCCCGGTTCCTCTGGACGACCTGGACCTGCGCCTGGCTGGCATGGTCATGGAGCGCAAAGGCGAGCAGGTCAGCCTGGGCGCGGGCGCTGCGTGCCTTGGGCATCCACTCAATGCGGCCCTGTGGCTGGCCAACAAGATGGCCGAACTGGGCCGCGGCCTGAAGGCCGGCGACGTGGTGCTCACCGGCGCACTGGGGCCGATGGTTCCCGTCAACCCCGGGGATGTGTTCGAAGCCCGCATCCAGGGCCTCGGGTCGGTGCGCGCAGTGTTCGAGGAGCAACAGCAATGAGCCAGCAAGGAATCGCAGCTTTGGCGCAGCGGGTAGACGATGCCGCACGCCATGCAAAACCCATCTCGCAGTTCGGGCAGGAGGAAGAGCTCAGCGTCGAGGATGCCTATGAGATTCAGCGCGCTTCAATTGCACAGCGGCTCGCACGCGGCGAGCGGCGCACCGGCATGAAGATGGGCTTCACCAGCCGCGCGAAGATGGTCCAGATGGGCGTGCACGACATGATCTGGGGACGCCTGACCGATGCAATGGCTGAAGAGGATGGCGGCCAGGTGGCACTGAGCCGGTTCGTCCATCCACGCGTCGAGCCCGAATTGGCCTTCCTGCTCGGCAAGCCGCTGCCTGCGGGCGCCAGCCTCGCGCAGGCGCTCGATGCCGTGGTCGCGATTGCACCGGCGCTCGAGATCATCGACTCCCGCTTCGAGAACTTCCGCTTCTCGCTGGAGGACGTCATTGCCGACAACGCGTCGTCGTCGGGATACGTGATCGGTCCCTGGTGCGACCCGCGACAGGACTTCAGCAACCTGGGCCTCATCCTATCGATCGACGGTGCGCCGCGCCAGGTCGGGAGCACCGCGGGGATTCTTGGCAATCCACTGCGCTCCCTCGTTGCCGCCGCGCGTCTGAGCGCAGGAGCGGACGAGCCGCTGGAGCCGGGGTGGCTGGTGATGGCCGGCGGCGCCACCGCGGCCGAAGCCCTCAAGCCCGGCCAGCATATTGCGCTCGAGATGCAAGGTCTCGGCCGCGTCGAATTCAACACCACCGAATGAGGCGAACATGCCATTGATCCAGGTCACCCTGATAGAGGGCCGCAGTGCAGAGGCGAAGACCGCCCTCATCCGCGGGCTCACCGATGCTGCTGTCGAAGCCACCGCAGCCCCGCGCGAATCCATTCGCGTGATCCTGCAGGAAGTGCCGGCCGCGCATTGGGGCGTCGGTGGCGTTCCCAAGGGCGTTGCCGCCAAGGAGGCACACCGTGGCTGATCGCAAGCTGAAGGCTGCCATCATCGGCAGCGGCAACATCGGCACGGATCTGATGATCAAGATCCTGCGCCACGGCCGCCACATCGAAATGGGTGCCATGGTCGGCATCGACGCCGCCTCCGATGGCCTGGCGCGTGCCGCGCGCCAGGGCGTGGCCACCACCCACGAGGGCGTGGAAGGCCTCTCGCGCCTGCCGGTGTTCGCGGACATCGACATCGTCTTCGACGCGACCTCGGCCGGTGCGCACGTCAGGAACGATGCCTTCCTGCGTGAACTCAAGTCGGAGATTCGCCTGGTGGACCTCACGCCCGCGGCGATCGGCCCGTACTGCGTTCCTGTGGTGAACGGCCAAGCGCACCTGGACGCGCCAAACGTCAACATGGTCACCTGCGGCGGCCAGGCCACCATTCCGATGGTGGCGGCCGTCTCGCGCGTGGCCAAGGTTCACTACGGCGAGATCGTCGCCAGCATTTCCAGCAAGAGCGCCGGCCCCGGCACACGAGCCAACATCGACGAGTTCACCGAGACCACGTCGAAGGCCATCGAGGTGGTAGGCGGCGCGGCCAGGGGCAAGGCCATCATCGTGATGAACCCGGCCGAGCCGCCGCTGATCATGCGCGACACGGTCTACACGCTCAGCGAGTTCGCCGACGAGGACCTGATCGCCGAGTCGGTCGAGCGCATGGCCGCCGACGTGCAGGCTTACGTGCCGGGGTACCGCCTCAAGCAGAAAGTGCAGTTCGACCGCATCGAGGCCGACCACCCGATCCGCATCCCCGGCGTTGGCGTGCGCATGCACGGCCTGAAGACCTCCATCTTCCTGGAGGTGGAAGGCGCTGCGCACTACCTGCCGGCCTACGCGGGCAACCTCGACATCATGACCAGCGCGGCCCTGCGCACCGCCGAATCGATGGCGGAGCGGATGCTCGCCGCGGTGGTCGCCTGAAGGAGACCGCAATGAGCCACGACGTTAGCAAGAAGATCTACATCTCCGACGTGACGCTGCGCGACGGCAGCCATGCCATTCGCCACCAGTACAGCGTGGAGCAAGCCAGGCAGATCGCCAAGGCGCTCGACGAGGCCAAGGTCGACTCCATCGAGGTTGCCCATGGCGACGGCCTGCAAGGCGGCAGTTTCAACTACGGCTTCGGCGCTCACACCGACCTCGAGTGGATCGAAGCGGTGGCCAGCGTGGCCAAGCACGCCAAGATCGCAACGCTGCTGCTGCCAGGCATCGGCACCGTGCACGATCTCAAGGCGGCCCATGACGCGGGCGCGCGCATCGTTCGCGTGGCCACGCATTGCACCGAGGCCGACATCTCGAAGCAGCACATCGAGTACGCGCGCCACCTCGGCATGGAGGCCGTGGGTTTTCTGATGATGAGCCACATGACCACGCCGCAGGCGCTGGCGCAGCAGGCCAAGATGATGGAGAGCTACGGGGCGACCTGCTGCTACGTGGTGGACTCTGGCGGCGCGCTGAACATGAACGATGTGCGCGACCGGTTCCGCGCGTTCAAGGATGTGCTGAAACCCGAGACACAGACGGGCATGCACGCGCACCACAACCTGAGCCTGGGCGTGGCCAACAGCATCGTCGCGGTGGAAGAGGGCTGCGACCGCGTGGATGCCAGCCTGGCGGGCATGGGCGCCGGCGCGGGCAATGCGCCCCTGGAGGTGTTCATTGCCGCAGCCGCGCGCCTGGGGTGGAACCACGGCACGGACCTGTACAAGCTGATGGACGCGGCCGACGACATCGTGCGCCCGCTGCAGGACCGACCGGTGCGTGTGGACCGCGAGACCCTGGCGCTGGGCTATGCCGGCGTGTACTCGAGCTTCCTGCGGCATTCGGAAGTTGCCGCCAAGAAGTACGGCCTGAAGACCGTCGACATCCTGGTCGAACTGGGACGGCGTCGCATGGTGGGCGGTCAGGAAGACATGATCGTCGACGTAGCGCTCGACCTGCTGAAGGGTATGGAGCACGAGCGCATCCACCAGCAGCCCAGCATGAGTGAGGCTGGTTGAGGCTTCGACCGTTCGCGCATTGCCGCAGCTGCTGGCAATTTGTCAAAGAAATAACAAGGAGACTTCCATGGATCGAATGAACCTTCGCCGATCGCTTCTCGCACTCGCACTCGCAGTGTCGATGGTCGCAGTGATACCCGAGGCGCAGGCGCAGTCCGCTGCCGCGAAGTGGCCGAGTCAGCCGGTGCGCTTCGTGGTCCCATTCCCCGCCGGTTCTGCGCCCGACGTGCTGATCCGCTTCGTCGGCGCCAAGCTCACCCAGAAGTGGGGCCAATCGGTGGTGGTCGACAACAAGCCGGGCGGCAGCGGGGTGATCGGCATGAACACACTCCTGACCGGGCCGACCGATGGCACCACCTTCGGCTTCGTCCAGGGCTCGGCCATCTCTGTCGCGCCCAGCACCATCAAGGGCGTGAGCTACGACTTCAACCGCGACTTCGTGCCGGTCACCCTGGCGGCCGTGGCGCCCTTCGTGCTCGCCGTTCCGGGCGACTCGCCCTACAAGACGCTCGGCGAGTTCATTGCTGCCGCAAAGGCCAAGCCACAGGGTATCGAGGTGGCCGACAACGGCCGCGGCACCGCGCCGCACCTTGCTTCGGCGCTGCTGGGCCTGCAGTCGGGCGCGCAGTTCCTTGAAGTGCACTACCCGGGTGGCGCCCAGGCCATGCAGGCCACGCTCGGTGGCCAGACCAAGATGATGGTCGAGACCTACAACGTTGTCGCAGGCAACGTTCAGGCCGGCAAGTTGCGGATTCTGGCGTCGCTGAGCGACCGCGTCGAACCCGGCCTCGAGCAGCTGCCCTTGGCCACTTCGACGGTGCCGGGCGCCGTGGCGTTCGGCTGGTTCGCGGTGATCGCGAAGAAGGGCGTGGATCCCGCCATCCTCGCCAAGCTCAACAAGGACATGGGCGAAGCGCTGCTGCTGCCCGATGTGGTCGCCAAGTCGCGCGAGCTGGGGACCTATCCGCGGCCCGGCACGCCCGACCAGCTTGCCAAGTACATCGAAGACGATCGCAGGACCTGGCAAGGCGTGCTCGACAAACTCAACATCAAGCCGGAATAGCAGCGTCGCGCCGGCTTGGCTGCAAGGTGCCTTGTTTCAGTGAGACTCGCCAAGCGCGAGGCTTCCAATCCGCCAGAATCGGGTCTACGCGCGCTGCCCGAAACCTGGAGACACGTCGATGAACGAGATTGCCGCCGGTTCGCGCCATCTGCCCGGCTTCGATGCTGCGCGTTGGTCCGCGGTCGAATCTTCGCTGGTGGATGAGCCGTGGCAGGCGGCTCCTCACTAGGTTCACCGCTCGAGCGACGGCCGCACGTGGCGCGGCCGCTTCGTTTGGCACCAGATCGGACCCGCGGGAGACCTGTACGTCCCGCCGCTCAGCAGTCACAGCATCCTGCTGCGGCGCTCGACCCCGACAGCGCTGCTGCAGCGACACGGGTCGCAAGTCGGGTACCGGCCCGTGGCGGCCTGGCGACGCGCTGCTGGTGCCGGCCGGACGGCCCAGCTTCTGGCGCAGCCCGGCGACACGAGACAACATCCACATCAACCTCAAAACTGCCCGATACTTGACCAATCCGATTAAGGATGGCCATCTTGCACGACCTTCGCTCTTTGCGCCGCTCGTGGCGGCCAGCAACGCTATGAATACGCCCACCGCGGCGAGCCGGCTGCGCCAGTTCGACGACCTGCCCGGCCCACACGGTGTGCCGGTGTTCGGCAACCTGCTTCAGATTGACTCCACTCGGCTGCACCTGCAACTTGAGCAGTGGTGCGAGGAGCACGGGCCGATCTTCAAACTGCGCCTGGGCCCTCGCCGCGCGGTGGTGGTGGGAGACCATGAACTGATCGCCACAGCCCTGCGTGACCGCCCCGATGGCTTTCGCCGTACCACCAAGCTCGAACAGGTTTGGACGGAACTCGGTCTTATGGGTGGTGTGTTTGGTGCCAACGGCGACACTTGGCGGCGCCAGCGACGCATGGTGATGGCCGCCTTCGATCCCGGTCACGTGAAGCGCTATCACCCCGCCCTGCAGCGCGTTGGACTGCGCCTGGCCCAACGCTGGCAGCAGGCCGCGCGTCATGGCACCACCATTGATCTGCAGGCCGATCTGATGCGCTTCACAGTGGACGCGATTGCCGGTTTGGCGTTCGGCGCCGAGGTCAACACGCTGCAAAGCGACGAAGATGTGATTCAGAAACACCTGAACCGCATCTTTCCGGCCGTGTTCAAGCGCATCTTCGCGCCACTTCCGCTGTGGCGCTGGTTCCCGTCGGTCGAAGATCGCGCTCTGGTGCGCAGCGTGGCCGAGGTGAATGCGGCGGTCGACGGCTTCATTGCGCAAGGGCGCAGGCGACTACAGGCGAACCCGGCCCTGCGCGAGCACCCATCCAACCTGCTGGAGGCCATGCTGGTTGCCGCTGACGAACCCGACAGTGGGATGGACGACAAGCAAGTGGCAGGCAACGTGCTCACCATGCTACTGGCCGGAGAAGACACCACCGCAAACACGCTGGCTTGGATGATCCACTTGCTATGGCAAAACCCGCAGGCTCTGGCCGAGGCCACCGCGGAGGTGCGCCGCGTGTGCGCCGATGGCGAGCCGCCCACCGTCGACCAGATTGGTCAACTGGACTATGTGGAAGCCTGCGCCCACGAAACCATGCGCCTGAAGCCCGTGGCTCCGCAGAACGCCATGCAAGCCCTGCGCGACACCACGCTGGGTGACGTGCACATCCCGGCCGGCATGGTGGTGATCGCGGTCATGCGGCGCGACGCGGTGAGTGAATTCCACATTCGCGATGCCGGCCGCTTCAACCCCGAACGCTGGTTGGCCGACGGCCACCCCGGGCAGAACGCCAGCGCCGCCAAGCGTATCTCCATGCCCTTCGGTGCTGGCCCGCGCATCTGCCCCGGGCGCTACCTGGCCTTGGTTGAAATGAAGATGGCGATGGCGGTTCTGTTGAGTCGCTTCGACATCCAAAACGTAAGCACGGCCGACGGCAAGGAGCCGCGCGAACGGCTGCAGCTGGCCATGGCGCCGGTGGGATTGAGGATGAATGTGCGCGAGCACGGCATTAACGCTGAGGCCTGAAAAATCGCGCTCGCCTCCTCGTCAGGGCGTTGGCCAGTCGGCAGCGCGGCGTTACCTTGGCGATGCGTAGGCATCGTGTGCGTCGGCCCCGCGCAGTCTCGGCGGTGGTCGCTGCAAGTCTGATGTGCAAGCGGAAGCTGACCTTCGAGCCTGGACCGCGAACTGGAACGTCGGCCCACTTGCGGACCTTCATCCCGCTGACTCGAATGTCCCCTTGCGATGCAGGCGGTCATTCGATAGTTCCAGCTTCAGTTCAGACTCCGGCCTAAAGGCCAACCGTCATCCGCGCAAACGCACCGAATCCGAAACCCTGTCCGTCGGATGCACAGGAAACCATCCAAGGTGCGGGCGTGTGAGCGCCCTCGCCTCCAAAGCTCCGGGTTCGACCGCAAGAGCACGGCACGAGAGGGTGCTTCCGAGCTTTATGCGGCCCTTTGTCGGCCGCCCCATGGAACCGCAAGTCGGTGTCGTCGATGCGCGGGACCAACGGGCCGCGGCCCGCTCGGACCTCCCGGGGCGGCGTTCGCACGTTGCACAAACCAACGTGGCGCGCCGCACGTATTTTGAACCGCGACTGTTCAGCGCAGCGTGGCCTCGCCGCGCGTGGCACACGGCTTGCATGCCGCTCCCTCGGATAACATTCACGCTAACAGGCCGCCGCCTCCATGGGCTTCCATCTGGACGGCTTCCCTGGACAAGGTCTTTGGATTTGGGCACCGAGAACGCTTTCGCCGAACTGGGATTGGCACCTGACGCGACCGAGCGCGAGGTGAAGGCGGCATGGCGCCGGCTCGCCTCGCAATGGCATCCGGACCGCAATGACAGCGCCGGTGCTGTTGCCAAGATGCAGCGCATCAACCAGGCATTCGAAGAGATCCGCCGCGCCGGATTCGGTGCCCGGGCGAACGCCGACGTCGACACGCCCGGCGCACCGGACAACAACACCCCCGACGGATTCGACGCCGACCAAGCTACGACGGCATCCCGCGCGGCCGGCACGGAACGGCAGCGCCGACCCCTGCACCGCAAGGTCAGGATGACTCTGGAGGAAGCGGCCGTCGGTTGCATCAAGGTGCTGCGGGGCAAGGTCACCGACATCTGCGCCACCTGCGCGGGCGCCGGGCACCGGGTGATGGGCGGGAATTGCGCTCGGTGCGGGGGGTCGGGTGCGATCCCGAAGCGCTCCTTTTTCGGTTGGCCCGCCGGTGTGACCGAGTGCGAGGCTTGCTTGGGCGGCGGCATCGCGAGGCAGCCGTGCGCGGCGTGCGGCGGGGTCGGCAAGAAGGAGCCGCGCGGCTACAAGATGAACGTGCGCATTCCGCACGGCGTGCGCGATGGCGATCTGCTCCATGTCGACGGATGGCGCGTGCGAGCCGAAGGCCCTCCCGCCGACGTCGAGATTCGCGTCGAGGTGTCGGAGCACGCGTTCTTCAAGCTCGACGACGACGGCACCATTCGATGCGAGATGCCGGTCGATGGATTCGCGTGGATCGCCAATCGGCAGGTCAAGGTGCCGACCGTCACCGGCTTCCAAGCGCTGCAGCTGAGCCGCGACCGGCTGTCTTACCGCTTGAAGGGCCAGGGCTTCCCGGTGCAGTGCCGCGGCACGCGTGGCGACCATCTGGTCACGCTGGCGCCGATATTTCCGCAACAGCTCAGCACCGATCAGCAGATCCTGCTCGACCAGCTCTCGGCCACCAGCTCGGGCGCTGGCGGAGAAGCATTGGACGACCGCCTTCGCGCATGGAATCGGGGGCTACGCGCCTGGGAACGAGGCCTGTAGACGGCGGTAGCTGAGCCGGCAATGGACCGCGGACCGTGCCCCCGGGCGCGCGGGTTAGTAAGAGAACGAAATGACATTGCACCGTTTTCTCAAGACACTCGCAATAACCCAGGCGCCTCATCGTCCATTGAAGATCTTGAACCGCAGACCTCTCTCGTCGACATTGCGGACCTTCAGACTGACAGCTCGAAAGGCGGCAACGGGTCTGGTGCCGCGGCACAGTCTTCCCCACCGGTAGGGCCGGACTCGCAGCCAGAAGCGGCCGCCGCCGCCACCTGAATCCGCGTCGCCGCGCGCAACAATGAGTGTAGAAATGGATTTGACGCAGGTCTCCTTCACCGGCCCCAACCTTGATACTCAGTCGCCGGCGCTCGAGCGCCTACCGACGGAGCTTGCCGAATATGGCGGACTGCACGTGCGAGGCATCTGCTCAATATGGGCTTCGCACCTGCTGTCCTTCAAGAACTTGGGCATATCATCGAAGTCAGAAACAGATCCCCATGGCGCAGCCGACCAACAACCAGAGCATCACCCCGGAGGTACGACCGGTCACCGAAGAACTGGACCGCTTCGCGAGCCGTCCCGACGTGTTGTGCGTCCTGCGGCAGGCGGCCGCCAATGCACGCGAGAAATTGCGGCAGAACCCGAACATTGCCGAAGCCTTTGCAGCATTGGATCTCTCGTGTCTTGGGTGCCCAGTGCCCGCGGCGATTGGTAGCGTCAGAGTCGTGGTGAATCGCGGCGCCGGCGGCGCAAGCATCGAGCGGCATGTGAATAGCACGCAGTATCTGTTTGCCCTGGATGGCGCCATGGAAACGCACGTCCAGACAACGGACGGCTGGCGCGTGGATCGTTATGGGCAAGGCAACCCAGCCGTACTGGAAAATCGATGGCACGTCGTTCCGCCCGGGGTTTGGCACAAATCCACCGCCCCCGGAGCGCGGAACTGGGGTGTCGTGGCTTTCCATTCCGCACGCAACGTGAGCGACGAGTATCAGTGAAGGCTCAGCCTTGCCCCGCCCTCCCAAGCAACTCGCGCGCCTCGATCAAGTCAGCCGCATCGAAGCCTTCGGTAAACCATTCATACACGGAGGCAAGTTCGAGCAAGGCCTGCGCGTGCCCGCCATGGAGACGCGCCAACCGGACCATGCTGACGCATGTGCGCAATTCAAGAGACTTGGCGCTTTGCTTCCTGGCGATGGAAAGAGCGCGCTCGAAGCAGGTCTGCGCCTCGGCGGCATTTTCCGTGGAGAGGGCAAGAAGCAATTCTCCCCTGACGCGAAAGAGCTCAGCCTCCCACCAATACGTACCCATCTCGCTGGCGAGGCCCAGCGCCTTGGTGACCGATTCCAGTCCCTCGGCGATTTGTCCGGCACGCGAGAGCGCCTGAACCTGCAACAGCAGGAATAGCGGCTGCCAGACCTTGGCACCGGTAGCCTTGTACGCTAACAGCGCCTGCTCGATGTGGGTGAATCCGCTTTCGGTATTGCCTAGCTCGGCCTCGGCCCATCCTTGGACGATCAGGCCGTGGACGAGCCAGCTCGGGAAACCCTGCTCGGTGGCGAAATCGGTCGTCGCCTCGGCCGCTTGCAGAGCCAGCGACGCTTCGCCGCGGAATTGATGGACCCATGCCAATGAAGCCATCGCGTACGCGAGGCTGAACGGGTGCCGAGGCGTTGCCGCATGCGCCGCCCGCTGCGCTTGCGCAACGCCCGCAACCGCCTGATCCGGGTATCCCAACAGCCACAGCGCCAGCGCCCCGAAGGCAAGACAGGAGACCCTCGGATCCCGGCCCAGGCTGTCGCGCAGTGCGTGATCGTGCACGTCCTCGTAGCGCTGAACCGCCAGCTCCATATGCGACCTGCAATCGATCAGGTCGCCGACCCGAAGCAACGTGAGTCCGAGCAATTCGTGGCCGCCCACAAACAGCTCGGTTTCCAGCCTGCGCTCGGCCAAGCCCAGAAGTTGCTCGCCGATATCGCGCGCCAACCGCAGTTCACCCCGATTGATGTACAGCAACCCCAATCCTGAAAGCACCCGAACGAGGTCGGCGCTATCGGTGGTGTCCTGGCATAGTTCGCGGGCCCGCTCGTAGGCTTGGGCGACCTCCGGCACCGCAAAGCCGCGCGTCGCCATCCATGCGGACCCGAGCATCGATTGAATCTGCAACTCGCGCGAGCCGCGCCCCGCCGGATCGGCAAGTCCCGGCAGCATGGTCAGCGACGAGCTGAGATGATCGATTGCCGTGGCGTAGGCGGAGCGTTGCATCGCTTGCGATCCGGCGCGCATCAGGAAATCGACCGCCTTCGGCACGTTGTCGCTGCAAGCATAGTGATGGGCAAGCTCGCTGCAGTGATCGTCCAGGTGATCGCTGAAATGCGCTTCCATCGCTTGCGCCACACGCGAATGCAAGATGCGCCTGGTGTCAGCCAGCAGCTCGCCGTAGGCCGCCTCCCGGGTGAGTGCGTGCTTGAACACGTATTCCACATCGGGGAACACCGTTCGCTCGAAGATGAATTCGGCACTCTGCAGGCGGTCGAGCATCTCCTGGAGCTGCGTTTCGGAACTCTGCGCCACACGCTCGATGAGACGCAGCGGGGACGCATTGCCGAGCACCGCAAGCATCTGTAGAAACGCCTTGTGCTCGGGCTCCAAGCGGTCGATGCGGGCCACCAACACGCCCTGCACCGTTGCGGGCATCTCGATCGTCGCCAATGCGCGGGTGAGCACGATCTCTTCACCGCGTCGCATCAGAACACCATGATCGAACAGGGTCTGAACGTACTCCTCCATGAAGAATGGATTTCCCTGCGTCTTCTCGACAATGAGCGATTTCAGCTCGGCGAGCGCGGGAGCTATTCCGAGCAAGGCGATCAGCAACGCTTCGGCATCCTCACGCCCGAACGCTTTCAAGCGCAATTGGCTGTGCGACGTGGCAGCGTCCCAGCTGGGTTGGTACTCGGGACGATAGTTGACGAGCAGCAGGATGCGCGCACCTTCCACGGCGCGGCCGAACATCGTCAGGAAGCTCTGACTCTCGGCGTCCAGCCAGTGCAAGTCCTCCATCACCATCAAGACCGGCTGGTTGACGGCTTCGCGCAGCACCAGTCGCTGAATTGCGTCGAACGTCCGGCGGCGCCGAATCTGCGGATCCATCTTGTCGATCGGCGCGGCGGGATCCCTGACGCCCAACAGGGTCAACAAGAAGGGGATCGTGTCATCGAGGCTGCGATCGAGCCCCAGCACGCGGCCGGTCACCTTCTCCAGCTTACGGCGGTCGTCGTCGCCCGGCGCAATCTGCAGATAGCTCTTCAGCATGTCGATCAACGGCAGGTAGGGAAACGCCTTGCCGTAGGAGTCCGAACTGCATTCCAAGATCAGGCAGCCCTCTCTCGCCAGCAGCTTGAACTCGTGACACAGGCGCGACTTGCCCACGCCCGCCTCGCCGATGACCGCGATGATTTGTCCTTCGCCCGCCTTGGCCAACTGCAGCATCGCCTGCATCCGTTCGAGCTCGTGCTGGCGACCGACGAACCGTGCCAAACCGTGGCTGGCGGACACTTCGAGGCGGGTACGCAATGGGCCGACGCCGGTGACTTCGAAGAGGTTGACGTTCGCACTGACGCCTTTCAACGGGACGCTGCCCAGGCTGCGAAACTCGAAGTAGCCCTCCGTCAGGCGATGGGTGGATTCGCTGACGACCACTGCGCCGGGTGCCGCGACGTGCTCAATGCGAGCCGCCAGTCCCGTCGAGTGCCCGATCGGAACATAGTCCGCACGCTGGTCGTCGGTCGGGATCGAACGCACGACCACTTCACCGGTATGGATCCCCACCCTGATCTGCATGGCGGGCAGCCCGTATTCCCGCAGCAGCCGGGCGCCGTACCCTTTCATCTGCTCCTGCATGCTGAGCGCCGCATAGAGAGCCCGGCGGGCGTGATCCTCGCGCGCGATCGGAGCGCCGAAGAAGGCGAAGATGCCGTCACCAAGCGCCTGGGCAACATAGCCTTCGTAGCGGTACACGGCAGTCATCATCAAGCGCAGTGCCGGATCGATCACCTGCCGCGCGAGTTCCGGGTCCATGCCGTCGAGCAGCGCCATCGAGCCCTTGATGTCCGCGAACAGCGCGGTGATGATCTTGCGCTCGCCGACGTGCTGCGTGAGATGTACTGCGTGGCCCAGCCGGAACCGCTCGGCCAGATACGCGGGAACGTACGGATCCGCCGCGACAGCCTCGGCCGACACGCCAGGACGCGCAGACGGCGAAGGTTCAAACGTCGTTGCCGCAACGACCGCCGATTGCGGAGTCAGCTGCGTTCCGCACTTACGACAGAACTTGCTGGCTGCCGCATTCGCGGCATGACAGCCGCTGCAAATCAGCTCGAGCTTGGCACCGCAATCCTGACAAAAGTTGGCATCGGCCAGATTTTCACATTGGCAGAGGCGACACTGCATTCGCGGCTCCCAGTGATCTGGTGGCGCAAGAAGCCAAGAAACGACAATGCAGTACCGTCACACAGGACGATCGTAAGCGGGCAGGCCAAAGCACTCTTGCAGGACGGTTTCCGTGGAACGCAATGCACCGTCCACCCAAGCTTGTTCATCCGAATACGCTTCACCGCAAATGTAGACCTTGCCCTTGATCGGGTTCTGCAGCCGCGCTGCGATGGCCTTGTCGTCCGCGCCGATCACCCACGAGTGATCGCCGTCCCCGAACTCCGGCGAGCCCCAACGCACATAGGTCGACAACAGCGGATCCGGCAAGGCGTTGTCGCCGAAGAACTCGGCAAGCTGCCGCATCGCCTGCTCGACCACGAACGTACCGGCCGGCGTCGTGTGCTTGGGTTGCGTCAATCCATCGGTAGGCGCGAAGGGCTTGCCCGTCTTCTGCAACTCCTCCCAATATGTGGTGCGATCGAAATCGCAGTAGATCGTCATCGACGCCGGCCCTTTGTCGTCATTGGCCGCAATGGGCCAATAGCAGTAGAACTGGGCCATCGGCAGGTCGGTGAAAGAACCGCCTGCGGCAATCTTGTAGCGGTCGAACCACCACCGCTCCTTGAAGTACAGGTTGATCTTCGTGAGCGGCATGGTGGTGACGCTGCGGATGTCAGCCATGAGCTGACCGTTGTCGCGCAGCGCCGGACATTGCGAGCAAAGGAGCTCGAGCGGACGACTGGGCAGCCCGAGGACGAGTTGCGGACAAAGAAAGTGCGTCGTCCAGCCGTTGTCAGTATGGGCTCTCACGTTGAGCAGGTTCTTGTCTTTGACGTCGAAGTCGAAGGCATCGACGTGATGTCCCAGGAGAATCCTTCCTCCCATTTCCCTGATCTGCTGCGCAAGCGTGTCCGACAGCGTTTCGTAGCCGGGCCGTAGCGTTAGATAGTTGGGCAACTTGTCGAAGTCACCCATGGTCTGGAAGCCGACGCCGGCGTTGACCTTTTGGTCATAGAACGCGAGGAACCCCATCGAGTCCTCGATCATCTGCAGGCATTCCTGAGAAAGACCGAAGTCGACGAGCAATGCCCAAAAGCCCCATTTGTAAAGGGGCAAGCCGCGATAGCTGAATTCGAGGCGTACTTTCTGCCAGTCCTCGGGGGTTTGCGGATACCACTGCTTCGGATCGACACCATTCTGTGTCAGCACCGTGTCGAAAACCTCTTGAAGAATCTTGTTCGGCTGGCGCTGTTTCTCCTGGTCACGCAGGAAGTAGCGGCTGCTCCAGAGGTCGGGATTGCCCGCCATGTCGCCAAAGGTGAAGCGGCGGCCACGCAGGTAGTAGATGTTGTTGTCGTCCCCCATGTTGAACGGCATGATGTCCTTGTCGAGCGACAGCGTCTTGAGCAGCCACATCAAGTTCTTCATGCTATCGACAAAGCGCATGCCGCCTTCTTCGTTCTTGACCAAGGTGCCGTCGATGACGACGAGATCGGTATCCAACCGTCCGCCGGGGCGATCGAGCATTTCCAGGATGACGATCTTCGTCGTAGGCTTGTGCCTGAGCAACCGCCAAGCGAAGTACAGACCGGCCATGCCGGCGCCAACGACGACGATGTCTGGCTGAATTGCCTCTGCCGTATTCGATTCCGTCATCTGTGCCTCCCGGACCGGTTTGCCGTAGTGAGGTATGCGTGACGCAGATCGTACGGCCAGGGCGACTAAAACGCGGACTTTCGCACTCTTGTGGAACCAGATGTTACGAAATCGTACTTACATTCGGCCGCTACGCGATTGTTCAGCGATGGCAATGGCTCCGGCAGCAAGTACCGTCAGCGACGCCGGCCGCAGGAGCTAGGTTTCGATGAGCGCTCGATCAGCGCCGCGCCCAGCAGGATGAAGCCGGTGCGCGCCACCAGCGCGATCACGATGCCGATCAGCAGCGCCTTCTGTTGCTCCTCGCGCGGCACCTTGAAGCTGGACATGATCACCAGGAAGACGAACACGTTGTCGACCGACAGCGCCTTCTCCGTCAGGTAGCCGGCGAAATACTGGGTGCCGGGCTCGGTGCCGCCGAGCACCCACACCATGACAGCGAACAGGACGGCCGCGCCGATGTAGGCGGCCGACCGGCGGGCGGCTTCGGCGAGCATGGGCACGTGCGCCGTGCGGATGTGGAAGAAGTAGTCGAACAGCAGCAGGGCGACGATCAGGGCGATCGTCACTTCCCAGACCAGCGGGCCGCGAGTCATGTCGCACTCCTCGAGGAGCCTGAATCCGATGAAAGACACCGCGGGCTGACCATGCCCGCGGCCCGGCCGGGCCGCTACCGCTCGGCGCCGCCCGGCGCTAGTATTGCCGCATGCAACGCTTGCTCATTGCGCTGGGCGTGCTCCTCGTCGTCGCGGGCCTTGCCTGGCCCTGGCTGTCGCGGCTGCCGTGGGGGCGCCTGCCGGGGGATTTCTCGATCGAGCGTGAAAGCTTCAGCTTCCATTTTCCGCTGATGACCTCGCTGATCGTGTCGATCGTCCTGAGCCTCGTCGTCTGGTGGTGGTGGCGCAAGTAGGCTTCGATCCCTCAAGGCGGGTTCTCCTCCCTGAAGATCACCTGGCTGCGCGTGCTCTCCACGCCGGCCAGCGCCTCGCGGCGCGGTTGGCAAATCACTGCTGTATTCCCGAGGTGGCCAGATCGGCCTGGACCATGGCCATCAACGACCTTCGCGGGTGACCGTTCCCGAGAAGTCGAGTTGCTGCCTCTGACATCCTGCTCATCGCGCACTAGCGCCAGCGCCACGCGGCAGCGCCTTTCAGCTCCGCGCGCATGCGAGTGGGCGCCATGAGTCGCGAACAATTGACGATTGCTGACGCTGGACCACCTACGAATGGCCAAGGCCTGGCTCGACCGGGATGCGCGGCTAGCAGAAGCGATGCATCGCTCCAACCTGAAGAAGACAGTCGAAAACTGCGAGCAGAACTTCGTCAAGTCAGGCGTTGAGATGCCTCGAGTGCATGCCGTAGGCTAGCCATCAAACATGGTCTATGCCGCTCCACGCCGGTGCGTTGGCGCAGAGCTTGCGCAGCAACTGCTGCAACTGCTGACGCTCTTCGGTCGTCAGGCATTCCATCATTGCCTTCTCGCGTTCAACCAGCCCAGGCATGAATCGGTTGTGCATCTTGCGGCCGGACGCCGTGATGAATATGACCTGCCTGCGCTGATCGATCTCGTCAAGCTCCCGTCGGATCAACCCCTTCTTCTCCAGCGCGGTCACGGCGCGGCTGATGTTGTTCTTCAGGTGTCCGGAAAAGTCGCAGATGTCTGAAGCGGAAATGCCGTCTCTGAAGTACAGGAAGATCAAGGAAAGAATCTCCGGCCTCGTCAACCCGTACTTTGCTTCGATGGACCGGAACGACGGTTCGCGGTACGAATTGATCATGTACCCGAGCTTGTAGGCGTACGGAATCGAAACGCCTTCCAGGATGTCGCTCAGGGGTCGAGAGGTCGTCATCGTCTTGTGTTTCAAACAATGCGTAGGGAATCTGCCGGAGGTACTAGTTTCGATGCTACCAACCGCCGCTCTCGGCCGAGAACTCAGCAAAGCGGGAAAACACCGACTTTAATTGGTTCCATATGGAACTACAATGGGTCTCGGATTCTTCACGAGAACTTGCATGTCCCGGAGCCTGTGTGATGCGTCGACGTCGTCCGTGCGAACGGCCCGATCATGCTTTTTCCTGGGCACTGCTTCGCACCCCGTGTATGTGGATCATCTGCCCCCGGCATGCGTCGGCCGCCATCTCCTGCCGGTCGTGATGATTCATGGAGGGTTTCATACGGGCGTGTCGTATCTGGGCACGCCGGACGGCCGTGACGGATGGGCGCAGCTGTTCGCGGCCAGAGGGCATGCCGTGCACGTGCCCGACTGGCCGGGTCACGGGCGTTCCCCTGGCGTCGAGAATCTCGTTCGCCTAACGACGCACGACGTAGCCACTGCGCTCGCAACGGTGATCGACGCGATAGGCCCGGCCATCGTTGTGGCCCACTCTGCGGGGGGACCCATCGCGTGGTGGATCGCAGAGCACCATCCAGACAAGGTGGCGGCCATCATCGGCATCGCGCCCGGGGCGCCCGCGAACTTGCTCAATCCCTTGCCCGACGATCCCGCGGCCATCGAGACCATGCGCCATGACCGTGAGGCTGGTTGTCCCGTGTATTCGCCCTTGGATCGACCCGTGTCGGCGGATCGCACATTCATAAACGACTTCTGGGCGAGCAGCCCAAGATTCCCTCGAGATGCATTGGAAAGCTATGCGGCCTCAGTGGTGCCCGACAGCCCGATCGTCCTGAATGAGCGGTTCAACATCGGAGGCAGAGGACTTCAGCTGGCAAGCCTGTCCGTCGTAGGCCAGAGACCGATCCTGATCGTCACGGGTGAGCACGATGCACGTCATCCAAAGTCTGTCGACCAGGCGCTTGCCCGCCGTCTGAATGCCGATTTCACCTGGCTCCCCGACATCGGCCTGAATGGCAATGGGCACATGTTGATGATCGAAAGCAATAGCCACGAGGTTGCCTCGGTTCTGATCAGGTGGCTTGAAAGCAGGAATCTTTGACAGCGTCCGATGACGGCCGTCCACACAAGGAGACAACAAACATGAAGCACCTCATGACTCGCCGCGCTATTCTGGCCGGCCTGGCCACTTCCGCTGCCACGACAGCGCCCCTGAGCGCGTTGGCTCAAACCGCTGCATATCCTTCGCGGCTCATCAAGATCATCATGCCGTGGAATGCAGGAGGTGGCGGCGACGTGTTGGTTCGCGCGATGACGCCGTCGCTGGCGCAACGCCTCGGACAATCCATCATCGTGGAGAACCGGCCGGGCGCGATAGGCACGATCGGCAGTCTCGCCGCTGCTCGCAGTCCGGCCGACGGCTATTCGTTGGTGTACGGAACGGCAGATTCGCATTCGATAGCGCCGCACATCCTGAAGCCTCCGCCCTACGACTCGAAGAAGGAGTTCGTGGCCGTGGCCCCCATCGGTTTCACTCCCCTGGCGCTGATCGTCCCCGCCTCTCATGCAGCGAAGACGCTCACTCAGTTCCTGCAGATCGCCAAAGAGGCGAAGGACGCCATGACCTTCGGATCCTGGGGGCAGGGCAGTTCCGGCCAGATCATCATGGAAGCACTCAAGCAAAAGACGCGAGTCGATCTGCTGCATATCCCCTACAACGGAACAGCGCCGCTGATGCAAGCACAGCTCGCGGATCAGGTGAACTGCACGATCGTTCCAGTGCTCGTCGCCGAACAGTATCTTCGTGCTGGGCGTGTTCGCAGCCTGGCAATTACGGCACGCGAGCGCCTACATGGCTTCGCCGACATTCCAGTACTCAAGGAGTTCGGGGTGGAGATCGACATGGGCCCGTGGTTGGGGTTCCTCGCTCCGGCTGGTACTCCTGCTGACATCGTCAACAAGCTCAATGCAGCAATTTCCGCAACGATGGCGGAACCTCAGGTCGCTGAATTCATGAGCAAGATGGCGATAGTCATTGAACAAATGACCCCGGGCGCATACCAGCACTTCTACAACAGCGAGTTCGACCGTTGGGGGGCCTATATTCGTACAGCGAGAGTAACTCTGGATCGGTAGTTGACCGCCCGCGTTGGCGCAGACTACTCGAGTGTGGTGAACGGCCGGGCCCAAACTTTCCCGTCGCCCTACTCCGACGAACATAGGGAATGCAGTGCGAAAGCCGTCCTCGCCCCCAGACTGCTGAAACTCGGCCATCAGCCCAGCCAGCCCATAAACAATGAAAGCGTCCCTTGGGACGAACAGGGCCGTCTCGCCGATTCGGGTGAATCGATATTCCTTGCCCTCTGATCATCGAACTTGGGTTGATTTGCGCCCCTGGCCACCCGCAGCGAATTTTTCGCCGGGTGCAACAATGGGGCGTGGCCAAGCCCTGGCAGCACTTACGACGACCTGTTTTCGCCCTATGCGGTCGCGCCGACTCCGGCCCTCATACTCGCGCGGCCAAGAAGTCCAGAAAGCAGGCGATGCGCGCCGCCAGTTTCGTGTTGCGGTAGTACACCGCATTGATCCCCTGGCGTACGTCCGCCGTGTGCCCACCGAGGCAGGCAGGCAATGCGCGTGGAGCACGAGTATGCACACGATGGCGCCTGGGCGTACTTGGCGGCGTTGGACGTGCATCGCGCCAAGGTGTTCGGCCGCTGCGAAGCGACCACAGGCATCGCGCCCTTCGAGCGTTTGGTCGATCAGGTCATGAGCCAGCCGCCATATGTCAGCGCAAGACGCGTGTTCTGGGTCATGGACAACGGCTCCTCGCATCGTGGCCAGGCGTCAGTGCGGCGCCTCACGCAAGCCCATCCCCGATTGGTTCCGGTCCACGCACCGGTCCACGCCAGTTGGCTCAATCAGATCGAAATCTACTTCTCGATCGTGCAGCGCAAGGTGCTGACCCCGAACGACTTCCCTTGCTTGGAGGCGGTCGCTCAACGGCTGGCGAACTTCGAGCGCTACTTCGAGAGCATCGCGCGTCCATTCGAGTGGAGATTCACCCGCACCGATCTCAATGCCTTGATCGTGCGCATGCGTGATCGCCGGGCGCAGAGCCAGCCCTTGAAGCTGGCCGCTTGAAGAATACGTGTGCGAATTTCCGAAACGGACTACTAAGTGTCGCGGTCAGATCTCGCCTCTGAAGATCGCTTCCAGGTCCACCTCCTCGGTCGTCTGCTCCAGCTTCATGCTGCTCTCGATATGGTCGAGGTGCTCGCGCATCAGCCGCTCGGCGCGCGCCGGATCGCGCTTGGCGATGGCCTCGATGATCTGCGAGTGCTCGTCGGCGCGGCAGCTCGAGCTGGTCGGTGCGTCGTATAGAAAGATCATCAGGCAGGTCAATATCGACAGCTCGCGCATGCTGCGCGCCAGCGCCGTGTTGCCCGCCAGTTCGGCCGCCAGCGAATGGAATTCACCGGACAGCCGGATCACAGCGCGCTTGTCATCGCGGCGGCGGGCATCGAGCTCGAGTTCCTGGTGCTGGCGCAGGCGCGCCAGCTTCTCGGGCGTGAGTGTCTCGATCAGCCGGCGCAGCACCGCCGGCTCGATCAGCCGGCGGGCTTCGAACACATCGAGCGCTTGCTCGATCGAGGGCTTGGCAACGTAGGCGCCGCGCTGCGGATAGAGCTCGACGATCTGCTCGTGCGCGAGCCGCGCCAGCACTTCGCGAATGCGCGCCCGGCTGGCGCCGAAGATCTCGGCCAGGCGCTCCTCGCCGAGCTTGGTGCCGGGATGCAGGCGGTGCTCGAGGATGGCGACATAGATCTTTTCGTAGATTTCGTCCTGCGTGTTCTCGCGTTCGAGTCGGGCTTGCGAGGCAGGCTTGCGCGCGCTTTTGGTTGGCATGTCTGGGTTGAGCTTGGCGAGCGGATCGGACGCCAGCAGCACGCGTGCATGGCGGCAGGCGGCGGGATGGCGGTCCATTATCGCCAGCCGAACATGCGGCCCCAGCCGCTCACCTGCGCCGGATCGGCGCCGGCGGCGCGCAGTTGCCCCCATACCGTGGTGCTGACGGTGTCGAGCAACGGAATGTCGAGTTCGGCCTCCACCGCCTCGGCCAGCGGTGCCGCCCGCAGGTTGGTGCAGAAGGTGGTGATGGCCTCCGGCCGTGCCGGCGCCACCTCGCGCATCAAGGCCATCAGCCGTTGCGGCGCGACCGATGCGAAGGCGTGGTTGACGCTGATGCCGAGGTGGCGCTCGGCCACCACTTCGATGCCGATGCTGCGGTAGTTGTCGACAATTTTCTGCTGCACATCTGCGGTGTACGGCGTCACCAGCGCGAGTCGCTTCACGCCTCGCAACGCGAGCAGTTCATTCAGCGCCAGCACCGCGGTGGTGGCGACGATGCCGGTGCGCTCGCGGATGCGTTCGACCAAGCGCCGGTCGGCGTCGAAGCCCAGCCAGCCCGAGGAGGTGCCGCTCCAGCCGATCACGTCCACCTTGGCGTCGGCCAGCAGCTCGGCGGCCGCGAGGATCTTGCTGTCGTCGAACTGGCCGAGCCCCTGCGCCGACAGCGAGATCTCGGTTACCTTGAAGCGTGAGAAGTGGGCGCTGCAGCCGGGCACGGCCGCCGCCAGCGCACTGGTCAGCGGCTCCAGCGCGGTGTTGGATGAGGGCGTGAGCACGCCGAGACGAAGGGTCTGGTGCATGGGAATCCTTTCGGGCAAGCTTCGTCGCGAACCATATTGTCGACATTAGTGTAATCACCGAGATCGACAAACTGATTGTCGACGATGATGTCGACAAAATGAACACGCCCCACCCCTTCGACTTCGTGCTGCGCAACGCCCGCGTGGCAACCGCCAGCGACACCTTCGACGCAGACATCGCCGTTGTTGGCGGGCGCATCGTCCAACTCGGCACCGGGCTGGCCGGCGGTGCGCGCGAGATCGACGCAGCCGGCCGCGTCGTGACGCCCGGCGGTGTGGACGCGCACTGCCACCTCGACCAGCCGATGGCGTCGCCGCTGCGCATGGCCGACGACTTCGAAAGCGGCACCCGAAGCGCGGCTTGCGGCGGCACGACCACCGTGATCCCTTTCGCCGCACAGGAAAAGGGCCAGTCGCTGCGCACCGCCGTCGCCGACTACCACCAGCGTGCCGAGGGCCGCGCCCACGTGGACTACGCCTTTCACCTGATCGTCAGCGACCCCACGCCCAAGGTGCTGAACGAGGAACTGCCGGCGTTGATCCGAGAGGGCTACACCTCGTTCAAGATCTACATGACCTATGACGACCTGAAACTCGACGACGGCCAGATCCTCGACGTGTTGTCGGTCGCGCGCGAGCACGGCGCGATGGCGATGATCCACGCCGAGAACGCAGACTGCATCGAATGGCTGACCAGGAAGCTCGAGGCCGCCGGCCGCACCGCACCACGCTTCCATGCCCATTCGCGGCCGATGCTGGTCGAGCGTGAGGCGACGCATCGCGCGATCGCGCTGTCGCAGCTGGTCGACGTGCCGATCCTGATCGTGCACGTCTCGGGTCGCGAAGCGGTGGAGCAGATCCGCTGGGCGCGCGCCCACGGCCTGTCGGTGTTCGCCGAGACCTGCCCGCAGTACCTGTTCCTGACTGCAGCCGACCTCGGGCTGGACGACAGCTACCAGGGCGCTCGCTGCGTCTGCAGCCCGCCACCGCGCGACAAGGCGAACCAGGAGGTGATCTGGAACGGCCTGAACGACGGCTTGTTCACCGTGTTCTCTTCCGACCACGCACCCTTTCGCTACGACGCGCCGGAAGGCAAGAAGCCGGGCGGCGAGGAAGTCGCGTTCCGCCACATCCCGAACGGCATCCCCGGCCTCGAGACGCGCCTGCCGCTGCTCTACTCCGAAGGCGTGCTGGGCGGCCGCATGACGCTCAACCGCTTCGTCGAGCTGACCTCGACCAACCCCGCTAAGGCCTATGGCCTGCATCCGCGCAAGGGCACGATCGCGGTCGGCAGCGACGCCGACCTGGTGGTCTGGGAGGAGCGCGAGTTCGTGCTGCGCAACACCGACCTGCACCACAACGTCGACTACACGCCCTACGAGGGCCAGCGGCTGCGCGCCTGGCCGGCACTGACGATCGCCGGCGGCGAGCTGCTGTGGGACGGCCAGTTCCACGGCCGCGCCGGACGCGGGCGCTTTCTGGCCTGCGACGCACCTTCGCTGCTGCCGCGGCGCGCCTGACCATGAAGCTGCTCCTGATCAACCCCAACATCTCCGACAGCGTCACGGCGCTGATCGACAGCGAGGCGCGCCGCGCAGCCTCGCCCGAAACGCGCATCACGACGCTGACCGCGCCCTTCGGCGTGGCCTACATCGAGACCCGCTTCGAGGCGCTGATCGGCGCCTACGCCGCGGCGACGCTGGCGGCCGAGCACGGCGCGCTGCACGACGCCGTGGTGGTCGCCGCCTTCGGCGATCCCGGCCTGGCGGGCCTGCGCGAGGCGCTCGACATCCCGGTGCTCGGCCTCACCGAAAGCGCGCTGATGAGCGCCTGCATGCTCGGCCAGCGCTTCTCGATCATCGCGATTTCGCGCCGCATCACCGCCTGGTACCGCGAATGCGTGGCGGCGAACGGGCTGGCCGATCGGCTCGCCAGCATCCGCCACCTCGACCAGCCGCTCGCGGACATCGGCCGCGTGCAGGACAACCACGCCGCGCATCTGGCAGCGCTGTGCGAGCGAGCCGTCGACGAAGACGGCGCAGACGTCATCGTGCTGGCCGGCGCACCACTCGCGGGCCTGGCGCGCAGCCTCAAAAGCCGCCTGCCGGTGCCGGTGGTCGATGGCGTGTCGAGCGCGGTTCGCCACGCCGAGACGCTGGTGGCGCTGCAGTCCGGCACGGCCCGCCGCGGCAGCTTCGCGCCGCCGCCCCAGAAGCCGAACCGCGGGCTGCCGCCCGCCATCGAGGCGCTGCTGCGCCGCCAGTGATCCGAACTCTTCACCCACTACCCGCGGAGACCCTGAAACATGCAAAGACGTCACATCCTCCAGGCCGCCGGCGCGGCCGCCGCATCGCTGGCCGCGCCCTCCATGTTCGCCCAGGCCTTGCCGGCTACGCCGATCCGCCTGGTCGTCGGCTTTCCGCCCGGCGGTGGCGCCGATGCGCTGGCACGGGTGGTGGCGCAGAAGCTCGGCGGGCTGTGGAACCAGCAGGTCGTGGTCGAGAACAAGGCCGGTGCCTCGGGCACGCTCGCGGCCGACTACATGCTTCAGCAGCCGTCCGATGGCAGCGTGCTGCTCCTGTCCACCATCAACAGCCACGCGCTCGCGCCGGCCGTGCGCTCCAACCTGCGCTACAACGCCGAGCGCGACTTCGTGCCCGTGGTGCTGCTCGGCGTCACGCCCAACCTGCTGATCACGAGCGCGACGAACCCCGTGAAGTCGGTGAAGGAAGTCGTCGCGCAGTGCAAGGCGCAGCCCGGCAAGATCAGCTTCGGCTCCGCCGGGCCCGGCACCATCCAGCACTTCGCCATCGAGATGTTCAAGCTGCAGGCCGGCGTCGACGTGCTGCACGTGCCTTACAAGGGCAGCGGGCCGTTGCTCACCGACCTGATTGGCGGCCAGATCCAGTACACCTTCGAGACCATGACGGCCGCCACGCCGCACGTGAAGAACGGCCGCGTCGTCGCGCTCGCGCAGACGCGCGCCAAGCGCTCGAAGGCCTACCCCGGAGTGCCCACCATGCAGGAACAGGGCTTCCCCCAGTTCGAGACCATGAACTGGTACGGCATCTCCGGCCCGGCCAAGCTGCCCGCGGCGCTGGCGCGCAAGATCAACCAGGACGTCAACGCCGTGCTCGCGATGGCCGACGTGCAGGAAAAGTTCGAAGGCTTCGGGGTCGAGGACGGCGGCGGCCCGGTCGACGCCTACAGCAGCTTCACGCACAGCGAGATCGCCAAGTGGGCCAAGGTGGCGAAGGACGCCAAGGTCTCCATCGACGGCTGAGGGGGCGCCGGCCACCACCCGATGGCGCGCAACTTGCAAGAGGCACGCCATGACAGCAAGCTCGCCCCGCCGTCCCTCCAAGACCGCCAAGATCACCCGCATCGACCGCGACAGCGACAGCACCGTGCAGTCGCTCACGCGGGCAATGCAGTTGCTGGAACTGCTTGCCGACGATGACGAAGGCTACCGCCTCGTCGACATCGCCGCGCACAGCGGCCTCTCTTCCTCCACCGCGCACCGCCTGCTCACCACGCTGGAGCAGCGCCAGTTCGTCCAGTTCGACCGCGAGACCAACCTCTGGTATGTGGGCGTGCGCTGCTTCTCGGTCGGCGCCGCGTTCGCGCGGCGGCGCCGCATCGCGCCAGTCGCGCTGCCGGTGATGCGACGCCTGCGCGACAGCTCCGGCGAGAGCATCAACCTCGGCATCGCCGACCTGGGCGACATCGTGTTCGTGACCCAAGTCGAAAGCCGCGAGCAGATGC
Organism: Variovorax sp. CF079; assembly: GCF_900101545.1. Taxonomy (GTDB): domain Bacteria; phylum Pseudomonadota; class Gammaproteobacteria; order Burkholderiales; family Burkholderiaceae_C; genus Variovorax. The sequence goes on along the minus strand of NZ_FMZU01000029.1, from coordinate 30,252 downwards.
GCGCCATGGGCAAGCCGGGCTTTCGCGCGCCGCTGCACGGCACGGCGATGGGACAGGCGATCCTCGCCGCGATGGCGGAGGACGATGTGCTGCAGTACCTGCGCACCTACGGCCTGCCGAAGCTCACGGCCAACACCATCGCGCGCGCGTCGCGGCTGCACGAGACCCTCGGCGAGGTCCGACGCGCCGGCTTCGCGATCGACGACGAACAGAACGCGGTCGGCCTGCGCTGCATCGCCGCCGCGATCCGCGACGAGCATGGCCAACCCTTCGGCGCGATCTCGCTCGTCGGGCCGACGCAGCGCATCAAGAGCGCCGACTTCGCGCAGCTCGGCGCGGCCGTGCGCGCCGCGGCCGACGACATCACCGCAGCCTACGGCGGGCGCATCAGGTAGCGCGCTTCTTCCGCGGGCGCGCAGCGCCAAGTGCTTGATTCGAAAAGAGTTTTTCCGCCTCTCCCGCTCCGCGGAAAAGTCTGCAGGCGCGCCCTGCCGCGCGCTTCAATGCGTGCACGTTCTCCTTCACTGCACAGCCACGAAAACCCATGAAAACACTGCTCCCACCGGACCCCGTGAGCCGCGGGCTGACGCGCGTCTGTGACTGGACCGTCATCGCCTGCGGCTGGTGGCTCATCGCTCTATCGGTGATGACCTGCATCGAGATGCTCGGCCGCAAGGTCTTCTCGTTCAGCTTGCAGGGCATCGACGAGATCGGCTCGTATACCTACGGCATCGTCGGCGCGTTCGGCTTCGCCTACACGCTCATCACACGCAGCCACACGCGCGTCGACTTCCTGCTGTCGCGCTTCCCCGCGAAGACGCGCGCGCTGCTCAACCTGCTCGCGATGCTGAGCCTCGCTGCCCTGTCGATGCTGTGCCTCTGGCGCGGCTGGCACGTGGTCGTCGAAAGCATCGAGCTGCACAGCACCGCGGCCACGCCGCTGGCCACGCCGATGTGGATCCCGCAATCGATCTGGCTCGGCGGCTATCTGATGTTCGCGCTGGTCGCGGGCTGGGCCGCGATCGATGCGCTGCGCCTCTTCCTGGCGCGCCGCACGCAGGAGCTCAACACGCGCTTCGGCCCGCAGACGCTCGAGGAAGAGATCGAGGCCGAGACCGACATCCACGTGAAAACACCCACGGAAACCGCGTCCATCCACACGACCCCCGTCGGAGCCGCATCATGATCGGACCGCTCGAAATCCTGGCCGGCCTGGCCATCATGCTGGGGCTGATGTTCCTCGGCTTCCATGTCGCGACGACGATGCTGGTCGTCGGCCTGCTCGGGTCGCTGATCCACTTCGGCATGCCGGCGATCAACGCCGTAGGCGAGCAGCTCTGGGCCGCCGGCGAAGACTACCTGCTGCTGTCGATCCCGCTGTACATCCTGCTCGGCGAGATCCTGATGCGCGGCGGCGCCACCGACAAGATGTACCAGTCGCTCGGCCAGTGGCTCAACCGCATGCCCGGCGGCCTGCTGCACACCAACATCGGCGCCTCGGCGCTGTTCTCCGCGGTGTCGGGCTCGTCGGTCGCGACCGCGGCGACGATCTCGACCGTCGCGCTGCCGGCCTTCAAGAACCGCAAGTACGACCAGCGCATGGTGCTCGGCACCATCGCCGCTGGCGCCAGCCTGGGCAACCTGATTCCGCCCGGCGTGGCTTTCATCATCTACGGCTCGATGACCAACACCTCGGCAGCGCGGCTGTACATGGCCGGCATCCTGCCCGGCGCGATCATGACGGTGCTGTTCCTGCTCACCATCCTCGCAATCTGCGTCTGGAAGCCCTCGGTCGCCGGCACTCGCGAAGCCGGCACGGCGATGCGCGAGAAGCTGCGGCACTCGGTGCACCTGCTGGGCCCGCTGGCCGTGTTCTCGGTCGTGATGGGCGGCATCTACACCGGCTGGGCTACGGTGACCGAAAGCGCGGCGCTCGGCGTGATCGTGTGCCTCCCGATCGCGGCGGCCTACGGCAAGCTCAAGGTCGGCATGCTGCACGAGTGCTTCCGCTCGACCATGCGGCTCACCGCGATGACCGCGCTGATCCTCGTCGCGGCGCTGTACCTGAACTTCGTGCTGTCGATGCTCGGCGTGCCGCAGGCGCTCGCCAGCCTCATCAAGTCGGCCGACGTCTCGCCGATCATGCTGCTGTGGATGCTGGCGGTGATGTATCTCATCCTCGGCATCGCGCTCGAGACCATGCCGATGCTCGTCGGCACGCTGCCGGTGGTGTTCCCGATCATCCAGGCGGCCGGCATCGACCCGGTGTTCTTCGGCGTCTTCATGGTGCTGATGTGCGAGATCTCGCTGATCAGCCCGCCCATCGGCATGACGCTGTACGTGATCCAGGGCGTGCGCGGCGAAGGCTCGATCAACGACGTGTTCCAGGGCACCCTGCCCTTCTTCGCCGCCATGATCGTGATGACCGCGATCCTGATTCACACCCCCTGGATCGCCACCTACCTGCCGAACCTGATGTTCGGCAAATGACGGTCCCTCCCACGAAAGAACCCATGAAGCTCAAGCTCGCCCTCATCGCGGCCGCGCTCGCGTTCGCGCTGCCCGTCCACGCCCAGAACACCAAGCTTCGCGCCGCCGGCAGCCTGGTCTCCGGCGGCCTGATCCAGCAGAACAAGGAACAACCCTTCTTCGAGAACTTCGCGAAGAACACCGGCCTGCCCATCGACGTCGACTACAAGCCGATGGACGTGCTGGGCGTGAAGGACGCCGACGGCCTGCGCGTCGTCAAGTCGGGCTTGTTCGACATCGTGACCTTGCGGCTCGCGCAGGTGTCGCGCGACGACCCCTTCCTGCTGGGCCCCGACATCGTCGGCCTGTCGACCGACTACGACACCGCGCGCAAGGTGGTCGACGCCTACCGCGGCGCATTCGACAAGCGACTGCAGGAAAGGCACAACGCCAAGCTGCTCGGCACCTATCCCTTCGGGCCGCAGATCCTGTTCTGCAAGTCGGCGATCTCGGGTCTGGCCGACCTCAAGGGCAAGAAGGTGCGCGTGAGCGACCAGTCGCTCGCGAAGTTCATCGAAAAGCTCGACGGCATCCCGGTCGCCCTCGCCTTCAACGAGACGCAGCAGGCGCTCGAGCGCGGCGTGACCGACTGCGCCATCACCGGCCCGAGTTCGGCCAACTCGGCCGGCTGGCCCGAAGTGGCGACGCACGTGATGCCGATCGGCTTCCAGATTCACCTCGTCGCTTACGCGATCAACCTGAAGAAGTGGAACGCACTGCCGCCCGCCCAACAGACAAGGATGAGCGAGGCCTTCGCCAGGTTCGAGACCGAGGCCTGGGCCTATTCGCGGGAACTGTGGGACGACGCGTCACGTTGCAACGTCGGCCAGGAATCCTGCAAGTACGGCAAGAAGTACGCGATGAAGGAAGTGCCGGTAAAGCCCGCCGACCAGAAGCTCGTGCGCGACGCGGTCGGCGCCGTCTCATTGCCGCTGTGGGCCGAGGTTTGCGACAAGTCCTACGACAAATGCTCGGCCACCTGGAAGCAGGCGATCGGTCCGCTGGTCGGAATTCGATGAACAAGTTCTTAAAGGAGTGATGCCGTGAAACTGAAATTCGTTCTCCCCTCGCTTGCCGCCGTCCTCGCGCTGGCCCTGCCGGTACATGCCGAAAACCCCAAGCTGCGCGTGGCCGGCAACCTGGTCGCCACCGGGCTGATCCAGCAGACGAAGGAGCAGCCCTTCTTCGAGAACTTCGCGAAGAACACCGGCCTGCCCATCGACGCAGACTACAAGCCGATGGACGTGCTCGGCGTGAAGGACGCTGACGGCCTGCGCGTGCTGAAGTCGGGCCTGTTCGACATCGTCACGCTGCGCCTCGCGCAGGTGTCGCGCGACGAACCCTTCTTCCTCGGCCCTGACATCGTCGGCCTGTCGACCGACTACGAAGTCGCGCGCAAGGTGGTCGACGCCTACCGGGATGCCTTCGACAAGCGTCTGCAGGAGCGCCATGGCGGCAAGCTGCTCGGCATCTATCCCTTTGGCCCGCAGGTCGTGTTCTGCAAGGTGGCGATCACTGGCCTCGCGGACCTGAAGGGCAAGAAGGTGCGGGTCTACGACCAGTCGCTCGCCAAGTTCATCGAGAAGCTCGGCGGCATCCCGGTCACGATCCCGTTCGGCGAGACGCAGCAGGCGCTCGAACGCGGCGTGACCGACTGCGCCATCACCGGCCCGAGCTCGGCCAACTCGGCCGGCTGGCCCGAAGTCACGACGCATTTCATGCCGATCGGCTTCCAGATCGCGCTCAACGCGTATGCGATGAACCTCACGAAGTGGAACGCGCTGCCGGCCGATCAGAAGGCGAAGATCACCGAGGCGTTCAAGAGGTTCGAGACCGACGTCTGGGCCTACTCCAAGGAACTCTTCGAGGACGCGTCGCGCTGCAACGTCGGCAAGGAACCGTGCAAGACGGTCAAGAAGTTCGCGATGAAGGATGTCCCGGTCAAGCCGGGCGACCAGCAGATGATTCGCGACGCGCTGACGACGGTGTCGCTGCCGATCTGGAGCGAGCTCTGCGACAAGTCCTACGACAAGTGCTCGGCCACTTGGAAGCAGGTCGTCGGCCCGGTGGTGGGACTGAAATGAGCTCACCCGCAGGCTTGCCCGCTTCGTGTGACCGCCAACCCCCTAGCCGGGGACAACACCAGCGGCCCGGCAAAGCCGGTTCCGTGGTGTTTCCCGAACGGGCCCGGCTGCGCCGGCCGTCTTGCGTCGCGGGTGGCGTCCGGCCTGTGGATCGACTGAAATGAAATTGCTCTGGCAACTTACGGCAACGCAGCTCGCCGCCGGTTTTCGCGACGCCGCGTTCACGCCGACCCAGGCGCTCGAGGCCTGTCTGGCGCGCAGTGCCGAGGTCAACCCGCGGCTCAACGCGCTGATCGCGCTCGACGCCGAGGGCGCGACCCACGCCGCCGAGCAAAGCAGCGCGCGCTGGCGCACGGGCCGGGCGATCGGCGCGTTGGACGGCGTGCCGATCACGATCAAGGACAACCTGCAGGTGCGAGGCCTGCCCACTCACTGGGGAAGCCGCGCGCTCGCCGGCTTCGTGGCCGAACGCGACGAGCTTCCGGTGGCGAAGCTGCGCGAAGCCGGCGCCCTGATCTTCGGCAAGACCAACGTGCCCGAGTTCACGATGCAGGGCTACACGGACAACCCGGTGTTCGGCCCCACCGGCAATCCGTGGAACCCGGCCCTGACGCCCGGCGGCTCATCGGGCGGCGCGGCCGCGCTGGTCGCTGCGGGCGGATGCCCCATCGCGCTTGGCACCGACGGCGGCGGCTCGATCCGGCGACCCGCATCGCACACCAACCTGGTCGGCCTCAAGCCCTCGCGCGGCCGCGTGCCGCGCAGCGGCGGACTGCCGCCGATCTTTCTGGACTTCGAGGTCGCAGGGCCGCTCGCGCGTTGCGTGGACGACGTGGCCGCGGTGATGCAGGTGATAGGGCTCGGCCCGATGCGGCCAGTGGCACCAACGCCGGCGCGCATCCTGTACATCCCACGCTTTGGCGACCACCCGCTCGATCCGCAGATCGCGCATCTCGCCGATGCGGCGGCCCGGAATCTTTCCATGCTGGGCCATGAAGTGACGACAGCAGAGGGCTTCGATCTGGCAGAGGCGGTCAACCAGCGCTGGCCGCTGCTGGCGCAGGTGGGGCTGGCGTGGCTGGTCGAGCATCCGCAGGCGCTGTCGCCGACGCGTCCGTTCGATCCGGCCTTGTTCGCCCCCGCGATGCAGGCCAACGCCCAAGCCGGGCGCAGCGCGTCGGCCATCGCGCTGTTCGACCTGCTGCTCGAAGCCGAGCGGTTGCGCACCGAACTGGCCATCCTGTTCGAGCGCTACGGCTTCCTCTTGACGCCGGCGGCGGCGGCGCTTCCCTGGCCGGCCGGCGAAACGCATCCACCCCGAATCGATGGCCGCGAGGTCGGCGCGCGCGGTCACGCCGTCTTTGCTGGCTTCGCCAATGCGGTCGGCCTGCCGGCGATCGCGCTGCCCTGCGGCTTCGCCCAAGGCTTGCCGGTCGGCCTGCAGCTGGTCGCGCGCGAAGGCGACGACGACGCGTTGCTCGCGCTGGCCCGCGCGTTCGAGCGAGCTCATCCGTGGCAGCGCTTTCCCGAGCTCTGACGCCGGTGGCCGCCACGGTCACGCCGGACACCGCAGCGCGCGCCCTGTACATCGCGCGTCGCGACGGCCGGCGCGTGCCCTCGGCGCTGGTGCAGCCTGCGGACCGCCACGAGGCCTATGCGATCCAGGACGCGACGCTGGCCGCTCTCGGCACCGTCGGCGGCTGGAAGGTCGGCGCGCGTGCGCCGGGACTGGAGCCGACCTGTGCGCCATTGCCGGCCGAAGGGCTGCGGTCCGACGGTGCGCTGCTGAAAGGCCCGGCTTGGCGGCTGCGCGGCATCGAAGTCGAAGTCGGCTTCCAACTCGGCGTCGACCTGCCGTCCCGCGCGGCGCCCTATACCCTGGACGAGCTGGCGTTCGCCATCGAATCGGTGCTGCCGGTGATCGAAGTCGTGGAGACCCGCCTCGCCGACTGGCTCGGCGCCGGCTCCGATGCGCAATTGGCAGACCTGCTGAGCCACGGCGCACTGGTGCTGGGGCGACGCCAGCCCTTCGAGCCGGCGTGGTTCGATCTGGCGAAGGTCGAGGCCGTGCTTCGTTTCGGCGAGCAGATCGTGGCCCATACGGTGGGCGAGCACCCGAGCCCCGATGCCGGCACGCTGCTCGAATGGCTGGCCAACCATTGCTCGGCGCGCGGCGTCGGGCTCAAGGCAGGTCAGGTCATCACCAGCGGCTCGTGCACCGGCATGCTGTTCGCGTCCCAAGGCACTGCCGTGCGCGTCGAGATCGCGGGTCTCGCGCCGTTGAGCGTGTCGTTCTGACCCCAGTCAAAAGGAATGGAAGTGCCCCTTTCGAAAATCGATGCCGTGGCCGACGCGCTGATTCATGCGCGTCGCACCAGGAACCTGGCGGATGCCGCGCCGCTGGCCGATGCGCTGACCGACACAGCCGATGCCTACGCAGTGCAGCAGCGCGTGGCGCGCGAACTCGGCGGGTTCGAAGCTGCAGCGCCGCAGTACTGGAAATCGGGCGGCCCGTCCCGCGGCGCGGTACTCACCCATGCGCGGCTGCCGCCGGCCGGCGTATGGACCAGTCCGGCGCAGAGCGGCACCTGGCCGTTTCACATGCGCGGCATCGAGGCCGAGGTTGCGCTGCGGCTCGCGCGCGATGTCGATGCCACGCTCGCCGAAACGCTGGACGCAGGCAGCGCGAGCGCACTGGTCGATGCGATGACCGTCTCGATCGAGCTCGTCGACTCGCGCTGGCGCGAAGCACTGGGCGCGCCGGCACTGTTCAAGCTGGCCGACCTGCAGTCGCATGGCGCGCTGGTGCTCGGCCCCTGGATACCGTTCGCGGCGCGTGACTGGCGCGCGCAGACGTGCCGCGTGCAGATCGGCGCACAACCGGCGGTCGAACGCCGCGGCACCCACTCGCTCGGCGACCCCGCCTTCCTGCTGACGGCGTGGCTGCGTCACGCCACGCAGGACGGCCGCAGCCTGCCGGCGGGCACCGTCGTGACCACCGGCACCTGGGTGGGGATTCTTCACGCGGCCGCGGGCGATCTCGTCACGGCCGAGTTTCCGGGCATCGGACGCGCGTCCGTGCAGTTGTAGTTCCATCGACTCGCCACAGAAAAGGAGACCCATGATCGCTCTCGACAACCATCCCAGCGGCCGCCACTTCCTGCAGATCCCCGGCCCGAGCCCGGTACCCGACCGCATCCTGCGCGCCATCAGCCTGCCGACCATCGATCATCGCGGCCCCGAGTTCGCGACGCTCGGCAAGAAGGTGATCGCCGGCCTGCAGCAGCTGTTCCGGACGCAGCATCCGGTGGTCATCTACCCCGCGTCGGGCACCGGCGCCTGGGAGGCGGCGCTCGTCAACGTGATGAGCCCCGGCGATGCGGTCCTGATGTACGAGACGGGCCACTTCGCGACGCTGTGGCAGCGGATGGCGCAGCGCCTCGGCCTGGAGCCCGAGTTCATCGGTCTGCCCGGCGTCGACGACACCGGCTTGCCGCGCAGCTGGCGCCACGGCGTGCAGCCCGACCTGATCGAGGCGCGCCTGCGCAAGGACACCGAGAAGAAGATCAAGGCCGTGTGCGTGGTGCACAACGAGACCTCCACCGGCGTCACCTCCGACATCGCCGCGGTGCGCCGCGCCATCGATGCGGCCGGGCATCCCGCGCTGCTGATGGTCGACACCATCTCGGGCCTCGCGAGCGCCAATTTCCGTCACGACGAATGGGGCGTCGACGTGACCGTCAGCGGCTCGCAGAAGGGCCTGATGCTGCCGCCCGGCATCAGCTTCAACGCCCTGTCGCCCAAGGCCATCGAGGTCAGCAGGACGGCGCGCCTGCCCAAGGCCTTCTGGGCCTGGGACGAGATCGTCGAGATGAACCAGGGCGGCTACTGGCCCTACACGCCGAGCACGAACCTGCTCTACGGCCTCAGCGAGGCGCTCGACATGGTGCTCGGACAGGGACTGCCGGTGGTGTTCGCGCGCCACCAGCGCTGGGGCGAAGGCGTGCGCGCCGCGGTCCGTGCGTGGGGCCTGCCGACGCAATGTGCGGACGAGCGCGTCCACTCGCCTGTGCTCACCGGCGTCATCACGCCGCAAGGCGTGGATGCCGATTCGCTGCGCCGGCTGATCCACGAACGCTTCGATCTCTCGCTTGGCGCGGGACTCGGCAAGCTCAAGGGTCGCATGTTCCGCATCGGCCACCTGGGCGACTGCAACGACCTGACGCTGATGGCCGCGCTGACGGGGGTTGAGATGGGCCTGAAGCTGGCAGGCGTGCCACTGGCCGGCAGCGGCGTCGCGGCGGCCATGGACTTCTTCGCAGCGACACCGCAGCCCAAAGTCTAGCAAGCTCCTCGCTTCACTCAACCCGAACTTCCGCTTCGCGGCGGCGGGAGCGGACGTCGAGCTTGAGGTTTCAAACTACCGACTTCGGCGGCCACAAGATGCTATGCAGTCCCCTGTTTCGATCGAGACTGCACACGGACCCTGAACCGGGTAGTGTGCTGGTGCGGGGTCTTGCCGCGAGCAGCGTGGCCGCTTCGTCCTTTGGTGCGTTCGACTGCCCGGTATGTAGATTGGCTCCGGTCGCGGACTGGTGCGCATCTTGGTGAGCGTAGCTTCCCGTTGGAAAGATTTGTCATGCCCTGAACGCGACCGGGCTTGCGACGAGGCATCCCGATCCTGGTGACTCGATAGGGAGCATTGACATGCACGTCGCCATGTGGCGCTGGTGCGGCGGGCCGTTTGATCCCGCAGGCTTCGACGTCAATGCCGTCAACTCTGCGATCCCGAAGCTGCGCATCTGAGGCCGTCAAGGTGGTCTCGCGAGACGCTTAAGATCTAGAGAGCAGGAGCCGCCGCAATCGGCACGACATGTGCGCAATCTTGGTCGAGCGGGAACACCGGTCGCCGGACTTGCTTGAACGAGAACAAGCTGTAGTCGGAGCTAGTGACCCCCTTGCTGTCACACTCCACTAGCGCAGCAGCCAAGGGCAAGAACACCGGACGGCAGTACATGCGCGACTTGAGAAGCAGAAATCGCTCAGTGCGCGGATCGAGCCCAGCACACTCGAAAACGGCGAGGTCCCATGGCTCCTGGGTGCGCTCGGTCACCACGATCCTTGCTCTGCCTGTGTCGAACAAAACCGTTCGGCCCATGCTGCCGCGTTGGCCGGTGTAGGTGGGTCCAGTGATCGTGTATCCGCCGTCGCAGATGGTGCGCACGATGCCACTCATGTAAACGGGCGTCTTCACGAGGCCGATACTCGCGAGCAAAGACTTGTTGCCTAGCGCAACTGTCACCGCCGCTCCTTCGCCGGCCGTGATGAGCGCTTGCACTGCCTCGGGATCGCATAGCGGCCCCACGCCGATGCCATTGAGGCCTTGCGCCAGCGCCTCTTGCAACACGTCCATGGTGTCGCAACTACCGCCCGACATGCAATTGTCACCGTGGTCGAGTAGGAGCACTGGTTTGGTCGTGCCCTGTGCAAGTTCTTTGGCGCGCGCAATCGATTCGGCCAGTGGCTCGCTGCGGTACACAAAGGCCTCGCGGTCATCCCATATCTGTTTGGCTATGCGATCGGCCGTCGCCTGCGCTCGCTGGGGCGTGTGTGCGTCAACCACCACGACACTCATGCAGGGTGCCTCGATATCCGAGAGCGAGAAGCCTGCGAAGATCGAGACCGCGAGTAAGCCGCTGTGCTCGGCCTCGAGCGCATGGTCGATTGCGCACCTCATCGCACCAATTGACGATGCGCTGCGCAACGTGTGTGCCATCAAGGGAAGCCGATGCCATCTCATCGCCGGTTTGCTTCGCCCCGCCAGCATGTCGAAGATCAAGCGGCCCGCATGTTCTCCGGTTTCGTACATGTCGATGTGCGGGTAGGTCTTGAAGCCGACGATCACGTCCGCGTTGCCGACCATTGCGGGCGTCACGTTGGCGTGCAGGTCGAGCGCCACGCCGATCGGCACGCCCGGCGCCGCGGCGCGCAGCCGCACCAATAGGTCGCCTTCTCCGTCCGGGCTGTTCTGCGCCACCATCGCGCCGTGCAGGTCGAGCAGGATGGCATCGCAACCCGGCGCCGCATCGACGATGCGCTGGGTCAACATGGTGTAGGCACCGGCATCGACTGGTCCGCTCGGGTTGGCGGAAGCCGACACCGGCGTGACCACCGTCGCGTTAGCCTGCTCGGCCAGGTCGATGAAGGCCGACATCGCGGTTCGCATGCCCTTGTTGGCCTTGTAGGCCTGGGCGTCGAAGGTCGGGCCGTCGGGCCCGAAGGCCGCGAGTGGCGTGGGCACCGGCGAGAAGGTGTTGGTCTCGTGGTTGAGGCGTGCGATCAGTACTTTCATTGTGCAAACTTTCCGGCGCTTCCCAGCATCGTGATGTCTCCAAAGCTTGAACCGTTCCGGTTGTCGGGCCGGAAGGAGACTACAAAGCCGCTCAGGTTCATGGGCGGCGAGTTCTCGATGCTGCGCCTCAGCGATTCAGTGGTGATCGGCCCCTTCACGCGCTGCAGCGCTTCCGCAAAGGCCTTGGCCGTGATGTAGCCCTCGAGGCCCAGGTAGGAGCCTTCGCTGCCACTGCCCGCACCCTTGAGCGCGCGCTGGTACTCGTCCACGATGGGAAAGCGCGTCTTCCAGAACGGCGGCACCACCTGCGACAGTACGATGCCGCGGCTCTTGTCGCCGAGTTCCTTGTATAGGAGGAAGGAGCTCGCCACCGAGTTCGTGTAGATCTGCGGATGGATGGGCGCAGCCACCATCGAGCGGATGATGTTGATCGCTGGCGTGCCGGCCGCAATGACGTACACCGCCTGCGCCCCGCTCGCGATGACCTGCTGCGCAATGGCGGGATGGTCCTTTTCCTTGGGGTCGAAGCGCAGCGACAGGAGGACCGGATGCTTGTTCTTTTCGAGCGCATCCACCGCATCCTTCTCGATGCCCCGGCCGTAGGCGTCGTCGCTCGAGACGATCGCGATGCGCGTCACGCCGATGGTCGTCAGGTGCGTCATCACCCGCCGGACCTCGTCGGCATACGACTCCCGCACGTGATAGATTGGCACCTTCGGCCCGCGCAGCACCGCCGCGCCGGTGAGCCCGCCGAAGATGAAACTGTCGTACTTCGCAGCCACGGGCACCATGGCCGCACCGATGCCCGTGCCCATGGTGCCGAACAGGCAGACGACGCGGTCGGTGCCGAGCAGCTTCTCGGCATTGGCCGCTGCCTTCTCCGCGATGTACGCGTCGTCGTAGGTGATCATCTTGACCGGCCGCCCACCGATGCCGCCGGCCTTGTTCAACTGGTTGAAGAACAGCGTCTGGCCTTCCATGAAAGCCAGACTGTTCGGTGTGAAAGGACCGGTCAGCACCGCGGACTGGCCGACCAGGATCGGCTCTCCGGCCGCCGAGGCGGCTGTGCATGCCACGGCCATTCCTAGCGCCAGGATGCGCAAGCCGATGCGCCGGAGCACCGCGTTCACGCTGCGACTCCCGCGCTCTGCACCATCGCCTGCAGCAGCACATTGCAGCCGGCTTCGAGATGGTCGGGCTGCGCGTCCTCGATCTCGTTGTGGCTGATGCCATCGAGGCAGGGCACGAAGATCATGGCCGTGGGGCACACGCGCGCGAGGTACACCGCGTCGTGGCCCGCACCGCTGATCACGTTCATCCAGGTCATGCCCTGCGCCTGCGCGGCCTCGCGCACGGCGGACACGAGCTGGGGCGTGAAAGGCTGCGGCGGAAAGTACACGACCTGCTCCACCGACATCCCGACTTTGCCCTTCGCCGCGATGCGCTGCACGGCATCTTTCAGCGCGGCATCCATGGCCGACAGCACCACGTCGTCGGCTGCGCGCAGGTCGACGCTGAGCTTCACGCGGCCCGGGATCACGTTGCGCGAGTTCGGGTAGGCGTCGATCCAGCCGACCGTGCCGCGCCCATGCGGCGCGTGGGCGAGCGCGATGCGGTTGACCTCGATCACGAGTTCGGAGGCGGCCAACAGCGCGTCCTTGCGCAGTTCCATCGGCGTGGGGCCGGCATGGGCCTCCATGCCCTGCACCGCCACGTCGTACCAGCGCTGGCCCAGCGCCCCCTCGACCACGCCGATCACGCGTTCGCTGGCTTCGAGCACCGGGCCCTGCTCGATGTGCGCCTCGAAGTACGCACCCACCGGCGATGCCGTCGCCGACGCGGGGGTGCCGCCCGCGTAGCCGATGGAAGCAAGCGCCTCGGACACGCTGACGCCGTCGTTGTCGCGCTGCGCCAGCGCATGTTCGAGCGTGAACGCGCCGGCGAACACGCCGGAGCCCATCATCACGGGCACGAAGCGCGAGCCCTCCTCATTGGTCCATACCGCCACTTCGATCGGCGCCTCGGTTTCGATCTTCGCGTCGTTGAGGCTGCGGATCACCTCCAGCCCCGCGAGCACGCCGTAGTTGCCGTCGAACTTGCCGCCCGTGGGCTGCGTGTCGATGTGGCTGCCGGTGGTGACGGGCGGCAGCGCGTTGTTGCGGCCGGCGCGGCGCGCGAAGATGTTGCCGATGGCATCCACGCGGACTTCGCAGCCCGCCTCGCGCACCCAGCGCACGAACAGGTCGCGGCCCTGGCGGTCGAGGTCGGTCAGCGCGAGGCGGCACACGCCGCCCTTCTCGGTGGCGCCGACCTGGGCCAGCTGCATCAGCGAGTCCCAGAGGCGCTGGCCGTCGATGCGGAGGTCGCGCACGCCGGGCGCGCAGGAGAGTTCGTTCTGCGTGGTCATGGTTTTGCGAATGAGGTCTGGGTGATGAGCGCGTTCAAGCAAGACCGACACCGAGGTAGCGGTCTTTCACTTCGTGGTCGGCCATGAAGGCGGCGTTGCCGGCCTCGTGCACGATCACGCCCTGCTCCACGATGTAGTGGCGGTCGGCCAGCTGCACGCAGACTTCGAGGTTCTGCTCGACCAGCAGGATGGCGACACCTGCGGCCTTGATGGACTTCAGCTGGGCGACGATTTCCTCGACGATCACCGGCGCAAGGCCTTCGACGGGCTCGTCCAGGATCAGGAGGCGCGGATGGTTCATCAGCGCGCGGCCGATGGCCAGCATCTGCTGCTCGCCGCCCGAGAGCTGGCCGCCACCGTTGCGCCGGCGCTCCTTCAGCCGCGGGAAGATGCGGTAGATGTCCTCGAGCTGCCAGGGCGAATCGCGCCGCTGGCCGAGCAGCAGGTTTTCTTCCACCGTCAGCAGCTTGAAGATGCCGCGATGCTCGGGCACCAGGCACACGCCGCGCGTGGCGATGCGGTGCGCCGGCTGGCCTGCGATGTCGGCCCCTTGAAAGCGCACGCGGCCTCTCGTGGGCGTGACCGCGCCGGCAATGCTCTTGAGCGTGGTCGACTTGCCCGCGCCGTTGCGGCCCAGCAGCGTGACGAGCTCGGCCTCGCCCACGGTCATCGACACGCCCTGCAGCACGTGACTCTTGCCGTAGTGGCTGTGGAGGTCGTCGACATCGAGAATGTTGCCGCTCATGCCTTGCCCCCGGTGATCATGTTGCCGAGGTAGGCCGAGCGCACGCGCGCATCGGTGCGGATGTCGCCCGGCAGTCCTTCGGCCAGCACGCGGCCCAGCTGCATCACGGTCACGGTGTCGGAGATGTCCATCACGATGTTCATGTTGTGTTCGATCAGCACCACGGTGTGGGCGTCGCGCAGGCTGCGGATGAGCCGTTTCATGTCGTCGAGGTCGTCGATGCCCATGCCCGAGGTCGGCTCGTCGAGGAAGATGGCCTTGGGCTTCGCGGCCAGCGCCATGCCCACCTCGAGGCGGCGCTGCTGGCCGTGCGAGAGCACGCTGGCGGGCGTGTCGGCCAGCCGTTCGAGGCCGACGCGCGCGAGCACTTCGGCCACCGTCTCGGCGCAGGCGCGGTCGCCGACCGGCGTATGCCAGCAGTTCATGGCCTGTCGCGGCGCGATGCCCTGCGCCGCGACGCGCAGGTTCTCGCGCACCGGGAGGCTCGGGAACAGGCTGGTCACCTGGAACGAGCGCGCCATGCCGCGCTGCACGCGCTTGTAGTCGGGTTCTTGCGTCACGTCGTGGCCGTCGAACAGGATGCGCCCGCCCGTGGTGGTGCCGGTGCCCGTGAGCATGTGGAACAGCGTGGTCTTGCCGGCGCCGTTGGGGCCGATCACCGAGTGCACGGTGTTGGGCAGGATCTTCAGGTCGACACCGCCGAGCGCGGCGAACTTGCCGTAGTGCTTGGTGACGCCGATGGCTTCGATGAGTACGGGTTGCGTCATGCTTTTTCTCCCTGCGCTTCGGGTGCGAGCAGCGCGGAAGGCGGTGTCTTGCGGAACACGCGCCGCCACACGCTCTCGCCCAGCCCCCAGAGGCCGCGCTGCATGCCGATGCTCACGCCGATCAGCAACAGCCCCAGCAACAGCAGCCACCGTGGCCACAGCGTGGAGAGCCAGTCGGCCAGCAGCACATAGAAGGCCGAGCCCAGCACCGAGGCGAACAGGTTGCCGGTGCCGCCGATCACGGTGATGACCAGGATCATTTCGCTCGTGTGGTACTCGGCGTTCGACAGCGGCGCGATGCCGGTCATCATCGCGTGCAGCCCGCCCGCGAGGCCGGTGACGGCGCCCGAGATCACGAAGGCCAGCAGCTTGAAGCGCTTGAGGTTGTAGCCGACCGCGGTGGCGCGGTCCTCGTTGTCGCGGATGGCGAGCAGCGTACGCCCGAAGATCGAATCGGTCACACGCAGCAGCAGGCCGAACGCGATCAGGAACATGACCGCGACGAAGGCGTAGTACTTCCATGGCGTGTCCATGAACGTGGGACGCGGCACGTCGAGCAAGCCGTTGTCGCCGCCCGTGAGCCCCGAAGCGGTGTACGCCACGAAATAGAACATCTGCGCGAAGGCCAGCGTGAGCATCACGAAGTAGGTGCCGCGCTGGCGGATCGCGACCCAGCCGACCACCGCCGCGCCCAGTGCGCCCATGGCAATGGCGGCGAGCAGCGCGAGCGGCATCGGCAGTTGCAGGCGCGTGAGCAGGATCGCGATGGTGTAGCTGCCCAGTCCGAAGAAGATGCCCTGCCCGAACGACAGCAGTCCCGTGTGGCCCAGGAGCAGGTTGCAGCCCAGCGCGGCGAGCGCGTAGATCAGCACCTCGCTTGCGAGCGAACCCGAGCGCATCAGCAGCGGAAGGGCCAGCGTGACGATCAGCGCCAGGAGGAAAGTGATTTTTCTTGGCATGGCGTGGTTCATCCTCTGCGGCCGAGCAGGCCATGCGGGCGCAGCAGCAGCACTGCCCCCATCGCGATGTAGATCATCAGGCTCGCCCCCGGCGGCCAGATGGTGCTCATGAGGCTTTGCACGATGCCGATCAGGAGGCCGCCGACGAGTGCGCCGCCGAAGCTGCCGAGCCCGCCGATTACCACCACCACGAAGGCGACACCGAGCGCCTCGACGCCCATGAAAGGTTCGGCGCCGCGTATCGGCGCAGCCAGTACGCCCGCCAGTGCCGCAGTGGCAGCGCCCAGCGCGAACACCAGGCTGAACACGCGAAACACGTTGATGCCGAGCAGCGAGACCATCTCGGTCGATTCGCTGCCCGCACGCACCGCGCTGCCCAGGCGCGTGCCTTCGAGCACCCACCACAGGAGCACCGCCAGCACGGCGGTGAAGCCGATCACGAACAGCCGGTACTTCGGATAGACGAACGCGCCCCACATGACTACGCCCTGCAGCATGTCCGGCGTCGGCACGCTGTTGCCCAGCGGGCCCCAGAACACGATGACGATCTCCTGTACCGCGAGCGCGAGGCCCACGGTTACGAGGATGTGGAACTCGTGCGCCTTGGCATAGACGCGGCGCAGCAGCAGCTTCTCCGCGAGCCAGCCGAGTGCGCCGACGCACAGCGGCACCAGCACCAGCGCGGCCCAGAAGTTCAGGCCCCACTGCATCGCCTGGAAGCACAGGTAGGCGCCCAGCAGGTAGAAAGCGCCGTGCGCGAAGTTCACGAAGCGCAGCAGGCCGAACACGATGGACAAGCCAACGGCCAGCAGGAAATACAGCATGCCGATGCCGATTCCGTTGATGGTCTGGAGCAGGTAGACGGACATGGTTGTGAGTGATGACGGGCTCGGATGCGGCGCCCCTGCGGGAACACCGCGGAACCGGCTTTGCCGGACCGCAGGTGTTACCCCCCGCAAGGGGGTTGGAGGCCACACGCAGTGGGCAAGGCTTGGGGGTCAGCCCAATTTGCAGCCCGTCTTGTCGACGGGCAGGAACGACTTGCCGGAACTCACCACCTCGACGTAGTCGGCCGGGTTCGCCATCTTCGACTTCGCCTTGCCCTTGAGCAGGTAGTAGTCCTTGATGACCTGGTGGTCGGCCTTGCGGATTTCCTCGGTGCCCGTGGGGCCGTCGAACCTCATGCCTTCGAGCGCGGCGATCACCGCCTTCTGGTCGACCGAGCCCGCCTTCACGATGCCGTCGATCAGGATCTTGGTGCAGATGTACGAACCGGCCAGACTGTAGTTGGGCACGATCTTGAGCTTGTCGGCGGTGCGCTTCACCAGGTCCTTGTTGAGCGGCGTGTCGGCCGTGTGCCAGTACTGCGCGCCAAAGTAGACGCCGTCGCACAGGTCGGCGCCCAGCTCGTCGAACTGTTCGAGCCCCGAGGCCCAGGCCATGAGGATCGTCATGTTCTTGTGCATGCCGAAGCTCACCGCCTGGCGCAGCGCGGCCGACGACTGCGCGCCGAAGTTCAGCAGCAGCAGCACGTCGGGCTTGGTGGCCATCGCGTTGGTGAGGTAGCCGCTGAACTCCTTCTCGTTGAGCGAGTGGTAGCTGTTGCCCACGTGCTCGATGCCCTTCTCCTGGAAGATGTTCTTCGCCGCGCTCAGCAGGCCGTCGCCGAACACGTACTGCGGCGTGATCGTGTACCAGCGCTTGGCCTTCGGCATGGTGGCGATCAGCGGGCGCACCGTCTGCTCGATCGCACCGAAGGTGGGCACCGACCAGCGGAAGGTGGCCGGATTGCAGTCCTTGCCGGTGATCTCGTCTGCGCCGGCGGTGGTGATGAACAGGCCGCCGGCCTTCTCGGCCTCCTTGCCCATGGCCAGCGCCTCCGACGACAGGATGCCGCCCGCGAAGAACCTGGCGCCCTGCTGCTGCGAGGCTTCCTGCACCTTGCGCACAGCGGTGGCCGGCTTGCCTTCGGTGTCCAGCACCGTGTAGGCCAGCGGACGCTTCAGCACGCTGCCGTACTGCTCGATGGCCAGCTTCATGCCCAGGTCGGCGAACTTGCCGTTGGCCGCGAACGCGCCCGACATCGGGACCGGGCAGCCGAAACGGATCGCGTCCGCCGATTGGGCAAAGGCGGTGCGGCCGCCCAGGAGCGAGGCGGGGGCAGCCGACAGGGCGGCCAGCTGAAGAAGGTGTCTGCGTTGCATGAGTTCTCCGGTCGTGGTGGGAAGTAAGGAAAAGGTGGTGCCTGCGATCGCGGGCAATTTAAGCGGATAAATATGATTAATATGCTGGTAAAAACCCGTACGCAAGCCTTGTGCCCAATACCAGACCGACCCCTCGCACGATGCCGTTTAAGATCGCGCGCTGTTGCGCATCCCGCGCATCTCCCGATGGGCATGGAGCGTGTGAATGAGAGTGGGGCAGAACCGTCCTAAGCGGCAGAAGCTCTCGGACGTCATCGTCGAAGACGTCAAGCGCTGGATCGTGGCGGAGCGCAAGCAGCCTGGCGACCGGCTACCGAACGAGAAGGAACTGATCGAGCTCTTCGGCTACTCGAAGAGCACGGTGCGCGAGGCATTGAAGGCGCTGGAGGTGCGCGGCCTGATCTCCATCCGCACCGGCCCCGGCGGCGGAGCCTACCTGCAGCAGGTGTCGGTCGAGCATGCGTCGGAGCCGCTGCGCAACTTCCTGCACTTCCACCATCTCGACGGCCATCACATCTATCAGCTGCGCAAGGCGCTGGAGCCCGAGCTGGCCGTGAGCGCGGTGGGCAGGCTGACACCCGAGCAGTTCGAGCGGCTGGAAGAAAACATCCGCCTCTGCGCCCTCGAGCCGACCAACGAGGACGAACTGCGCACGCAGCGCGAGGCCGAACTCGCGTTCCACACGATGCTGGCGGAGAGCTGCCCCAATCCGGTGCTCTCCTTCATGTGCCGTTTTCTCAACGACCTGCTGCGCGACCTCGTGGTCTACAAGAAGGCGCTGGACCATCACCACTTCGGCGAGGCGAACGTCGACTATCACACGCAGCTGCTGGCGGCCTATCGCAAGGAGGACGCCGACCAGGTGCGCCGGCTGATGGCCGAGCATATGGTCGATGCCGAGGCGCACATGCACGAGATGGAGGCGCACATTGGTGTCAAACAACTGCTGATTTCTGCCGATAGGCACTAATGCGACTGTTTTCTGGCGAAGCTGCGGGAAATGCCAAGCGATCAAGGCATAGCGGCCTAAGGAATCGCTCAATGAACCCGCAGCTCGAGTTGACGCGCGGCAGCGTTGTGATGACACCGCGAACGCAGTTCATCGCGCCGCACGAGAGCGCGAGGTCGTGATCGAAGCCGTCCACACCTCAACGAATCTCTTCATAACAACCATTCGGTAGAGGTTGGTCTCGCTCAGGTGTTCATGCGGCAGCCTCCCTAGCTCCCCAACGGAACACCGTGCCATCGACCCACATGCGATGCAGGATGACGGCGAGCTTGCGTGCCACGGCAATCACCGCCCGGCGGTGCCCTCCACCGTGCGTGAAGAGGTGAACCGACTCGGATCGTCCACGCCCGCCTTGAACGACAAGGCGGTGACGAGCCCGACACCGGGCACCGACATCAGCAGCTTGCAGACCGGGTCGACCTTCACCAGCCCCTTGATGGCGTTGTCGAGCTTCAGGTCGGTCTTGTAGAGCACCGTCCTGGCGTCGAGCAACGGATTGAGCGCGCATCTCGTCCGCGGCTCGATCTGATTCCTGGCCGCCACACCCGACCCGCTTCGCCTACGCTGCTGCGGCGCAGCCGCGCAGCGTCCACCGCCGCCTTCAGTACCAACCGAAGTTGAGTTCGACTGGCGAAAACCCTAATGTTGGCCTATTGATCAACATATTGATCACGCATACAATTAATTGTCCATTCAGTCAGGAGGCGAGTCATGGACCGACGCTCTTTCAACCGCACCCTTTTCTGCGCCGGCGCAGGCATTCCGTTCCTCCCGGCCCAAGCGCAGCAACTTACCCAGGCGCGGATCGTCGTGGGATTCACCGCCGGCGGCCCGATTGACGTCCTGGCCCGCCGAGTTGCCAACAAACTTCGGGGCGGCTACGCGCCGGCGGTGATCGTGGAAAACAAACCCGGCGCGGCGGGCCAGATCGCGATCACGACCACACGGGACTCCGCAGCCGATGGCAGCACGTTGCTGCTCACGCCGTCTTCGATGCTGTCGATCTACCCGTTTACCTATCCCAAGCTGCCGTACAGCTTGAACGATCTGCAGCCGGTCTCACTGGCCTGCCAGATGAGCCACGGTTTCGCAGTGGGGCCCAGCGTGCCCGAGACGATCCGAACATTCGGCGACTTCTTGCGCTGGGCAAAGGACAACGTGACATCGGCAACCCTTGCATCTCCCGGCGCAGGCTCGATGCCACACCTGATTGGCGCCTTGCTGGGCAATTTCACCGGGGCCGACTTGCGCCATGTGCCGTACCGCGGAAGTCTTCCCGCGGTGCAAGATCTGCTGGGTGGCCAGGTCGCCGCCTTCTGCGGCCCGACTGGCGACCTGATTCAATACGTGAAGGCGGGTCGGGTTCGCATGCTGCTCACTTCGGGGTCGAAGCGCTCGATCTTCTGGCCCGACGTTCCCACCATTCGAGAAGCAGGTCTCCCGCTGGCGGTCAACGAGTGGTACGGGTTCTTCTTGCCTGGCAAGGCATCGCCCGAAGCAGCCAGAAAGGCCCATGCTTACCTGCTCGGTGCACTCGCGCAACCCGACGTGGTCAATTACGGACGACAGTCGGCGCTTGAAGTGGAGTCATCCACGCCGGACGCGCTTGCCAAGATGCTGCAGGCCGATGCCGAGCAATGGCGCCGGCTGATCAAGCAGATCGGCTTCACGGCCGAATCCTGATCGCTCTTTCTTCCACCTTTCTCGAAGATTTCATCCATGGCATCCAAGTCCCAAGCAGACGACCAGACTCTCCGCCCGCCAGTAGTCACCAAGCCGAACCGCAAGCTCAATATCTTGCTCGCCGCGGAGAAGCTGTTCGCCAGGCACGGCTACCACGCCGTGGCGCTGCGCGACATAGCCGAGGAAGCGCAGGTTCCACCCGCCCTGGTGAGCTACTACTTCGGAAACAAGGAGGATCTCTACCGCGCGATCTTCGAGCACTGGAGCCCTACGATCGCGCAACGCCTGTCGCAACTGGAGGAGGCGATGTCCGGCCCGACCCCGGAGCGCCTGGAGCGAGTCGTTGACGCGTTTGCCACACCGGTCATCCGGCTGCGCGCGAGCGCAGAAGGCCAGCACTACGCCTTGCTGGCTACGCGCGGCCTGGCGCTGCAGGGCGCCGAAGAGGACCAAGTCCTGCGCGAGTTCTTCGACCCTGTGGCCAAGACGTTCATCGATGCGCTGAACGAGATACTGTCGGCCGAGTATCCGGGCCTTGTGCGGCAGGACGCCGCTTGGTGCTACCAGTTCGCGCTGGGGTCTCTGATGCACTACATCGGCGACGAGCGCATCTACAGGCTGTCGCTGGGAGAAAGCCAGCCAGCCGATCCCACAGTGGCGCCTCAACTGAAGATCTTCATCACCGAAGGAATTCGGTCCGCGGCGCGAGCGTTCGCTGCTCAACGCAAGACGGGTGCCGCGGGAGCGAGCAAATGACCCTGCGCATCGTGGACATCTCCATGGCACTCGAAAACGACGTGCCTTCGGACCCCCCCGGGCTGGAGCCGAGGATCACCTATATCGATCATCACGTGAGCTACGCTGAGATCGCGACCTTCTTCCCGGGGTTGCAAAAGGAAGATCTCCCTGATGGCGAAGCATGGGCGGTCGAGCAAGTCAGTCTCAACACGCACAATGGCACGCACTTGGACGCACCCTATCACTTCGCCTCCACGATGGATGGTGGAAAGCGGGCATTGACCATTGACGAGGTCGACTTGCATTGGTGCTTCAAGCCCGCGGTCAAACTGGACTTTCGCCATCTTCCGGATGGCCACATCGTCAAGCCTTCCGACGTCGAAGCCGAACTGGATCGGATTGGGCATCAGCTGCGCCCGCTAGAGATCGTCCTTGTGAACACCCGCGCCGGAAGCGCGTACGGCACGACGGAATACACCAGGGCCGGCTGCGGCATGGGTTACGAGGCCACGATGTACCTTCTTGAGCGGGGAGTGCGCCTGACAGGCACTGATGCATGGAGTTGGGACGCTCCCTTCGCCTATACCGCTCAACGCTATGCGCAAACCAAGGACGCGTCGTTGATCTGGGAGGGTCACAAGGCGGGCCGGGACATTGGCTATTGCCACCTCGAGAAGCTCCACAACCTCGAAGCCCTGCCAGCCAGCGGTTTCACAGTGGCTTGCTTTCCCGTGAAGATCCGCGGCGCATCGGCCGGGTGGACACGCGCTGTCGCGATCTTTCAATAGCGGATGACGACGTCTGAATCATGAAACTCGCGACGATTCGCAATGGCAAGCCAGACGGTCAGCTCGTCGTGGTAAGCCGAGATTTAACCCGCGCAACAAATGCCTCCGATCTTGCGTCAACGCTTCAAGACGCCCTCGATGGGTGGGAAGGCACGCAGCCGTTGCTGCAAAGGCGGTTCGAGCAACTCGAGCAACGATCAATTGCGGATTTTCGGCTCGATCCATTCGGCTGTGCCGCGCCTCTACCGCGCGCCTACCAGTGGTGTGACGGCTCGGCGTTCCTCCATCACGGGCGGCTCATGGAGCGTGCTTTCAAACATCCTCCGCGGGAGAACTTCGAGACGATCCCTCTGTTGTATCAAGGGGGATCGGACGACTTCCTTGGCCCGCACGACGACGTTGCACTGCCTTCTGAAGAAGACGGGATCGACTTCGAAGGCGAGTTCGTCGTCATCACGGGCCGAGTGCCCATGGGAGTGAGCCCCAAGGAGGCGCTGAACCATGTCGCCTTGATAGGCCAGGCCAATGACTGGAGCCTGCGGAGTTTGATTCCCAGGGAGATCAATAGCGGCTTTGGCTTCTTTCAAAGCAAGCCTTCCACGAGTTTCGCGCCCGTGGTTGTCACACCCGACGAACTAGGGACGACCTGGCGCGACGGGCGCGTCACGTTGGACCTGCACGTTGAGTGGAATGGTCAGTGGTTCGGCCAGCCCAATGGCGCGGAGATGCACTTCAGTTTCGGCGATCTCATCTCGCACGCTGCGCGCACTCGAAACCTGGGGGCAGGAACGATCATCGGATCTGGAACGGTGTCGAACTCCAGGTCCAGCGCCGGTTCTGCGTGCATCTCGGAGAAACGGGTAATGGAGGTCATCAGCCTGGGCGCTCCATCCACCCCGTTCATGCGATTCGGCGACCGTGTCCGTATGTCGGCCAGAGATGCGAATGGCGTTATCCCTTTTGGCGTGATTGACCAAGAGGTGATCAAGCTCAAGAGTGCGAGGACCACGGGGGCCAAGCCCGCATTCCCACACAGACCTGCTCCTGGCCTGTAGCGTTCACCCTTCTGTCAACTGCCCGAGACCGAAGTGCGGCCATGCTGCACTCGAATCTGCCGCTGCAATTGACTGGCCGCCACCCGCCTTTGACCCATCACCGCTCCGACTCTTTGATCGAGAGACCGCGACTTGTTTCAAGTCCAGCGAAAGGCGCATGTCCGTGCGCCGTCCGTATGCCTACTTGAAAAACCACAGTGGAGTAGGAATGCCAGTCACCCAGTACCCCCTCCACAGATCCGTACGTGCGGAACTACCGCATACGGCTCCTGCCTTGGGTCGTGACGATAGGACCAACTGGAAGCAGCCCTTCGTATCCGCCTTTGGACGCTTGTCGCACGAACCCGACTCGAAGTCCGGTGCGCGTTGCCAACAGACGGATTTCCCTTGGCCTGCCGCCTTCCCTCCACCACCTCCGCAGCCCGGCCATTTCAGACCCGGCCTTGTTCGGCAGCTTCCTCGGTACTACGCAGCAGTCCGACTTCTCAGCGCCATGGCTCATCGGCGTACGCCAGAAGGCTTCCCGATGCGCTCTGCACTCAAAGTTGCAGAAGACCCTGAGACCTCCCGGTTCCAGCGCGAGATGTGTCCACGCATGCTCGGGGTCTCTGACTGCGCGAGGTCCGCGCTTGCCTCGCCAATGCGGCAAGCACGGTGTGGCCTTCGGCATGTCTCCAAAACCTCGGCACCCCGAACCACCTGCGCCTTACGGCGCAGGGCATGTATTTCGCAGCTCAATACCCGGCCTGCCTTTTCCCCTGTCAACGCTTCGCCCACGCCCTCACGAACGTGCACGCATGACTCGGGGCCGCCGTAGCTGGCTAAGCCTTCAACGTATGACTCTTTCATTCACAACATCTCGCCGGTTTTGACCGGCGCACGGAGACAACACCATGGATCAGGACATGAATCGCCGACGCGCCCTCGCATGTGCAGGGCTGCTCGCCGCGCCGGCCCTCGCATTCGCACAGGGCGGGTTCCCGAACAGGCCACTTCGCGCCATCGTGCCCGTACCGCCGGGCGGAGGCTTCGACTTCGTTGCGCGGATATTGGCCGATCGGATGACCAAAGGATTGGGACAACCGGTCATCGTTGAGAATCGCGCGGGCTCCGGCACCCTGATCGGGACGGACTTGGCAGCCAAGGCCGCCCCAGATGGGTACACCCTGTTGACCGGATCGATCTCTAACGTGGCGCTCAATATGGGGCTATACCGCAAACCACCCTATGACAGCTTGAGGGATTTCGACCCCGTTGGATTGGCGGTCTCGTACAGCTACGTGCTAGTGGCCCGGCCGGATTTGCAGCAAAAGTCGCTCGCTGAAGTCATCGCCTACGCAAAGGCGAATCCGGCACGCCTGACTTACGCGTCGGCCGGAAATGGCTCGGGCCAGCATGTGCTGCCGGCAGCGCTCTGGAGGCAGGCAAGGGTTGAGGTGAGCCACATTCCCTATCGAGGCGTCCAGGCGGGGTACCAGGATCTGCTCGGCGGCCGGGTGGATCTCCTCTTTGACCTGTGGCCGACGGCGCGCACGTACATCGAAGGCGCGCGCGTCACCCCCCTGGCAGTCTCGGGAACAAAGCGTCAACCTACGATTCCGGATACACCGACCCTTATCGAGAGCGGCTACAAGATTGAGCTCGAGTCCTGGTTCGGCTTCTTCACCCAGGCCAAGGTGCCAGCGGCGATCAAGGAAAAGCTACGTTCGGAGCTTGAACGTGTCATTGCCTCTCGCGAGGTGAGCGACATCTTCCGTAAGTCCGGCGGGACGTCACTGAGCCTGTCGACCGCCGAAATGCGTGAACTCGTGCGCCGTGATGTCGAGCGGTGGTCCAGGCTCGTGCGCGAGCTTGGCATCAGTCCCGACTGAGATCGCAGACGCTGGCGTGGCCTTTCGATGCATCGGATGTTGACGACCACTCCAGTCCGACACATTACGGGCGGCTCAGTGCGCGTGACCTGCATTTCCGACAACTGCGCCACGGGGTTGCGCAATAGATGCCGCTCGCAACGATGGTCTCCAGCCGGTTCACGATCGAGCGTATGGTGTCGCGCGTGTCGTAGCGCACGAGAGCATCGAGCTCCTCGCCAGTGGCGATGCCGGTCACGTAGACGGTGAACATCTCGATGACGCCTACGAGAAGTGGAAGGGCATCGTGCAAGCCTCGGGCGCGACAATCGAATAGGTGCCCGTGTCGCAGAATGACGTCTCCACAATAGGCCGCACCGACGGCACGGAGACAGCAATGGCACAGCGCAAGAATCGAACAGACACCCTTCTGCTGAAGACAACCGCCCTCGCAGCGGTTGTCGCCCTGGCGCAGGGCTGCGCGCAGACCACGGCACAGCGGCCGGCGCCGTCGGGCGCCACCGTCGCCGCACATGTTGCAGCAGCCACGGGTGCCGCCGGATCCGATCTGACGGCGCTGTTGACTCTCTGCAAACCCGCTCCCGCCGCGCGGCCGCCCCAGGCCGAGCTGGACAAGGGCCTTGCCGCCTTCATCGCCAAGCCCGCACCGCCGCCGGGCCAGGCTTTCGACAACCTGTATTTCGTGGGCGCCGACTGGGTCAGCGCCTGGGCGATCAAGACCTCGGACGGCATCATCCTCATCGATGCGCTCAACAACCAGGCGGAGGCCGCGGCACTGATCGAAGGAGGCATGCGCAAGCTGGGCCTCGATCCGGCGCAGATCAAGTACGTGATCGCGACGCACGGCCACGGCGACCACTACGGCGGCGCGCCGTACCTCTCGCAGAAGTACCGTGCGCGCGTGGTGATGAGCGAGACCGATTGGACCATGACCGAAACCAAGCTCGAATTCGCAACGCCGATCTGGGGCGCGCCGCCGAAGCGCGACGTTTCCGTGAAGGACGGTGACCGCATCACGCTCGGCGATACCACCGTCTCGCTGTACATCACGCCGGGCCACACCATGGGCACGATCTCGCCAGTGTTCGACGTGACGTCTGGCGGCAGGAAGCACCGCGCCATGCTCTGGGGCGGCACGGGCTTCAACTTCGGCAAGGACGTGCCGCGGCTGGACAGCTACATCGATTCAACGCGGCGCATGGGCGCGGTGGCACAGGCGCAGCGCATCGACGTGCTGCTGTCGAACCACTCGGGCATCGACGGCTCGCAGGCCAAGCTGGCTGCGCTGCGCCAGCAGCCGGCCGGCACGGCCAACCCGTTCGTGATCGGCACGCCCGCCGTGGAGCGCGCATTGAACGTGATGGGCGAATGCGCTCAGGCGCAGCGCGATCGGTTCGCGCTGCAGTAAGGCCGGCTCAATCTGGCGTGAACTTCTTGTTGAAGATGTCGACATCCGATGCCAACTCGAACGTCGCCACCTGCCCCATCTTCCCGTCGCTGAGGCGGCAGGCGGAGAACAGGCTGTAGCGGCCCTTGAAGTAGAACTCGTCCATCACGATCAGCGCGTACGGATACGGCACGAAGACCTGGTGCTCGAAGATGACGCGGTGCACGTTCCTGGGCGAAGGAAAGAGCTTGTAGTCGCCGGTGTCGATCGACTTTGCGGTGGCCATGGCGTGCTCGCTTCTTCTGCGTTCAGGCGGGGTCGCGCACGTCGGCCACGGGGTTGTTGCCGAAGTCCTCGCGCGCCAGATACTTGAGCACCTTGGCCGCCGCGGTGGCGGGGCTGTCGAGCCGGCCCTCCTCTTTCATGCTCACGAAGCGCGTTCGGTCCGGAAACTTCTCGGCCGATGAGCCGCGCAATTGCACCTGCATGTCGGTGTCGATCACGCCAGGCGCGAACGAGACGATGCGTGCGCCGTTCGGCGCCCCCTGCTTCCTCGAGCGCCACGACGCGCGAGAAGTGGTCCATGCCGGCCTTGGCGGCGCAATAGGACGCCTGGCTGCCCACATGGCACTAGCCCCAGGCCCGATGGCGCGTCGAAGGCATGAGCCCAATGCCGTGCGTGCCGACGTGTGACCGCGCTTGGCCGTGAGTCGGCAGCACGTCGCACCAGCCAACCACTACACCCTCCAGAGCGGCAATCATCTGGCGCCACCGGTTCGCGACGATAGACGAGTACAACGCCCATGAATCCTCCTCTGGCGGCGCCTCCGTGAACGAGAGAATTCGCTTCTCTCGCGCCACTGTGTCGAGCGCGAGCCGTAGTCCCTCGAAATGCTGCGTCGAAAGAGGTTCAATGGACAGGTTCATCTGATAGGAGCCCTGGAAGTTGAGCTCTTGGGCAGAACTCTGTCTGTCGCTCTCATTGGGAATGACCTCAGTCGTTGACACGTTGGTACTGCTCGATCTGACAGGCGTAGCTCCCAGGCTGCGTCGAGCATACCGAATAGCCCACAGGCGCGGTGCTTGCGCAGCCGGCCAGGACGCATGAAAGTACTGCGCTCGCGACCTTGAACATGAAGCCTCCGAACGACGGACCTGACAGCTGGGTCTTGGCTGCATTCTGCCCGTCAAGTTGGAGCGGCGGCGAACGTCGGGTTTTGGACCGTATCGCGTCATGCGGCCGAATCATCGAGCCAGAGATCCGATCTGTCGACGGCGCCCCAAGGGCGGCGGCAAGCATGCCGACCTGCTCCGCGTCGCGCGCAGTGCCCCGGCGGGGCTTGATTTGTCTTGACGAAACGCTGAGATGATGTAGTGCTGTGCGGTATATATACCGCACAGCACCGCGATATTCCATTCAGGCACGACCCATACATCCAAGCCTTAGGCGACGCGCCTTCCCCGATTCTTTTTGACAATTCACTGGTCAAGGGCGTGCGCGCGCCCGGCCCGACATCATCAAGACGTTCGAGGCCGGGCGCCACGTCCTCAGACCCGTCCAGCTCGCAGCCGTCTTCTCTAAGAACCGCGACGCCTGGCGCCTCGCGCGTCGAATGACGCTGGCAAGCTTTGAACGGTTCATGACTGAACGCACGCCGATGAAGGCGGTGCGCTTCAACTTCCCGCAGCGACCCGTGACGGGCTTCGTCTGGGGAGATGTCGTTCAAGTCGCAACCGATGGAGCGCGACTTCTACCTGACCCACGACATGGGCAAGACCAGGTACGTCAACGACTGGCGGTTACATGTGCCAGAGGGGTTTTAGCTTCTTGACCTGGTCCGTCACGAACTGGTGGTAGTGGTCAAAGGGTGCAAGCTTTACGCCGGGCTTCATCGTGGCTTGGACTGCTGTCGGTTTTCAACTTACCTTGAATTTTTTGCAGCTTAGTTTGAACTCCCGCGCCCGCTGCGGGCGAGCAGCCCGGTCGTGGGGGGCGTGCGCCCCTTGGCGAAGAGGACGTGCGAAGGAGTTTTAGCGGCTAAAAAAATCCGCAGTGCTGATGGCGCGCGGCTGCGAACCCCCGATCGAGAAGAGGAGGGCCAGGGCGCGGGGCCTCCGATTCCAAGGCGCGCGCAGGGCAGAATGCCGCCACAGCCGGTAACGGGCCAGGACCAGACACTCGAAGTCACCTTCCAATGTCAGCGTCGGAACAAATGGCGAACGCATTACAAATGTGATACACTCACAGCCATGAAATCGTGCACCTTACCTGCCGTTCGCGTTGAGCCGGAACTGCGTGCCGAGCTCGAAGCGGTCCTGGGTGAAGAGGAAACCATCAGCACCTTTGTGGCCGATGCCGTGCGCCGAGCAGTTGACTTCCGTCGCGTCCAGACGGACTTCCATGCGCGCGGCGAGGCCGCTTGGCAGGACTACCTGCGAACCGGTGTTTCGCACCCCGTGGACGAAGTGTTTGACCGCGTCCAGGCCCGCATTGATGCACGACGTCGCGAATTGCAAAGCCCCAGCACGTGACTGAGTTGTTCGGGGTTGAGATGACCCCGCAAGCCGAGGATGACCTTGAGCGGTTGTTTGAGTTCCTCGTCGTACGGTCAGAGACCTTGGAGGAACTGGACCATGCTCAGCATGTGCTGCACCAGCTTCGCACCAGTATCAAGAAGCGGCTGGCCGAGAATCCTTGGGCGTATCGGAAAGCGGGAGACGGCAGGCGTACAACGCGCCGAGAGTTAATCGTAGGCCTTGGTTCCACAGGCTATGTGGCCCTCTACGAAATCCTTCCAGGGCGGGCTATCAAGGTGTTGGCCGTTCGCCATCAGCGCGAAGAGGACTACCACTGAGCCCAATGCGGCTGTAAGTCGATGTGGTCCGGCCCTTCGGACTGAATGACCGTTTTGACTAGGGTCAGACGACCCTAAGCGCCCACTGACGCCGGCGCGTGTGCGGCAGCATGCGGCCATAACCGGTCACTCACGCGCTACGGCTGTCCTCATCTAATCTGCAGGCCCCGCTCACCCCAGACGACTGCAAGGAGAACCCCATGATCAAGGTCAACGTGATGTACCCGTACACCGAAGGCGCGCGCTTCGACCACGCCTACTACCGCGACCGGCACATGCCGATGGTGAAGGCTAGGCTCGGCAGTGCCTGCGCCTACTACACTGTCGAAAAAGGCCTTGCCGGCAGAGCGCCCGGTGAACCCCCCGCCTTCGTGGCGATGTGCGCGTTCTTCTGTGATTCGGCCGAAGCCTACGAGGCTGCCAGTAAGGAGCACCGTGCCGAGATTCGGGGCGACATCGCCAACTACACGGACATCGCGCCGGTAATCCAGTTCAGCGAGGTCGTCGTTGAGCGGTCGGATCGTTGAACGCGCCAAATCAATGTCTGATGACCCGCGCGCCGGGTATTGGCCAAATCCGTCTGCTGCCAACGGCCACTTCCGGACGTTCGCGCCTCATTCGCCGACCTTATCCGGCATCAAAGTAGAGCTAGCGCAAAACAAAATTGTAGATATTCAGAAAGACTCAAAAGTAGAGTAATAGTGTGGCAAAATAGTAGAGTTTCAATACTGGAGCCACCCGCTCATGGCTACGCCCAATGAAAAGCTCGCCGCTTCCCTGCACGTGCTCAAGTCCTTGCAAGACAAGGGCATCCAGGTG
>NZ_FMZU01000041.1 GCF_900101545.1 Variovorax sp. CF079 | reverse complement strand
GGCAGACCTCACGGCGCGAAGTCGATCGGAATTGCGACCGCATCGCGTCGTGATGTCCTCAGATGCGACGGCGTCGTTCATTAATCAGCATCTCCTTAGCAGTACAAGCGGTATGCGCGATCGCAGAGTACGGGAGCTTCATGCAGCGTCCCTTACCCTCAATGTTTCTCAGCCGGCGCTGACGCGGACGGTGCAGCGGGTGGAAAAGGCCATTGGTCTTGAACTTTTCCAGCGTTCCACCCGACGCGTAGAAGTTACGGCAGCAGGGCAGGAGTTCATCGCTCTCGCCAACAGAGTCTTGGCCGATCTCAAGATATCTTTTGGGAACATGCGCGAAATCTCTGATGAGCAACGCGGTCGAGCTGTCGTTTCGACTGTGATGTCCGTTGCATACACCCAGCTTCCCAGCATCATCGCGAGTTATCGCGTTCTCCGTTCGAAAATTGAACTGCAGATCAGGGAGGGCGTTCACGGTACGGTGATCGAGGACGTTCGCAGCGGCGTAGCCGACCTCGGGCTCACCTACATCGACGATGTTGCGACCGAGTTCTCGACCATTTCGCTCAGCCACGAAGCATTCCACGTGGTCATGCCACGCGGGCATCCGCTTTCTGGAAAGGCGGGCGTCACGATCGATCAGCTCACTCTGTATCCGCTCGTCTCACTGCCCAAGGAAGCGCAAACGAGACGCTTGCTCGATAGCCATGCATCGGTGTCGGGCGCGGTCCTGCAACACGCGGTGACAGTCAATCAGTTCGCGACGGTTATGCAGTGCGTGTATGCCGGTGTGGGGCTCGCGATCGTTCCCGGAGGCGCAGTTCCAGCGGCCCTGCAGGCCGATCTGGTCTCGCGCCCACTTATGCAGCCAGCATTGAGCAGAACTATCGGCGTGGTGCTACTCAAGGATCGTGCGCTAACGCCCAGCGCACGCGGCTTTCTAGCGCATCTTCAACAAGAGTGGTCGCGGACCGAAAAGAAAGCCGCGCGTCCCGAAGGCTCGCAGTCAGGCCGAGATGGCGGCAAACAAAAGGGCGCCGTGTCTGTGAAGCAGTTGCCTCGCAAGGCTCACCGTTGATAAGAGGTTGAATGTTGACGCGCCTTGTCGCCGCGGATCCTTGCTGGTAGAAAAGTTCAAGTCATTGAAGGCAACGACCGCGCTGGTCCGCTTTGCGTACATAGACGGCGCAATGGCGCCAGACCCAATGTAGCTTCATGGCCGAACTCGGTAGCTGGCGGTGCCGACCTCAACGTCTGCCTTCGCATTGCGAAGCTGACGTACATCTAGACGGCACGGGGCCTATCTCAGTCCTTCGACTGCCGAACGGCTGCTCTATTCTGCCTAGAGCGGTCGTTGACCTCTGCAATGATTGTTCGACCTGCCTTATTCAATCGGGTACCTCCGATCCAGCAGCAGACCGATCCGGAACGAACCTGCCCTCGGAGGTTTTTGCTACCTCAGAACCCAGGTCCTTCTTGCGCGTTTCTTTCAGTGGCCGGGTTTCAGTTTTGAGGCGTGCGAGCAGTAGTTGCAGTGGATGTAGGAGGGCGATTCCATCCATGAGATCCGCCTGACCACGACACGAATAGCCGGTGGCGACGACTCGGCCTGCAAAGCGCGGATTGGACATAAGGTTTGCCCAACTGAGCTTGTATATCGCCTCCGAGTTGGAGCGATTCGCGAGTTCGTGTCCGTAGAGCCCAGCCATGCCGCAACAGCCGCTGGGCATGAGGTTCAAGTCGATACCAAACCGGCGGCCTACCTTCGCCCATTCCGCCGTGGCGGCGGGTGCGTTTGTTTTCTCAGTACAGTGCGCCAAGAGACCCCACGGCTCCGTGCCATCGAGCGCCAGTTGCGGAAGTCGATCGATGCGTTGTGCCAGCCATTCCTGCGGCAAGGCAACTCTCGGAACGCGATCAACTCCGAGCGCCTTCACATACTCCGCTCGATATGCAAGGGTCATCGAGGGGTCGATGCCCACGAGCTCGACACCCGTGGCGGCCAGCGCATTGAGCATTCCGGCATTGGACGCCGCCGTCTGCTCGAACTTGCCCAGGAATCCGAGCACGTGCTCTGGCTTTCCGTTGGGCTTGAACGGCGCCATCCACGGAGTAAAGCCCAGTTGGCTCAGGAGCTCGCAAAAATCCAGGACGACTGCGGTGTCGTAGTGCGAGGTGAAGGCATCCTGAACGATGACAAGGCTGTTGCTTTTGTCATGGGGCGGCAGCGCCATCAAGGCGGCGGGCGAGGCCATCCTCACGCCTCGACGCTCCAGTTCACCGCGAAACGCGACCCCACTGAGCTCCGGCAACGCCACAAGTCCCAGCCTGCGCAAGGCCGCGCGGCCGAGGCCACTCTGCGTAACGCCATTGACGACGCGAGGCATCGTCGCTGCGACGGGCAGCCACCGCTCGAGAGAGGCCACGAGGCGATCTTTCGCGGGACGGAGATAGCGCCCGTAGTAGACCTCGAGGAACCTGGATCGAAACGCTGGAACGTCGACCTTGATGGGGCATTGCCCTACGCAGGACTTGCATGCGAGACACCCATCCATCGCCTCCTTGACCTCGAGCGAGAAGTCGCTTCGATCGCTTCGTGCCGTCCAGGAGTTCAGTGCTCGCGAAGGAAGGTCGATCCATCCCTTCCACATGCTTTGTCGCCGGATCCGCTGCGTTTCGCGCGACGAATCCACGTCGGCGTCGGCCAGCAGGCGCAACCACTCCCGCATCAACGAAGCCCGGCCCTTCGGCGAGTGCTTTCGGTCGCGCGTAGCCTTCCACGACGGGCACATCGCGTCGTCGGGGTCATAGTTGAAGCATGCCGCGTTCCCGTTGCAATGAAGCGAATCCTCGTTTGCATGGCGAATCGTCAACGGGATACGACGGTCGGACTGGCCACGGGTAGGTACATCGTCGATGCGCGTCAGGGAATGGCCAGGAGGCGCCGCGATCTTGCCGGGATTGAGCTGATTGTGCGGGTCGAACGCTGCCTTGATCTCCTGCAGGCGTGGATACAAGGGGCCGAAGAACTCTGGCGCGTATTCGGACCGGAAGCCTTTGCCATGCTCGCCCCAGAGCACGCCCTGGTATTTGCGCGTGAGCGCAAACACCTCGTCCGAGATCTCCCGGATCAGCTTCTCCTGGTCCGGATCCTTCATGTCGAGCGCCGGCCGGACATGGAGGCATCCTGCGTCGACGTGGCCAAACATTCCATACACGAGGCCTCGGCGATCCAGTGCGGCGCGAAACTCGGCAATGTAGTCCGCGAGGCGCTCCGGCGGGACCACGGTGTCTTCGACGAACGGTACCGGCCGCCGCTCACCTAGCATGTTGCCGAGCAGACCGACGGACTTCTTGCGCATCGACCATATGGCCGAAGCCGCCGCCTCGCCCCGAGCAACGGTGTAACCCCTTCGCCCGGCGCCGCCGCTCGGGGATAACAGCTCGGCTTCGACGCGGGCGAGTTTCTCGGCCAGTGCAGCCTCATCCTCTGCGAGGAACTCGACGAGGTTGACCCCCTGGGCCGGGCCTTCGGGATCGTCAGGAAAATACTGCTTGACCGCCAGCCACACGGCATCCTCGCGTGCGAGCGCCAAGACCTTCGCATCGACCGTCTCGCTCGACGCGGCTTCGAGCTTCATGAGGGTGCCGGCATCCCTCAAGGCAGCGTCAAAGCTGCTGTAGCGGATGTTGACGAGGGCCGTGCAATGCGGGATCGGCACGAGATTGATCTTCGCCTCGGTGACAAAGGCCAGGCTGCCCTCCGCGCCGCACAAGACGGAACTCAGGTTGAAGTTTCCACAATGGTCGCAAAGGTGCACCAGGTCATAGCCGGTGACGCATCGATTGAGTTTCGGGAAGCGTTCAGCGATCAACTCTGCGTCGTCCACGCGGATGCGATCCAGCAGGCGATGGATCGCGCCAACGCGATCCTCTCGGCGCTTGACGCCATCGAACTCCTTGGCGCTCAGCGGCCGGGAATGCCACGGCGTTCCGTCCAGCAATACCGTTTTCAGCTCGAGCACGTGATCTCGGGTCTTGCCGTACAGCACCGACCCCTGCCCGCTGGCGTCGGTCGCGATCATTCCGCCTATGGTTGCGCGGTTCGAAGGAGAAAGCTCCGGCGCGAAGAAGAGCCCGTGCTCTCGCACCGCGTCGTTCAACTGATCCTTCACGACCCCGGCTTGCACACGCGCCCATCCCTCCGCGGGATTGATTTCCAGGATCTTGTTCATGTGACGCGAGACGTCCACAGCGATCCCGCTCGTCAGGGATTGGCCGTTGGTCCCGGTTCCGCCTCCGCGGGGCGAGAACGAGACCTCCTTGAACCTCGGCTCGTTCGCGAGCTTCGCGACCCGAATGACGTCGAGCTCGTTCCTGGGAAAGACGACCGCCTGCGGAGGGACTTGGTAGATGGAGTTGTCTGTCGCGAAGACAGTGCGGTCCGCGCGCGACTGCGTCACGTCCCCTTCGAACCCTCGCAGGCGCAGCTCTGACAGAAAGTCCGAATAGAGCGCGGCAGGACGATCCTGCGGTTTCAGCCTTGGAATCATGGTTCGTGCTGGTTGGCTAGACGTGCGTTGATCAGCCAGCGAGTGAATTCCGGCAGACCGACAGTCGTGAGCGAGATCGGAGGCGCGATATGAAGGAATTCAGCGCTGTAATTCATAAGACGTATTATGATACTATGATGGCGCGGTGAAGGCAGGGCGGTTACACGCACTTGCGTCCGAACAGCGCGTTTTGCCTGCTGTCGGCACCGATAAACTGAGGCGGTATGGCACTTTCTCCAACCCAGTCGCTACCAGAGCGACTTTTTGAACTCATGTCCGACGACATCCGGAAGGGGATCTATCCGGTGGGCAGCAAGTTGCCAGTCGAGGCGGAACTGTGCGAACACTATGGCGTGAGCCGTACGGTCCTGCGCGAGACGGTTGCGCGGCTGAAGTCCGATGGCGTGCTCGACACGCAACAGGGCCGGGGGACATTCGTTCTGGCGCAGTCGGTGCATACGCCTTTTCGCTTGAAGGCACATACGGAGGACCTCGCACAGTCAATCGTCGATCTGGCTGAGCTTCGTCTAGGGGTCGAGGGCACGGCGGCTGCCTTGGCCGCGCAACGTCGTACGAATGCGCAACTGGCGCGGCTGAAGGATTGTTTGGAGCGCATGGAGCGTGCGGTTCGAGACGGCGTCAATGGCAGCGAAGCCGACCTTGAATTTCATCGAACGATCGCGGAGGCGACAGGCAATGGGCACTACCGCATGTTCATGGACTATCTCCAGAAGTTCTTCGCAGTTGCGATCGACACTGCGCGCTCGCGCAGTGCGACGACCCAGGGTTTGTCTCAGCTCGCACAACTTGAGCACGAGGCCATCTACAGGGCCATTGCCGAACAAGACTCAGACGCGGCAGAGCAGGCTATCAAGCAGCATATTCGCGCCGCAGCCACGCGCATGTCTGGCCGGTCCTTGCTCTCGAAAGCCGCATAGCACCTGATCGGGCATCTAATGCAGCTGCCACCAGAAGTTCACACTTGGGAAGATGCGAAGGCCATCGAATCTTGCGCGTTGCGCCGGGAAACACCCTGCGGCGAGGGAGTCGTTGTTTGGAGGATCTGGGGCGCCGAGCACGCGAATCCGGTCGTGCTGCTCCACGGAGGGTCCGGCAGCTGGAACCACTGGGTCCGCAACATACGCGAGCTCGTTGAAAGTGGCCACCGGGTGCTCGCGCCCGACCTTCCGGGGTTTGGCGAGTCGAGCGTGACGCCTGTGGGTTTCGATGCGGACGCCCAGGCCGAATGGATTGCGCTGGGTCTGGAAACGTTGCTCGGACGCGCGCCCTGCGACCTGGTGTGCTTCTCGTTCGGCTCGATGGTCGGTGCGCTCCTGGCATCGCAGCATACCTCGCGCGTGCGCCGCCTGATTCTGGTTGGAGCGCCGGCGTTGACGGTTGCGCGCGGGCCGACGCTCCAGCTGCGCGCCTGGAAGTCGCTGGAGCCCGGCAGTTCGCGACTCGAGGCGCATCGCCACAACTTGCGGGCCATCATGTTGAGCTATGAACCCACAATCGACGATCTAGCGGTGGCCTTGCACGCGGCAAACGTCGAACGGGACCGAATACCTCAACGGCGCCTTTTCAAGACGGATTGCATACGCAAGCTCCTGCCCTCAATTGCCATTCCGATATGGGGGATCTGGGGAGGGGCCGATGCATTGCACAAAGGTCAGCTGGATGCGAACGTGCAGGGGTTGGCTGCTGCACCGAATGTCCAGACATTCACATTGATTCCCCGTTCCGGACATTGGGTCCAGTTCGAAGCGGCGTCGACCTTCAATGCCTTGCTCGGTTCCATCCTCCGCGACCCCCCGGGTTTCTGCAAGCGGCAGGGGGATTCCTGAATCGTCTGCGCCGGGCTAGACCCTGAAGAGCTACGGCGTAGGCCGTGTGCTGCTGAGCTTTGGGGTAGCGCTCGCTGCAAGCTGTCCTACTATCATCCAAACAGATAGTCATATACCAATCATCCATTGGACCGATGACGCCAGGCCTTCTAAATTCCCTCCTGAGCGAGCAGTTCGCTCGACATTTATCAGGAGATTCATATGGCTACGGCAGCAGAGCTGAAAGGCAAGATCAAGGTTGTGATGTTCGACCAGTACGGCACGGTCGTCGATATGCAGGGAGGCCTCGTCGAAGCCTTTACCCCCTATTTGGAGAAAAAGGGTTGGAGGGGCAATCCGAACTCGCTGGTTACCTGGTATCGGCGGACTCACTTCGAGAACTCGATGATCGACGGCCTTCTGCACAAGGCGCACACACCCTATCGCGAAATCGGCTTCCGCGCGCTCGAGTACACCCTCGATCGTGCCGGCATCGAGCACACCGATGAGGAAGTCCATTCGCTGATCGACAACATCCCAAAGCTCAAGTGCTTTCCTGACGTTCAGGCCGCCTTGGCGAAGTTGCAGACCAAGTACAAGATCGTCGTGCTGTCCAACGGCGATCCCGATATGCTGGAAACGGCCAAGAAGTACCACGGCGTCCCGTTCGACAACGTCATTTCGGTGGCCGAAGCCGGTACCTTCAAGCCGCACCTGGCAACCTACACCAAGGGCGCCGAGATCATGGGCGTGCGCCTGGACGAGGTGCTCTTCGTCGCCAATCACGCGTTTGACTGCCTGGGTGCCAAGTCGGCAGGCATGCACAGCGCCTTCATCGACCGCCGCAAGCGCCCCTTCGGCCGCACACCCCACCAGCCGGACATCTGGGTCCCCGACATGAAGTCCCTTGCCGACGCGATGGTGGACTGAGCATGAAGCCGCTGGATGGAGTCCGAATACTGGACTTGAGTCGCGTCGTCTCGGGGCCCTTCTGCACCATGCTGCTCGCGGATCTGGGCGCGGAGGTGATCAAGATCGAAGAGCCGGCGACCGGGGATGACAGCCGAGCGTTCGGACCTCCATTCATCGGCGGCGAAAGCGCGTACTTCCTCTCCGTCAACCGGAACAAGCAAAGCTGCGCCATCAACCTGAAGAGCCCAGAAGGCGTACGGATCGTACAGGCGTTGGCGGCCAGTTGCGATGTGATGATCGACAACTTTCGGCCTGGCACCATGGAGCGCCTTGGACTCGGGTACGAGGGATTGCGCGCGGCCAATCCAAGGCTCGTCAGCTGTTCGATCACGGGCTTTGGCCGCACCGGTCCGGACGCCAATCGCCCTGGCTACGACCTCATCATCCAGGGTGAGTCCGGAATCATGGACATCACCGGCGAGCCGACGGGGCTGCCGACGAAGGTCGGCACCTCCATCGCGGACCTGCTCACCGGGCAGTTCGCGACGCAGGGCATCATGGCTGCATTGCTCGAGCGCTCAACGACAGGCAAGGGCCGGCACGTGGACATCGCAATGCTGGACTGCATGGCGTCGCTGCTGACGTTCAACGCAGGCATCTATTTCACAACCGGGCAAAGCCCCAAGCGCCGCGGGAACGCGCATCCGACCATAGCTCCCTACGAAACCTTCAAGGCTTCCGATGGCTGGTTGAACATCGGGGTGGCCAATGACAAGTTCTGGCAGCTTTTCTGCGGCGTCATTGAGCGGCCCGACCTTGCCAACGACAGTCGCTACGCGAAGGCAGCAGATCGCGTCGCGCATCGCGAGGTTCTGGTCCCGCTGGTTGCCGACATTGTCGCGACAGCACCGCGCAAGCACTGGATAGAGCGGCTGGCGCGCGCCGGCGTGCCGTATGGCGATATTCGGTCCGTGCAGGAAGTATGCGAAGCCGAGCAGCTGACCACGCGCGGCATGATCGTCGAAATGGAACACCCGACAGCGGGCGTCGTCAAAAACATCGTCAGCCCGTTTCGTTTCGATGACAAGGCACGCAGCGTTCACACGCCTCCGCCGGTTCTGGCGCAGCACACGACAGCGATTCTGAAAACGTTCCTGAACTTGTCTGACGAGCGCTTGGAAGAGCTGTCTTCACGCGGAGTGATACGTCGCAATGAAGAGGTGAAAGACCATGGATGAAGCTGGCGCTCGACAGGCGTTCGACAACGCATTGACTAGCCACGAGCCGGTGTTCGGTGAGTTCTTTCTCGCCAAGCTCCTCGGCCTGAGCTTCGAGTACACCGACCGCAAGTGCATGATCACGTTCGAGCTGAAGGACTTCATGTTCAACCCGCAGGGTTCCCTCCATGGGGGAATCATTGCCACGGTGATGGACATCTCGATGGGCCACCTGCTTAATCATGTGCAGGGGCCGGGAACGACGCTCGAGATGAAAACGCAGTATGTGAAGGCGGCCCGCCATGGCCAGGTGCGTTGCTGCGGCGAACTCATTAAGCTCGGGCAGGGGATCTCGTACTTGCGATCGTCGATGTCCGACGAATCTGGCGACCTGGTCGCGTTTGCAACGGCAACCTGGAAGCGGCTCAAGACAGTGTGATCTTTCTGACCACTCACTTGCTTATGACCGGAAGCCGGCCGATTCCCCATGTAAGCAGCCGGTCGAACCAAGCGCACCTGATCTGCGCTTCCTGAGCCTAGCACTGGGAGGCCAGAATGCACGGGTGCCACTGCCTACTATGTCAATCCGTACTCGTGGACACGGGGTCTTGGGCCGATGGGCCGTGCGCCGTTGCAGGCCGTGCAAGTAGACAATAGTGCGATATTTGTTCGTACACGCCGGACTAGGTGAAGCATGAATTCAGGAATCAACCTCCGGGCGGTCGACCTCAATCTCTTGGTGTTGTTCGACGCTCTCATGGCAGAGAGCCACGTCACGCGCGCGGCGGATAGGGTAGGTGTCAGCCAATCAGCGATGAGCAACGCCCTCGCACGCCTGCGATTCCTTTTCAAGGACGAACTTTTCATCAGAACGTCCCGAGGCATGGAGCCAACGCCTCGCGCCGTCGAGCTCGGCGAGGGCGTCAGATCGATCCTCCAACAGACCAGCCGACTGATGGCGAGCGATGTCAGCTTCGATGCACAGAAGTCTCAGCACCAGTTCGTGGCCCGCATGTCCGATCTCGTGGGTTCCTTGGTGTTGCCGGCGCTGATGGGCCGACTGAGCCACGCAGCACCCGGAGTTTCGTTGGACGTGGTTCACATGTCGCCCGAAAAGACGGTTGAAGCGTTGGAACTGGACCAGCTTGACGTTGCGGTCAGTATGGATCTCACGCACGGCAACACGATCCGCTACGTGGATCTGTTGGAAGACAAGATGGTTTGTCTGATGCGCCAGGACCATCCGATGGCGGGACGCCGGCTGACGCTTGAGCGGTTTCTCGCCAGTCAGCACGTGCGAGTCTCGATGAGCCCGACAGACATGCGCTTTGTGGACAGCGTCTTGGCTGAGCAAGGGCAGCAGCGCAAGATCATGTTGAACTTGCCGCACTGGTTGCTGGTGCCACAGGTGTTGCAGCAGACAGACTACATCGCCGTCATGTCGGAACGTGCGGCGCTTCGGGTCGTCGGCGCGGACCTTGTAGTACGGCCGTTGCCGTTTCAGACAGAAAGTTTTGCGTGGCGCCTATATTGGCATAAGCGCCACGAGCACAGTCGATCGCATCAGTGGCTGCGAACACAGCTGGAAGAGGTTTGCGCCGCGGTGCAAGGCCGTGGGACGCCGCGCAGAGCATGACAGACGGTCCTCTTGGCCCTGAAGCGGATCCTCCACCTGATTGGATCTGTACGGCTGCACACGGCGTTCAGAACGGATCGGCCCGCTGATCTTTCCGATGCTGGCATCGCCGAGGATCCGCTTCAGGATCGACTGCAAGTCCTCGCCAGGCTTGTAACCTTTCCACGCGACCTAGCAGGGTGTTGTGTCGATCACAGTTTCGATTGAGCCTGGCCGCTGCGCGTCGATATCTATTCGTCCACCCGTAAGCCCGATCGGCGCGGTAGCGACCAGCCGATCGTCACTCGACCCGAGTCGATCATGCCGGGCGCCGCTTTGCCAAAGCGACACAGGGTAGGTCGCCTCACGTCGCAACCGGTATTGGAGGGGGCAGGCCTTCCCATGCGTCTCGAAAGCTTCTGCTTGGCTCAGGCGAGATACGTCTCTCGAATCGCTGGTCGAAACCGACTCGGCGCTGAAACGGAGATTCGACATCCCGGCGTTCCTGCCGCAGAGCTTACTGCCTAGCAAGCATGACTATTTTCTAGATCGATTGGGGCATACGAACTATCCATTGGATTGATCGGTCCTGTCTTCCTACCATTGGTTTTCATGGCGCCAAACGGTCGCCGCGAGCCGCCGCCTACATGCCATGAAGGCGCATGAATGGACCCACGGCCAAGCTTGTATCGAAACTTGCTGGAGACAAAATGCGGAAGATCGCAACGATCAGAACTCTTTCCATGGTGATCGCGGCGTGCGCCGCTGCAAGCGCATGGGCATGGCCGGACAAGCCTGTCCAGGTCATTGTCCCCTACGGCGCCGGTGGCGGCGTGGATACGTTTACCCGCCCCCTGACCGCGAAGATGGGTGAGCTCCTCGGCCAGCCCATCGTCGTGGACAACCGTGGCGGGGCAGGAGGGACGATTGGTGTGCAGCGCGCTGCCGTGTCGCCGCCGGACGGGTACATCTTGCTTTCAGGAGGCGTGCATCAACCGATGGCTGAGGGCCTCTATCCCAAGCGAGGCTATGACATCGAGAAAGACTTCGTTCCGCTCGCCCTGACAGCGCGAGTACCGAACGTCTTGGTCGTGACCTCGAAAGCGCCCTACGCTGACGTGAAGGAGCTCATCGCACACGCCAAGGCCAACCCTGGCAAGGTGAACTACTGTTCCTCCGGAAACGGCACTGCCCAACACATCGTCGGGGCGACGTTTGGCAAACTAACGGGCGTCACGATGACGCACATCCCGTACCGCGGCACCGCCGCGGCGATGACCGATCTCATCAGCGGGCAATGTGATCTGATGTTTGATGGACTCGGCACCTCTGCGCAGCAGATCCAGAACGGAAGAATTCGACTGCTGGCGGTCACAACAACCAAACGAAGCCCCTTGTTTCCGCAGACGCCGACCTTGAAGGAGGCGGGAGGGCCTGAAATGGATGCGTCGATCTGGTACGCCTGGTGGGCGCCGGCAGCGACACCAAAAGACGTGGTTGCAAAGCTCAGGCAGGACCTGCAAATTGCGCTCAAGGAAGCGTCTGTGCGCGAGGCGTGGCGGTCACAGGGCGCCGAAGTGCCAGAGATGGCAGATTCAGCGCTTGACGGATACGTTAAGGCAGAAACACGCCGATGGAAGAAGGCAGTTCAGGAGATGGGGATCACAGTGGACTGACAAGTCGTTTACTATCGTCGAGCGCATGAGTTGTGGTCGTTAATCTGTGAGGGGACATGACTAATCCTTGGCTGGCTATTCCTCTGACGGACTATGAGGGGCACATGGCATCGCCAGCCGTAGGGCAGGCCGAGATGCTCGCAAATGAGTTCGAGGCGCTATTGAAAAGTTATGCGCCGAAAGCTGTGGCGCTCGTCGGTTGCGCCGGTGGGAATGGATTTGATAAGGCTGCCGAGGCCGGAGTGACGCGCTTGGTCGGAATCGACATCAACGCGGGCTACATCGCCGACGCGAAGAATCGC
Organism: Variovorax sp. CF079; assembly: GCF_900101545.1. Classification (GTDB taxonomy): domain Bacteria; phylum Pseudomonadota; class Gammaproteobacteria; order Burkholderiales; family Burkholderiaceae_C; genus Variovorax. Next base: position 6,379 of record NZ_FMZU01000041.1, on the reverse strand, counting down.
TACGCCGACACCATTCCGGGCCTGGAACTCCACTGCGCCGACATTCAAGGCGACATGCCGGATCTCCAAGCCGTGGAACTGGTCTATGCAGCCCTCGTGTTCGAGTATGTAGATGTCCCTGTGGCATTGAGAAACATAAGCAGGCTTTGCCGATCTAATGGACTTCTGGCTGTCCTTCTGCAGTTACCCAAGCAGGGAGCCGATGCTGTTACCCCTTCATCTTTTGCAAGCTTGAAGGAACTGAGCTTCATCATGCGGCTCGTTCCACCCGGAGATTTGGTTCACAGCGCAGAAGCGGCAGGTTTTGCATCCCTGTCGCAGAAAACAATCACGCTTCAATCCGGCAAGCAGTTTTCCTTACAACTCTTTAGGCTGACCTCATCCTGCCCACAGGATGCAGAAGCCATTTCTGCCGCAAGAGGACATGATCCAACGTGATCTGACTCCGTCCCCTTCAGCCGCTGGGCGCACAACGCCGCTTGCTGGGGCCTGCTTCAAGATGTGTTTGCCGCGTGCGTACGCCGCTCTCAGTTCAGTGGTTGCTTAACGTCATCACTTTGGGGCGCCGCTGCCGTTCTAGGTGGGGCGTGCATCCCATTGCTTACGGCTGACTAGCCGAGGCGCATGATGAAGGGATTGCCGGGCGGCTGTGTGGAGTTGTTGATCCACACAGTCTTGGTCTGCATGTATGCCTTGATCGTCTCCTGGCCGCTCTCTCGCCCCAATCCGCTGCTTTTGACGCCGCCAAATGGCGCCATGAAGGCGAGCGCACGGTAAGTGTTCACCCAGACCGTGCCGGACTGGAGGCGCTTTGCAAAGCGGAACACCCGACTCATATCCTTTGTCCAGATTCCGGCGCCGAGCCCAAAGTTGGTTCCGTTCGCCAACTGCAGCGCTTCTTCATCCGTGTCAAAGGGGATGACCGCAAGTACTGGACCGAACACCTCGCGCTGCGCAAGTTGGGACTGATTGTCGACATCACGAAAGATGGTGGGATTCACGAACAGTCCGCCGCCAGCGTGTTCGTGAGTCGTGCCACCGAGCGCAACAACGCAGCCTTCGCTCTTCGCGTCGGCTATGCAACTCAGAACCTTTTTGTACTGGGCGATGTTCGCCAGTGGACCCATCTGCGTCTCGAGATCCATGGGATCTCCCATCTTGATCGAGCTTGCAAGGGCACGCACGCGCGCAAGAAAGTCGTCGTAGATGGTCCGTTGCACCAAGAGGCGCGAACCAGCCATGCACGTCTGGCCTGCAGCAGCAAAGATCCCCGACGCTACACCGGCCGCGGCCGCGTCCTGGTCAGCGTCGTCGAAGACGATGTTGGGAGACTTGCCTCCAAGCTCCATCGTTAGGTGTTTCAGTTCGCCGGCTGCAATTCTGCTGATCGCGCGACCGGTCGCATCTGATCCAGTGAACGCGACCTTCGCAACGCCTGGATGCGAAACCAACGGCGCGCCAACTGCCTGTCCGGTTCCGCAAACCACGTTCACCACGCCGGGCGGAAAGCCGGCCTTTTCGAACAAGTCGACGAACGCAAGCGTCGAGGCGCTCGAGAACTCTGAAGGTTTGATTACGAACGTGTTGCCAGCCGCGAGACCTGGCGCGAGCTTCCAGGTCAGCAGCAACAGCGGTGAGTTCCACGCTGTAATTGCGGCCACAACTCCGAGCGGCTCCCACGTCGTGTAAACGAAGTGCTCGGCCTTGTCGATTGGAAGGACGCCACCTTCGATCTTGTCGGCCAGACCACCGTAGTAGTAGAACCATTGCGGGATGTAGCGCAGCTGCACCAGCATTTCGCTGAACAACTTGCCGTTGTCGCGCACCTCGATCTCCGCGAGCTGTTGAGCGTTCTCCGCAATGAGATCCGCCAGCTTGCGAAGTAACGTCCCACGGGCCGTCGCAGTAAGGTCGCCCCATGCGGCCGACTTGAACGCATCGGATGCCGCCGCGACGGCAGCGTCGACGTCTGCTGCATCACTGTCAGGAACCTCGCACCAGTTTTCATTGCGGTAGGGGTCAAGACTTGGCAGCCACTTGCCAGAAATCGACGGAAGACGCTTTCCGGCGATCAAATTCTCAAAACTTCTCATGGTGCTCCACCAAAGTCTTCGTTGGCCAAGTGGTCGAGGCGGACGACGACTTGATCAGCCTTGTTCGTTCAAGCCCTTTGCAAAGCCTGTATAAAGCGCTCCGCGATCACCGCCCCATCGCGTTCCGGAACCGTGCGTGGCTGGTCGCCAGGCAGGATCTTCAGCACCACAACGACCGTGCCGGCCCGTGCTGTCAGTTTGCTTCGCAGACTGGGAAGCGCATCGTCTGAGATTACGGTTACTGCATCCTTCAATCCGCACGCCCGCGCCACTTCCGCAAGGTCTGTGCCGAATCCGGTCGCAGTCTGCTGCATGCCCGTCTCGGCGTATTGCTCGTTGTCGAGGATGACAATCGAGAGGTTCGCAGGTCGGTGTTGTGCGATCGTGGAGAAGGCTCCAAGGTCCATCAACATTTCACCATCGCCAGTGAAGACGATGACTGGACGATCGGGCTGCGCGAGGGCAAGGCCTAGGCCCACCATCGCCGCAGACCCCATCGCCCCCCAATCGTAGAAGTTCAGAGCGTTGTCGCCTGCGGCAAATACGTCATAGATGGGTGAGCCAAGTCCGGCAACAACCAGAGAGCCCTTTCTGTCCTGGAGCAGGGCGGCAACTGCAGCGCGTCGTTCAAGTAGCTGTTGTTTCATCTTGGTATAGACAGGGGTGCTATTTCGCCCAGTTCTTGCGACCGATAAGTCGCTGCGAAAGAAGCACCGCAACGCAGCGCTTCGAGAAAAAGGCCTGGTCTATTGCACCCGCGCAGATCTCGCCGACGCTGTCAGCAGCTTCCGCCCGATACACGTCGAAGCCCATGAGTTCCAGGGCTGCGCCCGCCCGCTTGCCCATCGGGATCTGCCAGGGTATGTACTCGGCAAATTCGCCTCTCATGGTCACGAGCAACACAAGTGGGATGCGGCAGTTTTCGGCCAAGGTGAACAGGTTGAGGCAGTTGCCGACACCAGACGACTGCATAAGCAGAGCGCTTTTTGTCTGGCCGAGCCACAGCCCGGTTGAGAGTGCGACGCCTTCCTCTTCCGTTACGAGGACAGTGGTCCCGATTTCGGGGTCCTGCGCGCACAGGTTGATCAGGCCTCGATGCCCACCATCAGGCACATAAGAAATATGCCGAACATCGGCTGCCTTGAAGGCCGCGTGGATGTCTTTCTGCCATGGCCGAACGGTTTGGTCTACGTCAGTTGCCATGCGATTGCGCCGATGTCGATTTCGATGGAAGAACGGGCCCCGCGATGGGCGCGCACTGATTGCTTAACTCGAAGCCAAGATCGTTTCGGAAGCACCGAAGGTTTCGTTTCTGGCGCCTCAGAACTCATGTTTCGCATTAGAAGGAAACGCGCCTGATCTGAGAAATGGAATGTTTGTCTGGTGATATTGAGGGCGTAAATAGTGGTTGGGAAAGAGCAGCTGGAGGCGGAGCTGCTGCAGGAGCTGCTGCAAGGCCCACGACCACTCGCAGTGGGTTCTTGGAGAGGTCTGGGCGCTCGCGGGCGCGCAGTCCGTCGCGAAGCCTGCCGGCTCCGGTCCCGTCGGAGAAATCAGGCCTTGCCAAGAATCAAGGCGTCGACGAATGGCCCGACCACTTTCGCCGTTTGCGGGCTCTTCGTGACCGCCACGATGTCGCCCTTTTCCTTGATATCGGAAAGCGGAACGAAAGCCACGTCACTTCGACTTCCCTCACATACCGAGCGGCCCACCAGGCAGAACCCCAAACCCGAGGCAACCATTCCTAGGGCAATGTGGATCTCGTCTGCATGGTATGTCGCGACCGGTGTTGCACCCGCGGCGCGCAGTAGAGCAGACACGTCTTCGGCATAGTGACTTTGGGGTACTTTGGGATATGCCACGTAGGGTGTTCCGCTTAGTTCAGCAGCGTCGATGGTCTTTCGCCGAGCGAGAGGGTGATTTCGTGGAATGGCGGCCACGAAAGGGTCCTGCGCTATCAGCTGATAGTCAAGGCCTTCGACCTTGTCGTAGGGCCCTAGGAAACGAGAAACACCGACTTGAATTCGCCCTGTCAAGAGTTCGGGCGCCTGCTGTTCAGACTGCATAGGCAGCAGTTCCAACTGGACATCTGGAAGCCTTGCCCGGAAACGTCGGATGGCTCGAGGAAGAACCGAGAACATGGCCGAACGTGTGAAGCCCACCGCAAGCCAGCCACGTTGCCCTCCTGCGATGCCCTGCGTTTCTTCCTTCAATCGAGTGGCCGAGGTGATCAGCTCTTTGGCGCGTGGGTAGAAATGACGGCCGAGCGGTGTGAGCTCCATTGGGCGCCGGGCTCGATCGAAGAGTTCACCACCGAGCTCGGATTCAAGCTGGGCCAATTGCATGCTCACCGCGGTAGGCGCGACATACAGGCGCGCTGCGGCTTGCGCGGCACTGCCCGAGTCGACGATCTCGCAGAAGTAGCGGAGCTGACGTAGGTTCATAAATACTGATGCTAAGTTCAATTATTGGCTGTCATCTTAAGTTTATATTGAACTAGCATTCTTGCGCACCCCCGTTATCACACTTTTGTTGGAGGTTCCATGAAGGCGAAGTTTCTATCCGCGCTCCTTGCTTGCACCGCATGTGCTGCTGCCTCTGGGCAGGGTTTTACCGGGACCCTTGCGAAGGTGGCGGAAACCAAATCGATCACCATTGGCCATCGTGAGAGCGGCATTCCGCTTTCCTATGTAGATGACAAGCAAAAGCCGATCGGCTATGCGATAGACCTGTGTGTGCAGGTAGCGGAAGCGGTCAAGCAGGAACTCAAGCTCCCCAAGCTCGACGTCAAATTTGCCGAGGTCAATGGCTCCACGCGCATCCCGCTGATCGCCAATGGCACGATCGACCTTGAGTGCGGTACCACCACCAACAATGTCGAGCGTCAGAAGCAGGTCGCCTTCTCTTCCACGACGTTCATTGCCGCAGCGCGCTTCGCGTCCAAGCGCGCAGACAACCTGAACGACGTCAACGACCTCAAGGGGCGCACCGTGACCGCGAATGCAGGTTCAAACAATCTGGAGCTTGCCAACTCGCTGAACGCCAGCCGCAAGCTGCAGATGAACATCATGCCGGCGAAGGACTTTGCCGAGGGCTTTCTGATGCTGGAGACCGGACGCGCCAACGCGATGATCCTGGACGACATTCTTCTGGCCGGGGTCGTGGCGAACTCCAAGGACCCTTCCAAGTACGTCATTTCGGCTCAGGCGCTGTCGGCCGAGCCCTATGCAATCATGATTCGGCGCGATGATCCGGCATTCAAGAAGCTGGTCGATAACAGCCTCAAGACAATCTACGCATCGGGCGCAGCCGCCAAGCTCTACCAGAAGTGGTTCCAGTCACCGATTCCCCCGCGCAACATCAATCTGAACCTCCCCCCGAGCAAGGCTCTGCTGCGAGTCTGGCAAACGCCGATCGATGCGGCGGACCCGGCCGCCTACACCGTCGAGTAAAGCGCGCGAGGCCCCGAGATGGACTACGACTGGCGTTGGAGCGTCTTCCTCCAGCCGACGCTCAGCGGAGCGATGAACTACGCAGAGCTACTTCTGCGCGGTGCGTGGATGACGGTGAGCACGGCCGTTCTAGCTTGGGGAATCGCCTTGGGGCTTGGCACCATCATCGGCGTACTGCGCACGGTGCCGAACCGAGCACTCGGCGCCATCGCGCGCGCCTACGTCGAGATCTTTCGCAACATCCCTTTGTTGCTGCAGTTGTTCCTTTGGTACTTCGTGCTTCCTGAGCTCTTGCCCGAGCGCGCCGGAAACTGGCTCAAGACGCTGTCCTACGCCTCCTTTTGCGTGGCGTTCATTGGCCTGGGCTTCTACACAGCGTCGCGAGTCGCTGAGCAGATCAGAGCTGGTATCCAAGCGCAGGCGAGAGGACAGACGAATGCGGCGCTCGCGCTAGGCATGACGCTTCCGCAAGTCTATCGGCACGTCTTGGTACCGCGGGCATACGTGACCATGCTTCCGACGCTTACCTCTGAAGGCCTGGCCATCATGAAGAACACATCTGTCGCACTCACCATCGGTCTGGCGGAACTGACCGCTCAAGCGCGAGCAATGCAGGAGTACACGTTTCAAGTCTTCGAAGCCTTCACCGCAGCGACGTTGATGTACTTCGCCCTGAACGTTGTAGTGGTTCAGTTCTCGCGATTGATCGAGCGCCGAACCGCTCATCGGGCTTAAGCATCTAGGGAGATGCTGATTAATGAACGACGCCGTCGCATCTGAGGACATCACGACGCGATGCGGTCGCAATTCCGATCGACTTCGCGCCGTGAGGTC
>NZ_FMZU01000038.1 GCF_900101545.1 Variovorax sp. CF079 | reverse complement strand
GGACCGCAGCCGGCGATGACCGTGAAACCATCCTTGTGCAGGCGCTGGCAAATGGCGGTTCCGATGCCTCCCATGCCCCCGGTGACGTATGCGACTCTTTTGCTCATGATGTTCCTTATGTTGACGAGCCTGAACAGGCGCTGTTCACTGTAGCGAAGTTTCGCGCAGCCACCGGCTCAGGAAAACACTGACCCCTCAATGCAACGGGGTGTCACAAGCCGTCCATATACCGCGTTCGAACAGCAGGAAGGCAGGCATCCAATGAAACTCGTGACCTGGAACACCCAATGGTGCTGCGGCCTCGACGGCGTCGTGAGCCCGCAGCGCATCGTCGAGGGCGCGCGCGCCATGGGCGACTTCGACGTCCTGTGCCTGCAGGAGATCGCATCGGGCTATGGCGCCATGCCCGGCGGCCCGGGCGACCAGCCGGCCGAGCTCAGCGCGCTGCTGCCGGGCTTTCAGCTCTTCTTCGGTGCCGCGGTGGACGAGTTCGACCCCGAGGGCCGGCGCCAGCGTTTCGGCAACGTGATCGCGACCCGCCTGCCGGTGTCCCGGGTCCAGCACCACCCGCTGCCCTGGCCGGCCGACCCGGACGTGACCAGCATGCCGCGCATGTGCACCGTGCTCACGCTGACCAGCCCCGAACTCGGGCCCCTGCGCGTGATGACCACGCACCTCGAGTACTACTCGTCGAAGCAGCGCACGGCGCAGGCAAGGACCCTGCTCGCATTGCACGCCGAGGCCTGCGAACAGGCCGCAGCGCCGCCGAAGGCCGACTACGAGGGCCCCTTCCAGCCCAAGCTGCATACGAAGGAAGTCATCCTCTGCGGCGACTTCAACATGGCCGCATCGGACCCGGCGCACGCGACGCTGCGCGAGCGCCTGCGGGATGCGTGGTCGCTGGTGCACGGCAATGCCCCCCACGCACCCACCTTCCGGCTCTTCGACCGCAGGTACGGCCCCGATGCGGTGAGCTACGACTTCGTGTTCGTCAGCGACGGCCTGGCGCCGCGCGTGCGCCGCATCGAGGTCGACCTGGTCACGCGCGCGTCCGACCACCAGCCCGTGTTCGTCGAGTTCGGCGATTGAGGCCTAAGGTTCTCACTCGCCTTGGATGCCGGCGGCGCGGATCACCTTGCCCCACTTGGCGGTCTCGGCCGCGAGGTGGCTGCGCAGCGCCTCGGGCGTGACCTTGTCCATGGGCACGATCTCCGAACTCAGCTCGGCCAGGCGCTGCTTGACCACCTCGTCCTGCAGGGCCGCGCGCAGGGCGACGTTGAGCTTCCCGGTCACGGCGGCCGGCGTGCCCTTGGGCGCGTAGATGCCGTGCCACACGCGCACGTCGAAGCCCTTGAGTCCCTGCTCGTCGAGCGTCGGGATGTCGGGCATGCTCGTTAGGCGCTTGGGCGTGGTCACGCCGAACACCTTGACGCGGTTGCCGTCCTTGATGACCGGCGCCGTCTGCGTGGTCTGGTCGCACAGGAGGTCGACCTGGCCGCCCATGAGGTCGTTGAGCGCCGGGCCGGCGCCCTTGTAGGGCACGGTCGTCAGGTCGACGCCGATCTGGCTCGCGAACAGCAGGCCGCACAGCTGCGAGACGGCGCCGATGCCGGCATTGGCAAGCGAGACCTTGTCCTTGTTGGCCTTCACGTAGGTCAGCAGCTCCTTGAAGTTGTTGGCCGGGAAGTCCTTGCGCGACAGCAGCGTCATCGGCACGTCCATCACCTGCCCGATGTACTCGAAGTCCTTGAGCGGGTCATAGGACAGCTTCTTGTAGAGCGCAGGCGCGGTGGCCATGCCCATGTGATGGATCAGGATGGTGTAGCCGTCGGGCTTCGCCTTCGCGACCCGCGCGGGCGCGATGGTGCCGCCGGCGCCGACCGTGTTCTCGACCACCACCGTCTGCCCGAGCGACTTGCCCATCGGGATCGCCAGCATGCGGGCCACCACGTCGGTCGGACCGCCGGCCGAGTAAGGCACCACCATCGTGATGGGCTTGTCGGGCCACGCGGCCTGGGCCGCAGCGGGCGATTGCATTCCCAGCAGGCCCGCGGCCAGCGATGCGCAAAGCAGAACTTTGGATTTCAGTTCCATGTCGTCGTCTCCTGATGTCGATAAAAACCGGATTCAGACCGCGCCCTGCGCTTCCAGCGCGAGCAGGCGTTGCGCGAGCCGCAGCACGGGCGCGTCGACCATGCGGCCGTCGAGGCTGATCACGCCACCGCCGGCGCACTGCATGGCCTCGTTCACGCGCCGCGCCCAGGCCAGTTGCTCGGCGCTCGGGCCGAGGGCCGCATGCACCGGCCCCACCTGCTCGGGATGGATGCAGAGCTTGGCGCCGAAGCCACCGCGCCGCGCGCGTGCGCAGTCGAGCTGGAGCCGCTCCCGATCGCGCCAGTCGGGCGACACGCCGTCGACCGGTGCTGCGAGCCCGGCGCGGCGCGAAGCCAGCACCAGCGCAAGGCGCACCGGCACCAACTCGGCCTCGTCGGCTTCGCAGGCCAGACCGAGATCGGCCTGGAAGTCCAGATGGCCGAAGGCAAGCCGAAGCACCTGCGCTGCGTTCGCGAGCGCATCGAGCGCGGCGAGCCCGGCGGCCGATTCGATCAACGGCACGAGCACGCCCTGCGGCCCGACCGTCGCGACCAGCGCTGCGAGTTCTTCGGCACGCTCGGCCTTGGGCAGCACCACGCCGGCGAGCCCTTGCCGCGACAGCTGCGCCACGAGCGCGCAGTCTTCGTCGTGCCAGGCCGTGCCTGACGGATTGACGCGCACGAACAGGCGGCTGCGCTCGCCAGCGGACAGCGCCGCATGGCTGCGGGCGAGCTGCTCGCGCGCCGCCGCCTTGCGCTCGGGCGCCACCGCATCTTCGAGATCGACGATCACGGCGCCGGCGCCCGAAGCCAGCGCACGCGCATGGCGCTCGGGCCGGTCGGCCGGCACGAAGAGGAAGGTACGCGCCAATGCAAGCGGTGTTGCAGCGTTCATGAAGACGCTCCCAGCAGCATGCCGACCGAGGGCGCGCGCGCCACGTCCCAGAGCCGCTCGATGGCGTCGTGCATCTCCGCCTCGCTGGCGCCGCCGCTGTAGGCCGCGAGCCGCAGCGCCTTGGCCGTGATCTCTTCGCGGGAGAGCGTGTTGCCGGGGTCGCCCTTGGGTTCGTCGACGCGGCCCTGCAGCACGCGGCCGTCGTTCGTGTGCACCGTGACCTTGCCGATCCAGCGCTTCGGGTAGGCACCGTCCACCTCCGGATCGAGCACCATCTGCACGCAGTCGCGCAGCGCCACCGTGTAGTCATCGCGGAAATGCGCGTCGAACTCGGCCAGCCCGGCCTGCCCGAAGCGCGCCACCAGCGCGAGCACGGTACCCATCGAGAACTTGGACTGGTGCACCGTGGCCGGGTCGACCACCGGCCCCAGCACATCGATCGCGCCCTGGTGCACATGCGTCGTGACGCGCGCCAGGTTCTCGGCGCGCAGATCGTTCGCGCGCATGACTTCGAGCAGCGCATCGGCCGCCGGATGCGTATGGCGGCACGAGGCGTGGTACTTGAACGAGGTCTCGGCCAGCGCCCAGCGTGTGCCTAGGCCATCGACCAGCCGCTCTGGATCGGCATCCTGCGACATGCCCGCGGCCATGCCCTGCGGGCCTTCGAGGATCTGCTGCGCCCCGGTGAAGCCGTCGCGCGCCAGCGTCGCCGCCATCAGCCCGGCCGCGGCCGCATGCGCGGTGTGCAGTTGCTTCGAATCGGCCGCGGTGCGCAGGAACTCCCAGAGCCCGGCCGACTGCGTGCCGGCCGAGCCGAAGGCATGCTGCATGCGTGCCGCGTCGAGCCCCAGCAGATGGCCGGCCGTGGCCGCCGCCGCAAGGGTGCCGGCCGTGCCGGTCGTGTGGAACACCTTGTAGTGCGAACGCCCGAGGAACTCGCCCACGCGGATGCCGACCTCGTAGCCCGCGACCGCCGCCGCGAGCAGTCGTTCGCCGCTGGCACCCAGCGCCTGCGCCCAGGCCAGCGCGACCGGGAAGACCACCGTCGCCGGATGGAACACAGAGCCGTTGTGCACGTCGTCCTGCTCGGCCACGTGCGAGGCCGCGGCATTGACCAGGGCCGCGAAGTACGGGCTCGTGCGCGTGCGGCCCACCAGCACTTCGCTGCGGCCACCCACGGGCCCCATCTCGCGCGCGAAGGCGGCAATGGTCTCGACCGGCCGTGCGCCGTGCCCTGCGATCGCGGAGCCGAACCAATCGACCAGCAGGTCTTCGGTGCGGCGAATCACGGGCGCCGGAATGTCGGTAAAGCGCAGCCCGGCGGCGAAGCGTGCGAGGGATTCGGTGCTCATGTCAGATGGCCTCCGCGGCGCGCAGTGCGTGGATGTCGGCCTCGCTGCGGCCCATCGAACGCAGGATGGATTCGGTGTGCTCGCCGACTGCCGGAATCGCATCCATGCGGTAGTCGAAGGCGCTCTGCCGGCCCGGTGGCAGCAGCGCGGGAATGGCACCGGCCGGCGACTCGACCTCGCGCCAGCGCTCGCGCGCCTGCAGCTGCGGGTGCTGCCAGAGGCCCGCCATGTCGTTCATGCGCGCATTGGCGATCTGCGCCGCGTCGAGGCGTTCGAGCACCTGCGCCGTACTCAGCGCGGCGAAGGTCTCGAGGATCAGGGCCTGCAAGACCTCGCGGTTCGCATTGCGCTTGGCGTTGCTGTCGAAGCGCGGATCGGTCGCGAGCCCGGCCTGCATCAGCACGCCTTCGCAAAAGGCCCGCCATTCGCGTTCGTTCTGCAGGCCCAGCATCACGGTGCCGCCATCGCCCGCGGCGAAGGGGCCGTAGGGGTAGATGGTGGCGTGCGAGGCCGCGCTGCGCGGCGGCGGCGGCGCGCCGTCGTAGGCGTAGTACATCGGGTAGCCCATCCATTCGGCCAGCGACTCCAGCATCGAGACATCGATGTGCGAACCCTTGCCGGTCTTGCCCCGCTGCAGCAGCGCCGCGAGGATGCCGGTGTAGGCATACATGCCGGCCGCGATGTCGGCGATCGAGTTGCCCGACTTGCAGGGCGCATCGGCGGTGCCGGTGATCGACAGGAAGCCCGCCTCGCTCTGGATCAGCAGGTCGTAGGCCTTCTTGTCGCGGTAGGGCCCGTCCTCGCCGTAGCCCGAGATGTCGCAGACGATCAGCGACGGATGCTTCGCCTGCAGCACCTCCGCGCCGAGCCCCATGCGTGCGGCGGCGCCGGGCGCGAGGTTCTGCACCAGCACGTCGGCGCCGGCGACGAGCTCCTGCAGCACGGCCTGCGCGGCCGGCTGCTTGAGGTCGAGCGTGAGACTTTCCTTCGAGCGGTTGACCCAGATGAAGTGCGAGGCCTCGCCGGCCACGCGCTGGTCGTAGGCGCGCGCGAAGTCGCCGCCGCCGGGCCGCTCCACCTTGATCACGCGAGCGCCGAGATCGGCCAGCTGGCGGGTGCAGAAAGGTGCCGCGATCGCGTGTTCGAGCGAGACGACGGTGATGCCGTCCAAAGGTCGTGTCATGACGGATCTCCGATCAGAAGGAGCGCGGCAAGCCCAGCAGGTGCTCGGCCACATAGGAATAGATGAGGTTGGTCGAGATCGGCGCCACCTGGTAGAGCCGCGTCTCGCGGAACTTGCGCTCGACGTCGTATTCGCAGGCGAAGCCGAAGCCGCCGTGGGTCTGCAGACAGGTGTTGGCTGCCTCCCACGAGGCCTTGGCCGCGAGGTACTTGGCCATGTTGGCCTCGGCGCCGCAGGGTTGGCCGGCGTCGAACAGCGCGCAGGCCTTGAAGCGCATGAGGTTCGCCGCCTCGGTCTCGATGTAGTTGTCGGCGATCGGGAACTGGATGCCCTGGTTCTGGCCGATCGCGCGGCCGAACACCTGCCGGTCGCTCGCGTAGCGGCGCGCGCGATCGATGAACCACCAGGCATCGCCGATGCACTCGGCCGCGATCAGCGTGCGCTCGGCATTGAGCCCATCGAGGATGTACTTGAAGCCCCTGCCCTCCTCGCCGATCAGGTTCTCGGCCGGGATCTCGAGGTTGTCGAAGAAGACCTCGTTGGTCTCGTGATTGACCATGTTGAGGATCGGCCGCACGGTCATGCCGCGGCCGATGGCCTGCTTCAGGTCGACGATGAAGATCGACATGCCTTCCGACTTCTTCTTCACCTCCGCGAGCGGCGAGGTGCGCGCCAAGAGGATCATCAGATCGGAATGCTGGATGCGCGAGATCCACACCTTCTGGCCGTTGACCACGTAGCGGTCGCCCTTCCTCACCGCGGTGGTCTTGAGTTGCGTGGTGTCGGTGCCGGTGGCGGGCTCGGTCACGGCCATGGTCTGCAGGCGCAGCTCGCCGGTCGCGATCTTCGGCAGGTACTGGCGCTTCTGCGCCTCGCTGCCGTGGCGCAGCAGCGTGCCCATGTTGTACATCTGGCCGTGGCAAGAGCCCGCGTTGCCGCCGGCGAAGTTGATCTCTTCCATGATCACCGAGGCTTCGGCCAGGCCCAGGCCGGAGCCGCCGTAGTCGGCGGGGATCAGCGCGGCGAGCCAGCCGGCCTCGGTCAGCGCGTTCACGAAGGCTTCGGGGTAGCCGCGCTCGTGATCGACCTTCTGCCAGTAGGCGGAATCGAAACTGCCGCAGAGCGCGCGCAGGGCATCGCGCATCTCCTGATGCGCATCGGGGGCGGGGATCTGGGTTTTCATGGGGCTCTCAGGACAGGCTGGCGGTGGCTTGCATCGCGAGCCAGCCGTCGGCGTCTTCGGCCCACAGCCGGAAGCTCTTGCCGTCGGCCTCGGCGCGGCCATGCACGCGGAAGGAAGCGGTGTCGAAGGTGGGTCGCACCGCGCGGAACTCGAACTTCGACAACGTGGCCTGCGGCTTCTCGCGCCGCAGCAGGTCGACCAGCAGCGTGGCGATCAGCGGGCCGTGCACGATCAGGCCCGGGTAGCCCTCGACCTCGGTCACGTAGCGCCGGTCGTAGTGGATGCGGTGGCCGTTGAAGGTGAGCGCCGAATAACGGAACAGCAGCACGTCGTCGGGCACGATCTCGCGGCTGAATGCCGCGTCCTTCGGTGCCGGGATGGGCGGCGGCGCGGCTTCGCCCGCGGCCGGCGCTGCACGGTAGACGATGTCGTGCTCCTCGGTCAGCACCAGGCCGCGCGCATTGCGGACCTCGTGGCGCACCAACACGAAGACCAGCTCGCCGCTGCGGCCTGCCTTGTGCGAGACCGAAGCGATGGTCGATGTACGTTCGACCGCATCGCCGACCACGAGCGGATTGCCTGCCTCCCACGCCAGTCGACCGCCGGCCCACATGCGGCGCGGCAGCGGCACCGGCGGCAGGAAGCCGCCGCGCTTGGCGTGGCCGTCGGGGCCGATCTCGGATTGACGGTGGTGCGGCAGGAAGTAGAGCCAGTGCCAGAGCTCGGGCAGCCGCGTGCCCTGCCCGGGGGCAGGATCGTCGCGGTCCAGCGTGGCCGCCAGCGCGCGCACCGGCGCGGCCGTGACCTCGTCGGCCAGCGTTTCGCTGCGGCCCTGCCAGGCCTGCAAGCGGGCCAATGCCTCGGCATCGATCACTGAAGGGTGTTGAGAGAGGGTCATGCGTTCAATCCACGGCGGCGCCGGAAGCCTTGACGATCCGCGCCCACTTGGCGATGTCGTCCTGCAGCAGCTTCGTGAACTGCTCGGGCGAGGTCGGCGCCGCGATCTCGACGCCCTGCTGGTCGAGTTTTTCGCGCAGGTCCGGCGCGACCATGGCCTTCTGCGTCGCGTCCTGCAGTTTGGCGAGCACGTCCTGCGGCACGCCGGCCGGTGCGAACAGGCCGATCCACAGCGTGCCGTTGTAGCCCGGCACCGATTCGGCGATGGCGGGCACGTCCGGCAGCACCGGCGAGCGCTTGTCGCCGCTCACCGCCAACGCGCGCAGCTTGCCGGCCTTGATGTGCGGCAGCGCCGAGGGCAGGCTCGCGAACACGATCGGCAGCTGGCCGCCGAGCACGTCGTTGATGGCGGGCGCCACGCCCTTGTAAGGCACGTGCTGCAGCTGGATGCCCGCCATGCTGTTGAGCATCTCGCCGAGCAGGTGGTTGAGCGTGCCGTTGCCGGCCGAGGCGTACTGGTAGGCCGCGTCCTTGCGCTTCGCGAGCGCAAGCAGCTCGCCGAGCGACCTGGCCGGGAACGACGGGTTGACCAGCAGCACGTTGGGCACTGCGCCGATCAGGCCCACGGGGCGGAAATCCTTGACCGGATCGAAGCCCGGGTTCTTGTAGAGCGCGGGGTTGATGGCCTGGCTGCTGCTGATGGTCATGAGCAGCGTGTAGCCGTCCTTCGGCGCCTTGGCCACCAGCTGTGTGCCGATGTTGCCGCCGGCGCCGGGCCGGTTGTCCACCACCACGCTGGCGCCCAGCACCTCGGCGATCTTCTGGCCGACCAGGCGGCCGACGATGTCGTTGGTGCCGCCGGCCGCCTGCGGCACGACCAGCGTGATCGGGCGCGAGGGATAGCCGGTTTGTGCGGCCGCGTGCCCGACCGGCCATAGCGCGGCAGCAGCAGCCAGAAGAAGCGCGAGTGCGCGAAAGCTCATTTGTGTCTCCGTTGCGTTTGGGCGTTCAAGCCACGCCCCGACCCGCATGGTGGCCATGGCGGCACCTGCGCGCAATCTTCGATTTCGAGACCGAGCCTTCAGGATTTCCGAAGGCTTGCTAGGATGCACCCATGCATTTCGACCTGACCGACCTGCGTCTTTTCGTCGCCGCGGCGGAGCTGGGCAGCCTCACGCGCGCGGCCGAACGCCAGCACCTGTCGCTGGCCGCAGCCAGCGCGCGCATCAAGGCGCTGGAGGCGCAGTCCGGGCTGGCGCTGCTGTCGCGCGAAGCGCGCGGCGTGCGCCTGCTGCCGCCGGGCGAGGCCTTTCTCCACCACGCGCGGCTGATGCTGCACCAGGCCGGGCAGCTGCGTTCCGAACTGGCCGAGTACGGCGGGGGCCTGCGCGGTCATCTGCGGGTGTTCGCCAACACCACGGCGGTCAGCGATTTCATGCCCGAGATCCTGCCCGGCTTCCTGGCCCGGCACCCGCGGATCAACATCGACCTTCAGGAAAAACCGAACACCCAGATCCCGCACGGCGTGCTCGACGGCCGCGCCGACATCGGCATCGTCGCCGGGCGCGTCGACACGCTGGGGCTGGAGGCGATCCACTTCAGTACCGACCGGCTGGTGCTCGTGACCTCGCGCAAGCACCGCTTCGCGCGGCGCCGCCGCATCGCCTTTGCCGAGACGCTGGACGAGGACGCCGTCGGCATGCAGCAGGGCAGCACGCTGCACGCCTTCCTGGCGCAGATCACTGAAAGCCTGGGCAAGAGCCAGAAGCTGCGCATCCAGCTCGGCGGCTTCGATGCCATGTGCCGCATGATCGGCAGCGGCGTGGGCATCGGCGTGGTGCCCGAGTCGGCCGCGCGCCGCAATCTCGAGAGCATGCGGCTCGCGTTGATCGAACTCAGCGATCCGTGGTGCGTGCGCGAGCGCTACCTGCTGGTCCGCGACCGCGCCACACTTCCCACCTATGCGCAGGCCCTGGTCGATACCCTCTGCGCGCACTACGCGGCGCAAGACGCCTCTGCCGGCTGAGGCGCACACTGCAGCCGCTGGAACAGCGCCGCCACCGCCAGCGCGAGCAGCAGCAGGTAGACCGTCGAGGCGACGAAGGCGAGCCGCGGCTCCGTCCAGCCCGCGTAGAACAGGATGCCGATCAGCGCCACGCCGAGCGAGTTGCCGACCTGCTGCACGGTGGAAGCCACGCCGGCCGCCACGCCCGCATGGGCCGCGGGCACGCTGGCCAGCACCGCCGACATCAGCGGCGCGATGATCATGCCGAGCCCTGCCCCCTGCAGGCACAACACCGGCAGCAGCCAGGCCACCGCCCCGCTGCCGGGGTGCGTCAGCACGACCGCGATCATCAGCCCGTGTCCCGCGGCCAGCAGCAAGGCGCCGATCGCGATCGTTTGCGGACCGAGCCGAGCGGCCAGCTTCTTCGCCGTCATCGAGGTCGCGAAGAAGCCCACCGCAAGCACCGTGAAGACCAGGCCCGAGGCCAGCGCCTCGAGCCCGAGGATCTGCTGCAGGTAGAGCGCGAGCACGAAGTAGAACGATGCATTGCCGGCAAAGAACGCGAGCGTCACGCCCAGCCCGATAACGAAAGCCGGCAGGCGGAACAGCGCCGGCGCGATCAGCGGATTGCCGCCACGCTGCTCCAGCCGGCGTTGATGCAGCGCCAGCCCGGCGATCAGCGGCAGCGCGACGATCAGCGTGAGCACGCTCCACAAGGGCCAGCCCTGCTGCCGGCCTTCGACCAGCGGCCACAGCACCGCGGCCAGTGCCAGCGCGACCCACAGCGCGCCGGGCACGTCGAGCCGGCTGCGCGCCTCGGGCGCGAAAGGCGGAATAAAGCGCAGGCCGAACAGCAACCCGGCCAGGCCGATCGGCAAGTTGATCAGGAAGCACATCCGCCAGCCCAGCTGCGCGAAGTCGGCATGGATCAGCAGCCCGCCCACCAGCTGGCCGAGCGCCGCAGCCAGGCCCAGCGCCACGCCGTAGGCGCCGAAAGCCTTGGCGCGCGCCTCGCCGGTGAAGACCAAGCCCAGCATCGCCAGCACTTGCGGCTGCAGCAAGGCGCCGGCCAAGCCCTGCACGATGCGCGCCGCAATGAGCGTCGTCGTGCCCTGCGCCAGGCCACAGGCGGCCGAGGCAAGCGTGAACAGCAGCAGGCCCAGCATGAACATGCGGCGGCGTCCGAACAGATCGCCGAGCCGCCCGCCGGTGATGAGCCCGGCCGCGTTCGCGAGGCCGTAGCCTGCGACCACCAGCTGCAGGGCGCTGTCGCTGGCCTTCAGGTCGTGCTGGATCGAGGGCAGCGCGACGTTGACGATGAAGAAGTCGAGCACCACCATGAAGGTGCCGCTCAAGAGCAGCAGCAGCGTGGGCCAGCCGGAGCGAGGGACGGGAAGAGCGGATGTCATGGGGCCACTCTCGCGCGCGGCGCGCGGCGCCGCAATGACCTCCAAGGTCAAGCCGCGCAGGCCCCTTTGTCGGCAGCCATGGTTAGTGCGCGTTGATGCTCGATCAGACTGCCCTGATAAGTCCGAGTTGCTGCTGGGCCTTTACTCCATCGTCCTAAGTGGGACGCGATCTTCGGAGCTTGAGCGGTGAGTACCAGGCGCTTGTCCCGGGCAGCGCGGACTATACTGAATTGTCGACTCGGTTCACTCGAGTTGATCCTTTTGCTGCTTCTAACCCGTCGGAGGCAATCATGACAAGGCTGGTGATGCGCACGCGCAGCAAACCCTATCCAGTGACCATTGGCGGCGAGACGAAATTTATCTGCGGCTGTGGCCTGTCGGCGACCCAGCCCTTCTGCGACGGGACGCACAAGCAGACTCGCGACGAGAAAGAGGGAACGATTTGCTGGTACGACGCCGACGTCGGTCGCAACGAAGTCGCAGATGCGTTCCCCAACATCCGCATCCCGAGCGAATAGTTGTCCCGGGGTCCCCTCGCTTTCAGTGCAATAACTGACGGTACGCAAGGCCAGTGTCCGACCACAGCCATCGAGCCAGTCGGCGGGCTGCCGATCATGGTCACGAAAGGCCCTATCCGGTGGCTACGAGGTCCGTGACGTTCCGAGCGCTGTCGCCATCACTCCGCCAGCAACCCATCCACCATAACGCGCATGCGCTGCCAGTGCGAACCCTCCCAGAACACGCGACGGCAAACATCGCATACGCTGAAACGTTGGTAGCGCTCGCGCACCGCCGGTGGCAGCGTCGACGTGACCAGCGCCTTGTCGATCCCATGCAAGGGCGTGTTGCAGTTCAGACACAGCGTGAACGGCCGCGCACCACGCGCCAGGTCGAGTCGATCGAAGATCTCGCGCAACTGCTCGGCCGATCGCAAGGCATGCACGTAGCAGCCATGCGTGATCCCACGGCGCTTGAGCAGCTCCCGATCCCGCGTCAGCACGATGCGCCCCTGCGCTACAGCGATACGCTCGATCTCTTCGTCGCGGAAATGGTTGTCGTACAGGGTATCGAACCCGGTCATGCGCAGCAGGTGAGCGAGCCCGCCCAGATGCGCATCGGCGACGAAGCGCGTGACGCGCAGCGCATGCTCGCGAACGCGCAGCAGCGGCGTGACATCGAGCGCTTCGAACTTCGGAAACACGGCGACCCGATCGCCATCGCTCAGCAACGCCCCGAATCCGGCCGACTCGCCGTTGACCAGCACCAGCTCGACCTCGGTGTGCGGCACACCGAGCGCCTCGATCATGTGCTTGGCGGTCGCCGCCCGCGCGCACGTGCAGGAGAATTCGTGCCCGCGCCGCTCGCGTGCCAGAAAGTCGTTCAGCTCCTCGTAGAACCGGAAGGTCGCAGTGACCATTGCCAGCCAATGACGGCTTCCGACATCGCACTCAATGCGTCGGCGACTTGCAGAAATTCCCGTGCGGCTGAGCGCGCATCAGCTCGTGAAACTGCTCGCGCGACAACCGCAGCAGCCGCTCGTGATCGCCGCCTTCCATGTAGACGACGTCGCTGGTCTCGAGTTCGTCGTCGACGATGGTCTGGATACCCCAGGCCATGCCGATCGGCGGTATCGCACCGGGTTCGCAGTCCTCGAACAGCGTCGCAACGCGGGCTTCGTCGGCCAGCCTCAGCCTGTGGCGGCCGAGTATGCGGGAGAACTCGCCCAGCATGACCATCTTGTCGGCGGGAACGACGGCCATCACGCAGCCCGTTTCGTCCTCGAGGATGACCGATTTGGCCAGTTGACCCGGAGGAACATGGGCGTTGTGAGCCGTCTCCGCGCTGGTGCGGCTGTGCTCATGCATGCAAACCTCGTAGCGTGTGCCGCGCTGTTCGAGGTAGTCGGACAGATGCGAAGGAATGGACATGGCATGCTCCTTGTGCGAAGCCACGGGCCCTGGTTCGAACAACGGCTCGGCATGCTCGGCCCGGCCGTCTCCTCAGTTTGCTCCCGGCGCCAGCGGATCGCAAGTGAAAGCGCCGCGTGTTGCGCGGCGCTTTCAGGGATGGTGATGGACGCTTCAGCGTTCGATCGTGAGCGCCACCCCCATGCCGCCACCGATGCACAGCGAGGCGATGCCCTTCTTCGCGTTCTGGCGCTGCATCTCGTGCAGCAGCGTCACCAGGATGCGGCAGCCGGAGGCACCGATCGGGTGGCCAATGGCGATGGCGCCGCCGTTCACGTTGACCTTGTTCACATCCCAGCCCATCTCGCGGTTGACGGCGCAGGCCTGCGCGGCGAAGGCCTCGTTGATCTCGAGCACGTCGAGGTCCTGCGGCTTCCAGCCGGCGCGCTGCAGCGCCTTGGTCGAAGCAGGCACCGGGCCCATGCCCATGAAGGCCGGGTCGAGGCCGGTGCTCGCGTAGCTCGCGATGCGGCCGAGCGGTTTCAGTCCCAGCGCGGCCGCCTTCTTGGCGGTCATCACCAACACGGCGGCGGCGCCGTCGTTCAGGCCCGAGGCATTGCCCGCGGTCACGCCGCCGGCCTTGTCGAAGGCCGGGCGCAGGCCGGCCAGGCCCTCGGCGCTGGTCTTGCGGTTGATGAACTCGTCCTGGTTGAAGACCAGCGGATCGCCCTTCTTCTGCGGGATGTTGACGGCGACGATCTCGTCCTTGAACTTGCCGGCATCCTGCGCGGCGGCCGCCTTGGTCTGGCTGCCGAGCGCGAGCTCGTCCTGCGCGGCGCGGCTGATGTCGTACTTCTTGGCCACGTTCTCGGCCGTGATGCCCATGTGGTACTGGTTGTAGACGTCCCACAAGCCGTCGATGATCATCGTGTCGACCAGCTTCCAGTCGCCCATGCGCTGGCCGTTGCGCGAGTTGGGCAGCACGTGGGGCGCCAGGCTCATGCTCTCCTGCCCACCCGCGACGACGATCTCGCTGTCGCCGGTGGCCACCGCCTGCGCCGCCAGCATCACGGCCTTGAGGCCCGAACCGCACACGGCATTGATGGTGAGCGCCGGCGTTTCCTTGGTGATGCCGCTTTTCACGAGCGCCTGGCGCGCCGGGTTCTGGCCGGCACCCGCCGCCAGCACCTGGCCCATGATGACTTCGCCGATCTGGTCGCTGCCGACCTTGGCGCGCGCCAGCACCTCCTTGATGACGATGGCGCCGAGCTCGGTGGCCGGAATCCCGGCCAGCGATCCGCCGAACTTGCCGACAGCGGTACGTGCGGCTGAAACGATGACGATGTCTTCCATGGTGTGCTCTCCGAGGCTGCTATTGAAAAAAAGTGAAGTTCAGGCCTTTGCCTTGACGTAGCGACCGGGCGCCGGCTCGATCGCCTTGTAGGCGCTGCCCTTGCCGTAGGTCTTGGGGGCAGGGATCTGCTTGCCCGCATGGGTCTTGAGCCAGGCGGACCAGTCGGTCCACCAGCTGCCGGGATGCTCGATCGCGCCGGCCAGCCACTCGGCCTGCGTCTTCGGCAGCTTGCCGTCGGCGCGGATCCAGTGGCTGCGCTTTTTCTTGGCCGGCGGGTTGATCACGCCGGCGATGTGGCCCGAGGCGCCCATCACGAAGCGCTTCTTGCCCGACAGCACCTGCGTCGAGGCGTAGGCGCCGCCGATCGGCACGATGTGGTCTTCGCGCGAGCCATAGATGTAGACCGGCGCCTCGATGCGACCGAGGTCGATCTTCTCGCCGGCCACGGTGAGCGCGCCGGGCTGGGCCAGCTTGTTCTCGTGATAGGTGTTGCGCAGGTACCAGCAGTACATCGGGCCCGGCAGGTTGGTGGCGTCGCTGTTCCAGTAGAGCAGGTCGAAGGGCGGCGGGGTCTCGCCCTTCAGGTAGTTGCCGACCACATAGTTCCACACCAGGTCGTTGGGCCTGAGGAAGCTGAAGGTCGAGGCGAGCTCACCGCCCTGCAGAAGGCCGCCCTGGCCCATCTGCATCTCGCGGAACTGCACGAAGCCCTCGTCGATGAAGATGTCGAGCACGCCGGTGTCGACGAAGTCGAGCAAGGTGGTCAGGAGCGTTACGGACGCCGCCGGCTGCTCGCCGCGCGCCGCCAGCACCGCCAGCGCGGTCGAGAGGATGGTGCCGCCGACGCAGAAGCCCAGCGTGTCGATCTGCCCACCCTTCTTGTCCTGGCCGGTGATCTCCCGCGTGACCTGGATCGCCTTGATCGCGGCGTCCTCGATGTAGCGGTCCCAGGTGTACTGGGCCATCGATGCATCGGGATTGCGCCAGCTCACGACGAACACGCGGTGGCCCTGCTCCACCGCATAGCGGATCAGCGAGTTCTCGGGCTGCAGGTCGAGGATGTAGAACTTGTTGATGCAAGGCGGCACCAGGAGCAGCGGCCGCTCGTAGACCTTGGCGGTGAGCGGCTTGTATTCGAGCAGCTGGAACAGCTCGTTCTCGAACACCACGGAGCCCTCGGTGGTCGCCACGTTGCGGCCGACCTCGAAAGCGCTTTCGTCGGTCATGCTCAGGTGGCCCTGCTGCACGTCGTGCAGGAGATTCCGGATGCCCTTGGCGATGCTCTCGCCCTGCGTGTCGAGGGCTTTCTTCATCGCCTCGGCGTTGAAAGCGAAGTAGTTGCTGGGCGCCGAGGCGGCCGTCCACTGCTCGACCGCGAAGCGAAGGCGGGAGCGGGTTTTCTCGTCGGCTTCGACGGCCTCGGCCATGCCGAGCAGCGTGCGCGTGTTGAGCAGGTAGACCGCCGCCGAAAAGGCCGAGACCGGATTGCTGCCCCAGGCCTCGCCCGCAAAGCGCCTGTCGCCGCCGGCGCGGGCCGCGAGGTCCTGGCGCCACAGCTCGGTGGCCTCTTCGACGTACTGCTGCTGCAACTGCTGCAGTTTCTCGGTGGACAGCGAGAACTTCGGCATCTCCCACGGGGCGCCCGCGTTGCCGCCGGCGCCGAGCGACTGGAAGGATTCGAGCGCCTTCTCCCATCCTTGGGTCAGCGCCTGCTGGAAGGGCGCGAAACTATCGGCCGCCGCGGCCTGTTGTTCTGGTCTCATGACGTCTCCTGGTTCCTCGCCTGTTTCGCCTCATGGCAACGGGTTTTGAGTATGCTGCATTCGCAGGGGCCCGACCAGCAAGCCCCGCTATACCTTCCTGAAACAATCGTCTATGCACCTCGTCGTCATCGCCTGGCTGTATGTCGCCCTGATGATGGCGGTCGCAGAAGCCACCAACACCACCGGCACCGTGCTCGGCGCGGTCTTCACCTTTCTACTCTACGGCTTGGCGCCGGTGGCACTGGTGGTTTACCTGATGGCCACGCCGGCACGGCGGCGGGCGCTGCGCGAACGCGAAGCGGCCGAACGCGAAGCCGCGATCCGGGCTGGCGCGAACGCTTCAGCCGCGCCAGATGCAGGCCGCGAAACGCCCGCTGACGCGGTCCCGCCGGTGCGAGAAAAAGAGTAACGGGTTGTGCACCGTGCACCAAGCCTCGGAGCTGTCGTTGCCGTGAAGCTGCGTCACGCCGGCCGCACGCAGGCGTTGGCGGGCCAGGCCGGCCAGGTCGGCCAGCCATTTGCCGGGTTGTCCAGCCGACTTGAAGCATCGAGCGGCTTCAGGGGCGCCGGCATCAAAGGCCGCCTTCACCTCGTCGCCGACCTCGAAGGCATCGGGCCCGATGCAGGGCCCGAGCCAGGCCATGAGCCGGTCGTCCGCGCCGAAGCTCTCCACCGTCCGTTCGAGCACCCCGGCCGCCAAGCCGCGCCAACCCGCATGCGCGGCGGCCACGCGTCGGCCTTGTTCGTCGGTGAACAGCACCGGCAAGCAATCGGCGACCATGATCGTGCAGGCCACGCCGCTGGCGCTGGTGGTGCAGGCGTCGGCGGCCTCGCCATCCGGCGTGGACGCATCGAGCGGCAGCAGCTGCGTGCCATGCACCTGCCGGAGAAACACGGCCCGCGCGCCGATGGCCTGGCGCAGAAGCGCCCGGTTGGCTGCCACATCGGCCGGTGCATCGCCGACGTGATCCCCGAGGTTCAGTCCGCGGTAGTTGCCGCCAGAGACTCCGCCTCGGCGCGTGGTGCACAGCGCATGCACGCCAGCCGGCGCTGGCCAGTCGGGCACCAGCCAGTCGGCAGCGTTCATGCTTCTGCGTCGGGGCAGCGCGAGGGCTGGGCGCGCTGGAAGGCATCGAGCTGCATGCAGGCCTCGAAGGCCGCCATGGTACGCGGCAGGCCGCTGAAGTCGCAGTCGAAGCGCTGGCCATTGAAGACCTGCGGCACCAGGCAGCAGTCGGCCAGCGTGGGCGCGCTGCCCCAGCAATAGAGGCCGGCGGGATGCTGCGCGAGCTGGCGTTCGAAGGCCAGCATGCCCTCGCGCACCCAGTGGCGATACCACGCGTTCTTGCCCGCCTCGTCGAGCTTGAGCTCGCGCACCAGGTACTTGAGCACGCGCAGGTTGTTGAGCGGATGGATCTCGCAGGCGATCGACTGCGCCAGCGCCCGCACGCGCGCGCGGCCCACCGGATCGTGCGGCAGCAGCGCCGGTTCGGGATGCACTTCATCCAGGTATTCGATGATCGCCATCGACTGCGAAAAGCGCTCGCCCTCGTCTTCGAGCAGCGGGACCAGCATGTCGGCCGAGATGGCGGAGAACGGCCCGGTCTTGTGCTCGCCGCGCGCGATGTGCACCGGGATGTAGTCGTAGTCGAGGCCCTTGAGGTTCAGCGCGATTCGTACCCGGAACGAGGCCGAGGAGCGGAAGTAGGAATGAAGCTTCATCATGGTGTGAAGCATAGCCCCGGCCTCGGGGGGGTGCCAAACCCGGGCAGCGCGCCCGGCCCTCTGGCACACTGCCGCTTTCGCTGAAAAGGACGTTTTTCCCATGGCTTCCGAATACGTTTTCACGCCGCCGCCGGTGGTCTCCATTCCCGTGGTCGGCCAGGCAGGCCGCTTCCCCGTGCACCGCATCTACTGCGTGGGCCGCAACTATGAAGAGCATGCGAAGGAAATGGGCTTTACCGGCCGCGAGCCGCCCTTCTTCTTCATGAAGCCGGCCGACGCCGTGGTGGTGGTCGCCGCCGGCGAGACCGGCACCATGGCCTACCCGACTCTCACCAAGAACCTGCACCACGAGATCGAGCTGGTGGCGGCCATCGGCACCGGCGGAAAGAACATCCTGGCGGCCGATGCCCACAAGCACATCTTCGGCTACGCGGTCGGCCTGGACATGACGCGCCGCGACCTGCAGGGCGAGATGAAGAAGCAGGGCCGCCCCTGGGACATCGGCAAGAGCTTCGAGCAGAGCGCGCCGATCGGCCCGATCGTGCCGGTGGCGCAGGCCGGCGATGTCGACAAGGCCGAGATCTCGGTGCAGGTCGGCGGCAAGGACCGCCAGCGCAGCAACGTGAGCAAGCTGATCTGGAGCATCGCCGAGACCATCGAGCACCTGTCGGCCGCCTGGGAGCTCGCGCCCGGCGATCTGATCTTCACCGGCACGCCCGAAGGCGTGGCCGCGGTGGTGGCCGGCGACACGATGGTCGGCGAGGTCACCGGCCTGCCGACCCTGACTGTCAAAGTCATCTGAAGCAATGGGCCCCCACGCTCATCACTTCGTGTATTCGCTGCCCCCCGAGGGCGCGCAGCCCGCCCTTGGGGCGGCCCGGCGCGCGGGCTGAAGATGCTCCTGCGCGTCCCCATCAAGCATTGCAAGAACTGCGGGACCGCGGTGGTCTACCGCCTGCCCGACGACGGCGACACCAAGGAGCGCGCCATCTGTCCGGCGTGCCATACGGTGCACTACGAGAACCCGCTGAACGTGGTCGGTACCATTCCCGTGCTGGGCGAACGCGTGCTGCTGTGCAAGCGCAACATCGAGCCGCGCTGGGGCAAGTGGACGCTGCCGGCCGGCTTCATGGAACTGGGCGAGACCACCGAGCAGGGCGCGGCGCGCGAGACCGACGAGGAAGCCGGCGCCGAGTACGAGATGGAAGGCCTGTTCGCGGTGATGAGCGTGGTGCGCGTGGGCCAGGTGCATCTCTTCTATCGCGCACGGCTCCTGAGCGAGAAGTTCGATCCGGGCCACGAGACCCTCGAGGCCAGGCTCTTCACCGAGGAAGAGATTCCCTGGGAGGAGATCGCCTTCCGCACCGTTCGCGCGGCGCTGGAGCACTACTTCGAAGACCGGCGGCGCGGCAGCTTCGACCGCGTTCACACGCTCGACATCGTATGAAGCATCCTCTTCTCGCACTGTTGTGCTGCGCCGCGCTGGCCGCGAGTGCGCTGGCCGAACCGGTCGGCGAGGTCGACACCGCCTTCAAGCTGATCGGGCCGGACCACAAGATCGTGGTCGAGGCCTACGACGACCCCAAGGTGAGCGGCGTGACCTGCTATGTCTCGCGCGCCAAGACCGGCGGGCTCTCGGGTGCCTTCGGCCTGGCCGAGGACAAGGCCGAGGCCTCCATCGCCTGCCGCCAGGTCGGCCCGGTGCGCGTGACCCAGCCTTTGCCGAAGCGCGAAGAGGTCTACAGCGAACGGCTGTCGATCCTGTTCAAGCGGCTGCGCGTGGTGCGCATGGTCGATCCGGCGCGCAACACCCTGGTCTACCTCACCTACTCCGACTTGCTGATCGACGGTTCGCCGAAGAACAGCGTGACCGCGGTGCCGATCGACCGGGGCACGCCGATCCCGCTGAAGTAGCGGCGGCCGCCTGGCATGAGCGTTGCAGCTGCACCGGGCCATGCGATGGGCGCCATGGGCGAGCTCTACGGCGCGCTGTGGCGCCATGCCGAGGGCAAGCGCGGGCAGCTGCTCGGCGCGACCGCGCTGCTCACCAGCTCCCAACTGCTGCGGCTCACGATGCCGTGGCTCGCGGCGCAGGCCATCAATGCGCTGCAGACCGGCGACATCGCGCGCTCCGGACGCTGGATCGCGGCGCTGGCGGGGATCTACGTGCTGTCGTGGGTTGTCCACGGCCCGGGGCGCATCCTCGAGCGCAACGTGGGCCTGCGCGTGCGCGAGGCGCTGGCCGATGTGCTCTATGCGCGCATCGCCGCCGCGTCGCTCGCCTGGCACGACGGCCACCATTCGGGCGAGCTGCAGCACCGCGTGCACCAGGCGAGCCGCGCCTTGTCGGACTTCGCGCAGAACCAGTTCATCTACCTCACGAACATCGTCAACTTCATCGGGCCCTTGATCGCGCTCACGCTGCTCTCGCGCACCAGCGGCGCGATGGCGATCGCGGGCTACGTGGTGATCGCGATCGTCATCGTGCGCTTCGACCGCGCACTGATGCGGCTGGCCCGCGCCGAGAACGATGCCGACCGGCGCTACGTCGCGGCGCTGCTCGACTTCCTGGCCAATGCCTCGACCGTGATCGGCCTCCGGCTCTCGGCCGCCTCGCGCCTGCTGCTGGGCCGGCGCATGGCTGCGATCTCGGCCCCGCTCAAGCGCACGGTGGTGCTCAACGAGGGCAAGTGGTTCTCGGTCGATGTCATGGGGCTGGCGCTGACCTGGGGCCTGGTCGTGGTCTACGTCTGGCAGTCGCGCACGCCGGGCCAGACGGTGATGCTGGGTGCGGTGTTCATGATCTACCAGTACGCGCAGCAGGCCGCGAGCGTCGTGACCTCGATGGCGGCCAACTTCAGCTTCTTCGCGCGCATGCACACCGACTACGGCAGCGCGGCGCCGATCTGGCAGGCGCCGTCGCGCGCGGACGACCTGGCGCAGGAACGCATCGATCGCGATGCAGCCTGGCGCACGCTGCAGGTCGACGGACTGGTCTGGAACTACCGGCCGCGCGGCACCGAGGCGGTCACCGAGCATGTGCCGAGCGGCCTGCACGCGCTCGCGCTCATGCTGCGGCGCGGCCAGCGCGTTGCGCTCGTCGGGCCCAGCGGCGGCGGCAAGAGCACGCTGCTGCGCGTGCTGGCCGGGCTGTATGCGCCGCAAGGCGGCACGCTGGCAATCGACGGCGAGCCCACGGCCTGGCCGCGGCTGCGCAGCATCGCGACCCTGATCCCGCAGGAAACCGAGGTCTTCGAGGCCAGCGTGCGCGAGAACCTGGGCTTCGGCCAGCCGCTCGATGACGATGCGATCCGGGCCGCGCTGCATGCCAGCACCTTCGACGAAGTGCTCGCGGCCACGCGCGGCGATCTGGACACGCCGCTGTCCGAACGCGGCTTCAATCTTTCAGGCGGGCAGCGGCAGCGCCTGTGCCTTGCGCGCGGCGTGCTGGCCGCGAAAGGCAGCTCGCTGCTGCTGCTCGACGAACCGACCAGCGCGCTGGATGCAGCGACCGAAGGCCGCGTGCTGGAGCGCATTGCGGCGGCTTTCCCCGAGGCCTGCGTGATCGCATCGGTCCATCGGCTGAGCCTGCTCGAGCGTTTCGACACCGTCGTGCTGATGGAAGCCGGCCGCATCGTCGATGCCGGCGCGCGCGCGGCGGTGCTGGCGCGCCAGCCGTCGCTCCAGGCGCCGGCCTCGCCCTCGGCGCGCGCAGCATGCTAAAAATGCGCCTCGGCCCGGATCCCGGTGGAACCCTTGGCGCCGAATCCGTTCCAAAAAAAGCCATGCCATCCAAGACCCTCGCTCTCCGCACCGGCCTCGTCGCTCTTGCAGTCGCCGGCCTCGCCGCCTGCTCGACGACACCGCTGCCTACGCCGCGCGCCGGCCAGCCCACCGCCATTCCCAGCAATCCGGCCCCACAAGCCCAGGCCGCCTTCATCCGGCCGGCGGCGGGCCCGACGCTCTCGCGCTTCGACGGCAAGCGCAACAAGGGCCTGGACATCGCCGGCAGCATGGGCGATGCGGTGCTCGCCTCCGCCGACGGCCGCGTCGTCTATGTCGGCAGCGAACTGCGCGGCTACGGCAACATGGTGATCGTGAAACACAACGAAACCTACCTCACCGCCTACGCGCACGCTCAGAACATCCTGGTAAAGGAAAAGGACGTGGTGCGCCAGGGCCAGAGAATCGCCGAGATGGGCATGAGCGGCGCCGACCGCGTGAAGCTGCATTTCGAGATCCGCAAGCAGGGCGTGGCGGTCGATCCCGAGCCCTACCTCAGCGGACGCTTGATGCCCTAGAGCAAACTCTCCGGCACCAGCGGCGCGAAAAACTCCAGCTTCAGGCGCGAGCCGAAGTCGGTTTCGGGCTCCTCGTGGAAGACGAGATCGGGGCCGCCGTCTTCCGACGGACTCACCCATTCGATCTTGCCGCTGTCCCCCATCCGGACGCGGTAGGCCGCGTCCATGGTGATGAAGCCGATCAGGCTGGTGAGCTGCGCCGCAATCTGCGGGCTGTAGATGAACAGGCCGAGTTCGGTGTTGTGCAGATCGGAGCGCGGATCGAAATTCAGCGAGCCGAGGAACACCGCCTTGCCGTCGACCACCGCCGACTTGCCGTGCAGGCGCCCGGCGGCCGAGCCGAAGACGCCGAAGCGCTTGGTCTGCTCGACCCGCTTGGGGCTCAGTTCGTAGAGTTGCACGCCGACCTTGACCAGTTCGGGCCGGTAGCGGCGGTAGCCCAGGTGCACCAGCGATTCGTCGGTGGCCGCGAGCGAGTTGGTCACGAGCGTGAAGCGCACGCCGCGCTCGCGCAACAGGCGCACCGACTCCATGCCGCCGCGCCCCGGGATCAGGTAGGGCGTGGTGATCAGCGCCTCGCGCTCGGCCGAGCGAACCAGGCGGCGCACGTTGTACAGCACGCCCTCGGGCGCATCGGCCGTCACGCGCGGCCGGTCCTCGCGCGGGCCCAGTGCCTTGTGCGGCGCGTCGGCGTAGGCCTCGGCCCGCGCCCAGATCAGCGAGAGCTCGCCCTCCTCGAAATCCTCGCCCAGCGCCCGATAGCCCAGCAAGTCGCGCTCGATCGGTGCCGAGGGCATCCAGATGGCGGCGTCCCAGGTCATCTCCTCGAAGCGCTCGCGCAGTTGCCGCAGCGAGCCGCCGACGGCCGCCAGCGACTGGACGGGGTACACGTAAGGGCTGTTCCAGTAGACGTCGAACAGCGAGGAGAGCCTCGGGACCACCGCGCCCGTCACCAGCGTATCGATGTCGATGAAGTTCGATCCGGCGTCACGCAGGAAGTATTCGTTGGCGATGTTGCGCCCGCCGACCACCGCCATCGCGTTGTCGGCGACGAAGAGCTTGTTGTGCATGCGGCGATGGATGCGGTCGATGTCGAACAGCGAGGCCGCAAGCCGCGTGCCGAGGCGGTCGCGTCCTGCCGGGAAGGGATTGAACAGGCGCACCTCCACGTTCGCATGGGCGCCCAGGCCGGCCAGCAGCTCGTCGGCGCCGGCGGTGTAGAGGTCGTCGATGAGAACACGCACGCGCACGCCGCGCTCGGCCGCGTCGCGCAGGGTGCGCAGCAGGTAGCGGCCGGTCTCGTCGTTCTGCACCAGGTAGTACTGGATGTCGATGCTGCGTTGCGCGCGGCGCGCGAGTTCGAGGCGTGCATGCATCGAATACGCCGGCATCGGCAACAGCCGGAAGCCGCTCAGTTGCGCGTCGGGCGCGCCCTTGGCGGCCATGCGCGCGAGCGCCGTGTCCGCCGTATCGGCCAGGGCGAAGGACGGCGGACGCTCGACGATCGCCGGAAGTCCGGCACAGCCCGTGACGAGAAGCGCGAGCACGATCGAAACGAGCCACGCGCCCACCCTGCCCCAGCCGCCTTGCGCCCGCCGCATCGAAGGATCAGCCGCCATGGCCGCTCTCGATCAGGGACAAGGTCCCCTGATCGGACCGGCCATCGAAGTACTTGTGCAGGCAGTCGCGGAACACCGCCTGCGACGGGTCGGCCTGGAGAAACAGCGTCATCGACGACCAGAACTTGAGATCGTCCGGCGCGCCGAAGATCTCGCCGATCGCGCGCCCCTGCACGGCCAGCACCAGCGCGCTGCATTCGCGCAGGCGCGGCCCGAGCAGCGGGTGCGCGAGGTAGGCGTGCGCTTCGTCCAGCGATGCGATCGCGTAGTGGCGCGCCATCTCGCTGCGGCCGAGGCCCGCCAATTGCGGAAAGACGAACCACATCCAGTGGCTGCGCTTTTTGCTGTCGCGCAGCTCGTCCCGGACGCGGTCGATCACGGCGTCCTGGGCATCGACGAAACGCTGCAAATTGAAGGGATCGTTCATGGGCAACAGGGACTCTCTGTAGGCGCTTTCTTTCTCCAGGTGGCGAAGTATGCCGCGCGGTTTTGCAATCGCAACGGCATGAAATCCATGCACACGAAAAAGAGAGCCCAGAGACTTTCATGAACTGCGAAGCAATCCATTGCACCGAAACCCGAACCGTCCGGTTCGCCATCTATCCCGACGGCCTCGACGGCCCCCGCATCATTGCCCACATCTCTGAAGCCGCATTGCGCGGCCTGTCTCCAACCCTCGATGGCGACCTGACGGAAACCTGCGAGAACTACTTCGACTGCATCGAGGCCAAGGCCCTGGAGCGCTACCGCGCCGCGCCCTCCGCGCCCATCGTGCTGGACGCGACCGACGTCAGCTCATGCGCTTTACTGCACTGATCCACTTGTCGAAGGCGCGCATCTGGTCGCCGACGAACTTGCGGGTCGTCTCGTCGGTGCACTGGCCTGCGGCGTCGAACTTGGCGCCCGCGCCGCCGATGAACACCTCGGGCTTCGCCAGCACCATGGCATTCATGAACAGCATCACGCGGCGCAGGTCGTACTGAACGCGCGCGCCGCCGACCGGGCCGGGCGAGGCCGAAAGAATGGCCACCGGCTTGTGCGCGAAGGGCTGGTCCTCGCCGCGGCTCACCCAGTCGAGCACGTTCTTGAACACGCCCGGTATCGAGAAGTTGTATTCGGGTGTGGCGATGAGCACGCCGTCGGCGCGGCGGATGCGTTCGCGCAGCGCCAGCACGGCCGGCGGAAGGCCCCTGGCCAGTACGTCGCCGTCGAAGGGCGGTATCTCGCGCCATTCGATGGCGTCCATGCGCATGCTGTCCGGCATCAGCGATGCGGCCAGGTTCAGCGCCATCCGGTTGACCGAGTCGGCGCGCAGGCTGCCGCAGAGGCCGACGATATCCAATGTGCTCACGATGATTTTTCCTGCTGGTTGTGGAAGCTGGATTTGAACAGCGAAGCCGTCTTCATGCAGCCGCTACGGGATTCAGGATGAAATCGAAGTCGAGGGTGTAGTACGGCACCTCGCTGATCCCGCCGTCGGGCGTGGTGCCGGGCGGATGCTCCAGCCAGTCGGCGATCAGCGACCGGCGCACGCCGAAGACGGCGTCGGAGTCGAGGTAGCTGTCGCCGTCGCGGAACACGTGCGTGATCAGGCGCTCGAAACCCGGCGCGGTGATCATGAAGTGCAGGTGGGCGGGCCGCCACGGATGGCGCCCCAGCGCATCGAGCATGCGGCCGACCGGCCCGTCGTGCGGGATCGGATAGGCCTCGGCGCGTATCGACTTGAAATGGAAGTGCCCCTCGGCATCGGCATGCAGGGTGCCGCGGGCGCGGTGGCCGTGCTCGCCGGAATACTGCACGTCGTAGAGCCCGTCGGCATCGGCTTGCCAGACCTGCAGCTGCGCATTCGGCACCGGTGCGCCGTCGAGTCCGAGGACGCGGCCGCGCACGAAGCAGGGCTCGCCCCGCGCGCCATTGGCCACGTCGGCCCCGAGCGGATACTCGGGCGAGCCTTCGACGTGGAAGGGTCCGAACACGGTGGATTCGGTGCATTCGCGCGGCTTGCGGTTGTTGAGCGCCGTCACCAGCATCGACAGCCCCAGCGTGTCCGACAGCAGGATGAACTCCTGCCGCTTGTCGTCGGTGATGTGGCCGACTTCGGTCAGAAACTTGATGCCCGCAAACCACTCGGCCTCGGTCAGCCGGATGTCGCGCGCAAAGGCATGCAGGTGCTGCACCAGGCTGGTCATCACTTCGCGCAGCCGCGGGTCGGCGGCACCCGTGTGACGTGCCAGTACGGCCTGGGTGATGGTGTCTTCATCGAGGTTGCGCACGCGGGTCTCCTTGAACGTTCGGGCCGAACTATGGCATTGCGGCGCCACGCAAGAAAGGAGCTTGGCGGAAAACTGTTTTGCGCCGGCACGCCGCCTCCCGCGGGGCGTTCGGCCTACCATCCCCGCATGAAACCCTTGGCCTTTGTCTACACCAGCCAGCCGCAGCGCGTGGTCTTCGGCGCCGGCAGCCTCGCCCACCTGGCGCGCGAGATCGACGCGCTGGGCGCGCGCCGCGCGCT
>NZ_FMZU01000005.1 GCF_900101545.1 Variovorax sp. CF079 | reverse complement strand
CTCGCCGACGCGGCGCGCCACGCTGTCGCCGGCGCTGCCGGCCGGGAAGCCGTAGAGGATCTTGACCTGCTCGATGGTCTGGGCCAGCGCGGCCAGTGGGTGCAGGGCAGCGAGTGCCGCTGCACCGCCGAGGGTGTGGAGGAAGTGGCGGCGATCGGTCATGGTGTGTCTCCTTGCTGTTCTCTCGGAATCGTTGGTCAGGCTGCGAACTCGGGGCGCGGCAGGCCCACGCGCGGCAGCCCCATCATGTCGCGCGCCTCGGCCGGCGTCGCGGGCTCCATGTCCATCTCGCGGATGAGGCGCACGATGCGCTCGGTGAGCTGCAGGTTGGTGGCCAGCTCGCCGTGACGGTAATAGAGGTTGTCCTCCAGGCCGACGCGCGCATGGCCGCCGAGCAGCAGCGCGCTGATGTTGGCCTCGAGCTGCGAGGGGCCGATGCCGCTCACGCAGAAGATCGCGCCCTTGGGCAGCGTGTCCACCATCATCTGCAGATGCCGCGGCGAGAAGGGCATCGCGTTCTGGAAGTTGCGGTGCACGTTCATCACCAGGTTGATGAAGTAGGGCGCCTCGTCCAGCCCCTCCTCGATCAGCGTGGTCGTGTCCTGCAGGATGTGGGTGGGGCTGAACACCTCCCACTCGGGCTTGATGCCGCGCGCCTTCATGCCGGCCGCGAGCTCGCGGCCCTTGGTGAGCGGCGTGTCCATCAGGATCTCGCGGCCTTCGAAGGAGAGGTTGAGCGTGGTCGCGTCCAGCGTGCACATCTCGGCGCCGGCGTCCATGCCCTTCACGCGCTCGTCGAAGGCGATCTCCCAGCGCCCCCCAGGCAGCGGCTTGATCATGTCGCCGTGCACGCCGCCGCCGGTGGAGTTGTTGAGCACGATGTCGCAGCCGGCGGCGCGGATGCGGCGGTTGATGTCGCGGTAGACCTCGGCGTCGCAGGTGGCGCCGTCGTCGGGCCGGCGCGCGTGGATCGCGGCCACGCTGGCGCCGGCCTTCCAGCAAGCCACCACATCCGCCGCGATCTCCTCGGGCTGGGTGGGAAGATGCGGGTTCTGCGACTTGTGCGCCATGCCGCCCGTGGGGGCGATGGTCACGATCACTTTGCGCTTGGACATGGGCTTTCTCCTGTGGACGGCGCGCTATTATTTTTGGCTGCCGTCGTCCCGGCAGTCATTGCGATGACATTTGAGATCAGGGTTTACGAGCCGCAGCCAGCAGGAGCGTCGATGCCGCACACCAGGCCGAGCCAGAGACCTCCGGCGTCCTTGTCGATTCCCGAGCTGCTGCAGCGATCGGTCTGGTTCCCCGGGCTGGACGCTGCGGCGCAGGCGCGCGTGCTCGATGACATGCGCGAGGAGTCGGTGGCCGCCGGCGCCGCGCTGTGCCGCCGCGGCGACACGCCGCTGCACTGGTACGGCACGCTCGAAGGCCTGCTCAAATGGTCGATGACATCGAGCGACGGCCGCTCCGTCACCTTCGGCGGCCTGTCGGTCGGCAGCTGGTTCGGCGAAGGCACGCTGTTGCGCGCGATGCCGCGCTCGGCCGACATCATCGCGCTGCGCGACAGCCGTGTCGCGGTGCTGCCGCTCGACACCTTCGAGTGGCTGCACCGCACGCAGATGAGCTTCAACCACTTCCTGCTGAACCAGATCAACGAGCGCCTGCACTGGTTCATGGGCAACTATGCGGCGCACCGGCTGCTCGATGCCGACAGCCAGGTGGCGCGCGCGCTGGCCGGCCTGTTCCATCCGTGGCTGCATCCGGGCAGCGACGTGTATCTGCAGACTTCGCAGGAAGAGATCGCCAACCTCTCCGGCCTCTCGCGACAGCGCTGCAACGCGGCGCTCAACCGGCTGCGCGAAGCGGGCCTGCTGCGCATCGAGTACGGCGGCATCACCGTGGTCGATCTGGAAGGGCTGCGGCGCTTTGTCGAATAGTGCGTCGGAGAACTCGCCTGCAGCGCGTCTGGGCAGTCAGAGCCTGGAAGACCAGTACGCGGGCTCGCGGCTCTGATGCGCGATGGCAAAGATCTGAGGCCCGAGGCTTGCGTCTTCCGCGTAGATCACGGTGCAGGGAAATCGATCGAAGTGATAGATGCGCATGCCGTGCCCTCCATCAGGACCACGCTGCTGATTCTCGAGGAGGAGCCCAAGAACTCGCTCGTACTCGGCGAGGAAAGCCTCTGCGATCAGTCGCTCCAGAAGTCGAGCGCGGTCCTCGGGCGGCAAACCGAGGACCTGAGCCTCAAGATCTTGAACGGCAATGGACATGACGCCTCCGTAAACCAGTGCGAATGGCAAGCACGCCACAGCACTGCCGGAGCCGGGCGCCGCCAAGCTCCCGATCCCTCAGAGCCGGCTCAGCGCCGCCGATCCAGCGCTGCCCGTTGCGGCCTTCAGAATTTGTGCGCGAGGCGCGGAGGCCTGTTTTCTTCGCCGGTGCTTTCGTCGTCCACCGAGGCGATCTTCAGGCGGGCGGCCTCGTGCTTGACACTCAGTTCCATGCAGCGCTCGCGTTCGGCCGGCCGGGACGGCGACTCGCGCATGCAATCGACGAAGAACTGCGACTCGTCGGCGCTCAAGCCATGCAGCACTTCCCGGCCCTTGGCGTCGATGGCCAGGGCGCTGCGGGCGGACAGCTCGGCGCGTTGCGCCTCGGGCATTTCCAGCAGTTTCATGCTCGGCTCCTTTTCGAACAGTCTGCAGTCTGGCGCAGTTTGCCTGGTGTGGCGTGCCATGGTGCCTGGCTGCCCCGATAGTGTGCGGCGCGCCCGAAGGCCCTGAATCAGATCAACACTGTACGCCCTCTTCATTGGGATGAATCACCTTGTTTGTAGAGGCATGCAAGGAGAGTGAATGCACACATCTGAGAATGGGCCCGTATATTGCTGTATGCTGTGAAATGCCGACTGTCGACAGTTGCCCGTCGGAACCGACCCAAGGAAAAGATCCATGCCATTGCACGCAGTGGGCCGCGCGGCCCTCCCGATCTCCGATGCCGAGCGCGCCGTGCGCCAGGACCTGGCCGCCGCCTACCGGCTGGTGGCGCACTACGGGATGGACGACAGCATCTACACGCACATCTCCGCGCGCGTGCCCGGCACCGAAGACCAGTTCCTGATCAACCCCTTCGGGATGCTGTTCAAGGACGTCACGGCTTCCTCGCTGGTGAAGATCGACCTCGAGGGCCGCATCCTCGACGACTCGCCCTACGACGTGAACCCGGCCGGCTTCACCATCCACAGCGCCGTGCATGCGGCGCGCCACGACGCCGCCTGCGTGCTGCACACGCACACGGTGGCGGGCGTGGCGGTGTCCTCGCTCGCCGGCGGGCTGCAGCCCTGCAACCAGTGGGCGCTGCAGTTCCACGAGCGCGTGGTCTATCACGACTTCGAGGGCATCGCGCTCGACTTCGAGGAGCGCGAACGGCTGGTCGCCGACCTCGGGCCGACGGCGCGTGCGCTCATCCTGCGCAACCACGGCCTGGTCACGCTGGGCTGCACGGTGTCGGAGGCCTTCATCCTCATGCTCAACCTGGAGCGCGCCTGCCGCGTGCAGGTCGCGATCCAGTCCAGCGGCCAGCCGGTCTACCCGGTTCCGCCCGAGGTCTGCGAAAAGACCGCGCGCCAGTACGAGAGCGGCGACACCGTGCGCATGCCCGGCCAGCCCGACCCGAATGCACGCGAATGGCGCGCGCTGCTGCAGCGCATCGAGCCCGTGCCCGCCACGTCCTTCCGCGACTGAGCTTCGTTCCCTTCCTTCCTTCCTTCCCACCATCCCCGATCGAGCCACAAGGAGTTCTCATGAAACGTCGCAATCTCATCCAAATGGGTGCCGCCACGGCGGCCGGCCTGACGCTCGCGGGCGTTCCCCTGCATGTGCTGGCGGCAGGCAAGAAGGGCGGCGTGATCAACGCGGTGGTCCAGCCCGAGCCGCCGGGCCTGATGCTGGGCATCACGCAGAACGGCCCCACGCAGATGATCGCCGGCAACATCTACGAAGGCCTCTTGCGCTACGACGAGAAGATCAATCCGCTGCCTTCGCTGGCCACTTCGTGGACCTCGAACAAGGAGGGCACGCTCTACACCTTCAAGCTCAAGCCCGGCGTGCTGTGGCACGACGGCAAGCCCTTCACCTCGGCCGACGTGGTGTTCTCCGCCGACGTGTTCCTGCGCAAGACGCATGCACGGCTGCGCGCCAACCTCGCCGCGGTGGAGAGCATCCGGGCGGTCGATCCGCTGACGGTCGAGTTCAAGCTCAAGTACCCCTTCGGGCCCTTCCTCGGCATCTTCGAGGTCGGCAGCATGCCGATGATCCCCAAGCACATCTACGAAGGCACGGACTTCGCCGCCAACCCGGCCAACGCCACGCCGATCGGCACCGGCCCGTTCAAGTTCAAGGAATGGGTCAAGGGCTCCTACATCCAGCTGGTGGCCAACGACAAGTACCACGTCAAGGACGTGCCGCTGGTCGAGAGCGTGTACTTCCACGTCATTCCCGACGCGGCCTCGCGCGCCGCGGCCTTCGAATCGGGCAAGGTCGACCTGGTGCCGGGCGGCGCGGTCGAGTACTTCGACGTGCTGCGGCTGTCGAAGCTGCCGGGCGCCGCGGTCACGACCAAGGGCTGGGAGTTCTTCGCGCCGCACGCCTGGCTGTGGATCAACAACCGCAAGGCGCCGATGGACCAGGTCAAGTTCCGCCAGGCCCTGATGCACGCGATCGACCGCGAGGCCATCTGCAAGGTGGCCTGGCAGGGCTTCGCCAAGCCGGCGACCGGCCCCTTCAACAGCAACATCAAGTTCCACAGCACCGACGTCCCCAAGTACCCGCGCAGCGTCGACACCGCCAAGAAGCTGCTGGCCGAGGCCGGCTACAAGGGCGAGACGCTGCGCCTGCTGCCGCTGCCCTACGGCGAGACCTGGACGCGCTCGGCCGAGATCCTGCGCCAGAACCTGGCGCAGGCCGGCGTCAAGCTCGAGATGGTCGCCACCGACGTGGCCGGCTGGAACCAGAAGCTCAACGAGTGGGACTACGACCTCGCCTTCACCTACGTCTACCAGTACGGCGACCCGGCCCTGGGCGTGGCGCGCAACTACACCACGGCCAATATCGCCAAGGGCTCGCCCTTCAACAACGTCGAGGGCTACTCCAACCCGAAGATCGACGAGCTGTTCGATGCCGGCGCCAAGGAGGCCGATCCCGAGAAGCGCAAGGCGATCTACCTGGAGGCGCAGAAGCTGCTGCTGAACGACGTGCCGGTGGCCTGGCTGTACGAGATCAACTTCCCGACGCTCTACCGCACCAAGCTCAGCAACATCATCAGTTCGGGCATCGGCCTGAACGACAGCCTGAGCGGCGCCTCGGTGGCCTGAGCCGCGCATGAAGCGCACGCAATTCATGCTGGCCCGCGTGCTGCAGGGTCTGGTCGCGATCCTGCTGATCGCGACCGTCAACTTCATGCTGGTGCGCGCCGCGCCGGGCGATCCGGTCTCGGTGCTGGCCGGCGAGGCTGGTGCTTCGGACCCGCAGTTTGTCGCCCAGCTGCGCGCGCAGTTCGGGCTCGACCAGCCGATCACGACCCAGCTCGGCACCTACCTCGGCAAGGTGGTGCAGCTCGACCTCGGCTTCTCCTACCGCCAGCAGCAGCCGGTGCTGAAGCTGATCCTGGACCGGCTGCCCGCGACGCTGCTGCTCACCGGCAGCGCCTTCGCGCTGTCGCTCTTGTTCGGCGTCACGCTCGGCGCGCTCTCGGCGCGGCGGGCCGGGACGTGGGTGGACAGCGCGATCACCACGGTGGCGCTGGTGTTCTATGCCACGCCCCTGTATTGGCTCGCCCTCATGGCCGTGCTGGTGTTCACGGTGCAGCTCGACTGGCTTCCGGGCTTCGGCTTCAGCACCGTCGGCTCGGGCGCGACCGGGCTGGCACTGGCGTGGGACGTTGCGCAGCACCTGGTGCTTCCGGTGCTGACGCTGGCGCTGTTCTACATGGCCGTCTACGCCCGCATGACGCGCGCCGCCATGCTCGACGTCGCGCAGATGGACTTCGTGAAGACGGCACGCGCCAAGGGCGTGAAGCCCGGCCGCATCCTGCGCGCGCACGTGCTGCGCAACGCGCTGTTGCCGGTGGTCACGCTCGCGGGCATCCAGGCCGGCAGCCTGATCGGCGGCGCGGTGCTCACCGAAACCGTGTTCGCATGGCCCGGCCTCGGCCGCCTGATGTTCGACGCGCTGCTGCAGCGCGACTACAGCCTGTTGCTAGGCACCTTCCTCGTGACGGCGGCGATGGCCGTGCTGTTCAACCTGATCACCGACCTCGTCTACACGCTGGTCGACCCACGCATCGAACTGACATGACCCAAAGTCCTTTCTGGCGGCGCTTCGTCCGCAACAAGGGCGCGGTGGCCGGCATGGTGGTGCTGGCGGTCGTCGCCGTCGTCGCTTTGTTCGGCCCCTGGATGGCCGCCAACGACCCCTGGGGCATGGTGCAGCAGCCCTTCCTGCGGCCCTGGACCGAGCCCGGCTTCGCGATGGGCACCGACACCCTCGGGCGCGACATCCTCTCGGGCGTGATCCACGGTGCGCGCATCTCGCTCCTGATCGGCGTGGTCTCGACCGTCGTCGCGCTCCTGATCGGCGTCACGCTCGGTGCCGTCGCCGGCTACTTCGGCGGCTGGATCGATGCCGGGCTGATGCGCTTCACCGAGATCTTCCAGGCGGTGCCGAGCTTTGCGCTGGCCATCGTGCTGGTCGCGATCTTCCAGCCCTCGGTCGGTTCCATCGTGGCGGCCATCGCCATCGTCTCCTGGCCGCCGGTGGCGCGCCTGGTGCGCAGCGAGTTCCTCACGCTGCGCCAGCGCGACTTCGTGCAGGCCGCCTTGCTGGCCGGCCAGTCGACGCCGCGCATCATCCTCACGCAGATCCTGCCGAACGCCATGTCGCCCATCATCGTGATGGCCTCGCTCATGGTGGCGACGGCGATCCTGCTCGAATCGAGCCTGAGCTTCCTCGGCCTGGGCGACCCCAACCAGATGAGCTGGGGCTACATGGTTGGCTCGGCCCGCACCGTGCTGCGCCAGGCCTGGTGGATGGCGCTGTTCCCGGGGCTGGCCATCGTGCTGACCGTGCTCGCGCTCAACCTGGTGGGTGAAGGCCTCAACGACGGCCTCAATACGCGGCTGGACGGGAGGGGCCGATGAACGCCGGCGTGACACGCCTGAAGCCGGCGCAAGCCGTGCTCGAGGTCGTCGACCTGAGCATCTCGCTGCCCAAGGGTGCCGACCGCGCGCTCGCGGTCGAGGGCGCGACGCTCTCGGTGCTGCCGGGCCAGACGCTGTGCGTCGTCGGCGAATCCGGCTCGGGCAAATCGATGATCGCCAACGCGGTGATGGGCCTGTTGCCGCGCCCGCAGGTGGCGCCGGTGGCCGGCAAGATCCTGTTCGAAGGCACCGACCTGCTGGCGCTGACCGAGCCGCAGATGCGCGAGCTGCGCGGCCGGCGCATCGGCATGGTGTTCCAGGAGCCGATGACGGCGCTGAACCCGGTCATGCGCATCGGCGAGCAGATTGGCGAGGTGTTCGATGCGCACGGCACGGTGCCCGCGGCCGAGAAGCGGCGCCGCATCCTCGCGGCGCTGGCCGACGTCGGCCTGCCCGATCCCGAGC
This sequence comes from Variovorax sp. CF079, assembly GCF_900101545.1. Taxonomy (GTDB): domain Bacteria; phylum Pseudomonadota; class Gammaproteobacteria; order Burkholderiales; family Burkholderiaceae_C; genus Variovorax. Next base: position 312,090 of record NZ_FMZU01000005.1, on the reverse strand, counting down.
TGCTGATCGACAGCTATCCGTTCCGCCTCTCCGGCGGCCAGCGCCAGCGCGTGATGATCGCCTGCGCGCTCGTGCTCGAGCCCGTGCTGCTGATCGCGGACGAGCCGACCACCGCGCTCGACGTGACGACGCAGGCGCAGATCCTCAAGCTGGTGCGCGAACTGCAGCAGCGCCGCGGCACCGCCGTGCTCTTCATCACGCACGACTTCGGCGTGGTCTCGGAGATCGCCGATCACGTGGTGGTGATGCAGACCGGCAAGATCGTCGAGTCCGGGGCCGCCGCCGGCGTGCTCGGCGCGCCGCGGCATCCCTACACGCGCAAGCTGATCGCCGCCATTCCCCATGGCCACGCGCAGCGCGCCACGCCGACCGACGATGCGCTGCGCTTGCTGCAGGTGCAGGACCTGTGCAAGACCTACAAGTCCGGCGCGGGCCTGTTCAAACGTGGCCGCTCGGTGCAGGCCGCGAAGAACATCAACTTCGAGCTGCGCCGCGGCGAGACGCTGGGCCTGGTCGGCGAGTCGGGCTCGGGCAAGTCGAGCGTGGGACGCTGCCTGGTCGGCCTGGCGCCCTTCGACAGCGGCCGCATCCTCTTCAAGGGGCACAACCTGGCGCAGGACGGGAACTTCCGCCGCTCTGCCGGCGGCAAGATCCAGATGGTGTTCCAGGATCCGTATGCGTCGCTGAATCCGCGGCATCGCATCGGTGCGGCGATCGCCGGCGGTCCCATCGCCCAGGGCGTAGCCAAGGCGGAGGCCATGGCGCGCGCGATGGAGCTGCTGAAACTGGTCGGGCTCGGGGCCGACGCGGCGCAACGCTACCCCCACGAGTTCTCCGGCGGCCAGCGCCAGCGCATCGGCATCGCGCGCGCGCTGGCGATGCAGCCCGAACTGCTGGTCGCCGACGAGCCGGTGTCGGCGCTCGACGTCTCCGTGCAGGCCCAGGTGCTGGAACTCTTCGCCCAGGTGCGCGAGCAGTTCCAGCTGGCGATGGTGTTCATCACCCACGACCTGCGCGTCGCCGGCCAGATGTGCGACCACATCGCGGTGATGCAGCGCGGCGAGGTGGTGGAGTACGGCGAGACGCATGCGGTGCTGAACGACCCGCAGCATGCGTACACGCGCAAGCTGATCGATGCGGTGCCGCGGCTGGCTTCGCCCGACGAAGCTGCGGCGCGGGTCGCGTGATGCAGCGCAACGGCGACAGCACGACACCCTGCGTGGCGCTGCTCAGCGAGGTGCTGGACATGCAGTACCTCGCACCCGCTTTCCGCGAGGCCTGCCCCGGCATCGACCTGCGGCTCGGCGCCGAGCTCGGGCCGCTGGAAGACATCGAGGCGGCGGTCTGCTGGTACCCGCCGCACGGTCAGCTGGCGCGGCTGCCGAAGCTGAAGCTCGTGCAGTCGCTGGCCGCGGGCATCGACCACATCGTGGCCGACCCGCAGCTGCCACGCGAGCGCCCCTTGTGCCGCATCGTCGACACCGGCATGGCCGCCGGCATGAAAGCCTATGTGAGCTGGGCGGTGGTGCAGCACCATCGCGGCATGAACGCCTACGTTGCGAGCTCTGCGGCCGGCCGATGGGAGGAGCAGGACGTGGTCTCGCCGCGCCGCCATCGCGTCGGCATCGCCGGCCTCGGCACGCTGGGCATGGCCTGCGCCGAGGCGCTCGCGGGCATCGGCTACCAGGTCCGCGGCTGGAGCCGCAGCGCCAAGGAAGCGTTGCCGCCGGGCGTCGTCGCCTTCCACGGCGCCGGACAGCTCGACGCGTTCCTGTCGGGCTGCGACACGCTGGTGTGCCTGCTGCCCTTGACGCCGCAGACGCAGGGCTTTCTCGATGCCGCGCTGTTCGCGAAACTGCCGCGCGGCGCGCACCTGATCAACGTCGGCCGCGGCGATCACCTGGTCGAAGCCGACCTGCTGGCTGCGCTCGAAAGCGGCCAGCTCGCGGCCGCGACACTCGATGCCTTCTCGCAGGAGCCGCTGCTGCCGGACCATCCCTTCTGGGGCGATCCGCGCATCCTGATCACGCCGCACATCGCGACGCGCACCGACCGCCTGGTGATCGCGCAGCAGACCCTTGCCAACCTCGCGCTGCTGAAAAAAGGCGAGCGTCCTTCCCACTTGGTCGACCTCGAACGCGGCTACTGACATGAACCCATCCACCCACGCCGACAACGCCGCCCACGACATCGCGGCGCACCTTCATCCCTTCACCAACCTCGCCACCCATCCCCAGGTCGGGCCGCTGGTGATCCGGCGCGGCGACGGCATCTTCGTGGAGGACGACCAGGGACGCCGCTACCTGGAGGCGATGTCGGGCCTGTGGTGCGCCTCGCTGGGCTTCAGCAACGAGCGCCTGGCCAAGGCCGGCAGCGAGGCGCTGCGCTCGCTTCCCTACTATCACACCTTCAACCACCGCTCGAACGAGGCGGCCATCGCGCTGGCCGAGAAGCTGCTCACGCTCGCGCCGGTGCCGATGTCGAAGGTGTTCTTCGCCAACTCCGGGTCGGAGGCCAACGACAGCGCGGTCAAGCTGGTCTGGTACTACCACAACGCCATCGGCAAGCCGGACAAGAAAAAGATCATCGCGCGCCGCAATGCGTATCACGGCGTCACCGTGGCAGCGGCCAGCTTGAGCGGCCTGGTGCCCAATCACCGCGACTTCGACCTGCCGATCGCTCGCATCCTGCACGTCGACTGCCCGCACCACTACCGCTACGCCGAGGCCGGCGAAAGCGAGGAAGCCTTTGCCACGCGCCTGGCCGATGCGCTGGAAAAGCGCATCCTCGAAGAGGGCCCCGAGACCGTCGGCGCCTTCATCGCCGAGCCCGTGATGGGCGCGGGCGGCGTGCTGGTGCCGCCAGCCACCTACTTCGAGAAGGTGCAGGCGGTGCTCGCGAAGTACGAGGTGCTGCTGATCGCCGACGAGGTGATCTGCGGCTTCTGCCGCACCGGCGAGATGTTCGGCTCCACCACCTTCGGCTTGCGGCCCGATATCCTGACCGCGGCCAAGGCGCTGTCCTCGGGCTACGTGCCGATCTCGGCCGTGATGGTGTCGGAGAAGGTGCATGCGGCGGTGGCCGCCAACAGCGGAAAGATCGGCACCTTCGGTCACGGCTTCACCTACTCGGGCCATCCGGTGGCCTGCGCGATCGCGCTCGAAACGCTGCAGGCCTACGAAGACGAGAACATCCTCGCGCACGTGAAGACGCTGGCGCCGCGCTTCCAGCAGGGCCTGCAGCGCTACGCAGCGCGCCCGCATGTCGGCGAGGTGCGCGGCGTGGGCCTGATCGGCGCGATCGAGCTCGCAGCCGACCCGGCCCGGCGCACGCCCTTCGATCCGGCGCAGAAGGCCGGCGCGCGCGTGGCCGAACTCGCGCTGGAACAGGGCCTGATCGTGCGCGCCATGGGCGACGCCGTCGCCTTCTGCCCGCCGCTCGTCATCAGCGCCGCGCAGATCGACGAGATGTTCGAGCGCTTCGACCGCGCCCTGGTCGGCTTCGAAGCGTCGATGGCATGAAGGCCTTCTTCACCGACGAGCAGCTGCTGCACGATCCGCAGCAGTTCATGCGCCTGGGCCGCATCAGCAAGCCGGCCGATCTGCCGACCCGCGCGCACGCCTTGCGCGACGCGCTGGCCGCACGCGACATCGAACTCGTGCAGCCGCGGGACTACGGCCGCGCGCCGCTCGAAGGCGTGCACAGCGTCGACTATCTGGACTACCTCGAAACGGCCTACGCGCTGTGGCGCGCGCTGAAGCTGCCGGGCGTCGAGCCGGGCATCGAAGTGCTGCCCAATCTTTCGCCGTACCACGGCGGCACGCCGGGCGTGCTGCGCGCGCCTTGCCCCTCGCCGTCGATCGTGGCGCGCACGGGCTACTACATCAGCGACCTCTCGTGCCCGATCGGCCCCCACACCTGGCGCTCGGTCCTGCGTTCGGCGCACACCGCGGTGGCGGCGGCCGACGCGGTGCTCGACAGCGGCGATGCCGCCTATGCCCTGTGCCGGCCTTCGGGCCACCACGCGCACCGCGACCGCGCGGGCGGCTTCTGCTACGTGAACAACAGTGCGGCGGCCGCGCAGCGCCTCCGGGAGCGCCATGGCCGCGTGGCCGTGCTCGACCTCGATGCCCATCACGGCGACGGCACGCAGAACATCTTTTATGCGCGCGATGACGTGCTGACCGTGTCGACGCATGCCGATCCGAGCGGCTACTACCCGTTCTACACCGGCTATGCGCACGAGCGCGGCAGCGGTGCGGGCGAGGGCTGCAACCTGAACCTGCTGTTGCCCCACGGCGCCGGCAACGAGCTCTTCCTGCAAGCGGTGGACCAGGGACTGGCGGCGCTGCGCGGCTTCGCGCCCAAGGCCCTCGTGCTCGCGCTGGGCTTCGACAGCTACAAGGACGACCCCATCAGCGTGCTGCGGCTCGACCTGGACGCCTACCGCCGCATCGGCGAGAAGATCGGCGCGCTGGGCCTGCCCACGGTGATCGTCCAGGAAGGCGGCTACATGGTGGAGGCCATCGGCTCGGCGCTGGACCACTTTCTGCGCGGCTTCGAGGCGCTTCGGTGATGACCACCGCCGCACTGCGAGCCCCGGGGTCGAGGAGCGCCGGCATCGCGCTCTTCTTCTGCGCGCTGGTGGCCTTCGCCTCCTACGACGCCTTCTGCAAGAAGATGCTGCAGTTCTACCCGGCGCCCTTCGTCAACCTGATGCGCTACCTGTCGGTGATCTGCATCGCTCTCGCCATGCTGCTGCACCACGGCGACCTGCGCATCTGGCGCGCGCCGCAGAAGAAGTTGCTGCTGCTGCGCGGCGCGATGCTGGCGACCGTGGCCACCTGCTTCATGACGGCGCTGATCTGGATGCCGCTGGCCGAGGCCACGGCCATCTACTTCACCGCGCCGCTGTTGATGGTCGCGCTGTCGCCCTGGCTGGTGGGCGAGCAGGTGCAGCGCAGCCGATGGGTGGCCGTGGTCGTCGGCTTTGCCGGCATGCTGCTGATCGTGCGGCCCGGCAGCGACCTGCCGTGGCTCGGCACCGTGCTGATGGCGATCGCCGCCGTCTGCTACGCCGTCTTCCAGCTGCTCACGCGCCGGCTCGCGGGCAGGGTCGCGAGCCCCGTGCAGTACGCCTACACCGCGCTGGTCTGCCTGATCGCGACCGCGCTGCCGGCGCCGCTTTTCCTGCCGCCCGAGCGCCCCGAGGCCGGCGCCGTGCTGCTGCTCCTGGCCGGCGGCGCCTGCAGCGGCGCGGCGCAGTGGCTGCTGCTGGCGGCCTTCGAGCGGGTCGAGGCCTCGACGCTGGCGCCGCTCAACTATTTCCAGCTGCTGCTCGCGGTGGCCTTCAGCACCTTCTGGTTCCACAAGCCGCCCGACGGCCTGGCGATGTCGGGCATTGCGTTGATCATCGCGGCCGGCGTCTACCTGGCGCGGCAGCCGATGAAAGAATGAGCCCGGGTGCTCCAACAAGACGAGACAACCACATGGCTTTCAATTCCTCTTCCGACACCGTTCTTTTCGAATCCGTCGAGGCGACCGACTTGGTCGGCCTGGTCGAAGCCCAGCTCACCCGCGCCATCGTCGAAGGCCGCCTCGCGCCCGGCAGCCGCATCGTCGAAGCCGACATCGCGCGCCGCATGGGCGTGAGCCGTGCGCCGGTGCGCGAAGCGGCGCGCCGGCTCGAGCGCCAGGGCGTGCTGGTCGCGCGGCCGCGCCACGGCTTCGCGGTGCGAACCATCAGCGTGCAGGAGATCGACGACCTGTACGAAGTGCGCCTGAGCCTGGAGCTGACTTCGATCGAGCTGGCCTGCCGCAAGGCCAGCGATGCCGACCTCGCGCGCGTGCGCGCGATGGTCGACGACATGGTGCGCCTGGCACGCACGCGGGCGCAGGACGAGCGCATCGATACCGACCTCGCGCTGCACACGCTGATTAGCGAACTCTCGGGCAATGCGCACCTGCACCGCATCTTCCTGAACACGCAGACCGAGCTGCGCATGATCATCGCCCTCATCACCGTGGTCGACGATTCCGAGACCGTGGCCAGCAACCACCTGCTGATCGCCGACGCGCTGGTGCGCCGCGACATCGAAGCCGCCAAGGCCGCGATGCGCACGCACATCGAATCCGCATGGCGCGACGTGCGCGCCCTGTTCGTCCGCCAGCACGGCGTCCCCACCCCCTGAATTCAAGGACCCCCTCGATGAAGGTCGTCTACACCGACACGCACCAAGGGCACGACCCGCAGCTGTTCATGGTGCGCGGCAAGCTCAAGCGCAGCAACGAGCAGCCCGAGCGCGCCTTCCGGCTGCTCGACGCTGTGCGCAAGGATGGCCACGAGATCGTCCCCTGCGAGGACTTCGGCGCCGGCCCGCGCGCGGCCATCCACACGCCCGACTACCTGCGTTTCCTCGAGACGGCCCATGCGCGCTGGCAGCTGCTGGACGACCCTTCGGAAGAGGTGATGCCGAACATCCACCCCTTTCCAGGCCAGCCCTGCAGCTATCCCGAGAGCGTGGTCGGACAAGCGGGCTTTCACATGGGCGACAACGCCTGCTCGATCGGCCCCCACACCTGGGAGGCGGCCGTTGCGTCGGCCCACATGGCGACGCACGCCGCGCAGCTGGTGCTCGACGGCGAGCGCGCTGCCTATGCGCTGTGCCGCCCGCCGGGCCATCACGCCTACGTCGATCGCGCCAACGGCTTCTGCTACCTGAACAACGTGGCCATCGCCGCGCAGCATCTGCGCAGCAGGCACGCGCGCGTGGCCATCCTCGACATCGACGTGCACCACGGCAACGGCACGCAGGGCATCTTCTACCGCCGTGCCGACGTGCTGTCCATTTCGCTGCACGGCGACCCGCGCAACTTCACGCCCTTCTTCACCGGCCATGCGCACGAGCGCGGCGAGGGCGAGGGCCTGGGCTACAACATCAACAAGCCGCTGGCGCTCGGCACCGATCTCGACGGCTACCTGCCGGCGCTGCGCGAGGCCTGCGACAGCATCCGCGCCTTTGCGCCCGGCGCGCTGGCGGTGGCGCTGGGCCTCGACACGCACGAGCGCGACCCGTACAAGGGCATGAAGATCACGACGCCGGGCTTTGCGGTTCTGCTGGCCGAGATCGCGCGCCTCGGCTTGCCGACCGTGCTGGTGCAGGAGGGCGGCTACCTCTCCGACGACCTCGGCCCCAACATCGCGAGCGCGCTGCGCGGCTTCGCCGGCGCGGCATGACCGACGCGCAGGTCCTGAGCGAGGGCTCGCCCGACCTCGACGATGCCTGGGTGCGCGCGCTGGCGCGCGAGCGCTGGGGCATCGAGGGCGAGCTGCGCGCGCTGACGGGCGAGCGCGACCGCAACTACCTGCTGGCGCCGCCCGGCGACGGCGCGCGCTTCATGCTGAAGATCTCGCATCCGGCCGAGTCGGCGCTGGTCGCCGACTTCCAGACCCAGGCGCTGCTGCACCTCGCGGCTGCCGACCCGCAGCTGCCGGTGCAGCGCATCGTGCCGGCATCGAGCGGCGAGCCTTCCTTCCTCTGCGATCCCGGAGACGGCCTGCCGCGCGTGGCGCGCCTCTTCAGCTACCTGCCCGGCCTGCCGCTGCCCGAGGCGCCGCGCACGCCGCGGCAGCAGCAGAACCTCGCGCGCATGCTGGCGCGGCTCGACCTTGCGCTGCGCGATTTCGACCATCCCGCCGGCGAGCTCGCGCTGCCCTGGGACATCCAGCGCGCCGACAGCGTGCGCGGCCTGCTCGCGCACATCGCCGACCCGGAGCGCCGCGCGCTGGCGGAGGGCGCACTCAACCGCTTCGAGCGCGACGCCAAGCCACGGCTCGCCGCGCTGCCCGCGCAGCCGATCCACAACGACTTCAACATCTACAACGTGCTGGTCGATCCGGCCGACACCGACCGCATCGCCGGCATCCTTGACTTCGGCGACATGGTGCGCGCGCCGGCGATCGACGATCTGGCCGTCGCGGCCGCCTACCAGGTCGGCACCGGCGGCGATCCGCTGGCCGACATCGCGCCCTTCGTTGCCGCCTACCACGGCGTGCGGCCGCTGCTCGCGGCCGAAGTCGAGCTGCTGTTCACGCTGATCACGGCGCGGCTGGTGATGGTGGTGGCCATCAGCGGCTGGCGCGCGGCGCGCCATCCCGAGAACGCGGCCTACCTGCTGCGCAACAACCCGCTCTCATGGGCGCGCCTCGCGGCCTGCGAGCGCGTCGGCGCCGAAGCCGCGACCGCCGTCTTCCGCCGCGCCTGCGGCCTGCACATGGAGGCCTGACATGCCGACCTCAACTTCTGCGATCCCTCCTGCGACCCGCTCGCTCATGGACCGCCGCGCGCGGGTCCTGGGCCCGGCCTACCGCCTCTTCTACGAGACGCCGCTGCACCCGGTCCGCGGCGAGGGCGTCTGGCTGCACGATGCCGACGGCAGGCGCTACCTGGACGCGTACAACAACGTCGCCTCGGTCGGCCATTGCCATCCGCATGTGGTGGAAGCCATCGCGCGCCAGGCCGGCGTGCTCAACACGCACACGCGCTACCTGCACGAAGGCGTGCTCGACTATGCGGAGCGCCTGCTCGCCACGATGCCCGCCGAGCTCGCGCACACGATGTTCACCTGCACCGGCAGCGAGGCCAACGACCTGGCGATGCGCATTGCGCACTCGCACACCAAGGCTTGTGGCCTGATCGTCACGCGCTTCGCCTACCACGGCGTGACCGCATCGATCGCCGAAGCCTCGCCCTCGCTCGGCAAGTTCGTGCAGCTCGGCGACGCCGTGCGCACCGTGCCGGCGCCCGACAGCGGCGGCGCGGCCTTCGCCGACGGCGTGCGCGCCGCCATCGCCGATCTGCAGGCGCATGGCATGCGGCCCGCCGCGCTGATGGTCGACACCGTGTTCTCCAGCGACGGCATCTTCACCGACCCGCCGGGCTTCCTGGCCGAGGCGGTGGAGGCCGTGCGCGCCGCCGGCGGCATCTTTATCGCCGACGAAGTGCAGCCCGGGCTGGGCCGCACCGGCGATGCCTTCTGGGGCTTCCAGCGCCACGGCGTGGTGCCCGACATCGTCACCATGGGCAAGCCGCTCGGTGCCGGCCATCCGCTGGCCGGCCTGGCGGTGCGGCCCGAGGTGCTCGCCGCCTTCGCGCGCGAATGCCGCTACTTCAACACCTTCGGCGGCAACCCGGTTTCGATGGCCGCCGGCATGGCGGTGCTCGACGTGATCGAGCGCGAAGGCCTGATGGCGAACGCACAGCGCGTCGGCAAGTACCTGCGCGCGCGTTTGACGGCGCTCGCCGCGCGCCATGCGCTCGTCGGTGAGGTGCGCGGCGCCGGCCTGTTCGTCGGCGTGGACCTCGTGAGCGACCGCGCCACGCGCGCACCGGCCACGGCCGAGACGGCGCGCATCGTCAACGCGCTGCGCGGCCGGCAGGTGCTGCTGAGCTCGACCGGCGAGGACGCCAGCACGCTGAAGATCCGTCCGCCGCTGGTGTTTAGCGAAGCCCATGCGGACCTGCTGGTCGACACGCTCGATAGCGTGCTGACGACGCTCTAGTCGAGCGGCTCGACGCCGCACCAGTCCGCCATGAACTGCGCCATGGTGGCGGCCACGCGCTTCATACTGTCCAGCGAGACCGCTTCGTCGATGCCGTGGATGTTGCGCGCCAGCGGGCCGTAGACGGTCACCGGGATGTCGGTCATCAGCGCGAAGTGCCGGCCGTCGGTGGTGGCGGTGCAGGCGAGCGGCTTGGGCGCGGCGCCGGTGATCTTCTCGTGCGCCTCGGCCAGCATGCGCAGCGGCGGCGCGTCGAGCTCGTATTCGCAGCCCGGCGAGAAATGTCCGCGTGCGTTGATCTCCACCGTGAGATCCGCATCGAGCCGGGCCGCGGTGGCGCGGATGCGTTGCGTCACTTGCAGCGTGGCCTCCTCGGCCGTCGTGCCGGGGAAGAAGCCGAAGCGGATGCCGAGCCTGCAGGTGCAAGGCACCGACGAGTTCCACTCGCCGCCCTCGATGCGCCCCAGGTTGAAGTTGAGCGGATGCTCCACGTCGCGAAACAGCGGATGCCGGCGCTCGGGCGCATTCCATTCGGCCTCCAGCGCCTTCAGGTCGGCCATGATGGCGATGCCGGCCTCGATCGGGTTGACGCCCTTGCTCATGTAGGCGACATGCGCTGGCCGGCCGGTGATGTCGATGAAGAGCCAGCACACGCCAACCTGCGCGCGCATCAGCGTTTCGCCGAAGGGCTCGGGGATCAGCACCGCATCGAAGTCGCTGAGCTTCGCCTTGCCCAGCGCGTTCTGCAACGCGTGCACGGTGGCGAGCGTGCCGTTGCCGGTGTTCTCCTCGTCGAGCACGGCGTTGAAGCCGACGGTGCCGGCCGGCTGCAGGCCCATCTCGCGCAAGGCCTGGTAGGCGATCAGCGCGCAGACCAGGCCGCCCTTCATGTCGCCCGCGCCGCGGCCGTGCAGCCAGCCGTCCTTCACCCAGGGCACGTAGGGCGGCCGGGTCCACAGCGCCTCGGGTCCGGTGGGCACCACGTCGATGTGCCCGTTGAACAACACGGAGCGCCCGCCGCCCATGCGCGGCAGGTGGCGCGCCAGCAGGTTGTAGCGGCCGTTGTCGGGGTCGCACGGGCAGGAGAACAGAGGCATGCCTTCGATCAGGCTGCTGTCGAGCACGATGCGCTCGGACTCCAATCCCAGCTCGGTCAGCGCGCCTTCGAAGAAGTCGGCCGCGGGCTGCTCCGCACCCGACAGGCTGGGCGCCGCGACGAATTCGCTCAGGATCTCCGTCATGCGCGGCGCGAGCCGCTCGATCGTTGCGAGCAGGCGGGTGCGATCGACGGCGGGGGAAGGATTCTTCATGCGCTGGCCCGCCGCAAGCTCCATGCCCGCCGCGCTCAAGCGTTGCCGTGCACCGACAGGACCGCGCGCAAACCGCCGAAGCGCCGGAGGTACTGCGGCGGCGTCAGGTTCACCTGGCGCCGGAACAGGCGGCCGAAGAAGGCGGCGTCGTCGTAGCCGACTTCCTCCGCCACGGCCGCCACGGCCGCGACGGGCAGCTCGCTGGTCTCGAGCAGGTGCTTGGCCACTTCGATGCGCATCGTGTGCACGTACTCGAGCGGCGCCATGCCGGTGGCCAGCTTGAAGCGGCGCTGGAAGGAACGCTGCGGGAGGCCGCTCTGCTGGACCATCGCCGCCACCGGCGCCGGGTCGGCGTAGTGGTCGGCGATCCAGGCCTGGCAGCGGCCGATCAGCGCGTCTTCGACCTGCGTCGAGCGCGCCACGCGCGCGAAGGGAGGCCCGACTTGAGAAAAACGCATACGCCGCAGAGCCCGAACGATCGGCCGCGCAGTTCTGCCTGCTGTCCGCGAGTGCCTTGCTGGGCGTGACGCAATTGCTTCTGAACCGTTCAGCGACTCCGTCTCCGAGCGAACGCCTGCAGGATTGGAACGACCTGAGCGAGCTCACCAAGGAAGCGGGGCGATCGGCGTACCGCGCGGCCTTGATCCTGGCCGACCCGGAGCGTTGGTGCCGCCCGGGTTTTGAGCCCAGGCAGGTGCGTCCAAAGGAACGAGGTGAAACTACGGGGGTACACACCCTGGCCCTTCCCCCGGAGCAAACCTTGTCATCCAAAGTCTTTCGCGTTGCACTATCGGCTTCGGCAGCTGCGCTTGGAGGCATCGCAGCCTACTGGGCCCTCCTTGCGACACGCCAGGGACACATCCTTTTCGACGCTCGCAAGCACCCCGTCGTTCACTTGTCCGACGACTTTTCCACTTACTCTCATACCGTGCCGGGCGGGATGGTCCGCGGCTATGTCTATCACCCCCAGGGCGAGGAGGCGCTGCAGGACCTGTTCATCTATTTCGCGGGCCGAGGCGAGGATGTCCGCGCCACTGCAAAGGCGCTGCACTGGCTTCCGGAAGGCTTCGGATTCGCCGCGGTCAACTATCGGGGGGTGGCCGACTCGCAGGGGCACCCCTCCGAGGTCGCCTCCGTCGAGGACGCGAGAGAGTTCGCCAATCACTTGCGCCGGGCCTTCCCGCACGCGCGCCTGCACGTCGTCGGTCGAAGTCTGGGGACGGGCGTGGCCATTCAGCTTGTAGCGCGACAAGACTTCTCGAGCCTGCAGCTGGTCACGCCATACGACTCGATGCTGCAGGTGGCGAAGAAGCGCTTCCCGCTCGTTCCACTTTCCCTGTTGCTGCGGCACCAGTTCAACTCCCTGACGCACTGCAAGGAGGTCGCAGCGAAAACCCAGGTCCTGCTGGCCGAGTGGGACGATGTCGTGCTGCCGGAGCGTTCACAGAAGCTCATCGCCGCCTGGCCAACACCCATCAGCGTGCAGACCATCACCGGCTCCGACCACCGCAGCATCATGGGCCTCGAAGCGACCTGGCTCCATCTCGTCGACTTCGCATTGACAGCGGTCCTCCCTGAGCCGAAGGCCGCATGAGCCGCTACACGAGCCCGGGCCTCCGCCGGCCTGCTCTCAGACGCCGGCGCGCAGATGGAAATCGGCCTGCCCGGGACTACGCCCGGCGGCCGCGCGCGAAGTAGCGCATCAACGCGCCCTGACGATCCTCCACGTAGCCCTCCAGCCATGAGTCGTCCGTGTCCAGAAAACCGGACCAGCTCTTCTTGTGCTGTTCGGCTCATCCACCCGCATCGAAGGCAGCAAGCTGTCGGACCGGGAGGTCGAGCGTCTGCTGTCCAACCTGCAGATCAAGACCTTCACGACGCGCGACGAGCAAGAGGTGGCCGGTTACGCCGAGGTCATGGAGCTGGTGTTCTCGTCCTGGCAGGACATCACCCTGACCGAGAACCACATCAAGCAGTTGCATCGCGACTTGCTCACATACAGCGAAAAGGACGCGTGGCACCGGGGCAAGTACAAGACCTCCACGAACAGCGTCGTCGCGTTTGACGAAAACGGCAAGCAGCTGGGCGTGATCTTCGAAACCGCGACGCCGTTCGACACGCCACGCCTGATGACCGAACTGGTGGTCTGGTTCAACGGCGAACGCGACGCCGCGTGTCTCCATCCACTGTTGCTCGTCGGTATCTGGGTCGTGGTCTTCCTTGAAATCCACCCATTTCAGGACGGCAACGGCCGCTTGAGTCGGGTGCTGACCACCTTGTTGCTGCTGCAAGCCGGCTACGCCTATGTCCCGTACAGCTCACTCGAGAGCGTGATCGAACTGAGCACGGAATCCTACTATCTTGCGCTGCGCCAGACGCAGGGAACGATTCGCACCGAGTCCCCGAACTGGCAGCCCTGGCTCGTCTTCTTCCTGCGCGCGCTGGCTGAGCAGGTTCGTCGTCTTGCTCGCAAGGTGGAGCGCGAGAAGCTGGTGCTGGCCGCGCTGCCCGAGCTATCACTGCAGATCGTCGAATTTGCGCGGGAGCATGGGCGCATCACGATGGGGGATGCGATTCGGCTGACCGGCGGCAATCGCAATACGCTCAAGCAGCATTTCAGAGCCCTGGTCGAACAAGCACGCTTGGCCCAGCATGGTGCTGGCCGTGGTGTGTGGTACGAGTTGGAGTAGGGATACCTATGGTCGGCAATCGCCCACCGAGCAACTTCTCCCATCTCGGGCTCACGACGAGCGCATGATCGTTGGGATCTGCGCAGAGGATCTCGGTGTGTCCCGCCCGTTTCACACCCCCAGCAACTCCTCCAACACCTCCGGCGCCGCCAGCAACTCCGCCGAAGGCCCGTGCCGCACGATCTTGCCCTTCTCCATCACCACCGCCTGATCCGTGTGCGCCAGCACCTTGCGCCAGTCGCGGTCGACGATCAGCGTCGCGATGCCGGTGGTGCGGATGTCCGCGATCACGCGCCAGATCTCGGCCACGATCAGCGGCGCCAGGCCTTCGGTCGCCTCGTCGAGGATCAGCAAGCGCGGGTTGGTCATCAGCGCGCGGCCGATCGAGAGCATTTGCTGCTCGCCGCCCGACAACTGCTGCCCGCCGTGCGAGAGCCGCTCCGTGAGGCGCGGGAAGGTGGCCATCACGCGATCGAAAGTCCAGGCGCGCTTTCCGTCGATGCCGGAGCGTGCGCTCATCACGAGGTTCTCGCGCACCGAGAGGTTGGGGAAGATGCCGCGGCCTTCGGGCACGTAGCCGATGCCGCGGCGCGCCATCTTCTCGGGCGCCCAGCCGGTGACGTCGTCGCCGTCGAGCTTCACGCGGCCCGAGGCCGGACGCACGTAGCCCATCAGCGAGCGGATCAGCGTGGTCTTGCCCATGCCGTTGCGACCCAGCAGGCCGACCGAGGTAGCCGCCGGCATCGCGACGTCGATGCCGCGCAGGATGTGGCTGTCGCCGTAGTAGGTGTTGAGGCCTTCGATCTGCAGCATCTCAGTGGTCCTCGCCCAGGTAAGCAGTGCGCACTTCGGGGTTCTGACGGATAGAAGCCGGGTCGCCGGTCGCGATGACGGTGCCGTTGACCATCACCGTGATGCGGTCGGCGATGCGGAACACCGCGTCCATGTCGTGCTCCACCAGCAGGATCGCGTGCGAGGCCTTGAGGCTGGCGAGCAGGCCCAGCATGCGCTCGGTCTCCTCGGCGCCCATGCCGGCCAGCGGCTCGTCGAGCAGCAGCACGCGCGGGTTGGTGGCCAGGCACATCGCGACTTCGAGCTGGCGCTTGGCGCCATGGCTCAGCGTGCCGGCGACGCGCTCGGCCACCGCAGTGAGCCCCGCGGCCTCCAGCGCTTCGCGCGCCGCGGCATTGCTCGTCGCGCACTGCGTCGAGGCCTGCCAGATCGCCCACGGCCGCGGCGTCGCGGCCTGCGCGGCGAGGCGGCAGTTCTCGAGCACCGTGAACTCCGGAAAGATCGTGGTGCGCTGGTAGCTGCGGCCGACGCCGGCGAGTGCGCGGCGGAACTGCGCGCGCTTGGTGACGTCGGTGCCGTCGAGCGTGATGCGGCCGTCGGAGGCGTCGATCTCGCCCGAGAGCATGTTGATCAAGGTGGACTTGCCGGCGCCGTTGGTGCCGATCACCGCATGGACTTCGCCGCGCCGCAGGTCCAGGCTCACCGCATTGACGGCGACCAGGCCGCCGAAGCGGCGCGTCAGCGTTTCGACCGAGAGCAGGGTACTCATGCGGCCGCCCCCTTCGGCGAGAGCCGCGATGCGATGCCGATGATGCCCTTGGGCAGCAGTGCGACGAAGGCGATGATGGCCAGACCCAGCGTGAGCTGCCAATGGTCCGCGAGCGGCCCCACCAGCGCATGGGTGGAGAGCAGTTCCTTCAGCAGCGTGAAGGCCACGGCGCCGATCACCGCGCCGCGCAAATGGCCGAGGCCGCCGAGGATGATCATCAGCAGCACCTCGCCTGAGTTGTGCCAGGCCAGGAGCTCGGGATTCACCACGCCGTCGCGCGAGGCGACGAGGAAGCCCGCCAGCCCGGCCAGCGCACCCGCGATCACGAAGGCCGCGAGCTTGTAGCCGTAGACCGGAAAACCGGCCGCACGCATGCGCTGCTCGTTGACGCGGATGCCGGCCAGCGCCGCGCCGAAGCGCGAGCGGCGGATCAGCGCCAGGAAGCCGTAGGTGAAGACCAGTGCCGCGAGCACGAAGTAGAACTGCACGCTGCGGTTCTCCATGTCGAGCGCGCCAATGGCCGGCCGCACGTACATGTAGATGCCGTCGCTGCCGCCGCCGAGCGCGGTGTCGTGGAACACGAAGAAGGCCATCTGCGCGAAGGCCAGCGTGACCATGATGAAGTAGACGCCGCGCGTGCGCAGGCTGAGCGCGCCCGTCACCAGCGCGTAGCCGGCGGCGCAGCCCATGGCCAGCGGCAGCAGCACGGCGAGGGAGCCACCATCCTTGCCGGAGCCCAGCACCGTGGCATAGGCGCCGATACCGTAGAAAGCCGCATGGCCGAGGCTCACCAGGCCGGTCATGCCGACCAGCAGCTCGAGGCTCAACGCGAAGATCGAGAGGATCATCACCTTGACCACGAGGTCGCTGAGATAGGGGCTCAGCATCGGGCCGAGGACTGCGAGCGCGATGGCGCACAGCAGCGGAAGAAAGTACGAAAAGCGCTTCATGTCAGGTCTTGCGCCCCATCAAGCCTTCAGGACGCCAGATCAGCACGATGGCCATCAGCACATACACCCCCATGCCGCTCAGCTCGGCGAAGAACACCTTGCCGAAGGTGTCGACGAAGCCGACCAGGAGCGAAGCGATCAGCGCACCCGTGATCGAGCCGATGCCGCCGATCACCACCACCACGAAGCAGATGATCAGCACGCTCGCGCCCATGTTCGGATAGACCGAGGACATCGGCGCCGCGATCATGCCGGCCAGCGCGGCCAGCGCCACGCCGGCCGCGAACACGATGCGGTAGAGCCGGCGGATGTCGATGCCCAGGCCGCGCACCATGTCGCGGTTGCTGGCGCCGGCGCGGATCATCATGCCCAGGCGCGTGCGGTTGACCACGTAGTAGAGCCCGACTGCGAGCACCACGCAGGCCGCCGAAGCGAAGAGCCGGTACCACGGGTAGCTCATGAGATCGCCGAGCGCGAAGCTGCCGTCCAGCCAGGGCGGCACCCTGACGCCGTGCACGTCGTTGCCGACGAGCAGTGAACGCAGCTCCTCGAACACGAGGATCAGGCCGTAAGTCATCAGCACCTGCTGCAGATGGTCGCGCTGGTAGAGGTAGCTGAAGAAGGCCCACTCCAGCGCATAGCCGAAGAGCGCGCTGAGCACCACGCCCGCCAGCAGCATCACGATGAACTGGTCACCGAAGAGCGGCGAGAGCGCGAACGCCATGTAGGCGCCGATCATGTAGAAGCTGCCGTGGGCCAGGTTGATCACGCCCATGATGCCGAAGATCAGCGTCAGTCCGGAGGCCACCAAAAACAACAGAAGCCCGTACTGCACCGAATTCAGGCATTGGACTAGAAAGGTACCGAGGTCCACGACAGGTCGTCACTTTCCGCTCAGAGTTTGCAGCCGCGGGCCGGGTCGGCGAGGCCCTTGATGGCCACGTTGACCATCTTGTTTTCCTTGCCCTCCACCTTGCGCAGGTAGATGTCCTGCACCGGGTTGTGCGACTTGCCGATCGTGAAAGCGCCGCGCGGGCTGTCGATCTTGGCCTTCTCGATGGCGCCTGCGAACTCGGCCTTCTTGCTGATGTCGCCCTTGGTCGCCGCCAGGCCGATCGCGAGCATCTGCGCCGCGTCGTAGCCCTGCACCGCGTACACGTCGGGCTGCAGCTTGAACATCTTGGCGTAGGCGGTGCGGAAGCTGATGTCGCGCGGCGTGTTGAGGCCGTCGGCGTAGTGCAGCGTGGTCAGCATGCCCTGGGCCGATTCGCCCTGCGCGTCCAGCGTGCCGTCGGTCAGGAAGCCGGGGCCGTAGAGTGGGATGTTCTTGTTGAGGCCGGCCGCCGCGTAGTCCTTAACGAACTTGACCGCGCCGCCGCCCGCGAAGAAGGAATACACCGCATCGGGCTTGGCCGCCGCGATCTCGGTCAGGAGCGCCTGGAACTCCACGTTCGGGAAGGGCACGGTGAGCTGCTTCACAACCTTGCCGCCGCCCTTCTCGAAGCCTTCCTTGAAGCCGTTGACCGACTCGTCGCCGGCCGCGTACTTCCAGGTGAGCGTCATCGCGGTCTTCTTGCCCTGCTTGGCTGCGACCTCGCCCATCGCGTAGGCCGGCTGCCAGTTCGAGAACGAGCTGCGGAAGATGTTCTGCGCGCACATCGGGCCGGTCACCGCGTCGGCCCCGGCATTGGGCACGATCAGCACGGTGCCGCTTTCCTTGGCGGCCTTGGCCATCGCCATCGCGACGCCGGAGTGCACGGTGCCGACGATCACGTCGACGTTGTCGCGCTTGATCAGCTTGTTGACGTTGTCGGTGGCCTTGGCCGGGTCCGATTCGTCGTCGACCTTGATGTATTCGATCTCGCGGCCGCCGAGCTTGCCGCCCTGTTCCTCGACGCGCAGCTTGAAGCCGTTCTCGATGGCCACGCCGAGCGCCGCATAGGTGCCGCTGAAGGGCAGCATCAGGCCGACCTTGAGCTTGCCCTGCTGGGCGTGGCCGACGGTCGCGATGCAGGCCAGCGCAAGAGCGGTTAGCGTGGTGCGTGCGATGCGAGTGGTCATGGGTATCTCCTGGCGTTGATGATGAGTGAAAAGGACGGGAACGGCCTGGCGACAGATCGGCAGGGGCGGGTCGGGACGGGCTTCTCCATGGTGAACCGTGGGACGCAGATACTTTAAGGGTAAATCATTCATCTCTCAAACACGAGTTTTCCCTGCCCGCCGATCCGCTGCTTCGACAAACGAAACGGCCGCCACTATGACCTGTTCCGGCTGGTCCCGATGCGGGGAATGCCCGCAGTCGCGCAGCTCGAGCAGCCGGGTTCCGGGCACCCGCTCGGCGATGCCGCGAACCTGGCGGAGTGTGCCGTACTCGTCGTCGATCCCCTGGATAGCAAGAACCGGGCAACGGATGGCGTCGAGCCCGGCCTCAATGTTCCATTGCTTGAAGGGCGGGTGCAGCCAGATGCGGTTCCAGCCCCAGAAGGTGGCTTCGGCGTCATCGTGGTAGCGGGCCAGCTTCTTCGGAAGGTCGGTCGCGAGCCAGGCCTGGCGCGCCTGGTCGATGCTCGCCACCGTCAGGTCTTCCACGAAGATGTGCGGCGCGAGCAGCACCAGCCCGGCCACGCGCTCCGGAAAACGCGACGCGTAGAGCAGCGAGATCGAGCCGCCGTCGCTGTGGCCGAAGAGCCAGGGCTTCTCCTTGAGGCCAATGGCCTCGAAGAAGGCCGGCAGCACCTCGTGCGCCTGGCGGTGCATGTAGTCGACGTCCCAGAACTCGTCGGGCTCACGCGGCGTCGAGCGGCCGTAGCCGGGGCGCGAGAACACCAGGCCGCGAAAGCCGCCGCGCTCGCAGAGCTTCTCGGGGAAGTCCTTCCACATCGCGACCGAGCCAAGACCTTCATGCAGGAACACAACCAGCGGCGCATCCGTCCGTTCGGGTGCGATGCGCACATATTCGATGCGCACGTCTTTTCCCCGCCAGTGGATGGCGGTGAATTCGGATTCCGTGCTCACGCTTCGCGCTCCCGCTCGCGCAAACGGAAGCGCTGGATTTTTCCTGTGGCCGTCTTCGGCAGCTCGTCGACGAACTCGATGAAGCGCGGGTACTTGTAGGGCGCGAGGCGCTCCTTGACGAAGGCCTTGAGTTCCTCGTCCGTCACCGACTGGCCGGACTTGAGCACGACGTAGGCCTTGGTCTTGGTCAGCCCGTCGGCGTCTTCCTTGCCGATCACCGCGGCCTCGAGCACCGCCGGGTGCTGCATCAGCGTGGCCTCGACCTCGAAGGGCGAGACGTAGATGCCGCTCACCTTGAGCATGTCGTCGCTGCGGCCGGCGTAGGTGTAGTAGCCGTCGGCGTCGCGCGAGTACTTGTCGCCACTCTTGGTCCAGCCCTCGCGGAAGGTGTCGGCGCTCTTCTCGGGGTTGCCCCAGTACATCACCGCCGTGCTCGGCCCCTTGATATAGAGGTCGCCGACTTCGCCCACGGGCACGGGCTTGCCGTCCTCGCCGCGCAGCTCGATCGCATAGCCCTCGACCGGCCGGCCGGTGGTGCCGTAGCGGATGTCGCCGGGCCGGTTGGAGATGAAGATGTGCAGCATCTCGGTGGAACCGATGCCGTCGATGATCTCGCAGCCGAAGTGCTGCTTGAAGCGCTGCGCGAGTTCACCCGGCAAGGCTTCGCCGGCCGAGGAGCACATGCGCAGCGACACCGCCTCGCGCGGTGGCAGCGCGGGCGAGGCGAGCATGCCGGCGAAGCCGGTCGGGGCGCCGAAGAACACCGTGGGTTTGTGCGTGCCGGTCCAGCGCTTGAAGACCGCGTCGGGCGTCGGCCGCTCGGCCATCAGCAGCACCGTCGCGCCGACCGAAAGCGGGAAGGTCAGCGCATTGCCCAGGCCGTAGGCGAAGTAGAGCTTGGCGGCCGAGAAGCAGACGTCGTTCTCGGTCAGCCCCAGCACCGGCTTGCCGTAGAGCTCGGCCGTCCACCACGGGTTGCCGTGCGTGTGCACCGTGCCCTTGGGCTTGCCGGTGGAGCCGGAGGAGTAGAGCCAGAAGGCGTGATCCTGCGGCGTGGTGGCGGCGGGTTCAGCCAGCGGCTGGTGCGCGGCGATCACCGCCTCGAAATCCTGCGCGCCGTCGGGCAGGGCGCCGGTGGGTTGCGAGACGATCAAGGTCTTGAGCTCGTTCGACCCCTTGACCCGCGCGTCCTGCAGCACCGGCAGCAGCGCGCCCGACACCAGCGCCGCCTTGGCGCCGCTGTGTTCGAGCATGTAGGCGTAGTCGTCGGTCGTCAGCAGCGTGTTGACTGCCACCGGCACGATGCCGGCATAGAGGCAGCCGAGAAAGCTCACCGGCCAGTCGCTGCTGTCGAGCATCAGCAGCAGCACGCGCTCTTCGCGCTTCACGCCTGATGCGCGCAGCGCCGCGGCGAGCCGCCGCGCGCGGTCTTCGAGCTGGCCGTAGGCGAGGGTGCCGCGGTCGTCGACATAGGCGATCTTCTGCGCGCGGCCGCGGTTGAGGGCGAACAGGTGTTCGGCGAAATTGAAGGATGCTGGCAGGCTCATCGTGTCTCCTCGGGTCGCATTTTTCTCTTCGGACGGTCTTCAGCCGGCCGAGAGGCCGAGCTGCGCGAGCACCGCCGGACTGGCCTGCACCGCGCTCTTGCGGTGATAGAAGTCCAGTGCCCGCAGGCCGCCCAGTTCGGCGCCGCCGCCCGCGCGGCCGGGGCCGCCATGCAGCGACTGGGGCATCACGTTGCCATGGCCCGTGTGGGCCTGCGCCACGTCCGGCGTGATCACGTGCACGCGGCCGTGGCTCGCGGCGAGCTGCACCGCTGCTTGGCCGAGCGCCGCCTCGTCGGCACCGTAGAGCGAAGTCACGAGCGAGCCCTGGCCGCGGTGTGCGAGCGCGATCGCATGCTCGACGTCGCGATAGGGCAGCAGGGTGGCGACCGGTCCGAACACCTCGACGTCGTGCACGCGCTGTGCAGCATCGGCATCGCGCGCGCCCAGCAACACCGGGCCGATGCAGGCGGCGACGGCGGGGTCGGCATCGACCAGCGGGGCCTTGCTGCCGTCATGCAGCACGCTCGCCTGCGCCTTGAGTTCTTCCAGCCCTTCGCGCACCGCATTCAATTGCGCACGGCTCACCAGCGAGCCCATGCGCACGCTCTCGTTGCGCGGATTGCCAACCGTGATGGCGGCCAACTTGGCGCCGATCGCTTCGGCCGCCGCGTCGTAGACGGCAGCCGGCACGAGGATGCGGCGGATCGCGGTGCACTTCTGGCCCGACTTGACCGTCATCTCGCGCACCACCTCGCGCACCAGCAAATTGAAGGCGTCGCTGCCCGGCGCCGCATCGGGCAAGAGCAGGGCGGAATTCAGGCTGTCGGCCTCGATGTTGACGCGCACCGAGCGCTGGGCCACCGCGGGGTGCGAGCGGATCACGGCGCCGGTATCGGCCGAGCCGGTGAAGGACACCACGTCGAAGCCCTGCAGCTGGTCCATCAGACCGTTCGAGCTGCCGCAGATCACCGACAGCGCGCCGGCCGGCAGCACGCCTGCCTCGACCACGTCGCGCACCATGCGCTGCGTGAGCCAGGCGGTGGAGGTGGCGGGCTTCACGATCACCGGCACGCCCGAGAGCAGGGCGGGCGCGGCCTTCTCCCACAGGCCCCAGGACGGGAAGTTGAAGGCATTGATGAAGAGCGCCACGCCGCGCGTCGGCACCTGCAGGTGCAGCGACTGGAATACCGGCTCCTTGCCGAGCTTGGCCGCATCGCCGTCGCGCAGCGCGCGCACATCGCCCAGCGCATCGCCCCACTTGGCGTACTGGCCGAGCGTGAAGATCGCACCGTCGATGTCGACGGCCGAGTCGTTCTTCACCGTGCCCGAGTTGGCGGTGGCGATCTCGCAATAGGCGTCGCGGTTCGCCTGCAGCACCTTCACGACCGCGCCCAGCAGCGCGGCGCGCTCCTTATAAGTGAGGGCGCGCAGGGCAGCGCCGCCGGTCTCGCGCGCGAAGCCGAAGGCCGCGGCCAGGTCCAGCCCGGTCGCATCGACCCGGGCCAGCTCGGTGCCGAGCACCGGATCGACAAGCGCCGTGCCGGCGCCGCTGCCGGCCTGCCAGCGGCCGGCGACGTAGTTGGAAAGAAGTTCGGTCATGGAGCGTCTCAAGTCTTGGTGAACTGGATCTGGCCTTCGGGCAGCAGGTAGAGGACCAGCGCTCGCCCTTGGGCGACGGTGGGGTGATGAGCCGTTCCCGGCGGATAGACGCACCAGCCCGCCGGCCGCCCGTCGAAGGTGGCATCGCCCTCCAGCGGCATGATCAAATCGATCTCGCCGTACGGATGCGTGTGGTGCGGGCCGGCGATGTCCTTCATGTCGACCACGTCGACCGAGAAGCGGTGCAGCGCGTCCTCGGCCTTGAAGACCCGGCCGTACTTGATGCCGCCGCCTTCGCGATCGCACAGCCAGCCTTCCGCCACGCCGTCGATGCAGGCCTGCTTGAGGCGCTCGAAGGCGGGGCTGCCGGCGCCGTGGACG
Organism: Variovorax sp. CF079; assembly: GCF_900101545.1. Lineage (GTDB taxonomy): Bacteria > Pseudomonadota > Gammaproteobacteria > Burkholderiales > Burkholderiaceae_C > Variovorax. The sequence goes on along the minus strand of NZ_FMZU01000005.1, from coordinate 289,475 downwards.
GTGTTGAGCCAGCGGTCGAGTTCGTCATCGAGCGCTCTGCCGGCGAGCTGCGCTGTCACGTCGGCAACGATCTGGTGGAAGGCTTCCTTGGACATCGTGGTGGTGCTCATGCGTGGGTGGAACTTGCGGCAATTGGCCGCGTGCAGTATCTTGCCTGTGCACGAACCATAAGCATCGACACAAATGGTGTCAAGCAATATAGTGCATATATGGTGTTTACCCGGATAGGGGTGAACGGGAGACGAAGGAGCGACATGAATGAACGAGCCGACGCGGTGCTGACCGCACCCGCGGACCCGGCCCTGCCGGCCGAAGAAGCGAAGAACCCCCTGCTGGTGGCGCTGGGCGAGCGCGTGCGCAACCTGCGCGCGCGCCGCGGGCTCACGCGCAAGGCCGTGGCGCAGGCGGCGGAGGTCTCGGAGCGCCACCTGGCCAATCTCGAATACGGCATCGGCAATGCGTCGATCCTGGTCCTGCAGCAGGTGGCGACCGCGCTGCAATGCTCGCTGGCCGAGCTGGTGGGCGACGTCACGACCAGTTCGCCCGAATGGCTCCTGATCCGCGAGCTGCTGGAGCGCCGCGACGAGGCCGACCTGCGGCGCGCCCGCATCGCGCTCGGCGAGCTGCTCGGCACCGCCGCCGGCGACCCGGCGCGCAACCGCCGCATCGCGCTGGTGGGCCTGCGCGGCGCGGGCAAGTCGACGCTGGGCCAGATGCTGGCGGACGATCTCGAGGTGCCCTTCATCGAGCTGAGCCGCGAGATCGAAAAGCTGGCCGGCTGCAGCGTGCGCGAGATCCACGACCTGTACGGCACCAACGCCTACCGCCGCTACGAGCGCCGCGCGCTCGAGGAGACGGTGCAGATCTACAGCGAGGTGGTGATCGCCACCCCGGGCGGCATCGTGTCCGACCCCGCCACCTTCAACCAGCTGCTGGCCCACTGCACCACCGTCTGGCTGCAGGCCGCGCCCGAGGAGCACATGGGCCGCGTCGCCGCCCAGGGCGACACCCGCCCAATGGCCGCCAGCAAGGAAGCCATGGACGACCTGCGCCGCATCCTCGCCGGCCGCGCCGCCTTCTATTCCAAGGCCGACCTCAGCGTCGACACCAGCGGACAGGGCCTGGCGCAGAGCTTCCGGGCGCTCAGGACGACGGTGCGCGAGGCAATGAGCCGGGCCGCCTGAAGGGCGCCAAAAAGAAGAACGTAAAAAATCCCTCGCAGGGTTGACGCGCCCTGGAACATGCAGCATGATGCATGCATTGTCGCCAGACAAATGCATTATTGTTCCTAGACCCCCACGGCACCCAGGAGACCTCGACATGACCGACACCGCCGCCCATCCCGCCCGCGTCGACTACCGCACCGACCCCACGCAATACCGCCACTGGAAGCTCAGCGTGGAGGGCCCGGTGGCCCGCCTGTCGCTGGACATCGCCGAAGACGGCGGCATCCGTCCCGGCTACAAGCTCAAGCTCAACAGCTACGACCTGGGCGTGGACATCGAGCTCAACGACGCGCTGAACCGCGTGCGCTTCGAGCATCCGCAGGTGCGCTCGGTGATCGTCACCAGCGGCAAGGACCGCATCTTCTGCTCGGGCGCCAACATCTTCATGCTCGGCGTCTCCAGCCACGCCTGGAAGGTGAACTTCTGCAAGTTCACCAACGAGACGCGCAACGGCATCGAGGATTCGTCGAAGCACTCGGGCCTCAAGTTCATCGCGGCCGTGAACGGCGCCTGCGCCGGCGGCGGCTACGAGCTGGCCCTGGCCTGCGACGAGATCCTGTTGGTGGACGACCGCTCCTCCTCCGTCTCGCTGCCGGAGGTGCCGCTGCTCGGCGTGCTGCCCGGCACCGGCGGCCTGACCCGCGTCACCGACAAGCGCCACGTGCGCCATGACCTGGCCGACATCTTCTGCACCAGCGTCGAAGGCGTGCGCGGCCAGCGCGCGGTCGAGTGGCGCCTGGTCGATGCGATCGCCAAGCCGGCGCAGTTCGGCGCCGCGGTGCAGGAGCGCGCCGCCAAGCTGGGCGAGGGCAGCGACCGCCCCGCCGATGGCAAGGGCGTGAGCCTCACGCGCCTCGAGCGCGAGGACGGTGCCGACAGCCTGCGCTACGAACACGTCACGGTCGAGATCGACCGCGCACGCCGCACCGCCACCTTCACCGTCAAGGCGCCGAAGGGCGCGCAGCCGGCCGACATCGCCGCGATCGAAGCCGCCGGCGCCGCCTGGTGGCCGCTCGCGATGGCGCGCCAGCTCGACGACGCGATCCTCAACCTGCGCACCAACGAACTCGACATCGGCACCTGGCTGCTCAAGACCGAGGGCGATGCGCAAGCCGTGCTCGCGAGCGACAAGACCATGCTCGCCCACAAGGACCACTGGCTGGTGCGCGAAACCATCGGCGCGCTGCGCCGCACGCTGGCGCGGCTCGACGTCTCCTCGCGCAGCCTGTTCGCGCTCGTCGAATCCGGCTCCTGCTTCGCCGGCACGCTGGCCGAGATCGCCTTCGCGGCCGACCGCGCCTACATGCTCGCGCTGCCCGACGATGCCGAGCGCGCACCGAAGATCACGCTGGACGAGTTCAACTTCGGTTTCTTCCCGATGGTCAACGACCAGAGCCGCCTGCAGCGCCGCTTCTACGAAGAGGCCGCGCCGATGGAAGCCGCGCGCGGCGCGGTCGGCCGCGCGCTGGACGCCGACGAGGCGCTCAAGCTCGGCCTGGTCACCGCCGCGCCCGACGACATCGACTGGGAGGACGAGATCCGCATCGCCATCGAGGAGCGCGCCGCCATGTCGCCCGACGCGCTCACCGGCCTCGAAGCCAACCTGCGCTTCGCCAGCCAGGAGAACATGGCCACGCGCATCTTCGGCCGGCTGACCGCCTGGCAGAACTGGATCTTCAACCGCCCGAACGCCGTCGGCGAGAAGGGTGCCCTCAAGGTTTACGGCACCGGCGAAAAAGCCGGCTTCGATCTCAACCGCGTCTGAGTCCACCCCGACCGTTCGGGCTGAGCTTGTCGAAGCCCCCCGCGAGCCTTCGACAAGCTCAGGCCGAACGGATTTTCGGATTTCCATCCAAGCAGGAGCCCCCATGAGCACGATCAACTACAGCGAGAAGATCCCCAACAACGTCAACCTCGGCGAAGACCGCACGCTGCAGCGCGCGCTCGAAGGCTGGCAGCCGAACTTCATCAACTGGTGGGACGACGTCGGCCCCGACGGCTCGACCAACTACGAGGTCTACCTGCGCACCGCCGTCAGCGTCGACCCGCAGGGCTGGGCCCAGTTCGGCCACGTGAAGATGCGCGACTACCGCTGGGGCATCTTCCTGAACCCGGGCGATGCCAACCGCGAGATCCACTTCGGCGATCACAAGGGCGAGAAGGCCTGGCAGGACGTGCCCGGCGAACACCGCGCCAACCTGCGCCGCATCATCGTCACGCAGGGCGACACCGAGCCGGCCTCGGTCGAGCAGCAGCGCCACCTGGGCCTCACCGCGCCGAGCATGTACGACTTGCGCAACCTGTTCCAGATCAACGTGGAAGAGGGCCGCCACCTGTGGGCCATGGTCTACCTGCTGCACAAGCACTTCGGCCGCGACGGCCGCGAAGAGGCCGAGGCGCTGCTGCAGCGCACCTCGGGCGACGAGAACAACCCGCGCATCCTCGGCGCCTTCAACGAGAAGACGCCCGACTGGCTGGCCTTCTTCATGTTCACCTACTTCACCGACCGCGACGGCAAGTTCCAGCTGTCGGCCCTGGCCGAGAGCGCCTTCGATCCGCTGGCACGCACCACCAAGTTCATGCTGACCGAGGAAGCGCACCACATGTTCGTGGGCGAGAGCGGCGTCTCGCGCGTGCTGCAGCGCACCGCGCAGGTGATGAACGAGCTGAAGACCGACGACCCGCAGAAGGTGCGCGCGGCCGGCGCCATCGACCTCGGCACGATCCAGCGCTACCTCAACTTCCACTACAGCGTGACCATCGACCTGTTCGGCGCCGACCAGTCGAGCAACGCCGCCACCTTCTACAGCTCGGGCCTGAAGGGCCGCTACGAGGAAGGCAAGCGAGGCGACGACCACGTGCTCAAGGGCCAGACCTACAAGGTGCTCGAGGTGCAGAACGGCCAGCTCGTCGAGAAGGACGTGCCGATGCTGAATGCGCTCAACGAAGTGCTGCGCGACGACTTCATCAAGGACTCGGTGGCCGGCGTGAGCCGCTGGAACAAGGTGCTGGAGAAGGCCGGCATCCCGACCCGCCTGGTGGTGCCGCACAAGGCCTTCAACCGCCAGATCGGCGCCCTGGCCGGCATCAAGATGTCGCCCGAAGGCCGCGTGGTGAACGAGGCCGAATGGGCCGCCAAGAAGGACGAGTGGTTGCCCACGGGCGAGGACTTCGCATTCGTGGCATCGTTGATGGGCCGCGTGGTCGACCCGGGCAAGTTCGCCGGCTGGATCGCGCCGCCGGTGATGGGCATCAACCGGCAGCCGGTGGATTTCGAGTACGTGAGATTCGGCTGATCGGCGTGACTCCTTCCCCCTCTGGGGGAAGGCAGGGATAGGGGCAAGCAGCGTACCCACGACAAGCGCCGCGTGCCCCCACCCAACCCTCCCCCAGAGGGGGAGGGCTTTAGGAGAGACTAATGGAAACGGCCACCATCGACATCGGCGTCATCAGGCAGCACCTGATCGACCCTGAAATCTGCATCCGCTGCAACACCTGCGAAGCCACCTGCCCGGTCAACGCGATCACGCACGACGACCGCAACTACGTGGTGCGCGCCGATGTCTGCAACGGCTGCATGGCCTGCATCTCGCCGTGCCCGACCGGTTCGATCGACAACTGGCGCACCATGCCCGTGGCGCGCGCCTATTCGATCGAGGAGCAGCTCACCTGGGACGAACTGCCGGCCGAACTCACGCCCGAGCAGCTCGAAGCCGAAGGCGTCGCATCGCCTGCCGAAACGCTGGCGCCTGCGCCGGCCGCACCGCCGCAGCCGCCGGCCGAGCCGGGCGAAGTGCCCTTCAACTCCGCACAGTACGGCGCCACCACGCCGCCCTGGTCGGCTGCGCACGCCTACACCAACCTGTTCCCGCCGAAGAGCCCGACCTCCGCCACCGTGGTGGGCAACTTCAACTGCACCGAGGCCGGCTACGAGAACCAGACGCACCACATCGTGCTGGACTTCGGCAGCATGCCCTTCCCGGTGCTGGAGGGCCAGTCGATCGCCATCATCCCGCCGGGCACCGATGCCAACGGCAAGCCGCACTTCGCGCGCCAGTACTCCGTCGCCAGTCCGCGCAACGGCGAGCGGCCCGGCTACAACAACGTGTCGCTGACGGTGAAGCGCGTGCTGCAGGACCACCAGGGCAAGCCGGTGCGTGGCGTCGCCAGCAACTACGTGTGCGACCTCAAGGTCGGCGACAAGGTGCAGGTGGTCGGCCCCTTCGGCGCCTCCTTCCTGATGCCGAACCATCCGAAGTCGCACATCGTGATGATCTGCACCGGCACCGGCAGCGCGCCGATGCGCGCGATGACCGAATGGCGCCGGCGCCTGCGCAAGAGCGGCAAGTTCGAAGGCGGCAAGCTGATGCTCTTCTTCGGCGCACGCACGCAGCAGGAGCTGCCGTACTTCGGACCGCTGCAGACCCTGCCCAAGGACTTCATCGACATCAACTTCGCGTTCTCGCGCACGCCCGGCCAACCCAAGCGCTATGTGCAGGACGCGATGCGCGAACGCGCCGCCGACCTGGCCGCGCTGCTCAAGGACAGCCAGAGCCACTTCTACGTGTGCGGCCTGAAGAGCATGGAAGAGGGCGTGGTGCTCGCGCTGCGCGACGTAGCGGTGGAAGCCGGACTCGACTGGGACACGGTCGGTGCCAGCCTGAAGCGCGAAGGCCGCCTGCACCTCGAAACCTACTAAGCTCGGCCGATGAAGTTCGCCGAGTTCCACGCCGCCCAGGTCATCGAGGCCGGCCCCTATCTCGTGACCGAGGCGGAGCTGCTGCAGTTCGCGAAGGCCTACGACCCGCAGTGGTTCCACACCGATCCGGAGGCGGCGGCCGAAGGTCCCTTCGGCGGATTGATCGCGAGCGGCTGGCATACCGGCGCGATCGCGATGCGGCTGGTCACCGACGCAGCGCTCGCGGGTTCCGAATCCTTCGCATCGCCGGGCCTCGGCCACGTGAAATGGCCGAACCCCGTGCGGCCCGGCGATTCGCTGCGGCTCGTGGCCGACGTGATCGAAGTGCGCCGTTCGGAGAAGCGCCCCACGCTGGGCATCCTGCGCTGGCGCTGGCGCCTGTTCAACCAGCGCGAGCTGCTCGTGCTCGACCTCGAGGCGACCAGTCTGTTCAAGCTCGGCGCTTAGTCTTGGCCATCAGCACCAGCGCGATGCCTCCGAGGATCGCGACCGAGGCGAAGGCCAGCCGCGGCGTGATCGCTTCCGACAGGAACAACACGCCGCCGAAGGCGGCGATCAGCGGCACCGACAGCTGCACCGTCGCCGCGCGCATGGCCGAGAGCCCCGGCAGCGCCGCATACCAGATGACATAGCCGATGCCGGAGGTGACCGCGCCGGAGGCCACGGCCAGCGCGATCCCGGCCGCGTTCGCGTGGGCTCGGGACGCCAGCGCCAGGCTCAGCAGCAGCGCGAGCGGCGCCGCGCGCAAGAAGTTGCGCGCGGTGGCAGCCAGCGGGTCGGCCACGCCGCGGCCGCGCAGCGAGTACACGCCCCATGCGATGCCCGCGATGGCCATCAGTGCGGCCCCGAGCGGCGGCGGCGCCGTCACGCCCGGCGAGACCAGGTAGACCAGGCCCGCGACCGCCAGCACGAAGCCGGACCAGGCGACCGGCCCGAACATCTCGCCCGAACGCAGCCCGACGCCCAGCATCGTCAGCTGCACCGCGCCGAACAGGATCAGCGCCCCCGTGCCCGCCGACAGGCTGAGGTAGGCGAAGGAGAAGAAGGCGACGTAGGCGAACAGCATGGCCGCAGCCAGCCAGTCGGCGCGGCCCGCGGCCGGCGGCTTCGCGCGCAGCCGCACGATGAGCGTGAGCGCGAGCGCGCCCGACACCAGCCGGATGCTGCCGAAGCTGGCTGCGTCGATGGCCTCTTGCTGCAGCGCCAGCCGGCACAGCAGCGAGTTGGCCGCGAAGGCCAGCATGGCGGCCACGGTGAGCGCGAGGGTCTGCAGGCCGGGCGGGCCGTCGCGCGCTTCAGGCATGAACGGCCACCAGGACCATGGCCCATGCCAGCAGCGCGACGCCGAGCGGCGTGCTGAGGCGATGGCCCCAGCGAAAGTTCTTTTCGATCGCCATCACGGCGGCCAGCAACAGCATCCAGCCCAGGCTGCCGGTGCCGAGCGCGAACATCAACAGCATCAGCGCCCAGCAGCAACCGACGCAGAACAGGCCGTGGTGCATGCCCAGCGCGAAGGCGTGGCGCGCCTGCGCCTGCCCGCGCCAGTGCTCGATGACGAAGCTCAAGGGTGTGCGGCATTTCTCCAGGCAGCGGTGCTTGAGCTTGCTGAACTGGAAGGCCCCGGCCAGTGCGATGGTCGCGGCGCCGATCAGCCAGCCATGCCAGGCCAGCGTGGGCGCGCTGGAAAGCAGCGCCAGCAGGGTGCCGTGCAGCGCATGCGCCAGCAGGCCGAAGGCGCCCCACACCGCCATGTAGCCCAGGGCGAGCAGCGCCAGCAGGCGCCCATGGTCCGGGCGCTCGGCCGTCAATCGGTCGAAGGCGTTGAAGAGCGGCAGCGTGGTCGGCAGCATCATGGCCGCCGTCATGAGGATCCACGCGAGGCCGTAGAGCAGCGCGGGCACGAGCACGTCGCCCGCCGGAACGACGCGGCACAGGAACGCCGCCGGTCCCGATGCCGTCCAGTCGCCGTGCTCGAGATAGCGTCCGTAGGGGCTGCGCGCCCAGGCCCACAGCGCCAGCCACGCGAGCGCAATCAGCGCGGCCAGCAGCGGCAGGAACACGCGGCGGTGACGGGAGGCGCCGGCGGGCAGCCGACCCGCTCGCCCGGCGCCTGCGGCGGCGCTCATGCGTCGAAGACGAAGGTGCTTTGCAGGGCGTTGTGGTTCTTGATGTCGAGATCGATGCCGAGGGCCGGGTTCTTGGAACGATAAGTCGGCGCCTTGCCGACGAACACCGGCGCGCCCGGTACCGTCGAGAACACGGTGTCGGAGAGGGTGGTCAGGCCGCCCATCGCGCCGCGATAGGGCTCGAGTTCGGCGTAGTAGTTCTTGCCGATCGCGAGTTCGCCCTTGCCCTCGTCCACGGTGAAGCGGATCGGCGCCCGCTCCACCGACACCACCGTGCCGATCAGCTTGGCGAGGTCGGCAATCGGCCCGCCGGCCTGGCCGGTGTAGACCTTGAGCAGCGCTTCCTCTTGCGCCTTGGAGGCGTTGTCGTCGACGAAGATCGCGGCGGTCCAGTTGCCTTCCAGGATGTTGCCGGGCACATGGGCCACGGCTGCGATGGTGTTGCCGCCCACGTCAAGGCCGTCCACCGTTCCCTTGTCGATGCGCCACGCGACGATGGTGTCGCAGGTGCCGTTGTCAGGATCCTCGCCGATCCAGCAGGGGCACAGCACATTGCAGTTGCAAACCTCGAGCAGGCGACCTTCCAGGTGATAGCTCATACGCACCTCCATTGAAGCCACTGGGACATGGACTTGTCGCCGCGACGTTGGCGGCAAGGGGGGAATCGATGCTACGCCGCGTGCCGGGCCAAGTCCATATCGGAGTTTCTGTGCCTTTCAAGGCTATTCTTCACGCGCGAAATCGCCGGGGTCCGCTTAGGATCGATTCATGAAAGTGGATATACATGAGAACGATCTTCGACGGTGAATCGGAGAACCCGGAGGGCTGGGAGACGCGCATCGCCGCCATCACAGCGGACGCAGTCGCGAATGCGGACGCCGGCCTCATCGAGCGTTGCATAGGCAGTCTTCTGCGCGTCGTGCGCGAACAGCTCAATCTCGAGGTGCTGTTCGTCGGCGAGTTCGTGAACGCCAATCGCGTGTTCCGCCACATCGATTCGAAGACCGCGCCGGCCATCGTTCAGCCGGGGCAGTTCCACCCGCTGGACGAAACCATCTGCCAGCGGATCATCGACGGCCGGATGGATTGCCTGGTGCCCGACATCACGCGCGTGCGGATCGCGAATGGTTTGCCCGACTACTACGACGGCATGGGCGCCCACATCGGCGTGCCGGTGCGGTTCACCGACGGCACCCTCTACGGCGTGCTGTGCGGTTTCAGCTTCGAGCCGGGCGCCGATCTCGAAGAGCGCGACGTGAAGCGCCTGGAAATGGCGGCCGACGCGATTGCCCAGCTCCTGGCGCAGGCTGAAGGGCACGAGGCGAGGCTGTCCCACACGCGTTGACGGCAGCGACATGCGGACGATCGGGCAAGCCTGCCCGACGCGCGGGCAGGACGCCGCCGCGCATCGGCACGACAGTCGGTGCCCATGCCACAACAGCAATCGCCTTATTTCCGCGAAACCGGCGCAGGGCCCGGCGTCGTCTGCATCCACGCCAATGCGAGCGCTTCCGCGCAGTGGCGTGCGCTGATGGAGCGCCTGTCACCGAGCTACCGCGTCTTCGCTCCCGACTCCTTCGGCGCCGGCAGGAGTCCTGCCTGGCCGGCTGACCGTGTCGTCGCGCTGGGCGACGAGGTCGCGCTCCTGGAGCCTGTGTTCGCGGCGGCCGGCGAACCTTTCTTCCTGGTCGGGCACTCCTACGGCGCCGCGGTGGCCCTGATGGCGGCGCTCGCGCGCCCCGAGCGGATTCGCGCCATCGCGTTGTACGAGCCGACTCTGTTCGCGCTGCTCGAAGAAGAAGCGCCAGGCCAGGAGGCGGCGAACGGCATCCGCTTTGCCGTGGCCGATGCCGCCGCGGCCATCGATGCCGGCGACCAGGCTGCCGCCGCCCAGCGCTTCATCGACTACTGGATGGGCCCGGGAAGCTGGAGCGGCATGCCCGAGGCGCGCCAGGCGCCCGTCGCCGCATCCATGGTCAACGTCGCGGGCTGGGCCCGGGCGCTCTTCTCCGAGCCCACGCCCCTGCGGGCCTTTCGCGCGCTCGATCTCCCGGTGCTGTACATGATGGGCGGGCAGTCTCCCGCTTCGTCACGCGGGGTGGCCAGGCTTTTGACCGGCACGCTGGCCAAGGTCACCGTCATCGAGTTCGCCGGGCTCGGGCACATGGGGCCGGTCACGCATCCGGAGCTGGTCAACGACGTCGTGGCGGGCTTTCTGGCATGCCATTGAGGATTCGGCCGAAGGCCAGCCTGTCGTTTGCCGGGACGAGCCGGGAGCCTGACCAACGACCACATCGCCTGGTGATAACACCATCGTTGTCTTGCAGCGTGCACCCCTGCCTTGTAGGATTCAGGCGTCGAATGTGACTTTTTCACATTTGCTTCTGAACCTCGAAGCAACAGAGCCGGACATGCTGAAAATCAAGAACCCCTTGGCGTACTTACTTCGCATGCTGACCCTGAGCAGTGCCCTCGTGCTCTCGGCCTGCGGAGGTGGGGGCGGCGGAGGCGGCGGGTTCTCGGCCGGGACCGGGACGACGGCTGCCAATTCTTCAGGCACGCTGCGCGTATCGATGACAGATGCGCCCGCCTGCGGCTTCGACAATGTCTTCGTCACCGTCGAGAAAGTGCGGGTCCACGGCGATACCGGCGTCGACGCAGGCGGATCCGGATGGGTTGACATCGTGGTCGATCCGGCACGACGCATCGATCTTTTGTCGTTGACCAACGGCGTGCTCACGACGCTTGGCCAGACGCCGCTCGCCGCCGGCACGTACCAGCAGATTCGCCTGGTGCTCGCGGCCAACGGGGCCGGCAAGGTCGCCAACTCGGTGGTGCCTACCGGCGGTGTCGAGCAGCCGCTCGACACCCCCAGCGCGGTGCAGTCCGGCATCAAGATCATCCGTCCCTTCACCGTGGCGGCCGACACGCTGACCGACCTGATCCTGGACTTCGATGCCTGCAAGTCGATCGTGACGCGCGGCAACGGCACCTACGGCCTCAAGCCGGTAGTGACGGCGCTTCCGAGCGCGGTCAGCGGCTCGGTGACCGGCGTGTTGGCCAGTGCGCCGGGTGCCAGGGTCTATGCCGAACGCAACGGTACGGTGGTCAAGGCTTCGGTGGCGGACGCGAACGGCAACTTCACGTTGTCGCCGATCGAGCAGAGCAGCAGCGTGGGCACCGTGGACGTGGTGATCGTGCCCACCTCGACCAACGCTCGCGGCACCGGCATCATTCGGGACGTTCCGGTCACCGCCGGCGGCAGCACGGCCCTTGCCACCGCGGGCGCCCCCATCACACTGCCGAGCTCGGCATTTCGCAAGGTTTCCGGGGCTGTCAGCCCGGCCAGCGCGCAAGCAACGATTCGGGCCCTGCAGCTGAGCGGCGCGCGCACATTCGAGATCGCCGCCACGGCGAGCAACCTCGATACGGGAGCCTACGGCCTTTTCGATGCGCAGCCGGCGCTGCCGGCGGCCGCGCCCATGGTGGGCACCTATCAGACGACGCTTCCCATTCCGCTGACGGCAGACACCGCCGCCGCGGGCAAATACAGCATCCAGGCAACCAGTGACGCGGGCGCTGTCAGCACGCGGCAGGTCGACATCACTGCGAGCGACCTTGTCGATCAGAATTTCCAGTTCTGATCGATCGGACTACCTTCGCACGCGCAGCCGCAACTTCAGCCCCACCAGCGGCGTTCGAAGCGCCGCGTGACCTTCCCAGCGTGGGATGGAAGGCCTTGATATGGGCCGGGTCCGGGCCGCGCAGCGCCATGGGGCGCTGCCGCTTCCGATGATCGCCATGTCGGCCCCTTCGTACGCCAGTGCGCTCCAAGCGGGGCATCTTGCATCAAGATGCGGACCGCCCAGCGCAAACTGATTGCGCTGGCCATGAAGCGAAGTCAACCCGCAGGAAACGCATGAACATCCCACCAAGCATCGCCGCGTTCTGGCAGGACTTCTGCACGGAGATGGGAGAAGATCGCTCCGCCCGGTTCTTCGAGGCCTTCCACTTCCACGACAACGAAGCCGGCGCCAACGAACTGGCGCAGCTCGTGCTCGCGGGCGTCAAGCGTGCCACTGCCGGTCTTGTCTGGACGTACGAGAGCGCAGGCGTCTCGCCACCCAAGCCAGGCGCCCTCAGCGTCGTCACTTACTGGGACGGCAAGCCCGCGTGCGTCATCGAGACTCTGGAGATCGAGGTGGTGCCCTTCGAGCAGGTCACAGCCGAGTTCGCCGCCAGCGAGGGCGAAGGCGACGGGTCATTGGCGTACTGGCGCCACGTCCATTGGGCCTACTTCGGCCGCGAGTGCGCTCGCATCGGGCGAGCGCCAAGCCAAGTCATGCCCGTAGTCTGTGAGCGCTTCAGCGTCATCTAAATGTCTTGATAGACCGCAACCTTCACGCGCCGATTCGAAAGTCTGCAGTCGAGACCAGGCGAACGCGAGGGCCAAAACTGCTGATGTTGCTGAGGGTTGTGTTGTGGTGCTGGACCACCTGAGGCGCCGACAGGTACTGATTCCCCTCCGTCGTGTGCGCGTCCTCGACCAGGACCACCGGGTAGCCCAGCGCCAGAGCCCTTCGTGTTGTCGTGTCCACGCAGAACTCCGTGTGCATTCCGCAAACGACAAGGTCCGTGACGCCATTGTCCTTGAGCACTTCCTCGAGCTCCGTGCGATGGAACGAGTCCGGGGAAGTCTTTCGGATGCGCAGGTCCGTCGCCTTCACTTCGAGGCCACGGGCCAGCTGCCACGAATCCGTTCCGAACTCGAGGTAGCCGGCATTCGATTCATGCTGGATGAAGACCACCAACGCGCCAGCGGCGCGAGCCCTGTCCGCCACCTGATTGATTCGACGGATGACTTGCTGCGACTCGAAGGCATCATGCTCACCTTCGCAAAGGCCCTGCTGGACATCGATAACAAGGAGCGCGGTATTCATGCTTGGAGGGTGTCAGGCCGGAAGCCGGCTCAATTCGAGTTGATCGCCAACGGCTTGCGGCCATTTGGTCGACGCCGGCGATTGTAGGCACCGGCGCGCGGCCATGAACACGCGGTCGACCGGCTAAACAATTGCAGCGCTCTGCCGATATGCATGGGAGGCTGCAGGTGCACTCCTGCCGTCAGGCACCTCACCCTTCCTTCAAGAGACCTTCATGACCCAACCATCATTTGCGGGGCGCGCGGTCACACGGCTTTTCGTCGTCCTGAACACCATCGTGCTGTTGACTGCCTGCGGCTCGCGCCAGCCGGCAGCGCCGCAGGCAGAGCCGGCCGCCGCCAGCGCGCGCAATACGGTGGTGATGCCTGCCATCGCATATGGCACGACCGCCAAGGGCCTTCAGCTATCGAAGAAAGACGATCCGTGCGATGTGCCGGCCTCGTTGCAGCAGGCCGTGCAAGACCAGTTGATCGCGCCCTACGAATACCTGCTTCCGGCCCGCTCTCCTGGCACCGACGGGGCGCCTGTGCTGAAGATCGAGATCACCGACATTCTTGCGAACGCCGGCGGCCTCTATGGCGGACCCAAGATCGTGCAATTGCGCGGCACCTTGGAACGCAGCGGAGAGCCGCCCGCCGGCTTCACGGCGCAGCGACAGATGTTCATTTACTTCGGCGTGCCGCGCAGCACCTGCAGCATGGTGGGCGTGGTGACCTATGCGTTGGGCGGCGACATCGCGAACTGGCTGCAGAAGCCGACCAACGGTGCGACGCTCGGGGAGTTCTGACGTGGCTGGGCGCTGGACTATGGGGCCGGCAGCTCAAACGATCGGGCGGATTCACGCGGCCGCCAGGGACATCGTCGAACGGGCTGGCGGGGGCGGCGCGAAATGCGAGCAGTGCTGACTGATCGCTCCAGCCGCAGCGGGCCTGCGGCCTTCGCGCGCGGCTGAGCTCAAACGTTGAGCGGTCCTTTGCGGTGTCGAAGTTGGTCTCTCGAACTTCCGCAATGGGCCCCACTGCGGTCCTACGATTTTCTCTGAAGCCGACGTTGAGTTGGAGTCCCCGTCGCTGGGTCAGACGTCTTCACGCCCAGACATAGCGCGCTCGACAACGGAAGCCATTGCCGCAGCGTTCTCAGTCCCTTCGGCGGCAAGCCCGGCGACGGTGCCTAGCCTGTCTTGCAATGCTTCATCTTGACTCGCCTTGAGCTTTCCGACCAAGCGCTCGATTGGAATCTCTATGCCCACCACCGCACGCAAGAGCTTGTCGATGAAGTCCGCTGGCGCGTCCGTCACCTTCCAAGGCAGTTGTTGTGAGGACTCATGAACAGCCGTCAAGCGAACCAGCATGTCACGCAGCCAGGCTTCGTCGTTGATGGCTCGGGCCACGCCGTGTGCGTGTGCGACCGCGTAGTTCCAGGTTGGGACGACCTTCCCGTGCTCTTGCTTACTCGGGTACCAGCCAGGCGTGATGTACGACTGAGGGCCTTGGAACATGACCACTGAATGCTTCGATGCGAGGAGCTGCGTCCACACTGGATTGGCGCGCGAGACGTGGCCAAGAAGTGTTCCGAGCTTGCCGCGCGACCTGTCCAGCAGAAAGGGAACATGGTTTGCGACCAGCCCTTCGCCGCTTGGCGCGACCCACGCGCCGAGCGGGTAGGCCTCTATCAATGCCTGGGCTTCGACAAAGTCGGACTGTGCGTGGTGCTTTGATACGTACACGAAAACTCCGAAGATTCAGTTGAACCATGCACACCTGTGCCGAAGGGGCCGCTTCTGGGCCGCATTCTGCCTTTGCACTGGGCGCCAATCTTCAAGCGACCTGTTTCTCGCCCTCGAGCGGTGAGGAGGCAACCCCGCGAACCTTCGACCAGTATTCGTCCTGAACGTCGTCGTCAATGACGGGCCGGACGTGCGTGGCGTACAGAGCGTCCTTGCCGTCCCGGCGGGGTCCTGAAATCCAGTAGTGCTCGCCTGTCTCAACGTCGAAGTAGTTCGACTTGAATCCGCTCCCTTTAAGGCTACGAAAAGCCTTGCCTCCGTAGTACAGCGTTGCCCCGGATTTGGAGCAGGTGACTCGGCCGATGCGAGCTGGTCCTGTCAGACCGCCCGACTTCGCTTCGATGTACATGATGCGGCTCTTCATCAGGTTCGTGCTCTTGTGAGAAGTAGGAGGCTGATGGGAGTGTCCGGTCGTAGCCGTTTACAGCTGCCCGCCGCCCCAGTCGATGTTGTGTTTGAAACCTGGGAAAACTCCCTGGAGTCGTTCAGTGGCCTCCTTGGCGACCATGAAGAACGCAGCGTACGAAGCGTCCTGGCCGCCATCGCGAAAGCCCGAGAGCTCGACGTTGCACGCCAAGACTGAAACGTAGCTCTGCGCGAGCAGCGTCGTGAGGACTCCGTTCTTCGCCGCTGCGACGTACTCGTCATCGATGCCGTCCGCGCTGACCGAAAAGGAAAAAGTTGCGGCAGGTTTGATGGCGGCGGTCAGAGCCGCGCTCATGTTCCTTCCACCAAGCTGCCGACGCCACTCTTGAGAAACGATGCGCCCTTCGTGCACGCTTGCCCAAGGGCGTAGCTCCACCTTTTCAGCAAACCGTTCGTTGATGATTGCGGGTGGTTTCATATTTGACGGGAAAGGCTGCACTGCTCGGCGGACCGCAACTCGGAACGCTGCTTGAGGAGGTCTACGTACGCGACCTCCACCAACTGGGCAGCATCAATCGCGAGACGCTCCATGAGTTGTGCCGCTTCGCGGGTTCCGTCGTCGCGTCCCTCGTCGTCCCGCAGTACCACTTCAAGTTCGAGGAAGGCACCCAGCCCACGAACCTCGTCAAGATGGATGCGCGTACGACCGGCGATATACAGAACCCGATGCTTCACAACTCGCCCGACCGTGCCATAGGCAAGGTTCAGCGCTTCGCGGAGCCCGTCCGGTTCAGAGGTCGGCGTGCGAACATAGAAAGACTCTTTCGGCCCGGCCTGGTCGGGGCGCCGGTAGAAAATCAACTCTCCAGTCCCATCGCTGAATGCCCGCAGCTTCAGCCGACCGCTTGGGCATGCAAAGAAGGTGTCATCCTGGAAGATGTCGACTGGCCCCGTGTCGGCAAAACTGGCCGTCACGGCAGCTAGCCGTGCAAGGTCCTGCACGCGTGCTTTGATTTCTACGTTTCGAGCCATGTTCACATCTGCCTAGGTAGTTATCGCCGCGTCGCGTTCACGCCTTCACAAGCAGCCCCAGCACGTACTCGTCTACGTAATGTGGCTCGTTGGCCCGTTTGTAGAACTCGCGCAAAGTGCCCTCGTGTAGAAAACCCAGCTTTCCATAGAAGCGCAGTGCTTGCGTGTTGTCGCTCTCGGCGTACAGCTCGATGCGTCGGACACCCTCGGCCTTGAGCCGCTCTATCGCATCAGCAAGCATGGCATGCCCTATGCCTTGCCCGTGGCGTCGCGGGTCTACCGCCAGGGTTCCAAGCAGGGCGACATGCCGCACCCGACCTGGGTAGCGAGTCGCCTTGTAGAAGCCGGCGAGCGAGCCATCGACTTCCCACAGGTAGAAACAACTGCTTCTGATGAGCTCATCGTAGATACCTTCGAACTCGTCGAGCAACATGGGTTCGTAGGTGAGGAACGGTACTACCTTCTCGTGCGCGTAGATTGAGAACACGGCCTCAATGTCTTCAGGCTTGGCAAGTCGGCGCATTCAAGGAATCCTTGGGAATGACAGGAATGGATGGCGGCAGGTATGTCCAGCGGACGACCGCTATTGGCCCGCATTCTGCCCGTCACGGCTCGACCGTGACGCGCTGAAACTTCATCGCAGCGACGAAGCTTCGCGCATTTGCGCCTGCATGTCGGCGGAGTGCTGCAACTGTCTTGGCGATTAAGACTGTGTTCAGGGCTCGTACCTACAATCGCCGGCGTTCACCCAACGAGGATCCATGAAATCAAAACTGTTGCTTGCTGCGGCATGTGCACTGAGCGTCGCACCCCTGGCCTTTGCCCAAGGCCATCCCCATTGGAGCTACCAGGGCCACGGCAGCGCCGCCCACTGGGCTGAGTTGGATGAAAGCTTCAAGCTGTGCAAGCTAGGCAAGCACCAATCGCCGATCAACGTCGACACCCGGGTGGTCGAGAAATCGCATGGCGCGAAGCCCCTCGGCTTTGCCTACGCGGCCGAGACCGGCGAAGTGGTCAACAACGGCCACACGATCCAGGTGAATCTGCCCGCGGCCGGCTCGGTCACCCTCGATGGGGTCGAGTACAAGCTGCTGCAGTTCCATTTCCACACGCCGAGCGAAGAGAAGATCGACGGCAAGGCGTACCCCTTGGTTGCGCATCTCGTGCATAAGAACGCAGAGGGACAGCTCGCCGTCATTGCGGTGCTGTTCAAGGCCGGAAAGGAGAACGCGGCGCTGAAGCCCGTGTTCGACCACCTGCCGGCCAAGGAAGGCGAAACCCTGAAGCTGGACGTCGCCATCAACCCGGCCGATCTGCTACCTGCCGATCGTGCCTACTACGCCTTCATGGGATCGCTGACGACGCCGCCTTGCAGCGAAGAGGTGCGTTGGCAGGTGCTGAAGACGCCAGTCGAGCTCTCCGCCTCGCAGCTTGCCGCGTTCAGGAAGCTCTACAAGATGAATGCACGGCCTGTGCAACCGTTGAATGGCCGCAAGGTGTTGACGGCCAACTCGAATTGAGCTGGCTTCCGGCCTCATGCACGCCGCATGCGACCGCGATGACAAGTCCGTCACCGCGCCTCCGGGCGCGGTCTAGGCGCTCGTCGGCCGATCGATCGGCTTCGGGCTCTTCCGGGCGATCAGCGAAAGTAGCGGGCCTGTCGCGGCCGTCGTGACCAGAGCCATCACCAGCAGCATCGTGAACAACTCGGCCCCGATCAGCCCGGCATCAAGCCCGACCTTGATCACGATGAGTTCCATCAGGCCACGTGAATTCATCAGTGATCCCGTCGCCAGGCTCTCCCGCCAGCCGTAGCCGCACATCCGCGCACCGGCCGCGCCGCCAACGATCTTGCCGACGCTGGCCGCCAGCAGAATCAGTGCAAGCATGCCCAGGCCGCTGTTCGCGAACGCGCCGGCACTGGTTCCCAGGCCAGCCAGCGCAAAGAAGATCGGCATCAGCACGACGATCGACAGTGGCTCTATCCGCTCGGCCAGCGCGTGCAGAAGCCGGTCGTCGCGCGGAAGAGCAACACCGAAGAGGAACGCGCCGAAGACTGCGTGCAGATGCAGCCATTCAGTGAGCATGGCGCAGACGAACATGCCGATCAGCAGCGCTGCCAGCATCATCGGCGAAGGCACGCCGTCCGGCGCGTGGGTGCGCAGCAACCAGGCCAGCATCGGCTTCACAGCGAGGAATACCACGGTCACCAGCACAACCAGGCCGATCGCGATGCGCATGAAAGCCTGCAGTCCGGCGCCAGCACTCGCCAGCGCGACCACCAGCGCCAGCAGAATCCACGCCAGCGCATCTACCACGCCGGCGGCGCCGAGCGACAGCTGGCCGACGCGCGTGCGCGTCATGTTGCGGTCCCTGAGGATGCGGGCCAGCACCGGGAACGCGGTGATCGACAGCGCCACGCCGAGGAACAGCGCGAATGGCCAGAATTCCACACCCTGCGGTGCGAGCGCAGGATGAAGGACCGGCGCGATCGCCAGGCCCAGGACCATCGGGAGCACCATGCTCGATACGCCGACCCAGCCCGCAGCCCTGAACTGCGCCCCCATGCCGCTGGGCGCGCGTAGCTCGGCGCCGACGATGAACATGAAGAGCACGACCCCCACGGTCGCGAGCGAGGACAGCCCTGGAAGCGATGCTGGGGGAAAAAGCTGTTGATGCCACTGCGGGAACAGCGCGCCGAACACGACCGGCCCGAGCAGGATCCCCGCCGCCATCTCGCCAATGACCATCGGTTGGCCGAATGCCCGAAGCACGAGGCCGCAGGTCCGAGCGGTGACCAGGATGACGGTGAGCTGCAGGAAGAGGAGTGTCAGGGACATGTGGCCGGTGCCGGCTTGTCGAAGGCCCGCATCCTGCCACACCGCGCACCGACGCTATCGGGCTCTAAGCCGTCCCCAGGACCAGCGCTGGAATGATGCGGGTCATGTGCGCCTTTGCCCTGCCTAGAAGTCCGCAAACTCGGTGGTGTGATAGCCGGTTAGCCGACCACCCTGAGTCGCTTCGGATGCTCGCGCCTGCCCAGTTGAAAACACAAAGGTTGCGGCGGTGAGCGCGACGAACGCGATGAGCAGCCAGAAGCCGAACGTGTAGACGAGCCAGAGCGGGCCTAGGGCAACAAGGAGAAGAAGCAGCGCTCTGAACATGCGGTCAGTTTGCCCCAACCAGCGCAACGCGTTGCGTGATGGAATCGACCAATCAACGGAGAAAAAGCAGGGGCCGCCGTCCGCTCGTAACTGGGCTCTCCCCAACGGATGCGCGGCGAGCCGTTACGACCCTCCGTGCTTCAACTCGCGCAATTGCTCCTCTGCACGGTTGAGTTCCAGCCGCAGGTCCCGGATTTCTTGCTCCAGCCTCTCGATGCGCGCTGCGCGACTCTGCTCCGGGGCGGCGACCGCCTTGCAACGAGTTTGCAGTGCGGCCAACGCCTCGGCGAGCTGCCTTCGGCGCAGCATTTGGCCTTTGGAGCGGGCGATGTCGATGTCCCGCTCGAGCGCAGCTTCCTTAGCTTTGCAATCGGTGTTGTCCGCCTGGTCTACGGGCTGTGCGATGGCGGGAATTGCCAGAGCCAGCGCGATGGCCAAGAAGGAAGGTTTCACGCGCATACCGGTACCAGTGAGAGCAAGGAGAAGTCGAGTTTGCCAGCAACTTCCCGCGGTCGGCCGCTACCGGTTGCTCCGCCGGTCTCGCAACACGCTGACCGGCCCGCCGCCTCTACGCCAGCCCGATCTGCGCGTGTATCTCTTTGATCACAGCCTCTTTTTCCCGGTTGTAGACCTCTGGATTGACCGGATCGATCATGTGAGCATGGTCCTTGGCTTCCTCGTACTTCCTACGCAGGTCTGGACGTCGATGGAGGATGTCCATGAATGCCAAGGAGTCCTTGTGAACCGGATCACCCCGATGGCAGATGTGTATGTTGATGTTGAACCTGCGTCCGTCGTGTTGAATGCACCCGCAGACGTACGGCTTCTCATCTTTGTCCACCCACACGGCACGCCGGTGAAATCCAAGCCTCTCAAACTCCTCTTGCGCAGCGCGTAGATCCTCTCGGCTCGTGATGGCGGCGATATCCACCATGGGTTTGCCCCGCAAACCGCGGATGGCTGTGCTCCCAATGTGAACGAGCTCCACGCCCTCCAGATTCTCTTGGACGTATCGCCGTACTTGCGCGAACACATCGGAGTACGCGGGATCGTAGGGCAGGATGTTGCGGTGCTCCAAGCCCTCGTCAAACGTGTCGACCTTCATGGCGCCTCCATGCGATGCAGCGACGAGATCGTCCCTGGTTGCGAAGTGTCCTTTCGCCGAGCGGTCAGGGCTGTCAAAGACCGGACCGTATAGCTCAGACGCGTCGCGCCGATTGCATAGCCGCCCTCCAGAACACTTCTGCCGCCCTCGGCAGCTGTCCCGGCGTGCGGAACAACCGGATCTCGAGCTCCACATTCCATTTGCCGTCTCCGACCGGCAAGAGCGTTCCTTCCGCCAGCTCGGTTTGAATGAGGCTGACAGGCAGCCAGGCGATACCGCGCGCCTCGAGCGCCATCGTCTTCAAGACCGTCGCAAGGTGCGCGGTGAGGACCACGTTCGTCGCCAGCTGCTCGAGCCTGGCCCCGAGGACGGCGCGCATGATGCGGCCCAGGCCGGACTCGGTGCTGTAGGCGAGCATGGGAACGCGCGCCGAATCCGTGCCGCGCAGCGCATGGACCGGCGTGTTGCGTTTACCGGGGGCGCAGACCGGGATCAGCGCGTCGGCACCGACCACGCACGAGGGAAAGCCGCCTGCCTCCAGCCGTCCGGGAACCTGGGCATGCCCATGGCACAGCAGGAATTGCGTGCGGCCTTGCAGCATCAGTGCTTCGCATTGCTGCATCACGTCCGACACCAGTTGCATCGGGCCGGCGGACGCACCGGATTCCAGTCCGCGCAGCCATGCCGGCATGAAGGTCAGCGACAAGGCGTGCGTGGAGGCGATCCGCAGCGTGGCCGAACTCGCGTCGGCGACGGCGCGCGCCTCGTCCGGCATGCGGGCCACGCGCGCCAGCAGCTCCTGCGCCGATGAGCGGAACCACTCGCCGGCTTCGGTCAGCGTTGCCGGATGGCTGGTGCGGTCGACCAGCACCACGCCGAGCCACTCCTCCAGCGCGCGGATGCGCCGGCTGAAAGCCGGCTGGGTCATGTGCCGCTCCTCGGCGGCTCGGGAGAAGTTGCCCGTAGCGGCCAGGGCGAGGAAGTCTTCGAGCCACAAGAAATTCATCGGCGGTGCTTTGGCGGCATACAAGAAGAGAAAACGGGCATTGGCCTTTGGCGCGCTGCAGGGCGACCATGGGGCCACTCGGACGCGACTTGCTCGCCGTTCCAGGAGTTTTTAACCCAGGAGACATCATGCCGACCATCCAGAATTACCGCGGGATCATTCCTGCCATCGCCTGCCCCTTCACGCGCGACTTCCGCATCGACGAGCCCGAGCTGCGACGCCATGCGTCCTGGCTGGCCGAGCAGCCCGGCGTGGTCGCGGTCATGACCAACGGCCACACCGGCGAGGTGTTCTCGCTGACGGCGAAGGAGCGCGCGGAGGTCACGCGCATCGTGGCCAGCGAGCTCGAGGGCAGGCTCCCGGTGATCTCCTCGATCGTCTGCGAAGGCCTGCTGGAAGCCAAGGAGCATGCGCGCATGGCGCGCGACGCGGGCGCCCGCGCACTTGACGTGATGCCGCCGCACCACTGGCTGCGCTTCGGCTTCCGCGCCGGGCACGTCGCCGACTACTTCGAGGCGATCTCGGAGGCCGGCCTGGACCTGGTGGCCCACGTGTATCCCGCCTGGACGCGCGCCGCCTATTCGTCCGCCACGCTGGCAGAACTGGCGAAGCTGCCGTACGTGCAGGCCTTCAAGGTCGGCCAGCGCGACATGAACAAGTACGCAAGCGACATCAAGGCGATTCGCGAGGCCGATGCCTCCAAGTCCATCCTCACCTGCCATGACGAATACCTGCTGGCGTCGATGGTGCAGGGCGTCGACGGTGCACTGGTCGGCTTCGCGACCTTCATTCCCGGCCTCATCAACGATCTCTGGGAAGCGGTCAAGGCCGGCGACCTGAAGAAGGCCATGAAGGTCCAGGCCCTGATCACGCCGCTGAAGGACGCGGTGTATGGCGGCGGCGAGCCCACGGGCGAGGCGCATGCGCGCATGAAGGCCGGTATGTATCTCGCCGGCGTCATCAAGGACCCGACCGCCCGCCCGCCGACCGAAGCGCCGAGCAAGGCCGAGATGCAGGCGCTGCGCGCCGCGCTCGACAACGCGGGTCTGCTGAAGCGCTGAGCGCGCGGCGAGACCCAGGGATGACTGCCATGCAACGCAGAAAATTCACGCATTGCGCACTGTCCGCCATGCTGCTCGGTCTGGCAGGCGCCGCCGGCGCCCAGGCCTGGCCGAGCAAGCCCATCACGATGATCATTCCGTTCCCGCCCGGCGGCACGCTCGACACGGTGGGCCGCATGCTGGCGCAGAAGCTCGGCGAGCAGCTGGGCCAGAGCGTGGTCGTCGACAACCGCGCCGGCGCCGGCGGCGCCATCGGCTCGGCGGCCGTCGCCCGCGCGGCGCCCGACGGCTACACGGTCCTCTTCAGCCCGTCGACCTTCACCACCACGCCGATGGTGGTGAAGACGACGCCCTACGACGTCAACAAGGACTTCCAGCCCGTCGCGCTGGTCGCGAAGGCGCCGCTCTCCGTTGCGGTCAACAAGAACCTGCCGGTGAACGATCTCAAGGGCTTGATCGCGCATGCGAAGTCCCACCCCGGCAAGCTGAGCTTCGCCATCGGCTCGCCGGCCTCGGCAGGCCATCTGTCGACCGAGCTGCTCAAGCGCGCGAGCGGCATCGACTACCTGGTCGTGCCGTACAAGGGCTCCGGCCCGGCCTACCAGGACCTGATCGGCGGCCAGATCGACGGCTTCGTCGATCCGGTGCTCGGGTCGGCGCAGTACGCGAAGAGCGGCATGCTGAAGGTACTGGCCGTGACCTCGAAGACGCGCATCGCGAGCATGCCCAACACGCCGACGGTCGCGGAGACCGTGCCCGGCTACGAGTTCTACAGCTGGTACGGCATGTGGGCGCCGGCAAAGATGCCGCAGGAGATCGCGCAGCGGCTGAATGCCGAGATCAACAAGGCGCTGGAAGCGCCCGACATCAAGGACAAGCTCACCGTCCAGGGCCTGCTGCTGACGCCGGGCAGCATCGCCGACTTCGCCACCTTCCAGAAGGAAGACATGGCACGTTCGGCCAAGATCATTTCCGAGGCGAACATCCGTGCCGAATAGCCCGCATGCCCTCGTGACCGGCAGCAGTTCCGGCATCGGCCTCGCCATCGCGCAGGCCTTGCTGGCGGCTGGGTGGCAAGTCACCGGTTTCGATCGATCTGCGCCGGCCATCGCGCACGCCGCGTTCACGGCCGTCGAGGTCGACCTCTCGGACGCAGGCGCGACCGACGAGGCGGCGCGGCAGGCGGCCGGCGTCACGGCCTTCGTCCATGCGGCGGGCGTGCTGCGCGTCGGCGCCATCGGAAGCCTGAACCCGTCCGACGGCGAGCTGATGTGGCGCTTGCACGTCGACGCCGCCACGCGCATCGCCGACGTGCTGGTGCCGGCCATGGCAGCGGCAGGCCACGGCCGCGTCGTCCTCGTCGGCAGCCGCGTCGCGCAGGGCAAGGCCGGCCGGAGCCAGTACGCCGCGTCCAAGGCAGCGCTGGTCGCGCTGGCGCGCAGCTGGGCGGCGGAAGTGGCCGCGCGCGGCGTCACGGTGAACGTGGTGTCGCCGGCGGCCACGCAAACCGCGATGACCTCCGACCCTTCGCGCGCCGCGGAAGCGCCCGTGCTGCCGCCGATCGGCCGCCTGATCAGGCCAGACGAGATTGCCGCACTCGTCGGCTTTCTCCTGTCTGCGCAAGCCGGCGCCATCACGGGCCAGGACATCCAGATCTGCGGCGGCTCCTCGCTGCCGCGCTAACCCTGATCGAGTTCGACCATGAAGATCATCGACATCAAAGAAGAGACCAAGCCCATCAAGTCCAACATCCGCAACGCCTACATCGACTTCTCGAAGATGACCCTGAGCCTCGTGGCCGTGGTCACCGACGTGATTCGCGACGGCAAGCCGGTGGTGGGCTACGGCTTCAATTCGAACGGCCGCTACGGCCAGGGCTCGCTCATACGCGAGCGATTCCGCCCCCGCATCCTGGAGGCCGACCCCGCCTCGCTGATCGACGACAAGCACGACAACCTCGATCCCCACAAGATCTGGGCCGCCATGATGACGAACGAGAAGCCCGGCGGGCATGGCGAGCGCTCGGTCGCGGTCGGCACCATCGACATGGCCGTGTGGGATGCGGTCGCCAAGATCGAACGGAAGCCCCTGTACCAGTTGCTCGCCGAGCGCTACGGCTCCGGCCGCGCCGAGCGCAAGGTCTTCGTCTACGCGGCCGGCGGCTACTACTGGCCGGGCCAGGGCATCGAGGGCCTGGAGCGCGAGATGCGCAGCTACCTGGACCGCGGCTATTCCGTCGTCAAGAAGAAGATCGGCGGCGCTTCACTGGCCGAGGACCGCAAGCGCATCGAGGCGGTGCTCAGGCTGCTCGGGCCGGGCCAGAAGCTGGCGGTGGACGCCAACGGCCGCTTCGACCTGAAGACCGCCATCGAGTACGCGAAGGCGCTGTCGGAGTACGACCTGTTCTGGTACGAGGAAGCCGGCGATCCGCTGGACTATGCGCTGCAGGCCGAGCTCGCCCAGCACTACCGCGGCCCCATGGCCACCGGCGAGAACCTGTTCTCGATGCAGGACGCACGCAACCTGATCCGCTACGGGGGCATGCGGCCCGACCGCGACTATCTGCAGTTCGACTGCGCACTCAGCTACGGCCTGGTGGAGTACCTGCGGACCTTGGAGATGCTGAAGGAAAACGGCTGGTCTGCGTCGCGCTGCGTCCCGCATGGCGGCCACCAGATGTCCCTGGCGATCGCAGCCGGCCTGGGTCTGGGAGGCAATGAGTCCTACCCCGACCTGTTCCAGCCTTACGGTGGCTTTCCCGATGGCGTCAAGGTCGACAACAGCTACGTCGTGCTGCCGGAGCTTCCGGGCATCGGCTTCGAGGGCAAGACGGACCTTTATGCGGAGATGAAGAGGCTGGCTTCCTGATGCGCCGCGGAGAAAGCGTCAAGTACGAAACTCGGCGATGCGACGCGCAAGCAGCAGTGCCGAAGCGAGCATCAGCATGAACCCGCTGGCAGCTTCGGACCATATGGTCGTGTTGGTCGCGAGCGTGTGTTCGGAGCAGAGCGCAAGGGTGTAGTGGCCGAGGCCGCCGAGCCCGAGGGCACCGTACGCGCCGACAAGAAGCACGCCGAGCGCACGAAGCCCCAGCCGAGCGACGAGCAGACCGGCGATGCCGAGGCTGTTGACGGCCAGCCAGGCGAGATACACCTGCTCCCGGGTGAGCCAGCTCGGCATGTTGGGATAGAAGGCGATGAACTCGGCGTTGTGGGCGAAGTGCGCCAGGCTGGCGACGAAGTACACCGCGACGAGCACCCACATATGCGCGGGCAGAAGTGACCTTTTGAGCATTGGCGCATTGTGTGCTGGACGGTGCGGATCAAGGCAGCAGGTGCCGGCTGAAGAAGGCGGTGGTCTTGCGGTCCACCTCCGGCATCGCGCTGCGATCGAAGCCCGGCGGGTCGTTGAGCATCTCGCCGACAAGGCCGGTGAGCCCCGGCGGCGGCGGCGACAGCAGCGCGCCGTGGCCGCCGGTGGGCAGGTCGGCGATGTGTTCGCAGCGCGGCATGCAGGCCTCAAGCACCCGGTCGCTGTGGAAGCGCGGCACCAGCCAGCGGTCTTGCTGCGCGGTGATCAGCCCCAGCGGCACGCGCGGCACGGCCAGCGATGCCATGTCGAAGTCGGCGGAGGAGGGCACGCCGGCCACCACGGCGGCCACGCGCGCATCGGTGTGGGAACGCGGCGCGGCATCGTCGAAGCGATGGCGGATCACGGCCAGGGCGGCCCACTTTTTCACGCCGTCGAAGATGCCGCCGGTCAGCCGGGTGATCAGGCCGGCGCAGGACTGGAAGTCCTCCACCAGGTGCGCCTCGCAATGCTGCTTGAAGCCCGCCGGCGACCAGCGTCCGCCGGCCATGCTCAAGGCCGTGTGGCCGCCGGCCGACATGCCGTAGACGCCGACCTTGTCCAGCTTCAGCAGCGGCGCGAAGCGCGCGTCGCGCCCGACCGCGTCGATGGCCCGCGACACCTCGGCCGGCCGCATCGTCCAGCTGTCGGGGCCGGGGTCGCTGTCGTCCCTGTAGTTGTCGGCCCGGTGCTCGGGCATGGCGACGACGAAGCCGGCTTCCACCAGGCTGCGCGCCAGGTCCGCATGCACCCAGGGCGAGCCGCCCGAGCCATGCGAGATCACCACCAGCCGGCCATTCCCGCGCGCCGGCATACCCTGCGGCGCCAGCGTCAGCGTGAAGCGCCCGCGCTTGACCGGCCGGGCCTCGTCGCCCGACGGGTAGTACAGCGTGACCGGGCCGTCGTCGGCCGTGGCGGGGATTTCGCCCAGGCCGACGGAGGCCTGCGCCAGGCCGGACAGCAGCGCCAGCACCAGGGCCGGCCAACGGAATGAACGCATCGAATCAGCTCCTCATCAAAACTTGAAAATGGAAGTATTCGTTTTGCCTGCGCAGGCTGCGGGATAGAGAACTTCATCCGCACAAGGCCGGCATCTCGTGGCATTCTCGGCCGCTTGAGTTTGAACGGGCTGGCATGAAAAACAGGACGCGCGGCACGGTCGAGATGACCGCCGCCATGGTGATTTCCGGAACCATCGGATGGTTCGTCGTGCAATCGGGTTTGCCGATCATCGACCTGCTGTTCTGGCGCTGCGTCTTCGGCGCCGCGACGCTCCTGATCGTCTGCGCGGCCATGGGCATGCTGCGCGGCAAGCTCCCGCTTCGGCTCATCGGCTGGGCCGCGCTCGGCGGTGCGGCCATCGTGCTCAACTGGGTGCTGATCTTCGCCTCGTTCTCGCGCGCCTCCATCTCCATCGCCACGGCGGTCTACAACACCCAGCCTTTCATGCTGGTCCTGCTGGGCGCGTTGCTGTTCTCCGAGCGGCTGACCGCGAACAAGTTCATGTGGCTCGGCCTGGCCTTCATCGGCGTGCTGCTCATCGTGCAGGCCAAGTCCGATGCGGACTACGCTGGCGCCGGCTATCTCACCGGCATTCTGTTGGCGCTCGGCGCGGCCTTCTTCTATGCGCTGGCCGCCATCATCACCAAGAAGCTCACCGGCACGCCGCCGCACCTGATCGCGCTCATCCAGGTCTGCGTCGGCATCCTCATGCTGGCGCCCTTCGCCCACTGGTCGCAGCTCCCCACCGACAGCCAGGCGTGGGGCAACTTCCTCATCATGGGTGCCGTGTACACCGGCCTCGTGTTTGTGCTGCTCTACGGCGCGATACAGAAACTGCCGACGCACGTGACGGGCGCACTGTCCTTCGTCTACCCCATCGTCGCGATCGTCGTCGACTTCGTGGCCTTCGACAATCTGCTGCATCCGGTGCAGATGTTCGGCGTGGCCGCCATCCTGCTGGCGGCCGCGGGCATCAACCTCGGCTGGTCCTTCGGGCGGGCGAAGGCCTGCGTCGAAGGATCCCGGGCGCTCGATTGAGCTCAGAACGCCACTGAGGCCTGGACGTACAGCGTGCGCGGCTGGCCGACGTACTTGCCGCCGTTGTTGTCGACCGAGCGCGTGTAGTAGCGGCGGTCGAACAGGTTCTTCACGCCGACGGCCAGCTTCAGGTTGCTCCGCTGCGGACCGAAGTCGTAGCCCGCGCGCAGGTTCACGGTCGCGTAGCCGGGAATGTCACCGAGCCGCCCGCTCGCATCTTCCAGCGTGACGTACTGGGCGCCCGCGTCGGGCGATCCGGGCGAGCGCTGTTTGGACTGCGCGAACACGTCCGCATTCAAGGTCCAGGGACCGCGCTGGTAGCGCGCGCCGAGCGATGCCACCTGGCGCGAGTAGAAGGGCAGGTCGCGCCCGGCGAAGACGCCGGCCTTGGAAATGGCCTGCGTGTAGGTGTAGGTCGCATAGACCGAGAAGCCCTTGAGCGCGGCGTTCAGCGCCCCGAGCTCGTAGCGCATCGCCGCTTCCAGGCCGCGATGCCGTGTCGCGCCCAGGTCGGTCCACGTGCCTTCGCCCACGATTGAGCGGGCCAGCTGCAGTTCCTTGTCGAAGTCGATGTTGAACAGCGTCAGCTCGGAGCTCCAGGCTTCGCCCTTGTAGTGGGTGCCGATCTCGTAGGTGTTGGCTTTTTCGGGGTGCAGGCCCTCCGTGGCCTGAGCGAGCTGCGCGTACTGCTGCGGTCCGAAGGACACGCCCGCGTTCGCGAACAGCGACCAGCGATCGCTCATGCGGTACATGACCGACAGCGTGGGCAGCACCTCGTTGGAGTCGATCTTCGGAAACAGGGTGCTGGTGATCCTGCTGCCGGTGAGGTTCACCACGTCGTTGTGCGTGCGGATGGCTTCGTAGCGCACGCCGGGCGTGACGGTCCAGTTGCTGAAGTCGATCCGGTCGTCGATGTAGAACGCATGCGCGGTCGTGCCGCCCGCGCTGGTCTGGTAAGTCGGCGAGGCCAGCGTGTAGGCATCGAAACCCGGACGCGGCCGGTAGAACGCGCTGCGCGTCGCCACTTCCGAACTCGACTCCTTCAGGTAGCGGTAGCCGATGCTGACTTCCTGGACCACGCTGCCGGAATCGAAGAGCCGCGAGTAGCGGGGCTCGACCGCGAAGGTGTTGTAGTTGCGCGGGGCCGCGGTGAGGCGGCGCAGGCCGGCGCTGGCGCCGGTGCCGTCCTGCTCGATGTGGCTGCCGCGAAAGGAGTCGGTGTAGTAGCTGAGCAGCTCGAACTTGTTGATGCCGTCGTTGTGCGTGTACTTGATCGAGCCGTCGGTCCGGCGCCCGGTGAATTCGTCGAAGGGGCGGTCGGACTGGAAGGGGTTCGCGGCGTACTGCGCCGTGGTCAACCCGCCCGGCATGCGCCCGCTGCCCTCGAAGTGATGCAGCGACAGCGCGATGTCGTCGTATTTGGAGAAACGGTAGGCACCCTTCAGCATCACGTCGTCGATCCTGGTGCTGTCGTTGCTGCTGCGATAACCGTCACCGTGCGTTCCGGAATACAGGAGCGCCAGGCCGAGCCCCTGCTCGTTGGTGCCGCCGACGAACAGGCTCGGCGTCGTCTTGACGCCGCCGCCGTGGCTCGCGCTCTCGACGCCGATGCTCGCGTCGGCAGTGAACTGCCGGGGAATCGAACGCGTCACGAAGTTGATGATCCCGCCGACGTTCTGCGGGCCATAGCGCACCGAGCCCGCGCCCCGCACCACGTCGACCGCCTCGAGGCTGCCGAGCGACAGCGGTGCCAGCGACAGCTGCGGCTGGCCGTACAGCGCATACGCCAGCGGCACGCCGTCCAGCAGGATGGTGGAACGCGGCGACAGCCGGGACGTCAGCCCGCGCACCCCGACATTGAGCGAGATGTCGCTGCCGCCGGTGCCGTTGCTCTCCTGCACCTGCACACCGGGGATCTGGCGCAGCACGTCGCGCACGCTGGTGGAGCCGCTTTCCTCGATCTGCTTGCGTTCGATGATGGTGCGTGCGCCGGGATGTTCGAGCACCTTGGTTTCGCTGGGGCTGCCGAGCCAGTCGCCGGTGACGGTGACCGTTTCCAGCTGCGCGCCGGGCGACGCATCGGCTTCGGCAGCAAGGGCTTGCAGGCTGATCTGAAGCAGCGCGATGGCGATGGCCACACGGGTTTTTGGGGGGGACAAGGCTTCTCCTTCGAATAAGAAATCAGGCGAGCAGGACGGCCTGGCTCAGGACGTCGTGCGGCTGGAAAGTGCGTTGCTGCGGGCGGCGCCGGCCACGGCGCGCCGGCGCCACCAGAGCCAGACGCCGCTCAGGCCGAGGCCGCCGAGCGCGAGGCCGAGCAGGGCAGTGACGGCTTCGTGCACCGGCCCGCCGAGCACGCCGGTGTGCAGCGGATAGATCACCGCCACTGCGCCGTTGCCGGCGTCGAGCTCCTGCCATCGGCGCACCGCCAGCACCTCGCCCGTTCGCGGATGCAGCCAGACCGAGCTGATGCCGTTCGGATGCGGATCGTCGGCAAGCCGGAAGCGCACGCGCAACGGACGGTCGGCCTTGGCGGGTACGTGCATGTAGCCGATCGGCTGGCCCGGAAATTCCTGCTGCGCACGGGCCACGAGTTCGTCGAGCGAAAACCGCGACCCGGCTGGCGTCCCCTTGGGCACCACGGGCGGCTTGACGGGCTGCTGCCCGATCGCGGTGGAGATGAAGTTGCCCAGCGGCCGCCAGGCCATGTAGGCGCCGGTCGCTACCGAGACGGCGATCAGCAGCCCGAGCACCGCGCCGCCGGTGCGGTGCAGGTCGAACAGCCCGCGCAGCAGGCCGCGATGGAGCGTGATGCGCAACGAGGGCGGCCAGCGCGTCGGCCACCAGAGCACCAGGCCGGTGATCAGAAGGAACAGATAGGCCAGCGCAGCGCAGGCCAGGATGTCCTTGCCGGCGTCGTCCAGGAGCAGGCTGCTGTGCAGCTCAAAGAGCAGGTTGTACGCACCTTCGTGCGTGCCGCGCCGTCCTTGTTCTGCGCCGGTCGCGGGGTCGAGGTAGAGCGTGCCCTCCCACTTGCCGCGCACCATCACCCAGAGCGTTTCGCCGGGCTTGCGCGGCGGGCGCAGCGTGAAGTTGGTGTCCGGGCCGAACTCGGCCAGGAGGCGCTGGCGCAGCGACTCGAGCGGCAGCGCCGCTGCCGCCGCGTCACCGGCCGTGCGTGCGACGAAGAAGGCGGGATGGGCGTAGCGGTCGAGCGGCAGCGCCACCACCAGCATCGCGCCGAGCAAGGCGGTGAGGGCGAGCAGCGGACCGAGCGAGAGGCCGATCCAGCGGTGAATCCTGAGCCAGAGACGTCTCAGCGGGGCGCGCAGCATGAACAACAGGGACGGCGAGTCCCATCACGATGGTTGTTGGCTGCGCACCGCTGGCGGTGCGTTGGCTGGGAAGGGGGGTGGGAAAAAGATGCTAACGCATTTCCCATCGTCGGCCAGAATGCCGAGCCGCTCGACGCGGCCATCAATATCAACAATGGAGTTTCGACCGTGACCTTGAGGATCCCTTTTTCCACCCTGGCCATGACGGCCGCGATCGTGGTGCTGGCCGCGGGCTGCTCGACGCAGTCCCGCACCTCTTCTCAAGCCGCCGCTCCGGCGCCGGCAACCCAGGCGGCACCGGCACCGGCCGCGCCTCCGGCACCGCCGGTGCCCGAGGGCATGAGCTACGACGAGCTCACCGGCGTGCTGGGCACCGGCAACGAGAAGCGCGTCAGGCAGGAGCTGGTCGGCAAGACCGTGGCGCTGAACCTTGCCAAGCCCAAGGGCCGCGGGGTGCCAGCCGGGCACTACGAGGTCGATGACACGGATGCGATCTACTTCCGCTGCAGGACCGCCGCCCCCGGCTTCGCAGGCGGCGAGATCAGCACCAAGGTCAGCGGCTATCGCTTCGTGACCAAGGCCAAGCAGAAGATCGTCGACCTCGAACGCTGCGCACCGCCAGAGCCCGTCAGGACTGCCGCGGCACCGGCCGCAGCGCCGGCACCTGCCGCGGCACCCGCACCGCAACCGGCAGCACCCGCCCGTTCGAGCGGCGGCGTCGCCAAGGCCGGCATGGACGCGCAAGGCAACGTGGTCGATTCATCCAAGGTCGAGGCCGGCAGCGGCCGCACCGTGAAAGGCCTGAACGACTACGAGGGCGAGATCACCGGCAACCCCGCGCCCAACAGCAAGTTCAGCAAGTTGCAGATCGGCATGCCGGCGCGCCAGGTGACCGACCTCGCGGGCCCGCCCACCGACCAGGGCGCCTACATCACGGGCAAGGCCTGGATCCCCTTCTACTTCGGCGCCGACCGGCATCGCTTCGAGATGACCTACAAGGGCCAGGGCCGCCTCATCTTCGCCGGCGGCGGCATGGGCGATTTCTCCAGCGGCCACCTGATCTGGATCATCCACAACGCCAACGAAGCAGGCTACCGCTGATCGAAGACCAGGGCCTGGCGCCGGTCCAGCGCTTACGATCCCGCGCACCGGCATTCTGCGAAAGGGCTACATGAGCGATGGTTTCCTGGCAACGCTCTCGTGGCCCTCGGCACTCGCCTTCGTGCTGGCGCTCCTGGTCGTCCTGCTCGGGCTCGTCATCTGGTCGATCCGCCGTCACCGCGATCCACGCCTCGCAATCGACTGCGATGCGCCGATCACCGAACTGATGCCATCGCTGTCCGGTCTGACGCAAGGCACGATCTACGAAGGCAACGCGGTCGAGCTGCTGGCGAACGGCGCCTTCTTCGACGCGATGTTCGAAGAGATCCGCGCCGCCACCTGCTCGGTGCACTTTGAGACCTTCCTGTGGAAAGAAGGCGTTCTCGGCACGCGCCTGGTCGATGCGCTCGTCGAACGCCGCCGCGCCGGCGTGCCGGTGCGCGTGCTGGTCGACGCCGATGGCGGAAAGAAGATGGGCGAGGGCGCCTCGCGCCGCCTGCGCGAGGCCGGCTGCCGGCTCGCGATGCACCACCCGCGCCACGTGCGCAACATCGGCGTCTTCAACGACCGCGACCATCGCAAGCTGGTGGTGGTCGACGGCAAGGTGGCGCTGGTCGGCGGCCATTGCATCGTCGACGGCTGGCTCGGCGACGGGCAAGACCGTGAGCACGTGCGCGACCTCGGCGTGCGCCTGCGCGGGCCCATCGTGCATGCGGTGCAGGCCGCCTTCAGCGAGAACTGGGTGGAAGACACCGGCGAGCTGTTCGTCGGCGACGCGGTGTTCCCGCCGCTCGAGCGCGTGGGCGAGGTGGCGGTGCATGTCGCGAGCCTCAAGCCCGAAGGCTCGCCGCCGGCGGTGAAGATCCTGCACCACCTGGTGGTGTGCGTCGCGCGCAAGCGCATCCGCATCCAGAACCCTTACTTCCTGCCGGACCGCGAGGCCATCGACGCGCTGTGCGAGGCGGCGCAGCGCGGGGTCGACGTGCGCGTGATGGTGCCCTCCACCGAGGCCTCCGACATGCCCATGGTGCAGCACGCCGCACACCGCAACTTTCATTTGCTGCTGGCCGGCGGCGTGCGCATCTTCGAATACCAGAAGTGCCTGCTGCACCAGAAGGTGATGACCATCGACGGCGCCTGGTGCGCCATCGGTTCGAGCAACTTCGACGATCGCTCCTTCGAGACCAACGACGAGATCACGCTCGGCCTGCGCGACGAGGCGCTGGCCGCGCAGCTCGAAGAGATCTTCGAGTGCGACACGCGCGACTGCATCGAGCTGCAGGCCGACGCGTGGGCGCGCCGCGGGCTGTGGCACCGCTGCAAGGACAACGTGCTCTACGTGTTCAACGAGCTGCTGTGAGACGGACGCCTCGGGCGATGCCGCCGGCTATCGCTCTCCCCTCGATTGCATCAATGCGCGATGCAGCTTGTCCAGCCCTCGCACGAGGGCGCGAACTTCGGCGAGCGACAGCGCCGCTGTCCACTGCCCGACCTCCGCGTGGTCGTCCGTGTTCCGGCGCTTCCAGAAGCGATGGTGCAGCTTCGTGAGGTGCAGGCGGCGCACGCGACCGTCCTGCTCGTCCGTGGTGATCTCGAGGAAGCCTTTGCGCTCGAGCACGTTGGCGATCTGCTTGAGGTTCTGGTGGCTCATTGCCAGCGTTGAGGCCAGTTGCTTGAGCGTCGGCGCCTCGGCCTGACCTTGCAACACCTGCAGCACCATCGCCTGCTGGGTCGTGAGGCCGCTGTCCGAAAGCTGCCGATCCATGCGCGTGCGCAGCTCCATGCCGTTGGCGAGCAGAAGCCGGAACAGCAGGACGCGCTCGGCCTGCTCGGCATCGCGATCGGCCTCGAGTCCGAGGCTAAGAATTTGACGGCGCAACTCCATAGGGAATATATTACCTATATTCGATCGGCCTGACGACTCCTGAAGTGAGGTGGCATCATGATCGCGCTGTTCCCCCACTGCGGCTTTCTCTCCGAGACCTCGCGCATGCTGGCCATTGCGCGCGCGCTTGTGCAGCGCGGCGAACAGGTCGCCGTCGCCACGCATGGCGGCCCCTACACGCGCGTGCTCGACGAGGCAGGCATGCCCTACACGCTGCTGGCACCGGCAATGGACGACCGGCGCTGCGAGGAATACTTGGCCGGCATCGTCACGCTCGGCAAGCCCGGCGCCCGGCTCCAGCCGGCGGACGAAGTGCGCGCCGGCGTGCGCAGCGAGGTCGAGTTCCTGCGTGCGCACGCGGCCAGCATGGTCGTGATCGGGTTCACGCTGACGGCTTACCTTTCGGCGCGGGTGGTCGGCATCCCGCTCGCCGCTTCGCATGGCGGGTCCTATGTTCCACCGGTGTTCGAGCAGGGCCTTGCACCCGCACCATCGCAGTCGCCGGTTCCCCAGCTCGATTGGCTGCCGGCTCCGATGCAGAAGCTGATGGCCAATCTCGGGCCGCCGCGCATGCGTGGGCCGGTCGCATTCCTTAACGAGATCGCGGCGGAACTCGGCGTCGAACCTGTGCCCAGCCTGGCCGCGCTGATGCTCGGCGATCTGACCTTGGTCACCGACGTTCCCGAGGTGCTCGGCATCTCCGACGCCGACATGTCGGCATGGAGGCCGAATGGTCACGGGGCCTACCGGGTAGACACGAGGCTGCGCTACGTCGGCCCGCTCTATGCCCGGCTCGACCTGCCCATTTCCGCGCGCGTGGAAGCCTTCCTCGGCGATGCGCGATCCACGGCCTACGTCTGCCTGTCGTCCAGCACGCCGGCGTACATACGACGTGTCGTGTCCGGCGTCCGTGATGCGGGCCTGCGGGTGCTCGTTGGCGCAACAATCCATGAACTGCGCGACCTGGAGAACTCCGACGTCCTGGTGGAAGGCATCCTTCCAAGCCATCGCATCATGCCGCGCGTCGCGGTGGCGCTGATCATGGGCGGCCAGGGCAGCGTGCAGACGGCAATGGCCGGCGGCACTCCCTTTGTCGGCTTTCCCCTGCAGCCTGAGCAGGAACTCAACGTGGCCCTGGCCGTGCGCCAGGGCATGGCCATCGCGATCGGCCCGCGACGCGCGGACGAAGCGAAGGTTGCGCGGGCGGTGCGCGAGATCGTCACCCAGCCGGCATACGCGGCGGCCGCCGCGCGCACGCGGCAGCACTACATCGATGTCGATGGCGCCGGTCGCGCTGCCGAGGCCGTGATCGAGCACCTTCGCGAACGCGCGCGTGGCGACGTGACGATGGCTACAGCCGCATCGTCATGAACACGCTGTACGGGTCTTCGGCATAGTCACCGAAGGGCCCGCTGCGCGCGAACCCAAAACTCTCGTAGAGTCTGTGGGCAGGCTCGAAGGCCTCCTGCCGGCCCGTCTCGAGGCTCAGGCGCCGATAGCCGCGAGACCTTGCGACCTCGATGATGTGGGCGAGGATCGCGCGTCCGGCGCCTTGGCGGCGACGTGCGCTGGGCGTGCGCATCGACTTGATTTCGCCATGCTCCAGATCCAGTTCTTTGAGGGCGCCGCAACCCAGCAGGAGCGAGCCGTTCCAAGCAGACCAGAAGGTGATCCCGGGCTGGCGAAGCTTGGCCAGATCGAGCGCGTGAACGCTCTCGGGCGGCGACACCGCATACATGTTCTGCAGGTGCTCATCGAGCAGTGCATGGATTTCGGGGCGCGAGAGGTCGTCGATTTCGATCTTCATATGTTCGCGCGATTCTCAATCAAAAAAAAGCCCGCAACGCGCGAGCGCTGCGGGCTTTTGCGACCGACCTCTTGCTTACTTGCTGACGCCGAGCGAGCCCGACCCTTGAGCCTTGCCGCCGGCCTTGGCGCCGGCGCCACTGGGCTTCAGTGCATCGCCGGCCGAGCCCGCGGCTCCGGCCGCGCCATCGACCGTGCTGCCCACGGCATTCGTGGCGCCGCCGACCGCATTGGTCGCGCCACCCACCGCACCCGTGGCGCCCCCGACCACGCCGCCGATGGTTCCGCCGGCGCCGCTCGTCGCGTTGCCAACCGCTTCGGTCGCCGTTCCGGCGCCTGCGCTACCAGCCCTGGTCTGCGCGCCCGCATCGGTGCGCGCGCCGGCCTTGGCGCCTGCACCCGTAGTGCCTTGCTTGGGCGCTGCATTGGCTTTGCCCGATGTGTTGACGTCGGCACCCACGCCTACGCCCACGCCGACGGACTGTGCCTGGGCGAATCCGCTCATGGCGAGAAGACCCGCGAGCAATGCGCCGAGCGCGATACGGTGTTGGTTATGCATCTTCATGTGTGACGGTCCCTTTCATTGAATGGTCACTGACAACGAACCGGCTTGCGGCCAGTTCGGGGTGAACCGTAGGCGAGGCGTCGCATGTCGCCATGTGCGGATGTGCCGCTCATGGGTGTGGGAAGTGGCTGTCGGCGAGATGAAGGGCTGATACGTTGGGCCCGCGCGCGTCGTAACGAGTTGTGCAAGTCACATGCCTCGCCCAGCGGCTGAGCAAGTGTAGAAAATTGCCCGATGCTCGCGCCCCTGCTCTGAACAGCCCACGGACCACCCATGAACTACCTTCGAGCGCTTGCTCAGACCCGGCGTCATCCCTCGGCAGTCCTGCTGCTGGTGCAGCTGGCTGGCATCCTCGTCTACCCCTTTGTCGAGTCGACTCGCGCGGGAGCCCACGCACTGGCCGTGTTCGGGCTCTTGGTGCTGTTCGTGTCTCGCGGCTGATCGGGCTGACGCTGCAGCCGCGCAGGTGATCGAATGAACCTCGACCCGTTCATCAGCGTCGATCAAACACCGTTCTCGTCTTCAAGAGAAGAGGTGGTGAAGATGCGAGGCAAGCCCGCGAGAACGAGCCGAAACGGCGTCGGACTCCATGAGCTCGACTACGAATCGGTCATCTACCGATTTCAGGACAGCGGCAGGTTGGAAGAGATCACCATGCAAGCGCCGGTGGTGAACATCGGCAATCTGTCGGTGCCATTCACCGTGCTTGCATCCTTCATTCGCACCGCGGATTCGTCTGCGTTCGAGAGGGCAGGCTTTATCGTCTCTCCCAGGTTCGGACTTGCCTTCGATCCGGATGAGCCCTTCTGGATCACCGCACTTGCCGCTCACTGCCTCGACGCATGGCGCGCTCTGTGAAACCGGAAACGGCCTGGCGCGCAAGAGGCTTGCGGTTAGCATCGCCAGGAGACACGCAGTCAGGAAATCAATGCGGATATTGCTCGTCGAGGATGATCGGGTGCTGGCGGATGCGCTTTCGCGCGCGCTGGTGCAGTCCGCCCATGCCGTCGACGTCGTCTCCACCGGCGAGGAGGCCGACCATGCCCTCGCCCTGGGCATCTATGACCTGGCAATCCTGGACATCGGCTTGCCGGGGCTGAGCGGACTGGATGTGCTGAAGCGCCTCCGGGGGCGCAAGTCCACGACGCCCGTGCTGATGCTCACCGCCTTCGACACCCTCGCAGACCGTGTCCGCGGGCTCGATCTGGGCGCCGACGATTACCTGGCCAAGCCGTTCGACCTGCCGGAGCTGGAAGCGCGCGTGCGGGCGCTGCTGCGCCGCAGTACCCGGTCCACACCCTACCTCGAACATGGTCGGCTGCGCTTCGATACCGTGGGCCGCCGCGTGTTCCACGAAAAGCGGCCGTTGGATCTGTCGCCGCGCGAACTCGCCTTGCTGGAACTGCTGCTGATGCGCGCGGGGCGTGTCGTGAGCAAGGAGCACATGGTCAACCATCTCTATGGCTGGGGCGAAGAGGTCGGCGACAACGCGATCGAGGTCAACGTCTACAGGCTGCGCAAGAAGCTGGAGCCGCTCGGTTGCGAGATCCGCACCGTGCGCGGCATGGGCTACCTGATCGACAGCAGCGATGTGGAGGCCTGAGCCTCGGCTGCAGCGCAAGCTGCTGGCTTGGCTGCTCGGGCCGCTCGCCGTACTGCTGGTGCTCGATACCGCCGCCGCCTACTGGAACTCGCTGCGGTTCTCCAACCTCGCCTACGACCGCGCGCTGCACGAGATCGGACGCGAGATCGCGCTGCATGTGAAGCTCGACGGAACACGTCCCCGGCTCGAGCTCTCGGAGGTCGCGGCCAACATCCTGTTGCTGGATCAGGAAGACCAGCTCTTCTACCGCGTTGTCGGCGAGGACGGAGCCAATTTGGGCGGCGATGCGCAATTGCCTCCACCGCGCGTTGAAAAGACCGCCAAGCCGGACTTCTACGGCGATGTGGTGCGCGGGGAGCCGGTGAGAATGATGGTGGCGTGGATGCCCATCGGTCCGGACGCCGGGCCTCCGCTGGTTCTGGTGCAGGTGGCCGAAACGCTCAACAAGCGAGCGCGCTTCACCTGGGAGATGGTCGCCAATGTGGTGCTGCCGCAGCTGCTCCTGATCGTCATGGCGACAGCGGTGGTCTGGTTCGGGGTTTCGCGTGGGCTCGAGCCGCTGCAGCGGCTGCGGCGTGCCGTATCAGACCGCTCGCACCTCGACCTGAGCCCGGTCGACACCCACGACGTTCCGGGAGAGGTGCGGCCGCTGGTGGATGACGTCAACGAGTTGATGGCACGCCTTGGGCGCACCTTCGATTTCCAGAACCGCTTCGTGGCGGACGCCGCTCACCAGCTGAAGACACCGGTCAGCGGCCTGAAGGCCCAGATCGAGCTGGCGCTGCGGGAGAACGATCCGCAGCGGGTGCGCCATTCGCTCGCGCAGCTCTATATCAGCGCCGACCGGCTGTCGAGGCTGGTGCGCCAGCTGCTTTCGCTGGCCCGCAACGAGCCCGGTGCGCTCGACTCCATGCAATTGCAGCCGCTGGACCTGAATGCTCACGCCCTGGAGGTGAGCATGGAGTGGGTGCCGCAGGCGATCAAGCGAAACATCGACCTCGGCTTCGAAGGTGCCGATCATCCGCTGATGATCGACGCCGACCGGGACCGCTTGCGTGAGCTGGTCAATAACCTGATCGACAACGCGATCCGCTACAGCCAGTCGGGCGGCCGGGTGACCGTGCAGGCCGGCCAGATCGGAAACGACCAATGCCGCCTGGCCATCAGCGACGATGGCCTCCGAATCCCTGTCGAGGAGCGCGCCCGCATCTTCGAACGCTTTCACCGCCTCCTCGGCACGCAGGAGGATGGCAGCGGTCTCGGTCTCGCCATCGTCAGCGAGATCGCCACGCTGCACGGCGCGCGCATCACGCTGGAGGAAGACGCCGACGGCGTGGGCAACACCTTCAGCGTCTTCTTCCCATTGCGCGCTGCCTGATCGGCGCAGCAGCGCTCTGTAAGCTTACTGACAGCTCGCAGACAACCGGCTGTCAGCGCGCCGGCAGAAAGGTGACAGGACAGGTCTCTACGCTCGAAAAGGGCGGAACCGCTGTGGTTCCGAACCATTTACCGAGGAGACACCGTGTCGCTTTTGTCGAGTGCCGAATTCTGGATCGCCCTGTCGCAGATCATCCTGATCAACATCGTCCTGAGCGGGGACAACGCCGTCGTCATAGCGATGGC
The DNA here is from genome assembly GCF_900101545.1 of Variovorax sp. CF079. Lineage (GTDB taxonomy): Bacteria > Pseudomonadota > Gammaproteobacteria > Burkholderiales > Burkholderiaceae_C > Variovorax. The sequence goes on along the minus strand of NZ_FMZU01000005.1, from coordinate 249,658 downwards.
CTCCCGCTCGCTACCGCCCGCCCAGCAAAAGAAGGCAATCCTGTTCGGCAGCGTCGGCGCCATCGTGTTGCGCGTGGTCCTGACCTTCTTTGCCGTCTATCTGCTGACCCTGCCGTACCTCAAGCTGGTCGGCGCAGCGCTGCTGCTCTGGATCGGCATTGGCTTGCTTCAAGAAGAGGACGAGGGGAAGAGCATGGAAGGCCACGCCGGTCTGGCTGCGGCCATCAAGACCATCGTGGTTGCCGACCTGGTCATGAGCCTGGACAACGTCGTCGGCGTCGCTGCTGCAGCGAAGGGCAATGTTCCACTGCTTGTGTTCGGTCTCGTGATCAGCATTCCCCTGATCATTTTCGGCAGCACCTTGATCCTGAAACTGATGGATCGATTCCCAATCATCATCGTGCTCGGCGCCGCCCTGCTCGGTTGGGTGGCCGGCGAAATGGCGATGACAGATCCGTCCATCGTCGGCTTGGCCGCCAATCAACACGCGCTGCACACGGTGGTCCCGGCGCTCGGTGCCATGTTCGTGGTGGCGATCGGCAAGTGGCTGAGCACCCGCCGCGGACAGCGCCGCGAACAACAACTACAAGCGACCAAGAAGCAACCCGCCGTCTGAAGGTGCCCGCATGACGCGCATTCTGGTACCTATCGACCCGAATGAACCGGCTCGTACGCGCTCGGCCATCGAGCAGGTCGTGCGCATGAGCCGAACCGAGCGGGTGACCGTTCGCTTGCTGCGGGTGCAGCCCAAGGTCTCGGGTCATGTTGCGATGCTCTTCGGCACACGCGAGCTGCTCGACCTGCAGCTGGACGCAGGCGCCGAGGATCTGCAGTACGCACAGAGCCTGCTCAACCTGGCTGGGGTCCGCTACACAAGCATCGTGCTGGTGGGGCGCAGTGCCGAGACGATTGCCATGGCCGCTCGCGACTACGGCTGCAGCCGTATCGTCTTCGGCAGCGATGAACCCGGTCTGGCAGGAAAGATCTTCGGCTCGATGGCGCAGCAGGTGCGCCAGCACCTGGGTGCGAGCGGCGACCCCCAGGTCATCAGCTCCTGAATGGGAAGAGCTGGTCGAGATGAGCGCCACGTCCGTGGCGACCGTCGCCAGAGCTGAACCGGTGCCGTTGCGTGTCAGTGCCCTGATGCCGGCGTCGGGCACCCGCGTTCAACGATGAACAGCCGGTTCAAGCTCTAACATCCTCTCATGTACGTCGGTCATTTCGCCATCGGCATGGCGCTGAAAGCACGCTATCCAAAAGTACCCGCCTTGCCAATCATGCTCGGCGCGGGTTTCCTGGACATTCTTGATGGCACCTTCATCGTTCTGGGCTGGGATCGCGTGACGCCGAATCCGCTCGCCGGCCCGTACCTCTTCTTCGACCTCACGTTCATAGATTGGGACCACTCATTGCTGGCCGCGTTGTTCTGGTCAGCGATTTGGGGCGCGCTTTTCCTGCGAGACAGGCGGGTCGCGACCTTGGCGTTCGTCGCGGCCCTTTCGCATTTCCTCGCGGACTTGCCCGTGCACAACAACGATATGGCGCTGTACCCACACGCCGAGACCCATTGGGGCTATGGGCTGTGGGGCAAGCTGGGCACTGCATCCTGGGTTCTAGAGGGTGTGTTTGCTGCAGCTCTGGTCGCGTACGCATGGGTCACAAGCGCTCGTCGCGGGGTGAGCCTGCTCTGGCCCTCGATGGTGCTCGTTGTCCTGTTCCTGAATCTGTCACCCTGGCTTTCGCCTATGAAGCACGTCGCAGGGCTGAACGAACCTTTGGCCCATCTGCTGCACGGCATCTTGGTCACCCTCGGCTTTCTCGTGCCCGGTACCTTGCTGACATGGCTTATCAACAAGGCGGAGAGCAAAGCGACGCGCTGCGGTTGACTTGGCTTGCGTCAACCTGTGGTGGTCGGCGTCTCGCAAACTCGCCTCAGGCGAATACCGCCTGTATTCCCGCAAGACGGACCCGAGGACTGGCAGGCGCGAGGACTGGGCCCAAGGATCCCCCTGGTCAGGGGGTAAGCAGCTCGCTCGCCATTGAATCGACCAGGAGCACCCGGAGTCCCGGGAGAGACGGGCGCGTTTCGGCCACGATCTCGTGAAAGTCCTCATCGGCGATAAATCGCGCCTGGCAGTCGCCGATCATGACCGCGTCGCCGCTTCTGAGGGCGGCGCACGTCCTATCGCTGTTCTGGGCATCGACAGCGCGAACAGTTCCGTGCGTCCATTCGCTCTCCATGGCGCACACTTCGCCTTCGCGGTTCGCCGCAGGAGAAACGCAGTGACTAAAACGGATCTTGCCCGCCGGCGCGGGTTGCTCGTCTGGGAAGCGGCGTGCGAGCAGTTGAACGACGCTCTTCAGTCCGCACCTGCGCGTCCTCCGCTGACGCTGGAACAGATCGACGACGCCATTCGGCTTGCCCGCAAGGCGCTCGACGAACTGGAGGACGCGTTTTACACCTGAGACCGCCCGCCATCGAGGGAGATCACGCCTTCCTTGCGCCGTCTATCAGCCGCTGAGCACGCGGCGCGCGCTGAGCAGGCTTGCGGGGCCCAAGCAGCTGCGCGATGACCGCCGGTTGCGCGCCGTCCTGTGGCGAGCGATTGGGCGGGGACGGATCGAGGCGGCCCATGCCGACAGAGAACTCTTGAAGCGCTCGCTGAAATTCAGCGACAGCCTCCAGGTACTCGCGACGTGCGGCCTTCGTGCTCATGACCGGAAGGTACTCGCATTCGGTTGGGGTGGCTATGCCGAACGCCAGTGCATCCGTCAATTGCCGAAGCGCTGGACCGCAGCCAGCCTGACTGCCAGAGCGGGCGGGGTGCCTTGCTTCACAAGAGCTTTCATGGCCTCGTAGACCCCGAGCATCACGTCCTCCTTGAACTCGGTGGAATCGGGATCGAGCACGGGGTAGTCGCACTCGACCGAGCGCAAGGCGAGTTCATATTCGTCAATGAACGCAGTCCAAACCACGCCGTTGCGGCGCGCAGTGTCGACGTTCGTTGCGCTTGGTAGTGCATCAGCTCTCATGTCATGTCCATCTGGTTGACCAGGCTGGATACTGGAGCCACTGGTGCAAGCAGGGGCTTCGTCTACGTGCGCTCCTCCTGTAGGTTTCCGCCCTTGGCCGTCGTCGGCCAATTGCGCAGGAGCTCGCGGTCTTGCTGGAGGTGGCTAAGCACCAAGCTGATGAAGGGGGTGCGGAGGCTCCTGCGTGCGGTCTCGCACCAGCAGCGTTTCCCCTCACCACGCGATGAACATCGCGACGAGCACCGCAACAACCACAAGCGCGGCGACGCCCATGTTGCGCCGCCAGCCGGAAGCGCGCTGCTCACGTTCCTCGAGCCGATGGTGGAGAGTCAGGTCCTCCAGCCGGGAAGGGGCGCTGTCGAGTTCGGCAGCGAAGCGGTTGTGGGTGTTGAATCGTCTTGACATGGCTCTAGAGGTTTAGCGGTTGGAAGCTCGTGTGCCCCACCGATCTACTTTCTCGACGGCGACTCGGAAGCACTGCGAGGCAAACACACCGTCTGGGAGTAGTCCTGAGGAGGATCCGTGTTCCCCGTGGTTGCGGCTTCGGTGAAGTTGGCGAAAACGGTGGCGTCGAAAGTGGTTTGACGCTTGATCGGAACAGGCGCGTGGCGCTCCCTGGAACTCGCGCGAAGGCGCGCCAGATCGGCTCTCATCTCATCCAACGAGCGCATCGTCTTGGCCCGATCGCGTACGCCTGTGGCGATCGCGGGTGCCGGCGGCACCGACGCCCGAGGCTTCGGCGAACCCAAGGACCGTGCGGGAGCCTCCGACCTCATGGGAGCTGACCCGAGCGGTACTCGGTAGGCGGAACGCACACCGAGCGTCTGACCTGACGCAGATTTCGCTGAACGCGCGACGACTCGTCTGCCGATCTGCGCCAGAAGGCTCAGCAGTCGTCGGAAAGAGGGAGAAGTCTCCATGGCCGTCAAAGCCTTCGTAAGAGATGGGACCTGATTCTGAGCGCGCCAAGATGAATACCAAAGGATTCATTTGTCTTGCTTCGCTCGATGTGTGAGATATCGCACGGATGAGGCGCCGACTCCGACGGCCAGCCCAATCAATCCCAGCCCCCGAGGCGGCGCCGACCAGGATGCTGCCCATCCGCGGATGCCAGCGGCTCGAGCCACAGCGTGGCCGCATCGTCGGGCGCGAGGGCGCGCAGCCTCTCGTCCTTCCACAAATCGGCCGCCAGCTCGTCGAGCTGCTCGGGGTCTACGGTGCGCCACTGTCGTTGCAGCCGGTGCGCACAGACGGCAATCCAGATTTCGCGGTCCATGGATGACACTGTACATTCATCCAGTATTCTTGCGAAATGTTCGCGACGGTTTTCCGATGCCGGCGGGAGGGGCTCTTGCTGCGGAGCGAGCTGATCATGGGCGGAGGCGCTGCGTGCCCTCACCCCCGCCCTCTCCGAGGGGGAGGGAGCAGGACAGGCCATCATGCGGATGCGCTCCTCACAGCGCGCGCATCAGCACCACCACTGCGAAGGTGATGAACGCCAACCAGGCGACCGTGAACAACACGGTGCGCGCGAAGAACCGCCCGAAGCCGCTGATGTGGATCACCGCATGCGCCAGGCGCGCATAGAAGTAGACCGCGGCGCACACCTCGGTCACCCCGCTGGATATGCCAGCGGCGTGCGCGATCAGCACCACGGCCGCGAAGGGCGCCAGGTTCTCGACCGCGTTCTGGTGCGTCCGGTTGGCGCGGGTGACCCAGTCGGGCAGCGGTGTCGTCGGCGGCGTCTTGTAGGCGGCCGGCGTCAGCGGCCCGCGCGACCTCACATACCCGATGACGACGGGAATCCAGAGAACGCCGGTCAGGATGGCGGTCAGCAGCAGATAGAAAAGTTCGGTCCTCATGGTTGCCTCCCCGGCGTGGATACGCAGGTACTCGGAAGACGTTTCGGTCCTGCAAAAGGATGCGGTCTCTGCTCGAAAAAGGCCGCTGCACCGCAGGTGTGGTTCATCACCGGCAGTTTGCGTGGCCTCAAGGATGTCAGGGTCGAGATAACCATGGGCGTCTGCGGCGAAGCCAACGCTAGCGCGTCCGCGCGGCTCCGCACTTTCTTCTCTCCAGCAGGAAGTAGCCGTTGACCGCACATTCCACGTCTTCCACGACCTGGCCCGCGTCGGGGCAGGACTCTTGCACGAGCAATGCGTGCTTGGCCATGGCATCGACGATGGAGAACGCATTCAAGGCGACGCGCTCGCGATCGAACTCCGCAGGCCAGTCCGATGCCGAAGCAAAGGCATCGCGAAACAGATGAACAAACTGCCTGTAGAGCTCGCGATAGGTTTCAGAAGAGGAGATGCGCCGCTCCAGAACAAAGAGGGCTCGCCATTCCGCAGCTTGGCCCAGCAAGGTTCCGACAAGCGCTTGCGCCAGGGCATGAACCGTCTGCTCCAGCGTACGCGGGCTCGAAGCGACGCCGGCCTCTTCCACGCGCGCGGCCAATCCGCGCAGCCGGCTGCGAACGGTGACGGCGGCGATGGAATCCTTGCCCGGAAAGTACTGATAGAGGGTGCCAAGGCCGACGCCCGCGACCGCCGCGATATGGCGCATCGACACCTTCTCGTACCCGCGCTCGAGCAGAAGAAGGACGAAGGCATCCTGAATGGCGCGCGAGGTCATCCACGCCCGCGCCTGCGAAGGCTTGCGGCGAGGCTTAACAGTCAAGATCATGTGCTGTCTGCTGGGGTGGCACCGAAGACTTCATCTTCCAAAGCTGAACACTTGCTTGCCGTGGAGCCGCAACGCCGCTCGTCCGGGCGGGCGCCACGAGGGGGAAGCACGTGCCATTGCGACGCGCGCGCATGGGCGGGAAAACCGAACACGCCGAGCGTACATCTCACATAAGCTTTCAGGGCGCCTTCGAACTCGAAACTGGGGATCGCCCGCCATGACACAGCAGACCTCTGCTCCGCCGCCTGCGACGCTGGCCGATCTGATTCACCGGCTCGATCACGCCCGTTCAACCGGCGAGCGCGAGATGGGAACCGAGACGGGCACGGTGCCCCTCGGCCATTACACCGACCGTCATCATTGGCAGCAGGAGCAGGACATGCTTTTTGCGCAGTGGCCGATCGTCGCGGCGCACAGCTCGGAAGTGCCTGCAGGATCGGCGCTGCCATTCGATGCGCTCGGCGTGCCCATGGTGGTGACCCGATCAGGCGACGGTCGCGTCCGCACGTTCTTCAATGTCTGCAGGCACCGCGGAATGGCGCTGGTTCAAGCCGAAGGGCCGGAGCCCGCAAAGGCCAAAAGCTGCAAGACACTGGTTTGTCCGTATCACGGCTGGACCTACGGGCTCGACGGGCACTTGCGTCATCGCTTGCATGCGGAGACTTTCGACGGGATCGACCCGGCCACGCTCCATCTGGTCGAACTGCCCTGCGCCGAAGCCGGCGGGCTGATATTCGTGAAGCGCACGCCTGGCCCGGCGTTCTCGGCCGCCGGCTTTCTGCGAGGGCTCGAAGAGCACCTGCAATGGCTGGGGCTGGCGGACATGAAGGTGTTCCGCAAGATCGATCGGGTGTATGCCGCGAATTGGAAGCTCACCGTCGACGCGTTCCTCGAGGGATATCACATCCGCGTCCTGCATCGTGACACCATCTATCCGTTCTTCGCCGATGCGTACACGGTCAACCTGGATGCCGGCCCGCATCAGGACTCGCTGGTCGCCCGGCGCAGAGCCTTCGAGGCATTCGAGACGCCGCGCGACCGCGATGCGCTGTGCAAGCTTGCGACGCCGACGCAGTTTCTGTTCCCGAACACCTTCCTGATCTGGCACCCGGACTATGTCAGCCTCATCGGCATGTTCTCGCCGGCCGCCGGCGAAGTGCGGTGGATGCACACGATGTTGATTCCTCCCGATCGCACCGGCGACGACTGGATTCCGCACTGGGAAAAGACTTTCCGGCTGATCGAGGAGACGGTCTTTCAGAAGGAAGACATCGCGACGGCGGTGGCGATCCAGCGCGGCCTGCACAGCGGCGCCAACGCGGGCTTGCAGGCAGGTCGGCTCGAACACGGGGTGCTGCGCTTTCATCGCGGCATCGACGCGGCGATCGGCGGGACGCTCGTGCCCGCGGGCGAGGGCTAGCGCATCGATCCCAGCAGGGCGCGAGCCTGCTGCAGGTCGGCCGTGTCGAAACCCTCCGTGAACTGTGCGTACACGGGCGCCAGCAGTTCGCATGCTTCCACGCGACGCCCCTGTTGCAGCCAAGCCCGCGCAAGGCTCGTCGCGCATCGCAGCTTCCAGGCCAGGGATTCCTGTTGTCGCGACGCTTTGACGGCCTCGATGAACTGCGCTTCAGCCAAATCCTTCGAAGCGGGCTCGCGATCCAGCAGCTCGCCCTTCACGCGCAACAGCTCGGCCACCGAGCACCGATCGCCGACCCGCCGTGCGCGCCCGATGGCGGCCTCGATCAGTTCGAAGGCTTCGGCCACGCATCCCTGCAGGCCGAGTTCCATGCAGGCGGCGGAAACGTAGCCCGTGTAGTGCAGGACGAAGAGCGCTTCCCCGATCTCGTCGAAGGCCGGGCGGAGTTCGCGCGCATACGCCTCCGTGTCGCCTTGGCTCAGCAGCAGCAAGCCGCGCCACATGCGGCCGCGCGCCTTCCAGGTCGATACGCCGTGCCGCCGCGTCGCGTCTATCGCCGATGCCGCGGGCTCCGCCAGCGCCGCGACGCCGCGCGTGAGCAGGGCGATGGCGCACACGCCCTCGGTCAGCACGTAGCACACCGTGGGCGGATGGTCGATGGCGCGCGCACCCTCCGTCGCCTGCTGCACGACCCGCATCGCCTGGTCCGCAAAGCCCTGGAGCCAGAGGGCGTGCGCGAGCGAGTTCTGCGCAATCATCTTCTGCTCGTAGATGAAGCGGATCAGGTGCGATCGATAGACCGGCGCGGCATACCGCCCGACCATGCGTTCGAGCCCGTCGCGGGCATCGGCCAGTCGCCCGAGGCACTGCAGCGCATCGATGCCGCCTTCACCTCCGCCTCGCCGGTGGAAAACGTCGCTGTGTTCACGGCCCTGGTGCCGCCCACGCCGTTGCCGAGGCCGGTCGCGAATCCGGAAGGCAGCAAGGACATCATCACCTTCGGGTCCAGCGGATTCCCGGCGCCCAATGGCATGGTGTTCGACAAGGCAAGAAACCTGTACGTGTCCGACTCGTTCCAGGGTGCCATCTATCGCATCGAGCGGGCGACGAGCTGCGCGCCATCGTGTGCCGCGGTGCCGATATCGCGCGACCCGCTGCTCGCGACGGCCGGCACCTTGCCCTTCGGCGCCAACGGGCTCGCGTTCAATGCCGACGAAAGCCTTCTCTATGTCAACAACGCCGGCGACGGACGCCTGCTGCGCATGCCGATGCCGGCGGGGCCGCTCGGCATCGTCGCCGAGAGCGTGCATGGCGCCGACGGCCTGATGTTCCACCGCGGCCTGATGTGGATCGCATCGAACCAGGCTGACGTGGTGCTGGGGCTCGACGAGAAGGGCCGCACCGTGGTTCGTGCGGGCGAGTTCGATGGCATCGGCAGCGACGGGGCGCCGCGGGGACTGCTGTTTCCGGCGAGCACTGTCGCGCAAGGCGACTGGATGATCGTCTCGAACCTTGCCTTGCCGCTCACGCCCGCAGAGGGCGACGAGTGGGAGGAGAAAGTGACGCGATGGAATCTCGTCCGGTTCAAGTTGCCCGCGCCGGCCCGCTAGCCGACGGAGGGTCTTATCTGGCCAGCAGCGGTATCGGGTAAGCGAAGTCCACGAAGGCCGTGGCCTCGAATTCCGAGTCGTCTTTCTTGCGCGGCATGGGCAGGGGTTCGGAGATGCCCACGAAGGCAGTGGCCTCGAACTCCGAATCGTCCTTCTTGCGCGGCGAGGACATGGGCAAGGGTTCGGGGATCTCCATGAAGTCGGTCCGCGCAAAGCTGGTATCGACATGGCGCGCTGGCTGCTGTGCCAGCGCATGCCGCTCCCTGGCCGTCTGGCGCAGCCGCGCCAGGTCGGCCCTCACCTCTTCGAGCGAGCGCATCGTCTTCGCGCCGACGGGCGCTTCGGCCTCAGGGGCTTCCACGACGATCGTGGGCGCTTTCATGACTGGCGTGGGAGCAGCCGGTTGAACGGCAACCGGCTCGACCTCGGGCCGTGCCGCTTCGAAGCTCGTCGGACGGAACTCGCGCCTGGCCGGGGCCTCGCTTCGAGGCTTGGCCCGCACGGCCGGCCGCATCGGCACGGGCGCCGCCAAGACGGCCCAAAGGCCGCGCGGGATGCGAAAGAGCGGTTCGAGAAGGCGAGATGCGTTCATAACGTGAGGCTCGAAATAGGTGTCGTGCCATTGTCAAACGCGGTCGAATGAAGGCAAACGGGTTACATCGTGCGCCGCGCCGCGAATTGCGCACAACTGCACGAACCTTCAATGCCTTTGCGAGCGCCGAGATCGCGGAAGACGGTCAAGCCCGATTCGGCGCGTCACAGCACCGTCACCGGGCGCATCGATAGTCGCGCCATCTGCACCGGTTCCCGCGTGCGATCGGCATATGCACCAAAGAACAGCGCTGCCGCAATTCGATGGACCAGGAGGGACCCTGCCATGACGATCCGCCACTTCGCGCTGAGCTGCGCATTGACTGCCGTTGCCGTCACAGGCATCAGCTTGGTCTCTGCGCCTGTTCAGGCCCGTTCGGCTCAGCCGATCAAGACCATCGCCTTCAACGACCACGACGATGACCGCGATCGCGACCCCGACCATCACGGTCGCCCGCGCGAGCCCATCAAGATCAAGATCATCGGCTTCAACGACTACCACGGCAACCTGCAGTCGCCCGGCACCTTCGGCATCAACACCGTGGTCCCCGCGGCGCAGCGTCCGGCCGTGGGCGGTGCCGAGTACCTGGCGGCCTACGTGGCGCGGCTGAAGGCGCAGAACATGCTGAACGTGGTCGTCGGCGCCGGCGATTTCATTGGTGCCTCGCCGCTGATCTCGGCCCTGTTCTTCGACGAGCCGGCGGTCGAGACGCTGAACAAGATCGGGCTTGAGTTCAATGCCGTCGGCAACCACGAGTTCGACAAGGGCTCGGCCGAACTGAAGCGGCTGCAGAACGGCGGCTGCAAGCTCACCAACAGCGTCCCCGACCCGAACAGCTGCAAGGGCGTGGGCTCCAACGCACTGGGCACCTTCGACGGTGCGAAGTTCAAGTGGCTGTCGGCCAACGTGTTCGAGACCGCCACCGGCCGCACCCTGCTGCCGGCCTACGGCATCAAGAACTTCCGTGGCGTGAAGGTGGCCTTCATCGGCATGACGCTGAAGGGCACGCCCAGCATCGTCACGCCCACAGGCGTCGCCGGTCTCGAGTTCCGTGACGAGGCCGAGACGGTCAACGCATTGATCCCGCGCCTGCGCGCGCAGGGCGTCGACGCGGTCGTCGTGCTCGTCCACCAGGGCGGCTTCCAGACCAGCCCGAACGTCGGCGACATCAACGGCTGCGACGGCAACCTGAAGAACGCCGACGGCACCGACTCCGAGATCGCCAACATCGTCAAGCGCCTGCGCAACGGCGTCGACCTGGTGATCAGCGGCCACACCCACGCGGCCTACAACTGCTCCGCCAACACGGTCGACGTGAAGAACGTCAACGGGGTGGCGGTCAGCACGCCGCGCCCGACCGGCCTGCCGAACAGCGAGGGGCGCCTGGTCCCGGTCACGAGCGCGAGCGCCTTCGGCCGGGTGCTGACCGACATCGACCTGAGCGTCCACCCCCGTTCGCACAAGGTGCTGGCGGTGTCGGCGACCAACCGGCTGGTCGACCGCACGGACGTGGCGATCAACAACGCGATCGCCACCGATCCGAGCGTGAAGAACATCGTCGACGGCTACAACGCGCTGGTGTCGCCGCTGGCCAACGCGGTGATCGGCACCATCGCCGCGCCGCTGCCCAATGCCGCGAACGGCGCCGGCGAGATGCCGGCGGGCAGCCTGATCGCCGACGCGCAGCTGCAGGCCACGCAGCCGGCCGCGCTCGGGGGCGCGGTGATGGCGTTCATGAACGCCGGCGGCGTGCGCAACCCCGGCTTCGCGATCGCCGGTGCCAGCTACCCGTACAACGTGACTTACGGCAACGCGTTCACGGTGCAACCCTTCGGCAACAGCCTGGTGACGATGACGCTGACCGCGCTGCAGCTGAAGAACCTGCTCGAACAGCAGTTCGTCGGCTGCCAGGGCCAGATCCAGCAGCGCATCATGCAGGCGTCGAACGGCCTGAAGTATTCGTGGAGCGCCGCCGCCGCACCCTGCTCGAAGATCGTCGACGTGGTGCTCACGCCGACCGACGTCACCGTCACGCCGCCGGTTGCGACCGGCGCGCCGGAGACCATCGTGGCCAACGGCGTGGTGCAGAACCCGACCAAGACCTACCGGGTCACCGTCAACAACTTCATGGCCACCGGCGGCGACGGCTTCACGGTGCTCCTGGGCGGCACCAACGTGCTCGGCGGCGCGCAGGACATCGATGCGCTCACTGCCTACCTGAACGCCGGCTACAAGTCGCCGAAGCCCCCCTACGACCCGACGCTGCCGGCGCTGGCGATCCCGCGCATCACGGTGCTGCCCTGACCAGCAACCGGGCCGCGTCCGTCGTCGCGATCGCCTGCATCGCGCTCGGCCTGCCGGGCATGCGCGCCGATGCGCAGCCGCGTTCGCCGGCAGCGATCACGGACATGCGCGTGCTGGACACGACGCGGATGGAAGCCCGCTCGGCGCTGCTCGGCCGCGCCGAGTCGGAGCTCGTGCGCGGCGACATCGCGGCGGCCACCGACGCCTTCGACCGTGCCGCCCTGATGCTGCACGCGCCCGACACCGAGATGGGACTGGTGCGCACCTACATGCAGGTCGGGCAGTACCGGCGCGCACTCGCCTTTTGCGCGCACACCGCCGGCGCGCACCTCGAATCGGCCCCGGCCGGCGCGCTGTACGCGTGGCTGCTGCGCGCCGGCGGCCAGCCCGCGTTCGCCGAGCGCGTGCTGAACGAGACGCTCGCACGCTTGCCGCAGGATCCCGTGCTGATCGAGGCGCGCAGCGCTCTTGCGAAGCCCTTGCCGGTGGCGGCGGGGCCGCTGCTGCAAACGCCGCACCGGATGGCACCCCAGGGCGTGATGGCGCGCGGGCAGGAAGAGATTCCGGAGGCGGCACGGATCGTCTCGAGCGGTGTGCTGATCAACGACGGCACGCTCGCACTCGTGCCGAGCTCGGCCGCGCGCTCGGCGGCCTCCGGCACGCTGTGGGTGCGCAACGGTCTCGGGCAGACCACGCGCGCGCGGATCGACGGCGACGCCAGTGCACAAGCGCTCGAGGCGCTCGGCGTCACGGTGCTGCGCCTTGAGGCCGCATTGGACGCGACGGGAACGCAGGCCGTGGCGGCGCGCGATCCCTTCGCGGGAAGCCCGGGCTTCGCGCTGGAATACGCCGCGCCGGGCGCCGCCGTCGCCGCATGGCCGTGGCTGCGGCAGGGCTTCCTCGGTTCGTTTCAGGGCAACGCCGGCCTTCGGCGATTGGGCATCGAGGTCGCCGACGGGCCGCACGGCGGGCCGGTGCTCGACGCCAACGGGCGCCTTGCGGGCATGGCCTTGCAGGGCTCCGACCGCGAGGCCGTGATGCTGCCTGCGTCGCGGTGGCAGTCCTTGCTGGAGATCGCGCCGGCCACGCCGTCGCCGAGTGCCGTCGACCCCGCTGCATCGGCGCGGCCTTCGAGAGCGATTCCGGTCGACGAGGCCTATGAAAGCGGGCTGCGACTCGCGCTGCAGCTGATCGCGTTGCCCTGAGGGCCCGTTTTTCGTTGCCTCACGAGGTCGCGCCGCACTCACCGCTGCCGCTGCGCTTCGCCAGTGCGGTGCCGCGAACCGGCGTCGCAGCACCCGTCCGGCTGCGCGCGGTATGAATCAACAGGGCGCCGACCACCATCGCCATCCCCAGCAGCTCGTTGCCCGAGGGCAGCTTGCCCAGCGCCACGCTCATCAGGAGCGCCGACACCGGGATGAAGTTCAGGAAGGCCGTGCCCGTCACCGCGCCCAGGGTGCGCACGCCGTGATTGAAGGCCAGCACGGCCATGGCCGAGGGCACCAGGCCGACGAAGACCAGAACGTGCCACGAGAGCGCCATGCCTTCCGCGCTCGGTACCGCGGCCAGGCCGAAGGCGGTGGCCAGCAACGCGCCCAGCAGCAGCACGGGCCAGGCGGTCAGCACGGTCAGCGCGGTGTATTCGACGACGTCGAGCCGGTCGGCGAACTGTGTGGCGCCGCGCGTGTACCAGACCCACCCCAGCGTGCCGAGGAGGGCGATCGCGTCGCCGTAGGCGGTCGATGCGCCGGCCTCTGCGCCGTGCGGGAAGAGCACGCCCGAGACGACGACCACGCCGGCCAGCGCCAGCGCGCTGGTCGAGAGCGTCGCGCGCGTGGGCCGCACGCCGTCGAGCACCCAGCGCAGCAGCTGTGCGGTCATCGGCGTGGTGGCCATGATGACCGCGCCGTGCGAAGGCAGCGAATGGGCGAGGCCCGTGAGCAGCAGCACGCTGAACACGCCGAAGCCCGCGATGCCGCGCAGGGCCAGCGGGCCGGCGTGGGCGCGCAGCTTTCGCCAGGGCGCCGCGCCGCGCGGGGCGAGCAGGGCGACGAACACCAGCGCGGAGAGGCTGTAGCGGATCAGCGTGAACCAGAATGGATCGACGTGGTGGAGAACGTTCTTGCTGACGAGGAACATGCCGCCCCAGGTGGAGGTGGCGGCGAGCAGCGCGGCGATGCCGAGCGCGCGTGGGTGGATGGTCTTGAACATGAGCCGAATATCGGCATCGGGGTCCGCATTGACCATTCGTTTCTTTGGACCGGGGTCTCAGGATTTGCGAACAGACGAATCCGGCCGGCGCGCTCACAATTTGCGACATGGAGCTCTACCAACTCAAGACCTTCGTGGCCATCGCGCGCGAGGGCAGCCTCACGCGGGCGGCCGAGCGCGTGTTCACCAGCGCGCCGGCCGTGAGTGCGCAGCTCAAGGCGCTGGAAGACGAACTCGGCGTCAAGCTTTTCGAGCGCACGCCGCGCGGCATGACGCCGACCGAAGCCGGCCACACCCTGCTGGAGGAAGCGGAGCGCACCCTGGCCTCGGCGACGCGCATGCGCTCGGCGGCCGAGCAGATCCGCGGCGCGGCGCAGGGCGTGGTGCGCTTCGGCACCGTGGTCGATCCGGTTGCGCTGCGGCTCGGCGAAGTGCTGGTGAAGCTGGCCGAGCGCCATCCGCAGGTCTCGCTGCAACTGCAGCAGGGCCTGTCGCACCGGACGCTGGAAGGCGTGCGGCGCGGCGAGCTGGACTGCGCCTATGCGCTCAGCGACAGCGAAAAGCTCGACGGCCTCGTGCTGCAACGCCTCGGTGTCGTCGACCTGGCGGTGACGCTGCCGCTGCCGCTCGCCGAGGCCCACCCCGCGCTGGATCTCGAGGCCCTGACCCAGCTGCCCTGGGTCGGCACGCCGCCTTCATGCATCCTGCGCGCGCACCTCGACGGCCTGTTCGCAAGCGTCGGCCGCGAATACCGCCCCGCGCGGACGGCCGACAGCGAGAGCGCGATCCGCAGCATGGTCGCGGTCGGCCTGGGCGCCGGGCTTCTGCGCGTCGACCAGGCCGAGCAGGCCGAGCGCAACGGCGAGCTGAAGATCTGGCAGGGCTGGCGCTCGCACACCTGGCTGTGCTGGGTCGAAGCGGCCGGGAGCAGCCGCACGACGGCGGTCGATGCGGTGCGCAGCGCGGTGCTGGAGGCCTGGGCCTAAAGCTTCCCGTCGGCTTTGTCCGTGGAAGACAAAGCCTCGTTTCCTACGCCGGCCGCCACCGTCCCGGGTGAGTTTGCGGCGCATGGAAGAAGACCTGTGGGCGTTGGAAGAGCGGTTCTGGCTCGGTGACGCGCTCTTCTACGAGCAGCACCTGGCAGTCGATGCGCGCATGGTCTTTCCGCAGCCCGTGGGCATGATGGGACGCGCGCAGATCCTGGCCTCGATCGAGCCGGACAAGCGCTGGCGCCGGGTCGAGTTCGCGAACCAGCATCTGCTCGCTCCGGCCGAGGGCACGGCGGTGCTGGTCTACGCCGCTGCCGCCGATCGCGGCAGCACCGGCAGCGCCTATCGCGCGCAATGCAGTTCGGTCTATGTTCGCACCGGCGGCCGCTGGCAACTGGTGGCGCACCATCAAACGCCGGCCGACTGCAAGCTCAGCAGCTGATCGGCTGCCGCTGCCTTCGGCGGCTGCGGCTTCGGATCGCAGGCGGCGAGCGTTGCCAGGGCGATGCATGCCAGCGCAAGAGTGAGCTTTCGATAGGTCATGGTCGTCTCCTTGGAGCGCATGGGCACTTCGTCACGATTCTGCCGCCGCACGGTGCGGCTGGATGTCGGCGCATGACCTACAGCGCGCGGCGCATTCCGGATCAATGCGCGAAGTTGCGCACTTTGACTCGAAAGTTCTACCTGGCGTTGGCGCGCGTTGACCGCAGCGCGGGGCCCCTGACCTATTCTGCGGGCTCGCAACTACTCGAGACATCCATGATGAAACACCGCGTCGATCGCAACGCAAGCTTCGCCCCTTGGGCCGCGGCTTTTCTGCTGGCCGCTGTCGCTCCGGCCCAAGCGCTGGTGCTCGGCGTGACCGAGGGCGTGACCTACAAGGCCAGCGACAGCCAGATAGAAGCCAAGTTCGAGCCGATCGCCGAGGCACTGAGCAAGGCGCTCAAGCAGCCCGTGACCCTCAAGGTCTTGAGTTCGTACGCCAATGCGCGCGAAGCATTGAGGCAGAACCAGGTCGATCTGGCCTTCATGCATCCGGCCCACATCGCCTTCGAAGCGACCAAGGGCGGCAACTACAAGACGCTCGCCTGGACCGCGGGCTTCACCGAATACAAGGTCTCGTTCCTGTGCAAGGACCTGCAGACGATCTCCAACTGGAAGGAGATCGCCGGCAAGAGCCTGGTCATGCCCGACCCGGATTCCATCACCTCGGTGATCACGCGCGCGATGCTGCGCGAGCAGGGCCTGCAGGACGGCGCGGTCAAGACCACCAACACGCGCTACCAGGACGCGGTGCCCTTCTACGTGCAGAATGGCTTCGCCGCCTACGGCGCCACGGCCTCCGCCGGCGTGGTCAAGGCCTGGAAGTCCACCGGCGGCAAAACCTGCGCCGAATCGCGCGCCGTCCCCATCAAGCAATGGCTCGCATCGAGCAAGCTCGATGCGAGCGCGGTCGCCACGGTGCGCGACACCTTGCTGGGGCTCGGCCAGTCGGAAGGTGGCAAGCGTGCGCTGGCCACTTCGACCTATACCGGCTTCGTCGCGCCTTCAGCGGAAGTCGAGAAGAGCCTGATGTACTGGCTCGGGATCTAGGCCCTCGACCAAAGCCGCACTGCGAGCGCCGCGCCGGCCGTCGCGGTGGCGAGCGCCGTGACCGCCATCCAGCCCCATTCGGCGAACAGCAGGCTGCCCAGCGCCGCACCGATGGCCATGCCGATGAACATGCCGACGAAGAGCACGGCATTGAGGCGGCTGCGCGCGCCGGGCTCGATGCCGTAGACGATGGTCTGGTGCGCGATCAGCGCGGCCTGGATGCCGAGGTCGAAGCCGATGGCGCAGGCCACCAGCAGCGCCAGCCGAGCGTGCGGCTGCATCAGCGGCGCCAGCGCCATGGCCGCGAAGGAGAGCACGACCAGCCCCGCGCCCAGGCGCGTCACCAGTTCCGGCCCGCGGCGATCGGCGATGCGGCCGGCGATGGGCGCGGCCAGCGCCCCGGCGGCGCCCGCCAGCCCGAAGGCGCCGGCCGCGGCGCTGCCGAGGCGGAATGGCGCGCCGTGCAACATCACGGCCAGGGTGGACCAGAAGGCGCTGAAGCCGACCGAGAGCAGGCCCTGCGCCAGCGCCGCGCGGCGCAGTGCGGCATGGCGCTGCCACAGCTGGGCCAGCGAACCGAGCAATGCGCCGTACGCCAGTTGCGTAGTGGGCTGGAAGCGCGGCAGCCGATGCCATGCGGCGGCGCCGATCAGCGCGATGCTCGCCGCGGCCGCAACGAACACCGCGCGCCAGCCGAAGTGCTCCGCCACGAAACCGCTCGCCACGCGCGAGAGCAGGATGCCCAGCAGCAGCCCCGTCATCACCGTGCCGACCACCTTGCCGCGATGGGCGTCGGGCGCGAGCGTGGCGGCGGCCGGCACGATGTCCTGGGCCATCGTCGCGGCCAGGCCGACGACCAGGCTGACGACCAGCAGCGCGCCGATGGAGGGAGCAACGCCGGCCAGCAGCAGCGCGGCGCCGAGCACGGCCGCCTTGAGCAGGATGATGCGGCGCCGGTCGTAGCGGTCGCCCAGCGGCGCCAAGAGCAGGATGCCGAGCGCGTAGCCGAGCTGCGTCAGCGTCGGGATGAAGCCGACGGCCCGGTCGGAGGCGCCGATGTCCGCACCCAGCACGCCGAGCATGGGCTGGCTGTAATAGATCGAAGCGACGGCGAGGCCGGCCGCGGTCGCGAGCAGAAGAACCAGCGACGCCGGCAGGCCCTGGGCCGCGCGGGCCGGCTCCGGGGCCGGCACGACGCCCGCTGTGGCATGCGAGCAGTGAATACCAGACATGGTGTTAACCCTTAGAAACTCTTGAGGGATGGAGTGTGAGGTTTGAGTGCTCTCAGTGGTAGCCGCAAGCCGCGCACAATTGATATACGCTGCTCGCATGAAAGAACCCGGCTCACCCTCGGCCTCCGCCGACCGCATCGCGCTGATGCAGACCTTCGTCCGCATCGTGGAAGCCGGCAGCCTGTCGGCGGCCGCGGCGCAGATGGGATCGACGCAACCCACCGTGAGCCGCCGCCTGCAGGTCCTGGAACGATCGCTCGGTGTGCGGCTGCTGCAGCGTTCCACGCATGCGATGAAGCTCACCGAAGACGGCGAACGCTGCTTCGAGCGCGCCAAGGAACTGCTCGCGAACTGGGAGGCCTTCGAAGCCGACCTGCGCGGCACCGGCGACGAGCCCGAAGGCAGCTTGCGCGTGATCGCGCCGCATGCCTTCGGCCAGTCGCAGCTCGTCGAACCGCTGGCCCGCTTCCTGCGGCGCTACCCGCGCGTGACGGTCGAGTGGCTGCTGCACGACGATACGCAGGACTTCATCGCCAACGGCATCGACTGCGCCATCCAGATCGGAGAAGTCAGCGACCCCGCGCTGGTCGCGATCAAGCTGGCCGAGGTGCCGCGCATCGTGGTCGCCGCGCCCTCGGTGCTGGCCGGCGCGCCGGTGCCGGCGCACCCATCCGAGCTGGCGGGCTTGCCCTGGCTGGCGCTGCGCACCTACTACCGCAACGAGGTGACGCTCACGCATGCGGCGAGCGGCGAAACCCATCGCTTCGCGATCCGGCCGCGCATGAGCACCGACAGCCTGCTGGCCCTGCGCCACGCCGCGGTGCTGGGGCTGGGCGCGGGCGTGGGGTCGGCCTGGCTGCTGACCGAGGACCTGGCCCAGGGCCGGCTGATCCAGCTCGCGCCGCAATGGTGCGCCGCGCCACTGCCTGTCTACGTGGTGTATCCCCACGCCCGCTTCTATCCGGCCAGGCTGCGCCGCTTCGTCGAGGCGATGCGGGAGGCCATGCCGGCGGTGGTGGGGATGCGCCAGCGCGAAGAAGCTATCCTACGCAGGCCTTGATCACGGGCCCATGGCTCCCGCCACCCGTCGACCTGACCATCCAATCCGTATGAGCAAATCCATCCTCGCATCCCTGGCCTTGGCCGCATGCTGCGCCGGCGCTCTCGCGCAGCCGCTCAAGCTTCCCGTGGAAAGCAGCGACCAGGGCACCCTCTACGTCGCGCCCAACGTGTCGCCCACCGAGACCTCGGCCCGCACGAATGGCGCAACGATCGGCACGCAACGACTCGACGGAAGCGGCGCGTACGGCGGCGTCGACACCTCCGGGTCCCGGCCCAACTATTCGCTCGGTGCAAGCACGGGCGGCACCACCTCTTTTTCGGCGGGCGCCCATTCGGACGGCAAGAGCAACGCGGGCATCAAGGCCGGCGTGACGATCAAGTACTAGCCGACGTTCACGCGCGGCGAAACAGCAGCACCGCGTTCGTACCGCCGAAGGCGAAGGAACTGCTGATCGCGGCTTCGAGCTGCGGCGCGGCTTCACCGGCCTCGCGCACCAGGTTCAGGCTGCACTCCGGGTCGATGGTCTGGCAATGCGCGTTGGGCGGCACTTGACGCCGCGCCAGCGCCAGCACGGTGATCACCGCCTCGAGCGCGCCGGCGGCGCCGAGCAGGTGGCCGTGCAAGGCCTTGGTCGAGCTCACGCGCAGATCGTCGAGCGCCTCGCCCCACACCTCGGCCAGCGCGTTGCGCTCGACCACGTCGCCGATGCGCGTGGCCGTGCCGTGCGCGTTGCAGTAGCCCACGTCGCGCGGCTGCAGACCGGCCTGCCGCAACGCGGCGCGCAGGGCGCGGGCCTGGCCCGAGGCGTCGGGCTTGGTCAGGTGGGTGGCGTCGCAGCCGATGCCCCAGCCGGCCAGCGTGGCATGGCTGCGCGCGCCGCGCAGGCGTGCGCGCTCGGCCGATTCGAGGACGAGGAAGGCCGCGCCCTCACCGAGCGCGAAACCGCTGCGGTCGCTGGCAAAGGGCCGGATCGCGCTGGCCGCTTCGCCGGGCGCGAAGCCGGCCAGGGTCTGCATCGCCTGCCAGGCCAGCAACACGCCCGGCACGATCAGCGCTTCGCTGCCGCCGGCGATGGCGATGTCGACCTCTCCGCGCTGCACCGCCTTGGCTGCCTCGGCAATGGCCACGGCCGACGAGGCGCAGGCCACGGAATAGGTGAGCACCGGGCCGTGGACGCGCTGCCGCATCGCCACCTGCGAGGCCGGCGCGTTGGGCATGAAGGCCGGAATGGTGAGCGGCGGCATGCGCCCGGCGCCGCGGTAGGCCGCCTCGAGCGCGCCCGCGCCGCCCATGCCGCAGCCGGCGTAGACGCCTATGCGTTCGGAGTCCACGTTGCCGAGTGCGCCTGCATCGCGCACCGCCAGGTCGGCCGCGGCCACGGCCAGCTGGCTCACGCGGTCGACGCCGGCGAGCTGCAGCTTGGTGAACCAGCGGGATTCGTCGAAGGCCACCGTGGCGGCGGCGGCCGGCTTGGGCAGCTCGGGGAGGACGGGTCCGAGCGCCGATTCGCCGCGCATCAACGCTTCGAAGACCGTGCCCGGATCGTCGCCATGCGGCGCGACGAGGCCCAGACCGGTGACGGCGACCTCGGTTGTCACTTGGCCTGCGCCATCCTGACCTTGTCGACCATGGCCGCGAGGCCGGCCAGCGTGTCGACGCTGTTCGCGTCGTCGTCGGTGATGGAGATGGAGAAGTGGTCTTCGATCGCGAACACGAATTCGACCAGCGTCAGTGAATCGAATCCCTTGTCGCGCATGGACGCGTGAGGGTCGAGCGCCGCCGCCTCGATGCCGTACTTCTCGTGGATCAGATCCTGTAATACTTTCAGCGAGCTCATTGTGCGATGTCCGTCCTCACGCCGGCCCTGGCCTCATCGATGGGGAATGATATCCGCTCGACCGAAAATGGCGCGGGCCACGCGCTGCGGGCCGGGCCGCCAGCGCAGCGAGGGCAGCACGAAGGCGATGCCGAGCAGCGCGCCGGCCAGCGCATCGAGCACCACGTGCTGCTTGATCGCCAGCGTCGACCAGGCAATGGCGGCGAACCACAGCCAATTCAAGAGGCGCACGAAGACCGGTGTGCGCGCCCGGCGCAGCACGTCGTCGATGCGGATGACGGTGAACATCGCGACCGCGACATGCATCGAGGGGCAGGCATTGCCTGGCGCGTCCACACCCTGCAGCAGCGCGAAGCCCGGGAAGTCCGAGGCCGGCGCCGCGAGCGGCACCTGCGTCGGCCAGTAATGGAACAGGCCCAGCCCGGTCAGGCACAGCGCGCCGACCCAGAGGCCATAGACCACCAGCTCGCGAAAGCTCAGCTGCAGCCCGGGCGCGACGCCCACATACAGCCAGAGCGAAAAGTAGGCGACCAGCGCCTGCGGCTGGAACGGGATCAGGTGGTCGAGCGCGGTCAGCGGCATCACCGTGACCGCGAAGTCCGGGTGGCGCAGCATGTGGAAGTAGCCGATGAAGAAGAGCCAGGTGAACACCGTGACGCCGACGATCTTCAGTGCCAGGTGGCGGCGAATCCGCAGGCCGATGTCGGCGGTCCAGGTCTGTGGAGGGGAGGGCGCCATGTGAGGGTCGATCGGGGCGTTGATGTTTCGACCGGGTCGATCATGCCTGAGCGGGCCCTTGACAAGTGCCCGGCCCAAATCAGATACTGAACCTTCAAGTTCAGTTACGGTCCTTTCGAAAGGAATCCCATGCAGAAGATCTCTCCCTTCCTGTGGTTCGACGGCAAGGCCGAAGAGGCCGCGAAGTTCTACACCGCCATCTTCAAGAATTCGCGCATCACCAATGTGATCCCCGGACCCGGCGGCACGGTGATGGGCGTGAGCTTCGAGCTCGAAGGACAGGAGTTCATGGGCCTGAACGGCGGGCCGATGTTCCAGTTCACGCCGGCCGTCTCCTTCTTCATCAAGTGCGAGACGCAGGAAGAGATCGACAACTACTGGACCCGGCTCACCGAGGGCGGCGGCGAGCCGCAGCCCTGCGGCTGGCTCAAGGACAAGTTCGGCCTCTCGTGGCAGGTGATACCCAATGCGCTGGGCACCATGCTGCAGGACAAGGACCCGGCCAAGGCGCAGCGCACCATGGAAGCCATGATGAAGATGTCCAAGCTGGACATCGCGGCGCTGAAGAAGGCCTACGACGGCGGCTGAGCCCTTCAGCCCCGCGCCGGCAGCACCGTCCCGCGGCTCTCGCCGAAGCCGATGCGCGCATGGCCCGGCTTCTCGCACCAGCCGCGCAGCAGCACCGCATCGCCGTCCTCGAGAAAGCCGCGTTGTTCGCCGTCGGCCAGCGCGATCGGTGCCTGGCCGGCGCGCGTGAGTTCGATCATCGCGCCGGCCTCGCCGGGCCCCGGGCCCGAGATGGTGCCGCTGCCGAACAGGTCGCCGGCGTTCAGGCTGCAGCCGCCCACCGTGTGGTGCGCGACCATCTGCGCAATGCTCCAGTACTGGTGTTTGAAGCTGGTGGCCGACAGGCGCGAGGGGCTGCTGCCCTCGGCGCGGGCTTTGGTGCTTTCGAGCCAGACCTCGAGCCGGATGTCGAGCGCGCCGCTTGCGCGATTGGCTTCGCTCTCCAGGTAGGCCAGCGGCTGCGGATGATCGGCCGGCCGCACCCAGGCCTGGCGATAGGGCGCCAGCGCTTCCAGCGTCACGATCCATGGCGAGACGGTGGTCGCGAAGTTCTTGGCCAGAAAAGGGCCGAGCGGCGCCATCTCCCAGAACTGGATGTCGCGCGCCGACCAGTCGTTGAGCAGGCAGATGCCGAAGATGTGGTTCTCCGCGCGCTCGAGCGGAATCGGCGCGCCGGCCGCATTGCCCTGGCCGATGTAGATGCCGAGCTCGAGCTCGTAGTCCAGCCGCGCGCAAGGGCCGTAGGTCGGCGCTTGCGCGCCGGGCGCCATGGTCTGTCCCATCGGCCGGTGGAACTGCTGGCCGCTCACGCCGATGGTCGAGACGCGGCCGTGGTAGGCGATCGGGATCCACTGGAAGTTGGGCGTGATCGGATCGTCGGGCTTGAGCAGCCGCCCGATGTTGAGCGCATGGTCGATCGAGGTGTAGAAGTCGGTGTAGTCGCCGATGCGCGCGGGCAATGCGAACGCGGCCTCGGCCTGCGGGATCAGGCAGGCGCGCACGGCCTCGGCCGCTTCCTTCGGCGCATCGTCCTTGAGCAGCGCGAACAAGCCATGGCGCAGCGCGCGCCACACGCTGGGGCCGAGCGCGAAGAAGTCGTTGAGCGCCGATTGCGCGCAGGCGCGTGCGCCATCGAGCGCCGCGCCGTCCAATTGCCGGCCCGCGGCCAGTGCCGCGAGGTCCAACACCTGGTCGCCGATGGCGACGCCGCCGCGGTAGGGCTCGCGGCTTCCGGTACGGTGGAACACCGCGAAGGGCAGGTTCTGGATCGGGAAGTCGCTGCCTTCGGCGTTGGCCGAGGCCAGCCAGCTGCGGGCGCTGGCATCGTGCGTGTGGTTGAGCGTCGTCGTCATGATGTTCATCCCACGGTGGCCATCAGCGCGTCGTCGAAGATCGCGACCGCGCGCGTCCAGCCGGCCGAGGCGCCGCGGATCTTGTGCGGAAAGCAGCTGATGAAGAAGCCATCCGCCGGCAGCGCCTCGAGGTTGTGCAGCTTTTCGAGGTGGCAGTAGCCGATGTCGCGGCCGGCCTTGTGGCCTTCCCAGATCAGCGAGGCGTCTTTCGATTCGCCGTACTTCTTGGCCGTGTGGACGAAGGGCGCATCCCAGCTCCAGGCGTCGGTGCCGGTGAGGCGCACGCCGCGCTCCAGCAGGTACATGGTCGCTTCGTAGCCCATGCCCGCGCCGGCCGAGACGTAGTCGCCGTGGCCGTAGCGCGAGCCGGCACGTGTGTTGACCACCACGATCTCCAGCGGCTTCAGCGTGTGGCCGATGCGCTTGAGCTCGGCGTCGACGTCGTCGGCCGTCACGACATAGCCGTCCTCGAAATGCCGGAAGTCCAGCTTCACGCCGGGCTGGAAGCACCATTCGAGCGGCACGTCGTGGATCGCGATCGCGGGCTTCTTCTCGCCGAGCGCCTTGTCCATGGTCGAGTGGAAGTGGTAGGGCGCATCGAGATGCGTGCCGTTGTGCGTGGAGAGCTGCACGAACTCCACGGCCCAACCTTCGCCGTCGGGCAGGTCTTCCCGCTTCAAGCCGGGGAAGAAAGGCTCGATCTGCTCGTAGGTCTGCTCGTGCGTGAAGTACTGGATCTTGGGCGCGAAGGCGGGCGGATCGGAGAGCACGTCGTTTTCGAGAAAGATCGAGAGGTCGACGAATTTGCGGGTCATGGCGGGGTTCCTTTTCTTCAGGGGTGCTGCCAGCGCAGCAGTTTCTTTTCGGCAAGGGCCAGGAGGGCATTGCTCGCGAAGCCGATCAGGCCCAGGAGCACGATGCCGGCGAAGAGCTCGCTCGCGCGAAAGGCGCGCGCCGCGAGCAGGATGGCCTGGCCCAGGCCGCTCTGCGAGGCGATCATTTCGCCGACCACGGCGACGATGAGCGAAATGGTCATCGACAAGCGCATGCCGGCCAGGATGTCGGGCATCGCGTTGGGCAGGCCTATCTTCCAGACGAAGGCCGCGCGCGGCATCTGCAGGCAGCGCGCCACTTCGGCGAGCCGCGGCTCGATGGCCGCGAAGCCGTGCACGGTGGCCAGCAGCACCGGCCACATCGCGCCGAAGGCGACGACGAAGAGCACCATGCCCGGGTTGAGGCCGAAGATCGAGATTGCGAGCGGCAGCAGCGCGGAGGCCGGCAGCGGGCGGATGAATTCCAGCGTCGGCTGCACCCAGGCGCGCACCGCGGGCGAGATGCCGATGGCGGCGCCCAGCAGCACGCCGAAGAGCGAGGCCAACAGCCAGCCTTCGAGCATGCGGCGCACGGTGGCAATGGTGAAGACCAGCAGCTCTCCACTGCCGCTGCCGCGCAGGTTGAGGCCTTCGGCCAGGCTCGCGAGCGTCGCTTCGGGCGTCGGCAGGAACACGCGGCTGACCCAGCCCGCGTTGCTTGCGGTCCACCACAGCGCGACGAGCGCCGCGAGCACCGCGGCCGAGCCGAGCCATCCAGTGAAGCGATGGCTCATTGCACGACTCCCATGCGCCGCGCCACCCAGCGTTGGAGCCGCTGCATCGCCGCGTTGATGACAAAACCCACCACGCCGATCCAGCCCAGCCAGGCCAGCATCAGCGGCGGGTCGAAGCTCTGCTGCGCGATCATCATCGCGTAGCCCATGCCGTTGGGATTGGCCGCGATCTCGACCGTGACGGCCACCACCAGCGCCACCGCCACGCCGAGCCGCAGCGCGACGAAGAGCCGCGGCACGATCGCGGGCAGCACGATCTTCCAGGCCCGCTCGCGCGCCGTAAGCCCAAGCACGCGGCTCACCTCCAAGAGGCGCGGCTCGACCTGCTGCACGGCCGACTGGACGAGGATCAGCATCGGCCAGAAGGCGGCGAAGGCGACGATGGCCAGCTCCATGCGCACGCCGAAGCCGAACATCAGCATCGAAAGCGGAATCAGCGCGACGGAGGGGATGGGACGCAGCACCTCGATAGACAGCAGGCCGAACTGCGCGGTGCGCCGCGACAAGCCCAGCACGATGCCCAGCGCAATACCGAGCACGGCGCCGAGCAGCAGGCCGAGGGCCGCGGTGCCGAGCGTGAAGCCGGTGGCCTGCCACAGAGAGCCGTCGACGGCCGCACCGGCAAAGGCCTTGAGCGCGGCGCTCGGCGGCGCGAGCGCATCGCTGCCCTGTGCGGCGGCGCGGCGCGCATACCACTCGAAGAGGGCGAGCAGCAGGGCAGGGAAGACCCAGGGCCGCAGCAGTGACAACGCACGGCGTTCAGTCATGGCCTTGCTCGATGAAGGCAAACAGTTCGCGCCGCAAATGCAGGAACTCCGGATGCTCCTTGGTCGTGAGCTGGTCGCGCGGCCGCGGGATCTTCACATCGATCATGCGCGCCAGGCTCGGCCGCCCCGGCGCGGGATCGGCCTGCAGCGCGATCACGCGGTCGCCGAGGTAGATGGCTTCCTCGAGGTCGTGCGTGACGAAGAGCACCGTCAACCCGTCTTCGCGCACCAGGCGCGCGAGTTCGTCCTGCAGGCCCTGGCGCGTCAGCGCATCCAGCGCGCCGAAGGGCTCGTCCATCATCATCAGCTCGGGCTTCTGCGCGAGGCAGCGCGCGATCTGCGCGCGCTGCTGCATGCCGCCCGAGAGCTGCACCGGAAACTTCTGCGCATGCGCCGCGAGGCCGACCTTGGCCAGCACTTCGGCGATGCGCGGCGCGCGTTCGCTCGCCGGCACGCCGGCCGCTTCGAGCGCGAGGCTCACGTTGCCCTCGACCGTGCGCCAGGGCAGAAGCGCGCGGCCGTAGTCCTGGAACACGAAGGCCACTTCGCGCGAAGGCTCGTTCATCGGCTTGCCCTTGCGCCGCACCTCGCCGGCGCTGGCGCGCACGAGGCCGCTGGCCGCGCGCAGCAGCGTGGTCTTGCCGCAGCCGCTCGGGCCCACGATGCAGACGAACTCGCCGCGCGCTACCTCGAAAGAGGTAGGCGACAGCACCTCGCGCGCGCCATAGCAAATGCGCACGCCGTCGATGGCGAGGAAATCCGGCCTCACTTCGCGACCAGCCTGGCAACGTCGATCGGGGTCTTGAGCATCTCCTGCTCCTTCATGAGGCCGACCCAGTAGGCGAGCTGCTTGTCGGTCACCACCGGGCCGGGCGGCGAGATCTGCACCTTGGCCAGCACCTCGGGCGGCAGCTTGATGTACTTGCCGATGCTCGCGCGCACCCTGGCATCGTTCTTCGGCTGCTGCATGAAGGCGCCGCCTTCCTGCACCGCCTCGCGGAAGCCGCGTGCCGCGGCCGGGTTCTTCGCCACCCATTCGCGCTTGGCCGCATGCACGATGGTCTGGTTGCCCTCGGGCAGGAAGGTCGAGTAGTAGGAGGCCACGTAGCCCGCGCCGCTGTCGGTGATGCGGCTCATGAAAGGATCGGCCGAGACCACCGCATCGACCGAGCCGCCGCGCAGCAGGTCGGCATGCTGCGGGAACGAGGCCTCGACGAAGTTGACCTTGCGGTAGTCCACGCCCTGGTCCTTCAGGTAGGCGCGGAAGGTCACGTGCAGGAAGGCGCCGAGGCCCGGCACGCCGATCTTCTTGCCCACGCAGTCCTGCGCGCTCTTGATGCCCGAGCCCGCACGCGCCACCAGGCCGAAGCCGGTGATGGTCTTCGAAGTGAGGCCGCCGCCAGCGACCAGCACCAGGTCCATCCCGCCGTCGACCGCCTGCAGGAACACCGAAGGCGTGGGCCCGCCGATCTGCAGCGAATCGGACTGCAGCGCAGCCGGGATGGTGGAGTTGAGCGGAATGAACTTGAGCTCGACGTCGAGGTTGCGCTTCTTGAAGTAGCCCTCTTCGGCCGCCACGAAGACCGAGGCGAAGTCGGTCACGGCCGTGTAGCCGAACACGATCTTGGTGTTGGCCTGCGCGCGCGCAGGCAGTGCCGCGGTCGCGGAGGCGGCGGCGAGCGCCGACAACAGGGTGCGTCGTTTCATCATGTCTTTTGTCTCCTGGGGGTGGGTTTCTTCTGCGAGGCCTTGGGTCGCGGCAGCGCGGCGCGCAGGCCGCCGACGATGAAGTTCACGAGCATCGGCGCCACGGCCGGATCGCTGCGCCGGTTCTCGCCGCGCGAGAGCCGCTCGATGCGGTTGTCGTTCAGGTGATGCAGCAGCGTGCCGAGCGCGAACTGGTAGGCCCATGCGGCCTGGCCGCGCGTCGCATGCGGCAGCGCAATATGCAGCGCGTCGATGTAGGCCTCGGCCAGCGGATCGAAGTAGCCGCGCAGCACGCGGTCGGCTTCCTCGGTCGCGTGGTAGAGCTCGCGCGCCACCAGCAGCGCGTAGTACTCGCCTTCGGCGCTCGCGCGCAGCGCCAGCACCGGGCCGGTGAAGGCTTCGACGATGCGCGGCAGCGTCTGCGGGTCATGAGGGTCGTTGTGCACCGCGCGCAGGCCGGCCAGCCGCTCCTCGATGGTGTGGCTCCAGTGCTCGAAGATCGCGTGAAAAAGCTCGTGCTTCGGCCCGTAGTAGTAGCCCACCAGCGCGAGCGGCACGCTGGCCTCGTCGGCGATCTGGCGGATCGTCACCGCGTGGTAGCCGTGCTGCGCGAATAGCTTCTCGGCCGCGAGAAGAATCGCCTGCCGGCGGTCAGGCCGAACGGAAGTAGCGCGCTGCACACGTTGAACCATGGCGGGTATTGAACAAGCGTACAAACTTGTTGAACACTCGTACAAACCCTGTGCTTTCCCGCATTGAAGCCGGGTCCACCGGCGCGTTAGGCTGCGGAGGTGACTCAAACATCCGCCCCCTTCATTCCCCAGATTCGTCTTTATCAAAACTGGCTGCGCGAAAAGCGCGGTCTGAACTTCGATTCGTACGACGCGCTGTGGCGCTGGTCGGTCAGCGATCTCGAAGCCTTCTGGCAGAGCATCTGGGATTTCAGCGACATGCAGTCGCCCACGCCCGCAAGCGCCGTGCTGGCCGACGCGCGCATGCCCGGCGCGCGCTGGTTTCCCGGCGCCCAGGTCAACTACGCGCGCGAGGTGCTGCGCCATGCCGATGCGGCGCATGCGGCGGGCATGCCGGCGATCGTCAGCGAGAACGAGCTGGGCGAAGTGCGCGAGATGTCCTGGCCCGAGCTGCGCCGGCAGATCGCCGCCTGCGCGCTGAGCTTGCGCGAACTCGGCGTGGCACACGGTGATCGCGTGGCGGCCTACATGCCCAACGTGCCCGAGACCATGATCGCCTTCCTCGCGTGCTCGAGCATCGGCGCAGTGTGGAGCGTGTGCGCGCCCGACATGGGAACGGCCGCGGTGGTCGACCGCTTTCGCCAGATCGAGCCCAAGGTGCTGATCGCGGCCGACGGCGTGTACTACGGCGGCAAGGCGCTGGACCGCAGCGCGGTGATCGAGGAACTGCGCGCGGCATTGCCCAGCGTCCAGAAGCTGCTGCTGCTGCGAACGCCCTTCGCTGCGAAGCAGATCGCGGCCGAGCGCGACTGGGCCGCCGCGGTCGCGCGCGACGATGCGCAGACTGCGGCCTTCGAACCCGAGTGGCTGCCGTTCGAACATCCGATCTGGATCGTCTATTCGAGCGGCACCACCGGCCTGCCCAAGCCCATCGTGCACGGGCAGGGCGGCATCCTCGTCAACATGTACGCCTGCGGCCTGCATCACGACCTGGGTCCGAGCTACAGCGCCAACAACTTCGGCGAGCGCTACCACTGGTACAGCTCCACCGGCTGGGTGATGTGGAACTCGCAGCTCTCGGGCCTGGCCTTCGGCGCGACCATCTGCATCTACGACGGCAATCCGGCCGGCAGCAAGGAAAAGCCCGACTGGGGCGTACTCTGGCGCTTCGTCGCGCGGCACCGGGTCAGCTTCTTCGGCGCCGGCGCGGCCTATTTCGCGAGCTGCATGAAGGCCGGCGTCGAAGCCAAAGACTGCGGCGATCTCTCGCGCGTGCGTGCGCTGGGCAGCACCGGCTCGCCCTTGTCCGAGGAGGTGCAGCGCTGGGGCACGGCGCAGGTGCTCGCGGCCGGCTCGCCCGCCGTCTGGTGGTACAACATTTCGGGCGGCACCGATTTCTGCGGCGCCTTCGTCGGCGGCAACCGCGAACTGCCCGAGGTGCCGGGCCAGATGCAGTGCCGCTTTCTCGGCGCTTCGGTCGAGGCCTGGAACGAGCAGAGCCAGCCGGTGATCGGCGAGGTCGGCGAACTGGTCTGCACCCAGCCCATTCCCTCGATGCCGCTCTATTTCTGGGGCGACGAGGGCAATGCGCGCTACCTCTCCAGCTACTTCGATACCTACCCGGGTGTCTGGCGCCACGGCGACTGGATCAAGATCGGCGAAGACGGCGGCTGCATCATCTACGGCCGCAGCGATGCGACCATCAACCGCCAAGGCTTGCGCATGGGCACCAGCGAAATCTACAGCGCGGTCGAAGGCTTGCCCGAAGTGCTCGACTCGATGGTGGTCGATCTCGAGTACCTCGGCCGCGAAAGCTACATGCCGCTCTTCGTCGTGCTGCGGCCCGGCGTCGCGCTCGACGATGCGATGCGCGCGAAGATCAACCACGCGATCAAGACGCAGCTCTCGCCGCGCTTCCTGCCCAACGACATCTTCCAGGTGGCCGAGATTCCGCGCACCCTCTCGGGCAAGAAGCAGGAGCTGCCGATCAAGAAGCTGCTGCTGGGCCAGCCGATCGAGAAGGTGGTGAACCGCGAGGCCATGGCCAATCCGGGCAGCCTCGAGTGGTACGTGGCCTTCGCCGTGCGGCATGCGCAGGCGCGGAATGCCGAAATAGGACATTGATGCCGCAGCGCAGCAAATAACAGCCGGGCGTGCTAAGGTCGCGTGACCTAGGGTTAACCCCTAATTCGCGACCGCGCCGCCATGTCCGCACCCTCCCTGCCTTCTTCCGCCTCTGCGCCCGGCTTCGTGCGCGCGATGCTCGCGCTCGGCGTCGGCGGCTTCGCCATCGGGACCGGCGAATTCGTCATCATGGGCCTCCTGCCCGAGGTGGCGCGCGACATCGGCACGAGCATTCCGCAGGCCGGCCACGTGATCAGCGCCTATGCGCTGGGCGTGGTGATCGGGGCGCCTGTGCTCGCGGTGCTGGCCGCCGGCTGGCGCCGGCGCGCGCTGCTCATCGCCTTGATGGCGGTGTTCGCGCTCGGCAATTTCGCCAGCGCCCTCGCGCCCGGCTACCTGTCGCTCAATCTGCTGCGCTTCGCGAGCGGCCTGCCGCATGGCACCTACTTCGGCGTCGCAGCGCTGGTGGCGGCCGCGCTGGCGCCGCCGGACCGCCGCGCACGCGCCGTCGGCCTGGTGATGCTGGGACTCACGGGCGCCACGCTGGTCGGCGTGCCCATCGCGGCCTGGCTGGGCCAGCTCTTCGGCTGGCGCGCCGCCTTCGTCTTCGTCGGCCTGATCGCCGTGCTCGCGATGGTGATGCTGCGCCGCGACCTGCCGGACCTGGCCGCGCCCTCGGGCGCCAGCCCGCTGCGAGAACTGGGGGCGCTCAAGCGCAAGCAGGTCTGGCTCACCTTGGGCATCGGCGCGATCGGCTTCGGCGGCATGTTCTCGGTGTTCAGCTACATCAAGCCCACGCTCACCGAAGTGGCGGGTCTGCCCGTGGCCGGCGTGCCGCTGGTGCTCGCGCTGTTCGGCTTCGGCATGGTGGGCGGCAACCTGGTCGGCTCCCGGCTCGCCGACAAGGCGCTGATGCCCACCATCGGCGGCCTGCTGGTCTGGGCGGCGCTGGTGCTGACCACCTTCAGCTTCGCCGCGCATCACGTGGCGACCGCGGCGCTCAACGTGTTCCTGATCGGCACCATCGTTGCCATCGGCCCGGCGCTGCAGATCCGGCTCATGGACGTGGCCGGCGATGCGCAGACGCTGGCCGCCGCGCTCAATCATTCGGCTTTCAATACGGCGAATGCCCTGGGCGCCTGGCTCGGCGGCGCCGCCATCACGGCCGGCCTGGGCTGGACCTCGACCGGCTGGGTGGGCGCCTTGCTCGCGCTGGCGGGGCTTGGCGTGTTCGCCTGGTCGCTGGCGAGCGAGCGCGGCAGCTTGCGCGCGGTCGCTGCGAGCGCGGGCCGCTGATTCCGTCCCGCGGAGTGGGGCGCGGCGGTTGCCCGTCTCGCTGAACTTCCGTCTGCGTCTTGGCCCGTGGGCAGGGCGCGTTCCAGAATGTGCACGCACGGAGACAAGCATGTACATCAGCGAACAACTGCTCAACCCCGACGAGCGCCGCCTGCGTTTGTCGACCCAGCTTGGCGTCGAGCACGTGGTGCTCGACAACCGCGGCACCGAGCTGGTCTCGGCCCGCGGCGGCGTGAGCGAATGGGACGCGAGGAAGCTGGCCGACTACCGCCAATGGGTCGAGGGTTTCGGCCTCGAGCTCGACGTGATTGCGCTCGATGTCGGCTCCATCCTGCTCGATTCGCTGGTCGACCTCGAAGGCGCGAAGAAGCAGCGCGCCACGCTGGCTGCGAACATCTGCAAGGCGGCCGATGCCGGCATCGGCTGCCTCAAGTACAACGTCCAGATGGTGGGCATCACGCGCACCGGCCTCAAGCCGGGACGCGGCGGCGCGCAGAACTCCGGCTTCGTCCACGCCGAGTACTCGGCGGAGGACGACCGCAAGCATTCGTACTGGGGCGTGGGCTATCCCACAAGTCAAGTCAGCCCCCAGGCGTCGAACATACCGACGACGCCCCCGAGGGGGGCGCGCCGCCTTGGGGCGGCCCGGCGCCGGCGCGGGACGAAGGCGATGCCGAGGCTGCGATGCTCTGCGGGCAGAAGCTGGCGCGCGAGGTGCCGCCGGTCAGCGAGAAGGCCGGCTGGGATGCGATCGAGTTCCTGGTCGAGGGCCTGGTGCCTGCGGCCGACGAAGCCGGCGTGCGGCTGGCCTGCCATCCGCACGACCCGGCCTATCCGGTGGGCGGCTTGAACGGCATCGAGCACGTGGTCGGCTCGGCCGACGGCATTCGCAAGTTTCTTGCGCTGAGCCCGAGCCCGAACCACGGCCTCAACTTCTGCCAGGGCACGGTGGCCGAGATGTGCAGGGAGCCGGGCAAGCACATGATCCCGGTGATCGAGGAGTTCGCCTCCGCCGGCCGCATCTTCATGGTCCATTTCCGCAACATCCGCGGCGGGTACCTCGATTTCCAGGAGGTGTTTCCGGACGAGGGCGACGTCGACACATGTTCGAGGCCGTCAAGGCCTACCAGCGCGGCGGCTACAAGGGGCTGCTGTGCCCCGACCATGTGCCGGTGTCCGATCTCGACGAGAACCGCGAACGCTTCATGGCCTTCGCGCTGGGCTACGCGCGCGGACTGCTGCAGGCAGCGGGAGTCGGTCAGGGCGCGTAGCGGTTGACGACGATGCCGCAGTCGTAGGAGGCCGACCCGATCAGCTGGAGCTGCGGGCCTTCGGTGTGTGCATCCTCGAAGATCGAACGCCCGCTGCCGACGGCCGTCGGATTCACGAAGAACTGGAACTCGTCCACCAGGCCCGCGGCAACGAGCGAAGACGCGAAGCCGACGCCGCCGAAGGCGATGATGTTGCGGCCGGGCCGGCGCTTCAGCGCATTCACCTCGTCGACCATGCTGCCGCGGACGATCTCGGTGCGATCCCACTTCGATGCCTTGAGCTTGCTCGTGAGAACGACCTTGTTCGTCTCGACGATCTTTCGTGCGAAGGCGTAGTGCGGATCCGCAGGATGGTTCTGCGCCACGCGGCCCCAGTGGTCGAGATAGCCTTCCTCGACCATCTTGCGGCCGAGCAGGATGCAGTCGATCGATTCGAAGACGGCGTTGAAGTCGCGCTTGAGCTCGTCGTCCCAGTTCCAGTCCTCGCCCCAGTTCCAGACCTGCCAGTCGAGCGCCGGACTGGCGGCGGCGACATAGCCGTCCAGCGACATCTGCATCTGCAGGATGAGTTTTCTCATGCCGGTCTCCTTGAATTATTGATTGCGAAATGCAAGCAGTTGCAGTATCGAAAGATCGATACGAAAATGCAAGCAGTCTTTGAAAGAAAGCAATGGCCATCCAGCAGCGCTCGCTTTGTCCGATCAATCTCGCGCTCGAAATCTTCGGCGACAAGTGGAGCCTCCTGATCGTTCGCGACCTGATGTTCGCCGGCAAGCGGCACTACCGGGAGCTGCTGCAGTCGGAAGAGGGCATCTCTTCGAACATCCTGGCCGAGCGCCTGGGCAAGCTGGTGGAGGCCGGCATCCTCACGAAGGAGGAGGACCCGAGCCACAAGCAGAAGGCGATCTACAGCCTGACGCCGATGGGCGTCGATCTGCTGCCGGTGCTCGCGAACATCGGCATCTGGGGGCGCAAGTACCTTCCGGTCACCAAGGAGAGCGGCGCGAACGCGGCCGCGCTCGAGAAGGGCGGGCCCGCCCTCTGGAAGCAGATGCGCTCAGAACTGCGCCGCACGCATTCGGGCCACGGCGCCTAGCGCGGCCGGGGAACTCACAGCCAGTTCCCGCCTTGCGGCATCTGGATGGTGGTGGCCGGATCGCCGCCACTGAAGAGCGCATCGAAGAGGATGCTCAGCAGCGACACGAAGATGCTCGCGAACAGCGCGGTCCAGAAGCCGGAGACCTTGAAGCCCTTCACCAGCGCCGCCACCAGCAGCAGCACCAGTGCGTTGATCACCAGCAGGAACAGGCCGAAGGTGAGCAAGGTCAGCGGCAGCGTGAGCACGATCAGGAGCGGCTTGACGATCGCGTTGGCAAAGCCCAGCAGCAGCGCGGAGACCACCAGCGCCGAGGTGCTTTCGAACGTGATGCCGCGGAAGATGTGGCTCGCCACCCAGAGGGAGAAGGCGGTGATGGCCCAGTGGAGGAGAAAGGGCGCCAGGTTGTTCAGCATCTTGCGGATCATATCGGCGCCCCCATCCGCGAGCGGGTCCCACATGCCGGGACGAGCGCGCCGGTGCAGCGCCGGCCGGCCTTGCGACGAGGGCATGGATCACGAGAATGAAAATACATTCGAAAACGGTGATTCCGCGCACCCAAGGAGACAGAGACATGCTCAGCAAGCGATCCTTTTTCATCGCCGGCGCGTTGGCCGGCCTGCTCGCGCTGCCCCTCGCAGCGCAGGCGCAGGACGACTATCCGAGCAGGCCGGTGCGGGTGCTCGTCCCGTTCCCGGCCGGCGGGACCAGCGACATCATGGGCCGCCTGATCGCCGAGGAACTCGGCAAGCAGCTCAGGCAGTCCTTCGTGGTCGACAACAAGGGCGGCGCCGGCGGCACCATCGGCACGGCCGAGGCGGCGCGCGCGGCGCCCGATGGCTACACGCTGCTGCTCTCGGGCATCGGCAGCAACGCGATCGCGCACGGCTTCACGCCCAAGCCGAGCTACGACTCCTCGCGCGATTTCATCCAGATCTCGCAGCTCGCCGCGGGGCCGAACGTGCTGGTGGTGCATCCGAGTTTTCCGGCCAAGACCTTCAAGGAGTTCATCGCCTGGGTCAAGGCCAACCCGGGCAAGTTCAGCTACGGGCAGGTCAATTCGTCCTCGGGGCATCTCACGACCGAGTACCTGAAGCAGACCGCGGGGCTCGACATGGTCGGCATCCCCTATAAGGGCGGTGCGCCGGCGCTCAACGACGTGCTGGCCAATCAGATCCCCGGCATGTTCACCAACCAGGACGCGGTGCTGCAGCACGTCAAGGCCGGAAAGCTGCGCGCATTGGTCGTTACCGGCGCCGAGCGCAACCCGCTCTACCCTGATGTGCCCACCGTGGCCGAATCGGGCTACCCGGGCTTCACGGCCGTGTCGTGGACCGGCCTGTCGGCGCCCAAGGGCACGCCCCAGGCGGTGGTCGACAAGCTCGAGGCCGCGATGGTCACGGCCTTCTCGCAGCCCGCCGTGCGCGCCAAGCTCGAAGGCAATGGCTTCGTGGTGGTGGCTTCGAAGTCGAGCGACTACAGCGAGTTCGTGAAGAAGGAAATCGAGCGCTGGTCCAAGGTGATTCACACCGCCGGCATCAAGGCCGACTGAATTGCAGCAAGGTCATTTCGCAGACAGACAGGAGTTTCAAGTGAGCACCGAACAAAGCGTTTCCTATGCCCGCCAGGCCGTCGGCGAGCGCACCGCCGCCGATGCGGCCGACCGCATCGACTGGGTCAAGCTGTCGCTGATCTACCTGCCGCTGGCCGTGCCGGTCAGCGATGCCAAGGTGCTCACCGGCCGGCAGAAGCCGCTGACCGAAATCGCCTTCATCTTCGCCGAGCTCCGCACGCGCGACGGCCATGAAGGCATCGGCTTCGGCTACTCCAAGCGCGCCGGCGGCCCCGGCATGTATGCCCATGCGAAGGAGCTGGCGCCCAACCTGCTGGGCGAGGACCCGAACGACATCGCCAGGCTCTTCACCCATCTGCTGTGGGCTGGCGCCTCGATGGGCCGCAGCGGCCTGACCACGCAGGCCATCGCGCCCTTCGACATCGCGCTGTGGGACCTGAAGGCCAAGCGCGCCGGGCTGCCGCTGGCCAAGCTGCTGGGCGCGCAGCGCAACTCGGTCCAGTGCTACAACACCTCGGGCGGCTACCTGCACACACCGCTCGAACAGGTACTCAAGAACGTCGGGATCTCGCGCGAGAGCGGCATCGGCGGCATCAAGATCAAGGTCGGCCAGCCCGACATCGCGACCGACCTGAAGCGCGTCGCGGCCGTGCGCGAACTGCTGGGCCCCGACTTCCACCTGATGGTCGACGCCAACCAGCAATGGGACCGCACCACGGCCCAGCGCGTGTGCCGCCGCCTCGAAGAACACAACCTCACCTGGATCGAAGAGCCGCTGGATGCCTACGACATCGAAGGCCATGCCGCGCTCGCCGCCTCGCTCGACACGCCGATTGCCACCGGCGAGATGCTCACCAGCTTCGGCGAGCATGCGCAGCTGATCATGGGCAACGCGTGCGACTTCGTGCAGCCCGATGCGCCGCGCGTGGGCGGCATCACGCCCTTCCTGCAGATCATGCAGCTCGCCGACTTCAAGGGCCGCAAGCTCGCGCCGCATTTCGCGATGGAGATCCACCTGCACCTGGCCGCGGCCTATCCGCAGGAGCCCTGGCTGGAACACTTCGAATGGCTGGAGCCGATGTTCAACGAACGCCTGCAGCTGAGGGACGGCCGCATGTGGGTGCCGGACCGGCCGGGCCTGGGCTTCAGCCTCAGCGAGCAGGCGCTGGCCTGGACGGCGGACAGCGCGGAGTTTGGCAAGCGGGCCTGAGCGCTTGCGTTCGCCCCGGCGCTACTCGTTCGCGTCGGCGGACGGCGCCGGGCGCGAGAAAAGGCGCCGCACCCACGACTCCGAGCGCGAAAGCTTCGCCTTGGCGGCAGCGGCTTCCCGCCCGTTGTAGTAGGCCTCGCGCTCGGCCTGGAGCACCGAAGCGAGGGCCGCGAGATTCGTCGGGTTGTATTCCCACAGCCCGGCGACCACGAAGTGGCCCATGTGCTCGGCGTCGGGCTTGGGCGTGATCATGATGTGGCCGGCGCCGATGCTCTGCAGAAACGCGGAGCGCGCGCCGGCGAGCCGCATGCCGTCGCCGTAGCCCTCGATCTGGCGGCTCAGCGAAAGGCTGATCGCCTGCACGGAGGTGAAGTTCTCGGCGACGAACATCACCATCTCGACCAGCGCGAGCTTGCTGATTTCCAGCTTCTGCTGGCTGACGAGGATCGATGGCGTGAAGTGCTCGATGTGGACCTCGGTGCCTTCGCGGTTCACGGGAACCGGATCCAGGATGCCGATATGTGTCGAGCCGTCGAACAGGTGCATGGGAGCGCCGAGCACGTAGGGGCTCGATTCGGGCCCCGTGATTCGCAGTTTCGCTGTGCTCATGATTCCCTTGCGTGCCTTCGACTTTAGACGCGAGTGCCTCTTCGCGGGCTCTCTTTGTCGCCGATTTCGGCAATTTTGTGACTATTTGGCGATCATGGAGGGCCCCGGGGGGCCTCGTCTTCCGCCATACGGCCTATGGCGCCGGGTCGCGCTTGCGCATACCGGCGGTAGCATGTCTACCTTTTGCTTACATTGTGTAACTGTTTGTACTCTATACCCCACTCCTGGGGTTCGAGAGGCAGATACAACTTGCGTCGTAGCTGAGCAAGTGGAGTAATGCGCAGGCCGGCGAGATTTCGCGACGCTTGCCGGCTCCCCATCACTTCAAGGACACGGTCATGCAACTCTCCGAACTCGAGGAATATCAGGACCAACTCGTGCTGCACCTGGAAGCGTCCGGCCTGAACGTGAGCTTCGGCGACGATCTGGCGGTGCTGCTGAAGACCTATGAAGTCGCCACGGGCACCGGCTACGTCCAGCTTCCTTTCGTTCTGGAAGATCCGAAAGACTTCAATCCCTACAACTTCTGGGTCTGCTTCGACGACGGCAACGCACCCGTGGCGCTGACCGGCTTCCGGACCATGCAGAACAGCGGCGAGACCCGGCGTGTCGGAGAGGCCTACAGCCAGGGCGCGCTCTACCGCCCCAAGAAGCCCGAAGGCTGGTTTCCGGACAGCGGCCCCGAGCTCAGGCCGCACGCGTTGTACGGCTACATCGGCGCCGGCTGGGTGCATCCCCGCTTCCGCGGCCACAATCTCGCCGGCTTCATCGCTCGCATCGCGCAGTCCGAAGCGCTGATGCGGACCCGGGGAACGCTGTCGATGTCGACGGCGATGACTGCGGAGGCGCTGTTCCGCTCCGGCATGAACCTGCGGGCCAGCGGCCTGCATCACCTGCACGTCGAGCAGGTGCTCGGCGGCTACCTGGCCATCGCGGACCACGACATGAAGCTCTTCCTGTCGTACAGCACCGGTACCGAGCTGATGAGCTTTTATGAGCGCGAGCTGGCCATGCTTCGCGAGGGCGAGGTCATCCCCTGGCTGCACGAACACGACAAGGCGTCGGCCGAGGAAGTGATCGCCGCCGTCCCGCAACGCACCAGCGAAGAGGTGCCCGTCAGTACCATGGCCGGCCTGCTGGTCTGAGAGAAGTCAGGGCCCACTCTCCAGCGCGAAGCGCAGGCTGAAGGCCGCGCAGAATTCCCGCGTCCCGCTGATCGACAGCGTGACCGTGCGCCAGCCGGCTTCCTGCGTGTCCTGCAGGTCGTAGTCCCAGTCGCTGCCGTCGCCCACCGGGCCGCGGCGATCCGGAAAGCTGGCGCTCGCCCAATCGAGCACCAGGGCGATCTCCGCATCCACGGCTGCCGCCTGATCCGGCGCCGTGGAGGCCATCGCGTCGAAGACACCGATGCCCTGTGTGTCCTCGCTGTACTCGAAATCCAGGTAGTTCAGCGTCATGGCGCCTCCAGCAGGTGGCGCAGCATGAGCTGCGCATTGGAAGGCAGGTCTTCGCGGCGGCGCACGCAGACCATCAGGTTGCGCACGGCCCAGTCGTCGGTGAGCGCGATGCGCGCGATCTTCATCGACCTGGCGCAGCGCGCGGCCACCGTCTGCGGCACGATGCCGACGCCGATCCCTTGTTCGACCATGCGGCAGACCGCTTCGAGGTGGCGCACGCGCACGCGGTAGGCAAGCCGCCGGCCCAGGCGCTTCGCGTGGTGCGAGACGAGTTCCTGCAGCGGGCTGCTGCCGGTCAGGCCGACGAACTCGCGGTCCACCATGTCGCGCAGCGCCGCCCGGCGCCGCTTCGCCAGCGCGTCGCCGCGCGGCACCACCAGCACCAGGTGGTCCTCCCTGAAGACGAAGCTCTCCAGGCCGGCCAGGTCCACCGCGTCCGACACGATGCCGATGTCGCCGAGCTCGCTGCGCAGCGCCTCGACGATTTCGTGGCTGGCGCGCTCTTCCAGGTCGACCGAGATGCGCGGATGGAGCGCCAGGAAGCTGCTCAACGCCTCGTGCAGATGCTCCGTGAGGGCCGAGGTATTGCACAGCAGCCGCACATGGCCCTTGAGCCCCGCCCCGTATTCGCCCAGTTCGCCGTGCATTCGCTCCATCTGCAGCAGCACGGCGCGCGCATGGTGCAGCAAGGTCCGACCGGCCTCCGTCGGCTCCACGCCGCGCGGGTCGCGCACCAGCAGCGCGACGCCGAGTTCGGCCTCCATGCCGCGCACGCGCTCGCTGGCCGAGGCCAGCGTCATGTGCGTGCGCTCCGCGCCGCCGGTGATCGTGCCGGCCTGGACGACGTTCTGGAAAAGCCGCAAGTCGGTGAGGTCGAAGCGCATGGCATCACCGTATCACGCAGCCCTCAGCCGCTGCCTGAGGCGGCCTTCGCAACTTCCGCATTTTCAGAGGAGGCGCTGGCACGACAGACTGGGCGCCCCATGCTTCCAAGGAGAGATCGATGAACAGCGAATGGCATGCAAGCCTGCGGATCGGCTGGCGCTGCGCGCGGGTCGCCGCGACGGTAGCGATCGCCCTCGCATCGATGCCGAGCGGCGCCGCTGGCACGGCCGCAGTGCCGCTGACGCCCGAACAGCGCTTTGCGCTGGCGCTGGAAGCGCAGACCGAGAAGGACTACCGCGCCATGCTGCGCTGGCTGCGCACATCGGCGGAAGCCGGCTTTCGCCCTGCGCAGGAGATGCTGGGCATGGCCCTGCTGGGCGGACCGGCGCTGTTCGGCAACGCGGTGCAGCGCCAGCCCTGCGAAGCGCTGGACTGGTTCATTCGCGCCGCCGACCAGGGCAGCGAGATCGGCCGGGCGCATCGCAACCTGCTGAACCGGCAGCTGCTGGGCCGGCGCTGCCGCTGAAAGCTCAGCCGGCCGGCTGCCATGCGCTGATTGAGCGTGAGGTCGGTCCGGTCCTCGTGCAGGTGCGGATGCAGCACGCCGACCCGGTGCGAACGCGGGATCACGCGCAGGCAGCAATTCTCTACAGTCGATTCCTCGAGCGCCACCCACGTGCAATTGGCCAGCGGCCGGATCGGCCAGTAGTGGCCGTCCTGGTGCCAGGGCGTTTCGTAACCCCCGGCGGCCGGCTTGATGCTGCCTGCCGGCTGTGGCACGCTGGCGCGAAGAGTGAGGTCCACATGCCGACCCGAGCCGTGGCTGCGCTGAGTGCCCTTGTGCTGTCGCTGCTGGTGTGCGGCTGTGCCAGCCTGCCGAGCGTCGTCGAACGGCCGGTATCGACCAGCATCGCGGCCCCGGCCGATGCGCCTCTGCCGGCGCTCGCGCGCGAGCTGGCCATCCCGCCGGGCCAGTCGGCGCTGCGCTCGATCCCGATGCCGCATCACGCGCTCGCGGCCCGGCTCGAACTGATCGCCCGCGCGCAAAGCTCGCTCGACCTGCAGACCTACCACATCGCCGACGACGCCACCGGCCGGCTGTTGCTGCGCGCGCTGCGCGATGCGGCCAAGCGCGGCGTGCGCGTGCGCCTGCTCGTCGACGATTTCCATACCGAAGGCCTGGACGAGCTGCTGCTCGGCCTGGCCGCCCACCCCGGGGCGGAGGTGCGCCTGTTCAATCCCTTCGCCTACGGCCGCGACGCGTCGCCGGTGCGGCTGTGGCAGTTCCTCACCGACTTCGGCCGCCTCAACCACCGCATGCACAACAAGCTCTTCGTCGCCGACGGCGTCTTCGCCATCGCCGGCGGGCGCAACCTGGTCGACGACTACTTCCTGCGCAGCGCGCGGTCCAACTTCATCGACTTCGATCTGCTCGCGGCCGGCGCGCTCGTGCCCGAGCTCTCGCGCTCCTTCGATGCCTACTGGAACAGCGAGCGCGTCTACCCGCTGCAGGCGGTGGCGGGCAACCGCCTCAATGCGGCGCAGCGCCGGGCGCGCTTCGAGCAGCGGACCGCGGGCGATACCAGGGGCTCGGTGCCGGGGCTCTCGGAGGTGGCCGCCGGCAACGCGCTGCGGCCGCGTCCGGACCCGAGCAACGAGGGCCTGTTTGGCTTCTTCATCGCTCCGGCGGGTGCCTTTGCGGACGCGCCGGTCAAGCTGCGCAACGACAGCTACGAGCCGGGCGCGGACTCGGTCACCGGCCGACTGATCCGTCTGCTGGCCACCGAAGCGAAGTCGGAAGTTATCCTGGTCTCGCCCTACTTCGTGCCCGGACGCGTCGGCATGGCGCATCTGCGGCAGCTGCGTGCGCGCGGTGTCGACGTGCGCATCTTCACCAACGCCACCGGCGTCAGCGACGAGCCGCTGGTCGGCGCCGGCTACGAGCCCTACCGCCTCGAGATGCTGCGCCTGGGGGTGCGGGTGTTCGAGGTCACCTCGGGGCGCCTCAAGCGCGACGCCGGCCTGCGCAGCGTGCTCGGCAGCTCGACCGGCCGGCTGCATGCCAAGCTCGGCTTCGTCGACCGGAAGATCCTGCTGGCCGGCTCCCTGAACCTGGACGGCCGCTCGGCGTTGATCAATACCGAGCTGGGCTTGCTGGTGCGCAGCCCCGGGCTCGTTGCGCAGCTGCTGGACTTCTACCGCGTCGACACCAACGTCGGCGTCTACGAAGTCCGCCTCAAGCCCGATGGACAGAGCCTCGAATGGATCGGCCTCGATCCGGAGGGCGAACCGGAACGGCTCGACGAGGAGCCGGAATCGACCTGGCTGCTGCGGCTCAAGCTGCGCCTGATATCGCTGTTCGTGCCGGAGGAGCAGCTTTAGCGGCGGCCGCGAGCTCAGGGCTCGCGCCCGGCTTTCAGCGGATAACCCGCCTCGCGCCAGGCCTTCATGCCGCCATCGAGCGCGACCGCGTGCAGGAAGCCCATGTCGCGCAAGGTTGCGGCCGCCAGCGTCGAGATGTAGCCCAGCTCGCAGCAGCTCAGGATGCGCCGCGTGGGATCGGGCAGGTCCTGGTTGACGCGCAGCTCCAGCTGGCCGCGCGGCAGCAGGCGCGCGCCGGGAATGTGGCCGCCCTCGTAGGCCTCGCGCTCGCGCACGTCGAGCACGATGAGATCGTCCTCGCCGGCCTCCACGCGCGTCTTGAGCTCGGCCAGCGACATGAAGGGCACCGTCGCGCCCGCTTCGGCCAGGAGGCGCGCCACCGTCTTGCCGCCACTCATGTTGGTGCGCAGCGCCTCGGTCACATGTGTGGGCATCGTGAGATTGAGGCTGTTCATCATGTCGACGAACTCGGCGCGCTCGCGCTTCTGCAGGCGCGGGTTCGATGCCAGCTCCTCGCCGATGGTCGAATGCGTGCGTCCTTTGTAGTCATGCGCCGGACAGACTTTGAGCGCCGGGTCCAGGCGCAGCACGCGGTTGAACAGGCTGTCGTAGAGCGCTTCCGGGTCGCCGCTGGGCAGGTCGGTGCGGCCGGTGGCGCCGATGAGCAGCGTGTCGCCGGTGAACAGCCGGTCTTCCACCTGCAGGCACATCGAGTCGGCGGTGTGGCCCGGCGTGTGCAGCACTTGCAGCCTGAGCTTGCCCAACACGATCATCTCGCCGTCGCCCAGCCGCATGTCGACGAAGGGAGCCGGGCTCTTGCGGTGCATCACCACCGGCACCTTGAGCTGGCGCGCGAGTTCGTGCGTGGCCGAGAAGTGGTCGGCATGCGTGTGGGTGTCGATCAGGTAGCGGATGCGCACGCCGTCGCGGGCGGCGAGCGCGATGTAGTGGTCGATCTGGCTCAGTTCCGGATCGATCAGCGCGGCGACGCAGCTCTGGTCGCAACCGACGAGGTAGGACTGGCAGCCCCCGGTCGCGACCTGTTCGAAGAGCATACCGCGCTCCCGGTTCAGCCCGGTTGCTTGACCACCCGCAGGTAGGGCTTGGGCGCGTCCCAGCCGCCCGGGAACAGCTTCTTCGCGTCGTCGTCCGACACCGAGCCGGCGATGATCACGTCCTCGCCCTGCTTCCAGTTCACCGGCGTGGCGACCTTGTGCTTGGCGGTCAGCTGCATCGAGTCGAGCACGCGCAGGATTTCGTCGAAGTTGCGGCCGGTGGTCATCGGGTAGGTCAGCATCAGTTTGATCTTCTTGTCCGGGCCGATGATGAAGACCGAGCGCACGGTTGCGTTGGTGGCGGCGGTGCGGCCCTCGGAGGTGCCGGGTTCCTCGGCCGGCAGCATGTTGTAGCGCTTGGCCACGGCGAGGTCGGTGTCGCCGATCATTGGGTAGGTCGGCAGGTAGCCCTGCGTTTCCTCGATGTCCTTGGACCAGCGGTCATGGGCATCCACCGGATCGATGCTCAGGCCGATCAGCTTGGCGTTGCGCTTGGTGAACTCGGGCTCGATCTTCGCCATGTAGCCCAACTCGGTGGTGCACACCGGCGTGAAGTCCTTGGGGTGCGAGAACAGGAT
Organism: Variovorax sp. CF079; assembly: GCF_900101545.1. GTDB lineage: Bacteria > Pseudomonadota > Gammaproteobacteria > Burkholderiales > Burkholderiaceae_C > Variovorax. Next base: position 206,124 of record NZ_FMZU01000005.1, on the reverse strand, counting down.
CGCCCATTGGTCGCCGATCCATTCGTGGAAGTTGATATCCCCCTTGGTCGTCTTGGCCGTGAAGTTGGGGGCTTCGTCGTTGATGCGCAGTGACATGTTCGCTCCTCGAAAAGGTTTGACCTACAACAAACGCGTGCTGCCGACGATGCGGCAAGCCTCAAAGCATAGAAGAGCGCCGGGCCGGATGCCTAGCTCTTCTTGGATGTCCTGGCAAAGAATTGTGTCGGCACCGGCTGGACCGTCTCGCTGCCGCATTTGGGGCAGCGCAAATGGACGGTGGCATGCTCGGCAACATGTTCGGCGTGCTCGAAGACCTCGCCGCATTTCTGGCAACGGTACTGATAGGTAGGCATCGCGCGTCTCCATCCTTGACCGGGACTCGGGGACTCGGGGACCCGGGACGCGATTCTCTTCCTTATTCGCTCTTCAGGTGATAGCCGCGACCCGCATAGTCGAAATCGACCAGCTCGTTGATCGCCACGCTCTTGTCCGCCGGCGAGGCGTAGTAGGCGCGGATCTCGGCGATCCGGCCGCTTTCGGGATCGAACTCGTACCACTCGGCGCCGCGCAGGGCGGTGCCGCTCCTGTTCTTCCAGTGGGTCCACTCGATCATGGCCTCGGGCTTGTCGTGGCTCACGATGATGCGCTCGATGGTCCAGTGCGAGCCCAGGGTCTCGACGCACCATTGCCATTTCTTCGCGATGGTGTCGGCCGTGCGCCAGGGAATCTCGGGCAGGCCGGCGGGGAAGTAGTGCACCGCGTCGGGCGTGAAGCAGTCGACCAGCGCCTGGTAGTCGGCGGCGTTGCAGGCGTCGAAATAGCGGCGGATGAGGGCTTCGTAATAAGCGGGGGTGAAGGCGGTCATAGCGGTCTCTGGTTGGGAACGAGAGGCGGGCGGCCGGCGGCGACCCATTCGCGGTGCTGCTGGCGCGTCGCCTCGCTCGGCGGGTACAGGCCCCACAGCGCCTCGCCGGCGCGCACGCGCAGCGCGAGATAGGCCTCGATGTCGTCGCGCTGCTCGCACAGATCGGCCATCTCCTCGGCCAGGTGCGCCGGGATCACGGTGATGTTGTCGCCGTCGCCGTGGATCACGTCGCCCGGGTAGATGGCCACGCCCGCGCAGCCGATCGGCACCTGCAGGTCCGCCACGTGGTGGAAGGCCAGCCGGGTGGTCGCGGTCACGCCGGTGCACCAGATCGGGAAATCCATCCCGCGCAGCTCGGTGCCGTCGCGGAAGCTGCCGTCGGTGACCACGCCGCGCGCGCCGCGCACCATCATCCGCGTGATGAGCATGTTGCCCATCGAGGCGGCGCGGCCGTCCTTGTTGCTGTCGATCACCAGCACGTGGCCCGGCTCGAGCTGCTCGACGCCCACCCACTGCAGGTTGTCGGCGCTCGGTTCGGTCTTGAGGTTGCCGTAGACGTCGACGTCCTCGCGCGCCGGGATGAAGCGCATCGTGTAGGCGCGGCCCGCGAAAGGCTTGATCCTCCGGTTGAGCGGCGTCAGGCCATGCAGCACCGGCTGGCGAAAGCCCTTGATGTAGAGCTGCGTGGTCAGCGAGCCGCTGCTGGCGCGGGCCAGGCGGTCGAGCACCGCGTCGGGCACATGGGGCGCCGGCGGGCGCTGCGGAATCGCGGCAGGCGGCAAGGGAGCGTGGGCGGTCATGGTCTGTCTCAACATGTGGAACCGAAAGGTGGGCCGGCACCCGGCGCGGGGGAACAGGCATCGTAGTGAGAGGTGGCCAAAAATAGAATCGACGCCACCGCCTGCGCAGGCCTGATCGGCGGGCCAGTACCAGCATCTGAGACAAACTATGGCCACATCCTCCGGCGAAGGCACCGGCGCCCTCGAAAAGGCGCTCGACGTGCTCGACGCGATCGGTTCCGCGCCCGAGGGCCTGGGCCAGAGCGAGCTGGCCGAGCGCCTCGCGCTGCCGCGCACCACCGTCTACCGGCTGCTGGCGACCCTGGTCGCGCGCGGGCTGGTGCGGCGCGATCCGCTGCGCAAGGCCTATTGCCTGGGATTCCGCTGTTTCGAGATGGCGCGCCAGGCCTATGCAATGCCCGACCTGGTGGCCGCCGCCGCCTTCGAGCTGCGCGCGCTGCGCGACCTGACCGGAGAAACCACCTACCTCGCCGCGCTCGACGGCCGCGAGGTGATCTCGCTGGAGCGCTGCGACGGCGCTCACAGCCAGCGCTCGGCCGCGGTGCTGGGCCAGCGCAAGCCGGTGCATTGCACCAGCCAGGGCAAGGCCATCCTGTCGGCCATGCCCGACGCGGCGCGCGATGCGATCGTGCGCGATGCGGTGCTGAAGCCACTCACGCCGCTCACCATCACCGACCGGCGCCGGCTGCAGGCCGAGTTGCGCATCACGCGCTCGCGCGGCTATGCGATCGACGACGAGGAGATCGCGCTCGGCGTGCGCTGCGTCGGCGCGCCGGTGGTCGATGCGGCGGGGCAGGTGCGCGGCGCGATCAGCGTGGCCGGCCCGGCCTGGCGCCTCACGCGCACTCGGCTCGAACTGCTGGGTCCCGAAGTGGCGGAGGCCGCGCGGCGCGTCGGTGCGCAGCTGCAGCCGCAGGGCGCCGAGGCCGCGGCGCAGAGCGAAGCCTCGGTCTCGGCGCTGCCGGGCCCGTGGGCCTTCCATGGTGCGCACCCCTTGTGGTGGGCGGACGGCCAGCGCCTCTGGTGGGCCGACGTGCTCGCGCCCTCGGTGCGCGTGTGGGACGGCGAACAGGATCGCGAACTCGCCACGCTCGAAGCCCCGGTGGTCGGCCTGCTGCGGCGCGGCGATGCACTGGTGGCGGTGCACGAGCACGGCGCCTTCGTGGTCGCGGCCGATGGTTCGACGACTCCGCTGGCGTCCTGGCTGAAGGGCGCGGTCCTCGCGGTGTGCAACGGCAAGGACGATGCGGTCTGGGCCGCCGTCGCGCTGCCCGAAGCGGGCACCGCGATCGGCCTGGTGCGCGAGGACGGCGGCCTGGATGTGAAGTGGCGCATCGGCGAGCCGGTGCAGTGCCTGCGCTGGCGCGGCGACGACCGCACGCTCTATGCGGCGGCGCCGGGCTCGGGGGCCATCCTGCTGATGCAGGCCGGCGCGCCCACCGTGCGCCGGCTGGCCACCGTGCCCAGGGGCTCGGGGCGGATCAGCGGCCTGGCCTTCGATGCGGCGGGCGGCATCTGGACCGCGCTGTGCGACGGCTGGTCGGTGGTGCGCTTCAGCGCCGACGGCCAGCTCGATCGCGTGGTGGGGCTGCCGGTGCCGTGCGCGACCGATCTGGTCTTCGGCGGGCCGGATGGCCAGCAGCTCTACATCACGACCGCGCGTCAGAGCGTGGCACTGGACACGCTGGCGAGCGCGCCGCTGTCGGGGCGCCTGCTGGCCTTGCCGGTCTGATCGGCGGCCGCGCACTGCTCGACCAGCCACTGGCGAAAGAACACGAGCGCCGGGCGCTCGTCGTGCGTCGCGGGCGTCACCAGGAAGTAGCCGCGCTCCGCGCGCAGCGGCCGATTGCAGGCCACGACCAGCTCGCCGCGCGCAAGCTCGGGCTCGATCAGCATGTGCGGCATCAGCGCCATGCCGAGCCCGTGCGCGGCCGCGATCGCCAGCATCGAGAACAGCTCGTAGCGCGGGCCGCTGCGCGCGCGCGGCGCGTCCACCCCCTGCGCGTCGAACCACTGGTGCCAGCCGTCGGGCCGGGTGCTTTGCTGCAGGAGCGGCAGCCGTGCCACCGCGGCCGGCGAGAGCTGCTTGCGCGGCGCCATCAGCGCCGGGCTGCACACCGGCACCACGTCTTCATGCAGCAGAAGGGTCGACTGCGTGCCGGCCCAGTTGGCCGTCTGCGCGATCGTGCCCGCGTAGAGCGCGGCATCGAAGGGGGTGTCGTTGAAGAGAAAGGGACGGGTGCGCGTTTCGATGTGCACCGTGATGTCGGGATGCAGGGCGGCAAAGCCGGGCAGCCGCGGGATCAGCCAGCGCGTGGCAAAGGTCGGCACCGCCGCGAGCTGCAACGAGCCGCCCAGGCCCTGGCGCGCCATCGCGTCGAGCGTGTCGCGCTCCATGGTGTCGAGCTGGCGCGCGATCTGGCGTGCGTAGTCGGCGCCGCCCGGCGTCAGGGCCACGCCGTGGCGCGTGCGGCGGAACAGCGCCATGCCGAGGAAGTCCTCCAGCGCCGTGATCTGGCGCGACACCGCGCTCTGCGTGAGCGCGAGTTCCTGCGCCGCGCGCGTGTAGCTCTCGTGGCGTGCGGCCGCTTCGAAGCAGATCAGGGCCTGGGTGGACGGGATTTTTCGACGCATGGTATGCGAGTGCTACATAGTTGAAGCAACGGCGCTTCCAATGGCAAGACGCTCCGGCATTGTGCTCTGAAGTGAGCAGAACGCATAACTGGGTGTGGAATCCTCGTTTGCGCTCGCCATGCCGCGCGCTTACGATCGCGGACGAACCTCAAGCCCCCTATACCGGAGACCGCCATGGCCCACGCCGCCTTTCACTGGGAAGATCCTCTTCTGCTCGACCAGCAGCTCACCGCCGACGAACGCATGGTGCGCGACGCTGCCAATGCCTACTGCCAGGAACGCCTGGCGCCGCGCGTGCTCGACGCCTTTCGCAGCGGCGAGACCGACCCCGCGATCTTTCGCGAAATGGGTGCGCTCGGCCTCCTGGGCCCGACGATCCCCGAGCAGTACGGCGGCCCCGGCCTCAACTACGTCTGCTACGGCCTGATCGCGCGCGAAGTCGAGCGCGTCGATTCGGGCTACCGCTCGATGGCCAGCGTGCAGAGCTCGCTGGTGATGGTGCCGATCAACGAGTTCGGCACCGAGGCGCAGAAGCAGAAATACCTGCCCAAGCTCGCCACCGGCGAATGGATCGGCTGCTTCGGCCTGACCGAACCCGACCACGGCTCCGACCCCGGCAGCATGGTCACGCGCGCCAAGAAGGTGGCCGGCGGCTACTCGCTCACCGGCGCCAAGATGTGGATCAGCAACAGCCCGATCGCCGACGTGTTCGTGGTCTGGGCCAAGGAAGTGAGCGAGAGCGGCACGGTCGGCCCGATCCGTGGCTTCGTGCTCGAGAAGGGCGCCAAGGGCCTCTCCGCCCCGACGATCCACGGCAAGGTTGGCCTGCGCGCCAGCATCACCGGCGAGATCGTGATGGACAACGTGTTCTGCCCCGAAGAGAACGCGTTCCCCGAAGTGCAGGGCCTGAAGGGCCCGTTCACCTGCCTCAATAGCGCGCGCTACGGCATCTCCTGGGGCGCGCTCGGCGCCGCCGAGGACTGCTGGCACCGCGCGCGCCAGTACACGCTGGACCGCAAGCAGTTCGGCCGCCCGCTCGCGGCCAACCAGCTGGTCCAGAAGAAGCTGGCCGACATGCAGACCGAGATCACGCTGGGCCTGCAGGGCTGCCTGCGCCTGGGCCGCATGAAGGACGAGGGCACGGCCTCGGTCGAGGTCACCTCGCTGCTCAAGCGCAACTCCTGCGGCAAGGCGCTCGACATTGCCCGCCTGGCGCGCGACATGATGGGCGGCAACGGCATCAGCGACGAGTTCGGCGTGGCGCGGCACCTGGTCAATCTCGAGGTGGTCAACACCTACGAAGGCACGCACGATATCCATGCGCTGATCCTGGGACGTGCCCAAACCGGCATCGCCGCTTTCGCCAATTGACATGGCTGCCGCAGCACTCGACGGCATCAAGGTTCTCGACCTCTCCCGCGTGCTCGCGGGTCCGTGGTGCACCCAGATCCTCGCCGACCTGGGGGCCGACGTCGTCAAGATCGAACGCCCCGGCGTCGGCGACGACACGCGTACCTGGGGCCCGCCCTTCCTGAAGGACGCGCACGGCCGCGACACCGACCAGGCCACCTACTTCACCGCCTGCAATCGCAACAAGCGCTCGGTCACCATCGACATGGCCTCGCTCGAGGGCCAGGCGCTCTTGAAGAAGATGGCCGCGCAGAGCGACATCGTGGTGGAGAACTTCAAGACCGGCGGCCTCAAGCAGTACGGCCTCGATCACGAAAGCCTGCGCGCGGCCAATCCGCGGCTCATCTACTGCAGCGTGACCGGCTTCGGCCACGACGGCCCGCATGCCTCGCGCGCCGGCTACGACCTGATGATCCAGGCCACCAGCGGCATGATGAGCATTACCGGCCGGCCCGACGAGGTGCCCGGCGGCGGCCCGCTGCGCGTGGGCGTGGCGCTCACCGACCTGTTCACCGGCGTCTACGCGTCGAGCGCCATCCTGGCCGCGCTCGAGGTGCGGCATCGCACGGGCGAAGGCCAGCACATCGACATGGCGCTGCTCGACGTCGGCATGGCCATCCTCGCCAACCAGGCCAGCGCATTCCTCAACACCGGCGTCGCGCCGCAGCGGCAAGGCAACAGCCACCCGAGCCTGGCGCCCTACCAGGACTTCCATACGAAGGACGGCGCAATGCTGCTGGCCATTGGCAACAACGGCCAGTTCGCGCGCTTCTGCGAGGCGGCCGGCCATGCCGACTGGGCCAGCGACCCACGCTTTGCGACCAACACGCTGCGCGTGCGCCATCGCGAGGTGCTGATCCCGCAGATGGAGGCCGTCACGCGCACGCGCACCACCGCCGAGTGGATCGCGCTGCTCGAGGACAAGGCGGTGCCCTGCGGCCCGATCAACGACATCGCGCAGGCCTTCGAGGACGAGCAGGTCAAGGCGCGCGGCCTCGCGGTGTCGATGCCGCGCCAGGCCGGCGACGGCATCGACCATATCGTCGGCGTGGCGAGTCCGCTGCGCCTGCAAGGCACGCCGCCGGTGCAGCGCCATGCGCCGCCGGCACTCGGGCAGCACACCGACGAGGTGCTGGCCGAACTGGGCATCGACGAAAAGCAGCGCGCCGCGCTGCGCGACGCGGGCGTGGTCTAGCGGCGCGGAAACAGCGTGAACGGCCCAACGCAGGACGCGATCGTCGGCTTGGCCGTTGCGTTGGGCGCGGGCCTTCTGATCGGCATCGAACGCGAGCGCCGCAAGGGCCGCGGTGCGGACCGGGCGGCCGCGGGCCTGCGTACCTTCGCGCTGGCGTCGGTGGCAGGCGCGCTTGCGCAACTGCTGCCGGTGTCGGGTCTGGTCGTCGTGGGCGCGGCGGTGATCGGGCTGCTCGGCGCGCTCTCGTACTGGAAGAGCCGCTCGCGCGATCCGGGGCTGACGACCGAGGTGGCGCTCTTCGCCACCTATCTGGTCGGCGTGCAATCGGTGCTCTCGCCGGCGCTGGGCGCCGCCTGCGGGGCCGGCATCGCGCTGCTGCTGGTTGCACGCACGCGGCTGCACCGTTTAGCGACGCAATGGCTGAGCCAGCAGGAAGTCCATGACGCGATCCTGCTGGCCGCGCTCGCGCTGATCGCGCTGCCGCTGATTCCGTCGCAGCCGATCGCCGCGCTCGGCGGCATCGAGCCGCGGCCGCTCGCGGCACTGGTGCTGCTGATCATGGGAATCCAGGCCTTCGGGCAGCTGGCGCTGCGCTGGCTCGGCGTGCGCGCCGGCCTGTTGGTGTCCGGCCTGCTGTCGGGATTCGTCTCGAGCACCGCGACCGTGGCCTCGTTCGGCGGCCGGGCCCGCGCGCAGCCCGCGCAGACGCCGGTGCTGGCATCGGGCGCCGCGCTGTCGGCGGTGGCGACCTGGGTGCAGGCCCTGCTGATGAGCGTCGCCTTGTCGCCCGTCGCCGCCGCCGCGCTGCTGCCCGCCGCACTCGCCGGTGCGCTCGGCGCGGCGGCCGTCGGCCTGCTGCCGGTCTGGTCGCAGCGATCGGCGGGTGACGCCGAGCAGCCGGAGAGAAAGGGCAGCGCGCTGCGTCCGCGCGAAGCGCTCGCCGTCGCCGCGATGCTGGCGGTGGTCGCAGTGCTGGTGGGCAGCGCACAGCGCCGCTTCGGCGATGCCGGGCTCGGCACCAGCGTCGCGCTCGCCGCCTTGGCGGACGCGCATGCGCCCGTGGCGTCCTTGGCCTCGCTGCATGCGGCCGGCGCCTTGCAGGCCGAGCGTTTCGTGCTCGGCGTCTGCCTGGCGGTCAGTGCCAACACGCTGACGCGCTGCACGGTGGCCGCCATCTCCGGCGGTGCCAGCTATGCGCTGCGCGTCTCGGCCGCGCTCATCGCCAGCCTCGCGCTGGCCTGGGCCGCAGCCTGGTGGACAGTGGTTCGCTGAGGTTTCGGGGTACGCGTCCGCGTCTGTTTGCGGAGATTACGGAGCCTATTCTCCGCATATTTCGCGGTAAATCTTGCGGCGTTTGCGGAGAATAGGGCGCACTATCTCCGCATGAAAAGCGGAGATAGTGAAGCAGGCGTCTATATCTGGCAGCACCCCAGCTGGCCGCGCCTGCGCTACGACCTGTCCCGCCTCGCCGGGCTGCTCGCTGCAGTCCACGGCGCCCAAGGCCATCTGCTTGGGCGGATGACGGCCATGGGCATGCCGGAGCGGGATGCGGCCACCCTGCGGGTGCTGAACGACGACGTGCTCAAGACGAGCGAGATCGAAGGCGAGCAGCTCAACCCGGAGACCGTGCGTTCGTCCATCGCACGCCGCCTGGGCCTGGACATCGGCGCGCTGGCGCCGGCCGACCGGCACGTCTACGGCGTGGTGGAGATGGTGCCCGACGCCACCGGCGCCGCTGGACAACCCCTGACGCGCGAGCGCCTGTTCGGTTGGCATGCCGCGCTTTTCCCGACGGGGTACAGCGGTCTCTCGCCGATCCGCACCGGCGAGTGGCGCGACGATGCGGCAGGGCCGATGCAGGTGGTGTCGGGCCCCGTCGGGCGGCGCAAGGTGCCCTTCGAGGCACCGCCTGCGCAGCAGCTCGAGGCGGAGATGGCCCCGCTTCCTTGAATGGTTCGAGCTGTCGACTGGCGGCGATCCGCTCGTCCACGCGGGCCTGGCCCATCTGTGGTTCGACACGCTCCATTCCTTCGACGACGGCAACGGACAATCGCGCGCGCCGTGGGCGACATGGCGCTGGCCCGCGCAGAAGGGTCGAGCCAGCGCTTCTACAGCCTCTCGGCGCAGATCCAGCGCGAGCGCAAGGACTACTACGAGATGCTGGAGCGGACGCAAAAGGGCACGATGGACGTCACGCCATGGCTGGCCTGGTTCCTGGGCTGCCTGTTGCGCGCGATCGAGGGCGCGGAGACCTCGCTGTCGGCCGTGCTGGGGGGCAAGTCACGCTTCTGGCAGCGCTGGGCCGAGACGCCGCTGAACGAGCGTCAGATCAAGCTCGACAACCGGCTGCTCGATGGTTTCGAGGGCAAGCTGACGAGCAGCAAATGGGCCTCGATGGCGAAGTGTTCGCCCGATACCGCGCTGCGCGATATCAACGAATTGGTTGCACTCAGCGTTCTGAGGAAATCCGACGCCGGCGGACGGAGCACCAGTTACGAACTAGGCTCCTAGCGCGGCCCTCAGAGCACGCGCCCGACGAGCGCCAGCGCGAACACCGCCACGCCGAGCGCCAGGTTGGTCGCCACCAGCTTGCGGATGGTGCCGAGATTCGCCGCCGCCGCCGGCCAATCGCGCACCGCGACCGCGCGCTGCAAGCGCGGGTAGGGCGCGAAGCGGACGTGCAGGAACAAGGCCATCATCACCAACCCGACGGCAAGCATGGCATGCACGCTCCAGTGCACGCGCGCGAAGCCGCCCGCAAGCATCAGCATCCAGAGCCCGCTCGCAAGCAGGACGCCGATGGCGATAGCCACGCCGACGAAAAAGCGCGACAGCGTGTCCGCCATGAAGGGCAACCTGAGAGGCGGCTCGAGCGTGGCAACGGCGGCCGGCCGAACGGCGAAGTGCATCGCGGCCATGCCGCCGACCCAGAAGGCGGCAGCGAGCAGATGCAGGAACAGCAGGATGGCGGGAAGAACGGGCATGGCGAAGGGTAGACCAGAACTCACCCGAGTGCTGCGCGCAGCCTGGCCACCAGCCGGCGCGCCTCGGCGGCCGAGGCGATGTTCGTGAAGCCCATCAGCAGCCCTTGCGCGCCGCCGGCGCCGATGCTGCGCAACGACAGCGCCTGGCAGTTCAAGCCGGCCTGTTGCGCGCGGCCTGCCAGCATGTCGTCGTTGCCGAGACCGTCGAGGCGCGCGATCAGGTGCATGCCGCCGCGGCGAAGGTCGATGCGTACGTGCTCGCCGAAGACCCGCAGCAGCTCGGCCGCCAGCATCGCCCGGCGGCGCGCGTAGAGCAGCCTCATCTTCTTGATGTGGCGCGAGAAATGGCCTTCCTTCAGGAAGTCGGAGACGATGGCCTGCATGAGCTGCGGACATCCGTTGGACCCGATTCGCGCGGTTTCCGCGCAGCGCTCCACCAATGGCTCGGGCACGACCACGTAGCCCAGGGCCAGGCCCGGATAGAGAACCTTGGAGAAGCTGCCGGCGTAGAGCACACGCTCGTGCGTGTCCAGGCTCTTGAGGGCTGGCAGGGGATGGCCGGCATAGCGGTACTCGCCGTCGTAGTCGTCCTCGACGATCCAGGCCTTCGCCTTCGACGCCCAGTCGAGCAGCTGGAGGCGGCGCGCCATGCTCATCGAAAAGCCGAGCGGTGCTTGGTGCGAGGGCGTGACGATGGCCATCCTCGCCTTCGCCGCCCGGCGTGTGCCTTGCGCGACCACGATGCCTTCCTCGTCCACCGGCACCGGCACGCTGCGATGGCCAGCGCTGCGGAGCACTTCGCGCGTCGGCGGAAAGCCCGGGTCCTCGATCCAGACCGTGTCGCCGCGCCGGAGCAGCGCATGCGAGACCAGCGCCAGCGAGGCGCGGTAGCCGGCCGTGACGAAGACCTGCGCCGGCCGGCACGCGACGCCGCGCGAGACCAGCAGGTAGGCGGCGATGGCTTCGCGCAACGGCCCGTAGCCCGAGGGGTCGCCATAGAACATGTCAGCTGCGCTCATCGAGCGCATCCTGCGCGCTGCCAGCCGCGACCAGAGCTTGCGTGGAAAGGCATCGAGCGCAGGAATGCCCAGCTGGAAGGGCAGCGGCACCTCGGCCGCGCCCGGCGGCGCACCGGCAGGTGCCTTGGCCGAGGCGCGGCCGGCGCGCACCGGCCTGCGCTGTGCCAGATGCGGCGAAACCACGGTGCCCGCCTGCCCGCGCGCAACGAAGTAGCCCTCGCCCGCCAGCTGGCCGTAGGCGGCCTCGACCGTTGCGCGCGCCACGCCGAGCTCGCCGGCGAGGCTGCGCGCCGAGGCCAATCGATCGCCCGGCCGGAGCATGCCTTGTTCGATGGCGGCGCGAAACCGCTCGTAGATCTGCCGGTACAGCGGCGCCTGCCGCGTCCTGTCGAGCTCCAGCATGCCGGTAGGGAAAGGGCGCTTCATCATGGCCTGGTCATTCTGTCGATTCTTGGCTCTTTTGCCTGGGGCATCGTAGACCTAAGCTGGACGCCGTGAACTTGAAAGAGAACATGCAATGAGCGAGAAGACGGTATTTCTGGCCGGCGCCACGGGCGCCATCGGCAGGGCCCTCGTGCCGTTGCTGACCGGCGCGGGCTACACGGTGCATGGCAGCACCCGGCGGGTGGAAAGGGCGAAGGCGCTCGAGGCGCAGGGCGTGCAGCCGGTGGTGATCGATGTCTTCGATGCGCCGGCACTGGCCGCGGCCCTGAAGCGCATCGCGCCGGCGGCCGTGATCCACCAGCTCACCGACCTGCCGGGCAGCCTGGACCCGAAGGCGATGGCCGAGGCGGTGGTCCGCAATGCGCGCATTCGCACCGAGGGCACGCGCAACCTGGTGGCGGCGGCGCTCGCGGCCGGCTGCGGCCGCATGATCGCGCAGAGCATCGCCTGGGCCTATGCGCCGGGTCCTAAGCCCTGCCGCGAGGAGCAGCCGCTCGACCTCGATGCGCAAGGCAGCCTCAGTATCAGCGTGCGCGGCGTGGCCGCGCTGGAGCAATCGGTGTTGGGCTCGGCCGCTTTGAAGGGCACCGTGCTGAGATACGGGCAGCTCTATGGACCGGGCACTTGGAGGACGGCGCCCGAAGGCACGAGCCCGGTTCACGTCGAGGCCGCGGCCTGGGCCGCCCTGAAGGCGCTTCAGCGCTCGCCGGGCGGCAGCATCTTCAACATCGCCGAGGATGGCCCGGAAGTCAGCAGCGAAATGGCCAAGCGCGAACTGGGATGGCATGCCGGGCTTCGCCTGCCGCAAGGAGCGATGCAATGAACGCGTTCTCCCTTCACGGCCGTCGCGGCGCCGGGCTCGCCGCGCTGCTCCTGGCCGCCAGCTGGATGCTGCTGGCACCCGCGGCGCCGCGCTCCGCGGTGCAATGGTTCGGGGATCTCTGCACCTCGCTCGGCCGGCCGATGTTCGCGTCGGCCGCAACGACGGCGGGTGCCGGCGCGCGGCCCGCGACCATCGTCAAGCCGCTGTCTTGCGAGCCCTTGCCGAACGTGCCGGGCAAGAACGTGACGACCGTCAGCGTCGAGTTCCCGCCGCTCGCCTACTCGCCGGCACACCGGCATCCGGGCTCGGTGACCGCCGTCGTGATCGAGGGGACTGTGCGCTCGCAGCTTGGAGGCACTCCCGCGCAGGACTACCGGGCCGGCCAGACTTTCTTCGAGCCGCCGGGCACGCTGCACGTGTTCGCGGAGAACCCCGACCCCGTGCGCAGCGCGAAGCTGCTCGCCTTCTTCGTCACGGACGAGAACTGCGGGCCTCTCCTGATTCCCGAGTGAGCGCGGCGCCTCAGATCGCCGCGCAGCCGCACCGGTAGCGCCAGGCACCCCGGTCGCCGATGATGATCGGAGCCGTTGCAGCGCTTCCGCAGCAGCCCGTGCCATGCGACGACGCGGTGCTGCCGGCGCGGCGGTGCTGGTAGCCGCCGTAGACATTGACCGGCAGCCAGTCGGGCATCGGCTTGACGATGGCCGGTGCCTGTGCCGCGAAGGGTCCGCTCGCGTGCACCACCTCGCCGCCGACCATGGTGAGCACGGCCGTGATGTCCTTGATGGCGTCCTCCTTGATCGCGAAGAAGTCGTCGGACAGCACCGCGAAATCCGCCAGCTTGCCGGGCGCGATCGAGCCCTTGCGGGCGTCCTCGCCGGTCAGTGCCGCACCCTCGAGCGTCCACATCCGAAGCGCGACCTCGCGGCTCACCAGGTTGCGCTCGGCGTTGAGCCGCGTGTCGCCCAATGTCTTGCCGGTCACCAGCCAATGCAGCGAGACCCAGGGGTTGTAGCTGGTCACGCGGCTCGAGTCGGTGCCGCAGGCCACCGGCAGGCCCATGGCGCGCATGCGGCCGATCGGCGGCGCATCGGCCGCGGCCTCGCGGCCCCAGGTCTGCGCGTACACCTCGCCGTCGAGCGACATGCGGTTCTGGATCGCGATGCGGCCGCCCATCGCAGCCACGCGCTCCATCGAGCGCGGCGACAGGCCTTCGCAATGGTCGAGCGCCCAGCGCAGGTTCTTGAGCGGCACCTCGCGGTTCACCTTCTCGAGCACGTCGAGGATGCGCGCGGCCGTGCCGTCGTAGCTCGCATGCATGCGGATCGGCCAGCCCTTGCCGGCGAGGTAGGTCGCCACCTCGGTCAGCTTCGATTCCATGATGGCGGGCGCCTGCGCGACGCTCTTGCCGAAGTTGGCCGGATCGGTCGCGGCCCACAGGATGTATTCGCCGGCGCCCACCATGCGCAGATGGTCGTTGCCCTGGCCGGGCGAGACTTTCTGCGACCACAGCTTGTAGTCGTCGATCTCCTGGCCCGGGCGCTGCGCGAACAGGTTGTAGGAGATGCGCAGCGTCATCCGGCGTTCGCTCGCGAGCCGCTGGATGCCGCCGTAGTGCTCCGGGTAGTTCTGCCCGCCGCCGCCCGCATCGACCACGCTGGTGAGGCCCAGCCGGTTCATCTCGCGCATGTAGAGCTCGGTCGACAGCGCCTGGTCCGCATCCGACAGCTTGGGCACGCGCGCGAACAGCGCGACCAGCCCGCCCAGGCTGGTGGTGTTGACCACCAGGCCGGTCGGGTTGCCGGTGGCGTCTTTTTCGAGGGTGCTGCCGAAGGGATTCGGCGTGTCGCGGTTCCAGCCGAGCACGCGCAAGGCCGCGCGATTCAGGAACGCGCGGTCGTAGAGGTTCATGACGAAGCAGGGCACCTCGCCGGTGGCGGCGTTGATCTCGTCCAGGGTCGGCAGCCGCTTCTCGCGGAACTGGTAGGGCGAGAAGCCACCCACCACCTGCACCCAGTGCGGCGGCTGGGTGCGCAGCGCCTGTTCGCGCAACATGCGCAGCGCATCGGCGAGCGTTGGCACGCCGTCCCAGCGCAGCTCCTGCGTGTAGGTGAGCCCGCCGCGGATGAAGTGCGCATGCGAGTCGATGAGGCCCGGCGTGATGCAGCGGCCCTCTGCATCGATGACACGCGTGCGCGGGCCGACCCAGCGCGAGATCTCGCGGTCGCTGCCGACGGCTGCGAACTGATCTCCCGCGATGGCGAAGGCCTGGGCACGCGGTGTCTTCGCGTCCATGGTCGCGACGCGGGCGTTCAGCACCACCGTGTCGGCCGGTGCCGCGGGCGATGCGGTGGCGCAGCCGGAAACCCAGAGGCCCGAAAGGCCGCCGGCGGCGACACCGAGCGAGGTGCGCAGGAATTGCCGGCGCTCCGGTGCCGCAACGGCGGCGTCTTCGGCGTGCGCGCATTCCGCGTCGCACCAGTGCTGCCAGGCGCGTGACGACGCGCCACCGAACAAGCTCATGGCCTTCAATCGACCTTGATGCCGGCCGCCTTCACGACCTGCTGCGCCTTCGCGGTTTCGTCGACGATGAACTTGTCGAACTGGGCTGAGGGCATGGTGAAGGGCTCGGCGCCGAGCTTGTCCAGGCGCTCCTTGAGATCTGGCGCCGCCATAATCTTCGCCACCTCGGCCTGCAGCCGGTCGACCACCGGCTTCGGCGTCTTGGCCGGCGCGAACAGGCCGACCCAGAACAGGTACTCCGAGCCGGGCACGCCGGCCTCGACTGTGGTGGGCAGCTGCGGCATCACGCCCGAGCGCTTGCCGGTGCCGACCGCCAGCGCCTTGAGCTTGCCGTCCTTGACCAGCGGCAGCGCCGACACCATCGGCGCGAAGAACCAGTCGATGCGCCCGCCCATCACCTCGGTCATCGCCTCGGGCGTGCCGCGGAAGGGCACGTGCTGCGCCTGCACGCCGGCGGCCAGGCGGAACACCTCGGCGTTCATGTGGGTGGCCGAACCGTTGCCGGCCGAGCCGTAGTTGAAGCCGCCGGGCTTGGCCTTGACCTGCGCGACCAGGTCCTTCGCGTCGGCAAAGCGGTTGGGCGCCACCACCAGCATGTTGGGCAGGCTCGCCATCGGCGTCACGCCCGCGAAGTCCTTCAGCGTGTCGTAGGAGAGGTTGGGATAGATGGAAGGATTGACCAGGTGCCCCGCCGAGTGGACCAGCAGCGTGTAGCCGTCTGCCGGCGCCTTTGCCACCTGCGCGGCGCCCAGCGTGCCGCCGGCGCCCGGCTTGTTGTCGATGATCACGCTGGTGCCCAGCGCCGGGCCGAGCCGTTCCGCCACCAGCCGCGCCACGATGTCGGTGCCGCTGCCGGCGGTGAAGGGCACGATCAGCTTGACGGTCTGGCCGCGCGGCCAGTCGCCTTGCGCATGCGCGCCGGTGAAGGCGCAGGCGGCGAGCGCCGCTGCGATCAGTTGGCGGCGGCCGGGTAGGAATGTCGTCATGGCTTTGTCTCCGTTGGAATCGTTGGGGGAAAGAGAAGAAGGGCTCAGCCGGCGGGCGGCGCGTTCGCCATCACCAGCGCGACCAGCACGGGCCGGTTGCTGCGGTTCACGAGCTGCCGCTTCTCGCCCGGCGCGAAGCGGCAGGAGTCGTAGGGGCCCAGCACCTGCTCGTCGCGCCGGCCCTCGAACTCGGCCACCACGTGCAGCTGGCCTTCGAGCACGAGGTAGAGCTTCTCGATCGGCGAGCCGTCGAGGCCGGTGTGGCCGCCGGGCAGGATCTGGCTCATGCCCATCCACATCTGCAGCGAAGGCCCGGCCTCCTTGCCCTGCAGGCGCAGGCAGCGCATGTCGATGTGGTTGGGCGCCTCATAAGTCGGCGCCTGTTCGAAACGGGTGACGTGCATGGCGTTGTTTCCTCAGGGGCGCAGCACGACGCGGTCGGTGCTGCCCGAGAGCACCAGGCGGTAGGCCTCGGCCGCGTCTTCGAGCGCGTAGGCGCGCGCCACGGGGAAGGGCTTCAGCGTGCCGCGCTCGAAGCCCTCGCGCATCGCATCGAGCTGCCCGGTGGCGGCCACGCAATCCAGCGCCAGCGAGTCGATGCCCACGTAGGTGTGCATGCCGCGGTAGAAGGCGAAGATGTCGAAGGGCACGGCACGGTCGTGCGTGGCGATGAAGATCTGCGTCGCGCCCTTGGCCATGGCCTTGTTCGCGGCCTCGAAGTAGGCGCTGCCGACGGTGTTGTAGACGATGTCGGCGCCGCGGCCGTTCGTGAGTTCGCGCACCTGGGCGGCGATGTCGCCGGCGCCGGCATCGATCACGTCGACCGGGCCGCTCGCGAAACCTTCGAAGGGGCCGGCGCGCCGCTGGACCGCGATCGCGCGCGCGCCGCCTTGCGCAGCGAGTTGCACGGCTGCTTGCCCGACCTTGCCGTTCGCGCCCAGCACCAGCACCGTCTGGCCGGCCTGCGGCATGCCGCTGCGGCGAAAGCCTTCATAGGCGGTGACGAAGGGCACGCCGACGGCGCCGGCCTCGTCCATCGAGATGCTGCGCGGCCGATCGCGCAAGGCCTCCACCGGCAGCAGCAGGAAGCGCGCGTGCGAGCCGTCGCGCGTGATGCCGATATCGCCGCCCGAGCCGTAGACCTCGCGGCCCACCCATTCGGTCGGGCCCGCGACCACCACGCCCGCGAAGTCGCGTCCCGGCGTGCGCGGCCACACGGCTTGCGGCATCAGGCCCAGGCTGGCCTTCACATCGCTCGGGTTCACGGCGGCCGCGCCGACGCGCACCACCGCGAAGCCGGGCTTGGCGACGGGCTCGGGCTGGTCCGCGAAGTCGAGCTTCAATGCGTCGAGGTTCGCGGCCTTTTCGCGGACGCGCACGGCGCGTGCGACCGTCGTGTTGAGCACGGCGTTCATTGCTCAGCGCCCTCCCGCCAAGCCGAGCATCGTGCGCGCCTCGCGCGCACTCGCCACGTCGCCGCCGAGGCTCCGGATGATGTCGCGCGCCTTGGTCACCAGCTCCGCGTTGCTCTTCGCGAGCACGCCCTTCTCGAGATAGATGTTGTCTTCCATGCCGACGCGCACATGGCCGCCCAGCAGCCAGGCCTGCGCCACGATCGGGAACTCCATGCGACCGATGCCGAAGGCGCTCCAGAAGGCGCCGGGCGGCAGCATGCTGCGCGCGTACATCACGGCCTCGGGCGTCGGCATGAAGCCGTACTTCACGCCCAGCACCAGGGTCCACATCGCAGGCCCTTCGAGCGTGCCGTCGGCGATCAGGTCCAGCGCCATGTGGATGTCGCCGGAGTCGAAGATCTCGAGCTCGGGCTTGACGCCCGCTTCGCGGATCACGCGCGCCATGCGGCGCACGTTCTTCGGCGTGTTGATGACCACGTCCGGGCCCGAGTTCATGGTGTTGAGGTCGAGCGAGCAGACGTCGGGCTTGATCAGCGCGATATGCTCGACGCGCTTTTCCGGCGGCAAGAGGCTGGTGCCGGGCGCGTAGATCTTGGGGTCGTCCTCGCTCGGAACGAAGCGGCCACCCGGCCCGGTCGTGAGGTTGATGACGACTTCGCGGTTCTGCCGGCGGATGCGGTTCACCACATCGCGGTAGAGCTCGACCTGCATCGAGGGCTTGCCGCTTTCGGGATCGCGCACGTGGATATGCACCTGGCCGGCGCCGGCCTCGGCCGCGGCCAGGCATTCGTCGGCGATCTGTGCCGGCGTGATCGGCAGGTGCGGCGTCTGTTCGGGCTTCACCAGGTTGCCGGTGACCGCGCAGGTGATCAGAGTTTTGCTGTTCACAGGTGTCTCCCCCCATCGACCACGATGCGCGTCCCGGTCACGAAGCGCAGCGTGGTGGCCAGCGCTTCCACGGTCGCGGCCACGTCCTCGGGCTTGCCGATGCGGCCGAGCGGCGTGGTGCTGGCCATCTTGGCCTTGAACTCTTCGCCGCGGCCCGGCACGAAGGCCGATTCGACCGCACCCGGCGACACCGAGACCACGCGCACCGCGGGCGCCAGCGCCTTGGCCAGCGCGTCGCCGACCACGTCGAGGCCGGCCTTGGCCGCGACGTAGGCCAGGTTGCTGCCGACGCCGGTGAAGCCGGCGATCGACGAGATGTTGACGATCAAGCCGTCGCCGCTCGCCTTGAGCAGCGGCGCGAAGGCGCGGATGGTGGCGAAGACGCCGCGGAAGTTGGCGGCAAGCAACTCGTCGATGAGTTCATCGCTCAGCGCGTCGAGGTCGCCGGCTGCGATGGGCTGCGTGTGGCCGGCGCTGTTGACCAGGATGTCGCAGCGGCCGTAGCCCTCTTGCACGTCGGCCGCGGCCTTCTGCAGGCTGGGCGTGTCGACGATGTCGGCGCGCAGCGCGGCATGGCGCTGGCCTTGTGCAGTTGGGAGTGCGGTCGCGCGTTCGGCCGCGTCGTCGCCCTTGCGATGCAGCAGCACGCAGCTGGCGCCAAGCGCCGCGAGGCGCTGGGCCGTTGCCCAGCCGATGGCGCCGAGGCCGCCGGTGATGACGGCCACCTTGCCGTCGAGTCGAGGTGTGGGATCGAAGCTCATGCGAGTGAAGTCCGTGGAAGTTCAGGGAATGGGAGGACGGGGAAACTTCATCTCCCCGGGTTCGAGCACGAAGTCGTACTGGAGCGTGGCCTGCTCGCCGCCGCGCTGGGGCTCGAAGCAGCCGATCAGCCTGCGCGTGACGCCGAACACCGGGTCGCTCTCGAGGTTCTCGTCGTCGTCGGCGAAGACCTGGCTGATCAGCACCTTGTGGCCGGGCTTGCTGACCATGAAGTGCAGGTGCGCCGGGCGGTTGGGATGGCGCTGCTGCGCGCGCAGCAAGACGCCGCAGGGCCCGTCGGTCGGCACCGGGTAGCCGGCCGGACGCACCGTGCGGAAGTGGTAGCGGCCCTCGGCATCGGTCTCGAAGCGGCCGCGCAGGTTCATGTCGTCCTGCTCCGGGTCCTGGTTCTCATACAGGCCGACCGGAGAGGCCTGCCAGGCATCGACGATGGCGCCGGCGAGCGGCCGGCCTTGCGTGTCACGCACCACGCCGCGCACCTCGAGCGGAACGCCCGGTGTGCTCGAGCGCGCGATCGACTCGCCGGCCTGGCACAACGGCGCATTGGCGCGCCAGAAGGGGCCCAGCAGCGCGGCCGGCGATTCGCCCTGCGGGTCCTGGTTGTTGAGCAGCGCCACCAGCGTCGAGACGCCCAGCAAGTCGGCGGCCAGCACCACCTCGTTCTTCTTCTCGCCGGTGGCCTGGCCGATGCCGACGATGAATTCGAGCGCCTGCTCGAACTCCTCTTCGCTCAGGTGCACTTCCTGGACGAAGGCGTGCAGGTGGCGGATGAGCGCGGCCATCACGGTGCGCAGGCGTTCGTCGGGCGTGCGGGCCATCGCGGCGGTCGCGATCTGGAGCACGGAATCGGGGGTGGTCACGATGTTCATGGGGCTGCCTCTTTCTTTGCAAACGTTTGCAGATTATGGCGAGGATTAATTTCCACGCAAGAAAGGGGTTTGCGAGAGCCCCCAATGAAATCAAGGCGATACTCTGTGTTCTCGCCAAGATCAATCGTTTGCAGTAAATGAGCCCATCACCGTCTTCCCCGGTCACCATCCGCGACGTCGCGCAGGCCGCCGGCGTGCATGTCTCGACCGTGTCGCGCGCGCTCAATCCGGACAAGCGCGCGCTGATCAGCGAGGAGGTGCTGCGCGTGGTGGAAGAGGCAGCGCAGCGCCTGGGCTACCGGCCCAACCGCGCGGCCTCGGCGCTGCGCACCGGCCGCACCCACACCATCGGCGTGCTGGTGCCGGACATCACCAACCCGGTGTTCCCGCCCATCCTGCAGGGCATCGAGGCCAGCGCCGCGGCACGCGGCTACTTCGTGTTCGTGACCAACGTGATGGACCATGCACTCGCGCGGCCGGTGGTCGAGCGCATGCTGGCGCAGCAGGTCGACGGGCTGGTGATGGCCATCGCCACGCGCGACGATCCGCTGGTCGACTACCTCAAGAAGGCCGGCATGCACACCGTGCTCGTGAACCGCGCCGACGAAAGCGGGCGCCTGCCGGCGGTGGTCAGCGACGACCGGCTGGCGATGAAGCTGGCGGTCGACCACCTGGTGTCCCTGGGGCACCGCCGCATCGCACACCTGGCCGGGCCGCAGAACGTGCCGACCGGCGTCGCGCGCCGGCAGGGCGTGGAGCAGGCGCTGCGCGATCGCGGGCTCGAGCTGGCTTGCGTGGCGGAATGCGAAAGCTACAGCCGCGAGGCCGGCCGCAAGGCCATGGCGCAACTGCTCGCGCAGAACGATCGGCCCGAAGCCGTGGTCTGCTGCAACGATCTGGTGGCGCTGGGCGCCTACGACCTGCTGCGCGCGCAAGGCCTGCGTGTGCCGCAGGACATCTCGATCACCGGCCACAACGACATGCCGCTGGTCGACATGGTCGATCCGCCGCTCACCACCATCCGCCTGCCGCATCGCGAGCTCGGCTGGCGCGCAGCCGAGATGCTGTTCGACGAGATCGAGGGCAAGGCGCTGTCGGCCTCCACCGTCGTGCTGCGGCCCGAGCTGGTGGTGCGCGCGTCGACGCGCCAACTGGTGCCGCGCTGAGGCCTGGGCCGAGCGGGCACGGGGCACGGGGGAGAATGGCCCCATGAATCTGCGCTTCGTCGAAGCTTTTCACTGGGCCGTGGCGCTCAAGAGCGTGACGCGCGCGGCCGAGAAGCTGCACCTCACGCAGTCCGCGCTGTCCAGCCGCATCGCCGCACTGGAGCGCGAGCTCGGCGTGCTGCTGCTCGACCGGCGCGACAAGCAGTTCCGCCTCACGGTGGCCGGCCAGCGCTTCCACCGCCTGGCGCAGCGGCTGCTGGAAATGCAGCAGCAGATCAAGTCCGAGATGGGATCGGGCACGGTGCGCGCGCAGGTGCTGCGCATCGGTGCGATCGAGTCAGTGGTCCACACCTGGCTGACCGACTGGCTCAAGCACATGCAGGCCACGCATCCGGACTTCGAGCTGGAGCTCACGGTGGAAACCACGCCGGTGCTGGTCGACCAGCTGCAGCGCGGCAAGCAGGACCTGGTGTTCGCCGCACTGCCGGCCAGCGGCGAGGGCGTGAGCACGCATGCACTGCCCACCATGGAAATGAGCTTCGTCGGGCACCAGGTGCTGCATCCGCGGCGGCTCTACAAGCTGCAGGACCTGTTCGGCTTCGACCTGCTGACCTTCCAGCGCGGCTCGCAGCCGCATGTGGCGCTGCTGGATCTGTTCAGGCGTGCCGGCCTGGAGACGCCGCGCGTGCATGCGATCTCGTCGATCTCTGCGATGGCGCAGCTGGTCGAGGCCGGCTTCGGCATCGCCACCTTGCCCCGGGCTGCGGCCGAACATCTGGCGCTGCGCTTGCCGCTGCGCGTGCTGAAGTGCGACACCGCGCCGGCGCCGCTGCCGATCCACGCGAGCTACCGCGAAGACCCGACCTCGCACCTGACCGAGGCGGCGCTGGCCTCGGCCTTGCAGTTCGCGTCGCCCAAAACTGGGTCACACAAAAAATCGATGAGCTGAGCAAGAAATTTTGCGTTGGAGTTGGCGCGCGTTAATTTCCACAATGCGTCCCGTCACAGAGCTTTCACACACGAAAGCCTTTTACGAGGATGCACGATGCCCGCAGAACCTACCGCCAACACGAATGCCAGTCCGACTCTTGATGCCGCTTCCGATGCGCTGAGCGTCCGCCGCGCGGCGCGCAGCGGCGCGCTGGCCACGCATACCAGCGGCCTGGCGCGCGAGTACGTGCAGGGCAACGTGGTGATCCTGCCCGAGGCGCTGGCCGGCGATTTCCTGCGCTACTGCCAGCGCAACCCCAAGCCCTGCCCGCTGCTGGCGGTGTCCGAGCCCGGCGATCCGATGCTGCCCGGCCTGGGCGCGGAACTCGACATCCGCACCGACGTGCCGGCCTACCGCGTCTGGCGCGAGGGCGAACTGGTCGAGCAGCCCACCGACATCCGCACGCTGTGGCGCGACGACCTCGTGAGCTTCGTGATCGGCTGCTCCTTTTCCTTCGAGCATGCGCTCTTGGCCGACGGCATCCGGCTGCGCCACGTCGACCAGGGCCGCAACGTCGCGATGTACCGCACCCATATCCAGACCGCGCGCGCCGGCGCTTTCCACGGGCCGATGGTGGTGTCGATGCGGCCGCTCAAGGCCGTCGATGCGATCCGCGCGGTACAGATCACCTCTCGCATGCCCGAGGTCCATGGCGCCCCGGTGCATCTGGGCGACCCGGCCGCCATCGGCATCGCCGACCTGGCCCACCCCGACTACGGCGACGCGATTGAAATCCGCGCCGGCGAGATCCCCGTGTTCTGGGCCTGCGGCGTGACCCCGCAAGCGGCCATCGCCCAGGCCAAGCCGGCGTTCTGCATCACCCACGCACCGGGCGCCATGCTGGTGACCGACCTTCTCAACCGGCAGCTGGGCCGCTGCTGATCCCCATCCCAAGGAGACTCCCCATGAAGATTCGCTTCTCTGCCGCCCTCGTGGCTGCGCTGGCCGCCACCGCCGCCACGGCCCAGACCAAATGGGACCTGCCGTCCGGCTACGGCGCCAACACCTACCAGGTGCAGAACCTGCAGCAGTTCGCCGACGACGTGGACAAGGCCACCGCCGGCAAGCTCAAGATCGCGGTGCACCCCAACGCCTCGCTGTTCAAGGCCAACGAGATCAAGCGCGCCGTGCAGTCGGCGCAAACCCCGATCGGCGAATTCATCCTCTCCAGCGCCGCCAACGAAGCGCCGGTGTTCGGGCTCGATTCGGTCCCCTTCCTGGCCACCAGCTATGCCGAAGCCAGGCGCCTGCACGAGGTGTCGCAGCCCTACCTGACCAAGACGCTCGCGGCGCAAGGCCTGAAGCTGCTGTACGCCGTGCCGTGGCCGCCGCAGGGCCTGTACTCCATCAAGCCGGTGGCCTCGACCAAGGACTTGAAGGGCACCAAGATGCGCGCCTACAACCCGGCCACTTCGGCCATCGCGCAGTCGGTCGGCGCGCAGCCGGTCACGATCCAGCTGGCCGAGCTCAGCGCGGCGCTGGCCACCGGCGGCGTCGACAACTTCCTGACTTCGAGTGCCAGCGGCGTGGACAGCAAGCTCTACGAGCAGGCCAAGTACTTCTACGACGTCAACGCCTGGCTGCCGCGCAACGCGGTGGTGGTGAACCAGAAGGCCTTCGACACGCTCGACAAGGCCACGCAGGACGCCGTGCTCAAGCAGGCCGCCGCCGCCGAGCAGCGCGGCTGGCGCATCAGCGAGGAAAAGGACGGCGAGTACATCAAGCAGCTGGCCGCCAAGGGCATGAAGATCGACGCCACCAGCGAAGTCCTCAAGCAGGAACTCAAGCTCGTCGGCACGCGCATGACCGAGGACTGGCTGCGCGTCGCCGGCGCCGATGGCAAGGCCATCGTGGACGCCTACAAGAAGTAAATCCCCCCACCGGAGACATCCATGCAAACACCGGCACCGAGTGCCACGGTGGAGGGAGCGGCGCGCCTGCCTTCCGACATCGGCACCTTCCCTGCGGCCAGCGCCACCGCGCTGCGCCGCCTGCTCGACGGCCTCTTTCTCGGTGCCGGCATCCTCGGCGCCGGCTGCGTGGCGCTGATCTGCCTGCTGATGGTGGTGCAGAGCCTGGGGCGCCAGTTCGACGTCGCCACCGGCGCCATCACCGACGTGGTGGCCTGGCTGTGCGCAGCAGCCGCCTTCCTGACCATGGCGCATGCCTTCAAGCACGGCGACTTCGTGCGCGTGACGCTGCTGCTGGAAAAGCTCGGACCCGGTGCACGCCGCGTGCTGGAGCTGCTCTCGCTGGGCATCGCGACGCTGGCCACCGCCTACCTGGCCTGGTGGGCCTGCAGGTTCACCTACGAGAGCTGGGCCTTCAACGAAGTGGCGCAAGGCCTGCTGCCGCTGCCGATCTGGATTCCGCAGCTGAGCTTTGCGCTGGGCGCGCTGCTGCTGGTGCTCGCAGTCGTCGACGAATTCGTCATCGTGCTGCGCGGCGGCGTCCCGACCTTTGTGCGACTGGTCGAGGAACGCCATGCGCAGGGCGACTTCTCTTCCGACCTTTGACCTGAGGCCCGAATCATGGACATCCTGATGGTCGGCGGCGTTCTGCTGCTGTTGATGCTGACGCTGCTCTCGGGCGGCGTGTGGATTGCGATGACGCTGGCCATCTGCGGCTGGGTCGGGCAGGCCTTCTTCACCTCGACCCAGCCGGGCCTGAACCTGTTCTCGGCCTTCTGGGAAAGCAACGCGAGCTGGGAGCTCGCCGCGCTGCCGCTCTTCATCTGGATGGGCGAGATCCTGTTTCGCACCAAGCTCAGCGAGGAGATGTTCGAGGGCCTGGCGCCCTGGCTCGGCCGCGTGCCGGGCCGGCTGATGCACACCACCATTCTGGGCTGCGGCATCTTCGGCTCGGTCTCGGGCTCCTCGGCCGCGACCTGCGCGACCATCGCCAAGGTGGCGCTGCCCGAGCTCAAGAAGCGCGGCTACGACGAGAAGATGGCGCTGGGCTCGCTGGCCACGGCCGGCACGCTGGGCATCCTGATCCCGCCCTCGATCACCATGGTGGTCTACGCGGTGGCGGCCGACGCCTCGATCATCCGCGTCTTCCTGGCCGGCTTCCTGCCGGGCTTCCTGTTAATGCTGCTGTTCTCGGGCTACATCATGTGGTGGGCGCTGCGCAACCCGAAGCGCATGCCGCCGGCCGAGCCCGCCATCGGCTTCATCGAGAAGCTGCGCCGCTCGCGCAACCTGATTCCCTGCGGCGCGCTGATCGTCTTCATCTGCTGGGCGCTGGTGGCCGGCTGGGCGACGGCCACCGAATGCGCGGCCTATGGCGTGGTCGGCGCGCTGGCGCTGGCCCTGTGGAGTCGGTCGCTCACCTGGCGCAACTTCGGCGAAGGCCTGATGGGCGCGGCCCGCACCAGCTGCATGATCATGTTCATCCTGGCCGGCGCCGCCTTCCTGACCAAGACCATGGCCTTCACCGGCATCCCGCGCGAGCTGGCGCTGTGGGTCGAAGCCATGCACCTGTCGCCCACGGCGCTGATCGCGGCGCTGGTGGTGGTGTACCTGGTGCTTGGCACCGCGCTCGACGGCATCAGCATGATCGTGCTCACGGCCGCCGTGGTGCTGCCCATGGTGCAGAAGGCCGGCTTCGACCTCGTCTGGTTCGGCATCTTCGTGGTGCTCTTGGTCGAGATCGCCGAGGTCACGCCGCCGGTGGGCTTCAACCTGTTCGTGCTGCA
This sequence comes from Variovorax sp. CF079, assembly GCF_900101545.1. Classification (GTDB taxonomy): domain Bacteria; phylum Pseudomonadota; class Gammaproteobacteria; order Burkholderiales; family Burkholderiaceae_C; genus Variovorax. Next base: position 180,635 of record NZ_FMZU01000005.1, on the reverse strand, counting down.
GAACATGACCGGCAAGGACAGCAACCTGATCGCCAAGGCCGCGATTCCTTTCTTCTTCTGCCTGGTGGTGTGCATCGCGCTCATCACGCTGTTCCCGGGCATCGTCACCTGGCTGCCCGACTACGTGATGGGCGTGGCGAAGTGATCGATCGCAGAACCCTTTGCGGCATGGCCTGCGCGAGCCTGCTGCCGGCGGCCCGCGCGCAGACCGTCTGGAAACTGGCCACCGGCTATCGGGCCGAGTCCTTCCATGGCGAGAACCTGCAGCAGTTTGCCGCCGACGCGGCGGCTGGCCCGGGCGGGCTGAGGATCGAACTGCACCCGAACAACAGCCTGTTCAAACTGAACGAGATCGCGCCGGCCGTGCGCGCGGGCAAGCTGGAAGCCGGCGAGACCATCATGGCGAGCCTGGTCAAGGACATGCCTGTCGCCGGCGCCGATGCGGTGCCCTTCATCGTGCGCAGCTATGCCGATGCCCGCCGCATGTGGCGCCACCAGCGGCCGGTGATCGAGGCTAAGTTCGCGGCAGCGGGGCTCAAGGTCCTCTACGCGGTGGCCTGGCCGCCGCAGGGACTCTATACGCAGAAGCCAATCGCCCGCGCGGCCGACCTGCGCGGCGGCAGGATGCGCACCTACAACCGCACCACCGAGCGCATCGCCGAGCTGATGGGCGCCAGTGCCGTCGACGTCCCCATGGTCGAGGTCGGCAAGGCGCTCGCCGACGGCCGCATCGACAGCATGATCACCTCGGCCGTGACCGGCGTGGAGAACCGGGTCTGGGACCACGTCAGGCACTACTACGAGATCAATGCCTGGTTCCCCAAGAACATCGTGTTCGCCGGCGAGACTGCCTTCAAGGCGCTGCCGGCACCCGCGCAGCGCAGCCTGATGAACGCCGCCGAGGCCGCCGAAGCACGCGGCTGGGCTGCCAGCGAAAGGGCCGCCGTCACCTCGGTCGATGAACTTCGCCGGCGCGGCTTGAAGGTCGAGCCCATCCCGCCGGATCTGCTCACCGACGTCAAGCGCCTGGGCGAGCGCTTCTCGCTCGAATGGGTGCGCGAGGTCGGCGCCGACGCCAACTACATCTTCGTTCCCTACTTCACCCAGCAATGAACAAGCAAGCACACTCCCTCTGGCAGTTCTGGATCGACCGCGGCGGCACCTTCACCGACCTGGTGGGCCGCGCGCCCGACGGCACGCTGCACACCCTCAAGATGCTCTCGGAAAACCCCGAGCACTACCGCGATGCGGCCGTCGAAGGCATCCGCCGCCTGCTCGGCCTGAAAGCCGGCGAGCTGATCACCCCCGGACGCGTCGAGTGCGTGAAGATGGGCACCACGGTCGCCACCAACGCGCTGCTGGAGCGCAAGGGCGACCGCACGGTGCTGGTCACCACGCGCGGCTTTCGCGATGCGCTGCGCATCGCCACCCAGGCGCGCCCGCGCCTGTTCGACCGCCACATCGTGCTGCCCGAGCTGCTGTACGAGCGCGTGATCGAGGCGAAGGAGCGCATCGGCGCCCAGGGCGACGTGGTCCAGGCGCTCGACGAAGCGGCCCTGCGCGCCTCGCTGCAGGCCGCCTTCGACGCCGGCATCCGCGCCTGCGCCATCGTCTTCATGCATGGCTGGCGCTACACCGCGCACGAGCTCGCGGCCGAGCGGATCGCACGCGCCATCGGCTTCACCCAGGTCTCGGCATCGCACAAGACCAGCCCGTTGATGAAGCTGGTGCCGCGCGGCGACACCACGGTGGTCGATGCCTACCTCTCGCCCATCCTGCGCCGCTATGTCGACCAGGTGGCGGCGCAGATGCCGGGCGTGCGCCTGTTCTTCATGCAGAGCTCGGGCGGCCTCACGCAGGCGCAGCGCTTCCAGGGCAAGGACGCCATTCTTTCCGGCCCGGCCGGCGGCATCGTCGGCATGGTGCGCACGGCTGTGCAGGCCGGACACGAGAAGGTGATCGGCTTCGACATGGGCGGCACCTCGACCGATGTGTCTCACTACGCGGGCGAGTTCGAACGCGCCTTCGAAACCCAGGTGGCCGGCGTGCGCATGCGCGCGCCGATGATGAGCATCCACACCGTGGCGGCCGGCGGCGGCTCGGTGATCCGCTTCGACGGCGCGCGCCTGCGTGTCGGCCCCGAATCGGCCGGCGCCAACCCCGGCCCCGCGAGCTACCGGCGCGGCGGGCCGCTCGCCACCACCGATGCGAACGTGCTGCTCGGCAAGATCCAGCCGGCCTGGTTCCCCAAGGTGTTCGGCCCCGCGGCCGACGAGGCGCTGGATCGCGAGGCGGCGAGGCAGCGCTTCGAAGCCATGGCACAAGAGATGAGCGACGCCACCGGCCGCAGCGTGAGCGCCGAGGACGTGGCCAGCGGCGCCTTGCAGATCGCGGTGGCGAGCATGGCAAACGCGATCAAGCGCATCTCGGTGGCGCGCGGCTACGACGTCACGCATTACACGCTGCAGTGCTTCGGCGGAGCCGGCGGCCAGCATGCCTGCCTGGTGGCCGACGCGCTGGGCATGCGCACCGTGTACGCGCATCCGTTCGCCGGCGTGCTGTCGGCCTACGGCATGGGCCTGGCCGACCAGATCGCGATGCGCGAGGCGGCGGTGGAGCGCCAGCTCGACGCCGCGGGTCTCGCAGCGGCGGCCGAGGCCGCCGGGCGCCTGCGTGCCGCGGCCGAAGACGAGCTGGCAGCGCAGGGCGTCGGCCGCGCCGGCATCGAAAGCTTCCATCGCGTGCAGGTGCGCTACGAGGGCACCGACACCGCGCTGCCTTGCACGCTGCCGTTGAGCATGACACCCGACGAAGCGGTCGCCGCGATCAGCGACGAGTTCGCGCAGGCCTACCGCCAGCGCTTCGCCTTCCTGATGCCGGATCGGGCGCTGGTGATCGAAGCCGTCTCGGTCGAGGCCGTGGGCGCCGGCGAACGCAGCGTATCGGCGCCGCAGGCCGATCCGGCCGAGGGCCATCGGCCCGAGCCGGCCAGCCACGTCTCGATGTACTGCCAGGCCGACGAGCAGCCGGCCGGCTGGCGCCAGGCGGCCCTCCATGTGGGCGAGTCGCTGGCCCCCGGCGCACGCATCGACGGCCCCGCGATCCTGGCTGGCAAGAACGCCACCACCGTGGTCGAACCGGGCTGGCAGGCGCGCGTCACCGCGCTTGGCGTCGAGCTGAAGCGCATCAAGCCGCGCGTATCGGCCCACGCCGTAGGCACCGAGGCCGACCCGGTGATGCTGGAGGTGTTCAACAACCTGTTCATGAACATCGCCGAGCAGATGGGTCTCCGGCTGTCGAACACGGCCTACTCGGTCAACATCAAGGAGCGGCTCGACTTCTCGTGCGCGCTGTTCGACGCCACCGGCAACCTGATCGCCAATGCGCCGCACATGCCGGTGCACCTGGGCTCAATGAGCGAATCGATCAAGACCGTGATCGACGGCAACCCCGGCATGCGTGCGGGCGACGTGTATGTGCTCAACGATCCCTACCACGGCGGCACGCATTTGCCCGACATCACGATCGTCACGCCGGTGTATCTGGAGCAGCAAGACGCCAGGCCGTCCTTCTTTGTCGCCTCGCGCGGGCACCATGCCGACATCGGCGGCATCACGCCCGGCTCGATGCCGCCGTTCTCGACCACCATCGCCGACGAAGGCGTGCTGATCGACAACTTCAAGCTGGTCGACCAGGGCCTGCTGCGCGAGGAAGAACTGCGCGCGCTGCTGGCCGGCGGCGCCCATCCCTCGCGCAACATCGAGCAGAACCTGGCCGACCTGCGGGCCCAGATCGCCGCCAACGAAAAAGGCGTGCAGGAACTCGGGGCGATGGTCGCGCAGTACGGCCGCGCCACGGTGGCCGCCTACATGCAGCATGTGCAGGACAACGCCGAGGAGTCGGTGCGCCGCGTGATCACCGCGCTGTCCGACGGCGAGTTCACGCTGCCGCTGGACAACGGCGCGCAGATCCGGGTGCGCGTGCATGTGAACACCACCGCGCGCAGCGCGACGGTCGACTTCAGCGGCACCAGCGCGCAGCTCTCCAACAACTTCAACGCGCCCAGGTCGATCACCATGGCTGCCGTGCTCTACGTGTTTCGCACGCTGGTGGATGACGACATTCCGCTCAACGCCGGCTGCCTGAAGCCGATCCACGTGGTGGTGCCCGAAGGCTGCATGCTCAACCCGACGCCGCCGGCCGCCGTGGTGGCCGGCAACGTGGAGACCTCGAGCTGCGTGACCAACGCGCTGTACGGCGCGCTGGGCGTGATGGCGGCCAGCCAGTGCACGATGAACAACTTCACCTTCGGCAACGCGCAGCACCAGTACTACGAAACCATCTCGGGCGGTTCGGGCGCCGGCTCGGGCTTCGACGGCACCAGCGTCGTGCAGACCCACATGACCAATTCGCGCCTGACCGATCCCGAGGTGCTGGAATTCCGCTACCCGGTGCGGCTCGACAGTTACGAGATCCGCGCGCGCTCGGGCGGCGCCGGCCGCTGGCGCGGCGGCGACGGCGGCGTGCGCAGGATCCGCTTCCTGGAGCCGATGACCGCATCGATACTCAGCAACGGCCGCGACCACGGCGCCTTCGGCATGGCCGGCGGCCAGCCGGGTGCCGTCGGCATCAACCGAGTCGAGCGCGCCGACGGGCGCATCGAAGCGCTGGGCCACAGCGCGCAGGTCGAGATGGCGGTGAACGACGTGTTCGTGATCGAAACGCCGGCAGGCGGCGGCTATGGCACGGCCTAGACGGGTTCGCGGCGCGCGCTGGTGTGGCCGTTCAGCAGCGCCGGCACTTCGCTGCGTCCGATGCCGAGGTCGAGCAGCTCGTGCTCGCTCATGGCCGCGAGCTGCAGCGCCTGGTGGCGCTCGCGGCGCTTGGTCAGCGCACGCGCGAACCAGTCGATAAAGGCTTGCAGCGGTTCCTTTGCGGGCAGATTCATCCTGAGTTCCATCGCGTCTCTCCTTGAGATGCAGCGATGGTGCAACGCCGCGTGCTATTGTGGAAGTTGAGATTTCTGAAGCTACTAATCAGGATTCCTGATGCGACAGCTGAACCTGGACCAACTCCGCACCCTGGTATCGATCGCCGACCTGGGCACCTTCTCCGCCGCCGCGCAGGCGCTGCACCTCGCGCAGCCGACGGTGAGCCTGCACATCAGCGAGCTCGAATCGCGGCTCGGCGCGCCGCTGGTGGTGCGCGGCAGCCGGCGCGTGACGCCCACCGCGGCCGGCGCGGCGCTGGTGGAGCGGGCGCGACGCCTGTTGCGCGATGCCGACGAGGCGGTCGATGCGGTGCGGCGCCAGGCCGAAGGGCGCGTGGGCCGCGTGCGCCTGGGCACCTCGACCGGCGTGGTGGTCGACCTGCTGCCGCAGGTGCTCGAAGCGCTGGAGGAGCATCACGCGGGCATCGACGTCGAGGTCAGCATCCTCGGTTCGAACGAGGCGATGTCGCGGCTGGCGGCCGGCACGCTCGACATCGGCCTGGTCGCGATGCCGCAGCCGCCGCTGCGCGACCTGGTGGTCACGCACTGGCGCAGCCAGGCCATGATGGCTTTCGTGCCGCAGCGCTGGAAGGCGCCGAAACGGGCCACGCCGCAGTGGCTGGCCGCGCAGCCCTTGATCTTCAACGACGCCACCACCCACATGTATCGGCTCACGATGGAATGGTTCGCCGCCGCCGGCCACTCGCCGCGCGCCCGCATCGAGCTCAACTACGACGCGGCGATCCGAAGCCTGGTGGCCGCCGGCTACGGCGCCGCGCTGCTGCCGCTGCAGCAGACCACGGATGCGCCGCTCAACGAGCGCATGCAGGTCCTGCCGCTTTCCCCGCGCCTGGTGCGCCGGCTCGGCATCGCGCACCGGCCGCGCGCCACGCTCGACGGCGCCACCGAGAGCGTGCTTGAAATCCTCGCGCGCTTCGGGCAGGCCTAGGCCGTGGCGGCGTGGTGCTCCAGCCGGGCGCGGTCCAGCAGCTCGATGCTGCGGTAGCCCACGCGCAGCGTCCCGTCCTCTTCCCACAGCTTCAGTTGCCGGTTCACGCTCTGGCGCGAAACACCGAGCATGAAGGCGAGGTCTTCCTGCGACACGGCGAGCAGGGTACTGCCGGCGCGCGCATCCAGCGTCAACAGCCGATGCGCGAGCCGGACCGGCAGCGGCATCAGGATCGCGTCGTCGATCCAGGCCAGGGCCTGTCGCAGGCGCAGGCACACCAGCCGCGTGAACGCCATGTGCACGTCCGGACGCGTCGCGATCAGGTGATGGAAGTCGCTCGCGGCCACCACCGCCATCTCGGTGGCGTCGACAGCGCAGGTGTCGTACACGCGCTCGCGTCCGACCAGGAGCGATACTTCGCCGAACCAGTGGCCGGGCTCGAGCATCGAGATCACTGCCTCGCGCCCGCCGGAGGCGACCACGCTCACGCGCAGCGAACCGCTCACCACGCCGAACAAGGCATCGGGCGAGGAGCCCTTGTGGAAAAGCGAATCGCCGCGTGCCAGCGTCCGGCGATGGGCCACGGCGAGCAGGGTTTGCTGAATGTCTTCGGGCAGGCGCATGTCGTCTGCGCCTTGGCCGGGCGGGGGCGTCGAGTCTGGCATTGCGGGTTTCTCCGGAGAAGCAACTGCCAACAAAGGACAGTCTGCGCGCAGACGCCTGCCGATAGTACCCACGATGAACAACCCCACACCACTCCAAGCGCTGCGCGAGCGACTCGTGCTCGACCATTTCGCCGACGAAACCCGGCAGGACTTCGATGCCGTGCTCGGCACCTTCCCGCATCCGCACTACGAACTCATCGCCAGCGGCGAGGTGCACGACGGCATCGACAAGGTGCGTGCGTACTACGCCGAGACGCGCAAGGCCTTTCCGGATCAGCGCCACGAGATCATCCGGCTGCGCCACGCCGACGATTCGGTGGTCGTCGAGTTCTGGCTGCTGGGCACCCATCGCGGGCCGCTCAAGGGCCTGCCGCCGACGGGCAATGCCTTCCGCTGCCGGATGGTCGCGTTCTTCATCTTCGAGGGCGAGCGGCTGGTGTGCGAGCGCGTCTACTACGACACGCTCAGCATGCTCCGGCAGCTGCTGGTCGGCATGCCGAGTACGGCGCTGCCGGGTTTGATCGGAGCGCTGCTCGGCCAGCCCCGGGCCGAGGCGGCGACTGGGGCGGCGCTGGCCTGATCGTGCCATGAACGCAATCGATCTCAAGGAGCGCCATGCCGTCGTCACCGGCGGCGCGCGCGGCATCGGGCTGGCCATTGCACGTCGTTACCTGGAGGCCGGCGCGAGCGTCGCGCTGTGGGACCTCGAAGCCGGCGCACTCGCCGAGGCCCGTGAGCTGCTGGCGCCGCTCGGGCGGGTGCACACTGCGGTGGTCGACGTGCGGCAGGAGGCGCAGATCGAACAGGCCGCGCAAGAGGCGCACGAGGCCTTCGGCGACGTGCACATCCTGGTCAACAACGCGGGCGTGCTCGGCCCGGTGGCGCCGAGCTGGGACTACACGCCGGCGCAATGGCGCGAGGTGCTGGACATCAATCTCACGGGCGCGTACCTCTGTTGCCGTGCGCTGGTGCCCCCCATGCGGGCCGCGCGCAGCCGCGAGCCAAAGCGGGACCCGGGCGCACCGGCGAGGCAGCGCGTGATCAACATCGCCTCGGTGGCCGGCAAGGAGGGCAATGCCTTCAATGCCGCCTACTCGGCATCCAAGGCCGGGCTGATCGCCTTCACCAAATCGCTGGCCAAGGAGCTCGCCGGCGACGGCGTGCTGCTCAACTGCATCACGCCGGCCTCGGCCGACACCGCGATCTTTGCCGGCGTTGCGCCCGAGCACCGCGAAGAGATGCGCCGCGTACTGCTGGCGCGTGTACCGATGGCACGCTTCGTCGAAGTCGACGAGGTCGCCGCCATGGCCTGCTGGCTCGCTTCGGCCGACTGCTCCTTCAGCACCGGCGCCGTGTTCGACATTTCGGGCGGGCGCTCGGTCTACTGAGCGGCACCCGGATCAAGAAAAGAGGAGACAAGCCATGATCCGCGATCCCCATCGGATCGGCCTGCTGCCGATCACCGACTTCGACGGCGCCCGCAGCGCGCCGATGCCGCAGGACCGGCTGCGTGCGCTGCGCCATCGCGGCGCACAGTTCCGCGAGCGCTTTCTCGACGAAGCGCCGGTGCGTTGCGCGCGCAGCGTCGACCTGCTGCGCATCCCGTATCCGGCCTGGTACGCCTTCAGCGGCGTGTATGCGCAGCAGCTGCTGAAGCCGCACATGGTCCACCTGCTGTCGCGCACCGTGTTGATCCAGTTCGAGGACTTCGAAGGCCAGCTTCGCACGCTGCTCTTCACGCCGGCCGACTTCGAGGCTGGCGGCGAGACACCCTATTTCAAGCGGCTGAGCGAGCAGACGCCGAAATTCCTGCACAGCACCATCGCACCGATCTATTCGACCGTGCCGCAGGCCCTGGCGAACATGGGCGTGGCGCCGGCGCAGATCGACTACATCAGCTATGACCACCTGCACACGCAGGACCTGAGGCGTTGGCTCGGCACCGGCACGACGCCGGGCCTCATGCCCAACGCGAAGCTGCTGGTGCATCGGCAGGAGCTTGCGAGCGTGCAGGGCTTGCTGCCCGTGCAGGCCGACTGGTACTGCCCGCACGGGCTGGACGGCATTCCGGCCGAACGCATCCTCGGCTTCGAGGGCAGCGTGCAACTCGGCCGCGGCGTGGCGCTGGTGCATACGCCCGGCCATACCGAAGGCAACCATTCGCTGGTGTACCGCACGCCCGACGGCATCCGCGTGAGCAGCGAGAACGGCGTGTCGGCCGACAGCTGGGCGCCCGAGCATTCGCGCCACAACGGCATTCGCCGCTACGCTCTTGCTACGGGCGCGGAAGCGATCCTCAACGGCAACACGCAGGAAGGCAGCAACGACCAGTACCTCTCGATGGTGCTCGAGAAGACCATCGCCGGCGCCTCGGCCACGCACGAGTTCAGCAACGTCGTGCCGTCGAGCGAGTGCACGCCGCACTGGCTGTTCCCGGGGGCGCCCGCGAGCCACCTGTGGGGCGAGACCGCCTTCGGCACGCCGGTGGCGGCCCGAGACGCGCGCACGAAACACGACAACGAAGGAGAAACCCGATGAACACCGCAACCCTCGCCGGCTCCCTCACCGGCGCCCCGCACGAAATGGCGGCGCGCGCCGACGACGCGCTCTTTCGCAAGATCACCTGGCGGCTGATCCCGCTGTTGTTCGCGTGCTATGTCCTCAACTACCTGGATCGCACCAACGTCGGCTACGCGCAGTTGCAGATGAAGGACCAGCTGGGCTTCAGCGATGCGATCTTCGGGCTCGGCGCCGGCATCTTCTTCGTCGGCTACGCGCTGTTCGAGATCCCGAGCAACCTGATGCTGGCGCGCATCGGCGTGCGCGCGACGCTGCTGCGCATCATGGCGCTGTGGGGGCTGACTTCGGCCGCGATGATGTTCGTCAGCACGCCCACGCAGTTCTACGTGCTGCGCTTCCTGATCGGCGTGTTCGAGGCCGGCTTCGCGCCCGGCGTGCTGTTCTACCTGACGCTCTGGTACCCCTCGCGCCGCCGCGCACAGGTCACGGCGCTGTTCTTCATGGCCTATGGCGCCGCGCCCATCGTCGCGGGGCCGATCGCCGGGCTCACGATGACCTATCTCGACGGCGCTCTCTCGCTCAGGGGCTGGCAATGGCTGTTCCTGCTGGAGGGCCTGCCGAGCGTGCTGCTGGGCATCGCGGCCTTCTTCTGGCTTTCCAACAGCCCCGCCGATGCGCCCTGGCTCAGCGGCGCCGAAAAGCTGCGCGTGCTGCGCACGCTGGAGGAAGACCAGGCCGCGCAAGGCCCGGCCGGGCGCCAGACCATCGGCAGCGCGCTGCGCGACGCGCGCGTGTGGCTGCTGGGCTTCATGTCCTTCCTGATCATCCTGGGCAGCTACGCGCTGGCGTTCTGGCAGCCGACGATGATGAAGGCCATGGGCCTCAGCGTGCTGCAGATCGGCTTCTATTCCATCGTGCCTGCGGTGGTCGGCATCGCGTCAAGCATCCTGGTCGGCCGCCATTCCGACCGCACGCGCGAGCGACGCTGGCACTTTGCGGTGGCGGCAGTCGTCGGCGCGCTCGGCTTGTCGCTCACCACGCTGTTCATGCACAACCCGCCGGCCGCGGTGGCCTGCCTGGCGCTGGCCGCGGCGGGCATCGGCAGCGCCTTCATCATCCTGTGGGCGGTGCCCGGATCCTTCCTGTCGAAGAACGCTGCCGCCACCGGCATCGCGCTGATCAGCACCGTGGGCGGGAGCGCGGGCATGGTGGCGCCGATGATGGTCGGTGTGATCAAGACCGCGACCGGCGGCTTCGGCTTGAGCCTCTACATCCTGAGCGGCGCGCTCGTGCTGTCGGCGCTGTTGATGCTGCTGGCGCTGCCGAGGAGCGCGCTGCCGCAGGCTCAGCGCGGTTTCTGAAAGTCGCCTTCGATCCACGCCGCCGCGCTGTCGGCATTGAGCTTGAAGCCCGGGGCCACGCGCACCTCACCCAGCTGCGCGCCGAGTTCGTCGTGCGCGCGGAGCACGGCATGCGGGTTGTCCTCATCCGGCACGATCTGCAGCGAGACGCGGATGCGCTCCGACCCCGCGCCGACGCTCACGCTCTTGTTGAGCTGCGCATGCAGCTGCTGCTCGTGCCGGCGCAGCACCTCGGCAGCCGTCTTGACCAGCGTGTGGAAGGCCGGCGCATCGAGCGGCTTGGGATTCTTCTTGTCGCGGCCCATGGTCCAGGGCCCGACCAGCGCTGGTTCGGGGTCGCCGTGGCGCGTCATCGAAACGGCCCAGCCGTCGTCGTCTTCGTTCTTGATCACGCGGGCGGTCCAGCGCTCGTCGCTCCAGAGGGTGGCTTCTTGAATGAGGGTGGTCTGTTCTGTCATGGGGGTGGGTCAGAAGATGGAAAGGCCGGTGCGCGCAACGAAGAGTTCGAGCGCCTTCATGCCCAGCAGCGAATTGCCCGTGGCATCGAGCGCGGGCGACCAGACGCACAGCGTGAGCTGGTCGGGCACCACCGCGACGATGCCGCCGCCGACGCCGCTCTTGCAGGGCAGGCCGATCGAGAAGGCCACGTCGCCGGCGGCGTCGTAGGTGCCGCAGGTCAGCATCAGTGCGTTGATGCGCCGCGCATGGCGCTCGGTCGTGATCTCCGGCTCGCCGTCGCGCGGGTGGGCGCCGTCGCGGCACAGGAAGCCGGCGGCGCGCGCCAGTTGCACGCAGCTCATGCGGATCGCGCACTGGTGGAAGTACATGTCGAGCACGGCCTCGACGCCGTTGTCGAGCTTGCCGAAGCTCTTCATGAAATTCGCGAGCGCGTAGTTGCGGTAGCCCGTCGCGGCCTCGGAGGCTGCCACCTCGGCATCGAAGCCGATGGGCTCGCCGCACAGGTTGCGCATGAGTTCGAGGATGTCGGCCTTGGCATCGCCCTGGCTCACGAGCCGGTCGGCCACCGCGATGGCGCCGGCATTGATGAAGGGATTGCGCGGTCTGCCCTGCTCATGCTCGAGCTGCACCAGCGAGTTGAATGGATTGCCCGAAGGCTCGCGGCCGATGCGCTCCCACAGCGCGTCGCCCATGCGCCGCATCGCGAGCGTGAGCGTGAAGAGCTTGGAGATGCTCTGGATCGAGAAGGGCGTCGCAGCATCGCCGGCAGATGCCTCCTGTCCTTGGCAGGTTCGCAGCGCGATGCCGAACTGCTGCGCCGGCACGCGCGCGAGCGCGGGGATGTAGCTGGCGACCGTGCCGCCGGCGCCCAGCAGGGGGCGGATCTGCGCGTTGATCTCGTCGAGGATGGGTTGGAAGTTCATGAGCGTGGGCGTGACGCATTCATTTCGGTGGATTCTGCAGTCGCTTCCACGGAATGACCGGCCAGTCGCTGCGCATCTGGGCCGTCTCGCCGCCATAGACAACACTGCCGCCTTCCAGCGCATCCGGAAATAGCGCAGAAAACCCCGACAGCCCCCTGAAGTAGTCGGAGTTGACCGTGGCGCCGGCCTTGATCTCGACCGCGCGGAATCGACGTCCGGATGGCAGCAGCAGATCGACTTCGTTGCCGGTGGCGTCGCGGTAGAAATACATCTCCGCCGTCTCGCCGCGGTTGAAACGCGATTTCAACGCCTCGATGACCACGAAGTTCTCGAACAGGCTGCCGAACAGCGGATCGCGCGCGACCTGTTCCGGCGTACGCAGGCCGAGCAGCCAGCACGCCAGCCCCACATCGTGGAAGTAGAGCTTGGGACTCTTGACCAGACGCTTCGATGTGTTGGTGAACCAGGGCGGCAGGACGTGCACGATGTAGCTGGTCTGAAGCAGGTCCAGCCAGGCTCGCGCAGTCGCGTGCGAGACGCCGGCATCGTTGCCCAGGCTCGTCAGGTTCACGAGCTGGCCGATGCGACCTGCGCACAGGCGCACGAAGCGCTCGAAGCGTTGCAGGTCGTGCACTGCAGCCAGCTGGCGCAGATCGCGTTCCACGTAGGTGGCAAAGTAGTCGCCGAGGGCCTGCGAAGGATCCAGGCCGCGGTCGTGGATGCGCGGATAGAAGCCCGTAAGCAGGGTCTGTGGAAGTTCGGGAACGGGATGGATCTGTGCGACTTCCGCGAGCGAAAACGGCAGCAGGCGCAGCACGGCCGTTCGGCCCGCCAGCGACTGGCTTACGTGCGACATCAGTTCGAATTGCTGGCTGCCGGTCAGGATGAAACGGCCCGGCGACGTATCCTCGTCGACCAGCGATTGCAGATAGGACGGCAGTTGCGACGCGCGCTGGATCTCGTCGACGATGGCGCCGGCTTCGATGCCCTTCAGGAAGCCGCGCGGATCTTCGTGCGCAAAGCGGCGGGTGTCAGGGTCTTCCAGCGTGACATAGCGCTTGCCGGCGAACAGCTCGCGGCACAACGTGGTCTTGCCGCTTTGCCGTGGACCCGTGAGAGTGAGCACCGGGTACTGCTGTGCCAGGCGTGCGGCCAATGGGGCGATGTCGCGCGGGATCATGCCCCGATTCTAGGCAGGTCGTGCAAATTGAAGAAATTTTCTTCAGTTTGCACGACCCATTGATTCAGGCTTTTCCTTCACGCCCGCGCGTCGGTTCACCAGCAAGATACCCAGGGCCACGCCTGCCAGCGCCAGCACCAGCTGCAACGTCAGCGGCTCCTTGAGCAGTACCACGCCGAACACCAGCGCGAACAGGGGCGTGAGAAAGGTGAAGGAGGAGATGCGCGTCGCCGGATAGTGCCGGAGCATCCACATCCAGGCCAGGTAGCTCGCGAAGGCGCCGATCGCGGTCTGCAGGAAGATCGAGAACCAGGCGTAGGTGGAGTATGAGAAGCCCCACCGCTCGCCGAGCGCGAGCGACAGCAGCGGCGAGACCGCCGCGGTGACCGCGATCTGATAGAAGAGCGTCTTCTCGGCGCTGGCGGTGGCGAGCCGGGTGGTGCGGATCGCGAGCGTCGTCAGCCCCCACAGCACGCCGGCCGCGAGCGCGAGCGCATCGCCGAACAACTGGCCCGAGCTGCTGTGGCCGAAGCTCTCGCTGAAGGCCAGCACCACGCCGGCGAAGGCGATCGCAAGCCCGATCCATTGCATGCCGCGCAGCCGCTCGGCCGGCACGAAGCGCGGCAGCAGCAATGCCACCACGAAGGGCGAGGTATAGAGAAACACCGTGAGCCGCGAGGCGGTGGTGTGCTGCAGCCCTATGTAGATGCAGGTGAACTCACCCGCGAACAACAAGCCCGCGAGCAGGCCGCCGGCGAGCGTGCCGTCGCGCTCGAACAGCGGCACGCGGCGCCACAGGCACCACAGCCAGAGCAGCACCACCGCGCCCACCATGCGGATCGATGCCTGCCACAGAGGAGGCACCTCGGTCACGGTGGTCTTGATCAGGATCTGCTGCAGTCCCCAGAAAGCGCAGCAGGCGAGCAGCAGGGTGGTGGCACGGGTGTCAAGGTGGTGTCTTCTTTCAATCATTCTTTTCTTCTGGGACTTGTCTCTGTTCTGGGTGGGGCAAGCGCATACGAGGGCTTGCCGTGCGTGCCGATCATCAGGTCGTCGACGACGAGCTCGACATCGGGCACGGCGCGCGCCGCCTGCGTCAGCCGCTGCGCCAGCGCGCGCGATGGCACGCAGCCTTGCAGATAGACCCAGCGCCGCTGCACCACGGCCCAGACGCTCGCGCGCTTCACGCCGGGCACTGCGCCGAGCGCGGCCTGCACCTTGGGTGCCAGAACCTTGTCGTAGCGGTAGGCGTTGCTGTCGCTGCACTTGCCTTCGAGCCAGCAGCTGGTGCCGCGCTCCAGCCGCGCATGCATCTGGCTGCGGCGCTCTTCGGCGGTGTAGAGCGGGCCTTCGGGCACGGGGCAGCCGTGTGCACCCGACGACACCTGGAAGAAGGGATCGTCGAACCAGTTTTTCTTCTCGGAGCTGGCGATGGCTGCTGCGCAGGCCATGGCGAGCAGTGCCACCGGCGCGGCGCGGCGCAGGCGTAAAGGCATGCGCCGATCGTAGCCCGCCTGCGCGATTCCTTCAGGCGGCAGCCGGGGGACGTTGCTGCGCGCGGTGCAGGTCGGTCGTGGGATGCACGCGCTGGATCGGCGCGCGCTGGACATCGCGGCGCGCAATGGCGGCCACTTCGCTCATCAGCGCGCGCGCATCCCAGGCTGGCGGCCAGCCCTTCCACAGGCGCAGCGCGCCGTTGACGAACACCGCCTCGATCTGGTCGCGGTTCGCGAAGCGCACCAGCTCCCATGTCAGGTCCCAGCTCGGCACGAACTCCGGCACGTCGAGGTCCAGCAGCAGGAAATCGGCGGCCAGGCCGCAGGCGATGCGGCCGGTGACACTGCCCAGGCCCGCGGCCTCGGCACCGCGGTGCGTGGCGTGATCGAGCCAGAGCCAGCCGCCACCGCAGGAGGAGTCGCCGTTGGCCAGGCCGTGCGTCAGGCGCTGGGTGGCCTCGGCCGCGTCCATCAGCCGAAAGCCGTCGGCGCGCGTGCCGTCGGTGCCGAGGCCGAAGGGCACGCCCAGCATGGCCAGCAGGCCGGCATCGAGCACCGCGTTGCCTTTCCATTGGCTGGCCACCGGGTTGTAGGCGACGGCGGCGCCGCTGTCGCGCAAGAGGCCCATTTCACGCGGCGTCAGCAGCGTGGCATGCGCGAGCAGGGCCGAGGCGTTGAGCGCGCCGCAGGCATGCAGCAGTTCGAGCGGACGCTGGCCGCGCGCGACCAGCGAGCGTTCGACGGCAGCCAGGTGTTCGTTCACATGGGTCTGGAAGCGGCGCCCGCTTTCCTGCGTGAGGGCCGCCACGTCGTGCAGCATGCGATCGGTCGCGGCCTCCGGGATCGAGATCGCGAGCGAGGGATGCACCAGCGGGTCGTGTTCGAGCCGGGCCAGGAAGGTCGCGGCCGCGTCGAGGATGCACCGGGTGCCGGCCTCGTCGCCTTCGAGGCCCGCGTCGTTGCAGATCATGCCGAGCACGCAGCGGATGCCGGTGTCGCGTGCCGCGCTCGCCACGGCATCCAGGCCGGCCTCCGACCGGGTGCCCGCATCGACCACCGTCGTGAAGCCGCCGCGCAGCGACTCAAGCGCCGAGAGCTTGGCGGCGAGGTAGGCCGCTTCGGCACCGAGCATGGATTCCATCGGCACCCAGATGCGGCGGAAGATCTCTGAGGGTTCGCCGAAGGCGAGCGCCTTGCCGAAGGACTGGGTCAGGTGCGTGTGGGTGTCGACCAGGCCCGGCATCAGGAGCCGCTGGGGCAATGCGATCGGCGCCAGGCCCGGATGCGCCGCGCTCACCTCGGCCAGCCGGCCCACCTGCGCGAAGCGGCCGTCGCGCACCAGCACGGCCATGTCCTGCTGCGGGCCCTCGGGCAGCATCAGCCATTCGGGGGCCAGCAACAAGTCCTTGCGTGTATCGAGTTGGTCAGGAGACAGCATGGTCGCTCCGTTGAAAGTTTCAGGCCAGCAGCAGCCAGGCGAACCAGGCCCCCACGGCCAGCAGCAGCAGGGACACCATGCGCTGCATCTGCCGCACGTCGAGCAGGGCCGCGGCGCGCTGCCCCGCGATCGAGCCCGCCAGCATCAACACGCCGCAAAGCAGCGCAAGTGAAAGATCGAGCCGGCCTTCGATCGCATGCACCGTGCTGCTCGCCAGCGCCACTGGCAACTGGATGGCCTGCGCCGCGACCACCGCGAAGGCGAGCGGCTGGCGCAGCAGCATCAGGAGCGGGATCACCAGCACCGGCCCGCCGGTGCCGGTGAGTGCGGAGCCGAGCCCCACCAGCGCACCCAGCGCGAGCAGGGCCGTGGTGCCGAGAGGCGCCGCGGATGCGGGCGCCGGGTTCGATGCCGCCATCAAGCCGCGCCAGCCCGCGAAAAGCACCAACGCCGTCACGCCGGACATGAGGAGGCCGGCCGGCAGCCAGCGCAGCATCAGCGCCCCGGCGGCGGCACCCGCGAGCGCGCCAGCGAGCAGCGGCACGCAGCGCGCGGCCAGGGCGCGCTCCCGGCGCAGCGGGCCGAGCGCGACCAGTGCGGGCAGCGCGAAGCCCAGCGATGCCGCGGCGATCGCCTGCGGCAGCGGCACCGCGCCCAGCTGGGTCAGCACCGGCACCAGCAGCACGCCCCCGATGCCGCTGGCGCCGATCAGCGCGCCGGCCAAGAGCACGGCCGGCAGCACGATCCAGGCGCTGGTCATCGTCATCAGCATCGGGACACTCTCGTTACTCGGCCTTGATGCCGGCGGTCTGGACCACGCCGGCGATGGTCTTGCGTTCCTTGGCCAGGTAGTCGGCGAAGGCCGGTCCGGCGATCAGCTGCGGTTTGACCGCGACGTCGCCGAGCTTGCGCGCGATCTCCGGGTCCTTGAGGGTGGCGTCGAGCGCGCTCACCCAGGCCGCGATCACGGCGGGTGGGGTGCCGGCCGGGGCCAGCACGCCGAGCCACGAATCCATCTCCAGGCCCTTGAGCTCCGGCGTCTCGGCCAGCGCCGGGATCGCCGGCGCACTGGGCGAGCGGGCCAGCGAGGTGACGCCGAAGGCCTTCACCTTGCCGTCCTTGATGAAAGGCTGCGCCAGCGTGAGCGGCAGCACCGCCAGATCGACCTGGCCGCCGGCCACGTCGGTCAGCACCTGCGGCCCGGACTTGTAGGGCACGTGCACGATGTCGATGCCGGCGCGCTGCTTGAACATCTCGGCCGTGACGTGCAGCGAGGTGCCGACGCCGTCGGTGCCGAAGTTGAGCTTGCCCGGCTGCGCCTTCGCGAGCTGGATGAGTTCGCCCGCGGTGCGCGCGGGCAGCGCCGTCTTGCCGATCAGCACGAAGGGCGAGGTGCCCACCGTCGCGATCGGCACGAAATCCTTGAAGGTGTCGTAGCGCACGGCCGAGGGTGCGACCAGCGGCGCGACGTTGAGCGGGCTGGCCACCGCGAACAGCAGCGTGTAGCCGTCGGCCGGCGAGCGCGCGGCCTTCTGGGTGCCGATGGTGCCGGCCGCGCCGGCCACGTTCTCGATCACCACCGGCTGCTTGAGCAGCTCGCCGAGCTTGGCAGTCAAGAGGCGCGCCGTGGCGTCGACGCCGCCGCCGGCCGAGAACGGCACAATCAGCGAGATCGGTTTGGCGGGGTAGCCCTGGGCCTGGGCGGCGCCGAGGCTGGCGCCGAGCGCGAGCGCGGCGGCGGAACGGAAGAAGGCGCGGGTTGCAAACATGGTCGTTTCCTCGGTCGATGGAATGAACGGAAAAAAAGCACCCAGACAGTGCGAGATACTACTTGTTATGACATGTCATAACAAGCCATGCAAACCCTATGCCAAATCAAATCCCAGGGTGACGAATGTCTGAACTTCCGCAATCGCTGCATGCGCAGCTTCGCGACGCGCTGCGTGCGCGCATCCTCGACGGCCAGCTCGCGCCGGGGGCCAAGCTGCCTTCCGAATCGGAATTGACCGCCGAGCACGGCGTGAGCCGCATCACCGTGCGGCAGGCCCTGGGTGCGCTGCAGGCCGAGGGCCTGATCGTCAAGCTGCACGGAAAAGGTGCCTTCGTATCCCACCCGAAGGCGGCGCAGAGCCTGAACCGCCTGCAGGGCCTCAACGAGGCGCTGGCGCTGGAGCAGCACGCGGTCAGCAGCAAGCGGCTCGCGTGGCGCGAAGTGAAGGCGCCGGCTGCCGTGGCGCGCCAGCTGCAGCTCACTGCCGGCGAGACCGTGTACCACCTGCAGACGCTGCGCTACCTCGACCGCGAGCCGCTCTCGGTCAACAACTCCTACCTGCCGCGCTTCCTGGGCGAGCGGCTGGCGCGCGTGGACTTCTCGCAGCGCGACCTGATCGAGATCTTCGAGCACGAAGGCGGCCTGGAGATCGGTGAGGCGCAGCTGGAGATCGGCGCCGGGCTGGCGCGGCCGCAAGAAGCGAAGCTGCTGCAGCTCGCGCCCGGCTCGCCGGTGCTGCAGGTCGAGCGGCTGGTGCACGCGGCCGGCGGCGGGCCGGTGCACGTGGAGATCGCGGTCTACCGCGCCGACACCTTCCGCTACAAGCTCAGCCTGCGGCGCTGAGCGCTGCCTGCGCTACAGCGGATGCTCGGTGTAGAAGCGCCCGCCGTGAAACAGCAGCGGCGAGGCGCCCGGGTTGTGGGTGCAGCGTTCGACCTCGCCGACGAAGATCACGTGATCGCCTTCGTCGTAGCGGCTGCGGTTGAAGCACTCGAAGCTCGCAGCCGCGCCCACCAGCACCGGCGCACCGCCCACGCCCTCGCTGAAGGCGACATCGGCCCAGCGGTCGACGTCCTTGGTCGCAAAACGTTCGGCCAGCTCCTTCTGGCTGGCGGCGAGGATGTTGATCGCGTAGTGCGAGCCGGTGCTGAGCGCCGCCATCGAGGCCGCGCCGCGCGCCAGGCTCCACAGCACCAGCGGCGGGGCCAGCGACACCGAGTTGAAGGAGTTGGCCGTCAGGCCGACGAGGCTGCCGTCGGCGGCGCGCGCCGTGACGATGGTCACGCCGGTCGCGAACATGCCGAGCGCCTCGCGGAATTCGTCGGACGTGAAGGAAGGCGGTTGCGCCTGGGCGGGAGCGGTCACGGGGAAGCGGGGAAGTGAAAGCCTATTCTGGCCGATCGCCTCGGATGGCGCTGTCGCAAGCTTTCAGCCGAAGAACCAGTAGCCGACGGCGATGGCGCCGACCACGCCGGCCAGTTCCGCCAGCAGCGCACACCCCACCGCATGCCGCGCGCGCTGGATGCCCACGGCCCCGAAGTACACGGCCAGCACGTAGAAGGTGGTCTCGGTGCTGCCCTGGATGGTGGCCGCGACCCGCGCCGCGAAGCTGTCGACGCCCTGGCTCTGCATGGTCTCGATCAGCATCGCGCGCGCCGCGCTGCCGGAGAAGGGCTTGACCAGCGCCGTGGGCAGCGCATCGACGAAGCGTGCGTCCCAGCCCGTCAGCCCTACCAGCCAGCGGATGCCGGCGAGCACCATGTCGAGCGCGCCCGAGGCCCTGAGCACACCGACCGCGCACAGCATCGCGACCAGGTAGGGCAACAGGTTCTTCGCGACGTCGAAGCCTTCCTTGGCGCCCTCGATGAAACACTCGTAGACCTTCACGCGCCGCAGCGCGCCGGCCAGCAGGAAAGCGAGCACGATTCCGAACAGCGTGAGGTTGCCGAGCAGCGAGGACAGCGAAGCCAGGGCAGCCGATGAAAGCGTTGCCAGCAGCGCCATGAAGCCGCCGAGCAGCAGCGCGCCCGGCAGCAGGTAGGCCAGCACCACCGGATCCCACAGCCTGAGGCGCTGCACGAAGGCCACCGAGAGCAGCCCGACCAGCGTGGAAGCGCTGGTCGCGATCAGGATCGGCAGGAACACCAGCGTCGGATCGGCCGCGCCCTGCTGCGCGCGGTACATGAATATCGTGACGGGCAAGAGCGTCAGCGAGGAGGCGTTGAGCACCAGGAACAGGATCTGCGCGTTGCTTGCCGTGGTCGCGCTCGGATTGAGCGTCTGCAGTTCGCGCATCGCCTTCAGGCCGATCGGCGTGGCCGCGTTGTCCAGGCCCAACGCATTGGCCGCGAAGTTCATCGTGATGAGGCCCAGCGCCGGGTGGCCCGCGGGCACCTCGGGCATGAGGTGCCGGAACAGCGGCCCCAGCATGCGCGCGAGCCCGGCCACCAGCCCGGCTGCCTCGGCGATGCGCAGGAAGCCCAGCCACAGCGTGAGCGTGCCGAACAGCAGCACCATCACTTCGACCGACAGCTTGGCCATCGCGAACAGGCTTTCGACCAGGGCGGCGAACACCGCGGCGTCGCCGCCGACGAGCCAGCGCACAAGCGCAGCCAGCGCTGCCGTCAGAAAGAAACCGAGCCACAGGCCGTTGAGCACGCGTATCCCTTGTTGAATGCGCGCCGATCATAGGGGGCGGTGCAGCGTTACATTGCGGCGCATGTCGAAGCTCGCGAAATTCGGCGCCGTGCTGATGTTCCTCGCTCCCCTGCTGCTCGGCGGCTGTGCCACGCTGCCCGCACCGGTGCCGGGCGTGCCGACGCACGCGATCACCGACGTCGCAGATACGCACCTGGCGCAGCTCGCTGCAAACGCTGCCCCGGCTGGGCAGTCCGGCTCCTCGGGCTTTCGCCTGCTGCCCGAAGCGCCCTTCGCCTTCGATGCGCGCATCTCGCTGGCCCGCCATGCCCGGAAGTCGCTGGACGTGCAGTACTACCTGATCCACAACGACGAAGTGGGCCTCTTCTTCCTGCGCGAGCTGCGCGACGCGGCCGCGCGCGGTGTGCGCGTGCGCCTCTTGATGGACGACCTCTACACGGGCGGCCAGGACGAGCTGCTCCTCGCGCTGGCCGCGCACCCGAACGTCGAAGTGCGGCTGTTCAATCCACTGCCTTCACGCGGTGGGTCGCTGGTCATGCGGGTCCTGTTCTCGCTGCATGAATTCGGCCGCATCAACCACCGCATGCACAACAAGCAGCTGGTGGCCGACAACAGCTTCGCGGTCTCGGGCGGCCGCAACATCGCGAGCGAATACTTCATGCGCAGCACGTCTGCGAATTTCATCGACGTGGACCTGCTGTCCTGCGGACCGATCGTGCGCGAGATGTCCGACGCCTTCGACCGCTACTGGAACAGCGAGCAGGTGCGGCCGATCGGCAACGTGGTGCCGGGCGCGATGCCGCCCGAGCTTGCCCGGCGCCGTTTCGACGAGCTCGCAAGCGCGGCCGCGCCCGATGTGCCCCTGCGCCCGCGCGACGTGCTGGACCGCAGCGCCGTCGGCCAGCAGCTCGAGGCGGGCGCGCTCGACCTTTACTGGGCCAGCGCGCAACTGTTCGCCGACGATCCGGCCAAGATCACGCGCGCGAGCAGCGAAGAAGCCTATCGCGGCAGCGTGAACGAAGGCGCGCTCGGCGTGGTGAATTCGGCACGCAAAGGGGTGATGATCGTGTCGCCGTACTTCATTCCCGGCGAGCGTGGCATGGCGATGATGAAGACGGCGATGGCGCGGGGCGGACGCATCGAGCTCGTCACCAACTCGCTGGGCGCCACCGACGAACCGTTGGTCTACGCGGGCTACGCGCGCTACCGCGCCGACATGCTCAGGATCGGTGTGACCATTCGCGAGATCGGGCCGGTGCTCAGCGGAAAGTCCGGCCGCTTCGGCGATTTCGGCAAGTCGATCAGCCGGCTGCATGCCAAGCTGGCGGTGATCGACGACAACCGCCTCTTCATCGGCTCCATGAACCTGGACCGCCGCTCGTCCTCGGTCAATACCGAGACGGGCTTGGTCGTCAACAGCGCCGAGCTGGTCGCGGACTTCAGGCGGCTCCTGTCAGGCACGCGGACCAACATCTCGTACCGGCTCCGACTCGCACCCGACGGCCAGCACGTGCAGTGGCTCGAGTACGACGAGGCCGGCAAGGACATCGTCCATGATGACGAGCCGGGCGGCTACTTTTGGCTGCGCTTCCAGAACTGGATGTTGTTGCCGCTGGTGGGCGAAGAGCTGTTGTAAGGAGTGCCATGAATCTCAGCCGTCGAGACCTCAATCGTGCCGCCCTGTGGCTTGCGCTCGCCGGCTGCGCTGCACCGCTGGCCGCCTGCGCGCAGGCCGCGCCGCGCTGGCGCTCGAACCCCTTCACGCTCGGGGTCGCGAGCGGCCAGCCGCGGCCGGACAGCGTCGTGCTCTGGACCCGGCTGATGCCGGATGCCGAAGATGAATCGGCCCGCAATGCCATGCCGGCCTGCACCGTGCGCTACGAGATCTACGGCGACGCCGCGCTGCAACGCCTGGTCATGCAAGGCGAGGTCGTGACCGATGCCTCGCGCGCCTTCAGCGTGCACGTCCACGCGCAGGGCCTGGCGCCGCAGCGCGACTACTGGTATCGCTTCAGCTGCGGCGACGCGCAAAGTCCGGTGGGCCGCACGCGCACCGCGCCGGCGCCGGATGCGGATGTGCGGCGGCTGCGCTTCGCGCTCGCCTCCTGCCAGAACTACGAGCATGGCTTCTATGCCGCGCACCGCGAGATCGCCGGGCGCGAGCTGGACTTCGTGCTCTTCGTCGGCGACTACATCTACGAGGGCAGCAGCACGGCCCCCGAAATGCGCCGGCACGGCGCGCCCATACCGCACACGCTGGGGGCCTACCGCGAGCGCCATGCGCTCTACAAGCGCGATGCGGACCTGCAGGCGGCGCATGCCGCGCATCCGTGGATCCTGACCTGGGACGACCACGAGGTGGTCAACGACTATGCCGACGATCGCGACCCGGCCTATACCGAGCCCGCACTTTTCCTGGCCCGCCGCGCCGCGGCCTACCGGGCCTATTTCGAGCACATGCCGCTCGCGCTGCCGCCGCAGGGCGCGGCGATGCGCATCCACGACCGCTATGCCTGGGGCCGGTTGGCCGAGCTCTGGACGCTGGACTGCCGCCAGTACCGCAGCCACCATGCCTGCGCCGATCCGGCCCGTGATTCCGGCCGTGGGGTGATCGGCTGCGCGGAGCTCGCGGACCCCGCGCGCACCATGCTCGGCGCCGAGCAGTCGCAATGGTTCGCGCAGGGCCTGGCCGGTTCGAGGCGGCAGTGGAAGCTTTTCGGCCAATCCACCCAGATGAGCCCCACTGGCCTCGAGACGCCGCAGGGCCGCCAGACCTGGACCGACGGCTGGGACGGCTATCCCGAAGCGCGCCGGCGCCTGTTTCAGGGCGTCGCCGACGCGGGCGTCAAGGATGTGGTGGCGCTGGGCGGCGACGTGCACCGCTACGTCGCCGCCAATCTGCGCGTGCAGCCGAACGATCCCGGCTCGCCGGTGGTCGCGAGCGAATTCGTGGGCGGTTCGATCAGCTCGCGCGGCGCGAGCCAGGCTGCGATGGCGCGCATGCGGCGCGACAACCCGGACGTCGTGCATGCCCGCGGCGACGAGCGAGGCTATGCGCTGATGGAGCTCACGCCCGAGGCGATGCAGTGCGAATTCCGCGCGACCGCGTATCCGGTAGCGTCCGATGCGAGCTTCCACACGCAGGCGCGCTTTGCGGTCGAGGCCGGTCTGGCCGGGGTGCTGCCAGCCTAGATTCTTTCAGCGACGCGGCACTTCGATCAGCAAATCGGGCCTGAAGCCCTCCTGTTCGCCCTTGCCCATGTACCCCAGCGGGTTCGCGACCACGCGGCAGCCGTTCTTCACGTAGTCAAAGGCATGGTGAAGATGCCCGTGCAGCCAGAAGTCGGCGCTCGGCAGCAGCTCATCGAGCGAATTGCAGAAACCTGCCGTTCCCGGACTCAGGCCGTAGCGCGGATCGGCGCTCGCCAGCGTGGGTGCAAAGTGCGTGATCGCCACGGTGGGGCCGTCGAAGGGTTGGGCGAGCGCGCTGCGCAGCCACGCTTGGCACGTCAGTGAGTGCTCTCTCAGTGCGTCTGCCAGGAAGATCTCGCCCGAGCGCAAGGTGGCGGCTTTCTCGAGGTAGAAGTTCGCCGCGCGCATCGCCTTGCCGCGTTTCCTGAGCGCCTCGGTCATGGTGTCGGCCGGTTCGACCAGCGCATCGAAGTCGGCCCACAGCGTGGTGCCGATGAAGCGCACGCCCTCGATGACGCGGCTTTCGCGCTCCAGCCACAGGATGTCCAGCGCTTCGCAGAGTTCGCGCAGGCGGGCATGAACCGTGTCGAAATCGGCGTTGTCGTATTCGTGATTGCCCGGAACGTAGAGCACCGGCATCGGCCAGCCATGGCGAGGCGAAAAGCGGGTCAGCCCGAAATCGGGCTCGATGATGCGTGTTCCGGGCTGATAGGAGCCGATATCGCCCGCAAGAACCAGCAGATCGGCGCCCGGCGCGGGTGCAATCTGGAGCTGGGGATGCACTTCCAGGTGCAGGTCCGAGAGCAGCTGAAGCTTCATGGCGCGCCAGTCTAGGCGAATATCCTCATGCGTAACGCGCATGAGAAGGGACTGGAAATACTGGGGAAAACCCTTAATCTTGGTTCCATCACCACTCCAACGCCGGCTCGGGCCGTGCACCATCATGTTCAGCCTTGTTGCCCAAGTGGCACGTTTCTTCCGTTTCGACACCATCGAAGTCCCCGCCAGCCCGGCCGCCGCGCTGATGGAAAGCGCCGACCATAGCGCCGGCGTCGACGCCCATCACGCCCAGGAACTGCGCGCCGCCGCCAGCGCCTGGCTAAGCGTCGTCCGCTGAGCCAGCAAAGGCCGCCTCGGCGGAGCGCAGCAGCGCCTGCCGCAGCCATTCGTGCGCATGGCCGTGCTGCGCCCGCCGGTGCCAGATCGCATCGACGTGCACCAGCGGTTGCTGGAAGGGCAGTTCGCGCAGGACCAGCTGCTCGTCGATGCCCGTGACCTTGACGAAGTGGCGCGGCAGGACCGTCAGCAGATTCGAGTTGGCGACCACCCGTCCGGCAGTGAAGAACTGGTTGACCGTGACCACGATGCGCCGCTCCCGTCCCAGCGCGCCCAGCGTCTGGTCAATGAAGCCGTAGGGTCGGCCGGAGAAGCTCACCAACAGGTGGCGTGCGGCGCAGAAGCTGTCGAGCGTCAGGGGCGCCCGCGCCAGCGGATGGCCGCGCCGCATCACGCAGACATATTCTCCGACGTAGAGCCGCTGCGTCTCGAAAGGCACCGCGGCATCGGACTGGCCGCGTGCCGCCAGGCTGGCGATCACGGCCGGGAAGTAGCCGATCGCCATGTCCACCTCTTCGTTCTCCAGCATGCGCCGGGGATCGCGGGTGGTCAGCGGCAGCACGCGCAGCGAGACGGCGGGCGCTTCCTTTTCGACGATCTGCACCAGGCCGGGGATCAGTTCGGCGGCCGTGGCGTCGGCCATGGCCAGCAGGAAGGTGGTGTCGGCAATGCCGGCATCGAATTCGCCCGGCGCCAGCGTGTGCTGCAGCTGCCGCAGGGCGTCGCGCACGGTCGGCCACAGCGCCAGCGCGCGCGGCGTGGGCTCCACGCCGCTGCCCGAACGGCGCACCAGCTCGTCGCCGAGCGTCTCGCGCAGGCGGCGCAGCGCATTGCTGACGGCCGGCTGGGTGATCGAGAGATTGCGCGCCGCGCGCGTGAGGTTGCGCTCCGCCATCACCTCGTCGAAGACGCGGAGCAGGTTGAGGTCGAGCGTGCGGAAGTTGACGTCCATCAGTCATGTGAATGATAGGCATCACGAAGATAAAGTGGTGGAACATTAGGGAAACTACTAATATCACCCCATCGGCTTCAGCCTTTCGTCCTTTTGGAGGGACTTCATCATGACCAGCTTTGTTCACGTAGACCAACCGGCCACTCACCCGGGCGTCGCCCGCGCCGAGGCCGTGATCGACCACATTCGCGTCGCACGCCGCAGCTTCGACGGTGCCCGCGGCCTGGCAGCGCTGCTGCTGGCCGCCATCGTCGCGTCCCTGCTCGTGGTGGCGGACAAGCTCATGTCGACCTGGAACGACGGCGGCCTGCTCGTCGCCTGGCTCGTGCTCTGGGGCGTGGCGTTCGCCGCCATCGCGTTCTTCGCCGGTACCGCACGCAGCCTGGCCGTCCGTGCCCTGTCTGCCATGCGCGCCGCAGCTCGCCGCCGTGCCGCGGCCCGCGCCGACGAGCAGTTCATGGCCTATGCGAAGCTCGATCCGCGCATTCTTCGCGACCTGCAGGCGATCGCTTCGCGCCAGGAAGCGGACACGGTCGAAGAGCCGGTGCTCGCCAAGCGCTCCGCCGATGCTGCGACGCCGACGCTCTACCAGGCGATGCGCCGCGTGAACCTCGGCCAGTACTACTGATCTTCTTTAACCTGAAAAAAAGCCGCCCTCGGGCGGCTTTTTTTTGGGGCGAGCGCAGCGATCAGGCTGCCAGGCGCTGCTCGATGGCGGCCTTGGTAGCCGACAGCTCCTTCGGCAGGTGGTGCGCCAGCTGCCGGAACAGCTCGGCATGCAGCTTCAGCTCGGCCTGCCAGGCGGCCTTGTCGATGTGGGTGACGGTGTCGAACTGCTCGGCGCTGAAGTCCAGGCCGGTCCAGTTGAGATCCTCGTAGCGCGGGCTGACGCCGAACACATGCTCGGTGCCCTCGGCCTTGTGCTCGATGCGGTCGATCATCCACTTCAGGACGCGCATGTTCTCGCCGTAGCCGGGCCAGACGAACTTGCCGTCCTCGCCCTTGCGGAACCAGTTGGTGGTGTAGATCTTCGGCAGCTGCGCGCCCAGGGCTTCGAGCTTCTTGCCGAGGTCCAGCCAGTGCTGGAAGTAGTCGCTCATGTTGTAGCCGGCGAAGGGCAGCATCGCGAACGGATCGCGCCGCACCACGCCCTGTTTGCCGCCGGCCGCGGCGGTGGTTTCCGAACCCATCGTGGCAGCCATGTAGACGCCTTCGACCCAGTTGCGGGCCTCGGTCACGAGCGGCACGGTGGTGGAGCGCCGGCCGCCGAAGATGAAGGCGTCGATCGCCACGCCCTTCGGGTCGTCCCAGGCGTCGTCGAGCGCCGGGTTGTTGATTGCCGCGACCGTGAAGCGGGCGTTCGGATGCGCGGCCTTGGCGCCGGTCTCTTTCGCGATGGCCGGCGTCCAGTCATTGCCCTGCCAGTCGATGGCATGCGCCGGGGCTTCCTCGGTCATGCCTTCCCACCAGACGTCACCGTCGTCGGTCAGCGCCACGTTGGTGAAGATCACGTCGCGGTCCAGGCTGGCCATGCAGTTCGGGTTGGTCTGGATGTTGGTGCCGGGCGCGACGCCGAAATAGCCCGCCTCGGGGTTGATCGCGTGCAGCTTGCCGTCGGCGCCCGGCTTGATCCAGGCGATGTCATCGCCGATGGTCGTGACCTTCCAGCCTTCGAAGCCGGCCGGCGGGATCAGCATCGCGAAGTTGGTCTTGCCACAGGCGCTGGGGAAGGCGGCGGCCACGTGGTACTTCTTGCCCTCGGGGTTGGTCACGCCGAGGATCAGCATGTGCTCCGCGAGCCAGCCTTCGTCGCGGCCCATGTTCGAGGCGATGCGCAGCGCGAAGCACTTCTTGCCCAGGAGCGCGTTGCCGCCATAACCCGAGCCATAGCTCCAGATCTCGCGCGTGGCGGGGTAGTGGACGATGTACTTGGTCTTGTTGCAGGGCCAGGCCACGTCCTTCTCACCGGGCTCGAGCGGCGCGCCCACCGTGTGCACGCAGGGCACGAATTCGCCGTCGGCGCCGAGCACGTCGTACACGGCACGGCCCATGCGGGTCATGATCTTCATGTTGACCGCCACGTAAGGGCTGTCGGACAGCTCGATGCCGACGTGCGCGATCGGCGAGCCCAGCGGTCCCATGCTGAAGGGCACGACGTACATCGTGCGGCCTTTCATGCAGCCGTCGAACAGCGGTTGCAGGGTGGCACGCATTTCCGCCGGCGCCATCCAGTTGTTGGTGGGGCCGGCGTCTTCCTTCTTCTCGGAGCAGATGAAGGTGCGGTCTTCGACGCGGGCGACATCGCTCGGATCGGAACTCGCGAGGAAGGAGTTGGGGCGCTTGGCGGGGTTGAGCTTCTTGAAGGTGCCGGCGTCGACCAGGCGCTGGCAGAGCCGGTCGTACTCTTCGGTGCTGCCGTCGCACCAGTGAATGGCCTCGGGTTTGCACAGCGCGGCCATGTCGGCCACCCAGGCGATCAGCTTCGCATTCCTGACATACGAGGGCGCCTGTACGGTCAAACCCTTGAGAGGTGCGTTCATCAATGTGTCTCCTAAGTTGAAAAATCGTCTTTCCGAACGGGGCTCGGTGCCTGGAACAGGCGAGGTCCGTTGGAAAAAACGTTTCCCGTCTCGGGAGGCGAGGATCGATGCGGCCGGGTGGGCTCGTGCATCCTCGGTGGGCGGGGCGGCGCTCGGTGTCCGCCGGCGCCGCAGCCGGATGTCAGGCCATATAGACGGCGATGGATGCCAAAAGCAGCATCAGCACGCCGCCGGCCACCGGCAGGACAAGGGGCATCAGATGAACGATTGATTCGACGGCGTCGTTCTCGACGACGGCGTCTTGGCCGGGTTCGACAGGCGTTGGGTTGGACATCGTTGTTCCTTGGGTTCGCAAAACTGAGGCCATTTTACCGACTGGCCTGCGGATGGCCATCTAGGGGCTTGCCAGAGCTTTCAGCGCTGCTCGGCCGCTTCGAAACCGGCATCCCGCAACGCGTCGAGCACCGCCGACAGGTGGGGGCGCCCGCGGGTCTGCAGCACCAGTTCGATCTCGACGTTCTGCGCCGCCAGCATGGTGAAGGCGCGCTGGTGATGCACCTCATCGACGTTGGCGCCCGCTTCCGCCACAGTGGCCGTGATCTGGGCCAGGGAGCCGGGCACGTCGCGCGCGCTGACGCGCACGCGCGCGAGCCGGCCGGCCCGGACCATGCCGCGCTCAATGATCGCGGCCAGCAGCAGCGGGTCGATGTTGCCGCCCGAGAGCACCAGCCCGACCCGCTTGCCCTTGAAGCGCTCCGGATGCCGGATCAGCGCGGCCAGCCCGGCGGCACCGGCGCCTTCGACCAGCGTCTTCTCGATTTCGAGCAGCATCAGCACGGCCTGCTCGATGTCGCCCTCGTCGACCAACAGCAGGTCGTCGACCTGGGAGGCGATGATCTCCCGCGTCAGCACGCCGGGCGTGCCCACGGCGATGCCCTCGGCGATGGTGCTCGTGCCCTGGACGTGCTGCGTACCCTGAACGGCGTTGACCATCGCCGGAAAGCGCCGGGTCTGGACGCCGACGATCTCGATCCCCGGCTTGCGCGCCCGCGCCGCCAGCGCCATGCCGGCGATCAGGCCGCCGCCGCCGACCGAGACCACCAGCGTGTCGAGATCGGGCACTGCATCGAGCATCTCGAGCGCCACCGTGCCTTGCCCGGCAATGATCGCTTCGTCGTCGTAAGGATGGACGAAGGCCAGGCCTTCGCGCTCCGCAAGCGCCAGCGCGTGGGCGCGCGCCGCGTCCAGGGTGTCGCCGTGCAGTTCGATCTCGGCGCCGAAGCCGCGCGTGCGCTCGATCTTCACGCCCGGCGTGAAGCGCGGCATCACGATCAGCGCCCGGAGGCCGAGGCGCTGCGCGTGATAGGCCACGCCCTGGGCGTGGTTGCCGGCCGACATGGCGATCACGCCATGGGTGCCGGCCAGGGACAGGTCGACCAGCTTGTTGCAGGCGCCGCGTTCCTTGAACGACGACGTGAACTGCAGGTTCTCGAATTTGAGGAACACCTGCGCGCCGACGATTTCGGAAAGAGTGCGCGATTCCACGCAGGGCGTATTGAGCACTTGCCCGCGCAGGCGCACGGCGGCGCGTTCGATGTCTTCGATTCCAAGCATGGGCGGCATTGTGGCCGGATTCGCAACATCAGGGTTTTTACCGTTCCCGAGTCTTCCCCAAGCCAAAACTCTGCGCTATGGTCGCGCTCAGGTTCTCATTCTCCTAGCGTGAGGTTGTTCGATGGTCAAGCGTTCCGGGGTCGACGTGGTAGCGGCTGCTTCGCGCGGGCACGCATTGCCGTCGCCCGGGCTCAAGGAAGCGCCCGTGCTCGAGCTCATGTGCTCGCATTTCGTGCTCACGCTGGCGGCCAAGCAGGGCCCGCGCTTCAACGTGCGGCGCGACCTCAACGGCCTTCTTTCGCTCACCGGCCGGCACCTGGTGTGGCCGGCGCCGGTGCTCTTGCGCCTGCGCGAGTTCCTGGGGCGCCGCTGCGCGGGCAATGAGATCTGGAAGGGCGTCGAGAACTTCGACGGCCGCACGCTGCTCGAGCGCCACGGTGTCTGGCGCGGCCCTTATGAAGAAGGCACGCTGTTCTTCTACCTCGACGAATACGCCAAGGACCAGCCGAAGGACCTGCTCTCGGTGCTCTCGGTCACGCGCGACTGGCTCACGCATGCGCTGCGCAAGCAGTCGACCCTGGTCGAGAAGAACATCGACGCGCTCGCCGGCCTGCTGCAGCTCAACAAGGCCGAGCGCGCGCTGCTGCTCTACGGCACGCTGGCGCGCTACCAGCGCGACCTGCGCTCACTGCTGGTCGAGTTCAAGGTCAACAACGCGCCCGAGGCCTACGCCGCGATCGCCGAGGTGGCCGGCGTCAATGCCAGCGATGTGGGCGAAGCGCTGCGCGCGGGCTCGCGGCTCGAGCGCATTGGCCTGGTCGAGAACCTGATCTCCGAGCACAACATCACCGACCTGGCCGACCTGATGAAGGTCAGCGAGAAGCTGCCGCCGGTGCTGATGCGCGAATACCGCGACCACAACGAGCTGATGGCCGTGTTCACGCGACCGTCCGCGAAGAGCGCGCTGTCGGTGCAGGACTTCGCCTTCGTCCAGGACGACGCGCAGATGCTGGTCACCTTGCTGTGCGCCGCGGTGGCGCGCAAGGAGGCCGGCGTCAACGTACTGCTCTACGGCCCGCCCGGCACCGGCAAGACCGAGCTCGCCAAGGTGGTCGCGCAGGCGGCGGGGCTCGAGCTTTTCGAGGTCGAGTACGCCGATCGCGACGGCAACTCGCTGTCGGGCCGCGACCGCTACCGTTCGCTGCAGATCGCACAGGTCTTTCTCAAGGGCAGCGCGCAGGCGGCGCTCTTGTTCGACGAGGTCGAAG
The DNA here is from genome assembly GCF_900101545.1 of Variovorax sp. CF079. Taxonomy (GTDB): domain Bacteria; phylum Pseudomonadota; class Gammaproteobacteria; order Burkholderiales; family Burkholderiaceae_C; genus Variovorax. The sequence goes on along the minus strand of NZ_FMZU01000005.1, from coordinate 149,543 downwards.
ACGTGTTCCCGCCGATCAGCACCGAGGCCGCCCAGCTCATGGCGCGCGCCGAGCAGGTGCCCGCCCCGGCCAGCGGCAGCGTGAGCGGCAAGGCCTGGGTCAACCAGATCCTGGAATCGAATGCGGTGCCCACGCTGTGGGTGACCAACCGCATCGAGCAGATCGATCCGGCCTTCCGGCGCCGCTTCGCCTACCACCTCGAGCTCAAGTCGCCGCCGCCCGGCGCGCGCGAGCAGCTGGTTCGCAAGACGCTCGAAGGCGTTTCGGTGTCCGAGGCCTTCACCGCCAAGCTGGCCGGCCGCAAGGGCCTGACGCCGGCGCAGATCCGCACCGCGGTGCGCTTCGCCGGCCTGGCCATGACCGAAGGCGCGTCAGTCGAAAGCCTGATCGAGCGGCAGCTGCGCAATGCCGATCTCGCCCTGGGCACGCCCGACGCCCTCGGCGCGCGCCGCAGCGTGACCACCTACGACCTCGGCATGCTCAACGTCGAGACCCGCTTCGAGATCCCACGCATCGTCGAGGCGCTCAAGGCGCGCGGCCACGGCACGCTGTGCTTCTACGGCGCGCCCGGCACCGGCAAGACCGCGCTGGCCGAACACATCGCCAAGACCATCGGCCGCCCGCTGATCATTCGGCAGGCGAGCGACCTGATGAGCAAGTACGTCGGCGAGACCGAGCAGAACATGGCGGCCATGTTCAAGGAAGCCGAAGCCGAGAAGGCGATCCTGTTGCTCGATGAGGCCGACAGTTTTCTGCAGGACCGCCGCGGCGCGCAGCGCACCTACGAAGTGACCGAGGTCAACGAGATGCTGCAGGGCATGGAGCGCTTCGACGGCATCTTCGTCTGCACCACCAACCTGCTCGACCGCATCGACCAGGCGGCGCTGCGCCGCTTCACCTTCAAGATCAAGTTCATGCCGCTGACCGGCGAGCAGCGCGAGCGCATGTTCGTCACCGAGGCGCTGGGTGGCGACGCGACCCGCATGACGAGCGAGATCACGCGGCGGCTGGCCCGCCTCCCGCAGCTTTGTCCGGGCGATTTCGCGGCCGTGAAACGCCAGACGGATATTCTTGCGGTTGAGTTTTCGGCCGCCGAGTTTCTCGATCAGCTCGATGCCGAGCACCGGATCAAGCCCGAAGTGCGCGAATCGCGCGGCATCGGCTTCGTCCAATAAGCAAGACCAACGCAATAGCCGCGCCGGGCACCGGCGCGCGAGGGAGAGCTTCATGAGGGTTGTACTGCCCATGCGCGCAGCGCTGGCCATGCTCGTGGCCGCGGCCGCGCTCACGGCCTGCGGAGGCGGCGGCGGTGGGGGCGGCGGTGGATTGCCGCTGGCCATGGCGCCGACGCCTGCGGCTTCCGGCGACGAGCCCATCGTCGCGTCCTCCAGCGTCGCCGGCCAGTGCGCGGCTCCGCGCACCGGCGTCGACCCCGACACCGGCGCCGCCTTCCCGGATCAGCTCGGCACCCTCGCCGCCGAGAAGCGCTGGGTGCGCGGATGGATCGACGAAACCTACCTCTGGTTCGACGAGGTGCCGACCACGCTGGTCGCCGGCGACTACGCCACGCCGATTACCTACTTCAACGTGCTCAAGACGCCCAAGCTCACGGCGGCCGGCCGCGCCAAGGACCGCTTCCATTTCACGCAGGACACTGCCGCCTACCGCGCCTTGTCGCAGAACGGCGTCGGCGTGGGCTATGGCGCCGAGCTGGCTTTTCTGAGCGCCTCGCCGCCGCGCGACGTGCGCGTGGCCTACACCGAGCCCGGTTCGCCCGCGGCGCAAGCCGCAATCGTGCGCGGCACGCGGCTCATCGAAATCGATGGCGTCGATCTGGTGAGCGGCACCGACACCGCCACGCTCAATGCCGGCCTCGCGCCGGCGCGCGAAGGCGAGGCGCACAACTTCAAGCTGCGGGCGCCCGACGGCAGCGAGCGCACGTTGACGCTGACCGCGGCGCGCATCACGCGTACACCGGTGCAGAACGTGAAGACCATCGCCACGGCGAGCGGCCCGGTCGGCTACCTGCTCTTCAACGACCACCTCGCAACGGCCGAAGCGCCGCTGGTCGCGGCCGTGAATCAGCTCAAGAGCGCCGGCATCGCCGACCTGGTGATCGACATGCGCTACAACGGCGGCGGCTTGCTCGACATCGCCAGCGAGCTGGCTTCCATGGTCAGCTCGGGCGCAGCGACCACCGGCGCCGTGTTCGAGCGCCTGCAGTTCAACAACAAGAACCCCTTCAACCTGGCGCCTTCGCAGGCCACCCTGCCTTTCCACGCGACTTCGCGCGGCTTCTCGGTGCCGGCGGGCCAGGCCTTGCCGCGGCTGGGCCTGTCGCGCGTCACCGTGCTGGCGGGCCCCGACACCTGCTCCGCCAGCGAATCGGTGGTCAACGGCCTGCGAGGCATCGGCGTCACCGTGAACCTGGTCGGCGGCACCACATGCGGCAAGCCCTACGGCTTCTTCCCGCAGGACAACTGCGGCACCACCTACTTCGCGATCCAGTTCCAGGGCGTGAACCAGCAGGGCTTCGGCGACTACAGCGACGGCTTCGCGCCCGCCTGCGTGGTCGCCGACGATTTCGGCCATGCGCTCGGCGATCCGGCGGAGGCGCGGCTCGCGGCCGCGCTGGCGCTGCGCAGCGGCGGCGCCTGTCCTGCGCCGGTTTCATCGAACAAGGAAGAGATGGCGCTGCGCAAGGCCGAGGCGGCCGGCCAGCCCTACCTGGTGCGCTCGCCGGCGCGTGAAAGCCGGCTGCTGGCGCGGCCCTAGAACGCCGCGCAGACCCGCAGCACGTCCGACCCGTAGGCTTCCAGCTTCTTGCTGCCGATCCCGCTGATGCCCTGCAGGTCCTCGAGCGTGGCCGGCGCGCGCTCGGCGATGGCGGCGAGCGTGGCGTCGTGGAAGATCACGTAGGCCGGCAGGTTGTGCTCGCGCGCCACCTCGGCGCGCCAGGCCTTGAGTGCTGCGAAGCGTGCCTGGCCGGTCGCATCGAGCGTGGCCGCGGCCGGCGAGGGCGCGCCGCGCGCGGTTTTCTCGCGCCGCGGCTTGCGCTCGGCCGGCGATGACACCGACTCGCGCAGCAGCACCTGCGTCTCGCCCTTGAGCACGGCGCGCGAGCCCTCGGTGAGCTGCAGCGTGTTGTAGGCCTGCGCATCGACGGCCAGCGCGCCGGTCGCGATCAGCTGGCGCAGCACGCCGCGCAGCTGCGCCTCGCTGAACTCGCTGCCGATGCCGAAGGTGCTGAGCGAGCCATGGCCGAACTGCGTGACCTTCTCGGTCGTCTTGCCGCGCAGGATGTCCATGATGTGGCCGGCGCCGAAGCTGATGCCGCTTTGCTGCTGCACGCGGTAGATGGTGGACAGCAGCTTGCGCGCCGCATCCGTGCCGTCCCACACCTGCGGCGGGTTCAAGCAGTTGTCGCAATTCCCGCATGTGGCCCCCACGCTCGGCACTTCGTGTCCTCGCGGCCCCCCGAGGGGGCCGCGGCCGCCTTGGGGCGGCCCGGCGTCGGCCGAGGCGCGCTGGTAGCTCTCCCCGAAATAGCCGAGCAGCCGCACGCGCCGGCAATCGCTGGCCTCGGCCAGCGAGAGCAGCGCATCGAGCTTGCCGCGCATCACCTGCTTGAACTCCTCGCCGGCCGGACTCTCGTCGATCATGCGGCGCTGATTCACCACGTCCTGCAGGCCGTAGGCCATCCAGGCGTCGGCTGCTGCGCCGTCGCGGCCGGCGCGGCCGGTCTCCTGGTAGTAGCCCTCGATGTTCTTCGGCATGTCGAGGTGGGCGACGAAACGCACGTCAGGCTTGTCGATGCCCATGCCGAAGGCGATGGTCGCGACCATCACGATGCCTTCGTCGCGAAGGAACTGGTCCTGGTGCTTCTGGCGCACGGCGGCATCCAGGCCCGCGTGGTAGGGCAGGGCGTTGGTGCCCGCATCGCGCAGCGTCTGGGCCACGTCTTCCACGCGCTTTCTCGACTGGCAATAGACCACGCCTGCATCGCCTTCGTGCTCGCGCTCGATGAAGCGCAGCAACTGCGTGGTCGCGTCCTTCTTCTCGACGATGGTGTAGCGGATGTTGGGCCGGTCGAAGCTGGAGACGAACTGGCGCGCCTCTTCGAGCTGCAGCCGCTCGACGATGTCGGCGCGCGTCAGCGCATCGGCCGTGGCGGTGAGCGCGATGCGCGGCACGCCGGGATAGCGCTCGTGCAGCACCGTCAGCGCGCGGTACTCGGGCCGGAAGTCGTGGCCCCACTGGCTCACGCAATGCGCCTCGTCGATCGCGAACAGCGAGAGCTTGCCGCGCTCCTGCAGCGAATCGAGCTGCGAGATAAAGCGCGGCGTCGTCACGCGCTCGGGCGCCGCGTAGAGCAGCGTGATCTCGCCGCGCAGCATGCGGCGCTCCACGTCCTGCGTCTGCTCCCAGTCGAGCGTGGAGTTGAGAAAGGCCGCGTCGACGCCGGCTTCGTGCAGCGCACCGACCTGATCGTGCATCAGCGCGATCAGCGGCGACACCACCACCGTCACGCCGCGGCCTGCGCGCTGCCGCGCAATGGCCGGGATCTGGTAGCACAGCGACTTGCCGCCGCCCGTGGGCATCAGCACCAGCGCATCGCCGCCGGCCACCGCGTGGTCGACGATCGCCTGCTGCGGGCCGCGGAACTGCGCGTAGCCGAAGACCTCGTGGAGGATCTGCTCCGGCGCGGCGTCAAGTGAATCGGAAGCCAGGGTGGACAAGGGATTGCTGTATTTCTAGGGGCGCCCCGAGGGCCGGGGCTGCATGCGGGGAAACGGACGCGCGCACCTCCCGTGCGCGCGATGGCGATTGTCCACGAAGCGAGGGCGGGCAGCGAGCGGCTTTCCGGCTGGCATGGCGCTTGCGAACAAGGGCGCTATTCGCTGCTGCGCTATCCTGTCTAGACAGCTTTTGGTGCATGAAACCGATTCTGCGCACTGGGAGCGGGCAAAGCCGGGCTTGATCGGGGCCGCAATCCCGGGTTAACCTGTATATACAGGTGCATCGCAGCGAATGAAACTCGGCCCCTTGCCAGCAAACCGTCCCTGCGGACGCTTGCAGCGAGCCGAATTTTTTTCAAATGCAACAGGAGAACCTTGATGGTCAAGACGGTCGGAAAAATCGCCTCGCTGCTGGCGGCGGGCGTGTGTGTCGCTGGCATGGCGGCGAACGCCCACGCGCAGGAAACCAAGATCGCCCTCGGCATGTCCGGCTGGACCGGCTTCGCGCCGCTCACGCTGGCTGACAAGGCCGGCATCTTCAAGAAGAACGGGCTGGACGTCGAGATCAAGATGATCCCGCAGAAGGACCGCCATCTGGCGCTTGCCTCGGGCGCGATCCAGTGCGCGGCCACGACGGTCGAGACCCATGTGGCCTGGAACGCCAACGGCGTGCCGATCGTGCAGATCTTCCAGATGGACAAGTCCTATGGCGCCGACGGCCTGGCCGTGCGCAACGACGTCAAGAGCTTCGCCGACCTCAAGGGCAAGGCCGTCGGCGTCAGCGCGCCGGGCACCGCGCCGTACTTCGGCCTGGCCTGGATGCTCAACAAGAACGGCATGACGATGAAGGACGTCAAGCTGGTCTCGCTCGAGCCGCAGCCCGCTGCGCAGGCCTTCGTGGCCGGCCAGAACGATGCCGCGATGACCTACGAGCCCTACCTCTCAACCGTGCGCGCCAACCCTGCGGCCGGCAAGATCCTCGCCACCACGCTCGACTACCCGATGGTGATGGACACGGTGGGCTGCGCGCCGACCTGGCTCAAGGCCAACGCCAAGGCAGCCCAGGCTCTGACCAACTCGTACTTCGAAGCCATCGAGATGATCAAGGCCGACCCGGCCAAGTCGAACGAGATCATGGGCGCGGCCGTCAAGCAGACCGGCGAGCAGTTCGCCAAGTCCTCGGCCTATCTGCGCTGGTCGGACAAGGCGGCCAACCAGAAGTTCTTCGCCAGCGAGATCACGCCCTTCATGAAGGACGCCCAAGCCATCCTGCTGGAGGCCGGCGTGATCCGCAAGGCGCCCGAGGATCTCTCGGTCACCTTCGACACCAGCTTCATCAAGTAAGAGCGAGCAGCAAGCATGGACGCGACGCCCGTCATCAACGCTTCGAAGCCGGCAGTCTCTGCCGGCCCGGCCGCCACAGAGCCGGCGCCGCGGCGGCGCCGCGCCCTCGCGCCGCTCGAGCCCGTCAGCGCGCGTGCGCGCTGGCTGCTGGGTCTGGGCTTCTTCGTGCTCTTCGTGGTCGTCTGGACCTTCTTCACGCTCGGTGGCTTCGTGTCGCCCACCTTCCTGGCCAGCCCGGTCACGATGCTCAAGGAAGGCGTTTCGCTCTTCACCGAGTACAACTTCATCCACGACATCGGCATGACGGTGTGGCGCGTGTTCGGCGGCTTCGTGCTGGCCGCCATCGTCGCCGTGCCGCTGGGTATCGCGATGGGCACCTGGAAGAGCGTCGAGGCCTTCTTCGAACCCTTCGTTTCCTTCTGCCGCTACCTGCCGGCCTCGGCCTTCATCCCACTGCTGATCCTGTGGGCCGGCATCGGCGAGGCGCAGAAGTTGCTGGTCATCTTCATCGGTTCGGTGTTCCAGATCACGCTGATGGTGGCCGTCACCGTCGGCAGCGCGCGCCGCGACCTGGTCGAGGCTGCGTACACGCTGGGCGCCAACAGCCGCGGCATCGTCGCGCGGGTGCTGATCCCGGGCGCCGCACCGGGCATCGCCGAAACGCTGCGCCTGGTGCTGGGCTGGGCCTGGACCTACGTGATCGTCGCCGAGCTGATCGGCTCCTCTTCGGGCATCGGCCACATGATCACCGACAGCCAGGCGCTGCTCAACACCGGGCAGATCATCTTCGGGATCATCGTCATCGGCGTGATCGGCCTCATCTCGGATTTCGCCTTCAAGGCCTTGAACCGCCGCCTGTTCGCATGGAGCACGATCTGATGAACCAGCTTTCGATCCGCGGCGTGTCCCGCACATTCACCGGCACGCGCGGCCAGAGCACGCAGGCGCTGTTGCCCATCGACTTCGAGGTCAAGGAAAACGACTTCGTCACCATCCTCGGCCCCTCGGGCTGCGGCAAGTCGACCTTGCTGCGCATCGTCGCCGGCCTCGACTATCCGACCGAAGGCCGCGTGCTGCTCGACGGCCAGACCATCGAAGGCCCGGGCGCCGACCGCGGCGTGGTGTTCCAGAGCTACACGCTCTTCCCCTGGCTCACCATCGCGCAGAACATCCGCTTCGGCCTGCGCGAGCGCGGCATGAGCGAGGCCGAGCAGAAGGAGCGCAGCGACTACTTCATCGCCAAGGTGGGGCTGCGCGGTTTCGAGAGCCACTTTCCCAAGCAGCTCTCGGGCGGCATGCAGCAGCGCACCGCGATCGCGCGGGCGCTCGCCAACGACCCGAAGATGCTCCTGCTCGACGAGCCCTTCGGCGCGCTCGACAACCAGACCCGCGTGCTGATGCAGGAGCTCTTGCTCGGCATCTGGGAATCGGCGCAGAAGACGGTGCTCTTCGTCACTCACGACATCGACGAAGCCATCTTCATGGCCAATCGCGTTGCGGTGTTCAGCGCCCGGCCTGGCCGCATCAAGAGCGAGATCGCGGTCGACTTCCCGCATCCGCGCCACTACACGATCAAGACCTCGCCCGAGTTCATGGAAATCAAGGCACGGCTGACCGAGGAGATCCGCGCCGAATCGATGGCGGCGGCGGAGCATTGAGATGAACCCACGCAAGGCCCAGCCGCCGCAGCCCGCACTCGCGCTGTACGAGCAGGTCAAGGCCTTCATCACGCACAAGATCCAGGACGGCTCCTGGCCGGCCGGCCATCGGCTGCCGTCGGAGAGCGAACTGGTCGCGCAGTTCGGCGTCGCGCGCATGACGGTCAACCGCGCGCTGCGCGAGCTGGTGGAGCAGGGGCGCATCGTGCGCGTGGCCGGCGTGGGCAGCTTCGTGGCCGAGAACAAGCCGCAGTCGACGCTCTTGCAGATCGCCAACATCGCGAGCGAGATCCGGGTGCGCGGCCACGACTACCGCTGCGAATTCCTGGTGGCCGAGCGCATCGCGGCCTCACCCGACGTCGCCGTGTGGCTGGACCTCAGGCCCGGCGAGTCGGTCTTCCATACCGTGTGCCTGCATCTGGAAAACGAAATCCCGGTGCAGCTCGAAGACCGCCACGTCAATCCGCACGCCGTGCCGACTTTCCTGGAGCAGGACTTCTCCACCGTCTCGCCCAGCGAGTACCTGGTTCGCAACGTGCCCTTCGACCAGATCGAGCACGTCGTCGATGCGGTGCTGCCCACGGCCGAGCAGGCCGAGCGCCTCGCGATGCCGGTGACCGATCCCTGCCTGCTGCTCACGCGCCGCACCTGGACGCGCAGCGTGCCGGTGACGATGGTGCGCTGCCTGCATCCCGCTTCGCGCTATCGGCTGGGCAGCCGCTTCCGCGCCGACGGCAATCCCAGCTTTGGCTGACGGGCGAATCCAGAACCGGCTTCGCACGCACCTACTTGTATAGACAGGACCCCGCATGGACAACGCCTCCCTTTCCCTCCCACCGCTGGTGCTCACCCCCGGCGAAGTCGACCTCGCCACGCTGCGCCGCGTGCATGCCGGCGGCGTGCAGCTCGCGCTGGATCCGTCGGCGCGCAGCGGCCTGCTCGCGTCCCAGGCGACGGTGCGCAGGATCGTCGATGCCGGCGAGACGGTCTACGGCATCAACACCGGCTTCGGCAAGCTCGCGCAGACCACCATTCCGCATGAGCGCCTGGCCGAGCTGCAGCGCAACCTGGTGCTCTCGCACAGCGCCGGCACCGGTTCGCCCTTGCCCGAGGGCGTGGTGCGGCTGGTGCTTGCGACCAAGGCCGTGAGCCTGGCGCGCGGCCACTCGGGCATCGCGCCCGAGATCGTCGATGCGCTGATCGCGCTCGGCAATGCCGGCCTGCTGCCGCGCATTCCGTCCAAGGGCTCGGTCGGCGCGTCGGGCGATCTGGCGCCGCTGGCGCACCTGGCCTGCGTGCTGATCGGGGAGGGCGAGGTCACGGCGCCCGACGGCGCGGTGATCGGCGGCGCGGAGGCGCTGTCGCGCATCGGGCTCAAGCCCTTCGTGCTCGGCCCCAAGGAAGGTCTCGCGCTGCTCAACGGCACGCAGGTGTCGACGGCGCTCGCGCTCGCCGGCCTGTTCGGCGCCGAGGACGTGTTCGCGGCCGGGCTGATGGCGGGCGCGCTCTCGCTCGAAGCGATCCAGGGCTCGATCAAGCCCTTCGATGCGCGCATCCATGCCGCGCGCGGCCAGCCGGGCCAGATCGCCGTGGCGGCCGCGGTGCGCACGCTGCTCGAAGGCAGCGAGATCATTCCCTCGCATGCCGATTGCGGCCGCGTGCAGGACCCGTACTCGGTCCGCTGCGTGCCGCAGGTGATGGGCGCCTGCCTCGACAACCTCGCGCATGCGGCACGCGTGCTGCGCATCGAAGCCAATGCCGCATCCGACAACCCGCTCGTGTTCGACAACGGCGATGTGATCTCCGGTGGCAACTTCCACGCCGAGCCGGTCGCCTTCGCGGCCGACATCATCGCGCTCGCCGTGAGCGAAATCGGCGCCATTTCCGAGCGCCGCATGGCGCTGCTGCTCGACAGCGGGCTCTCGGGCCTGCCGCCTTTCCTGGTGCGCGACGGCGGCGTCAACTCGGGCTTCATGATCGCGCAGGTCACGGCCGCGGCGCTTGCCTCCGAGAACAAGTCGCTCGCGCATCCGGCCAGCGTCGACAGCTTGCCGACCTCGGCCAACCAGGAAGACCATGTGTCGATGGCCACCTTCGCGGGCCGGCGCCTGGCCGAGATGGTGGAGAACACGGCGGTCGTCGTCGGCATCGAAGCCATGGCCGCCGCGCAAGGCATCGAGTTGAAGCGTGGCCCCAAGAGTTCACCGCTCGTCGAAGCCGAATTCACCACCATCCGCGAGCGCGTCGCCTTCATCGACCAGGACCGCTTCCTCGCGCCCGACATCGAATCCATGCGCCAGTGGGCGCGCAGGGGCCGCTGGCCCGAAGCCCTGCAAGCCATCCTGCCCAGCCAGGCCTGACACACCGCTCCTCCGTCATCGAAAGGACACTACGCCATGAATGCACCCGACAAGTTCGTCGCCCAGAAGAACGATCCTCGCCATGACGCGAGCCGCGTGGTCCGCGCCCCGCGCGGCAGCACGCTCAGCTGCAAGAGCTGGCTCACCGAGGCGCCGTTTCGCATGCTGCAGAACAACCTCGATCCCGAGGTCGCCGAGCGCCCGCAGGACCTGGTGGTCTACGGCGGCATCGGACGCGCCGCGCGCGACTGGGCCTCCTTCGACCAGATCCTCGCGACGCTGAAGGAGCTCAACGACGACGAGACGCTGTTGGTGCAGTCGGGCAAGCCGGTCGGCGTGTTCAAGACGCACGAGAACGCGCCGCGCGTGCTGATCGCCAACTCCAACCTCGTGCCCAAGTGGGCCACCTGGGAACACTTCAGCGAGCTCGATCGCAAGGGCCTGATGATGTACGGCCAAATGACTGCTGGCAGCTGGATCTACATCGGCAGCCAGGGCATCGTGCAAGGCACCTTCGAGACTTTCGTCGAGGCCGGCCGCCAGCACTACAACGACGATCTTTCGGGCAAGTGGATCCTCACCGCAGGCCTCGGCGGCATGGGCGGCGCGCAGCCGCTGGCGGCCACGCTCGCCGGCGCGGTCTCGCTCAACATCGAATGCCAGCAGGCCAGCATCGACTTCCGCCTGCGCACGCGCTACCTCGACAAGCAGGCCAAGGACATCGACGACGCGATCGCGCTGATCAAGCAGCACACGGCCGCCAAGGAAGCGGTGTCGATCGGCCTCTTGGGCAACGCGGCCGAGGTGCTGCCCGAACTCGTGAAGCGCGCCAAGGCCGGCGGCATCAAGCCCGACCTCGTGACCGACCAGACCTCGGCGCACGATCTCGCGAGCGGCTACCTGCCGATCGGCTGGACGCTTGCGCAATGGGAGGCCGCCAAGGCAGACGTGACGCAGCATCCGACCTTGCGCAAGGCAGCCGCCAAGTCCTGCGCGGTGCATGTGCAGGCCATGCTCGACTTCCAGGCCATGGGCATTCCCACGGTCGACTACGGCAACAACATCCGCCAAGTCGCTTTCGACGAGGGGGTCAAGAACGCCTTCGACTTCCCCGGCTTCGTTCCGGCCTACATCCGGCCGCTGTTCTGCGAAGGCAAGGGCCCGTTCCGCTGGGTGGCGCTTTCGGGCGACCCGGAAGACATCTACAAGACTGACGCCAAGATCAAGGAACTGTTCCCCGAGAACACGCACACGCATCGCTGGCTCGACATGGCGCGCGAGCGCATCGCGTTCCAGGGCCTGCCGGCGCGCATCTGCTGGCTGGGCCTGGGCGAGCGCCACAAGGCGGGCCTCGCCTTCAACGAGATGGTGAAGTCGGGCGAACTCAAGGGCCCGATCGTGATCGGCCGCGACCACCTCGACACCGGCTCGGTCGCAAGCCCCAACCGCGAGACCGAAGCAATGAAGGATGGCAGCGACGCCGTCTCCGACTGGCCGCTGCTCAACGCGCTGCTCAACACCGCCGGCGGCGCGACCTGGGTCAGCCTGCACCACGGCGGCGGCGTCGGCATGGGCTACTCGCAGCATTCGGGCGTGGTGATCGTCTGCGACGGCAGCGACGCGGCGGCCAAGCGCATCGAGCGCGTGCTCTGGAACGACCCGGCCACCGGCGTGATGCGCCATGCCGATGCGGGCTACGAGCAGGCCGTCGCCACCGCGAAGAAGCACGCGCTGAACCTGCCGATGGTCAAGCAGGGCTGACGCGATGTCGTCCGAGATCTACCTGCACTACCTGAACCATCTCCACGTCAAGGCGCTGGCGATGACCGACGCCGAGATCGTCGCTGCGGTCGAGGACGGCTTGCTGGCCCAGGGTCGTGGCCAGACCACCATCGAGCCGCGCATGCACCTGGTGCCCGAGAAGGATTACCCGGGCCACTTCAACGTGCTGCGCGGCTACATCCGGCCGCTCGGCGTGGCGGGCGTGAAGGTGGTGGGCGACTTCTATCGCAACTACGAAGTGGGCCTGCCGTCGGAGCTCGCGCTGCTCAACCTCTTCGACCCGAAGACCGGCGTCCCTGTGGCGATCATCGATGCCTCCGACATCACCGACATGCGCACCGGCGCGCTCACCGCCATCGGCGCCAAGCATCTGGCGCGCAAGAATTCGAAGATCCTCGGCCACATCGGCGCGCGCGGCACCTCGTACTGGAATGTGCGCCTCTTGCATTCGATCTTCCACTTCGACGAGATCCGCGTGCACTCGCGCCGGCCCGAGAGCCGCGACGCCTTCGCCGCACGCCTGGAACGCGATCTCGGCATGAAGATCACCGTCACCGAAGACTGGGAATCCTGCGTGCGCGGCGCCGACATCGTGGTCGAGGCCTCGCGCCTCGAGAAGCCCGCGCCGATGCTCAAGACCGAGTGGATCAAGAAGGGCGCCTGCGTGATTCCCTACGGCACCATGAGCGCGGTCGAGCTCTCGCTGACCGACATCATGGACAAGATGGTGATGGACGACTGGGGCCAGGCCAAGGCCGGCCCCTTCGGTGCGCTGCGCGCGCACGTGGACAGCGGCAAGTTGTCCGAGAAGACGCTGCATGCCGAGCTCGGCCAGATCGTGGCCGGCCTCAAACCCGGACGCGAAAGCGAAGAAGAAACCAATCTCTTCTGGCACCGCGGCCTCTCGCTGTCGGACATCGCACTCGGCTCCGCCATGCTCGCGAAGGCGAAGACCATGGGCCTCGGACAGCAGCTGCGCTTCCGCTGAGATCGATGACGCCGGTCGCCAACGCGCGCATGTACTCGGCCACCGCCTCGGCGCGCGCCGACTGGAAAGCGCTGTTCGCGTGGGCGCTCGCGCGCGCCGGGCTTGATTGGGACGTGATCGACTACGACGCCCCGGCTCCGCTCTCGGCGCTGTGGGCGCGCGATGACCTGGGCCTCGCGATGATGTGCGGCCTGCCGTTCTCGCAACGCGCGCCGCGGCCCGCGCTGGTCGCCGCGCCGATCCCGTCGCCGGCGCGCTACGAGGGCCGGCCGGTCTACTTCACCGACATCGTGGTGCGTGCCGATTCGAAGTACGAACGCCTCGAAGATACCTTCGGCGGCGTGGTGGGCTACACGCTGGCCGACTCGATGTCTGGCGGCGTCGCCTTCCGCAACCATCTCGCGCCGTACCGCGCCACGCACAGGCCGCGGCTCTATGCCCGAGCGGTGGGCAATCTCATCCACGCACGCGGCGTCATCGAAGCCCTGGCCGCAGGCCGCATCGACGTCGGCCCGCTCGACAGCTACTACCATGACCTGCTGCGTCACAACGAGCCCGCGTCGGCGCAGCGGGTGCGCATCATCGCCAGCACCGAGGCGATGCCGATCCCGCCGCTGGTTGCGACGGCGGCGCTCGCGTCCGACGAACTCGCGCGCCTGCGCGATGCCTTGCGCGCGGCGGCGGATGCACCGGAACTCGAAGCCGTGACGGAACGCTTGTTGCTTGCAGGCTTCGCCGTCCCCGATCCCGCAGACTACGAGGTCCTCGCGGCGATCGCCCAGCGTGCCATTCCACCGTTCGAGGAACTCTGATGATGATCAAGCGCCGCCTCGCCTTTCTGTTGCCCCTGCTGCTCGCCCTGCCGTTGGCGGCGCACGCGCAGGCCTATCCCGCCAAGCCGGTCCACGTGATCGTGCCCTTCGCGCCGGGCGGTCCGGCCGATGTGGTGGCCCGCGTGCTGGGGCAGGAGTTCACCGAGATCCTGGGCCAGCCCTTCGTGGTCGAGAACAAGGTCGGTGCCGCCGGCAACATCGGCGTCGACCTGATTGCCAAGGCCGCGCCCGACGGCTACACGCTCGGCATCGTGCCGGTCGGCAACATCGCGGTGAACCCGAGCCTCTTTCCTGCGCTGCCGTACAAGGCCTCGGAGCTGCAGCCGGTCGCGATGCTCGCGACGGTCGAGAACGTGCTGGTGGTGAACGCCGCCGTGCCGGCGAAGTCGGTGAAGGAGCTGCTGGCGCTCGCCAGGCAGAAGCCCGGCAGCTTGAGCTTCGCATCGCCCGGCGCGGGCAGCCAGGCCCATCTGGCCGGCGAGCTGATGGCGCTCGATGCCGATCTGCAGCTGATCCACGTTCCCTACAAAGGCATCGGGCCGGCGCTGAACGACGTGGTGGGCGGGCAGGTGACGATGATGTTCGGTTCGATGTCCGCGGTGCTGCCGCACGTCAAGTCCGGCAAGCTGCGCGCGCTCGGCGTCGCCAGCCTCAAGCGCTCCGCCACGATGCCCGAGCTGCCGACCATCGCCGAGCATGGCTTGCCTGGCTTCGAGGCCGTGTCATGGTACGCACTGATGGCACCTGCTGCGACGCCCAAGGCCGTCGTCGATCGCCTCAACGCCGAAAGCGCGCGTGTGCTGGCCAAGCCCGAGATGAAAGAGAAGTTCGCCGTGCTCGGCCTCGAGCCCGGCAGCGGCACGCCGCAGCAGATCGTTGCGACGATCCAGACGGAAACCGCGCGCTGGGCCGATGTGATCAAGAAGAAGAACATCAAGCCCGAGTGAGCACGCAACAAGCCTTCGATCCACCCTCTCGTCACCAAGAAAGAATTTCTCATGCCATTTCGCCGCCACCTCCTGATCGCAGGCCTTGCCGGCTTCGCCGCGTTCGGCTTCACGGCTTCTGCGCTGGCGCAGAACAACGTGCTCACGGTCGCCACCGACGCCACCTTCCCGCCGATGGAATTCGTCGAAAACGGCAGGCGCACCGGCTTCGACGTCGAGCTGGTCGAGGCCATCGGCAAGACGCTGGGCCGCAAGATCGAGTGGGTCGACATCGACTTCAAGGGCTTGGTGCCGGGCCTGGTGTCGAAGCGCTTCGACATGGCCGTGTCGGCGATCTACATCACCGACGAGCGCAAGAAGGTGGTCGACTTCACCATTCCCTACTACGCCGGCGGCCTGGTCGCGATGGTGAAGGAGGGCAATGCCGCCATCAAGACGCCCGCCGACCTCAACGGCAAGAAGGTCAGCGTGCAGGTCGGCACCAAGTCGGTCGGCTACGTGAAGGAGAAGTATCCGCAGGTGCAGCTGGTCGAGGTCGAGAAGAACCAGGAGATGTTCAACCTCGTCGACATCGGCCGCAGCGACGCGGCCGTGACCGGCAAGCCCGCCGCCTACCAGTACGTGCGCACGCGCCCCGGCCTGCGCGTGCTCGACGAGCAGCTCACGACCGAGGAGTACGGCATGGCGATCCGCAAGGACACGCCCGAACTCACCAAGGCCGTGAACGGCGCCATCGAGAAGCTCAAGGCCGATGGCACCTACGCGCAGATCGTCAAGAAGTGGTTCAGCAACACCGCGAAGTAGACCGGCACCGCCATGGATCTGGACTTTGCGCCGGTTTTCGAGGGCTGGCCCGCGCTGCTGCGCGGCGCGCTGGTCACCGTGGAGATCACGGCCTGCGCCTTGCTGCTGGGCTGCGTGCTGGGGCTTCTGGTGGGCATCGGCCGGCTCGATCCGCGCCGCAAGACGCTCTACGCGCTCTGCACCGCCTACGTGGCGGCGATCCGCGGCACGCCGCTTTTGGTGCAGCTCTTCATCCTGTTCTTCGGGCTGCCGCATTTCGGCCTCTTGCTGCCGGCCTTCGTGTGCGGCGTGCTCGGGCTCGGCGTGTACTCGGGCGCCTACGTGTCGGAGATCGTGCGCGGCGCGATCCAGTCGATCGACCGCGGCCAGACGATGGCGGCGCAGTCGCTCGGCATGCGGCCTTCGGCGGCGATGCGGCACATCATCCTGCCGCAGGCGGTGGTGCGCATGATCCCGCCGCTGGGCAACGAGTTCATTGCGCTCATCAAGAACTCGGCGCTGGTGTCGCTGCTGACGATCCACGATCTGATGCACGAAGGCCAGAAGATCATCAGCGTGTCGTACCGCTCGCTCGAGCTCTACCTGGCCATCGCGGCCGTCTACTTCGCGCTGACCGGCGCGGTCACGCTGGTGCTGCGGCATTTCGAGCAGCGGCTGCGGCAGGGAGGGCTGGTGCGATGAGCCTGCACGGCTTCGATACCGCCACCTTGCCCGTCACGCCGTGGAAGAACGGCGGCGGCAGCACGCGCGAGATCGCCTGCTGGCCGCCCGGCGCGGGGCTCGGTGATTTCGAATGGCGCCTGTCCATCGCCACCATCGCCGCGAGCGGCCCGTTCTCGGTGTTCCCGGGCATCGACCGCACGATCATGCTGCTGGCCGGCGATGGCGTGCAGCTGCGTTCGGCCGACCCGGCCGGCCACGCGCTCGACCACCGCCTCGCGACCCTGCACCACCCCTTTGCCTTCAGCGGCGACCTGCCGCTGGCCTGCACGCTGCTGGGCGGCGCGTCGAGCGACTTCAACGTGATGACGCGCCGCGGGCGCTGGCATGCGAAGCTCCAGGTGCTGGAAAGCGCGGCGCTGCTGGGCAGCGCGACCCACGGCATGCTGCTGGCGCTGCGCGGACAGTGGGAGCTCGACGGCATGTCGATCATCGACTGCGCCGAAGGCGAGGGCCTGTGGTGGGCCGATGCGCCGCATGCCTGGCACGCCAGGCCCGACGGTGCCGATGCGCGGCTGTTGGCCGTTCGATTCGATCCATGCCACGAACAGGCGGACAACCCGGAGACCTGACCCATGCCATCTTCTCTTGCCTCCGCCGACGGCCTGTGGACTGGCCTGCTTCTCGCGCCCGGCGCCTTGCGCTATGCAGACCTGCCCGAGGACACTGAGGCTGCCATCGTGGTCGAGCAGGGTGTGATCCGATGGATCGGCGCCGCGGCCTCGTTGCCGGCCGAGTGCGCGGGATTGCCGCGGCACGAGGGCGGCGGCGCACTCGTCACGCCCGGCCTGGTCGACTGCCACACGCACCTGGTCTATGGCGGCCAGCGCGCCAACGAGTTCGCGATGCGGCTCGCGGGTGCCAGCTACGAAGAAGTGGCGAAGGCCGGCGGCGGCATCGTCTCGTCGGTGCGCGCCACGCGCGAAGCCGACGAAGACACGCTCTATGCACAGGCCGCGCCGCGGCTCGAACAATTGCTGGCCGACGGCGTGTGCGCGATCGAGATCAAGTCCGGCTATGGCCTCTCGCTCGAACACGAACGCAAGCAGCTGCGCGTGGCGCGGCGGCTGGGCGAGGCCTACGGCGTCACGGTGCGCACCACCTTCCTCGGCGCCCATGCGCTGCCGCCCGAATACGCGGGGCGCAGCGGCGACTACATCGAGCTCGTCTGCAACCAGATGATGCCGGCGCTGGCGGCCGAAGGGCTGGTCGATGCGGTCGACGTGTTCTGCGAGCGCATCGCCTTCTCGCTCGCCGAGACCGAGCGCGTGTTCCAGGCCGCGCAGGCGCTCGGTCTGCCGGTCAAGCTGCATGCCGAGCAGCTCTCCGACATGGGGGGCGCGGCGCTCGCGGCGCGCTACGGTGCGCTGTCCTGCGACCACGTTGAGCACCTCTCGGCCGAGGGCATCGCCGCGATGCGCGAGGCCGGCACGGTGGCCGTGCTGCTGCCCGGCGCCTACTACACGCTGCGCGACACCCACCTGCCGCCGATCGAGGCGCTGCGCGCGGCCGGCGTGCCGATGGCCGTTTCCACCGACCACAACCCCGGCACCTCGCCGGCGCTGAGCCTGCTCTTGATGATGAACATGGCCTGCACGCTGTTCCGCCTCACCGTGCCCGAGGCGCTGGCCGGCGTGACCGTGCATGCGGCGCGCGCGCTGGGCCTGCAGGAAACGCACGGCGTGATCGCCATCGGCGCGCCGGCCAACTTCGTGCTGTGGGACGCCCGCGACGTGGCGGAACTGGCCTACTGGTTCGGCCGGCGTGCGGCGAGGCGCATCGTGCGGCAAGGACGCATTGCATAGAAGTAAATCCCGATGAGCAAGACCCTCTTCGCCAAAGATGCGCTGCTGCCCACCGGCTGGCGCCGCAACGTGCTGCTGAGTTGGGACGATGCGGGCCGGCTCACGCAGGTGCAGCCCGATGCCGTGGCGCCCCGGGACGCGCCCGTGTCCGCAGGCCCCCTGATCCCCGGCATGCCCAACCTGCACTCGCATGCCTTCCAGCGCGCCTTCGGCGGGCTCACCGAATTCCGCGGCGCGGCGCAGGACAGCTTCTGGAGCTGGCGCACGCTGATGTACCGCTTCGCCGCGCAGATCTCGCCCGCGCAGGTCGAGGCGATCGCGACCTGGCTCTACATCGAGATGCTCGAAGCCGGCTACAGCGCGGTCTGCGAGTTCCACTACCTGCACCACGCGCCCGACGGCACGCCCTATGTCGACGACGCCGAACTCGCGCTCGCTTTGCTGCGCGCGGCCGAGCGCACCGGCATCGGCCTCACGCTGCTGCCCGTGCTCTACCAGACCAGCGGCTTCGGCGGGCTGCCGCCGAACGAGGGCCAGCGCCGCTTCATCCGCGCTACCGATTCGATGCTGCGCCTGCTCGAGCGCCTGCGCCCGCTGTGCGAAGCGCAGGGCGCGCGGCTGGGCCTGGCGCCGCACTCGCTGCGCGCCGTGCCGCCCGAGGGCCTGCGCGAGGCGCTGGCGGGCCTGGATGCGATCGATGCCACGGCGCCCGTCCATATCCACATCGCCGAGCAGACCGCCGAAGTCGATGCCTGCCTGGCCTGGAGCGGCCAGCGCCCGGTCGCCTGGCTGCTGGACCACGCCGAGGTCGATGCGCGTTGGTGCCTGGTGCATGCCACGCACATGGATGCGGCCGAGTACCGGCGCGCCGCCGCGAGCGGCGCAGTCGCGGGCCTGTGCCCGACCACCGAGGCTAACCTCGGCGACGGCATCTTCGATTTCGGCGCCTGGCGCGGGGCCGGCGGCCGCTGGGGCGTGGGCTCGGATAGCCACGCCTGCGTCAACGCGGCCGAGGAATTGATGATGCTCGAATACAGCCAGCGGCTGGCGACCCGCCAGCGCAATGTCGGGGCCGATGCGGGCGAGCCTTCGGTGGCGAGCGCGATGACGCTGGCGGCCGTGCAGGGCGGGGCGCAGGCATCGGGCCGCGCAGTCGCCGGGCTCGCGCCCGGCCAGCAGGCCGACTTCGTGGTGCTGGATGCTGCGCATCCGTCGCTGGCCGGCCTGTCCGCCGCCGACATGCTCTCGGCCCATGTGTTCGCGAGCCATCGCAGCAGTGCCGTCGACACGGTTTGGGTCGCGGGCCGGCCGCGCGTGTCGGCCGGGCGCCATCCTCTTCATTCCCAAGCGGCGGCTGCGTTCATCGCCGCGCGCACGCAACTTCTCACAACACCATGAGCTTCGAAACCACCGAACCCGCTTTCCGATTCCGGCAGGGCACACGCCCGCTGCTGATTTCGATGCCGCATGTCGGCACGCATGTGCCGCCGGCGCTGGCGGCGCGCTTCACCGAGGAGGCGCGCCACGTGCCGGACACCGACTGGCATCTGGAGCGCCTCTACGACTTCGCCGACGAGCTCGGCGCCTCGGTGCTGGTCGCCACCCATTCGCGCTATGTGGTCGACCTGAACCGCCCGCCGGACAACCAGAACCTCTACCCCGGTCAAGACACCACCGGCCTGTGCCCGGTCGATACCTTCGACAAGACCCCGCTCTACGCCGCCGGCGACCTGCCCGGCGAGGCCGAGATCGCAGCGCGCGTCGACGCGATCTGGCGCCCCTACCACCAGCAGCTGCAGGCCGAGCTCGACCGCCTGAAAGCCGCCCACGGCACCATCGCGCTGTGGGATGCGCACTCGATCCGCTCGGTGCTGCCGCGCTTCTTCGAGGGGCGGCTGACCGACCTGAATCTCGGCAGCGCTGACGGCGCGAGCTGCGATCCGGCGCTGGCCGCCGCGCTGCTCGGCATCGCGACCTCGAACCCGGCCTACACCGCGGCGCTCAACGGCCGCTTCAAGGGCGGCCACATCACGCGCCAGTACGGCAACCCGGCCGCCGGCGTGCACGCAGTACAGCTCGAAATGACGCAGGCCAGCTACATGCAGGAGAAGCTGCCCTTCGACTACCTGCCCGAAGTCGCGGCCGGCGTGCAGCCGCAGGTGCGGCGCATGATCGAGGCGGTGCTTGATTTCGTCGAGCAATAGAACCGATAACCGCCCACGGGCCGGGCCATGGCGCGCTTTCTACAATCCGGGGCATGAAGCCCCTCGTCTACACCCGCGCCCAGCAACTGCCCGGCATCCTGGCCGAACGCATCGCCATCCTCGACGGTGCGATGGGCACGATGATCCAGCGCTTCAAGCTCAGCGAGGCCCAGTACCGCGGCGAGCGCTTCAAGGACTTTCCGCGCGACGTCAAGGGCAACAACGAGCTGCTCTCGCTGACCCGCCCCGACGTGATCCGCGACATCCACGAAGGCTATCTGGCCGCCGGCGCCGACCTGATCGAGACCAACACCTTCGGCGCGACCCGCATCGCGCAGGAGGACTACAAGATGGCCGAGCTGGCGCGCGAGATGAACCTCGAATCGGCCCGCATCGCGCGCGCCGCCTGCGACAAGTTCAGCACGCCCGACAAACCGCGCTTCGTGGCCGGCGCCCTCGGCCCGACGCCCAAGACCGCCAGCATCAGCCCCGACGTGAACGACCCCGGCGCGCGCAACGTGAGCTTCGAGGAGCTGCGCGCGTCCTATTACGAGCAGGTCGAGGCGCTGGTCGAAGGCGGCGCCGACGTGCTGCTGGTCGAGACCATCTTCGACACCCTCAACGCCAAGGCCGCGCTGTTCGCGATCGACGAGTACTTCGAGACCAGCGGCGAGCGCCTGCCGCTCGTCATCAGCGGCACCGTGACCGATGCCTCCGGCCGCATCCTGAGCGGCCAGACCGTGACCGCCTTCTGGCACAGCGTGCGCCATGCGCGGCCGCTGGCCATCGGCCTCAACTGCGCGCTGGGCGCGGCGCTGATGCGGCCCTACATCCAGGAACTGGCGCGCGTGGCCGACGACACCTTCATCAGCTGCTACCCCAATGCCGGCCTGCCCAATCCGATGAGCGAAACCGGCTTTGACGAAACGCCCGAGGTCACCTCGCGCCTGCTGCACGAGTTTGCGGCCGAGGGGCTGGTCAACATCGTCGGCGGCTGCTGCGGCACCACGCCCGACCACATCGCCGCCATCGGGCGCTCGGTGGCGCCGCTCGCGGGGCGCACGCTGCATCGCGCGGCCGCGTATCCCGAAGCGGCCTGAGGTAAAGAAGCACCCTGGCGGTGCACGTCTTTGCGCGGCTGGCCGTTGCTGAGGGTAGGCCGTGGCTGATTGACAACATGTCGAGCGCGCGTAGCCTGAGCGCAAAGGAACATTCCATGAACAAGCTCGTCCAGCGATGGATCGGCATCGGCACCATCGCCCTGGTTCTGCCGGTCGCCGCGGCGGCGCAGGAGGCCTTCGCCCGCGGCACGGTCAATCTGCGTGCCGGCCCCTCGGGCGACTACCCGCTGGTGGCGCGACTCGGCCATGGCCAGCCCTTCGAGGTGCTCGGCTGCACCAGCGGCTATGCATGGTGCGACGTGGTGCTGCCCGACGGGCTGCGCGGCTGGGTCTATGCCGCCAACATCGACTACGCCTACGATGATGACCGGCGCGTGCCCTTGGCCACCTACGGCGCCATCATCGGCGTGCCGATCGTCGGCTTCACGATCGGCAACTACTGGAGCAACCACTACCGCGACCGCCCCTGGTACGGCGAGCGGCGCTGGTGGGGCGGCCACCATCCGCCGCCGCCCGTCGCCGGCTGGCGCCCGGTGCCGGCGCCGCGGCCGGACTGGCGGCCCAATCCGTGGCGCGACCCCGGCTACGCGCATCCGGGACCGGGCTTCCGTCCGCAGCCGCAGCCGGGCTGGCGGCCTTCGCCAGGGCAGCATCCACCGCCGGATCACGGTGTCCGGCCGCCGCGTCCCGACCGCGGTTTCCGTCCGCCGGAGCACGCCGGCCCGCCGGACGTGCATCCGGGCCGACCGCCGGACGTCCATCCGGGTCGTCCACCGGACGTGCATCCGGGACGTCCGCCGGCCATGAATCCGGGCCAGCCGGGCGTTCGTCCGCCGGCTGCCCTGCCCGGCGCCGAGGCGCGGCAAAGGCAACTGGACCGGATCAACCGCGCGCCGCCCGGCACGACGCCGGGGGACAGCAGGCCAGGCGGCGGCCTGTAGCGCTCTAGGGCTTCTTCTTGCGCGCGATCAGCGCGACGAAGCGCTGCGCGCCCAGGCCCAGCGGGCGCTCGCGCGACCACACCACGTCGACCCACAGGTCGAGCCCGTTCGACAGGTTCTCGAACGGAATCTCCACCAGCGCGCCGGCCGCCACGTGCGGCCGCGCGAAATTGCGCGGCAGCCAGCCCCAACCGAGACCGGCCGTGATCAGGCTCAGCGCGGCCAAGGCGTTGTCGGTGCGCCAGACATGGCGCGCAAAGACGAAGCGCGGGTCGCTGGTCGCGAGATCGCGCCCGGCCACCACGATCTGGCGCGTGGTCGTCAGGTGCTCCTCGCGCAGCCGGCCGCCGGCCGCGGCCAGCACCGGATGGTCGGGCGCCATCACGGCCACCATGGTGTCGCTGGCCACTTCCTGAAAGCCCTCGCGGCCGTCGAGGCTGGGCCGCTCGAAGACCAGCGCCAACTGCGCGCGGCCGCTGTGCAGCAGCGCCAGCGCATCGGCTTGCGGCGCCGCCAGCACCTCGACTTCCAGCAGCGGGTATTCCCGCGCCAGCGCGGCCAGCGGCGCGCTCCACGGCGCGGCCAGCAGCTCGGGCGCGATCGCGAGCGTGAGCCGGTTCTCCAGGCCCTGCGTCAGCGCCAGCGCCTGCACCTGCAGCTGCTTGAGCTGCGCGGCGAGCAGCCGCGCCTGCGGCTCCAGCGAACGCGCCGCGGCCGTCGGCTGGGGCTCGCGGCCGCCGCGGTCGAAGAGCGGCAGGTCCAGCTCGGCCTCGAGGTTCGCGATCGCCATGCTCACCGCCGAGGGCACGCGGCCGAGCGCCCGCGCGGCGGCCGAGAAGGAGCCGTGGTCGAGCACGGCCAGAAACACGTGCACGTTGTCGCTGGAAAAACTCATGGCAACGGCCTTTCAATAATTTTGAAAGAAGATGACTTTTTATATCAGATGAGCGCACATAAAGTAGGGGCCAAACCGCCAATCCAAACAGGAAGATTTCATGCAAGGGCTCAAGCGCCGCGTCGTCTACATCACGCTCTACGAAGGTCTCGCCATCGTCGCGGCCAGCGCTGGACTGGCGCTGATGTCGGGGCAGGGCATGGGCCACTCGGGCGTGCTGGCCGTCATCGCCTCGGTCATCGCGATCCTCTGGAACCTCGCTTTCAACACCCTGTTCGAGCGCTGGGAGTCGCGCCAGGCCGTGCGCGGCCGCAGCTTGCGCCGTCGCGTCGCCCACGCGATCGGCTTCGAGGGCGGCCTGGTCGCCTTCCTGGTGCCGGTCTTCGCCTGGTGGATGGAGGTGAGCCTGTGGCAGGCGCTGGTGATGGACCTGGGCCTGGTGGTGTTCTTCCTGGTCTACACCTTCGTCTTCAACTGGGCCTTCGACCTGCTGTTCGGCCTGCCCGCATCGGCCGCCGGCGTGGCCCAGCCGGCGTAAAATCCGCGGCTCCCAAGGAGCGTTGCAGCGCGGTACCTTCCGTCCGAAGCGTCCGCGTCAGGCTTGGGCTTGCAACGACGCTCGCCTGACCCACGTTCCGCAGGTGAGCCCATGTCCTCCGATCCGTCTTCCGTCCCTGTTCTCCCGGTTCCTCCGATGAAGCTGTCCGGCCTCGAGCCGGTGCAGATCGGCCGAGGCACGCTCTTCGTCAACATCGGCGAGCGCACCAACGTCACCGGCTCCAAGGCTTTCGCCCGCATGATCCTGAACGGCCAGTTCGAGGAAGCGCTGGCGGTCGCGCGCCAGCAGGTCGAGAACGGCGCGCAGGTGATCGACATCAACATGGACGAGGCCATGCTCGACAGCAAGGCCGCGATGGTGCGCTTCCTGAACCTGATCGCCAGCGAGCCCGACATCGCGCGCGTGCCGATCATGATCGACAGCTCCAAGTGGGAGGTGATCGAAGCCGGCCTGCGCTGCATCCAGGGCAAGGGCATCGTCAACTCGATCAGCATGAAGGAGGGCGAGGCCCAGTTCAAGCACCACGCGACGCTGCTGCGCCGCTACGGCGCGGCCGCGGTCGTGATGGCCTTCGACGAGCAGGGTCAGGCCGACACCTACGAACGCAAGATCGAGATCTGCGAGCGCGCCTACCGCATCCTGGTCGACGAGATCGGCTTCCCGCCCGAGGACATCATCTTCGACCCCAACATCTTCGCGATCGCCACCGGCATCGAGGAGCACAACAACTACGCGGTCGACTTCATCAACGCCACGCGCTGGATCAAGGAAAACCTGCCGGGCGCCAAGGTGTCGGGCGGCGTCTCGAACGTGAGCTTCAGCTTCCGCGGCAACGACCCGGTGCGCGAAGCGATCCACACCGTGTTCCTCTACCACGCGATCAAGGCGGGCATGGACATGGGCATCGTCAACGCCGGCATGGTGGGCGTCTACGACGACCTCGAACCCGAGCTGCGCGAGCGCGTGGAAGACGTGGTGCTGAACCGCCGCCCCGACGCCGGCGAGCGCCTGGTCGAAGTGGCCGAAACCGCCAAGAGCGGCGCCAAGGACGAGAGCAAGAAGCTCGAGTGGCGCGGCACGCCCGAGCATCCGGTGCACGTGAACCAGCGGCTCTCGCACGCGATGGTGCACGGCATCACCGACTTCATCGTCGAGGACACCGAAGAGGCCTACCAGCAGATCCTGGCCAAGG
The DNA here is from genome assembly GCF_900101545.1 of Variovorax sp. CF079. Taxonomy (GTDB): domain Bacteria; phylum Pseudomonadota; class Gammaproteobacteria; order Burkholderiales; family Burkholderiaceae_C; genus Variovorax. The sequence continues at coordinate 124,651 of NZ_FMZU01000005.1, read as the reverse complement.
GCGGCCGGCCGCTGCACGTGATCGAAGGCCCGCTGATGGACGGCATGAATATCGTCGGCGACCTGTTCGGCCAGGGCAAGATGTTCCTGCCGCAGGTGGTGAAGTCGGCGCGCGTGATGAAGTCGGCCGTGGCCCACCTCATTCCCTACATCGAGGAAGAGAAGCGCCAGGACGAAGCTGCGGGCCGCGACGTGCGCACCAAGGGCAAGATCATCATCGCCACCGTCAAGGGCGACGTGCACGACATCGGCAAGAACATCGTGACCGTCGTGCTCCAGTGCAACAACTTCGAGGTGGTGAACATGGGCGTGATGGTCCCGTGCCACGAGATCCTGGCGCGCGCCAAGGTCGAGGGCGCGGACATCGTGGGCCTGTCGGGCCTGATCACGCCCAGCCTCGAGGAGATGCAATACGTCGCCGGCGAGATGCAGAAGGACGAGCATTTCCGCATCAAGAAGATCCCGCTCCTGATCGGCGGCGCCACCACCAGCCGCGTGCACACGGCGGTGAAGATCGCGCCGCACTACGAAGGGCCGGTGGTCTACGTGCCCGACGCCTCGCGCAGCGTGAGCGTGGCGCAGTCGCTGCTGTCCGACCAGGCGGCGGCCTACATCGACGAGATCAACGCCGACTACGACAAGGTCCGCCACCAGCACGCCAACAAGAAGCAGACGCCGCTGTGGCCGCTGGCGAAGGCGCGCGCCAACAAGACGCCGATAGCCTGGTCGAATTACCTGCCGCCGGTGCCGAAGTTCATCGGCCGGCGCGTGTTCAAGAACTTCGACCTGACCGAGCTCGCGAAGTACATCGACTGGGGGCCCTTCTTCCAGACCTGGGACCTCGCGGGCCCGTTCCCGGCGATCCTGAAGGACGAGGTGGTCGGCACCGAGGCCGTGCGCGTGTATGCCGACGGCCAGCGCATGCTCAAGCGGCTGATCGAAGGGCGCTGGCTCAGCGCCAGCGGCGTGATCGGCTTCTGGCCCGCCAACACCGAGAACGACGATGACATCGTGCTCTACACCGACGAATCGCGCACCGAAGCCGCGCTCACCTGGTACGGGTTGCGCCAGCAGACCGAGAAGCAGGCCATCGAAGGCGTCATGCGCCCGAGCCGCTGCCTGGCCGACTTCGTCGCGCCGCGCGAGAGCGGCCTGAAGGACTACGTCGGCATGTTCGCCGTCACCGCCGGGCTCGGCGTCGAGAAGAAGGAGAAGTACTTCGTCGACGACCTCGACGACTACTCGGCCATCATGCTCAAGGCGCTGGCCGACCGGCTGGCCGAAGCCTTCGCCGAAGCGCTGCATCACCGCGTGCGCACCGATCTCTGGGGCTATACGCCCGACGAGGGCTTGAGCAACGAGGACATGATCGGCGAGAAGTACCGCGGCATCCGCCCCGCGCCGGGCTATCCGGCATGCCCCGACCACAGCGTGAAGCGGCCGATGTTCGACCTCCTGAACTGCGCGGACATTGGGATGACCCTGACGGAGAGCCTCGCCATGATGCCCGCCGCCAGTGTCAGCGGCTTCTACCTGAGCCATCCTGAGGCGACCTACTTCAACGTCGGCAAGATCGGGCACGACCAGTTGCAGGATCAGGCAGCGCGACGCAAGCAGAGCGAAGCGGATCTCGAGCGGCTGCTGGCCCCCAATCTCTGATGCTTCAGAAACTGATGTTTGCTGCCGCGCACTATGCGGCGCTGGCGATCTTCGTTGCCGGCTGCTGGGGCTTCGGGCGGGTGGTGCAGTCGCGCATGGGTTCGCCGGTGCGCCGCGACGTCTGGCTCGAGACCGCGATGGCCACCGCGCTCGGCGTCGGGGTCTTCATCTGCGCGTTCCAGCTGCTCGGCATCGCGGGCGCGTTCGACACCGCCGGCGTGCTGCTGCTGGCCGCGATCGGCTTTGCGGTGGCGTGCGTGCAGTTTCCGGCATGGAGGCGGGAGGTGCGCGCCTTCGACCCGGGGCTGCCCCTGTCATGGGTCGACAAGGCGGGCCTGGTCGCGCTGGCGCTGGTCGCGCTGCCGACGCTGCTGGCGCCGCTGGCGCCGCCGGCCGCCTTCGACGAGTTGATGTACCACCTGCCGTATGCGCGCGAGGTGGCGCAAAGCGGCTCTCTCGGCATCCATGAGTGGCTGCGCTATCCCTGGTTTCCGTACAACTACAACCTGCTCTATGCCGCCGCGCTCTTGATCGGCGACGACGTGCTGGCGCATTTCCTGAACGCGCTGGCCGGCTGGCTGTCGGTGTGGATGGTCTACCGCCTGGGCGTGCTGCACCTGAACCGCGTGCTGGGCTGCGCGGGCGCCGCCATCTGGCTCGGCATGGGCGACTATTCGAACGCCTTGATCGACACGGGCGTCGCGCTGTTCGTGCTGGCGGCCTGCACGGCCCTGTGGTGGTGGCGCCAATCGCCGCCGGAGCAGGGCCCGCGCTGGCTGGCGCTGGCGGCTTTCTTCCTCGGCCTCGCGGCGGGCTCCAAGTACCAGGCGCTGACCTTCCTGCCGCTGGTGGCCTGGTTCGTGATCCGCCGCGAACGGCGCCCGGGCGTCTGGGCCGTCGCGCTGCTGTGCTTTCTCGTTCCCTGCATCTACTGGTATGCGCGCAATGCCGTGATGACGGGCGATCCCTTCAATCCCATCGGCGCCAAGCTCTTCGGCTTCAGCAACTGGAACCTGGCCGACTACAAGAACCAGCTCGACGACGTGCGCATCCATGCCGCCTTTCCCAGCCTCCTGATCTGGCCCGTGGTGCTCGCGCCTCTCAGCAAGGCCTGGCGACGCTCGCCGGCCGTGCACGCCGCGATCATCTTCTGCGCCTACTCGGTGCTCGTGTGGGCGCTGACCTCGCGCTACCCGCGCTACTTGACGGCTTCGTTCCCGCTGATCGCGCTGATCGCGGTGCTGGGCTGGCAGGTGCTGCTCGGCTGGATCGTGGCGGGGCTGCGCTGGCTGCTGCCGGTAGCCGGCCGCGTGGGCTGGCCGGCGCGCGCGGGCAGTCTCTTCGTCGTTGTCTTTCTGGCAGCGCTCGCGGCGGTGTCGGTCCGGCATACCGCGCGCGCGCTCACCAAGGTGTCGCCGACGCCCGAGACGCGGGAGGCCTTCCTGCGGGCCAACGTGCCCGGCTATGCCGTCATGAACTACCTGCGCGAGCACGCCACCGGCCGCGTCTACCAGATCGCGCTGAGCGAGGCGATCTACTACGGGCCCAACCCGATCTGGGGCGACGCGCTGGGACCGTGGCGCTACACGGACTTTCTTCCTCTTCCCCCGGCCGAGATGGCGCGCAAGCTCGCGGCACTGGGCTTCGAGGCCATCGTCATGCCCTACACGATGGTGCCGCAGATCACGACCAAGCCTGGATTCGACGATCATTTCGCCTTGATGTACGAGAAAGACGGCGCCAAGGCCTATCGCATCCTGCAATACAAGAATGACCGAGCACCCTGATCCGCGCCCAGCCCCGCTGCCCGCACTGCCCGCACTGCGTATAGCCGCCGTGATCCCGTGCTTCAACGAGGCACTGGCCATCGCGCAGGTGGTGGACGAGTTCCGCGCGGCCCTGCCCGAGGCCGAAGTCCATGTGTTCGACAACGCCTCGACCGACGACACCGCGGCCGTCGCCCGCGCCGCTGGTGCGCGCGTGACGCACGTGGCGCTGCGCGGCAAGGGCAATGTGGCGCGGCGCATGTTCGCCGACGTCGAGGCCGACATCTACGTGATGGTCGACGGGGATGCAACCTACGACCTCGGCGAGCTGCGCCGCCTGGTCGACACGCTGGTCGAAGGCAACCTCGACATGGTGGTCGGCTCGCGCGTCGACGATGGCCACGACGCCCACACCTACCGAACGGGGCACCGCTTCGGCAACCGCCTTCTGACCGGCGCGGTGGCGGGGCTCTTCGGCGGCCATCTCACCGACATGCTCTCGGGCCTGCGCGTGTTCTCGCGGCGCTACGCCAAGTCCTTCCCGGCCGTCTCGGAGGGCTTCGAGATCGAGACCGAGCTCACGGTCCATGCGCTGGAATTGCGCATGCCCTTCGCTGAACTGCCGGTGCGCTACCGCTCGCGCCCGGAGGGCTCGCACAGCAAGCTCTCGACCTACCGCGACGGCTGGCGCATCCTCAAGACCATCTGCAAGCTGTTCGTGAGCGAGCGGCCGCTGCTCTTCTTCTCGGGCATCGCGACCGTGCTGGCGCTGGCCTCGCTCGCGGCGGCCGTGCCGCTGGCCCTTACCTACATCGACACGGGCCTGGTACCGCGCCTGCCGACGGCCGTGCTGCTGACCGGCACCATGCTGGCCGCGATGCTGGCCTTCGTCTGCGGCATCGTGCTGCACACCGTGACCATCGGGCGGCAGGAGGCCAAGCGGCTGCGCTATCTCTCCATCCCGGGTGTGCGCCATCGCGGCCGGCCATGAGGGCGGGCCGCGAGTTCCTATTCTTCGCGGCCGCCGGCGTGGCGGGCCTGGGCGTCGATGTCGGCGTGCTGTATCTCGCGGCCCCCGTGCTCGGCTGGTATCTGGCACGGGTGCTGTCCTTCGTCGCAGCCGCGACGGCGACCTGGGCGCTGAACCGGCGCTACGCCTTCGGCGCGCGGCATTCGGAGGTATCGCTGGCGCGCGAATACCTCGGCTACCTGCTGACCATGCTGGGCGGCGCGTTCGTCAACTATGGCGTCTACGTACTGGTGCTGCACACGCTGAGCGGCCCATGGGCGCCGGCGGCAGGCGTGGCGCTTGGCAGCCTGACGGGGATGGTGCTCAACTTTCTTTCCGCGCGGCACCTGATATTCAAGTCGAGGCGCGAGCGGTGAGGGATGCTGTCGCCTGATCACGGTCACAACGAGTAGCACGGCATCGCGCGGCCGAGTAGCGCCACGCGTGACTTGCCGGGCTGGGCCGGATCGCCGCTGGGTTTTCAGGAGACGCCGTCCTCCCATATTTCGTCCTGGATTGTGGACTGCGCCCTTATGGGGTGCACGCCGACAGTGACTGCCTGCGATGCGGATACGCTGCTACTTCCATCCGCTCGCGCAGGCGTCGCTCGATGACCTTTCCCCGCCGCAAGTTCCTGCTGATTGCTGGGGCGCTCGCTGCATCCGGTGCATCGTGGGCGGCCTGCGCTGCCAAGACATCGGCCGCAGCCAAGACCGCCCCCTCCGATGCGCAGAAACCCAGGGCATTGGACCGGCTCAATGCGGCGACTGAGATGCCGATGCTTTCCCAGGGCGCCAGAGGCGCCGCGGTGGTTCGTGCCCAGATCCTGCTTGACCGCGCATGGTTCTCGCCCGGCGAGATCGACGGCGGCTTTGGTGCAAACATGCGGCGTGTGGTGGCCGCGTACCAGACGGCGAGCGGCATCGCCCCCACCGGCAAGGTGGACGCCGCCACCTGGAAGGCCCTCAGAAACGACACCGCGCCTTTGTTCGCCGCATACGTCGTCACCGAGAGGGATGCTGCCGGGCCCTTCACGGCGACGCCAAAGGACATGGCCGATAGGGCAAAGCTGAAATCGCTCGACTACGAATCCGTCGAGGAAGCGTTGTCGGAGAAGCATCACATGGCGCCGAAGCTGCTGGCGGACCTGAACAAGGGCGCGCGCTTCAGGGCCGGCGATGAGATCGTGATTGTCAACGTGGCCGGCGCTGCGGATCCAGCGGTTGTGAAAGCCGCGGCGTCGATCGAGATCGACAAGTCCGAGCACATGCTCTTCGTGCTCGACCGCGACGGCAAGCCGCTGGCCGGCTTCCCGATCAGTATCGGCGGGCGGCTTGATCCCTTGGAGCTCGGCAGGATGAAGATCACCAACGAAGTGAAGAATCCGACCTTCACCTACGATCCCGGGCTCCTCAAGAATGCGCCAGCGAAGGCGAAGAAGGTCGAAGTGCCGCCCGGCCCCAATAATCCGGTGGGCAGCACCTGGATTGGACTTTCGAAACCGCACTGGGGCATTCACGGAACGCCGTCTCCCGCGCGCGTCGGTCACCAGGAAACCAATGGCTGCATTCACTTGACCAACTGGGATGCGGCGCGATTGTCGACACTGGCCAAGACCGGGTTTGCGGTGGAGGTAAAGCCATAGTGGCCGTGGGTGGGTCGGCGCAGTCTCGTGGCGGCCGCGCTCTTCGTTTCGCCACTCTGCGCCTCGGCGCAGGCAGGAGGCGCGCCATCGGAGGCGCCCGCAGCGCAAGCGCCGGTCATGGCCGATGGGGCGGCCTTGCTGGCAAATCGCAGCAGACCGTTCTCGGCTTCATAAGTCGCGCCATGAATCGAGGCAGTGAGCGGCAAGAGCGGTGACCCAGAACGGATCATCCGGATCGAAGGCAAGCCCGAACTTGGGAGTGATGAGAAGGCCTGCCTTCTCAAACGCAGACGGATCTGTAGCTCGAACGAAAGATGCAACTGCGGTGAACGGCACTGACAGATTGCCGATAGTCACGACCGGTGCTTGCGCGGTGATCTCTTCCAACCTACCGCAGTCCTGGAAACGGTAGACCACCGAGTCGTAGTCGAGCTCATTGAGCCCGACGCCGTTCGGCACGTTCTCGCGGGCTTGCCTCGCATCTTCACGACCTCTTGTCTTGAGGCCGAGAACGGTGTTTCATCGACGCATACGAACGGATCCAGATCCATTTGATCGCCGCGCGCGCTTCGTTCAGTCAGTGCACCCCCGACACCACCACCGGAATCTCGGTCGCCGGCGGCGTGTTGCGGCTGCGGCCGCAGCGCACGATGCCGTCGATCATCACCATGCCGACGCCCGGGATGTCGCCGAGCTGCACGCTTTCGAGCAGCGTCCTGCCGGCCGTGTGCTGCGCGCGGTCCATGAAGACGAAGTCGGCCGCGCGGCCGACCTCGATCAGCCCGCAATTGAGCTTGCGGATGCGTGCCGTGTTGCCGGTCGCGAAGCAGAACACCAGCTCGGCCGGGATGTTCGCGATCGAGGACAGCATCGCCACCATGCGCAGGATGCCCAGCGGCTGCACGCCCGAGCCGGCCGGCCCGTCGGTGCCGAGGATCACGCGGTGCGGGCACTTCAGGTCCAACGCCGCCTTGGCAGCCGCGATGGCCACGCGCTCGTTGCCGTTGTGCACGATCTCGATCGCGCGCGAAGACTTCTCGCACAGCTCGCACACATGCGCCTCGGGCAGCGAGGTGTGGCCGCCGTTGATGTGGCCGATGATGTCGGCATCGGCTTCGAGCACCACGTCCTTGTCGATCAGGCCCGAGCCGGGGATCGAGGGGCCGCCGGTGTGGATGGTGCTCTGGATGCCGTACTTGCGCGCCCAGGCCACCATCTCCTTGGCCTCGTAGCCGGCCTTCACCGAGCCCAGGCCCACTTCGCCGAGCAGGCCCACGCCGGCCTCGGCCATTTCCTTGAAGTCGCTCTCGACCATGCCCTTCTCGAGCACCGGCGCGCCCGCCAGCACCTTGACGCCGCCGGGGCGGAAGTTGTCGAAGGCGCGCTGCGCGGTGATGGCCAGGGCCTTCACGCCCACGATGTCCTTGGGCCGGCCCGGCAGGTGCACTTCGCCGGCCGAGATCATCGTGGTCACGCCGCCGTTCATCGTCGAATCGATCCAGCCAAGCTGGCTCTGGCGCGGCGTCCAGTCGCCGAACACCGGGTGCACGTGGCTGTCGATCAGGCCGGGGGCGACGCAGGTCTTCTTGGCGTCGATCACGGTCTGCGCGCCTTCAAGATCGCAGTCCTTTTCCTTGCCGAGCGCGACGATCAGCCCGTCGTTCACGACCAGGGTGTCGGCGTCCAGGATGGGCTTGTCGATGTCGCCCGAGAGCAACAGACCTATGTTCCGGATGACGACCTTGCCCGACTTTGCGCCGGTTGCGACTTCTGCCATTTCTTTGCCTCTTCGTGGGGTGAGGTTGAGGTGGTTTCTTCGTCGGAAGCGCCCGCGTCGACCGTGCGCAGCACGGTTTCGATCACGAAGTCTTCCCAGTGCGCCACGGCTTCCGGCGTCTCCAGCGGCTCGCCGAGGAAGGCGGTCAGCGTGTGGCGGTTCGATGTGTAGAAGTAGCCGGTGGAGGCGATCAGCAGGTAGAGATCGCGCGCCGCCACGGCGTCGCGGAACAGCCCCTGCGCGACGCCGCTTTCGAGCAGCTTCTGGATGATCGCGATCGCCCGCGACGAGTATTCGCGCGCGCGCAGCGACTTCGCGACGTGCCGGCCCTTGTGCAGGTTCTCGGTGTTGAGCAGCGTGACGAACTCGGGGTTCTTGCGGTAGTAGCCGAGCACGAAGCGGATCACCGCCGTCAGCGCCTCGACCGGCCGCGATGCGTCGAGGTCGATCGCGGCCTCGGCCTCGTCCATGCGCCGATAGATGCCCTCGAGCACCGCGATGAAGAGGCCTTCCTTGCTGCCGAAGTAGTAGTAGATCATGCGGTCGTACGACTTCGCGGCCTTCGAGATCTTCTCGACGCTGCCGCCGTCGTAGCCGTACTTCGCGAACACCTTGGTGGCCGCGCGCAGGATGCTCTCGCGCGTGGCCTGCGCGGCGGCCTCGCGCACGCCGGTGCGGCGCGTGGCCGGCTTGGGCAGGCTGCGGCCGTTGGCCATTTACTTCTCGGCGAAGGCGCGTTCTACGACGAAATCGCCGGGGGTCGACGTGTTGCCTTCCTTGAACCCGCGCGCTTCCAGGATGTGCTTCAAGTCCACCAGGAGGCCCGGGCTGCCGCAGAGCATCACGCGATCTTCCGCGGCATTGAGCGGCGGCAGACCCAGGTCGTCGGTCAGCTTGTTGGTCTCGATCAGCTCGGTGATGCGGCCCATGTTGCGGAACTCCTCGCGCGTCACGGTCGGGTAGTAGAGCAGTTGCTTCTCGATCATCTCGCCCAAAAACTCGTGCTTGGGCAGGTGGTCGGTCACGAGGTCGTGGTAGGCCAGCTCGTCGATCTGGCGCACGCCGTGCACCAGGATGATCTGCTCGAACTTCTCGTAGGTGTCCGGGTCGCGGATGATGCTCATGAACGGTGCAAGACCCGTGCCGGTGCCGAACAGATAGAGGCGCTTGCCCGGCAGCGTGTAGTCGATCAAGAGCGTGCCGGTGGGCTTGCGGCCCACGATGATGGTGTCGCCCACCTGGACGTGCTGCAGCCTGGAGGTGAGCGGGCCTTCCTCGACCTTGATGCTGAGGAACTCCAGGTGCTCCTCGTAGTTGGGGCTCACGATGCTATAGGCGCGCAACAAGGGCTTGTTGTTGACCTTGAGGCCGATCATCGTGAAGTGGCCGTTGGAAAAGCGCAGCGCCGGGTCGCGCGTGGTGGTGAAGGTGAACAGGCGGTCGGTCCAGTGGTGGACGCTCAACACGCGTTCTTCGCTGAATGCACTCATAGGAATCAGGGATGGTTATGAATGAAAAGGGAACCTGCCGATTGTCGGCGACGCCGCGAAAACACCATTGCAAGCATCGATTCTGTTTGCTACATTGGCCTTCAATGTAGTGATTGCAACATGAAAGTGTAGGGAATACTACACAAACCGTGAGTCCAATACAAGCCGGTTTCCGGCACGGTTGTTGCAGATCCGATCGGCCCCGATTTCAAGAGTAGCCCCCGATGACCGAACACACCAAGACAGACGGATTGCCCGGCATGGACATGCCGGTATTGCCCGAGGCCGGCGGCCGCTCGCCCCTGCGCAACGAGCGCATGAGCACCAGCAAGGTCGAGTGCAACGCCTGTCCGGTGCTGTGCCAGATCTCCGAGGGGCGCACCGGCGCCTGTGACCGCTACGCCAACCGCGAGGGCGTGCTGGTGCGCGTCGATCCGGTGCTGCTGCTGCGGCGCGAACTCGCGAGCGAATCGCCCGCGCTGGTGCCTTTTGCGCGGCCGGCGGCCGAACAGGCGCCCGCGGAAGCGGACCCGGACTGGCAAGGCGATCTCCTGCATGCCGACGAGGTCTTTGTCACCGGCGTGGGCTCCTCAACCACCTACCCCGACTACAAGCCCGCACCCTTCATCGTGGCTTCCAAAGCCCAGGGCGTCGACATGGTCACGGTCGTGACCGAGGGCATCTTCAGCTACTGCAGCTTCAAGGTGAAGATCGACACCGACCGCTTCCTCGGCGCCGAGCAGGCCAACGTGCGCTACCGCGGCGAGGTGGTAGGCCACGTCACCACGGCCGAGTACGGCTCGCAGATGCTCTCACTCGGCGGCGTGCACCATCTCACCGGCGGCAGCAAGAAGGAGGGCCGCATGACGGCCGAGCTGATGCAGCTGCTGGGCAACAAGAAGGCGGTCGAATGCGTGATCGACGGCGGCGCCAGCATGGTGATCCAGGCCGGCAAGGCCCCCATCGTCAACGGCGTGGAGGAAAAGCGCATGCGCGTGGGCTGCGGCTCGGCGGCCGTCGGCATCTTCGCGCGCCAGCTCTTCAGCCAGGCCGACGAGGTGGTGGTGGTCGACGACCACATCACCGGCGTGCTCACCGAGCACCAGGCCGGGCGTTGCCTCGACATGCCGCCCTCGGGCATCCAGATGCGCGGGCGCAAGTCCACGCCCGGGCGCTACTTCCAGGTGGCGAACCCCGGCAACGGCTGGGGCGGCACCGACATCGACGATCCGCTGTCGATCATCGAGGGCTGGGAAGAGGGCGTGGCCAAGCCGGGCCTGCGTCTCCTGATGACCTCCACCACCGGCGAACATGCGCAGTGGTACGTACTCGACGATCAACTGCAGCCGGTCGAGCAGGAGATGCCCGCCGAAGTGCGCCGCATCGTCGAGCGCATCGGCGAGAACTGCGAGCCCTCGCTGTGCAGCGTGCTCTTCCTCGGCGGCGCCGGCGGGTCCTTGCGCGCCGGCGTCACCGAAAACCCGGTGCTGCTCACGCGCGCCATCAAGCGCGCGCTGGTCAACGTGACCTGCGGCGGCGCGCCGGCCTATGTGTGGCCCGGCGGCGGCATCACGGTGATGGTGGACGTGCTGCGCATGCCCGACAACAGCTTCGGCACCGTGCCCACGCCCGCGATCGTGGCGCCCATCGAGTTCAGCATGCGGCGCGAGGACTATGCGGCGCTGGGTGGGCATATGGAGCATGTGTTCTCGCTCGAACAAGCGCTGGCGCGCGGCGCTTGGCAGAACGACGGTGCGCCGCTGGCGCGCCAATGGCTTCGCATGGACGATGCGAATCCCTGGCCGCTCGGTCAACCGCCCATGCTGGGCTGAACGGACTTCATTCCCATGACCGCCCAACGCACCGCGCTCGACGGCGGCCGCTGGCATCTCAACCACGGCCCGATCGACATCGTGGCCGAGGCGCACGGTGACGCGGTCGAGGTCGCCGTCGCGCACGAACTCGCGTGGCGGCGCTTCGGCGCCGTGCTCGAAGAGCTGGTGACCGAGCTGCCGCTGCTGCGCCAGCCCGTGGGCACCGAATGCGCGCTGCAAGGCCCCATCGCGCAACGCATGTGGAAGGCCTGTGCCCCGTTCAGTGCCGGCTTCATCACGCCGATGGCCGCCGTGGCCGGTGCCGTGGCGCAGGAACTCATCGCCTGCTACCAGCGCTCCGGCATCGAGCGCGCGTGGATCAACAACGGCGGCGATATCGCGCTGCATCTGGCGCCCGGTCATTCGGCGCGCGTCGGCCTGTTCGCCGATCTCGCGCGCTTCGATCTGCGTGACAGCGGCCCGCTCGCGACCGACGGCCAGTTCGAGATCGGCGCCGAGATGCCGGTGCGCGGCGTCGCCACCAGCGGCTGGCGCGGCCGCAGCTTCTCGCTCGGCATCGCCGACAGCGTGACCGTGCTCGCAGCCACGGCGGCCGAAGCCGATGCCGCGGCCACCGTGATCGCCAACGCGGTCGATGTCGTTGACCCCGGCATCCATCGCCTGCCGGCCAGCGCCTGCAAGGACGACAGCGATCTGGGCGACATCCCGGTGACGACCGACGTGGAGCCGCTGGCGCCAGCGCAGGTGCGCCGCGCACTGGATGCGGGCGCGGCCCGCGCCGCGGCCTTGCAGCGCGCGGGGCTGGTGTGGTCGGCCGTGCTGGTTTGTCAGGGGCAATGGGCGATGGTCGAGCCCTTAAGCTCGCATGCGTCCGGTGTCTCGGCCATTGCGGGGCCGCCCCGTGCCGCTGCAGTTGGTTCAGTATTTGCTTAACGAAAAGCAGGGCTTCTTTTCATGATCGATATACGTCGCGTTTTCACCCATGTCGAGCACATCCACCACGAGTTCGGTCCACGCGCCGCAACGCCGCTGGTGCGCGGCGCCATCAGCGCGGTGCTGACCAATCCCTTCGCGGGCCGCTACGAGCCCGACATCCTGCCGATGATGAGCCTGCTGGATCCGGTCGGCGTCGACATGGCGCACCGCCTGCATGCCGCGATGGACGTGCCGCTCGAGCAGATCGCCACCTACGGAAAGGGCGCGATCGTCGGCGCCGCCGGCGAGCTGGAGCACGGCGCGCTGTGGCATGTGCCAGGCGGCTATGCGATGCGCGAGCTGCTCGGCTGGAAGGGCGACCGCGACGCCTATCGACAGGGCAAGGCCGAGGAGAAGACCGGGCAGCCCGGCAATGCGCTCTCGATCGTGCCCTCCACCAAGAAGGTGGGGCCGCCCGGCGCAGCGCTCGATGTGCCGCTCACCAACATCAATGCCAGCTACGTGCGCGGGCAGTTCGACGCGATCGAAGTGCGCGTGCCTGGTGCGCCGCTGTCCGACGAGATCGTCTTCATCCTCGCGATGAGCACCGGCTACCGCGTGCATGAGCGCGTCGGCGGCCTGCGCGCAGAAAACATCGCCAAGTGGGACGGCTTGCGCTGAGCGCACCATCCCTGATCCAGAGACAAGACAAGGAAAGAGAACCATGAGCGCCAACATCCGCAAGCTCGTCGTGCAGGTCGACGAAACCCGCAAGGAAATGGGCCAAAGCATCGAGCCGCCCACGCGCCGCGCCGTCGCCATCGCGGTGATCGAGAACCCCTATGCAGGCCGCTACAGCGAATCGCTGGACGAACTGATCGCCATCGGCGAAGAGCTGGGTGCGCTGCTCGGCCAGAAGGCCGTCGCCGCGCTGGGCATCGAGCCCGGCCGCGTGCAGAGCTACGGCAAGGCTGCGATCGTCGGCGAGTCCGGCGAACTCGAGCATGCCGCGGCCATCCTGCATCCCAAGCTCGGCGCGCCGCTGCGCGTGGCGGTCGAGAAGGGCGCGGCGCTGGTGCCCTCGGCCAAGAAGCGCGGCACGCTCGGCACCGCCATCGACGTGCCGCTGGGCCACAAGGACGCGGCCTTCGTGCGCAGCCACTTCGACGCCGTCGAGGCCCGCGTGTCGGATGCGCCGCGCGCCAACGAGATCGTCGTCGCGGTGGCGGTCACCGACAGCGGCCGTCCGCTGCCGCGCATCGGCGGCCTGCAGGTTTCCGAGATCAAGGGCGAAGACGGCCTCCGCTGAGCCGCTCTTGCCACTCATCCATTTCCTCTTCCGTTCGACCCCAAGGAGCTTTCAATGAACCCCCTGCGTCATGTCTTCAGTGCGGCCGCCGTCGCCACGCTCGCCACTGCACTCGTCCCCGCGCATGCGCAGGGCGTGATCAAGATCGGCGAGGTCAACAGCTACAAGGCCCAGGCCGCCTTCCTCGAGCCCTACAAGAAGGGCATGGAGCTCGCGGTCGAGGAGATCAACGCCAAGGGCGGCGTCAACGGCAAGAAGATCGAGCTCATCACGCGCGACGACAACGCCAACCCCGGCGACGCGGTGCGCGTGGCCGAAGAGCTGATCTCGCGCGAGAAGATCGACGTGCTGACCGGCACCTTCCTGTCCAACACCGGGCTGGCCGTCGCCGACTTCGCGAAGCAGAAAAAATTCTTCTTCCTGGCCGGCGAGCCGCTCACCGACAAGATGACCTGGCAGGGCGGCAACCAGTACACCTTCCGCCTGCGCCCGGGCACCTACATGCAGGCCGCGATGCTGGTGCCGGAAGCGGTCAAGCTCAAGAAGAAGCGCTGGGCGATCGTCTACCCCAACTACGAGTACGGCCAGTCGGCGGTGGCCGCGTTCAAGCAGCTGCTGAAGGCCGCGCAACCCGATGTGGAGTTCGTCGCCGAGCAGGCGCCGCCGCTCGGCAAGGTCGATGCCGGCAGCGTGGTGCAGGCGCTGGCCGATGCCAAGCCCGATGCGATCTTCAACGTGTTGTTCGGCGCCGACCTGTCGAAGTTCGTGCGCGAAGGCAACACGCGCGGCCTGTTCAAGGGCCGCGAAGTGGTGAGCGTGCTGACCGGTGAACCCGAGTACCTCGATCCGCTGAAGGACGAGGCGCCGAACGGCTGGATCGTCACCGGCTATCCCTGGTACGGCATCCAGACGCCCGAGCACAAGGCCTTCTTCCTCGCGTACCACAACAAGTACAAGGACTATCCGCGCCTCGGTTCGGTGGTGGGCTACACCATGATCAAGTCGGTCGCCGCCGGCGCCGCCAAGGCCAAGAGCACCGAAACGCCGAAGCTGGTCGCCGCCTTCGAGGGCCTGCAGGTGGACACGCCCTTCGGCAAGATCCTCTACCGCCCCGAAGACCACCAATCGACCATGGGCGCCTTCGTCGGCAAGACGAAGAACGACAACGGCAAGGGCGTGATGGTCGACTACCAGTACTTCGACGGCGCCAAGTTCCAGCCTTCCGCCGCCGACGTGAAGAAATCGCGCACCGCGGATTGATCGAGCACGTCCACCATGAGTTTCTCGGGGTTCATTGTTCAATTGCTCAACGGCCTGGCCGGTGCGTCGTCGCTGTTTCTGGTGGCGGCCGGCCTGTCGCTGATCTTCGGCGTCACGCGGATCGTGAACTTCGCGCATGGCTCGTTCTTCATGGTGGGCATCTACGTGGCGTATACGCTGGTCGAACGGCTGGGCACGGGACTCGGCTTCTGGCCGGCGCTCGTGATCGCCGCGCTCGCCGTCGGCGTGCTCGGCGCGCTGATCGAGGTGGTGCTGCTGCGCCGCATCTACAAGGCGCCCGAGCTGTTCCAGCTGCTCGCGACCTTCGCGCTGGTGCTGGTGATCAAGGACGCGGTGCTGTGGTTCTGGGGGCCCGACGAATTGCTGGGCCCGCGCGCGCCCGGCCTCTCGGGCTCGGTGATGATCCTCGGACGCCAGTTTCCTTCCTATGACCTGTTCCTGATCGTCGTCGGCCCCCTGGTGCTCGGCCTGGTCTGGATGCTGCTCACACGCACGCGCTTCGGCACGCTGGTGCGCGCCGCCACGCAGGACCGCGAGATGGTCAGCGCGCTCGGCGTCAACCAGGCATGGCTGTTCACCGCCGTGTTCGCGCTCGGCGCGTTGCTCGCGGGCCTGGGCGGCGCGCTGCAGCTGCCGCGCGAACCGGCCACGCTCGAGATGGACCTCAACACCATCGGCGCGGCCTTTGTCGTCGTCGTCGTGGGCGGCATGGGCTCGATTCCCGGCGCCTACGCGGCCGCGCTGCTGATCGCCGAGATCAAGGCGGTCTGCATCTGGCTCGGCGTGGTCGATGTCTTCGGCATCAGCGTCTCGTTCTCCAAGCTCACGCTGGTGGTCGACTTTCTCGTGATGGCGGTGGTGCTGGTGTGGCGCCCCTGGGGCCTGTTCGGCCGGCCGCAGGCGCCGAGCCGTTATGTGGGCATGCAGGAGGAGCCGCTGCGCCGCCCGAGCAGGGCTTACCTGATCGCGGCCGCCGTGTTCGGCCTCGTGCTCGCAGCCATGCCCTTCATCACGGCCGACTCGCCCTACACGACGGTGTTGATGATCGACCTCATGATCGCTGCGCTGTTCGCGACCAGCCTGCACTTCATCATGGGCCCGGCCGGCATGCATTCCTTCGGCCATGCGGCCTACTTCGGGCTCGGGGCCTATGGCGCCGCGCTGCTGGTGCGCGCGAGCGGCATGCCGATGGAGCTCGCGCTCGTCGTCGCGCCGCTGGTGGCGGCGGCCGGCGCCTTCGTCTATGGCTGGTTCGCGGTGCGTCTGTCGGGCGTCTACCTCGCGATGCTCACACTCGCGTTTGCGCAGATCACCTGGGCCATCACCTACCAGTGGGACACTTTCACCGGCGGCAGCAACGGCCTCACCGGTGTCTGGCCGGCGGCGTGGCTCTCGGACAAACGCGTGTACTACTGGCTCACGCTCGCACTGGTGGCGATCGGCGTGCTGTGGCTGCGCCGCGTGCTGTTCTCGCCCTTCGGCTATGCGCTGCGCGCCGGGCGCGACTCGACGCTGCGGGCCGATGCGATCGGCATCGACGTCAAGCGCATGCAGTGGGTGGCCTTCGTGATCGCGGGCACCGCGGCGGGCCTGGCCGGTGCGTTGTATGCGTTTTCCAAGGGCAGCATCTCGCCCGAATCGCTGAGCGTGGGCAAGTCGGTCGACGGGCTGGTGATGGTGCTTTTGGGCGGCATCCAGACGCTGGCAGGTCCGGTGGTGGGCGCCGTCACCTTCACCTGGCTGCACGACACGGTGGCGCGCAACACCGACTACTGGCGCGCGATGCTGGGCGGGATCATCCTGCTGCTCGTGCTGCTGTTCCCGCAGGGGATCGCGGGCTTCACCAAGCAGCTGTTCGATCGGCGGCGCGGCGGCGCGGCCGGCAAGCTGAAGGAGGCCGAAGCATGAGCCTCCTCAAAGTTTCGGAACTCGGCAAATCCTTCGGCGGCGTCAAGGCCGTCGACGGCATCAGCTTCGACCTGGCGCCGGGCGAACTGCTCGCGCTGATCGGCCCCAACGGCGCCGGCAAGTCCACCACCTTCAACATGGTCAACGGCCAGTTGAAGGCCGATCGCGGATCGATCCTGCTCGACGGCCAGGAACTCGTGGGCCGCAAGCCGCGCGAGATCTGGCGCATGGGCGTGGGCCGCACCTTCCAGATCGCCGAGACCTTCGCCTCGCTCACGGTGGTCGAGAACGTGCAGATGGCGCTGCTCTCGCACGACCACAAACTTTTCTCCACCTGGCGCCGCGCCGCCGATCACAAGCGCGACGAGGCGCTGGCGTTGCTCGACCAGGTCGGCATGAAGGCGCAGGCCGACCGGCCCTGCAGCGTGCTCGCCTACGGCGATGTCAAGCGCGTCGAGCTCGCGATCGCGATGGCCAACAGTCCCAAGCTGCTGCTGATGGACGAGCCCACCGCCGGCATGGCACCCAAGGAGCGCAACTCCCTGATGGCATTGACCAAGCAACTGGTGATCGACCGCGGCATGGCGGTGCTCTTCACCGAACACAGCATGGACGTTGTGTTCGCGTACGCCGACCGCATGATCGTGCTGGCGCGCGGGCGCCTCATCGCGCAGGGCAAGCCGCTCGAGATCCGCGACCATCCGAAGGTGCAGGAGGTGTACTTCGGCAGCGGCAAGACCTTCGAGAAGATCGCCGAAAAGGCGGCCGCGGTGAACGCGGCGATAGGAGAGGCGGCATGAGTTCGCATGAGCAGTTGTTGGAAGCCAACGCCCTGTGTGCCTGGTACGGCGCCGCGCAGATCCTCTATGACGTCGACCTCGAAGTGCGACGCGGCGAAGTGGTCGCGCTCATGGGCCGCAACGGCGCCGGCAAGTCGACCACGCTCAAGGCGCTGATCGGCATGCTGAGCAAGCGCCGCGGCGCGGTGCGCTTCCTGGGCCACGACATCTCGAAGAGCGAGCCGCACCACGCGGCCAAGCTGGGCCTGGGCTTCGTGCCCGAGGACCGGCGCGTGTTCACCGACCTCACGGTGATGGAGAACCTCGAAGTCGGCAAGCAGGCCGCGCGCCGCTGGGCCGACGGCAGCGACGCGCCGCTGTGGACGCCCGAACGCCTGTTCAAGCTCTTCCCCAACCTCGGCGAGATGCCGAACCGCCCAGGCGGCCGCATGAGCGGCGGCGAGCAGCAGATGCTGACCGTGGCGCGCACGCTGATGGGCAACCCCTACCTGGTGCTGCTCGATGAGCCCTCCGAAGGCGTGGCGCCCGTGATCGTGGAACAGATGGCCAACATGATCCTCGAGCTCAAGGCGCAGGGCGTGAGCATCCTGCTGTCGGAGCAGAACATGCACTTCGCCGAACTCGTGTCCGACCGCGCCTACGTGCTCGAGAAGGGACAAATCCGCTACCAGGCGTCGATGGCCGAACTGGCCGCCAACGACGAGGTGCGCAGGGCGTACCTGAGCGTCTGATCACAGGATTATTTCAACCCGAGGAGCGCACACCATGCACAACACGCACCGCAGAACCTTTCTTCAGTCCGCCGCAGCCCTGGGGCTCGCGGGACTTTCGGCGCCGCTCATCGCTGCGGCGAAGATCAAGCCGGCGGCCAACGCGGCTCTGATCGTGGTCGATGTGCAGAACTGCTTCGTCGACGGCGGGACGCTGCCGGTCAAGGGCGGGGCCGAGGTGGTGCCGGTGATCAACAAGCTCTCCACGGCCTTCGAGAACATCGTCGTCACGCAGGACTGGCACACGCAGGGCCACGCCTCCTTCGCGAGCGCGCATCCGGGCCAGAAACCCTTCAGCAGCATCAAGCTGGCCTACGGCAACCAGGTGCTGTGGCCCGACCACTGCGTGCAGGGCACGGACGACGCGGCGCTGCACAAGGACCTCAAGCTGCCGACCGCGCAGGTGATCATCCGCAAGGGCTTCCACAAGGGCGTCGACAGCTACTCGGCGTTCGAGGAGGCCGACCGCAAGACCGCGACCGGCCTGGCCGGCTACCTCAAGCAGCGCGGCATCAAGACGGTGTTCGTGAGCGGCCTGGCCACCGACTTCTGCGTCGCCTGGACCGCGCTCGACGCGCGCAAGCACGGCTTCGAGGCCTACGTGATCGAGGACGCGACGCGCGCCATCGACCTCAACGGGTCGCTGGCTGCGGCCTGGAAGCAGATGGCGGCCAAGGGCGTCAAGCGCATCCAGTCCACCGACATCGAAGTGGTGGCCTGAGCGATGGCCCGCATCTCCCAACGCGCCGCGGCGGCGTGCTGCGCTGCCGCGCTCGCCTTCTTCTCGACCTTCGCGCACGCCGCCGAAAACGGCGTCACCGACACCAGCATCCGCATCGGCCAATCGGCCGTCTTCAGCGGCGTGGCGCAGGATTTCGGCAACGACTACCGTGCCGGCATCAAGCTCTACTTCGACCGCGTGAACAAGGGCGGTGGCGTCAACGGCCGCAAGATCGAGCTGCTCTCTTACGACGATGCCTACGAGCCCCAGCGCACGGCAGTCAACACGGCCAAGCTGATCGACGAGGACAAGGTGTTCGCGCTGATGGGTTTTGTCGCCACCGGCAACCTGGTGGCGGCCATGCCGCTGGCCGACAAGGCCGGCGTGCCGATGTTCGCGCCGCTGGTGGGCACCACCTCGTTCCGCACCAAGCTCAATCGCAACCTGTTCCATGTGCGCGCGGGCTACGACCTGGAGCTGCGCAAGATCATCAGCCACCTGTCGACCATCGGCATCCACAACATCGCCGTGGTGTTCCAGGACAGCGCCTTCGGCAAGTCGAACCTCGCGACCTGCGAGCAGCTCGCGGCCGAATACAAGGTCAAGGTGGTGCAGGCGCTGCCGATGGCCATTGCGGCGACCGACGCCAAGGACATCGGCGAGAGCCTGGCCAAGGCGAAGCCCGGCGCGGTGGTGATGATCATGGCCGGGCGCATGAGCGAGGTCTTCATCCGCGACTACCGCGCCGGTGGTGCGGCTGCGCCGCTCTACACGCTCTCGGTCGGCATCACCGACGCGGCCGGTTCGGCACAGCGCCTGGGCGGCAAGCTCGAAGGCCTGGTCACCGCCAGCATCGTGCCGCCGCCGCAGTTGGTGCGCGTGCCGATCGTGGCCGACTACCGGCGCGACCGCGCGGAGTTCGGCGAGAAGATCGACAGCTACACCGCGCTCGAGGGCTATATCGCCGCGCGCGTGTTCGTCGAAGGGCTCAAGCGCGCCGGCCGCCACCTCACGCGCGAGAGCTTCGTCACGGCCCTCGAGAGTCTGGGCGACACGCGCATCGGCGAGTTCCCGGTGGCCTACGGGCCGAAGAACCACAACGGCTCGACCTTCGTCGATCTGGAGATGTACACACGTGACGGACGCCTCCAGCGCTGAGACTTTCGCCCTGCAGGTCAACGGGCGCGCGCACGCGCTCGCGGTGCCGCGCGAGGCATCGCTCCTGCATGTGCTGCGCAACGACCTGGGCCTGAACGGTCCCAAGTACGGCTGCGGCCTGGGCCAGTGCGGCGCCTGCACCGTGTGGGTCGATGGCGTGGCGGCGCGGGCCTGCGTGATTCCGGCGCATGGGGTTGCGGGACGGGCCATCACCACGCTTGAAGGGCTGGGCTCGCGGGAGCAATGGCATCCGGTCCAGCAAGGTTTCGAGGACGCGCAGGCCGCGCAATGCGGCTACTGCTTGAACGGCATGGTGATGCAGGCGGCGGCGCTGCTCGCGCGCGAGCCGCATCCGAGCGATGCGCAGATCAGGAACGAGCTCTCGGGCAACCTGTGCCGTTGCGGCACGCATGTCGAGATCATGGCGGCGGTGCAGCGTGCGGCGCAGCTGATGGTGGCAAAGGACGCCGACTCGTGAGCAACCGTGCCGCCGGGCCGCCCCAAGGCGCGGTAGCCCCCTCGGGGGGCGGCGAGGACACGAGAGTGCCGAGCCTGGGGGCACCATTTCGCGCCGAGCTGCCGCGCAACCGCAGCGACTTCCTCCATGCCGAGGGCGTGCTCGTCGTGGTGCGCGAGACGCCACCCGCGCCGCCGGTCGCCAACGGCCAGCCGGCCACGGTGTCGGGCAATCCCGCGGAAGGGCCCGAGATCCTGCTTGCGCTGTGGGACGACGGCAGCGTGACCGCGCTCAACGGCCATGTCGATCTCGGCACCGGCATCCAGACCGCGCTGTCGCAGATCGTCGCCGAAGAGCTCGATGTGCCGCTGGCGCAGATCCGCATGGTGCTCGGCGACACCGCCCGCGCGCCGAACCAGGGCGCGACCATCGCCAGCGCCTCGCTGCAGATCCATGCCGCACCCTTGCGGCTCGCGGCGGCGCAGGCACGCGCCTGGCTTCTCGCGCAGGCTTCGGAACGCTTCGGCGTGCAGCCCTCACTGCTCGCGGTGCGCGAGGGCCGCATCCATGCGGGCGACGACCCCGCGTTCAGCGTCGGCTTCGGGGAGCTGGTGGCGGGCGTGCGCACCGTGCTCCAGCTCGACGGCGGCGCCCGCCTCAAGGATCCGAAGGACTACCGCATCGTCGGCAGCCCGGTGGCGCGCGTCGACATCCCGGCCAAGCTCGCGGGCGAGTTGGTGTTCGTGCACGACATGCGCGCGCCCGGCATGCTGCACGGCCGCGTCGTGCGCCCGCCCTATGCGGGCGCGGACCACGGCGACTACATCGGCAACACGCTCGAATCGGTGGACCAATCCTCGATCGCCCACATCCCCGGCATCCGCGCCGTGGTGGTGATCCGCGACTTCGTCGGCATCGTCGCCGAGCGCGAGGAGCATGCCGAGCAGGCGCTGCGCGAACTGCGCGTGATCTGGAAGCGCTGGCCCGGCCTGCCTTCGCTCGACGATCTCGAAGGCGCGATCCGCGCCAACCCCGCCACGCAGCGCCTGCTGGTCGACGAAGGTGATGTCGAGGGCGCGCTCGCCCATGCGGCCGAGTCGATGCCGCGCACCTACGTCTGGCCCTACCAGATGCACGCATCGATCGGCCCCTCGTGCGCGCTCGCGCATTGGCAACCCGAAGGCGAAGGCGGCGATGTGCAACTGCGCGTGTGGGCCGGCTCGCAGAACCCGCATGTGCTGCGCGCGGATCTGGCCAAGCTCATGGGCGTGGACGATGTCGCGGTCGATGTGGTGCGCATGGAGGCGGCCGGCTGCTATGGGCGCAACGGCGCCGACGACGTCGCGGCCGATGCCGCGCTGCTCGCGCGCGCGGCCGGCGTGCCGGTGCGGGTGCAGCTCACGCGCGAGCAGGAGCATGCGTGGGAGCCCAAGGGTGCCGCGCAGCTGATGCAGGTGAAGGGCGGGCTCGATGCCGAAGGCGGCGTTGCGGCTTACGACTTCGAGACCTCGTACCCGTCGAACGGCGCGCCCACGCTGGCGCTCTTGCTCACCCGCACCATCGAGCCTGCGGCCCAGGCCTTCGAGATGGGCGACCGCACCGCGCGCCCGCCCTATGCGTACGGCAACCTGCGCGTCAAGGTCAACGACATGGCGCCGATCGTGCGCGCCTCGTGGCTGCGCGGCGTGTCGGCGCTGCCGAGCTCCTTCGCGCACGAGTCCTACGTCGACGAACTGGCCACCGCGGCCGGCGTCGACCCGGTCGCGTTCCGCCTGCGCCACCTGAACGATCCGCGCGCGGCCGAGCTGGTGCGCGAGACCGCGCAGAAGGCCGGCTGGCGCATGCGCACCGGGCCGCAGGAGGATGCCGACGGCGGCCTCGGACCCGGTGGTGACGTGCTCTTCGGGCAAGGCTTCGCCTACGCGCGCTACGTGCACAGCAAGTGGCCAGGCTTCGGCGCGGCATGGTCGGCCTGGGTGGCCGATGTCGAAGTCAACCGCAAGACCGGCGAGGTGCACGTGCGCCGCGTGGTGGTGGGGCACGACGCGGGGCTGATGGTCAATCCGGCCGGGGTCGAACACCAGATCCACGGCAACGTGATCCAGACCACGAGCCGCGCGTTGAAGGAGCGCGTGCAGTTCGTGCCGCAGAGTGCGCCCAACCCGGGCGTGGTCGCGAGCCGCGAATGGGGCAGCTACCCGATCGTCAATTTCCGCGACGTGCCGGTGATCGAGGTCATGCACATGCAGCGGCCCGGCGAGCCGCCGCTCGGAGCGGGCGAGTCGTCCTCGGTGCCTGGCACGGCGGCGATCGCAAATGCGATCTTCGATGCGACGGGGGTGCGGTTCAGGGCGCCGCCGTTCACGCCGGAAGTGGTGCGTGCTGCGCTGAACCCGTCTTCACTCCCTCCCCCTTTGGGGGAGGGTAGGGGTGGGGGCAACCCAGCGTTCGATGGTGGCGTCGTCGTGCCCCCATCCCAGCCTTCCCCCAGAGGGGGAAGGAGCAAGGCAGCCAGTGCGATCGCCCTCGTCATCGGCGGCCTCGGCGTCATCGCCGGCCTCATGGGCTGGCGCTCGACGATCGCCCCCGTCACCCTCAGCGCCCCCGTCTACAGCCAATCCACCATCGAACGCGGCCGCACGCTCGCCGCCATCGGCGACTGCGCCGTCTGCCACACCGCGCCGGGCGGAACGCCCAACGCCGGCGGCCGTGCGATGGAGACGCCCTTCGGCACCATCTACACCACCAACCTCACGCCTGATGCCGAGACCGGCCTGGGCCGCTGGTCCTTCAGCGCCTTCCAGCGCGCGATGCGCGAGGGCATCTCGCGCGACGGCCACCATCTCTACCCGGCCTTCCCCTACACCGCCTTCGCGAAGACCAGCGACGACGACCTGCAGGCGCTCTATGCCTACTTCATGTCGCTGCCCGCGGTGCGCGCGCCCACGCCGGAGGCGGGGCTCAAGTTCCCCTTCGGCCTGCGGCCGCTGATGGCAGGCTGGAACGCGCTCTTCCACGATCCGGCGCCAATGCAGCCGGCGTCGCAGCAAAGCGCCGAATGGAACCGCGGCGCCTACCTCGTCAACGGCCTGGGCCACTGCGGCGCCTGCCACACGCCGCGCAATGCGCTCGGCGCGGAGCAGGGCGGCAGCGCTTTTCTTTCGGGCGCGATGGTCGAGGGCTGGGAAGCGCCGGCGCTCACCAGCCTCTCGAAGGCGGCTGTGCCCTGGAACGCCGAGGCGCTCTATCGCTACCTGCGCAACGGCCACAGCCCGCGGCACGGCATGGCTGGTGGCCCAATGGCCGAGGTGGTGCGCGAGTTGGCGGCAGTGCCTGATGACGACATCCGCGCGATGGCCACTTACCTCGCTTCCTTCAATCCGGCCGCCAGCGATGCCGAAGCGAGCGCGCAGGCGCAGCGCGCGGTCGCCGCCGCGGCCGCCGGCCAGGGCCAGTTGCTAGGCTCCGCCCAGCGCATGTTCGACGGCGCCTGCGCCGCCTGCCACCACGACGGCAACGGGCCGACCCTGCTGGGCGTGAACACGCCGCTCGCGCTCAACAGCAATCTCACAAGCGAGCGGCCGGACAACCTGCTGCGCACCATCCTCGACGGCGTGCGCGAGCCGGCCTCGCGTGAGATCGGCTTCATGCCGGCCTTCGGCGAAGCGCTCGACGATGCGCAGATCGCCGAGCTGGCCGGCTACATGCGCGCGCGCTTCGCGCCGCAGGCTACAGCCTGGAAAGACCTGCCGCAGAGCGTCGCGCGCGTGCGCGCGGCGGGGCAGGCCCACACGGCACGCTGACAGTCCCGTACGATCGCCCATGCAGAGGCCGGCTCATCGGCCCGTTCATTCTGGAGACCTTGCATGCCCCCGATCCTCTCGCCCGCCACCAGCCTGCCTCGCGATGCCGAGCGCGCCACCCTGATCGGACGCCTCTGGCAGCCCGGGCTCGGGCCGACGCTGGTGGCCGTGCACGAAGGCGGCCTGCACGACCTCACGCGCATCGCGCCCACCGCGAGCCACTTGCTCGAGCTCGACGATGCCGTGGGTGCCGTGCAGCAGGGCCTGCGCGACAACATCACGCCCCGCATCGCCGCGCTCGACGCGGTGCTGGCCAACAGCGACGAGGCCGGGCGCGATCCCGGCCAGCCCTGGCTGCTCGCGCCCTGCGATCTGCAGGCCGTCAAGGCCAGCGGCGTGACCTTCGTCGCCAGCCTGCTGGAGCGCGTGATCGAGGAGCAGTCGCGCGGCGATGCGTCCAAGGCCGAAGCCATCCGCGCCGCGCTCGGCGGCGTGCTCGGCGACAACCTCGCGGGCATCGTGCCCGGCTCGCCGCAGTCGGCGCAGGTCAAGGAGGTGCTGATCGCGCAGGGCGCCTGGTCGCAGTACCTCGAGGTCGGCATCGGCCCCGATGCCGAGATCTTCACCAAGGCGCCGGTGCTGGCCTCGGTGGGCACCGGCGCCGACATCGGCATCCATTCGGGTTCGGTCTGGAACAACCCCGAGCCCGAGGTGGTGCTTGCGATCAACAGCCGCGGCCAGACGCTGGGCGCCGCCTTGGGCAACGACGTCAACCTGCGCGACTTCGAAGGCCGCAGCGCGCTGCTGCTCGGCAAGGCCAAGGACAACAACGCTTCGTGCGCGATCGGCCCCTTCATCCGCCTCTTCGATGCCCACTTCGGCATCGACGAGGTGCGCCGCATCACGGTGGCGCTGCGCGTCGCGGGCCCTGAAGGCTTCGTGCTCGAAGGCGAAAGCTCGCTCTCGCTGATCAGCCGCGATCCGCTGGACATCGTGTCGCAGGCGATCGGCCCGCACCATGCCTACCCCGACGGTCTGGTGCTCTTCCTCGGAACCATGTTCGCGCCCACGCAGGACCGCCACGGTCCGGGCCAGGGCTTCACCCATGTGGTCGGCGATCGTGTGACCATCTCGGCGCCCGAGCTCGGCGCGCTGGAGAACCGCGTCGTGCATTCGGACCAGGCAGCGCGCTGGTCCTTCGGCATCGGTGCGCTGATGCGCAACCTGGCGGGGCGCGGGCTGCTCTGAACAGTGCTGCAGTGATCGGGGCCACCTGCCAGTCTGCAACGGGCACCGAAACGAGGGTGTACGCCGTGACGTACCAGCTAAAGAGGTGAATTTCAATGGTGCGAGCGTTGTAGGGCCAGCCCAAATGAAGAAGCTGCATTGAATCGAGTGGGCTCGCGTACGCGAGCCACTGGGGCATTTGGCTGAAGGCGCGCCTCAGGCGTGTGGCTGGCCAATCGGGCAGGGCGGCCGGCCGCGGCGTGGATTGTTTCCGTCGATGGGTTCGAACGCGGTGATGGGTGTCCCGACGTGCCTGGCGCGCCTGGCAGGCCTCGTCAGATGCAGGGGTAGGCCCCGGCACCCATCTCATCCAGCAGTTCGATGACAAGGTCCTCGTGCGCCTGCAGCGGCTGTGAACTGCCATCGTCGACGACGTCCGACGGGTTCATCCGATCCCCGAAGAGCATGATCACCTCGCACTGGTTGTCCCGCTTGGACATCCACCGCAATCCTTGGGCGTCCGGCATGTTCTGCCAAATCCATAGCGCCCATTCCTGGGTCCTGGGGTAGTCGTCCTTCTCGCCCTCGAAGAGGTCGATCGGCTTCAGGCCGGCGGCCTGGAGACCCATGGTCGTCATGTTGACCAGCCGGACCGCCTGCGCACGAATGCGGCTCAGGTGAAGGTTGGCGCGGTAGTCGCGCTCAAGGTCATGCAGGTAGCCAGCCGACGGGGTGGGGACGTCGTGCAGGACGATCTCCGCAATGGCTCGGCGCTCACTCTTGGCCGCATAGATCGTCGGAATCGGCTTTTTCGAGACCGGATTGAAAAGGGGGCTGAATCGAGCGTTGCCGAGCTCCGAAGCGTTGAAGGCGGCCGGCGCGTACTTCCCCGTGGTTGCGTCGTACGGATGCACGCGATACCAGACTCCAGCCTTATGCGGCAGGGTGCGGAGCGACTTTGGCGGAGGAGGCAGGAGAGGTGCTGGGCTAGCCATGCACCGCACCCACCTTGTGGTCTTCCGCGGCGGCCACGACGGCATCCGGGGCGCTCGCAATCACCTCGCGCGGACGCTTTCCGCCCAGGGACGAATTGGTGGACTCGAACCATGCCGCAACCCGGAAGGGCGAATAGTCGTCCAGGACCGCCAGGATCTTCTTGACCGCCGGCAAGGGCTGCCAGGTCGCATCGAAAATGTAGGCCGGGTAGATTTTCTTGCCGCGGTGGTCGATGCCGAAAATGCGCCCGCTCTGCTGCCAGCGGCTCACGGCCGCGTGCGGGTTTGCTGCCTTCGCGTCAAGCCGCTGTCCAATTTCGGCGGCCGAGTTCCACTCGGTGCCCTGCAGGACGGCGTCGATGGCGCGCTTCTCGAGATCGATGCGGGTGGCCGCCGGGCGCCTGGGCTCAACCTCATCCACCAACTCCTGGATCGATTGACGCTCCAGCTCGTTGATCGCCTCGCGCACATGGAGGGTCAGCTTCTTGTCCCTGGGCCCGGTGAGGGTCCGGGAAAGCTCGCTGATGATGAGGCGGCTTGCTTCACGCATGCTGTCGATGCGCGCCACGAGCGCCTGGACGGCATCATGCGGTTCTTTGGCGGAGGTTTGGTTCATGACAGCTCCGTGAGATTCGTGAGACGATTTTGCTCCTCACGTTTCTCGCGCGCAAGAAGCCCTGCCTCCGGGCCGATGGCTCCCGTCATCGGCCAGGCCGACCAGCGTAAAGCTGGGCAGCCCCGTTGGCCAGATGCACCTCGACCGTGACATTGGCGGCTTCCAGGCCCAGCAAGGCATGACCTTGCACCAAAGACAAGCTCATTCTTCTCCATTTCCCCAAGATGGTGCGCCCATCTTTTGCTCATTGTTGCAATGTGCACCTGTCCAGGCCCTTCTCAGTGCGGAACGGTCGGTTTGGCACGCTCCCTGCTTTGAGATGGCTTCCATTCCATTCCAAAACCTCCGAGGAGTCTCTCGATGATGCACCGTAAAACCGCCTCTGCCCTGGCCGTTGTCTCGCTGGCTGCCATGCCCCTGATCGCGAGCGCCCAGCTCACGGGCAATGTTGCGCTCACCAGCAACTACAAGTTCCGCGGTCAGGATCAGGACGTGCTCGGTAGCAACGGCTTCGCCAAGACCAAGGGCTTCAAGCCCGCCATCCAGGGCGGCTTCGACTACGCTTTCGGCGAGAGCGGCTTCTACGTCGGTAACTGGAACTCCAGCGTCAACTGGCTCGCCGGCAACGACATCGAGAGCGACATCTATGGCGGCTACAAGTTCAAGGCCGGCGTGTTCGACCTCGACTTCGGCGCGCTCGCCTACGTCTACCCGGGCAACGCCCGCGGCAACACCACCGAGCTGTACGGCGCGGCCACCTATGCCAACGAGGCCATCGGCGCCTTCACCTTCAAGTACTCCCACACCGTCTCGAAGGACTACTTCAACTACGCCGGCGAGCGCGACGGCTCGGGCCTGAAGGGGCGTAACACCGGCTACTTCAATCTCGCCTACACCAAGGAGATCGTGCCCAAGGTCACGCTGAAGGCCGCGCTGGGCTACACGCACATGAGCAGCGACATCCGCAGCCTGGGCTACAAGAGCTACGTCGACTACAACGTGGGCGCTTCCTATGACTTCGGCAACGGCCTGTCGCTGGCCGGCTCGGTGCAGGGCGCCAACAAGAAGAGCTCGTACCTGCTGGTGTCCGGCCCCGACCTGGGCTTCGGCGCACCCACCTGGTCGCCCAACAAGGCGCGCTTCATCGTCACGCTGACCAAGACGCTCTGATCCATACAGCCGCGCAGACCTGTTCCATCCAAAGGAGAAACATCATGAAGCTGGTCACAGCCATCATCAAACCGTTCAAGCTCGACGAGGTGCGCGAAGCGCTCTCGGCGATCGGTGTGCAAGGGATCACCGTGACGGAGGTCAAGGGCTTCGGTCGCCAGAAGGGCCACACCGAGCTCTACCGCGGCGCGGAGTACGTGGTCGATTTCCTGCCGAAGGTCAAGATCGAGGCCGCCGTGGCCGACGAGCTCGTCGAGCGCGTGATCGAAGCCGTCGAAAGCGCCGCACGCACCGGCAAGATCGGCGACGGCAAGATTTTTGTCTACAACCTGGAGCAGGTCGTTCGCATTCGTACCGGAGAAACAGGCCGCGAAGCTCTTTGACTTCAAGGCACGAAAGAAAATCGACATGAAAAAATTGCTCGTCTCTCTCGCGCTCGGCCTGAGCGTGCTCGCTGCCGGCACCGCCGGCTTTGCCCAGACGCCGCCGGCGGCGCCCGCGGCTGAAGCGCCCGCAGCCTCGGCGCCGGCCGCCGCGCCTGCTGCAGCCCCCGCTGCCGCACCGGCCGCGGCCGCACCCGCCGCCGAAGCCGCAGCTGCGCCGGCCGCCGCGCCGGCACCCTCGTTCAACAAGGGCGACACCAGCTGGATGCTGCTGTCCACGCTGCTCGTCATCATGATGACCATCCCCGGCCTGGCGCTGTTCTACGGCGGCCTGGTGCGCAGCAAGAACATGCTGTCGGTGCTGATGCAGGTCATGGTCACCTTCTCGATGATCGTGGTACTGTGGCTCATCTACGGCTACAGCCTCGCCTTCACCGAGGGCAACTCCTTCATCGGTGGATTCGACCGGCTCTTCATGAAGGGCGTCTTCGATTCGGCCGCCGGCACCTTCGCGCCGGGCGCGACCTTCAGCAAGGGCGTCTATATCCCCGAGCTGCTGTTCGCCGCCTTCCAGGCCACCTTCGCCGGCATCACCTGCTGCCTGATCGTGGGCGCCTTCGCCGAGCGCATCAAGTTCTCGGCCGTGCTGCTCTTCATGGCGCTGTGGTTCACCTTCAGCTACGCGCCGATCGCGCACATGGTCTGGTTCTGGATGGGCCCGGACGCCTATGCCAGCAAGGATGTGGTCGATGCCATGAACGCCAAGGCCGGCCTCCTCTGGCAGTGGGGCGCGCTCGACTTCGCGGGCGGCACCGTGGTGCACATCAACGCCGCCGTCGCCGGCCTGGTCGGCGCCTTCCTGATCGGCAAGCGCATTGGCTACGGCAAGGAATCCTTCACGCCGCATTCGCTCACGCTCACCATGGTCGGCGCCTCGCTGCTGTGGGTCGGCTGGTTCGGCTTCAACGCCGGCTCCGCGCTCGAAGCGGGCACCAGCGCCGTGCTGGCCTTCATGAACACCTTCTCGGCCACTTCCGCTGCCGTGCTCGCATGGTGCATCGGTGAAGCGTTGATGAGGGGCAAGGCCTCGATGCTGGGCGCCGCCTCGGGTGCTGTCGCCGGCCTGGTGGCCATCACGCCGGCCGCCGGCAACGTCGGCCTGATGGGCGCGATCGTGATCGGCTTCGTCGCCGGCTTCGCCTGCCTCTGGGGCGTCAATGGCTTGAAGAAGATGCTCGGCGCGGACGACTCGCTCGACGTGTTCGGAGTCCACGGCGTGGGCGGCATCGTCGGCGCGCTGCTCACCGGCGTGTTCAACACCCAGGCGCTCGGCGGCCCCGGCCTGGTGGGCGACTGGGTCACGGCCAGCGTGGTGTCCAACGGCATTGGCGCCCAGGTCTGGATCCAGCTCAAGGCCGTGCTGCTGACCATCGTGTGGTCTGGCGTGGTGTCCTTCATCGCCTACAAGATCGTCGACCTCACCATCGGTCTGCGCGTGAGCGAGGAAGAAGAGCGCGAAGGCCTCGACATCTCGGCCCACGGCGAAACCGCCTACAACCGCTGAAACGAAACGGATCATTTCAAGCAAGCAAGGTCTCCCTTGGATGTTCGGCCCGCGAGCGCTTCGGCGCGAGCGGGCTTTTTTTCGCCTAAGCTGGCGCCATGTGGACCACGCTCGACGACAGCCTCTGCCAGCTCGGTGAATCCCCGTTCTGGCATCCGCACGAACGCTCGCTCTACTGGCTCGACATTCCGGGCCGCGCCGTGCTGCGAACCCGCGGCGAGATCGGTGGCCACACGGTCGAGCGATGGCGTCTGCCCGCCGAGCCCGGCTGCATGGCGCCGGCTGCGAGCGGCGGCCTGGTGATCGCGCTGCGCGACGGCATCTACCGGGCACGCGAATGGGGCGGCCCGCTCTCGGTCATCGTGAACGTCGACCATGACGTGCGCACCATGCGCTTCAACGACGGCAAGTGCGACGCATGGGGCCGCTTCTGGGCCGGCACGCTGAACGAGGCCAAGGACCGGCCGAACGCTGCGCTCTACTGTCTCGACGCGCAGAGCGGCGATGCGCCGCAGCTCACGCAGATGGCGAACGAGGTCACCACCGGCAACGGCCTGGCCTTCTCGCTCGATGCCACGACGCTCTACTGGGCCGACACCGCGGCACACCGCGTGCGCGCCTGGGACTGGGCGGCGGAGGCCAATGCGCTCTCGCGCCCGCGCGTGTTCCGGCAGTTCGATGCCAAACCCGAGGGCTGGACGCCCGAGTCGCCGCTGCGCTACGAAGGCCGGCCCGACGGCGCCACCATCGACGCCGAGGGCCATTATTGGGTTGCAATGTTCGAGGGCGGCCAACTGCTGCGCTTCGCGCCTTCGGGCGAGCAGGTGGATGCGCTTCCCACACCCGTGCAGTGCCCCACCATGCCTTGCTTCGGCGGCGACGATCTGCGGACCCTGTTCGTCACCAGCGCGCGGCGCGGCCGGCCGGCCGACGAGCTCGAACAGCGTCCTGCGTCCGGCCAGGTGCTCTCGATGCGTGTGGAAGTGTCAGGACTGCCCGTCCATTTCTTCACTGATTGAAGGGCATTGCGGGCTGTACGATCGGCCGCATGGATCCAGCCCTTCGCCAGATCGTCGAGCGCATCCGCGCCGCAGCCGTCGACGGCGCGCTTTTGCGCATCCGCGGCGGCGGCACCAAGGACTTCTATGGCGAACCGCCGCAGGGCGAGCCGCTTTCCACCGCCGCGCTCTCGGGCATCACGAGCTACGAGCCGAGCGAACTGGTCGTCACCGTGCGCGCCGGCACACCGCTGGCGCAGCTCGAAGCCCTGCTGGCCGAACAGGGCCAGTGCCTGCCATTCGAGCCGCCGCATTTCGATGAAGGCGCAACGGTCGGTGGCATGGTCGCGGCGGGCCTGAGCGGCCCGGCGCGGGCCAGCGTCGGTGCGGTGCGCGACTATGTGCTGGGCGCCACCTTGATCAACGGCCGCGGCGAACTGCTCAGCTTCGGCGGCCAGGTCATGAAGAACGTCGCCGGCTACGACGTCTCGCGCGTGCTGGCCGGCTCGCTGGGGACGCTGGGCGTCATCGCCGATGTCAGCCTCAAGGTGCTGCCCGTTCCGCCCGCCGAAGCCACCCTCGCATTCGAATGCAACCAAGCCGATGCGCTGCGCCTGCTCAACGGCTGGGGCGGCCAGCCCTTGCCGCTCAACGCGAGCCGCTGGCTGGAAGAGGGCGATACAGGCCGGCTCTGGCTGCGATTGCGCGGCGCGGTGGCGGCGGTGGCGGCCGCCTGTGCCCACCTCGGCGGAGAGCGGCAAGACCCCGCGCAGGCCCAGGCCGAATGGCAGGCTGCGCGCGATCAACGCCTGCGATGGTTCGGCGCGCGCGCCGCGCGCGATCTGTGGCGCCTGTCGGTGCCGCAGGCCGCACCGGTCCTGGCGCTCGAGGGCTCGCCCCTGATCGAATGGCATGGCGCACAGCGCTGGTATCTGGCGTCGCCCGACGAGGGCCCGAAACTGCGCGCGGCAGCCCGCGCGGTCGGCGGGCATGCGACGCTGTTCATGCCCTCGGCCGAGCGTGGCCACCGCGTGCTCGGCCGCTTCGACGCGCTGAGCCCGCCGCTCGCGCGCATTCACCGTGCGCTGATGCGAGAGTTCGACCCCCACGCCGTCTTCGATCGCGCACGGCTCTACCCCGCGGACTGACGCGTAGCCTCATGCAAACCGAACTCGCTCCCGAATTCCAGGGCACCGCCGACGGCCGCGAAGCCGAGGCGATCCTGCGCAAGTGCGTGCACTGCGGTTTCTGCACCGCCACCTGCCCGACCTACCAGCTGCTCGGCGACGAGCTCGACGGCCCGCGCGGACGCATCTACCTGATCAAGCAGGTGCTCGAAGGCAAAGCGCCGACGCGCAGCACGCAGCTGCATCTGGACCGCTGCCTCACCTGCCGCAACTGCGAAAGCACCTGCCCGAGCGGCGTGCAATACGGCCACTTGGTCGACATCGGCCGCAAGATCGTCGACGAGAAGGTGCCGCGTCCGGCCATGGAAAGCGCGCTGCGCTGGACCTTGAAGGAGGCGCTGCCTTCGCCGCTCTTCGGCCCCGCGATGAAGCTGGGCCAGTCGGTGCGCGGCCTGCTGCCGGCCAAGCTCCGGGCCAAGGTGCCGGCGCCTCAACCGGCGGGCGTTTGGCCCATGCGCACGCATGCGCGCAAGATGCTGATGCTGGCCGGCTGCGTGCAGCCCTCGATGGCGCCCAACATCAACAGCGCCACGGCGCGCGTGCTCGACGCGGCCGGCATCGAGGCCGTGATCGCGCCCACCGCGGGCTGCTGCGGTGCGGTGAAGTTCCATCTCAACGACCACGACGGCGGCAAGGCCCAGATGCGCGCCAATATCGATGCCTGGTGGCCCTACGTCGAAGGCGGCGTGGTGGAGGCGATCGTGATGAATGCCTCGGGCTGCGGCGTCACCGTGCGCGAGTACGGCCACATCCTGCGCGAGGACCCGGCCTATGCGGCGAAGGCCGAACGCGTCAGCGCGCTCACGCGCGACCTGAGCGAGCTCTTGCCCGAACTCGTGCCGCTGTTGAAAGAGCGCGTCAACGCGCCGCCCGGCGTCGTCGCCTACCACCCGCCCTGCACGCTCCAGCATGGACAGAAGCTGCGCGGCGGCGTCGAAGCGAACCTGCGCGCACTGGGCTTCGACGTGCAGATCGCGATGAACGAATCGCACCTGTGCTGTGGCTCGGCCGGCACCTACTCGGTACTGCAGCCCGAATTGGCCTACCCGCTGCGCGACCGCAAGCTTGGCCACCTGAACCAGTTGAATCCCGAGACCATCGTCTCGGCCAACATCGGCTGCATCACGCATCTGCAAAGCGGCAGCGAGATCCCGGTGCGGCACTGGGTGGAACTGCTCGACGAGGCGCTTTCGGCGGCTTGATCGCACACGCCGAGGGGCTGTGGTCCGACCCTCCGGCGCACCGCTGGGCGCGACCATCTCCCATCGTTCATTTCGGGAGCTTGTCGATGCATACCTCCTTCCAATCCCTTCTTCTGCGCGGCGCCGTCGTCTGCGCGTGTGCCGCTGCGCCATGGATGGCGCAATCCCAGTCCGTGGACGCCACGGCCATGCCGGCCATGAAGGTGCAGGGCAGCGCGCGCTTCGCGTGCGGCGGCATCGGCTCGGACGAATCCACCGCGATGCGCGCGGCGATGAAGGACCATCCGCTGTCGCTGCTGTTCGCGCGCGCGGACGGTGCCTACCTGGCCGAGATCGCGGTGACGATCAAGGATGCCAATGGCGCGACGGCGCTCGCGATGCGCGCGTCGGGGCCGGTGTGCCTGATCGACCTTCCCGCCGGCCGCTACACCGTCGAGGCAGCCACCGAAGGCATGACGAAGAGCCAGACCGTAACGCTCGGCCGCGGTTCGAAGACCGCGGACTTCCGATTCTGACGGTGCCCGGCGCTCAGGCCGTCAGTGCCGACTCGATGTCGCGCGTCATCGAGGCCGGCGTGTCGAGCGGCGCGTAGCGCTTGATCACCCGCCCGTCCTTGCCGACCAGGAACTTGGTGAAGTTCCATTTGATCGCGGTGCTGCCCAAGAGGCCCGGCGCTTCCTTGGTGAGCCATTTGTAGAGTGGCGTGGCACCGGAACCGTTGACCTCGATCTTCTCCATCATCGGAAAGCTCACGCCGTAGTTCTGGACGCAGAAGGCGCCGATCTCCTCGTTGCTGCCCGGGTCCTGGTTGCCGAACTGGTTGGAGGGAAAACCGAGCACCGCGAGGCCCTTGTCGGCGTACTTTTCGTGCAGCGCTTCGAGCCCCTCGAACTGCGGGGTGAAGCCGCACTTGCTGGCCGTGTTGACGATCAGCAGCACCTTGCCCTTGTACTTGGAGAGCGGCACGGCCTTGCCGTCGATCTGCCGGGCCTCGAAGTCGTAAACGCTGGTCATGGCATGTCCTTCAGGAGGGAAGTGCGTCGATCATCCTCGCCGTTGGGCGTTCGCGCAAACGACGACCACAGCGCCGCCAGCACGATCAACCCACCGCCGATCCAGATGCGGGTGTCCATGGTGCCCGCGCCGAGCGCCACCGACGAGACGCTCGCGAACAGCACTTCCGACAGCATGATGACCGCAGTGGCGCTGGCCGTGAGGCGCGCGGCGCCGTACTGCAGGCAGAAGTTGGCGAAGACGAAGCCCGCACCCAGCAAAGCGGCCCAGCCCAGCCAGCCGGGCGCGGCCGCGAGTGGCGGCGGCGCCGCGATGGCGCCGAGCGCGGTGCCGGCCAGCGCGGTCGCGCCGGCCACCAGCGCACAGCCGCCGAACACGGCAAGCGCGCGCGACTCGGCGGCTGCTGCGCGCAGCCGGCGCAGCAGGATATTGGTCACCGAGAAGCTGAAGCCTGCCGTGACGCCGAGCCAGTCCGCGAGGCTTGCGGGCACCGGCCAGTCGACCTCGGGCGTCTTGAGCACCACCGCCACGCCCACCAGCGCCAGCGCCACGCGCGCGAGCACCGCGGGCGTCGGGCGCTCGCCGAGAAAGATCCAGGCCAGCAGCACGCTCCACAGCGGCATCAGATAGAAAAGCAGCACCACGCGCACCACATCGCCCGCTGTCACCGCCCAGTTGAAGCACAGGTTGGTGAGGCCGGCTGCCAGCCCGAGCAGCACCAGGGCCGGATGCACGGAGAAAGCCTGCCACGCATGCCGGCGCAGCCACCCCATCGCCACGAAGATCAGCACATAGATCAGTGCCGTGGCCCAGACCGGATGCAGGCCGTGGGATGCGATCTGGCGGAAGGGGAACCAGGAAACGCCCCACACGAAGGCGTTGAAGACGAGCGCGAGTGCCGGCAAAACAGTCAGGCCCGGTCAGGTCAATGGTGTTTGTCGCTGCGTGCGATGGCGAGGAGGTGCTCGACCTCCTCGGGGTATTGGCGCAGGTTGTTCTTGTGCCAGCGCTTGATGAGCCACATGAAACCGGCCACCACGAGCCCGAAGGCGGTGATGGCCCAGTAGGCCGAGAGGCCGAAGCCGGTGCAGGCGCTATAGAACGCGCCGAGGATCAGAATGCTGGCGTTCTCGTTGAAGTTCTGCACCGCGATTGAACGGCCGGCGCCCATCAGGTTATGGCCGCGGTGCTGCAGCAGCGCATTCATGGGCACCACCAGGAAGCCCCCGAGTCCGCCCAGCAGAATCAGGAACGGCACTGCCACCCAGAGGTTGCCAATGGCGTTCATCCCGATCAGCAACAGGCCCATGCTGATGCCCAGCGGGATCACGCGGGTCGCCATGTCGAGCCGCATGCGAAGAGAAGCGACGATCGCGCCGATCGCGGTGCCGATCGCGACCACGCCGGTCAACGCGGAGGCTTGCGCCGTGTTGTAGCCGAGCGCCAGCGAGGCCCAGGCCAGCACGATGTACTTGAGATTGCCGCCCGCACCCCAGAACAAGGTCGTCGTCGACAGCGAGATCTGGCCGAGCTTGTCGCGCCAGAGCCGCGAGTTGCAGTGCCAGAAATCGGGCAAGAGCGCGGCCAGATTGCGCACGAAGCCGTGCTGCGGATTGGCGCGCAGCGGCCGCATCTCGACGCCGGTGTGGGGGATGCGGGTGTTGAACCAGGCGGCCAGCATGTAGACGAAGATCAGTGCCGCGATCGCGGCCTCGGGTGCCGTGTCGATGCCGGTGTCCACCACGGGCAGGTCGATCGCGAGCAGCTGGGTCGACAGCGCATGGCCCACCAGCTGCCCGCCGAGCACGATGCCCAGGATGATCGAGGCGATGGTCAGGCCCTCGATCCAGCCGTTGGCCTTGACCAGTTGGGAGGCCGGCAGCAGCTCGGTCAGGATGCCGTACTTGGCCGGCGAATAGGCTGCGGCGCCCAAGCCGACGACTGCATAGGCCAGCAGCGGATGCGTGCCGAACAGCATCATCAGGCAGCCCACCACCTTGATCGCGTTGCTGATGAACATGACCCGGCCCTTGGGCAAGGCATCGGCGAAGGCACCGACCAGCGGCGCCAGCGCGACATAGAAGATGGTGAAGATCGGCACCAGCGCCGCGCGCTGCCACTCGGGCGCGCCGTTGCTCCGCATGAGTTCCACCGCTGCAACGAAAAGCGCGTTGTCGGCCAGCGACGAAAAGAACTGGGCCGACATGATGGTGTAGAAACCGCGCTTCATCGATGGGCTGGCTGGCCAGAGAATGGGGCTGCTGGCGATAGTGGAAAAAGGCCGCGGTACTGGCGGAATGCGCGGTTATAGCATGGGGGTGCAGTGTCAAAATGACGCCACACGCCGGCTTTTGCGGCGTGGTCGTGCGAATGTTTTCAGCTCAGCCATCGGGTTCATCGTGCCTCGTCCCATCCTCGCCACCATCCATACCGCGGCCTTGCGCCACAACCTCGATCGCGCCCGCCGCTCGGCGCTCGAAGCCCGCGTCTGGGCCGTCGTCAAGGCCAATGCCTACGGGCACGGCATCGAGCGCGTGTTCGACGCCTTTCGCGGCGCCGACGGCTTCGCGCTGCTCGACCTGGCCGAGGCGGAACGCGTGCGCGCGCTCGGTTGGCGCGGGCCGGTGCTGCTGCTCGAAGGCGTGTTCGAGCCGCGCGACCTCGAACTCTGCTCGCGGCTCGATCTCTGGCACACGGTGCACTGCGACGCGCAGATCGACATGCTGGCCGCCCACAAGACGCAGGTGCCGCAGCGCGTGTTCCTGAAGATGAATTCGGGCATGAACCGGCTGGGCTTCACGCCCGAGCGCTTCCGCTCGGCCTGGACGCGCCTGAACGCGCTGCCGCAGGTCGACGAGATCTCCTTGATGACGCACTTCAGCGATGCCGACGGCAGTCGCGGCATCGACCACCAGCTCGAGGTGTTCGAGCACACCACGCAAGACCTGCCGGGCGAACGCTCGATCGCCAACAGCGCCGCCACGCTGCGCCACGCGAGAATCGCGCGGGCCGACTGGGTGCGCCCCGGCATCCTGCTCTACGGCAGCGCGCCCGACTTCCCCGAACACGACGCGGCGCACTGGCAGCTGCAGCCGGCGATGACGCTTTCCACGCGGCTGATCTCGGTGCAGACCTTGAAGGCCGGCGACACCATCGGCTACGGCTCCCGCTTCACGGCCGACGGGCCGCTCAACGTCGGCGTGGCCGCGGTCGGCTATGCCGACGGCTATCCGCGCCACTGCGACACCGGCACGCCGGTGCTGGTGAACGGCGTGCGCACGCGCATGGTGGGCCGCGTCAGCATGGACATGATCACCGTCGATCTCACGCCGGTGCCGGATGCCGCTCTCGGCAGCGAGGTCACGCTCTGGGGCCGCGCCTCGAACGGCACGCTGCTGCCCATCGACGAGGTCGCGCAGGCCGCCGGCACGGTCGGCTACGAACTCATGTGCGCCGTCGCGCCGCGGGTGCCAACGGCTGTCGATTGAAGGTCCTTTCCAACTGGCGCTCGGTACGCCTCTGGGAAACGCAGGTCGAGCGCGACCTGCATCGCAACTACCACCTTCGCACGCACGGCCTCCTGATCGGCAGCTTCACGCTGCTCCTGATGTGGCTGGTCTCGTACCTTCAGATGCACGCCGGTGTCGACTCGCTGGCGCTGCGCTATTTCGTGACGCTCGGCGTCGGCTACCTGGGCTACCTGCTGGTGCTGCGCTGGTGGGCGGCGATGCTGGTGCGGCAGAACAAGCAGCTCAACCTCGATGTGCCGGACCCCGGCATCGGCGACTGGCCTTCGGGGCAGAGCGCGATGGCCGATCTCGATGCGGGCGGCGTCGGCGACTTGGCGGGCGGCGCGCTCGAGGCCGCGGCCGGGGCCGACGAGGGCGCGGTCATCGTGGTGCCGGTGGTCGCGATCTTCCTGATCGGGGTGGCGATCGTGTTCGGTGCCGGCGCGCTGGCGCTGCTCTACTTCGGCTCGGAGGCGCTGCTCGCGGTGGCGATCGAAGTCGCCTTCTCCTATGTGTCGGCCCGTGCCGCGGTGCGTGTGGCCCGCGAGGGCTGGCTCACGGCGGCGGTGCGGCTGACCTGGAAGCCGCTGCTCGGCGCCTTGTTCTGCGCCGTGGTGCTGGGCGCGGTGCTGGACCGCTTCATGCCGCAGGTGAACTCGCTGCCCGAGGCGGTGCGCGTGCTGCTGAAGAAAGGCTGAGGCAGCGCCTCAGCTCAATAGAGGCCGAGCTGCCGCGCGCGCAGGCGCGCCAGGCCCAGCAGTGCGTCGGTGAAGGGCGTTTCCACCTTGGCGAGCTGCCCCAGCTCGCGCACCACCGACACCAGCGCATCGAGCTCGACCGCACGGCCGGCCTCGACGTCCTGCAGCATCGAGGTCTTGAAGGCGCCCAGCTTGCGCGTGACCGCGTGCCGGTCTTCGGGGCTCTCGGCGATCGGGATGCCGATGCGCGCGCCGATCT
The DNA here is from genome assembly GCF_900101545.1 of Variovorax sp. CF079. GTDB lineage: Bacteria > Pseudomonadota > Gammaproteobacteria > Burkholderiales > Burkholderiaceae_C > Variovorax. The sequence continues at coordinate 85,527 of NZ_FMZU01000005.1, read as the reverse complement.
CCTTGGCCTCGAGCATGATGGTCGAGATGAAGCCGCGCACCAGGTCGTCGCCGAGGATCAGGTCGGTGGTGGCGCCCGTGATCGCGCTGATCGGGTTGACCGTCATGTTGCCCCAGAGCTTGTACCAGACGTCCTTCTGGATCTGCGCGGAGAGACGGGCCTCGAAGCCCGCCTGCTTCAGCAGCGCCTCGAGCCGCGTCGCGCGCGGCGTCGCCTCGCCCGAGGGCTCGCCGATGATCAGCCCGTTGCCGAAGTGATGCCGCACCACGCCGGGCGCATCGAGCGAACAGCTCGCATGTACCACGCAGCCGATCACGTGCTGCGCTGGAATCGCCTCGCCGATCTTTCCGCCCGGGTCCACGGCCTGCAATCGCGTACCGGCCAGGCTGCCGCCGAAGCCGCCCTGCAGGAACCACCAGGGCACGCCGTTCATCGCGGTCAACACGATGGTGTCGGGGCCGAGCAGCGGCGCGATCTGCGCTGCCACGGCCTGCAGCGCCGGCGCCTTGACGGCAATCACCACCAGGTCCTGCTCGCCCAGCGTCGCGGGGTCGGCCACCGCATTCACCGGCACGCGCGTGCGCTGCTCGCCGCGCATCACGAAGAGCCCGTCGCGCTGCAGCGCTTCGAGCGTCGCGCCGCGCGCGACCACGTTGAGCCGGTTGCCCGCCTGCGCGAGGCCGGCGCCGATCCATCCGCCGATCGCGCCGGCGCCGTAGATGCAGACTTTCATGGTTCAGTGCTTGTAGGAATCGTCGATGCGGTCGACCTGGCGCACCAGCGCGTCGAACACGTCCTGCCCGCCGCCGTGCTTGGGATTGAACTGCAGCGCGTCGCGCGTGCACTTGCGCGCGATGTCTTCCGGCACCGGAATCGCCGCGCCCATGGAGAAGGTCGCCATCTGGATCTCGCAGGCGCGCTGCAGGGTCCAGAGAATCGCAAACGTCTGCGGCAGCGTCTGGCCCCAGGCCAGCAGACCGTGGTTGCGCAGGATCACGGCCGGCTTGTTGCCGATGCTCTTCAGGAGCCGCGGCCCTTCGTCGGCATGGATCGTGATGCCCTCGAAGTCGTGGTATGCCACCATGTCGTGCAACTGCGCGGTGTAGAAGTTGGTCTGCGCGAGGCCGCCCTGCAGGCAGGCCACGGCCACGCCGGCTGTGGTGTGCGTGTGCATCACGCAGTGGGCATCGGGCAGGCCGTCGTGGATCGCGGCATGCACCGTGAAGCCGGCCGGGTTGACCGGATGCGGCGAGCCGTCGAGCACCTTGCCCTGCAGATCGATCTTGACCAGGTTGCCGGCCGTGACCTCGCTGTAGTGCAGGCCGAAGGGATTGATCAGGAACTGCTTCTGGCCACCCGTCACGCTGTCGGGCAGCCGCACCGTGATGTGGTTGTAGATCATCTCGGTCCAGCCCAGCATCGCGAACACGCGGTAGCAGGCGGCGAGCTGCAGGCGCGCCTCCTGTTCGTCGGGATGGATGGCGGAGCGGGCCGGCGTGGCCGGCGCAGCGAGATGGGAGTTCATAAGCAGTTCCTTTTCATGTCTAGCCTTCAGCGGTGAAGCCGACCTGCTTGACGATCGGCGCCCACTTGGCGGTGTCTTTCTTGATCAGCTCGGTCAGCTCTGCGGGCGTCGAGGACATGGCTTCGAGGCCGAAGGTCGACAGGCCGTCGATCACTTCCTTGGTGGCCAGCGCCGTCTTCATCGCGCCGTTCAGGCGTGCCACCACTTCGGGCGATGCCTTGGCGGGCAGAAAGAACGCGAACCACTCGCTGTGCGCCATGTCCTTGATGCCCTGCTCGCCGAAGGTCGGCACCTCGGGCGCGAAGCGGCTGCGCTTGCTGCCCGAGACGCCGAGGATGCGCACCTTGCCCGTCGGCAGGTGCTGCGAGATGTCGCCGATCGGTCCCGACACGGCGGAGATGTTGCCGCCCAGCAGGTCGAGCATCGCCGGCTGGGTGCCGCGGTAGGCCGCATGCTTGAGTTCCACGCCGGCGCTCTTGCCCAGCAGCGCGCCGATGAAGTGCGGTGTCGAGCCGGCGGCCGGCGAGCCGTAGTTGGCGCCGGTCGGATTGGCCTTGGCCCAGACGAGGAACTCCGGCACCGTCTTCACGCTGGCCGGCACGGCCGGGCCGACCGCGAAGCCGAAGTCGAAGATGCAGGCGACCGTCACCGGCGTCAGGTCGACGAGCGGCTCGTACGGCAGCTTCTTGTAGATGTGCGGGTAGATGGTGAGGATCGAGGTCGGCGTCTGCAGGATGGTCGCGCCGTCGGCCGGCTGGCTCTTGACGTAGGTCACCGCGATCTGGCCGCCGGCGCCGGTGCGGTTCTCGACCACGGCCGCGTTGGCGTAGCCCGGCGCCAGCTTGGTGGCGACGCGGCGGCACAGCGTGTCGGAAGTGCCGCCGGCGGCAAAGCCGGTGATGAGCTTGGTGGTCTCGATCTGCTGCTGCGCGAAGGCTTGCTGGCCGATGCTCGCGAGCAGTGCCGAGGCGCCGGTGGTTTGCAGCAGGTGGCGGCGGGTGAAATTCATGGTGGCGATGTCTCCAAGGTGAGTGGCGCCTCGGGGTTGGGGCGCACGGTGAGCGCGTATTCTTCCAGCAAGCCGCCGCGCCGCAGCTCCGCGTTTACCTCCAATCAGTAGGTCTTGCTCGCCGGCAGCGCCTGCGCGTTGTCCTTGAAGCGCGAGGCGAGCGCACTGGTGCTGCGCGCCAGCAGATTGGTGTCGAGGCCGACCGCGACGAAGAGGGCGCCGAGTTCGAGGTACTTGCGCGCCTGCGCCTCGTCGGGCGTCAGGATGCCGGCGGCCTTGCCGGCGCGGTTGATGCGCGCGATCGCATCCTCGATCGCCGCCTGCACCTCGGGGTGGTCCGGATTGCCGACGTGACCCAGCGATGCCGAGAGGTCCGCTGGGCCGATGAAGACGCCCTCGATGCCGTCCACGGCCGCGATGGCATCCAGGTTGGCCAGCGCCTCGCGCGTCTCGGCCTGCACCAGCAGGCAGACCTGCTCGTTGGCTTCCTTGGCATAGGCCGGGTAGCGGCCCCAGCGCGAAGCGCGCGCACCGCCCATGCCGCGGATGCCGTGCGGCGGATAGCGCATCGCGCGCGCGATCGCCTGCGCCTGCTCGGGCGTGTCGACCATCGGCACCAGGATGGTTTGCAGGCCGAGGTCCAGGTACTGCTTGATCAGCGCCGTGCCGACGTCGCCATGGCCGACCGGGACGCGCGCGATCGCGTTGGCGCCGGGGTAGGCGGCGATCGCCTGCGCCTGCTGCAGCACGCTGCGCAGGCCGTTGGGCGAATGCTCGCCGTCGATCAAGAGCCAGTCGAAGCCGGCGCCGGCGCAGATCTCCGCGCAGTAGGCATCGGCGAGGCCGAGCCAGAGGCCGATTTGCACGCGCTTCTCGGCGAGGGCTTGCTTGAAGGGGTTCGTGGGGGTTTGCATGGTCGGCTTTCAGGTGAAGCGGAACGAGATCGAGCCCAGGGGGCCGTAGTCCGCATGGAAGGTATCTCCGGGCAGTCCGGTGGTCGGACGCGTGAACGAGCCGCCGAGCACCACCTCGCCGGGCTCCAGGCATTCGCCCCAGGGCGCGAGCTTGTTGGCGAGCCAGGCCACGCCGGTGGCCGGGTGGTTGAGCACGGCGGCGGCCACGCCCGATTCCTCGATCACGCCGTTCTTGTAGAGCAGGGCGCTGACCCAGCGCAGGTCGACCGCGTCGGGCTTGACCGGCCGTCCGCCGGTCACGATGCCGGCGTTGGCCGCGTTGTCGGCGATGGTGTCGAAGACGCGGCGCGGCGCCTTGGTCTCGCGGTCGAACTGCTCGATGCGCGCATCGATGATCTCGATCGCTGGCACCACGTAGTCGGTGGCCGCGAGCACGTCGAAGATGCTCACGTGCGGCCCCTGCAGCCGCCTGCCGAGCACGAAGGCCAGCTCGACCTCGATGCGCGGCGCGATGAAGCGCGTGAACGGGATGTCGCCGCCCTGCTCGAAGAACATGTCGTCCAAGAGCGTGCCGTAATCGGGCTCGGTGATCTGGCTGGACAGCTGCATCGCGCGCGAGGTGAGGCCGATCTTGTGGCCCTTGACCACGCGTCCTTCGGCCAGCTTGGTCTTCACCCATTCGCGCGAGATCGCGTAGCCGTCCTCGACCGTCATCTCGGGAAAGCGCCGGGAGAAGTGCTGCAGCTGCACGCGCGACTTCTCGCTTTCGTGCAGCTCGGCGGCGAGCTGCTGGATGATCTTCTTGTCGAGCATGCGTGGCGGCTATTTGTTGAAGAGAGGATGCAGGTTGCCGCACTTGCCGTCGTAGACCTGGCCGGGCGCTTCGTCGATCTGCAGCGTGATGCCGACGTGCCGCTTCGCGAGCAGCGGCTCGAAATGCGTCTTCACCCTTTCCAGCAAGGCGTCGCCGATGCGCTTCTTCACTGCTTCGCTGCGTCCCGTCGCCATGCGCACGTTGAGGTAGACGAAGGCGTAGTCGCCCTTGCCGTCGGCCACCGCATGGTGCGCTGCCGGAAAGGCCAGCACGCGCGTGCCGCCGGTCGGATAGACCTGCCGGCCCTCGTCGTCGCGCTGTTCGAGCATGGCGTCGGCCATCGTGCGGCACAGCGCCGTCATGTCGGTCTCGCGCTCGATGTTTGGGGTGTAGAGGATCACCAGATGCGGCATCTTTCTTTTCCTCAGGCGGTGGCCGGTGCAGGCAGCGGCGTGACCGGAAAGATCGCATTGATCTGCCCCGTCCCCGAGCTGCCGAAATAAGGCGTGACGATCTCCACCGGCGCCGTGTAGCGGTCCCAGCCCAGCAGGCCGAGCAGCATGGCCGTGTCGTGCATGTCGCCTTCGCCCCAGCACTTGTCGGCATACATCGGCAGCATGCCGACGAAGGTCTTCCATTCACCGGCTTCCCAGAGCTGGACCACGCGGCGGTCGACCTGCTCGAGGAAAGGATCGTAGACCTTGTGCATGAACTCGGGCGCGCGGCCGTTGTCGGCGAAATGATGCGACAGCGAGCCGCTGGCGAACACCGCCACCGTGCCCTCGTAGCGTTCCTCAATGGCGCGCCGCACCGCGAGGCCGAAGCGGCCGGATTCGTGCAGGTCGTGCCAGTCGCACCAGCCGCTGATGCTGATCACCTTGTAGTGCTGATCGGCGTTCATGTAGCGCATCGGCACCAGCGTGCCGTATTCGAGTTCGAGCGTGGTGTCGCTGTGGGCGCGGCTCTTCACGCCCATCTCGTTGGCCACGTCGGCGATCAGGTGGCCCAGCGCCGGGTTGCCCGGGTAGGCGTAGGGCATGTTCTTGATGAAGTGCGGCAGCTCGTTGCTGGTGTAGGTGCCGCCGAACTGCGGGCCGCAGTTGATGTGGTATTCGCTGTTGACCTGCCAGTGCACGTCGAAGACCACGATGGTGTCCACGCCCAGTTCGCGGCAGCGGCGGTCGATTTCCTTGTGGCCGTTGATCGCCGCCTCGCGGCAGCCGAAGTTCGGGCCGGGGAATTCCGACAGGTACATCGACGGCACATGCGTGATCTTGGCTGCGAGTGCGAGCGTGCCCATGGTCAGACTCCCCAGTGAGGGATGTGATGCGAACCCAGCGAGACTGCGACGTTCTTCGGCTCGCAGAAAACCTCGTAGCTCCACGTGCCGCCTTCGCGCCCGGTGCCCGAGGCCTTGGTGCCGCCGAAGGGCTGGCGCAGGTCTCTGACGTTCTGGCTGTTGACGAAGCACATGCCGGCTTCGACCGCGGCCGCGACGCGGTGCGCGCGGCCGATGTTCTCGGTCCAGACGTAGCTGCTCAATCCATATTGGATGTCGTTGGCCAGGCGGATCGCATCGGCCTCGTCCTTGAAGGGAATGAGGCAGGCGACGGGGCCGAAGATCTCGTCCTGCGCGATCTTCATGCGGTTGTCGACATCGGCGAAGACGGTGGGCATCACATAGTTGCCTTTCCTCACGCGGTCCGGCAGTTGCGGCGCTTCGAGCCCGCCGCACAAAAGCGTCGCACCTTCCTTCGGGCCGAGCTCGATGTAGCTGCGCACCTTGGCCAGGTGGGCCTGCGAGATCATCGGGCCGACGATGGTCGCTTCATGAAGCGGATCGCCGACCGCGATGCGCTTCGCGCGCTCGGCGAACCTCGCGGCGAAGTCGGCATAGATCGACTGCTGCACCAGGATGCGCGAGCCGGCCGTGCAGCGCTCGCCGTTGTTGCTGAAGATCATGAACACGGCCGCGTCGAGCGCGCGCTCGAGGTTCGCGTCCTCGAAGATCACGAAGGGGCTCTTGCCGCCGAGCTCCATGCTGAACTTCTTCAGGCCCGCACTCTTGACGATGCGGTTGCCCGTGGCCGTGGAGCCGGTGAAGGAGATGGCGCGCACATCCGGATGCGCCACCAGCGGCTCGCCCGCGTCCTTGCCGTAGCCGTGCACCAGGTTCAGCACACCGGGCGGGATGCCGGCCTCGAGCGCCAGCTCGCCGAGCCGCGCGGCCGTGAGCGGCGAGAGCTCGCTCATCTTGAGCACCGCGGTGTTGCCGAAGGCCAGGCAGGGTGCGACCTTCCAGGTGGCGGTCATGAAGGGCACGTTCCACGGCGATATCAGCGCGCACACGCCGACCGGATGGAACAGCGTGTAGTTGAGGTGTGTCTCGGTCGGGTAGGTGTGGCCGTCGACGCGCGTGCACATCTCGGCGAAGTAGTAGAAGTTGTCGGCCGCGCGCGGCACCAGCTGCTTGCCGGTCTGCGCGATGACCTGGCCGCAGTCGTCGGTCTCGGTGCGCGCGAGCTCGGGCACGTGGGCGGCGATCAGGTCGCCCAGCTTGCGGATCAGCTTGGCGCGCTGCGGCGCGGGCATGCCGGCCCATTTGGGAAAGGCTTCCTTGGCGGCCGCGACGGCCGCGTTCACTTCGGCTTCGCCGCCCGCGGCGACCTCGGCCAACACCTCCTGCGTGGCCGGGTTGACGGTCTGGAAGTAGTCGCGGCCGGCGACCGGCTTGCCGTCGATGAGGTGGTCGATCTTCATGAGGGTCCTAGTCCAGCTTGATGTCGCGTGCCTTGATCAGCGCGTGCCACTTCTTGCGCTCCGCCTCGGTGTAGCGGGTCATCGCGGCGGCGTCGGCGGGGGTTGCATCCCATCCGGCGTCGAAGAGCTTCTGCCGCACGCCGGCGTCGCTCACCGCCTTCTGCAGCTCGGCGCCGAGCCGGGCCTGCACGTCCTTGGGCGTGGCCGCCGGCGCGACGAGGCCTTGCCAGGCATAGGCCTCGACGCCCGCGTAGCCGAGCTCTTTCGCCGTCGGCACGTTGGGCAGTTGCGGCATGCGTTCGGCCGACAGGGCGATCAGCGGCGTGATCTTGCCGGCCTTGACCGCGCTGACGCCGCTGGGCAGGTCGAGCACGATCAGCGGCACCTGCCCGGCCATCAGGTCCTGCATGGCCGGCGCGCCGCCCTTGTAGGGCACGTGGAGCAGGGAGACGCCCGCCTCGCGCTGGAACAGCTCGAGCGCGAGGTGGTGCGGGCTGCCGTTGCCGGGCGTTCCGATACTGTACTTGCCCGGCGAGCGCTTGAGCTCGGCGAGCAGCGCCTTGGCGTCGGCGAAGCCGGCATTGGGGCCGGCCGTGATGACCAGCGCCGAGCGGCCCATCATGGCGAGCAGCGCAAAGTCCTTCTCGGGGTCGTAGGGCAGCTTCTTGTAGAGCGCGGGGTTGTAGACCAGCACGCCGTTGTCGGCCGAGAACACGGTGTAGCCGTCGGCCGGTGCGCGGGCCACGTGCTCGGACGCGATGATGGCGCCGGCGCCCGGGCGGTTGTCGACCAGTACTGGCTGGCCGAGCTGCTGCGACAACTGGGCGCCGGCGGTGCGCGCGAGGAAATCGGTGCCTCCGCCGGCCGGGTAGCCGACCACCCAGCGCACGGGCTTGTTCGGATAGGGCTGCGCTGCAGCGCCGGCGGCGAGGACGGACGCGCCCAATGCCACCAGGGCCGTCGCCAGCCAGGACTTCTTGACCATGTCGTCTCCTTCGTGATGTGTTCTGGGCGATGCGGGCTCAGGCCGCACCGATGGTGTTGGAGAGCGCGCCGATGCGCTCGATCTCGGTCACGATCACGTCCCCGGGCTGGCAGTCGACCACGCCGTCGGGCGTGCCCGTGAGGATCAGGTCGCCGGGCGAGAGCGTCATGAAGCTCGAGAAATATTCGATGAGGAAGGGCGCGTCGAAGATCATGTCCTTCGTGTTGCCCGACTGCGTGAGCTTGCCGTTGACGGTGGTCTTGAGCGCGAGCGCCATCGGGTCGGGCACGTCCTTCGCGTCCACGAGCCAGGGGCCGATCGGCGTGCAGGTGTCGCGGTTCTTCACGCGCAGGTTGGGGCGGTACCAGTTCTCGAGGTAGTCGCGGATCGCATAGTCGTTGGCCACCGTGTAGCCGCCGATGAAGTCGTAGGCGTCGCCCTGCCGCACCTTGCGCGCGGTCTTGCCGACCACGATCACCAGCTCGCATTCGTAGTGCATGAACGAGACGCCGGCCGGGCGGTAGGTGATCTGGCGATGGCCCGTGAGCGTGCTCTCGCCCTTGACGAAGACCAGCGGCTCCTCGGGTGCCTTGAACGCCAGTTCCTTCGCATGGTCGGCGTAGTTGAGGCCGAGCGCGAGGATGGTGCGCGGCCGCGGCGTCGGTGCGAAGGGCGGCAGCCACATCACCTCGTCGAAGCCGACCGCGCGGCCGTCGGCGAGCAGCAGGCGGCCGTCGCGCTCGGTCGCCTCGTGCTCCGCGCCTTCGAAGGTGACGCGCGCGTGCTTCATGGCTGTTCTCCCACCAGTGTGTTGACCAAGGTTTCGAAACCCGGCGCGCTGATCTCGATGCGGTCGCCGAGGCGCGCCAGCGGACGGCCGGCATCGCAGCCGAGCATCAGCACGTCGCCGTGTGCGAGCGTCATGAAGGCGCCGACCTCGGACAGCAGTTGCGCCGCGCTGCGCACCGTCTGCGAGAAATCCACCGACTGGCGCAGTTCGCCGTTGATGCGCACTTCGAGACTGAACTGCGCCGGGTCGGCGACCTCCTGCGCATCGCGCATGGCAGGCCCGATGCCGAGGAAGCCGTCCACGCACTTGAACTTGACGGGCGGGCGGAAGAAGCTCGCATGCGGGATCGACAGGTCGTTCATCAGCATGAAGCCTTCGACGTCGCTGTCGGCGCCGATGACCATGCCGATGGTGGCGCCGACTTCGACCTCGGGCACCTTGGCCGGCACGGTGATGGCGCTGCCATGCGGACTCCAGGTGTTGGCCGTCTTCACGTAGAGCACGGGCGCTTGCGGCGGCGCCTTGTAGGGCGGCTGGCTCATCTGCGGCGCCAGCGCCTCGACTTCGGCGCGGAAGTTGAGCAGCACGCCGTAGACCGTGCCGGTGGGCATGAAGCTCATGGCTGCTCCAGTTCGATCACTTCGTCGAGCAGCACGTAGAGCTGCGACAGCTTCTGCTTGCCCAGGGACTTTTCCATCCAGTCGTAGTGCGCCTCGATCGCGCGCGAGAGCTTGCTCACCATGCGCGTGCCCTTGGCCGTGGCCTCGACCACGGTGCGGCGCTGGTCCGCCGGATCGCGCTCGCGACGGATCAGGCCGTCGCGCTCCATGCGCGAGAGCACGCCGGTCAGGCTGGGGCCGAGGATGAAGGCCTCGCGTGCGACGCGGCCGGTCTCGACCACGCCGAGCTCGCCAAGCACGCGCAGCACGCGCCATTGCTGATCGCTCAGGCCATGCTCGCGCAGGCTGGGCCGCGTGTGCGCCATGACGGCTTCGCGCGCCTGAAGCAGCAGGCGCGGCAGATTGCGGTGGACAAAGGGGGTGCTCATGAAGGTCTTGATTATTTAACATGTTAAATTAATTGCAAGTGCCTTCCGGGCGGGCTTCGGCGGGGTTTTCCCTGAGCCGGGCTGACGCCCTCCCTACACTCGGGCAATGGCCAAGGAAAAAACCCTCTTCGTGTGCTCCGAATGCGGCGGCACCAGCCCCAAGTGGCTCGGCCGCTGCCCCAGCTGCGGCGCCTGGAACACGCTGATCGAACAGGTGGCCGGCCCCGCGGGCGGCAGCGCCAATAACCGCTTCGGCGCGCAGTTCGCGGCGCTCGCCGGCTCGGCCGAGCTGGCCACGCTGTCCGAAATCGAGGCCACCGACATCGAGCGCACGCCTACCGGGCTCGACGAGCTCGACCGCGTGCTGGGCGGCGGCATCGTCGACGGCGGCGTCACACTGATCGGCGGTGACCCGGGCATCGGCAAGTCGACGCTCTTGCTGCAGGCGGTCGACGCGCTGCAGCGCGCCGGCCGCAACGCGATCTACGTCACCGGCGAAGAGAGCGGCGCCCAGGTGGCGCTGCGCTCGCGGCGGTTGGGCCTCCCGCAATCGCAGGTGCAGGTGCTGGCCGAGATCCAGCTCGAGAAGATCCTCGCCGCGCTCGACGCCACGCGGCCCGCGATCGCGGTGATCGACTCGATCCAGACCGTCTACTCCGACCAGCTGACCTCGGCGCCGGGTTCGGTGGCGCAGGTGCGCGAGTGCGCGGCGCACCTCACGCGCTTCGCCAAGGCCAGCGGCACTGCGGTGGTGCTGGTGGGCCACGTGACCAAGGAGGGCGCGCTGGCCGGCCCGCGCGTGCTGGAGCACATGGTCGACACGGTGCTTTACTTCGAAGGCGACACGCACTCGAGCTTTCGGCTGGTGCGCGCCATCAAGAACCGCTTCGGCGCGGTCAACGAGATCGGCGTGTTCGCGATGACCGAGCGCGGCCTGAAAGGCGTGACCAACCCGAGCGCGATCTTCCTGAGCCAGCACGCCGAACCGGTGCCCGGCAGCGTGGTGCTGGTCACGCTCGAAGGCACGCGGCCGATGCTGGTCGAGATCCAGGCGCTGGTCGACAACGGCGGGCCGAGTCCACGGCGCCTGTCGGTCGGGCTCGACCGCGACCGGCTCGCAATGCTGCTCGCAGTGCTGCACCGCCATGCGGGCGTGGCTTGCATGGACCAGGACGTGTTCGTCAATGCGGTCGGCGGCGTGCGCATCAGCGAGCCGGCGGCCGACCTGGCCGTGATGCTCGCCATCACCTCCAGCCTGCGCGGCAAGCCCTTGCCCAAGGGCTTCATCGCCTTCGGCGAAGTCGGCCTCGCCGGCGAGGTGCGGCCGGCGCCGCGCGGCCAGGAGCGCCTGCGCGAGGCCGCCAAGCTGGGCTTCAGCGTAGCGGTGGTGCCCAAGGCCAACGCGCCGCGCAAGGGCGCGAAGGAGATCGAGGGGCTGACCATCCACCCGGTGGACCGCATCGAGGAAGCCATGGACGTGGTGCGGCAGCTGCACTAGCCCGGGGCGTGACAATACCGCTCATGAATTTCGGCAAAGTCCTCGTTCCGCTCGCCGGCCTCGTGCTGCTCGGCCTCGCCTATCGCGCCTATGGATGGGCCGGCGTCGCGCTCGCGGGCGGCGCCATCGTCATGTTCCTGCTGATGCATTTCAACCGCACCATGCAGGTACTGAAACGCGCCGCCGACCGACCCATCGGCACGGTCGCCAGCGCGGTGATGCTCAACGCCAAGCTCAAGCCCAAGGCGACACTGTTGCACGTGATCGCGATGACGCGCGCGCTCGGCGAGCAGCGTTCGCCCAAGGACGCGCAGCCAGAAGTTTTCCGCTGGACCGACGGCGGCGGCTCCTGGGTCGATGCCACCTTCGCGAACGGCAAGCTGAGCGAGTGGAAGCTGGTGCGGCCCGAGGTGCCGGACGAAGACGCGTCGCAGCAGGCCGACGCGCCGAGCGCCGACGCCGTCAAGCCTGGCGCGACCGACGCGCTGCGGCCGCCGTTTTAGGGCCTGTTAACAGGCCCTAAAACGGCGCCGATTCGTCGGCGAGCTCTTCGGCCTTGGACTCTGCCGGCGCAGGCGCCGCATCGGCCGCCGCCCCGCCCAGCTTCATCTCCCCGCCCAGCGCCTCGATCAGCTCCGGCACCAGCTGGCCGAGCTCGCCGGTCGCGATCGCGGCGTCGGCATCGAAGTTGTCTTCCTTGCCCGAGGCCGGCGCATCGTCGAGCGTGCCTTCGAGGAACACGAGCTTGCGCAGCTGCAGCCCCTCGGTCAGCTCGAAGGACACGCGGTCGTCCCAGGTCATCGCGAGCCGGGTCGGGCGCTTGCCGTCGGCGATATGCTGGCGCACCTCCTCGATGTCCAGCGGGTGCTTGGCATAGCGCACCACGGCCTTCGACTCGTCGCTGGCCTTGAGCTCGCACTCGCGGTCGATGGTGAAGCCGGCCGGCGGCTCCTGGGTCGAGAGCCAGTCCGACATGGCGGCGGCCGGCTCGATCTGCGTGTTGATCTGCGCAACGGCAAAGCCTTCCAGCGCCTTCACCAGGCTGGTCACCACCTCGTCGGCGCGCGCGACATTGCTCGCATTGACCACCAGCCGGCGGGCCGCCGGGTCGATCCACACCGCGATGCGCGCGTGGCGTGTGAAGGCCAGCGGCAGCAGCTCGTGCGTGACGTCTTCCTTGAGCTCCTTCTTTTCCTTCTTGCCCGGCTTGCGCCCGGTGGTGGCCTCGATCTGCGCGGCGCGCTCCTCGACCTTGCGGCGCACCACCGAGGCCGGCAGCGTCTTGCTTTCGATCATGTATTCGAGCAGCCACTGGCCGCCGATGGATTCGACCAGCGGGCCGTGCTCTTCGCCGCGGGGCTCGACCCAGCCGGCGGATTTTTCCTGCGAGGGGCTGCAGGGGACGAAACGCAGCGGGTCGAGGGCCTGCTCGACCTGGCCGTGCGACTGCGACCACGATGCTTCGATGCGGTAGACGATGACGTTCTTGAAGACGGACACTGAAACGAACCCTTTTCTGGCTGACTGATTGGCAAAGCCGTGCATTGTCGGCGGGACGAAGTCGGTCGTCGCCGTAAAATCGCAAGCTTTTGCGACATACCCCTTCCCCAAAGGACAAAGAACATGAGCGCGCTCCCCGCACTGGACGATCGTGACGGCAAGATCTGGATGGACGGTGATCTCGTGGACTGGCGCGACGCCAAGATCCACGTGCTGAGCCACACGCTGCACTACGGCTGCGGCGCTTTCGAGGGGGTGCGGGCCTACAAGACGGTCAACGGCACCGCGATCTTTCGCCTGGCCGAGCACACCGAGCGCCTGTTCAACAGCGCCAAGATCCTGCGCATGAAGATCCCGTTTTCGCCCGAGCAGCTGAACGAGGCGCAAAAGCAGGTGGTGCGCGAGAACAAGCTCGAGAGCTGCTACCTGCGCCCGCTGGTGTGGATCGGCTCCGAGAAGCTCGGCGTCAGCCCCAAGGGCAACCGCATCCACGCCATGGTCGCGGCCTGGGCCTGGGGCGCCTACCTCGGCGACGAAGGCATGAAGCGCGGCATCCGCGTCAAGACCTCGAGCTACACGCGCCACCACGTCAACATCACGATGACGCAGGCCAAGGCGGTCAGCAACTACAGCAACTCGATCCTCGCCAACATGGAGGCGCTGGACGACGGCTACGACGAGGCCCTGCTGCTCGACGCGAGCGGCTTCGTCTCCGAGGGCGCGGGCGAGAACATCTTCGTGGTCAAGGGCGGCGTGGTCTACACGCCCGACCTGTCGGCCGGCGCGCTCAACGGCATCACGCGCAACACCATCCTGCACATCTGCAAGGATCTCGGCATCGAGGTGGTGCAGAAGCGCATCACGCGCGATGAGGTCTACATCGCCGAGGAAGCCTTCTTCACCGGCACCGCGGCCGAGGTGACGCCGATCCGCGAGCTCGACCGCATCGAGATCGGCATCGGCTCGCGCGGTCCCGTCACCGAGAAGATCCAGAGCGCCTTCTTCGACATCGTGAACGGCCGCAATCCCAAATACGCCCACTGGCTCACGAAGGTCTGACGACAATGTCCAATGCTGTGATCGAACTGCTGGCCACGGACCTGAACCACCAGGGCGGCGTGTTCTGCCCGAACCCCAAGGCCGACATGAAGCTGTGGAGCGCGCACCCCAAGGTGTATCTCGACGTGGCGCGCAGCGGCGAGGCCAAGTGCCCTTATTGCGGCACGGTCTACCGGCTCAAAGCGGGCGAGGCTGTGGCGCATCGCCATTGAGGACGGGTGGGCTCCGGCGCAGTATCAATCCGCGCCATGAATCCCCCGGCTCCTGCGCGAGCCGCAGGTAGATCGTCGCCACCCACAGCAGGCTGAGTCCGATCTGCGCATCGCGCAGCGCCGAATTGGCGTTGGTGGCGATCAGGAGGATCAGCTGCGCGACGAAGGCATAGCGCCCGATCAGGTCGTCGCGCCGCCAGGCCAGCCAGATGCCGGTCAGGATGATGAGGAGCAGGCTCAGCGCGCCCGGAATGCCGGTCTGCGAACCCATCCACAGGAAGTCGTTGTGCGGCATGTTGTAGTCGGCCAGGAGCTTGGGGCCGCGCAGGTGCCACTGCTCGGTCCAGCCGCCGATGCCCCAGCCCGCGAACGGGCGGTCGATGATCATGCGCCCCGTGTCGCGGTACATGTAGTAGCGCACCACCCAGCTGCCTTCGGACACCGCGCCGCCTTGCGCCGCTTCGATCTCGTGCACGCCGAGCTCGAACTTGCGCTGTACCGCCGGTGAACTCCACAGGCCTGCGGCCACGAGGGCCCCGCCCAGGATCATCGCGAGCATGAGCACGCCAAGCCTTCGCCGCCACTGGTGCAGGCAAGCGGCCGGAATGACCAGCAGCATCGCCAGCAGCGAGGTGCGGGAATCCAGCTTGAAAAAGATGATCATCACCACGGCCAGCGTGATCGCGAATGCGGGTACGGCCTGCCAGCGATGGCGTTCCGACAGTGCGGCGAGCCCGAACACGGCCGCCGTCGCACCCACGACGGTGAACAGCAGGGCGTTGCTGATGGACTTGTTGCCAACCGGCATCACCACGCCGCGCCAGGCTTCCACGATCTGGAAGCCGAACGCGTGGTGCGCCGCGATGATCGCGATGTTCACCAGCGCCATCAGCAAGAAGCCCCGCAGCGCCCACAGGGCTTCCTCGCGCGTGAGGGCGAGCGCCATCAGCAGCGTGGCCGCGATGCGCAGCCCGTGCACCAGGTTCGACGGCGTTTGCGGGTAGTAGGGCCCGAGCGCCAGCACCACCAGCGTCCACACCACGTAGACGATGACCGGCCACCACATCGGGTTGCTGCGCAGGCGGACGGCGCGTTCGCGCCAGTCGCCGGCCGCCAGCAGCGCGACGAGCAGCAGGAAGAAAGCGAGGTAGGGGACGCCGACCGGCATGAACACCGTCAGCCCCCAGAACATGGCTGCGGGGCGGACGATTTGCGATCTCTGCATGGGGGCGGATTTTAGGTGCCGCCGCCGCACCGTTTCCTGACCTGGACGGTCAGCTTCGGCGGCCGCCGCCGGGCCGCCCCAAGGCGGGGCGCGCCTCCCCCTCGGGGGGTGGAGTTACACGAAGCGAAGCGCAGTGAAAAGCCGGGAGGCCTTAGTTCGGGAGTGCGATGACGAAGCTGGCGCCGCCGCCGGGGCGGTCTTCGCAGCGCACGCTGCCGCCATGGCGTTCGGTGATCGATTTGACCAGCGCCAGGCCGAGGCCCACGCCGCCGTTGCGCTCGCTGGCGCCCGGCAGCCGGTAGAAGGGTTCGAAGATGCGATCACGCAGCGCGGCCGGCACGCCGGGGCCGCGATCGTTGACGCGGATCTCGGCGGCGCTGCTGGTGCTGTCGAGCTGCACGCTGATCTCGCCGGCCCCGTAGCGCCGCGCGTTCTCGAGCAGGTTGCGGATCGCGCGCCGCAGCAGGCGGGGCACGCCGCGCACCGTCAGCGCGTCGCTGCTGGCGTCTTCGGCCACGTCGAGCTCGGCATCGACGCGCGCGCACTCTTCGGCAGCCAGGCCGGTGAGGTCGACCGTTTCGA
Organism: Variovorax sp. CF079; assembly: GCF_900101545.1. GTDB lineage: Bacteria > Pseudomonadota > Gammaproteobacteria > Burkholderiales > Burkholderiaceae_C > Variovorax. The sequence continues at coordinate 69,606 of NZ_FMZU01000005.1, read as the reverse complement.
CCGTGCCCATGTCAGCTTCCTTGGCGTCGAGCCGGCTCGCGAGCAGGATCTCGTCGATCAGCTGGTCGAGCTCGGCGATGTTGCGCGCAATTTCCTCGCGCGCGGCCTCGCTCGGCCGCTCGCCCATCAGTTCCAGTCCCATGCGGATGCGCGTGAGCGGCGAGCGCAGCTCGTGCGAGGCATTGGCCAACAGCGACTTGTGCGAGCGCACCAGTTGCTCGATGCGGGCCGCCGCCCCGTTGAATCGATTGGAAAGATCGGCCACTTCGTCCTGCCCTTCTTCGGCGACGCGCACCGACAAGTCTCCTTCGCCCCAGCGCTGCACGCCGCGTTGCAGCGCCTCGAGGCGCTTGGTGAGCCGGCGCACGATCGGGTAGACGCCCAGCGCCACGGCGACGCCGACCAGTGCGACCATCCAGCCCAGCCCGAAAGGCGTGCGCCAAGCCGTCAGCCCGCTGGTGCCGCTCGGGCGCGGGCGCGGCGCCACGCGCAGCGAGAGCGCGCGGCCGTCCTCGAGCGTGACGTCGAATTCGAGCCCCTGGCCGGGCACGCGCACGGCGCTGCCGGTGCCGATGGCGTGGTCCTGGTTGTTGAGCACCACAACCTCGCGCGGCACGGCCGACAGCCGCTCGCGCTCGTTCTCGGCCGCCTCGCGCACGATCCAGTTGGCGGTGAGGGTGAGGATGACGACGCCGGCCACCACCGCCAGCCAGATGCGGACGTAGAGGTGGCGCCGGTAGAGATTGCGCAACATCTGGGGCTGTCCTAGTCCTGCTGCTTCGCGAACACGTAGCCCACGCCGCGCACGGTGAGGATGCGCTTCGGATTCTTGGCGTCGACTTCGATCGCCGCACGGATGCGGCCCATGTGCACGTCAATCGAGCGGTCGAAGGCCTCGAGCTCGCGGCCGCGCACGGCTTCCATGATCTGGTCGCGTGTGAGCACGCGGCCGGCGCGCTCGGCCATCGCGACCAGCAGGTCGAACTGGTAGGAGGTGAGGTCCGCCGGCGCCCCGCCGACCGTGACCGTGCGCGCGTTGCGGTCGATCTCCAGCGTGCCGAAGCGCATCACGGTGGCGGCCGCCGCCGCGCTCGTGCTTTCGCTGCGGCGGCGCAGCACGGCGCGGATGCGCGCCAGCAGCTCGCGCGGCTCGAAGGGCTTGGGCAGGTAGTCGTCGGCGCCGATCTCCAGGCCGATGATGCGGTCCATCGGGTCGCCCTTGGCGGTCAGCATCAGCACCGACACCTTGGCCAGCCCGTTGGGCAGGGCCCGGATCCGGCGGCAGACCTCGAGGCCGTCGGTGTCCGGCAGCATCAGGTCGAGGATCACGAGATCGGGCGAGCGCTGCTGCAGCAGCTCGAGCCCGCTGGCGCCATCCGCGGCGTGGCTGAAGCCGAAGCCCGACTGGGTGAGGTATTCGCCCACCATCTGCGCCAGGCGGGCGTCGTCTTCGATCATCAGGAGTTGGGGGGTGCTCATGGTTGTAGGTTCTCCCTGTGGCGCCAAGCTGGCTTGAACGCTCCGTAAAGTTGGCGTAAACCTCGAAGCGACTGGTATCGATCAGTTCGGCGCGAAGAGCATGGAGGCGGGCGCCGGGCCAGGCGAGGCGGCCGTCATTTTCTCGGCTAGCACGGCGCGCAGGGCGAGGCCGTCGAGGCCCGGGTGCTCCCGGGTGGCGCGCAGCAGGATCTCGCCGGCCAGCGCACGCAGCTGTTCGACCGAGGCCCGCATGCGTGTCCGAAAGGCTTCGTCGTCGAGCCGGTCGTTGAGGCTGCGGTTGAGTTCGGCAAACCACGGCAGCGCGGCCTGGTCCAGCATCACGGCCGGATTGCGCTTCGCGCTCACGGCCGACCATGCGCGCAGGAAGTCCTGCGCCGCGAAGTTGAGCCGCTGGCAATGCTGGAGCTCGTCGCGCAGGCTGCCCAGCAGCGCGAGGTCGGTCAGCCGCTGCTGGAAGAAGATCTGCGAAAGCACGCCCCAGTAGTAGGTGTAGTCCCAGATCACCTTCACCGGCAGCACCTCCGGGTCGCCGAAGAGCGGGTACTGGTCGGTGTAGAGCGCGAGCGTGCTTTCGTAGAAGGAGTGGTAGATCTGGTCGTAGAGCTGGGCGCGCGCATCCACCGAGCGCCCGGCGCGGTCGTGCGCGATCAGGTCGGTGATGTAGGTGTTGCTCATCGCGATGAAATCGCTGCCCGGCGAATAGAAGGGGTCGAGGAAGAGCCCCGCTTCGCCGGTCAGCGCCCAGCGCTGGCCCGAGAACACCTGCTTGCAGCCGTACGAGAAGTCGCGGAAGAAGGCGAAATCCTGCAGCAGATGGCGCTTGCCGTCGAGTTCGTCGAAAAGGCGCGGCTGCCAGGTCCGGAACCACTCCATCGCCTTGTCGAAGCTGTCGATGGTTTCCATCGGATGCAGCCGCGGGTCGGCCACGATGCCGACCGAGTGCGAACCCGAGGCCAGCGGAATCAGCCAGACCCAGTAGCCGGCGCCGACCAGGTGGTTGGTCGAGAGCCACCGCGCCTGCGGCTCGCAGCGCGCTCGCCACTCGGCGTTGTCGGACCAGTCGTCGATGGTGATGCGCTCGCCGATGCGGAACCACACGGCATTGCAGTCGTGCGCATTGGGCTCGGCCAGCCCGAGCTTGCGCTTGAGCATGCCGGCGCGCCCGCAGGCGTCGATGAGCCAGCGCGCGTGGACGAGGTGGGTTTCGCCGTCCTGCGTCCAGTTGAGCCGGTGCGGCTCGCGCGGGTCGTCGGCCAGCTCGATCCGGCGCACCAGTGCGCTGTCGACGAAGCGCACGCCGCGGCGCGTGGCTTCCTCGGCCAGGTAGTTCTCGAAGATGCCGCGGTCGATCTGGTAGCTCGGCACCGCGAGGTAGCGGCTCGCGCCGATCTCGGTCACCTGGTCGATGTCGCGCCGGCCCTCGCTGAAGAAGAAGCGGAAGCCGAACTTGCGCAGCTGGGCGCCGTGCATGTGCGGTTTGAGGCCCAGCACCGTGTCGAAGTAGTGCGCGCCGATCTCGACCGAGGATTCGCCCACCTTGTGCGCCGCATGCGGCACCGGATGCGCGCGGCGCTCCAGCACCACGATGTCGATGTCGGCGAAGCGCCGCTTGAGCTGCAGCGCGAGTGTGAGCCCCGCCAGTCCCCCGCCCATGATCACGACATCGTGCCGGCGAAGGATGGGGTTCATGGCGGCTTCCTCAGCCCTGCGGTTCGAGCCGCAGTTGCAGCGACAGCGTGGCCGACAGCGGCAGGGCGAGCGCCTCCGGCTTGCCGCGCGCCAGGGTTTCGAACAAGGGCAGCGCGTCGGCCATCGCATTGGCCTTCAAGGCGCGCGCCGCATCGGAAGGCGGGCGTGGCGCGGCCGGCGCGCCGCTCGCGAGCGACCATTCGAAGGAGGCCACCGTGCGTTCGGTGCGCGCAGGTGCGAGCACCAGCGCCACGGCCAGCAGCTCGCGGCTGGTGACCACCGAGGCGAGCGCGCCCACGGCGGGCACGTCGAAGCCGGCCAGAAGCACCGCCTCCTGGTCGGCCGCGCACTGCGCCGCGGCCTCGAGCAGGGCGGTCGCAAAGCTGCTTTCGTAGGCCGACACCGAATTGCTCGCCGCCATGCAGCCGGTGCCGATGGTCCAGTAGCCCACCGCTGCGTTGTGCACCGAGTTGTGGAACTTGATCGGCGACAGCAGCTTGGGGTCGCTGGCGAGCGTGCTGGACATGTAGTCGTTGATGCCGAGGTCGCCGTGCGCCGAGGCGAACACGCAGGGCAGCTGCGCGGCGTCGCGGCCCGAGGCGGCGATCGCGGCCGCCGCAACCTCGAGCGCGAGCGCCACCGTGTCGGGCGCGCGCCGCCGCTCGGCCGGCGCCAGCAACTGCGGCGAAGGCCGCTTGGCCAGCGGATCGGCCGGCTGCGCCTCGCCGCGGAACACGGCGCGTGCGGTCTCCCAGCCCGGCAGGGTCGGCGCCCAGAAGGCCGGGCCTTCGATGTAGAGGGTCGGCGTCTTCATGCGCGGGCCCCCTTGCCGAACACCAGCGAGCAGTTGTTGCCGCCGAAGCCGAAGGAATTGGAGAGCGCGTAACGCACCTCGCCGTGCGCGGGCTGCAGCCTGATCTGCGGGCCGCATTCGGCATCCAGCGTGGTGGTGTTGACGGTGCCCGGCTTCAGCCCGCGTTCGATGGCCAGCAGGCTGATCACCGCCTCGACGATGCCGGCCGCGCCCAGCGTGTGGCCGGTGAAGCCCTTGGTCGAACTCGCATGCGTGCCTGCTGGAAAGCGGCGCGCCACCAGCGCGCCCTCGACCTCGTCGTTCTTCATGCTGGCCGTGCCGTGCATGTTGATGTAGTCGATGGCGTCGGGCGCGAGGCCGGCGCGCGCCAGCGCATCGTCGAGCGCGCGCTCCGCGCCCAGGCCTTCGGGATGGGGTGTGGACATGTGGTGGGCGTCGCTCGCCTCGCCGTAGCCCAGCAGTTCGAGCCTGCCGGCGCCGCGCTCGAGCAGCGCGAAGCCCGCGGCCTCGCCCAGGCTGATGCCGTTGCGAGTGGCGTCGAAGGGCCGGCACGGCTCGGGCGAGACCAGCTCGAGCGAATTGAAGCCGAACAGCACGCTGCCGCACAGCGTGTCCACGCCGCCGACCACGGCCGCGTCGACCAGGCCCAGGCGGATCAGCCGCTCGGCCGAAGCGAAGACCTTGGCGCTCGACGAACAGGCAGTCGAAATGGTCTCGGCCGGGCCTTCGAGCCCGAGCGCCTGCTGCACGAACATCGCGAGCGAATGGGGCGTGTGGACCAGGGGCCGCCGTTGATCGGCCGGGAAGCCGCCGTCGGCGTCGAGCTGCGTGTAGGCCAGTTCGGTCTCGCCGATGCTCGAGGTGGAGGTGCCGAGCACCAGCGCGATGCGCGCCGCGCCGTAGCGCTCGCGCGCCGCCGCCACCGCTTCGATAAAGCTGTCGGCCTGCAAGCCGAGCCAGGCCAGGCGGTTGTTGCGGCAATCCCAGCCGGCCAGGTCTTCGGGCAGCCGGAGCGATTCGAGCCCGTCGACGCGGCCGATCCAGGTCGGAAGCGGCGTGGCGCCGAAATCGTTGGCGCGCAGGCCGCTCTTCGATTGTTCGAGGGCGGCTACGAGGGCTTCCTTGCCGATGCCGACGGCCGAGGTCGCGGTGAAGGCGCTGATCTGAAGAGGAGAAATGCGGGAGGGCACGGTGCTGGGGAAAGGGGTGGGATGGACGTGGCGCAAGACTACCAGTTGGTTGCCGGATCGCGATGTCGGTCAATCCCCCGGCTCAAGGCGCGCCGTTGAGGTGCGCCTGGGCAGCGGCGGCAAGCTTCGGGTCGAACGTGGCGAGCGGCGCCCGGAGCTCGGCCGCGAGCCACAGGTAGGCGGCGTCATAGACCGAGATCTGGTAGCGCTGCGCCAGCTCGTATTGCCCGGCGATGTCGACCGGGTGCAACTGAATGTCGTCGGCGTGGTAGTCGCCCAGCGCGAGCGCGACGGAGTCCGCAGGCCAGTCCTGCCGCAGCTTCTTGAGCGCGACGCTCGCGATCTCGTGATCGAGCAGATTCGGCGCGTGCAGGCTGTGGCCGACCAGGCGCGCCAGCGCGGCATCGCGCATCGGCTCGTCGAACAGCACGGCGCTGAGCGCGCTGCAGTCGACCACCATCGGCGGCCGGATCAGGTAGGGCACCGGCGGTTCGGCGGCGCGGGGAGCGGGGGCCGGCGCCCTCACCGGACGTCCCGTTCGGTGCGAATGATGTCGACCGCGTCGGGGCCGTGGGCGATGGGCTGCGGGAAGCGGGCGCGGTGCTCGGCCGCGATCTGTTCGATGGACTTGCTCGCGCACTGAAAGGCGTGGGAGGGCACGGGCTTCGGCTCCCCGGCGGCCTGTTCGATGATGGCCATCAGCTCGCCTTGCAGCGAGCGGTGGTTGCGTGCGGCGCGTTGCCGCAGGCGCTCGGCGATATCGTCAGGAACGCCTTTGATCGACAGATTGGCCACTCGAATGCCTCCGAAATGGAGTCATTATGGCGCCGATTTGAAGGCTCGAGAGGCCAGCGCCACCAGCAGCAGCACCGGCGCACCCAGCGCCGCGGTGCCGATGAAGAAGGCGCTGTAGCCGTAGTGGTCGACGAAGACGCCCGAGTAGCCGGCAATGAACTTGGGCAAGAGCAGCATCAGGGAGCTGAACAGCGCGTACTGCGTGGCCGAGTAGCTGATGTTGGTCAGGCTCGACAGGTAGGCAATGAAGGCGGCCGATGCAATGCCGCCGGCCAGGTTGTCGGCCGAGACCACCAGCACCAGGCCGGTGAGGTCGTGCCCGCGCGTTCCTAGCCAGGCGAACAGCAGGTTGCTCGCGGCGCTCAGCACCGCGCCCAGCATCAGCACGCGCATCACGCCGAAGCGCATCGACAGCACGCCGCCGACGAAGGCGCCGGCCAGCGTCATCACCACGCCGTAGATCTTGCTGACCGTCGCCACCTCGTCCTTGGTGAAACCCATGTCGACGTAGAAGGGGTTGGCCATGATGCCCATCACCACGTCGCTGATGCGGTAGACCGCGATCAGCGCGAGGATCAGCGCGGCCTGCCACTTGTAGCGGCGGATGAAGTCGGCAAAGGGCTCGATCAGCACGCTTTGCAGCCACTCGGCCGCGTTCTTCGCCTTCGGCAGCGCCACGCGCACCGGCTCGGGCGACAGCAGCACCGTGATCACGCCCACCGCCATCGAAGCCGCCATCACGAGGTAGGCGGCCTTCCAGGCGCCGTTCTGGTAGCCCGCGGCGCCGGCGATCTCGGCCCAGGCCGCGATCCACAGCACGCCGGCGCCGGCCCAGATCATCGCCAGCCGGTAGCCGGTCTGGTAGGCCGCCGCCAGCGCGGCCTGCTTGCGCGTGGCGGCCGATTCGATGCGGAAGGCGTCGAGCGCGATGTCCTGCGTGGCCGAGCCGAAAGCCACCAGCAGCGCGCACCAGACGAGCGGCGCGAGCCCGGCGCGCGGGTCGTTGAAAGCCATGCCGACGATGCCGGCGATCACTATCGCCTGCGCCAGCAGCAGCCAGCCGCGGCGGCGCCCGAGCAGCGTGGTCAGCGGCGGGATCGGCAGCCGGTCCACCAGCGGCGCCCACACCCACTTGAAGCCATAGGCCAGGCCGACCCAGCTCAGGTAGCCGATGGTGGTGCGGTCGATGCCCGCCTCGCGCAGCCGGAAGCTCAGCGTGCCCAGCACCAGCAGCAGAGGCAGGCCCGCGGAGAAGCCCAGCGCGAGCATGCGCAGCGTGGCCGGTTCGAGATAAACCTTGAGCGCGTCGCGCCAAGGCAGGGCAGGAGAGGCTTCGTCAGCCGGGGGTGCGGACATGAATGAGGGTCTTTGGACTCTCTTATTATTCCCGCATGTGTTTGCGCTGCACTTCTCGCTCCGGAACCTGGCAAGCCCGCCGCGCATTTCTGCTGGCTGCGGGCGCGGCCGCGGTGACACCGGCGCTCGCGCAGGTCGAGGTCGGCAAGTCCTCGGTGGCGCGCAACCTGGTGCCGGCCGAGAACGTCGAGCAGGCCGGCGTGCAGCAATACGGCGAGCTGATGGCGCAGGCCAGGGCCAAGGGTGCGCTGGCCGGCGAGGGCAATGCTCAGCTGCAGCGCCTGCACGCCATCTCGGCACGCATCATCCCGTTCGCAGCGCAATGGAACGAGCGCGCCGCGCGCTGGAAGTGGGAGCTCAATCTGATCGGCAGCAAGCAGATCAACGCCTTCTGCATGCCGGGCGGCAAGATCGCCTTCTTCACTGGCATCCTCGACCAGCTCAAGCTCAGCGACGACGAGGTCGCGATCGTGATGGGCCACGAGATGGCGCATGCGCTGCGCGAGCATGCGCGCGCCCGCCTGGCCAAGAGCGCGGGCACGGGCGCCGCGCTGTCGATCACGGCCCAGCTGCTGGGCCTCGGGCAGGCCGGCGACCTTGCGGCGCGGGCCGGCACGCAACTGCTCACGCTCAAGTTCAGCCGCAGCGACGAGACCGATGCCGACCTGGTCGGGCTCGAACTCGCCGCGCGCGCCGGCTACGACCCGAAGGCTTCGATCTCGCTGTGGAACAAGATGGCGCAGGCCTCGAAGAACCAGGGCGGGCTGAACTTTCTCTCGACACACCCGAGCGGGCCGGACCGCATCGCCAAGCTCGAGGCCAACGTGCCCAAGGTCGAAGGGCTCTACCGCGCGGCGAAGCGCGGCTGAGCTGTCTTCGAGCTATTCCACCGGATAGGGGCCGTCCGCGAAGACGGTCGCGTGGTAGCCCTTGGAGCCGATCGCCTGCGCCAGCGCGCTGCGATGGTCGCCACCGGTGCGAAGGCGTTCGATGACCGCCTGGAAGTCGTGGCGCGGTTGCCAGCCGAGCTCGGCGCGTGCGCGATCGTTGACGTAGACGCGGTCGATCTCCGGGAACATGCGCCACCCGCGCCGCGCGTACTCGGCCTCGAACTGCGGCACGTGGCGTGCCACCACCGCGGGCAGGTCGGTGCGCAGCGTCGGCAAGTCCTCGCGCGTGAAGGGCGAGCTCGCGCTGATGATGTAGCGGCCGAAGCCGATCCCGGCCGCGCGGTCGATGGCGAGCAGGTGCGCCTCGACCACGTCCTCCACGTCGACCCGGCGATGCAGGAACTCGTTGACCTTCGCGTTCGCGTCCTCGTAGCGTTCGCGAACATGCCGCTGGTCATCCTCCTCGGGAAAGAAGCGCGAGGTCCGCAGCACGATGCAGGGCAGCCCCTGCTGGCGCTGGAACAGTTCGCACAGGTCCTCGGCCGCGACCTTGGTGGCGCCGTAGATGTTCTTCGGCACCGGCGCCACGTCCTCGGTGACCCAGGCCGCCGGCGCGCCCGGCGGCGGCGTCAGCGCACGGCCGAAGGCGCTGGTGGTGCTGGTGAAGACGAAGGCGCCGACGCCTGCGGCTGCCGCTTCTTCCAGCAGGTTCAGCGTGCCCGTGATGTTGGTGTCGACGAAGTCCTGGCGGCTGTGCGTGGCCACGTGGGGCTTGTGCAGTGTCGCGGTGTGGAGCACGGCATCGACGCCCCGCATGCAGCGGGCCACGAGCGCGCGGTCCGCGATCGAACCGACATGGCGTGTGTACGGCGACGCCAGCGCGTCGATGCCGACTGCCTCGTGCGTCGTGGCCTGCAGGCTGCGCATCAGCGCCTCGCCGAGGTGGCCGGAACTGCCGGTCACGAGAATCTTCACGGTAGACCTTTCATGAATTCTTGCGTTCGGATGATGATGTCCGGATATGGCCGGGCAAGTGCACCGCACTTCGCGATCATCGCTGCGTCATTACAACGAAAGCGAGCCGATCCATGACCGACGCAGAGATCCAGGATTTCATCACCCAATTCGCCGCCGCATGGGCCGCGAGGGATGGCGAGGCCTTTCTCGCGCTCTGGCATCCGGACGGGGTGCTGCGCACGCCGCTGGTCGATCGCCCCATTGCCGGCAAGGAGCTCGGGCGCCTGAACGACGTGCAGCGGGAGGCCACGCCCGACCTCGTCTGGCAGCTCCTGGACTGGAGCTCGCGCGGCGACATCGTGATCATCGAATGGCAGTGCACGCGCCAGGTCGGCGGCAAGCGCTTCGACTGGCGCGGTGTCGACAAGTTTCGGCTGAGGGACGGCAAGATCGCCGAGGAGCGCGTCTACATGGACACCGCGCTGCTGCGCGCGTTGCGCTCCGGCGTCGACCCGGAGCCGATCAGGCAGGCCGCTGGCCAGGGCGTTGCGTTCGAGCCGCTGTCCGTGCTCTGAAGCTGCGCCTTGCAGGATCAGGCAAGAAGCGCGGGCGAATCGGCTACCGCCTCATGCTCCCTCGTTCCTAGACTTCGTTCCACTCCCCCGCAGCCAAGGAACGCAACATGTCAGGAATCGAAGGAAAAGTCGTCGCCATCACCGGCGCGAGCAGCGGCATCGGCGAAGCCACCGCCAGGCTCCTGGCACAGCGCGGCGCGCGCGTGCTGCTCGGGGCCCGCCGCATCGGCCGGCTGAATGCGCTCGCCAATGAGATCGTCGAAGCCGGCGGTTCGGCGCGCTACCAGGCGCTCGACGTCACGCGGCGCGCCAGCATGCAGTGTTTCATCGACGAGGCGACCGAGGCTTTCGGCCGCGTCGACGTGATCGTCAACAACGCCGGACTCAAGGTCGACGAGTGGGACCGCATGCTCGACGTCAACGTGCGCGGTGTGCTGCACGGCATCGCCGCCGGCCTGCCGCGCATGCGCGCGCAGGGCTGCGGGCAGTTCGTCTATTGCGCCTCCAGGTTCGCGGTGCACGCGATCTCCGAACGGCTGCGCCAGGAGGCGGGCGGCGACATCCGCGTCACCGTGATCTCGCCGGGCCTGACCGAGTCGCCCACGGCCATCGCGCGCGCCATCGCCTTTGCGATCGAGCAGCCGGAGGACGTGGACGCCAGCGAAATCATCGCGCGCCCGACGGCGAGCCCCCACTGAAAAGGAGCCCGACCATGCACAGCCATCTGCTTCTGCTCGGCCTCGCCATGGGCGTCATGACGGCGCCGCCCGCCGACGCGCAACGCGCCCCCGACTCGATTCAAGGACCCAAGGCAATGACGACCACCGACAACCGATCGAACGACCAGAACGCCTACGCCGGCATGTGGGTGACCAAGGACGGCTACATCCGCCACGAGCTCCTGCCCGGCGGACGCTACGACGAGGCGCGCGGCAATCGCAAGAGCGCCTATCAGGGCCGCTATGTGCTCGCCGGCGATCACATCGACTACGTGGACGACACCGGCTTCACCGCCGACGGCGAGTTCCGTGACGGCGTGCTCTACCACGCGGGCATGGTGCTGTACCGCGAGCACAAGCGCTAGCCCAACCAGGACAGCGGCCTTGCGCCGCATTCCGCTGGCACGCCATTTGCATCTCGTCTTGTACACAAGACAGGATGCTTGATGATGGTGCATGAAAAGGCCTCGCTTCGCGGCGAGGTGTCAGACCAAGTGAACGGAGGGGCCGCGCAGGCATGGATCGCGCGGCTCGACCCGCCGTTGTCCGGCGCGGCCGAGGGGCCGCTCACCGGCCTCAGCTTCGCCGCCAAGGACAACATCGACGCTGCCGGCATGCCGACCACGGCGGCCTGTCCTGCCTTCGCCTATACGCCGGCCACCCACGCGCATGTGGTGCAGCGGCTGCTCGATGCCGGTGCAAGCCTCGCCGGCAAGACCAATCTCGACCAGTTCGCCTGCGGCCTGAACGGCACCCGTTCGCCCTATGGCGCCGTGCCCAACAGCTTCGATGCGCGCTACGTGTCGGGCGGCTCGAGCTCCGGCTCGGCCTACGTGGTCGCCACCGGCCAGGTCGACTTCGCCCTGGGCACCGACACCGCGGGCTCGGGCCGGGTGCCGGCCGGGCTCAACAACATCGTCGGCATCAAGCCCTCGCGCGGCCTGATCAGCGCGCGCGGTGTGGTACCGGCGGCGCAGAGCGTCGATTGCGTGTCGATCTTCGCAAGGACCGTGGGCCTGGCCGCGCGCGTGCTGCAGGCGGCGATGGGCTTCGATGCCGAAGATCCCTATTCGCGCGAGTTGAAGCTCGCCGCCGAACCCTTGCCCGCGGGCTTCCGCTTCGGCCTGCCCTCGGCGCCGCGCTTCTTCGGCGATGCGCTGTCGGCGGTCGCCTTCGAACGCGCCGTCGCGCAGATGCAGGCCCTGGGCGGCACGCCGGTGGCGATCGACTACGCGCCGCTGGCCGAAGCCGCCGCGCTGCTCTACGACAGCGCGCTGGTCGCCGAGCGCTATGCCGCCGTCCGCGGCTTCTTCGACGCGCATGAAAGCGAAGTGATCGAGCCGGTGCGCGGCATCCTGGCCGCGGGCCGGCGCTACAGCGCGGCCGACTTCGTCGATGCGCGCGCGAAGCTGCACGCACTCGGCCAGCGCGCGGCCGCGATGTGGCGCGACATCGACGTGCTGCTGGTGCCCACCGCGCCCGCGCACTACACGACCGACGCGATGCAGGCCGCGCCGGTGGCGCTCAACCGCAACCTGGGTGAATACACCAACTTCGTGAACTTGCTCGACTATGCGGCGATCTCGGTGCCGAGCAGCCTGCGCGAGGACGGCCTGCCCTTCGGCATCACACTGATCGGACGCTCGGGCAGCGACTTCCAGCTGGCCGAACTGGGCCAGCGCTTCCACCACGCCACCGGCGTGCCGCTGGGCGCGACCGGTGCACCGCTGCCCGCGCCCGAGGCGCTGCCGCTGATCGCGGCCGAGCCTATGGTCAGGCTCGCGGTGGTCGGCGCACACCTGTCGGGCATGCCGCTGAACGGCCAGCTGACGGAGCGCGGCGCCACGCTCGTGGCGCAGACGGCGACCGCGCCGCACTACCGCCTCTACGCCTTGCCCGGCACGGTGCCGCCCAAGCCCGGACTGGTGCGCGTGCCGGGCACGAAAGGTGCGGCGATCGCGGTCGAGGTGTGGCAGATGCCGCTCGCGCACTACGGCTCCTTCGTGTCGCTGATTCCGGCGCCGCTCGGCATCGGCACCCTGGCGCTGGCCGACGGCAGCAGCGTGCAAGGCTTTCTCTGCGAAGGGCTGGCGCTCGAAGGCGCCGAAGACATCACGCATCTGGGCGGCTGGCGCCGCTACATCGAGTCCCGCAAGGCAACGACAAGGAGTGTTCCATGAGCATCGTCAACTCGATACCCGCCGCGTCGCGACGACGTGTGCTGCAAGCCGGCGCCGCGGGCATCGCCGCGCTCGCCGCGCCCTCGCTGGTGCTGGCCCAGGCCGCGCCGAAGATCCGCATCGGCTATTGGCCGGTGGCGGCGGGGCTGCCCTTCTTCGCGGCCATCGATCGCGGCTACTTCAAGGAAGCCGGCCTCGAGGTCGAGCCGCTCAAGTTCGCCGGCGCGCAGCAGGTGATGGAAGCGATGCTCTCCGGCCGCTCCGACGGCAGCTCCAACGGCACCGGCTCGGCCAACCTCGCCATCGGCGAGATCGCGCAGCCCGGCCTGTTCAAGATCTTCTGCACCAACCCGAGCAACGCCAAGTTCGTGCTCGACGAGTTCATCGTCGCCAAGGACAGCCCGATCAAGACCATGGCCGAGCTCAAGGGCAAGAAGGTCGCCTCCGGTCCCGGCATCCAGAACATGACCTTGTGCAAGACGATGCTGGAGCGCGCCGGCGCCACCGGCGCGATGGTCTCCGAACTGCCGATCGGCCAGCACGTCGCATCGCTGGTCGCAGGCCAAGTCGATGCCTGCTACACACTGGAGCCCACGGGCACGGTCGGCCGCATGAACGGCACCACGCGCGTGATCGAGGCCGGCGTTGTCGCCAAGTACATCCTCGGCGACCCGATGGCGCCGTGGCATGGCGGCGCCGCCAGCCTGACCACCGAATTCATCAAGAAGAATCCCGAAGCGGCAAAGAAATTCATCGCCGCCTACGCGCGCGGCGTCGAGCTGGTGCGCACCAAGCCCGGGGACGCGCGGCAACACATGAAGGGCTACACCGCGATCGAGGGTGCGCTCACGGCCGAGGTGCCGCTGGCTTCGTACATGCTCTACAACGAGTTCAAGCCCAGCGACGTCGCCTACTTCCAGAAGTTCTACGACCTGTTCACCGAGAAAGGCATCTTCGAGAAGAAGGTGCCGGTGGACGGCTTGCTCTACAAGGGCTGATCATGGCCACCACGAGCACCAGCCCCGCGGCTGCCACGCCATGGACCGCCGGCGCCGCGGCCGCTGCCGCGCCGAAGAAGTCGTCATGGAGCAAGTGGCTACCCGCCATCGGCCCCATCGTGCTGTTCATCCTCTGGGACCTGGTGGTGCGGCTCGGCTTCATCAAGCCGATCCTGCTGCCGACGCCGGCCGACACCATCGCGGCGCTGGTCACCGGCCTGGCGGGCGGCCCGCTGCTGATGGATTTCGCGGTCACGGTCTGGCGCACGCTGCAGGCCTTCCTGATCGCGGCGGCCATCGGCGTGCCGCTGGGCGTCTTGCTCGGCAGCAACGAGAAGGCCTATCGCAGCGTCGAGTTCCTGATCGACTTCTTCCGCTCCACGCCGTCGTCGGCGCTGATCCCGCTGTTCCTCCTGATTTTCGGCGTGTCCGACGTCAACAAGGTGGCCATCGCGGCCTTCGGCGCGCTGCTGATCGTGGTGTTCAACAGCGCCTACGGCGTGATCAACGCGCGCAAGCAGCGCGTGATGGCAGCGCGCGTGATGGGCGCCTCGCGCTGGCAGATCTTCAAGGACGTGCTGGTGTGGGAGAGCCTGCAGCCTTCTTTCGTCGGCCTGCGCTCGGCAGTCTCGATGGCGTTGGTGATCGTGATCGTGGCCGAGATGTTCATCGGTTCCGACAACGGCCTGGGCCACCGCATCATCGATGCGCAGCAGGTGCTCAACGTCAAGAGCATGTACGCGGCGATCCTCGCGGCGGGCGCGCTGGGCTATGCGCTCAACATCCTCTTCCTGCTCGCAGAACGCCGCATCGTGCACTGGAGCGGAAGATGAGAGCTGCCACCGACACCGTCATCAACGGCCCGGTGTATGCCGATGTGCCGAAGCCCGTCTTCGCGCCCGGCCCGGCCGGCACACACATCACGATCCGCGGCCTCACCAAGTACTTCGCAGGCTGGCCGCTGTACGAGAACTTCGACCTCGACATTCCGAAGAACCGGATCGTCTCGGTCTTCGGGCCCAACGGCTGCGGCAAGTCGACCCTGATCAACATGATCGCGGGGCTGATTCCGATCGACTCGGGCGAGATCCTGTTCGACGGCAAGTCGCTGAAAGACACCAAGATCGGCTACGTGTTCCAGAACTACCGCGAAGCGATGTTCCCCTGGATGCGCACCATCGACAACATCGCCTACCCGCTCAAGCTCGAAGGCCGCTCCAAGGCCGAGGTCGACCGGCGCATGGCGGAACTGGTCGCTTCCTTCGACGTCAAGTTCGATCTGCACCGCTATCCGTACGAGCTCTCGGGCGGCCAGCAGCAGACGGCCTCGATCATGCGCGCGCTGGCACCGAATCCCGAGGTGCTGTTCCTCGACGAGCCCTTCTCCGCGCTCGACTTCGAGATGACGCTCTTCATCCGCGAGAAACTGCAGGAAGTCTTCATGCAAACCGGCACCACGATGCTGCTGGTCTCGCACGACCTGGAAGAGGCGGTGTACCTGGCCGACCAGGTGCTGCTGCTCACCAAGCGGCCGACCCGGGTGGCCGAGATCCTCGACTACGCCGATGCGCGCCCGCGCACGCTGGAGACGCTGAGCGCGCCGAGTTTCATCAGCACCAAGAAGCTGAGCCTCGAGATCTTCCAACGCGAGGTGAGACGATGACACCCAGGCAGATCGAGGCTTACGTCGATGCCGCGGCGGCCGCGCTCGATCTGAAGCTGCGGCCCGACCATCGCGCCGGCGTGCTGCGCTACTTCGCGCTCGCGGGCGAATTCGCGGAGGTGGTGGAGGCCGTGCCGCTGGACCCGCACGCAGAACCGGCCGTCCACTTCTCGCCGGTCGTACCCCCGGAGCCCGGCGCATGACACCCGCCGCCCTGCTGCTGCAGGATGCCGCCGTGATGGCGCAGGCGGTGCGCTCGGGCGCGGTGAGCGCGGTCGCGCTGGCGCAGGCCAGCCTGGACCGCATCGCCGCGACCGATGGCCGCGTCAACGCCTTCACCGAGGTGGTCCGCGAGCGCGCGCTGCGCCGCGCCGGCCAGGTCGATGCCTCGCTGGCCTCCGCGCACGGCGTGCGCACGCGCGAGCTGCCGCTGCTCGGCGTGCCGTTCGCGGTCAAGAACCTGTTCGACGTCGCCGGCCTGCCGACACTGGCCGGCTCGAAGATCGAGCGCGACCGCATGCCCGCTCGCAGCGACGCGACGCTGGTGCGCCGCCTCGAAAGCGCCGGCGCGGTGCTGGTCGGCGCGCTCAACATGGACGAGTACGCCTACGGCTTCACGACCGAGAACAGCCATGTCGGCGCGACCCACAACCCGCATGACCTCGACCGCATCGCCGGCGGCTCCTCTGGCGGCTCCGGCGCCGCGGTGGCCGCCGGCCAGGTGGCGCTCGCGCTCGGCTCCGACACCAACGGCTCGATCCGCGTGCCCGCTTCGCTCAACGGCGTGTTCGGGCTCAAGCCCACATTCGGCCGGCTGCCGCGCACCGGCAGCTATCCCTTCGTCTCGAGCCTGGACCACCTCGGGCCCTTTGCACGTTCGGTGCGCGACCTGGCACTGGCCTACGACGCCATGCAGGGACCGGAACGACTGGCGCCGCGCGACCCCGGCTGCGCCCAGCGCGCCGTGGAGCCGGTCGCCAACCTGCTGTCGCGCGGCGTGCAGGGCCTGCGCGTCGGTGTGCTCGGCGGCTGGTTCCGGCAGCGCGCACAGCCCGAGGCGCTCGCCGCGGTCGACGCCGTGGCCCAGGCACTGGGCGCGAGCCGCACCGTCGAGCTGCCGATGGTCGAGGCCGGGCGCGCCGCCGCTTTCCTGATCACCAACTCGGAAGGCGCAGCGCTGCACCTGAGCGATCTGCGCACGCGCGCGCAGGACTTCGAGCCGCTCTCGCGCGACCGTTTCCTGGCCGGCGCGCTGCTGCCGGCCGCCTGGGTGGCGCGCGCGCAGCGCGTGCGGCGCCTCTATGCCGAGCAGGCAGCGCGGGTCTTCGAGCGCTTCGACATCCTGCTCGCCGCGGCCACGCCCTGCGCCGCCACGCCCATCGGCGCCGAATGGTTCGAGCTCAACGGCCAGCGCGCGCAGGTGCGGCCCAACATGGGCGTGCTGACCCAGCCCATCTCGTGCATCGGCCTGCCGGTGTGCGCCGTGCCGGTGTGGGGCGCACATGCGAGCCTGCCGATCGGCGTACAGGTGATCGCCGCGCCCTGGCGCGAAGACCTGGTGCTGCGCGTGGCCGCCGCGCTCGAATCGGCCGGCGTGGTGCAGTCGCCCGTCGCCACCCTCTCGTGAAGAACGACACGATGACGCCCGAGATCAACCTCCCCGACGTGCTGGCCGAAGTGACGACCGCCTTCGCGCGCTACGAAGACGCGCTGGTCCACAACAAGGTCGAGGTGCTCGACGAACTGTTCTGGAACAGCCCGCACACGCTGCGCTACGGCGCGACCGAGAACCTCTACGGCTACGAAGAAATCCAGGCCTTCCGCGCCGCGCGGCCCTCGCAGGGCCTGGCACGCGACGTGCTGCGCACCGCGATCACCACCTATGGCCGCGACTTCGCCACCGCCAACATCGAGTTCCGCCGCGAAGGCAGCGCGAAGACGGGACGCCAGAGCCAGACCTGGATGCGCACCGACCAGGGCTGGCGCGTGGTGGCCGCGCACGTGAGCCTGCTTGCCTGATCAATCCCTCCCAGTCCCCACCTACTTCCAGGAGCAACCATGAGCCAGTTCAACCGCCGCGATTCCCTCAAGTCCCTCGCCGCACTTGCCTCCGCCACCACGCTCGGCGGCTGGAGCGCGCTGGCGAGCGCGCAGAAGCCGCTGACCGTGGGCGTGATCTACGTCGGCCCGCGCGACGACTACGGCTACAACCAGGCGCATGCGCAGGCCGCGGCCGAGCTCAAGAAGATGCCCGGCATCAAGCTGGTGGAAGAAGAGAACGTGCCCGAGACCGCGGCCGTGCAGAAGACCATGACCGGCATGATCGCGCAGGACGGCGCCAAGCTGCTGTTCCCCACCTCCTTCGGCTACTTCGATCCGCACATCCTGGCCGTGGCACCGAAGAACCCCGACGTGCGCTTCTCGCACTGCGGCGGCCTCTGGTCCGAAGGCAAGCATCCGAAGAACGCCGGCAGCTTCTTCGGCTACATCGACGAGTGCCAGTACTTGAACGGCGTGATCGCCGGCCACATGACCAAGAGCAACAAGATCGCCTTCGTCGCGGCCAAGCCCATTCCGCAGGTGCTGCGCAACATCAATGCCTTCACCATGGGCGCGCGCTCGGTCAAGCCCGGCATCACCTGCAGCGTGATCTTCACCGGCGACTGGTCGATGGCCGTCAAGGAAGCCGAGGCCACCAACAGCCTGGCCGACCAGGGCTGCGATGTCTTCACGATGCACGTCGACGGCCCCAAGGTGGTGGTCGAGACCGCGGCCAAGCGCGGCAAGATGGTCTGCGGCTACCACGCGAGCCAGGCCAAGCTGGCGCCCAACGCCTACCTCACCGGCGCCGAGTGGAACTGGCTCACGGCCTACAAGACCATCATCGAAGCGGCGCAGGCCGGCAAGCCGCATCCCAACTTCCTGCGCGGCGGCTTGAAGGAGGGCTACGTGAAAACCTCGACCTACGGACCGATGGTGAGCGACGCGGCCAAGAAGAACGCCGACGAGATCAAGGCCAAGATGATCGCCGGGACTTTCGACATCTTCCAGGGCGGGTTGAAGGACAACAAGGGCGTGGTCGTCATCCCCGCCGGCAAGGCGCTCAAGCAGACCGACCTCGAGCTCGAGAAGATGAACTACCTCGTGGAAGGCGTCGTCGGCTCGATCGGCTGAAATGTTTGCCCCCCGGCTTTCCACTCGCTGCGCTCGTGTAACTCCACCCCCCGAGGGGGAGGCCCGGCCGCCCTGGGGCGGCCCGGCGGCGGCCGGCAACCTGCATCAATGATCATGCCCAACGCCTTGAAAGAAGCCGCCCTCCCGGTGTTCGCCATCGCGGCGGCGCTGCTGCTGTTCGGCGTTTTCGTCTGGTTCGCCGGCGTGAGTCCGCTGGAGGTCTGGGTCATCCTCTTCAAGGGCGCCTTCGGCGACTGGTTCTCGTGGCAGAACACCTTGCAGCGCGCCGCGCCGCTGATGCTCACCGCGCTGTGCGTCGCGATCCCCGCGCGCGCCGGCCTGGTCGTGATCGGCGGCGAGGGCGCGCTGGTGCTGGGCGGCCTGGCCTGCGCGGCCTTGCCTTATGCGCTGCCGCTGCCGGGCAATGCGATCGGCACCGTAGCCCTGTGCCTCGCCGGCGCGCTGGCCGGTGCGCTGTGGATCGCGCTGGCCGGCTGGTTGCGCCAGTACCGCGGCATCAACGAAACCATCAGCAGCCTGCTCTTGGCCTATGTCGCCATCGGGCTTTTCAAGCATTGGGTCGAGGGCGCGCTGCGCGATCCTGCCAGCCTCAACAAGCCGGCCACGCGCTCGCTCGCGGAGGGGCTGGCCATCGGCGGCATCGGCGGCTCGGACGTGCATTGGGGGCTCGCGATCGGCATCGTGGCCTGCGTGGCCTCGGGGCTGTGGCTGCGCGCCACGGCCTCGGGCTTTGCGGTGCGGGTGGTGGGCGGCAATCCGCGCACCGCGCAGCTGGTCGGGCTGCCCGCGAACCGGCTGATCCTCGCCGCTTGCGGCCTCGGCGGCGCCTGTGCCGGCGTGGCCGGCGCGGTCGAAGTCGCGGCGGTTCACACCAACGCCAACGCCTCGCTGATCGCGGGCTACGGCTATGCCGGCATCCTGGTGTCCTTCATTGCGCGCCACAACCCGGTGGCCGTGATTCCGGTGGCGATCTTGTTCGGCGGCTTCGGCGCCGCGGGCAGCCTGCTGCAGCGGCGGCTCGGCCTGCCCGATGCGTCGGTGCTGGTGCTGCAGGGCATCGCCTTCGTGCTGATTCTTGCGAGCGAGGGGCTGCGCATGGTCGACTGGAAGACGCTGCTCAAGAACCGCATGCCGCGTCCCGCCGAGCCGCAGATGCGCAAGGAGCCGGTATGACCGCCGACCAATGGATCGCACTTGTGGCCGGCATCGTCGGCGGCGCCTTGCGCGTCGGCGCACCTTTTCTCTTCGTGAGCCTCGGCGAATGCCTGACCGAGAAATCGGGCCGCATCAACCTCGGCCTCGAAGGCGTGCTCGTGCTGTCGGCCATGGCCTCCTTCGGCGGCGCCTGGCTCACCGGCTCGGCCTGGCTCGGCGTGCTGATCGGCGCCGCGGCCGGTGCGCTGCTGGCGCTGCTGCATGGCCTCTTGTGCTCGCTCGACCGCGTCAACGACGTTGCGACCGGCATTGCGCTGATGCTGCTCGGCACCGGGCTCGCGTTCTACCTCGGCAAGCCGCTGATCCAGCCGCAGGCGCCGCAGCTGCCGGCGATTCCGCTCGGCGACTGGAGCGACAACCCGGTGGTGCGCTCGGCGCTGCAGGTCAACGCTCTGGTGCCGATCGGCATCGCGCTCGCGCTGCTGCTGTGGTGGGCTTTTGCGCGCACGCGCATCGGCTTGCTGGTGCGCATGGCGGGCGACTCGGCCAATGCAACGCGTGCGCTCGGCTATTCGGTCGCGGGGCTGCGCATCGCGGCCACCACGGCGGGCGGCTTTATCGCCGGGCTCGGTGGAGCCTCGCTCACGCTCTTCTATCCGGGCAGCTGGAACGAGGGCATCTCGAGCGGGCAGGGGCTGATCGCAGTGGCGCTGGTCATCTTCGCTCGCTGGAGTCCGCTGCGCTGCATCGGCGCGGCGCTGCTCTTCGGCGGTGCCGGCGCCATCGGGCCGGCGCTGCAATCGATCGGCGTGGGCTGGGGCTACCACCTCTTCAACACGGTGCCCTATGTGCTGACGCTGGTGATCCTGGTGCTGACCTGCAAGCCGGGCAGCGTGGCGGCAGGCAGTCCCGGCGAGCTGTCGTCGACCCGCTGAGAAAGGAACCAAGCGATGAGCGGTCTGGGTGGTCTCAACAAATCGGAGAACGGCGTCGTGCTCGGGCTGGTGCAGCTGCAGCTGCCGGTCGTCAAGACCAAGGCCGATCTCGCGGCGCAGACGCAGCGCATCTGCGAGCTGGTGGCCAAGGCGCGGCGCAACCAGGGGACCATGGACCTGGTGGTGTTCCCGGAATACGCGCTGCACGGCCTTTCGATGGACACCGCGCCCGAGATCATGTGTTCGCTCGACGGGCCCGAGGTGGCGGCCTTCAAGAAGGCCTGCATCGACAACAGGATCTGGGGCTGCTTCTCGATCATGGAAGCCAACCCCGGCGGCAATCCCTACAACAGCGGCCTGATCATCGACGACCAGGGCGCCCTGCGCCTCTACTACCGCAAGATGCATCCGTGGGTGCCGGTCGAACCCTGGGAGCCCGGCAACATCGGCGTGCCAGTGTGCGACGGGCCCAAGGGCAGCAAGCTGGCCCTGATCATCTGCCACGACGGCATGCTGCCTGAGATGGCGCGCGAGGCCGCGTACAAGGGCGCCGAGATCATCGTCCGCACAGCGGGCTACACGGCGCCGATCCGCCACGCCTGGCGCATCACCAACCAGGCCAACGCCTTTTGCAATCTCGCGTACACCGCGAGCGTCTGCATGTGCGGCAGCGACGGCACCTTCGACTCGATGGGCGAGGGCATGTTCTGCAACTTCGACGGCACCGTGCTGGTGGAGGGCGGCGGCCGGCCCGACGAGATCATCACCGCCGAGCTCCGGCCCGACCTGGCGCGCGAGGCCCGCACCGGCTGGGGCGTGGAGAACAACATCTACCAGCTCTACCACCGCGGCTACGTCGCGGTGAAAGGCGGCGCACAGGACTGCCCCTACACCTACATGCAGGACATGGCGGCCGGCCGCTACAAGCTGCCGTGGAGCGATGAGGTGAAAGTGAAGGACGGCAGCGGCTTCGGCTTCGAGCCGCCGGAGCGCAGCTACAAGGGACCGGAGGCCTTATGAACGAACGCTACGTCGCGGCCGAGCCCTATCGCTGGCCCTACAACGGCGCACTGCGGCCCGACAACACCGCGCTGATCGTGATCGACATGCAGACCGATTTCTGCGGCAAGGGCGGATACGTCGACGTGATGGGCTACGACCTGTCGCTCGTGCAGGTGCCGATCGCGCCGATCGCGCGCACGCTGGCGCGCCTGCGGCCACTCGGCTTCCACATCATCCACACGCGCGAGGGCCATCGCCGCGACCTGGCCGACCTGCCGGCCAACAAGCGCTGGCGCTCGCGCCAGATCGGCGCCGGCGGCGTGGGCATCGGCGACGACGGCCCCTGCGGCCGCATCCTGGTGCGCGGCGAGCCGGGCTGGGAGATCATTCCCGCGCTTGCGCCGATCGAGGGCGAGGTGGTGATCGACAAGCCCGGCAAGGGCTCCTTCTACGCCACCGATCTCGAGCTGGTGCTGCGCACGCGCGACATCGAGAACCTGATCCTGGCCGGCATCACGACCGACGTGTGCGTGCACACGACGATGCGCGACGCCAACGACCGCGGCTTCGAATGCCTGCTGCTGTCGGACTGCACGGCCGCGACTGACCACGGCAACCATCTCGCAGCCTTGAAAATGATCACGATGCAGGGCGGCGTGTTCGGCGCGCATGCGCATTCGGGCGCGCTGCTCGATGCGTTGGCTTCGATGTGAGGCAGAGCATGGCCGATGCCTCACTTCAACCCATCGGCGCGCTGCCGGCCGCCACCGGCGCGCTCGCGCTCGACACCTACCAGCTGACCAAGCGCTTCGGCAGCTTCACCGCGATGGACAGCGTCACGATGCGGGTCGAGCCCGGCACGGTGCATGCGCTGCTGGGCGAGAACGGCGCCGGCAAGAGCACGCTGGTCAAGTGCGTGGCGGGCTACCAGCGCGCAGAGGAGGGCAGCATCCTGATCGATGGGCGCGAGCAGGAGATCGCCAACCCGGTGGTGGCGCGCGCGCTCGGCATCGGCATGGTCTACCAGCACTTCACGCTGGCGCCCGGCATGACGGTGGCCGAGAACCTGTTGCTGGCCGGCGGCAAGACGCCGGCCTTGATCGACTGGAAACGCAAGCGCGCAGAGCTCGAGGCCTTTCTGGCCACCACGCCCTTTAGCCTCGACCTCGACCGGCGGCCCTCCGAGCTCGCGGCCGGCGAGAAGCAGAAGCTGGAGCTCCTGAAGCAGCTCTACCTGAAGCCGCGCCTCCTGATCCTCGACGAGCCGACCTCGGTACTGACCCCGCAGGAGGCCGACGAGGTGCTGGGCCATGTGCGCGATTTCGCGCAGAGCGGCCTGTGCACCGTGCTCATCATCACGCACAAGTTCCGCGAGGTGATGGCCTATGCCGACAGCGTGACGGTGCTGCGGCGCGGGAAAGCCGTGCATCACTGCCGCGTGGCCGACACCGACCCCCGCCGGCTGGCCGCCGCGATGATGGGCGAAGGCGAGGCTCCGCCGCCCGAGAGCGACACCGCAGCGCCGGTCGGCCGGGCGCTGCATGCGATGAAGGAGACGGCGGCGGACGCGCCCATCGCCTTGCAGGTCGAGGGCCTGCAGGCGCAGGGCGACCGCGGCACGCTGGCCGTGCACGACCTGAGCCTCGCCGTGCGCGCGGGCGAGATCCTCGGCGTGGCCGGCGTCTCGGGCAACGGCCAGCGCGAGCTGGTCGAGGCGCTGGTCGGCCAGCGCCCGCGGCTCGCAGGCCGCGTGACCGTGATGGGCGAGCCATACGCTGCACGGCGCGAGGAGAACCGGCGCCTGAAGCTGCGCAGCCTGCCCGAGGAGCCCTTGCGCAACGCCTGCGTCGGCGATCTCAGCGTGGCGGAGAACATGGCGCTGCGCGACTTCGACCAGCCGCCGCTGGCGCGCGGCGGCGTGTTGAATTTTCCGGCCTGGCGCAGCCGGGCGCGCGAGTGGATTGCCGAGTACGGTGTGAAGACCCAGGGCGAGGGCGCGCCGATCCGCAGTCTCTCGGGCGGCAATGTGCAGCGCGCCGTACTGGCCCGCGAGCTGGCCGGCGACATCAACGTGCTGATTGCCGCCAATCCCGTGTTCGGGCTGGACTTCGCCGCCGTGCGGGAGATCCACGGCCGCATCGTGCAGGTGCGGCAGAAGGGCGGCGGCGTGCTGCTCATCAGCGAAGACCTCGACGAGCTGCTGGAACTGGCAGACCGGATCGTCGTGATGAGCGAAGGACGGATCGTGTTCGAAACCTCCGCGGCTTCTGCGGAGCGGCATGTGTTGGGAGCGCATATGGGTGGGGGGCATCACGCATGAGTGCGGTCTTGCTCTTGCTCCCTCCCCCTTTGGGGGAGGGTTGGGGTCGGGGCCCTTGGGCCTTTGAACCGTCGCTGTTCCTTGCTGGGGCCTGGAGCCGGGTCTCGCCCCGGCGGGCGACTTACTTTCTTTTGCTTCGCCAAAAGAAAGTAAGCAAAGAAAAGGCGACCCCACTGTGCGTGTCCCCTGCGCTTCGCTCCGGGGCAACCTGCGGTGCTCGCTTCAGGCGGCCGAGCGAAGCGAATGCCTCAGGCTCTGGTGCCCAACCAAGCGCAACGCTCAAACAAGGGCCCAGCGCCCCCACCCCAACCCTCCCCCGGAGGGGGAGGGAGTAAAGCCAAGTCCATGCAGATACACGCCAACCCCTTCGCCTATGAGTTCGAGCTGGACAGGACAGCCCTCGTCATCATCGACATGCAACGCGACTTCGTCGAACCCGGCGGCTTCGGCGAGACCCTGGGCAACGATGTCTCGCTGCTCCAGGCCATCGTCCCTGCGACACAGTCGGTCCTCCATGCATGGCGAAAAAAGGGCGGCCTCGTCATTCACACGCGCGAAGCCCACCGCCGCGACCTCGCCGACTGCCCGCCGGCCAAGCGCAACCGCGGCAACCCGGTGCTCCGCATCGGCGACACGGGCCCCATGGGCCGCATCCTGGTCGCCGGCGAACCCGGTAACCAGATCATCGATGCGCTCGCACCCGTCGATGGCGAGATCGTGATCGACAAGCCCGGCAAGGGCGCCTTCTATGCCACCGGCCTGCAGTCCATGCTGCAGCAGCGCAGCATCCGCAAACTGATCTTCATGGGCGTCACCACCGAAGTCTGCGTGCAGACCAGCATGCGCGAGGCCAACGACCGCGGCTACGACTGCCTGCTGCTGGAAGACTGCACCGAGAGCTACTTCCCCGCCTTCAAGACGGCGGCCATCGAGATGATCCGCGCCCAGGGTGCGATCGTCGGCTGGACCGCGCCGAGCACCGCGTTGCTCGGTGCGCTCGGCAACCACTAACATCCCTGCGTGTCCACCGTTCGATCCCGCTCCCTTCCTTCCCAGCCTGCAGCCGAGGGCACGGCCGCGTTCCGCACCCGCGCCGACGAGGTCTACGCGCAGCTCAAGCGCGACGTGGCCGAGTTCAGCCTGGTGCCGGGCGACCGCTTCACCGAGAACGAGATCAGCGAGCGCCTCGGCGTCTCGCGCACGCCGGTGCGCCAGGCGCTCTTCAGGCTGCAGCAGGAGGGCTTCGTCGAGGTGCTGTTCAGGAGCGGCTGGCGCGTGCTGCCCTTCGACTTCGACCAGTTCGAACAGCTCTACGACCTGCGCATGGTGCTGGAGACCACCGCGGCGCACCGGCTCTGCGAAACCGACCGGCGCGTGGATCGCAGCCTGCTCGATGCGCTGGCCGACATCTGGCTGGTGCCGGTGGCGCAGCGCAGCGCGGACGGCGTGCAGGTCGCGCAATGGGACGAGGCCTTTCACTGTGCGCTGGTCGCGGCCGCGGGCAATGCGGAGATGGCGCGCGTGCATCGCGACGTGACCGACCGCATCCGCATCATTCGCCGGCTCGACTTCACCAAGCAGCCGCGCATCGACGCCACTTACGAGGAACACGGCAAGATTCTCAAGGCGATCCGCGCCAACCGCGGCGACCAGGCCGCGATGCTGCTGCGCGCCCACATCGAGACCAGCCAGGCCGAGGCGCGCAAGATTACGCTGCACCAGGTCTATATGGCAAAGAACGCCGGACGCCGATAGGCATGCCTCATTCCAGGGATACCGCGGAACCGGCTTCGCCGGGCTGCTGGTATCGCCCCCGGCGAGGGGGGTGGCCTGGGGGAGAGCCTTTACAGAGTGAACTCGTAGTCCACGGTGATCGGCGCGTGGTCGCTGAACTTGATGGTCTTGAAAATCTGCTCGCTGCGCGCGAGCTGGGCGGTCTTCGGCGTCGCCAGGTGGTAGTCCAACCGCCAGCCCACGTTCTTGGCATAGGCCTGGCCGCGGTTGCTCCACCAGGTGTAGGCCTCGTCGGTGGTGTCGGGCTTGAGCATCCGGTAGACGTCGACCAGGCCGGCGCCCTCCGCGCCGGCGTCGAGCAGCTTCGTCATCCAGGCGCGCTCCTCGGGCAGGAAGCCGCTGTTCTTCTGGTTGCCGCGCCAGTTCTTGAGGTCGATCTCCTTGTGCGCGATGTTGATGTCGCCGCAGAGGACGAACTCGCGCTCGGCCTTGAGCGCGATCAGGTGCGGGAAGAAGCCCTTGAGAAAACGGTACTTCGCCGCCTGCCGCTCCTCCCCCGAGGAGCCGCTCGGAAAGTAGCAGCTGATGACCGAGAACTTGCGCTTGGGCGTATCGAAGCGCAGTTCGAGGTAGCGGCCTTCGGCATCGAACTCCTTGTCGCCCCAGCCCACCACGACCTCGCTGGGCTCGTGCTTGGTGTAAACCGCAGTGCCGGCGTAGCCCTTCCTCTCCGCAAAATGGAAGTGGCCCTTGAGACCGGCCATGGCCTCGAACCGGCCTTCGATATCGCTGGCCTGGACGCGGATTTCCTGCATGCAAATACAATCCGGCGCCAGTTCGGCAACCCAGTCGGCGACGCCTTTGGTCGCGGCCGAGCGCAGGCCATTGAGGTTGAGGCTGGTCAGTTTGAACACAAGGACGTTCCCGATGGCTGAAGAGGTGACAGAGGTGGGAGAGGGCGGTGCGCTGGCGCAGGCCTTCGTGCAGTTCGCGCTCGAATCGGGGGTGCTGCGCTTCGGCCAGTTCAAGACCAAGGCCGGCCGCATGAGCCCCTACTTCTTCAACGCGGGCCTGTTCGACGACGGCGCCAAGCTCGCGCGGCTCGCTGGATTCTATGCAGACCGGCTGATCGCGAGCGGCCTGGACTTCGACATGATCTTCGGCCCGGCCTACAAGGGCATCCCGCTCGGCGCCACGGTGGCCGCCGAACTCGCCCGGCGCGGCCGCAACGTGCCCTTTGCCTACAACCGCAAGGAAGCCAAGGACCACGGCGAGGGCGGCACGCTGGTCGGCGCGCCGCTCAAGGGCCGCGTGCTGATCGTCGACGACGTGATGTCGGCCGGCACTGCGGTGCGCGAGTCCATCGCCGCCATCCAGAGCGCCGGCGCCACCCCGCACGCGGTGGCCATCGCGCTGGACCGGCAGGAGAAGGCGACCGAGAACGGCATCGATGTGGCGCACAGCGCCGTGCAATATGTCCGCAACCAGCTCGGGCTGCAGGTGGTGGCGATCGCGACGCTTGACGACTTGTTACATTACCTCTCGGGCCGCGCGGACGACGAGCTGCGCGCCCACCGGGAGGGAGTGCTGGCATACAGGGCGCGCTACGGCGCGGGTTGATTCCACTGTTTGAAGGACCGACGTTGGCGCGCATCCTCACTCGCATCGCTTCTCTGGCCCTCTTGCTGGCGGGGGCCGGTGTGGTCCCTGCGCAACCGGCGCCGGCCGCGAGCTCCGGCATCTACAGCTGCGTCGACGCCCGGGGGCGCACCCTCACCTCCGACCGCCCGATCGCCGACTGCAGCGATCGCGAACAACGCGAACTGAGCCCGAGCGGCTCCGTGCGGCGCAAGATCGAGCCCACCTACACGGCACGCGAGCTGGCCGAGCGCGAGGACCGCGAGCGCCAGGCGCAGCTGCAGGCGGCGCGTCTGATCGAAGAGCGCCGCCGCGAACGCGCGCTCCTGATCCGCTATCCCAATGCCACCGCGCACGACCGCGAACGCGCCGAGGCGCTGGTCCAGATCGATGCAGTGATCAACGCCGCCAAGAAGCGCCTGGGCGAGCTGGCCGAGGAGCGCAAGAAGATCGACGACGAGCTGGAGTTCTACAAGAAGGATGTCAGCAAGGCGCCGGATTCCCTGCGCCGCAAGCTCGACGACAACGGCAAGAGCGTCGCGGTACAGAACCGCTTCATCGGCGACCAGGAAGACGAGAAGAGGCGCGTCAACGCGCGCTTCGACGAGGAGCGCGGGCGCCTCAAGCCGCTGTGGGCGGGCAATGCGCCTGCGACCACGGCGCGCTGAGCCGGTGCGCAACCGAACGGGCACGATGACTGCGCATTGACCTTCGTCACCGCGCACAAGCAGTGATACCTGTTGTTCACCTCGTTGGCCCCGGGGGCGCCGGGAAGACGTCCGTTGGGATCTCCCTGGCAGGGCGGCTGGGCTGGCACTTTGTCGACCTCGACCAGCGCTTCATGGCATGTGAAGGCGACATCACTGCCTGCATCGAGGCACACGGCTACGCGGGCTATGCCAGGCGGAACGTATCTACCTACCTCCAGACGAAGAGCGCCCTCGCAGCACCCGCTGTGTGTGCGCTTTCATCTGGTTTCATGACGTATCCAGCGGATGTCGATACGCGATACCCGGCGCTTCGCAGTTCCATCGAATCCGACGCGCTGACCGCGCTTCCGCTACCAGCGTTCGACTTGGAGACGTGTGTCGACATCATCGTGAAGAAACAGCTGTCGAGGCCGTATTTGTCCGGCAGCAGGGCGAATGAAGAGTCGCGCATCCGCGCGCGGTTTCCAAGATTCATGGCATTGCAATGCACGCGTTTTCGCAGTGATGCGGAGCCGGACCATACTGCGTCGTAAATCGAACGGTTCGTGCGGGCGCGCAGGCCGATCGTGTCGCACGCCACCCATCACTCAAGTCACTTCGAGCGCAATTCACAATCATGGAACCCACCAGACTCAAAGTAGGCCAGCCCATCACGCCAGAACAATTCGAAGAACTGTCCGACGAGCAACTGGAGCGCCTGGTCCCGCGCGCATACCGGGAGTTCTTCCCGGGCAAAGACTTCTGCACGGACGGCCACTTCTACCTGCACGACGGTACTGCATGGAGCTTCTACCGAGCAGGCTTCCTCGATGAGTAGCGGGGCCGCAGGCGACCGTCGAGCCCGCCCGGCAACGGCTTCCTGGTTCAGCCCAGCTTCGCCTTCAACAGCGCATTGACCTGCGCCGGATTGGCCTTGCCCTGGCTGGCCTTCATGACCTGGCCGACCAGCGCGTTGAAAGCCTTGTCCTTGCCGGCGCGGTATTCGTCGATGTTCTTCTGGTTGGTGGCCAGCACGCCGTCGATGATCTTCTCGAGTTCGCCGGTGTCGCTCATCTGCTTCAGGCCCTTGGCCTCGATGATCCGGTCTGCGTCATCGCCTTCGCCGGTCCAGAGCGCATCGAAGACCTGGCGCGCGGCGTTGTTCGACACCGTGCCGTCGCTGATGCGCTCGATCAGCTTCGCGAGTTGCGCGGCCGTCACCGGTGCTTCGCCGATCGCGATGTCCTGCAGGTTGAGGCGGCGCGCGATCTCGCCGGTGATCCAGTTGCTCGCCAGCTTGGCGTTGGCGCCGGCGGCCACCGCGCTCTGGAAGTAGCGGGCCAGCGCGGGGCTCTGGGTGAGCTGCGTGGCGTCGTAGTCCGACAGGCCGTGCTCGCGCACGTAGCGCTCGGCCATCGCGCGCGGCAGCTCCGGCATGTCGGCGCGCACGCGCTCGATCCATTCGGCCGCGATCGCCAGCGGCGGCAGGTCCGGGTCGGGGAAGTAGCGGTAATCGGCCGCGTCTTCCTTGGTGCGCATGGCGCGTGTCTCGCCGGTGTCGGGATCGAACAGCACCGTGGCCTGCTGGATCGCGCGGCCGTCATCGATCTCGCCGATCTGCCAGCGGATCTCGTAGTCGATCGCCTGCTGCATGAACTTGAAGCTGTTCAGGTTCTTGATCTCGCGCCGCGTGCCCAGCGGCTGGCCGGGCCGGCGCACCGAGACATTGGCATCGCAGCGGAAGCTGCCTTCCTGCATGTTGCCGTCGCAGATGCCGATCCAGGTCACGATCTTGTGCAGCTCGCGCGCATAGGCCACGGCCTCGGCGGTGGAGCGCATGTCGGGCTCGGTCACGATCTCCAGCAGAGGTGTACCGGCGCGGTTCAGGTCGATGCCCGACTGGCCGACGAAGTCCTCGTGCAGCGACTTGCCGGCGTCCTCTTCGAGATGGGCGCGCACCAGGCGCACGGTTTTCTTCTCGTCGCCGAGAAAAAACGACACCGATCCGCCCTGCACGACCGGAATCTCGTACTGGCTGATCTGGTAGCCCTTGGGCAGGTCGGGATAGAAGTAGTTCTTGCGCGCGAACACGCTGCGCGGTGCGATGTGCGAGCCGAGCGCGAGCCCGAGCTTGATGGCGCGCTCGACCGCGCCCTTGTTCATCACCGGCAGCGTGCCGGGCAGCGCGAGGTCCACCGCCGAGGCCTGGGTGTTGGGCTCGGCGCCGAAGGCGGTGGAGGCGCGGCTGAAGATCTTGCTCGCGGTCGAGAGCTGGGCATGGGTCTCGAAGCCAATGATGACTTCGTAGCCTTGCACCAGCGGGCCGGTCGGGCGGCCTTCCTGCATCTGTTCGAAGGAGTTCATGTCAAAAGCCCTCCGGCGTGCGGCGGTGCCAGTCGGTCGCCTGCTGGAAACGGTGCGCCGCGTTCAGCAGCTTCGCCTCGCCGAAATAGTTGCCGATCAATTGCAGGCCGACCGGCATGCCGCCGTCGAAGCCCACCGGCAGGCTCATGCCGGGCAGGCCGGCGAGCGAGCCCGGCAGCGTGAAGATGTCGGCCAGGTAGTCGGCCACCGGGTCGCCGCCGTGTTCGCCCAGCTTCCAGGCGACCGTGGGCGCGGCCGGGCCGGCGATCACATCGCACTGCGCGAAAGCCTGCTGGAAATCGTCGGCGATCATGCGGCGCACCTTCTGCGCCTGCAGGTAGTAGGCGTCGTAGTAGCCGTGCGAGAGCACGTAGGTGCCGATCATGATGCGGCGCTTGACCTCGTCGCCGAAGCCTTCCTCGCGCGTCTTGGCGTACATGTCGGCCAGATCGCGGTAGTTCTTGGCCCGATGGCCGAACTTGACGCCGTCGAAGCGGCTCAGGTTGCTCGACGCTTCGGCCGCCGCAATGATGTAGTAGACCGGGATCGACAGCTCGGTGCGCGGCAGCGTGACCTCGACGCGGCGGGCGCCGAGCTTTTCGTATTCCGCCAGCGCGGCGTCGATGGCCGCGCGCACGCCGGGGGCGACGCCTTCGCCCAGGAACTCCTTCGGCACGCCGATGCGCAGGCCGTCGAGCGAATCGGTGAGGGTGCGCGAAAAATCCTCGGCTGGCTTGTCCAGTGAGGTCGAATCGCGCTCGGGGTCGGGTCCGCACAGGGCCGACAGCAGCAGCGCGCAGTCTTCGGCCGAGCGCGCCAGCGGCCCGGCCTGGTCGAGGCTGGAGGCGAAGGCGACCATGCCGTAGCGCGAGGCGCGGCCGTAGGTCGGCTTGATGCCGGTCACGCCGCAGAAGGAGGCCGGCTGGCGGATTGAGCCGCCGGTGTCGGTGCCGGTCGCGGCCGGCGCCAGGCGCGCGGCCACCGCTGCAGCGCTGCCGCCCGAGGAGCCGCCGGGAATGCGCGTCGTGTCCCACGGGTTGCGCACAGGCACCGCGCGGTCGAAGCCGACGGCCGGCACCGCGACGTTCTCGTTGGCCGAACCCATCGCGAATTCGTCGCAGCTCAGCTTGCCGAGCGTGACGGCGCCGGCTTCGGCCAGCTTGCGCACCACGGTGGCATCGAAGGGCGAGCGGTAGCCGGCCAGGATGCGCGAGCCCGCGGTGGTCGGGAAATCGGCGGTGACGAAGATGTCCTTGTGCGCGATCGGCACGCCGGCCAGGGCCGGGGCCTTGCCGGCGGCGAGCAGGGCGTCGGCGGCGCGGGCCTGGGCCAGCGTCACGTCCTCGTCGAGGGCGACGAAGCTGCCAAGATCCTGGTGCTGCTTGATGCGCGCCAAGTGGTGTTCGGCGGCCTCGACCGCCGACACCTTGCGCTCGCGCAGGGCCGCGGCCAATTCGGCCACCCCCATCTGGTGCAGGTCGGCGGCGCTCATTCGATCACCTTCGGCACCAGGAACAGGCCGTTCTCGACCGCCGGCGCGCTGCGCTGGTTGGCCTCGCGCCGGTTCGGTTCGCTCGCCACGTCCTCGGCCAGCCGGAGCGTCACATCCTCGAAGGCGGCCACGGGGTGGGCCAGCGGCTCCAGGCCGGCGGTGTCGACCGCGCGCATCCGCTCCACCAGTTCGAAGAAGCCGTTGATCTGGCCCAGCATGCGCTCGCTCTCGTCGGGGGCAAGCTCCAGCCTGGCGAGCGATGCGATGCGCGCAATATCGGAGGAAGTGAGTGACATCGAAAAAAGAAGGCCGCCACACGTCGGAAGGGTGCGCCAGCGCTGGGATACAGAGGGGATTCGGGTATTATCCCGCCTTTGCCGCAACCCCCGCGAACGCGACGGCATTTGCTGCAAAAACGATCCAACCACCCCGTCAAAAAACGACCCAGCAAGAGGGCGACGACATGCCGACGCGCATGCCGTGCTCCAGAGGATTCCACAATGTTTGGAGCTTTTCGTCGGTACTTTTCTACCGACCTCGCGATCGACCTCGGCACCGCGAACACCCTGATCTTTGCGCGCAACAAGGGCATCGTGCTCGATGAGCCCTCGGTCGTGGCCATCCGTCACGAAGGCGGCCCGCACGGCAAGAAGGTGATCCAGGCCGTGGGCCGCGAAGCCAAGGCCATGCTCGGCAAGGTGCCCGGCAACATCGAGGCCATCCGCCCGATGAAGGACGGCGTGATCGCCGATTTCGTGATCACCGAGCAGATGATCAAGCAGTTCATCAAGATGGTGCACCCGCGCTCGCTGCTCACGCCCAGCCCGCGCATCATCATCTGCGTGCCCTGCGGCTCGACCCAGGTCGAGCGCCGCGCCATCAAGGACGCCGCCGAAGCCGCCGGCGCCACCTCGGTCTACCTGATCGAGGAACCCATGGCCGCCGCGATCGGCGCCGGTCTGCCGGTGTCCGAAGCCAGCGGCTCGATGGTGGTCGACATCGG
Source organism: Variovorax sp. CF079 (assembly GCF_900101545.1). Taxonomy (GTDB): domain Bacteria; phylum Pseudomonadota; class Gammaproteobacteria; order Burkholderiales; family Burkholderiaceae_C; genus Variovorax. The sequence goes on along the minus strand of NZ_FMZU01000005.1, from coordinate 36,753 downwards.
CGGCGGCACCACCGAGGTCGGCGTGATCTCGCTCGGCGGCATGGTCTACAAGGGCAGCGTGCGCGTCGGCGGCGACCGCTTCGACGAGGCCATCATCAACTACATCCGCCGCAACTACGGCATGCTGATCGGCGAGCCGACGGCCGAAGTCATCAAGAAGAGCATCGGCTCGGCCTTCCCCGGTTCCGAAGTCAAGGAAATGGAAGTCAAGGGCCGCAACCTCAGCGAAGGCGTGCCGCGCAGCTTCACCATCAGCAGCAACGAAGTGCTGGAGGCGCTGACCGATCCGCTCAACAACATCGTTTCGGCGGTCAAGAACGCGCTGGAGCAGACCCCGCCCGAGCTGGGCGCCGACATCGCCGAGCGCGGCATGATGCTGACCGGCGGCGGCGCGCTGCTGCGCGACCTCGACCGCCTGCTGGCCGAGGAAACCGGCCTGCCGGTGCTGGTGGCCGAAGACCCTCTGACCTGCGTGGTGCGCGGCTGCGGCATCGCCCTGGAGCGCATGGACAGGTTGGGAAGCATCTTCACCAGCGAGTGATGCACACTTTGCACATTTGGCCGGCCCGTGTCAGCATCGGCCGGCTTTTTTCCATCTAACGCGCAGCTCACACCATGCCCCTGGGCACGCTGGATCGCACCGCGCCACCCCTGTTCAACCAGGGGCCTTCGGCGCTCAGCAAGCTGATCTTCTTCAGCGCGCTCGCGCTGTTCCTGATGGTGGCCGACGCGCGCTTCAACATCGTGCAGCCGCTGCGCGCGGGCATCGGCGCGGTGCTCTATCCCATCCAGTGGCTGGCGCTCAAGCCGGTGCAGCTCGCGATGGGCGGCGGCCGCTACCTGGAAGACCTGCAGACTGCGCAAAGCAAGGAGGCGGAGGCCCGCAAGGCGCTCGCGCTGCAGTCCGAACGCGCGAGCCAGGCCGACACCCTGGCGCAGGAGAACGCGCGGCTGCGCTCTCTGCTCGAACTGCGCCAGGCCACGCAGACGCCGGGCCGCGCGGCCGAGGTGCTCTACGACGCCGCCGATCCCTACACCCGCAAGCTGGTCATCGACCAGGGGCTCACCAACGGCATCGCGGCCGGCTCGCCGGTGATCGACGAGCACGGCGTGGTCGGGCAGGTCACGCAGGTCCAGCCTTTCAGCAGCGAGATCACGCTGGTGATCGACCGCGACCTGTCGATTCCCGTGCAGAACGTGCGCACCGGCGCGCGCAGCGTGGCCTTCGGCGATGCCAGCGCCCACGGCGGCGGGCTCGAGCTGCGCTTCATGGCGGCCAATGCCGACTTGCAGGAAGGCGACCTGCTCACCACCAGCGGCGTCGACGGCGTCTACCCGCCGGGCCTGCCGGTCGCCAAGATCGACCGCATCGAGCGCCGCGCCGACACCGCTTTCGCGCGCATCCACTGCGTGCCGCTGGCCCATGTGACGGCCGCGCGCTACGTGCTGGTGCTGGCGCCCACGGGCGTGCAGGCGCCGAAGCCGGTGCCGGCCGCACCGGCGGATGCCGCGGCGGGCAAGAAGAAGGGCGACAAGTCCGCCGCCAAGCCTGACAAGAAGGAGGGCCGAACCCGATGATCATGCGTCCCGGCCAGCAGCAGCTCCTGCTGCCCGTCAGTCCCCTCTTCATGTGGGCGAGCCTCATTGCGGCCCTGCTCGTCAACATGATTCCGATCGGTCGCGCCGCCTGGACGCCCGACCTGCTGGCGCTGGTGATCGTGTTCTGGAGCGTGCACCAGCCCGCGCGCATCGGCATCGGCGCGGCCTTCATGTTCGGTCTCCTGATGGACGTGCATCAGACGGCCATGCTGGGCCAGCATGCGCTGTCCTACACCACGCTCGGTTTCTTCGCGATCATGATCCACCGGCGCCTGCTCTGGTACCCGGTGGTCTCGCAGGCCTTGCAGGTGCTGCCGCTGTTCGCGCTCTCGCACCTGATCGAAGTCGCGATCCGGATGATCGGCGGCGGCATCTTCCCGGGCTGGACGATCCTGATCTCGCCGGCCATCGAGACCGCCCTGTGGCCGCTGGTGAGCCTGGCGCTCCTTGCGCCGCAGCGCCGCACCCCCGAGCCCGATGCCAACCGCCCCCTGTGAAGACATGCTGATCCGGCTTGTCCTGCAGCTCCGGCGAGCGTAGGCTCGCGCGCGCCATGACCGAACTCCGCAACGTCGCCGCCGACCTCGCGCGCTTCAAGCGCCGGGTGATCGTGATCGGCCTCGTGGTGCTCACCGCCTTCAGCCTCCTGTGCACGCGCCTGTTCTTCCTGCAGGTGGTGCGCCACGACGATCTCGCGGAGCAGGCCGAGAGCAACCGCACGGCCGTCGTGCCGGTGGTGCCGAACCGCGGCCTGATCCTCGACCGCAACGGCATCGTGCTGGCCTCCAACTACTCGGCCTACACCCTCGAGATCACGCCCTCGAAGGTCGGCAGCCTGGAAGACACCATGGACAGCCTCGGCGAGGTGGTGGAAGTCTCGCAGCGCGACCGCCGGCGCTTCAAGCGCCTGCGCGAGGACTCGCGCAGCTTCGATTCGATCCCGATCCGCACCCGCCTGAGCGACGAGGAGGTCGCGCGCTTCGCGGCGCAGCGCTACCGCTTCCCGGGTGTCGAGATCAAGGCCCGGCTGTTCCGCAACTACCCCAACGGCGAACTCGCCTCCCATGTGCTGGGCTACATCGGCCGCATCAACCAGCGCGAGAAGACCGCGATGGAGGACTGGAGCGAGGAAGACCAGGCCAACTACAAGGGCACCGACTACATCGGCAAGCTGGGCATCGAGCAGAGCTACGAGAAGACGCTGCACGGCCACACCGGCGTCGAGCAGATGGAAACCTCGGCCGGCGGCCGCGCGGTGCGCCGGCTCTCGAGCCACCCGGCGACGCCCGGCAACACGGTGAAGCTCTCGCTGGACATCAAGCTGCAGAAGCTGGTGGAAGACATGTTCGGCGAGCGCCGCGGCGCGCTGGTGGCGATCGATCCCAACAGCGGCGAGGTGCTGGCCTTCGTGAGCAAGCCCACCTTCGATCCGAACCTGTTCGTCGAGGGCATCGACAACGAAAGCTGGCAGGCGCTCAACGAGTCGCTGGACAAGCCGCTTCTGAACCGCGCGCTGCGCGGCACCTACCCGCCGGGCTCGACCTACAAGCCCTTCATGGCGATGGCCGCGCTGCAGCTCGGCAAGCGCGCGCCGAGCGTGGTGATCAACGACCCGGGCTTCTACACCTTCGGCGGCCACACGTTCAAGAGCCACGAGGGCGGCCTGGGCGGGATGGACATGCACCGCGCCATCCAGTTCTCGAGCAACACCTACTTCTATTCGCTCGCGGTCGACATGGGAGTGGACGCCATCCACGACTTCATGAAGCCGCTGGGCTTCGGCCAGATCACCGGCATCGACGTCCAGGGCGAAGTGCGCGGCCTCTTGCCCAGCACGACCTGGAAGCGCGACGCCTACAAGCGTCCCGAGATGAAGAAGTGGTACCCCGGCGAAACCGTCTCGCTCGGCATCGGCCAGGGCTACAACAACTTCACGATGCTGCAGCTCGCGGCGGCCGAAGCCACGCTGGCCAACGGCGGCATCAAGCACCAGCCGCACCTGGTGCTCGGCATCAAGAACACGGTGAGCGGCGAGACCGTCCCGATGCCGCAGCCGCCGGGCGTGGACCTGGGCTACGCGCCGAAGAACGTGGAGATCGTGCGCAACGCGCTGGTCGCGGTGAACAAGGGCGGCACCGGTACGCGCGTGTTCGCCGGGGCGCCCTACAGCTCGGCCGGCAAGACCGGCACGGCGCAGGCCGTGAGCATGGGCCAGAACGTGAAGTACAACGCCAAGGCGCTCGAGGAGCACCAGCGTGACCACTCGCTGTTCGCGGCCTACGCGCCGGCGGAGGCGCCCAGGATCGCGGTCGCGATCATCGTCGAGAACGCCGGCTTTGGTGCGGCGGCAGCGGCCCCGATCGTGCGCCGCGTGTTCGACTACTGGCTGGCCGACCAGTATCCCAACGAGCAGGACCTGGTCGCGGTGCAGGCCGGCAAGGCCGGCCCACCGATGGGCAAGCCGCGCGTGGCGAGCGAGATGGCCTGGCCCATCGTCTCTGGTCCGGCCGCGGCAACGGCCCCCTGACGGCTCCGATCGATTTGAGGGTTAACCCTGGGTTTTCGGGGGTGATTCGCCCCTCCTGTACGCTCTAGGCCTTTGTAAATAATCGTTACTAAACGGTATCGGCGGCTACGCCGGAAAGGTCTCATGAGCATCGGGAATCAGGGCGGGCGCCGTTTCGCGCGTTGGCGCAATGCCTGCACGGCCGTACTTTTGTTGGCGAGCGCTCACTGGAGTGCTGCTGCCCCTGGTGAGCCTATCGTCGTCGGCCAGGTTGCGCCGTTCACCGGTCCGCAGGCGGTCACCGGCCGAGCCATCCATGCCGGCGCCAAGCTGTATTTCGACGCCGTCAACGCCAAGGGCGGGGTGCGTGGCCGGCCGATCAAGCTCGTGACGCGCGACGACGCACAAAAAGCGGAGGAAAGCGTGCGCCTGACCCGGGAGATCATCGCGGCCGAATCGCCGGTGGCCTTGATGGGAACGGTGGGCACGACCAATCTCGAGGCCATCGCCAAGGACGGCGTGCTGGCGCAAAAGGGGGTCGCGATGATCGGCGCCGTCTCGGGCGCGAGCAGCGTGGCGCAGGCGCCGGGCATTTATGTGGTCAAGGCCAGCTACCACGACGAGGTCGCGCGGCTGTTCAGCCAGCTGGCCACCGTCGGCGTGCAACGCGTGGGTCTGCTCTACCAGGACGACGGCTTGGGTCAGGATGTGCTGGCCGGCGCCGAGGCGGCTGCCAAGGCCCACGGCATCCAGCTCGTGGTGCGCGCCGGCTACCCGCGCAACACGGTGGCCGTGGAGAAGGCCGTGGCAGAGATCGCCAAGGCCAAGGTGCAGGTCGTCTTTCTAGGCGCGACCACGGCCGCAGGGATCGAGTTCGTCAAGCAGTATGCGGCCGCCGGCGGCGCCGGCAGCATGCTCTACGGCATGTCGATCATCGACACCGACGCGCTGCTCAAGGCGCTCGGGCCGCAGCGTGCGCGCGGCTACGCCTTCTCGGTCGTTCTGCCGCAGCAGGGCGACCGAGCCGTGGTGCGCGAGTACCTGCAGCTGCGCCAGGCATCGAAGGATCCGGATATTTCGGCGCGCTCGATGGAAGGCTTCATCGCCGCCAAGGCGCTGGTCAAGGTGATGGAGAGCGCCAGCATCCTCAACGCGGCCGGTGTGGGCGCCGCGCTGGCCTCAGCGAAGGCGATCGACGTCGGCGGCTATACGCTCGACTTCAGTGCAAGAGGCCAGACCGCATCGCGCTACGTGGATTTCGCGATGTTCGGCGCCGGCGGCAAGTTGGTCCAGTAACGAGCGCCCAAAGAAAAGGCGCCGACCAGCGGCGCCTTGTTCAAAAAAACGGCATCTCGTACGGATGCCTTGTGTAGCAAGCATGTTTTGATTCTTCGAAATGTCTCCTCGGTCCCCCGCGCTGCGGGCAGGCCCGTTTGCGAGTGGCGAGACTTTAGGGTGCGCACCGTGCCAGTGCATCGGGGATTACCCGTCACCCTGAAACAAAAGGAAACATTCGCGGAATTCGATCACGCCCGGGCCCAGGCTCTCAGCCTTCGATGTCGAAGGTCACGCCCTGGGCCAGCGGCAGGGTGGTGGAGTAGTTGATGGTGTTGGTCGCTCGGCGCATGTAGGCCTTCCAGCTGTCGGAGCCGGCCTCGCGCCCGCCGCCGGTCTCCTTCTCGCCGCCGAAGGCGCCGCCGATCTCGGCGCCGCTCGGGCCGATGTTGACGTTGGCGATGCCGCAGTCCGAGCCCGCGCTCGAGATGAAGCGCTCGGCCTCGCGCACGTTCAGGGTGAAGATGGAGGACGACAGGCCGGCGCCGACTTCGTTGTGCCAGCGGATCGCTTGGTCGAGCGCCTCGTAACGCAGCACGTACAGGATGGGCGCGAAGGTCTCGCGCAGCACCGGGCCGGCGTGCGCGGCCAGTTCCACCAGGGCCGGACGCACGTAGAAGGCGCCGTCGCCGGCGATCCCGTCGACGCGACCGCCGCCGTGCACCGTGGCGCCCGCGGCGCGGCTTTCATGCAGCGCCTTCTGCATGCCCTCGAAGGCGGCGCCGTCGATCAGCGGTCCCACCAGCGTGCCCGGCGTGCGCGGGTCGCCTACCTGCACGCCGGCGTAGACCTTGGCCAGCCGCGGCACCAGCGCGTCGTACACGCTGGCGTGCACGAAAAGGCGGCGCAGCGTGGTGCAGCGCTGTCCGGCCGTGCCCATCGCGGCGAAGGCGATGGCGCGCAGCGTCAGGTCGAGGTCGGCCGAGGGGGCGACGATGGCGGCGTTGTTGCCGCCCAGCTCCAGGATCGCGCGCGCGAAACGCGCCGCCAGCCGCGGCGCCACCTGGCGCCCCATGGCGGTGGATCCGGTGGCCGACAGCACCGCCACGCGGTGGTCGTCCACCAGCACCTCGCCGACGGCGCGCTGACCGATCAGCAGTTCCAGCAGGCCCTCGGGCGCGTCGCCGAAGCGCGCCAGCGCGCGCTGGGCGATCGCATGCGTGGCCAGCGCGGTGAGCGGGGTCTTCTCGGACGGCTTCCACACCACCGCATCGCCGCAGACCAGGGCCAGCGCGGCGTTCCAGGACCACACGGCCACCGGAAAGTTGAAGGCCGAGATCACGCCGCAGACGCCCAGCGGATGCCAGCTTTCCATCATGCGGTGCTCGGCGCGCTCGGTGGCCAGCGTCAGGCCGTAGAGCTGGCGCGACAGGCCGACCGCGAAGTCGCAGATGTCGATCATCTCCTGCACCTCGCCCGCGCCTTCGGACGGGATCTTGCCGGCCTCCAGCGTGACCAGCCGGCCCAGGTCGGCCTTGGCCGCGCGCAGCTCCTCGCCCAGGAGGCGCACCAGCTCACCGCGGCGCGGCGCCGGCACGCTGCGCCAGGCCAGATAGGCCTCATGCGCGCGACCGATGGCCTGCGTGGCTTCGGCCGGCGCGGTCTGCGGCACGGTGCCGATCGATTCGCCGGTGATCGGGGAGCGCACCGGCAGATCGCCGCCGGTGTAGGCGCTGCGCGGCACACCCAGGCGCTGCAGCAGCTGATCGACTTCGGTGGCGACGGGGGAGGGGGCGGGGGCTTGCGGCATGGGTTGCAGGTTCGAAGACAGGAGGGGCATCAATATCCGCCACGCAGGGCCGGTTGCATAGCAAAAAAACGGAAAGACTTGATGCGCAACTGGAATGGCATGCGGTCCAGGGTATGGCGTTCAGGGGGCGTCAGGTCATCCCTCCGGTGCATGACCGATCCGCTGCGCCGCGGGCGAGCTCGCCAGGCTTTGCAAAGGCCGGCGCAGTGTCGCGTCGAAGGGATTGATCTTCGGGCCGATGGCCGCGGCTTCGCGCTTGAGCAGCTCCACCACCGTGGGCATGCGGTCGGCGTTGAGCCGGTCGGCGATGGTGCCCACGCTCAGCGCGGCCACGGCGCGGCCCTCGCGGTCGCAGATGGGCACGGCCACGCCGGCCATGCCTTCGAGCAGGCCGGTGCTGCGGCCCGCATAGCCGGCCTGGCGCACGCGTTCGATCTCGGTTCGCAGATAGACCTCGTCGTAGACGCCGTACTCGCGCACGCGCGACAGGTTGAAGCGGATCACCTCTTCGCGCTCGGCCTCTGGCAGGAAGGCCAGGATCGCGAGCGCGCCCTGGCCCACGCCCAGCGCGATGCGCCCGCCGACGTCGCCGGTGAAAGAGCGGATCGGAAAAGGCCCCTCGCTGCGGTCGAGGCACACCGCATCGAAGCCGCTGCGCGCCAGCAGAAAAATGCTGTCGCCCAGGCTGGCACACAGGCGCAGCAGCACCGGGCGGCACAGGGAGCGCAGGTCTCCCGGGTTGCCGGCGTGCGCCGCCAGCGCAAAGAAGTCGATGCCGAGGCGGTACAGCTTGCTGCGCGCGTCCTGTTCGACCATGCCTTCGGCCAGCAGCGACTGCAGCAAACGGTGCGTGGTGGCCTGGGTCAGGCCCACGGCGCGGGCAATCTCTGTCACGCGGCCGCCTTCGGCCTGCACCGCGGCGAGGGCCCGGATCACGGCGAAGACGCGCGGCACGCCGCTGGTGGATGGGGAAGGGGTGCTCATGCCGCGTGCCGGGTGGAATGCTGTCCGGCCAGTCTACGCCATAAATTCCATTGAACGGAATAAATAAGAAAAAGATTCTGATTAGTGAAATACCCTGTGTGGTCTGGCGCGTTCGTTGCAATAGAGTGAATCGACTCCGACGAAAGACTTCAGTTGCTGCCCCATCGGGGTGCGCCCCACGAAAGGCCTGTTCATGTCATTTCTCAAGCTCACCGAACTGACCAAGTTCTACGGCGGCACCTGCGCGGTGTCGGCCATGAGCCTCTCGGTGGAGAAAGGCGAATTCGTTTCGCTGCTGGGGCCTTCGGGCTGCGGCAAGACCACCACCCTGCAGATGGTGGCGGGCTTCGAGGCGGTGAGCAGCGGCCGCATCGAGCTGGCCGGGCGCGACATCACGCACGTCAAGGCCAACACGCGCGGCCTGGGCATCGTGTTCCAGACCTATGCGCTGTTTCCGCACATGACGGTGGCCGACAACGTGAGCTTCGGCCTCGAAATGCGCAAGATGCCGAAGGCCGAGCGGCGCGAGCGCGTGGCGCAGGCGCTGGCCCTGGTGCACCTGGAGGCACATGCCAACCGCTACCCGCGCGAGCTTTCGGGCGGCCAGCGCCAGCGCGTGGCATTGGCGCGCGCCCTGGTGATCGAGCCGCCGGTGCTGCTCTTGGACGAGCCGCTGTCCAACCTCGACGCCAAGCTGCGCGAGGAGATGCAGTTCGAGCTGCGCCAGATCCAGCGCAAGGTGGGCACCACCACGGTGATGGTCACGCACGACCAGAGCGAGGCCATGTCGATCAGCGACCGCGTGGTCGTGATGGAAGGCGGCTGCGCGACGCAGATCGACCATCCGCACCGGGTCTACGAACATCCGCGCACCCGCTTCATCTCCACCTTCGTGGGCAAGGCCAACCTGCTCGCCGGGCGCGTGGTGGCGAACGGGACCCGCAGCCGCGTTGACCTGGGGCCGCTCGCGGTCGACGTGGACGACGTCGGCTTCCAGGCCGGCGCACAGGTGCTGCTCAGCGTGCGACCGGAAAAGCTGCAACTGGTGGACGCGGGCCGCGGCCGCTTCGACGGCACGGTGCGCGAGCGCTTCTTCCTCGGCAGCCAGTGGCTCTACGCGATGACGACGCCGGTCGGCGAACTGATGGTGCTGTCGCCCAACGACGGCCGGCCCGCGCTGGACGAAGGCCACGCGGCCGGCATCGCCTGGCCCGACCACTGCACGCGCCTGCTGCCCGCCGAAGAGGGCGCAGCTGCCGAACGGGTGGCCGCATGAAGAAGGCATCGCCCTGGTGGCTGTCCGGGCCGGCGCTGCTGCTGTTCGCCGCGCTGCTGCTGGTGCCGCTGGTGCTGACCGCGGTGCTGTCCTTCAACGTCTACGACCCGGCCACCGGGCCCCGGGCCGGCGAGTTCACGCTGGAGCACTACACCCACGTGTTCACCGACGCCTACTACCACGGCATCTTCTGGCGCACCTTCTGGATCTCCGGCCTGGTGGCACTGATCTGCGTGCTCGTCGGCACCCCCGAGGCCTATGTGCTGAGCCGCATGCGCAACCCATGGCGCTCGGTGCTGCTGCTGGTGGTGCTGGCGCCGCTCTTGGTATCGGTGGTGGTACGGGCCTTCGGCTGGAGCATGCTGCTCGGGCCGGAAGGGCTGGTCAACGGCACGCTGCGAATGATCGGCCTCGGCCCGGTGAAGATGCTCTACACCGAGACCGCGGTGGTGATCGCGCTGGTGCACGTGATGCTGCCCTTCATGGTGATCCCGGTCTGGACCTCGCTGCAGAAGCTGGACCCGGGCGTCGAGAACGCTGCGCTCTCGCTCAAGGCCTCGCACTTCACCACGCTGCGCCGCGTCGTGCTGCCGCAGGTGATGCCGGGCGTGTTGTCGGGCAGCCTGATCGTGTTCGGCCTCTCGGCCAGTTCCTTCGCCATTCCGGGCCTGCTCGGCGGGCGGCGCCTCAAGATGGTGGCGACGGTGGTCTACGACGAGTACCTGCACGAGCTCAACTGGCCGCTCGGCGCGGCGATCGCGCTGACGCTGCTGGCGGCCAACCTGGTGGTGATGCTGAGCTACAACCGGCTGGTCGAAGGCCGCTACAAGAAGGCGCTGGGGTAGGGCCATGAGCAAGAACGGCCCCCTCGCCCTCGCGTTCAACGCGCTCGTCATCGCCTTCATGCTGGCGCCGCTGCTGGTGGTGTGCATCGTCGCCTTCACGCCCGAGAACACGCTCACCATCCCGACCACGCGCTTCTCGCTGCGCTGGTTCGAGGCGGTGTTCGCGCATCCCGACTTCATGCAGTCGTTCTGGAACAGCCTGTGGTTGGCGCTCGCCTCGGCGACGCTGGCCACGCTGCTGGCGGTGCCGGCCGGCATGGCGATCACGCGCTACGACTTCGCGGGGCGCGACTTCCTGAACGGCCTGTTCCTCTCGCCGCTGATCATTCCGCACCTGGTGCTCGGCGTGGCGCTGCTGCGGCTGTTCGCGCTGGTCGGCGGCACCGGCAGCTTCGGCTGGCTGGTGCTGGCGCATGCGCTGATCGTCACGCCCTACACGCTGCGCCTGGTGATCGCCGCGCTGGTCGGCTTTGACCGCAGCGCCGAGCAGGCCGCGTTGTCGCTCGGCGCGAGCCAGGCCACCATGTTCCGGCGCATCACCTTGCCGATGATCCTGCCGGGCGTGACCGGCGGCTGGATGCTGGCCTTCATCAACAGCTTCGACGAGGTGACGATGTCGATCTTCGTGACCGCGCCCAGCACCGTGACGCTGCCGGTGCGCATGTACATGTACGCCACCGAATCCATCGATCCGCTGATGGCCGCGGTGTCGGCGCTGATGGTGGCGGTGACGGCCTGCGCCATGGTGCTGCTCGACCGCGTCTACGGGCTGGACCGTGTGCTGGTGGGGCGCCGATGAGCAGCACCAGCAAAGCACTTCTGCACCGCGTGGCCGAGGCTGGCCGCGCTGCCGTGGCCTTCACGCTCGACGGCCAGCCGGCCCGGGCCCTGGCCGGCGACACCGTGCTCACCGCGGTGCTGACCCAGTGCGGCCAGCTGCGCCGCAACGAGTTCAGCGGCACGCCGCGCGCCGGCTTCTGCATGATGGGCGCCTGCCAGGACTGCTGGATCCTGACGGCGGATGGCGGTCGGCTGCGCGCCTGCTCTACCTTCATCGAGGCCGGCATGGCATTGCTCACCGGCGGGGAGCCTGCATGACGGCAGAGGCCTTGCTGCAACCCGTGATCGCCGGCGCCGGCCCGGCCGGCGTGCGCGCGGCCCAGGCCCTGGTCGCGCACGGCCTGCGGCCGGTGCTGATCGACGAAGCCGGCCGTGCCGGCGGCCAGATCTACCGCCGGCCCCCGGCGAACTTTCAGCGTTCCCCCGAGACCCTGTACGGTTTCGAAGCAGCGCGCGCCACCGCCGTGCACGCTGCGCTGGACGGGCTGCAGGACCGCATCGACTACCGGCCCGACAGCCTGGTGTGGAACGCCCAGGGCGGCCTGCTCGACGTGCTGCACGGCCCGAGCCGCACGACGCGCAGCGTGCCCTACCGCCAGCTCATCGTGGCGACCGGCGCGACCGACCGCGTGCTGCCCGTGCCCGGCTGGACGCTGCCCGGCGTGTACACCTTGGGCGGCGCGCAGGTGGCGCTCAAGTTCCAGGGCTGCGCGATCGGCCGGCGCGTGGTCTTCATGGGCACCGGCCCGCTGCTCTACCTGGTGGCCTACCAATACGCGAAGGCCGGCGTCGAGGTCGCGGCCGTGCTCGACACCGCCCGCTTCGCCGACCAGTTCGCGGCCGTGCCCGCGATGCTTTCGCAGCCGGCCGTGTTTCTCAAGGGCCTCTATTACGTCGCCTGGTTGCGCGCCCGCGGCGTGGCGCTGCATGGGGGCGTCCGGCCGCTGCGGGTGCTGGGCGATGCGCGCGTGAGCACCGTCTCCTGGCACGACGGCAGGCGCGAACAAACGCTCGAATGCGACGCCGTCGGCTTCGGCTATGCCTTGCGCTCCGAAACGCAGCTGGCCGACCTGCTGGGCTGCCGCTTCGCCTTTGCGCCGATGCAGCGCGCGCATCTGCCCGAGCGCGATACGGCCGGCCGTTCCAGCGTGGCCGGCGTCTACCTGGCCGGCGATGGCGCCGGCATCATGGGCGCCGATGCGGCCGAATGGGCCGGCGAGCGCGCTGCGCTGGCCCTCCTGGCCGACCGCGGTGTGAAGGTGGATGCCGCGCGTGCGCAAGTGTTGGAGCGCAAGCTCGACAAGCTCAAGAGTTTCCGCGCCGGTTTGGAACGCGCCTTTCCCTTTCCGCAGGACTGGGCCTCCCATGCGCCCGACGCGCTGGTGGTGTGCCGCTGCGAGAACATCACGGCCGGCGAGCTGCGCGATACCGTGCGGACCTGCGGCGCCGACGAGATGAACCGCCTCAAGGCCTTGTCCCGCGTCGGCATGGGCCGCTGCCAGGGCCGCATGTGCGGCGCGGCGGCGGCCGAAATCCTCGCGCACGCGAGCGGCCGGCCGCTCGCGCAGGTGGGCCGGCTGCGCGGACAGGCGCCGATCAAGCCGATCCCGATCCAGCTGGCGAGCGCGCCGGCCGAAGGAGCGGCCGCATGAAGCAAACGCTGAAGACCGACGTGGCCATCGTCGGCGGCGGCATCGTCGGCGCTTCCGCCGCATTGGCGCTGCGGCGCATGGGGCTGCAGGTGGCGCTGCTGGAGCGCGACTTCTGCGGCTCGCGTTCCAGCGGCGTGAACTATGGCGGCGTGCGGCGCCAGGGCCGGCCGCTCTCCCAGTTGCCGCTGGCGCAGCGGGCCCATCGCATCTGGGGCCGGCTGCCGGAACTGATCGGCACCGATGGCGATTACCTGCGCTCCGGCCATTTCAAGATCGCCCGCAGCGAGGCCGACCTGGCCGCGCTCGAGCATTACCGCGACGCGAGCCGCGATTTCGACCTCGGCATCGAGCTGCTGTCGGGTGCGCGCATGCGCGAGCGCTGCCCGTGGCTGGGCGACAGGGCGCTCGGCGGCTCGCTGTGTGTGGAAGACGGGCAGGCCAATCCCCGCCTGGTGTCACCGGCCTTCGCACGTGCGGCGCAGCGCGCGGGCGCGCAGATCTTCGAGCGCACCCCGCTCGACGAAGCGGTGCACGACGGCGAACTCTTCACGCTGCGTTCGGGCAACGCGCTGGAAGTGCGCGCGCCCGTGATGCTCAACTGCGCCGGCGCCTGGGCGGGTGCCGTCGCCAGCCGCTTCGGCGAGACGATGCCGCTGCGTTCCGGCCATCCGACGATGGTGGTGACCGAGCCGCTGCCTTACTTCATGGACTGGAGCCTTGGCGTGGAAGGTGGCGGCGTCTATTGCCGCCAGGTGAAGCGCGGCAACCTGGTGCTGGGCGGCGGCGCCGGCTTGGCCCTGGATGCGGACCGCGCGCGCGCCGGCCGCGATGCCATCGCCGCGCTGGCGGTGCAGGCGATCGAGCTGCTGCCCGTGCTGCGCCACGCCAGCTTCATCCGCACCTGGAGCGGCACCGAAGGGTATCTACCCGACCGCCAGCCGGTGCTGGGCTTGAGCGCGACGACGCCGGGTCTGATCCACGGCTTCGGCTTTTCCGGCGCCGGCTTCCAGATCGGCCCGGCCGTGGGCGAGGTGCTGGCCGAACTGGCGCGCGACGGGCACAGCAGCACGCCCATCGAAGCCTTTGCCATCGAACGTTTTCTTTCCGTCGAAGCCGCCGTGCCCGCAACGGCTCATTGAAGTCTCCCTGACCCCACTCTCAAAGGAACCCACCATGTCCCGTTCTCGCCAACCCCAATCGATCCGCCGTGCACTCCTCGCCGTGGCTGCCGCCGCGGCGCTGGCCGGCGGCGGCGCGGCCAGCGCCCAGACCAAGACGCTGTACATCGGCATGAACGGCGGCACCATGGAGAAGGCGTACACGCAGTACGTGTTCCCGGCCTTCGAGAAGGCGAACAACGTGAAGGTGGTGGTGGTGCCCGGCACCTCGTCGGACATCCTGGCCAAGGCGCAGGCCAACAAGGACCGGCCGCAGATGCACGTGATGTTCCTCGACGACGGCATCATGGTGCGCGCCATCGGCATGGGCTTGTGCCAGAAGCAGCGCCCGAGCGCGGCGCTCAACGACATCTATCCGGCGGCCCGTTTCAAGGACGACATGGCGAGCGGCGTCAGCCTGGGCATGACCGGGCTGGCCTACAACAAGAAGATGTTCGCGGAGAAGGGCTGGGCCGCGCCCACCTCGTGGATGGACCTGGCCGACCCGAAGTTCAAGGGCAAGGTGGTGTTCCAGTCGATGTCCTCCTCGTCCTTCGGCCTGCACGGCTTTTTGATGTTCAACCGCATCCAGGGCGGCAACGACAAGAACGTCGAGCCCGGCTTCAAGGCCTGGCCCACCACCATCGGCCCCAACGTGCTCGAGTACATCCCCAGCTCGGCCAAGATTTCCGAGATGGTGCAGACCGGCGAGGCCGCGCTGTTCCCGCTCACGCCCACCGCGGTGGCCGCGTTGAAGACCAAGGGCATCCCGGTGGAGTACGCGCAGCCCAAGGAGGGCTCGGTGGTACTGATGGTGGGGCAGTGCGTGATCGCCAACAACAGCGAACCCGAGCTGGCGCAAAAGCTGGCCGAGTTCCTGCTGAGCCCGCTGGCGCAGGCCAACGTGCTTCAGTTTGGCAGCCAGATCCCGACCAACCCCAAGGCGCCGGCGGTGGGCGAGGGCGCGGCGCAGGTGGCCGAGATCAACAAGTGGATGAAGAACGCCGTGACCATCGACTGGGACAGCATCAACGCCAACCGGCCCGCCTGGAACGCGCGCTGGAACAAGACCATCGAGAAATAGGCGCTCCCCCAGGCTTCGCGCACTTCGTGTCGCTTCGCCAACCCCCTTCACCGGGGGCAACACCAGCGGCCCGGCAAAGCCGGTTCCGCGGTGTTTCCCGAACAGGCCGCGCTGCGCGTATCTCCAGTGTTCAGGGCTGATCCCGAATCCAGCCGGCCGCCTTCTCCGCCATCATCAAGGTCGGGCTGTTGGTGTTACCGCTCGTGATGGTGGGCATCGCGCCGGCATCGACCACGCGCAGGCCGTCGATGCCGCGCACGCGGAGCTTCGAATCGAGCACCGCCATCGGGTCGCCGTCGGCGCCCATCTTCGTGGTGCCGACCGGATGGAAGATGGTGGTCGCGATGTCGCCGGCCAGGCGCGCGAGCTCCTCGTCGCTCTGGTACTGAAGGCCCGGCTTCCATTCTTCAGGCGCGTACTTGGCGAGTGCCGGCTGGGCCGCGATGCGGCGCGTGACGCGCAGCGAATCGGCCGCCACCTTGCGGTCTTCGTCGGTGCTCAGGTAGTGCGGCGCGATCGCGGGCGCGTCCTGGAAGCGGTGGCTCTTGATGTGCACCGTGCCGCGGCTGGTCGGGTTCAGGTTGCACACGCTGGCGGTGAAGGCCGGAAAGGCGTGCAGCGGCTCGCCGAAGGCGTCGAGCGAGAGCGGCTGCACGTGGTATTCGAGGTTCGGCCATTCGTGCTCGGGCGAGCTGCGCGTGAAGGCGCCGAGCTGCGAGGGCGCCATGCTCATCGGGCCGCTGCGCTTCCACAGGTATTCGAGGCCGATCTTCGCCTTGCCGTAATAGGAGGAGGCGAGCACGTTGAGCGTGGGCGCATCCTTGATCTTGTAGACCGCGCGGATCTGCAGATGGTCCTGCAGGTTGGCGCCGACGCCCGGCGCATCGAGCACGACGTCGATGCCATGCTGGCGCAGCAGCTCGGCCGGCCCGACGCCCGAGAGCTGCAGGATCTGCGGCGAGCCGATGCTGCCCGCGCAGAGGATCACTTCGCGTGTCGCATGCGCCAGCACCATCTCGTGGCCGTCCCACACCTGGGCGCCGGTGCAGCGCCGGCTGCCGTCGGGCCGGGTTTCGACGACGAGGCGCGAGACCTGGGCGCCGGTCCACAGCTCGAAGTTGGGGCGGCCGTAGCAGGTCGGGCGCAGGAAGGCCTTGGCCGTGTTCCAGCGCCAGCCGTTCTTCTGGTTGACCTGGAAATAGCCCACGCCCTCGTTGCTGCCGCGGTTGAAGTCGGTGCTGTGCGGCACGCCGGCCTGCACCGCGGCCTCGGCGAAGGCATCGAGGATGTCCCAGCGCAGGCGCTGCTTCTCGACCCGCCATTCGCCGCCGGCGCCGTGCATCTCGTCGGCGCCGAGGTAGTGGTCCTCGTGCTTCTTGAAGGCGGGCAGCACGTTGTCCCAGCGCCAGGTGTCGTCGCCGGTGAGCGCGGCCCACTGCTCGTAGTCGCGCGACTGGCCGCGCATGTAGATCATCCCGTTGATGGAAGACGATCCGCCCAGCGTCTTGCCGCGCGGATAGCGCAGCGTGCGGCCGTTGAGGCCGGCGTCGGGCTCGGTGCTGTAGAGCCAGTCGGTGCGCGGATTGCCGATGCAGTAGAGGTAGCCGACCGGAATGTGGATCCAGTGGTAGTCGTCCTTGCGGCCGGCCTCGATCAGGAGCACGCGGCATTGCTTGTCGGCTGAGAGGCGATTGGCCATCAGCGCGCCGGCGGTGCCGGCGCCGATGACGATGTAGTCGAAGGTGGTGTCGCTCATTCGCGCCTTGTTTGTCTGTCTCTGGTCGTTCTTGTGAAGGGGTGCTGCAATGCGGCACCGAACGGTCGATTGTGGCAAACGCCCGTGCCTTGCGCCGATGGCCTACGCGAACGGGCGCCGATCGGGCGGTTTGCTGCAGACGCACACGGTTACGATGTTGCGTCCTCCATCTCGCAGACCGCCCGCCCGCTCCATCCATGTCGATCGCATCGTTGCCGACCGCCGACGCGCAAAACGCAGACCGCTTGCGTCCGCGCGTCGAGCAACGCGACGGGGAGGGCGGCAAATGGGCCGTCGCCAGCGGCTGCTGGACCGCGCTCTCGATGTCGTCGCGGCGCACCTGGGAGGCCCTGGCGAAGAATCTCGATGCCGTGCCGCCGCAGGACGACCGGGCCTGGGACCTGCGCCCCGTCGAGCAGCTCGACCACATCGGCGCCCAGCTGCTCTGGAACCACTGGCGCCAGGCCTGGCCGGCGCGGCTCGAAATGGACTCGCAGCACAAGGCCGTGCTGGACCAGGTGGCGCAGTACACCTGCAGCGCCCCGGCGGAGCCCGGCAAGACGCTGGCCGAGCATTTCCACGATTTCGCCCACAACGGCGCGCGCATCATGATGGTGGCGCGCGATTTCCTGGCGCTCGTCGGCCAGCTCACGCTCGACGTCGGCACGCTGCTGCGCGCGCCGCACCGTGCGCCCTGGCGCGACTTCTCGGGCCATCTCTACCATTTCGGCGCCACCGCGCTGCCCATCACCGCGCTGGTGGGCCTCTTGATCGGCGTGGTGCTGGCCTACCTGACCTCGCAGCAATTGCGCCAGTACGGCGGCGAAGCCTTCATCGTCAACATCCTCGGCCTGTCGCTGATCCGCGAACTCGGCCCGGTGCTCGCGGCGGTGCTGATTGCGGGCCGTTCGGGCTCGGCCATCACCGCGCAGATCGGCGTCATGCGCGTGACCGAGGAACTCGATGCCATGCGCGTGATGGGCATTCCGCATGGCTTCCGGCTCGTGATGCCGCGCGTGCTGGCGCTGGCGATCGCGATGCCGCTGATCAGCATGTGGACTTCGGCGGCGGCCCTGTTAGGCGGCATGGTCGCGGCCGATCTCACGCTGGACATCTCGCCGGCCTATTTCCTGTCGGCGCTGCCGCGCGCGGTGCCGATGACCAACATCTGGCTCGCGATGTCCAAGTCGGCCGTGTTCGGCGTCCTGATCGCGCTGATCGGCTGCTACTACGGCATGAAGGTGAAGCCCAACACCGAAAGCCTCGGCCGCGGCACCACCTCCTCGGTGGTGGCTTCGATCACGGTCGTGATCCTGGTCGACGCGCTCTTCGCTGTGCTCTTCAAGGGCGTGGGGTTCAGGGCATGAGCCGCCGGGCCGCTCCCAAGGCGAATACCGCAGCGCGCAGCGCGGAGGTTGTCCAATGAGCGAAGATCAGAAGACCAACATGGTCGAAATCCGCAAGCTGTGGACCGTCTTCGAGTCGCCCGAGGGCGACCAGGTGGTGCACCGCGACCTCGACCTCACGATCCGCAAAGGCGAGGTGCTGTCGCTGGTGGGCGGCTCGGGCACCGGCAAGACCGTGCTGCTGCGCCAGATCCTGGGACTCGAGCGGCCTTCGAAGGGCGAGGTCTCCGTGCTCGGTCATCCGCCGGGCCGGCTCAGCGCCACCGGCGCCGCCAACGTCGGCATGCTGTTCCAGCACGGCGCGCTGTTCTCGGCCTTCAGCGTGCTCGACAACGTCGCGTTCCCGCTGCGCGAACTCAAGCTCCTGCCCGACGACCTGATCCGCGATGCCGCACTGGTCAAGCTGCAGATGGTCGGGCTCGAGCCGCAGCAGGCGACCAAGAGTCCGGCCGATTTGTCGGGCGGCATGATCAAGCGGGTGGCACTGGCGCGCGCGCTGATCATGGATCCGCCGCTGCTCCTGCTCGACGAGCCCACCGCCGGCCTGGACCCCGAAAGCGCCGACGGCTTCTGCGACCTGTTGCGCGGGCTGCATCGCGAACTGGGGCTCACGGTGGTGATGGTCACGCACGACCTGGACACGCTGTTCGACCTCAGCACCCGCATCGCGGTGCTGGCCGACCAGCGCGTGATCGTCGCCGGCACGGCACGCGACGTCATCGCCTACCCGCATCCCTTCATCCACGAATACTTTCTCGGCGGCCGCGGCCAGCGCGCCATGGAGGCGCTCCACGAAGGCGTGCCGCCCTCGACCGTCTCGGGGCTTGCCGGCACCGGCCGGACCCCACTCACTGAAAGGTAGCTGCCATGGAAAACAAGGCCCATGCCATCGCCGCCGGCGCCTTCGTGCTCGGCCTGATCGCCGCGATCATCGCGCTGGTGGTCTGGTTCACGCGCGACAACACGGTGCGCAACATCTACGAACTCTCGACCCGCGACCCGGTGAGCGGGCTGCAGCCGCAGGCGACGGTGCGCTACCGCGGCATCGCCGTCGGCAAGGTCGCCTCGATCGACTTCGATCCCAAGGTGAAGGGCAATGTGCGCGTGCGCATCACGGTCGACGAGCGCGTGCCGCTCACGACCTCGAGCTATGCCACGCTGAGTTACCAGGGCGTGACCGGCCTGGCCTTCATTGCGATCGACGACAAGGGCGAATCGCAGGTGGCGCTCACGCCGAACAACGACGATCCACCGCGCATCCCGCTCAAGCCCTCGGTGCTGGCGCAGCTGCAGGACCGCGGCGAGGCCATCATCAACCAGATCGACGAGGTGACGAAGAAGGCCAACACGCTGCTGGGCGACGACAACCAGAAACGCATCGCCGACGCGCTGGAAAACATCGCGCAGGCTTCGGCCAGCGCCAACCAGCTCACGCGCTCGCTCGACAACACGGTGAAGAACGGGCTCAACCCGACGCTGGCCACCTTGCCGCCGCTGGTGGACCGCACGAGGGATACCATGGCTTCGCTCAAGACGGCCGCCGGCGACGTCTCGCGCGTGGCCAACAACTTCAACGGCACCGTGAACCGGCTGAATGCGAAGGACGGCCCGATCGACCGGTTGGGCGACGGCACCAAGTCCCTGGCGCAGGCGGTCGACTCCTTCAACAGCGCCACGCTGCCGCGCGTGAACCGCGTCGCCGAGGACACCTCGCGCGCGGTACGCCGCCTCGGCCGCGCGGCCGACGGCATCAACGACAACCCGCAATCGCTGCTGTTCGGCAGCGGCGGCGTGGTCGCCGGGCCGGGCGAGCCCGGATTTTCCGCGCCGGCCGTCGCGCCGGCGCGGCCTTGAAAGTGACGACCATGAACGACGTACTCCAGAACATGGCCGCTCGCGCAGCGCGGGCGCGCCTCTCGGCCGTCGCAGGCATCGCCGCCGTGCTGCTGGCGGCGGGCTGCGGCGCCTTGCCCGACAAGCCCGCTCGCGCCACGCTGTACGACTTCGGCCCCAACCTCGCCGCATCCACGGCGCCGGCACCTGTCAATCCGCACGCGCTGCCGCTCATCGCGCTGGCCGAGATCGAGGCCGGCACGCGGCTCGAGGGCACGCAGCTGCTCTACCGCCTGGGCTATGCCGATGCCAACCAGCTGCGGCCCTATGGCCAATCGCGCTGGAGCCTGGCGCCGGCGCAGCTGTTGCACCAGCGCCTGCGCGACGCGCTGGCCGCGCGCCGCACCGTGCTCGGTCCGGAAGAAAGCGCCACCATCGCGCGCAGCGAGGGCAAGGTGCCCGACACGCTCAGGGTGTCGCTCGAGGAATTCAGCCACTACTTCGAATCGCCGACCCGGAGCGTGGGCCTGGTGCGCCTGCGCGCGACCCTGATCCGCAGCAATGCCGGCGGCGACCGCGTGCTCGCGCAGCAGAGCTTCATGGTGCAGCGGCCCGCGCCGAGCGCCGACGCGCCCGGCGGCGTGAAGGGGCTGGCAGCGGCGAGCGATGCGGCGGTGGCGGAACTGGTGACATGGGTGGACCAGCCCCGCTGAGCAGAGGCCGGCCGCATGCACCGCATCGGTCTCATCTCCGACACGCATGGCCTGCTGCGGCCCGAGGCGCTCGCGTTCCTGCGCGGTTGCGAGCACATCGTGCATGGCGGCGATATCGGCGATGCGAACATTCTCGAAGCGCTGGCCGCCATCGCGCCGCTGACAGCGGTGCGCGGCAACAACGACCGGGGGGCGTGGGCCGAGGCGGTGCCCGACACGGCGCTGGTCGAGTTCGGCGGCCTGCGTCTCTATGCGATCCACGATCTCGCGCTGCTCGACATCGACCCGGTCGCCGCGGGCGTCCGGGTGGTGGTGTCCGGGCACTCGCATCGGCCGCGGACCGAAGAGCGCGATGGGGTTCTCTACGTCAATCCCGGCAGCGCCGGCCCGCGCCGCTTCAGGCTGCCGATTTCGGCGGCGGAGCTGAAGATCGATGACGGCGTGGTCACGCCGCGCATCGTCGAACTGGTGAAGGGCTAGGGCGCGCGCGCGAGCGCCGGAAACAGCGTGCCGAGCCCGTCGGCCATCACCTCGACCGCCAGCGCCGCGAGGATCAGGCCCATCAAGCGCGTCATCACGTTGATGCCGGTCTTGCCGAGCACGCGTGCGATCGGCTCGGCCAGCGAGAAGGTGAGGCCGGTCGCCAGCCCGATCACCATGCCGTAGCCGACCAGCACCGCGAGCTCCCAGAGGTGCTGCGTCTTCTCGGCATAGATGACCACGGTCGACATGGTGGCCGGCCCGGTCAGGAGCGGAATGGCGAGCGGCACCACCGCGATCGAGGCGCCCAGCGAGGCCTTCACTTCCGTGGCCCGAATCTCCTCCTTGTTGGTCTTGGATTCGGCCGGCTGCGCGTTGAGCATGCTGAGCGAGCTGATCAGGAGCAGCATGCCGCCGCCGACCTGGAAGCTCGCGATCGAGATGCCGAAGAAGGACAGCAACTGAAGCCCGAGCAGCGCGCAGACCGCGATGACCACGAAGGCGCTGAAGGCCGACACCCACGCGGTGCGTTTGCGCTGGGCCTCGGTATAGCCCTGCGTGTAGTGGATGAAGAAAGGCACGATCGCCAGCGGATTCACGATGGCCAGCAGCGTGATCATGGGCTTGACAAGGTCCATCGTCGGTGTTGCCATCACCTTCCGCCTGTCACGTCGAGAAAGGTGGCCGTCACGTAGCTCGCTTCTTCCGACAGCAGCCACACGATGCCGTTGGCGACCTCCTGGGCGCTGCCGGTGCGCTTCATCGGCACGGTGGGGGCGAGCTGGGCGGCGCGGTCGGGCAGGCCGCCCGAGGCATGGATCTCGGTGTCGATCAGGCCCGGTCGTACCGCGTTGACGCGGATGCCTTCGTCGGCGACCTCCTTGGCCAGCCCGATCGTGAAGCTGTCGATGGCACCCTTGCTGGCCGCGTAGTCGACGTACTGGCCCGGCGAGCCCAGGCGCGCGGCGGCGCTGGAGAGATTGACGATGGCGCCGCCGCTGCCGCCGTGCTTCGTGCTCATGCGCCGCACCGCCTCGCGTGCGCAGAGGAAGCTGCCGATCACGTTGATGCGCAGCATGCGGTCGAGCCGCGCCACGCTCATCTGGTCGACGCGCGCCTGCACGTCGACCACGCCGGCGTTATTGACCAGCGCCGTGAGGCGGCCGAACTTCGCATCGACTTTCTCGAACATCGCGAGCACCTGCGCCTCGTCGCCGACGTCGGCCTGCACGCTGATCGCGCGGCCGCCGCCGTCGCGGATCGTGCGCACCACCTCGTCGGCGGCCAGCGAGTTGCTGGCATAGTTGACGGCCACCGCGAAACCGCGCTGCGCGGCCAGCAGTGCCGTCGCGGCACCGATGCCGCGGCTGCCGCCGGTGATCAAGAGCACCTGGTCCAAATCCCACCTCCTGCACGAAAGCCGTGCCTCAGTTAAAACCGTGCGCACGATTACATCATCGGGAGCGGCTTGTGACCCACACCATCGACTACTACTTCACGCCCCAGAGCCCCTGGGCCTACCTGGGGCATGCGCGCTTCGCTGCGCTCGCCAAGTCCAACGGCGCCACGGTGCGGGTGCGGCCGGTCGATCTCGGCGCCGTGTATCCGGTCTCGGGCGGCCTGCCGCTCGGCAAGCGCGCACCGCAGCGCCAGGCCTACCGGCTGCTGGAGCTGGCGCGCTTCTCGCGCCACCTCGACATTCCGTTGAACCCCAAGCCCAAGTTCTTTCCGGTCGCTGCCGACGACGCGGCGAAGCTCATCATCGCGGTCGACCTGCACGACGGCACCGAGGCCGCGATGAAGCTCTGCGGCGCGGTGTTCGCCGCGGTCTGGGTGCAGGAGCGCAACATCGCCGACCCCAAGGTGCTCGAAGTGCTGGTCGGCGAATGCGCCTTGCCGGCCAAACGATGCGAGCAGTCGCAAAGCCAGACGGTCCAGGAGCGCTACGAGGACTACACGCAGCAGGCCATCGACGCCAAGGTGTTCGGTGCGCCGAGCTACGTGATCGACGGCGAGATCTTCTGGGGCCAGGACCGGCTGGATTTCGTCGAACGCGCATTGATTCAACAACCATCCACCTCAGGAGCATGACCATGGGCCAGTTCATCGATCTCACCGCCAAGGACGGCTTTGGCTTTCCGGCCTACGTGGCGGAACCCGCGGGCAAGCCGAAGGGCGCGATCGTCGTGGTGCCGGAAATCTTCGGCGTCAACTCGCACATCCGATCGGTGGCCGACGGCTATGCGGCCGACGGCTATCTCGCGGTCTCGCCCTCGACCTTCCATCGCGTCAAGCCGGGCGTCGAACTGGGCTACAGCGACGAGGACATGAAGGCCGGCTTCGAGCTCAAGACCGCCGTCGAGGCGCTGCCGGCACCGGGCGTGCTGCAGGACATCCAGGCGGCGGTGGAATACGCGGCCCGTGCCGGCAAGGTCGGCATCGTCGGCTACTGCTGGGGCGGCCTGCTCACGTGGCGCGCATCGGCGAAGGTCTCCGGCCTCGCGGCGGCGGCGCCTTACTACGGCGGCGGGATGACGGCGCCGGAGGAGAGCGCGATCGAACCCAAGGTGCCGGTGCTCGCCCATTTCGGCAACAACGACCACTGGATTCCGCTCGACACCATCGAGGCCTTCAAGAAGGCCCACCCGGAGGTCGAGGTGCATGTCTACGAATCCGGCCACGGCTTCAATTGCGACCAGCGGGGCTCGTACAACGCCGAGGCCGCCAAGCTGGCGCGCGAGCGCACGCTGGCCTTTTTTGCGAAGCACGTCGGCTGAGCGGGGGTATGGCGTGACGCGGCATCTGATGCGTTGGGTGCCGGCCCTGCTGGCGGCTGCCGCGTTCGGCGCACAGGCGGCCGATTACGGCGGCCCGCTGTTCGACACCCACCTGCACTACAACCAGGAAGCCTGGGACGGCGACTCCGGCCCGTACCCGCCCGCCGAGGCACTGGCGCGCATGCAGCGCAACGGCGTGAAAGCCATCATCGCCAACTCGCGGCCCAACGCCGGCACGCAGACGCTGGCCGCGGCGCGCGAGACGCGCGAGGCCGGCGTGACCGTGGTGCCCTTCGTGCGGCTCTACCGGAATCGCGACGACTACGGCAACTGGTTCCGCGACGAGAGCATCTACGAGATGGTGCAGGCCGAACTGGCGCGCGGCACGGCGAGCGGGCCCTACCGGGGGCTGGGGGAGTTCCATCTCTACGACAGCGCCAACGCCAACGGGCCGGTCGCCAGGAAGCTGATCGTTCTGGCGGAAGAAAAGAAGCTCGCGGTGCTGGCGCATGTCGACGACGTCGCGATCGATCTGCTGATGGCGCACGCGCCATCCAAGGGAAAGGCGCTGCGGCTCATCTGGGCCCACACCGGCATCGGCGGCGCGCCGGTGGCGCGCGTGCAGGCGCTGCTGGAGCGCTATCCGCTGCTGATGGGCGAGCTCTCCTACCGGCCGGGCCTCACCTGCGAGGGCGGCACGCTGTGCCCCGAGTGGCGCGCGTTGATCCTCAAGTATCCGGAGCGTTTCCTGGTCGGCTCCGACACCTGGGTCAACCAGCGCTGGAGCGCCTACGACGAGATCATGGGCGGCTATCGCCGATGGCTGGGCGACGTGCCGCCCGAGGTGGCGCAGCGCATCGCGTGGGGCAACGCGGCGGCGCTGTTCGGTCTGCGCTGAACCCTGTCGTCAGGCGCTCACCGGCTGACGCACCCGCCTGGCAGGCTTGATGGCGGCGGCCTCGGGAGGAGCCAGCGCCGCTGCCGAGTTCCGCACGCGGTCCTCGAGGAAATCCAGCAGGGCGCGCAGCGCCGCGCTGTTGTGGCGGCGCTGCGAATAGGCCGCGTAGAGCCACAGGTCGCGCGGCATGTATTCCTTCAGCACCGGCACCAGCGCGCCGCGCTCGACATGCGACTGCGCCATCATCGCCGGCACGCAGACGGCGCCGAGTCCGGCGAGCGCGGCGCCGATCAGCGGCGCGGCATCGTTGGCATCCATGCGGCTTTGCACCGGCACGATGTAGGGCTTGCCGTCGACCTCGAAGGGCAGGTGCGGCGCGCCCTCGGCGAGCGAGTAGGTCAGCACGTCGTGACTGCGCATGTCGTCGGGTTTCTTGGGCAGGCCGCGCCGGGCCCAGTAGGAAGGCGCGGCG
Source organism: Variovorax sp. CF079 (assembly GCF_900101545.1). Taxonomy (GTDB): domain Bacteria; phylum Pseudomonadota; class Gammaproteobacteria; order Burkholderiales; family Burkholderiaceae_C; genus Variovorax. The sequence goes on along the minus strand of NZ_FMZU01000005.1, from coordinate 11,390 downwards.
CACAGCACCAGGTCCATCTGGCGCAGGCGCCGCACGATCAGGTTCTCGTCGCGGATACGCCCGAGGCGCAGCGCGATGTCCACGCCTTCCTCCACCAGATCGATCACGCGGTTGCTCAGGTGCAGGCTCACATGAACGTCGGGATAGTTCCTGATGAACTCGCTCAGGATGTCCGGAAAGGCGCTCTGGGCGAACCCGTGCGGCGCCGTGATGCGAAGCCGCCCGCGCGGATGGCCCGCATGTTCCTGCAGCTCGCTCTGCGTGAGCTCGACCATCTCCATCAGCGGCTTGCTGCGCTCGAGCAGCAGTTGACCGGCATCGGTCAGGCTGACCGAGCGCGTGGAGCGGTTGAGCAGGCGCACCCCGAAGCGCTCTTCGAGCTGCGCGACGTATTTGCTGACGGTGGCCTTCGAGGTGCCCAACACCTTGGCAGCGCGGGAGAAGCTGCCGCGTTCGGCAACTTCACGAAAGGCTTTCAGCAGGTCCAGGCCGTCCATCGGGCTTCCATTGTTTCAATTTCGTGAATGCGGTGGTTCAGAAAGCCGAGGGTTTTTACCTAGATTCAGGCGCAAACTTCATCCCACACCAACCAAAGGAGATTGAAATGAAGACCTCGAAGATCATCGCCGCCGCCGCTCTCTCGATTCTCGCCGCTGCCGGCGCACAGGCCGAAACCTATGACGGCGTGCACTCGCTGGTGTCGGCCAACAGCCGCGCCGAAGTGAATGCCCAGGCGGTCGTCGCTGCCCGCAGCGCAAACCCGTATGCCGAAGGCTACGTCGCGGGCCCCGCGACGGTTCTGGTGAACGCTCGTGACCGTGCCGAGGTTCGCGCCGAAGCCGTGGCCCATGCCCATAGGCCGAACCAGAACGTGCGCCGCGAATCCTTCGCCGGCAGCGTGATTCCGTCGCAGTTCTCGAACCCGCGTTTCGTGACGACGCGCCAAGCCGGGCTGTAATTCGTCAGCTCGCGCGACGAGCGACAAAGCCGGGCCATGCGAAAGCATGGGTCCGGTTTTTTATTGTTTCGATCCCGGAAACGCGGTGTCTCTTTTCTAGGTAATTTCCCGAGGTCATTCCACCGGAAACTTCGTCGCACAGGCCAGCCATCCCGCGAGCCTGGTCAGCAACCACTCCGACGAATTCCAAAGGACCTGAAATGAAGACCTCGCAAATCATCGCCGCCGCCGCTCTCTCCCTTCTGGCCGCTGCCGGCGCCCAGGCCGAAAGCTACGAAGGCGTTCAAAAGTCGGTGTCGGGCATGAACCGCGCCGACGTCGAAGCCGAAGCCGTCCGTGCGGCTGCCGCCCCCAACCAGAACGTGACGCGCGGTTCGCGTGGCGCCGATCCCTTCACCTCGGTGGCTGATTCGGCGGCTGTGCGTGCCCAAGCCGTCGCCACGGCGAATGCGCCCGACCAGAACGTGACCAGCGGCTCGCGCGTCAACAGCCGCGTGATCTCGACCATGCCCAACCGCGCCGCCACGCTCCAGCAAGCGCAGAAGGAAGGCACCCCCGCGGCCAAGTAAATTCGCCGACCCCACAGAAGGACCGGGCAGCGCTAGTGCGCTGCCCGGTTTTTTGTTTATCTGCTTCGGGCCAGGTAGCGCTTGCGCCAGAACACGACCACCAGCAGCAGCGCGATCACGGCCATCGAGGCCATGGCGATCCAGAAGCCGTCGGCCTTGTGCACGAGCGGGATGAACTCGAAGTTCATGCCGAAGATGCCGGCAATCAGGTTGAGCGGAAGAAAGATCGCCGTGAGCGCCGTGAGCACCCGCATGATGTCGTTGGCGCGGTGGCTCTGCACGCTGAAGTGCATCTGCACGGCGGTCTCGGCGTTCTGTTCGAGCCGCCGCACGTGGTGCACCACGCGCTGGATGTGCTCGAGCACGTCGCGGCTGCGCACCATGATCAGTTCGCGTTCGCGCAACGCGGCCGCTCCTTCGGGCGGCGGCAGGGTTTCGAGCGCATCGATCCAGTCCTGGATGGCTGCGCGCTGGTCTTCGCAAATCTCGTCCAGGTGGTGCAGCGATTGGCGCGCATCCATCAGCGCGCCCCAGTTCGTGAAGCGGCTGCGGGGGTCGATCAGCTCGGCCTGCCAGTGGTCCAGCTGCCGCGTCAGCTCGCGCCGCAGGTCGAGGTAGGCGTCGACGATCAGGTTCACCACGCGCAGCATCAGGTCGGCAGGATTCGGCGGCACGCGCGTGGAAACGGCGCGGACGTCGAGCGCCGGGGCAGCCGCACCGCCGCGCCCCTCCGAGACCGCAGCGGCCAGCAGGCGGGCGGCAAAGGCATCGCGCACCGCGCCGTCTTCCGGATGGACGGACAGCAGCACGCGGTCGAAGACCGCAAAGCCGACCGGCCGCGTATCGACGCGCCGCAGCACCGGCGGGCCGCCGCGCGCCAGCGTCGGCTCCGCGCTCTTCGGCGCCGTGCCGTTGGCAGCCGCGAGCCGGCGAAAGACCAGCACGTCGTACTGCGAGGTGTAGTCGTAGTGCGAGGGCAACTGGTCGTTGACCAGGTCGGCCACATGGAGGTCGACCAGCTGGGTGCCGCAGAGCGACTGCAGGATGCCCTGCACCTCGGCGAGCGAGCTGCGGAATTCGTCCCGCGTGAGCGAGATCCACAGATAGCCGCCGGCGCAGGCGCCGGGCACGGCCATCGGCGCGAGCGCCTCGTGTTCGGTAATTCGCGAGCCGCTGATTTCGAAGACGCGCATGGTGCCCGACCGGTCCGCTACTGTTGCTGCAGCAGCCGGGCGGTATCGAGCGCGAAGTAGGTGAGCACGCCGTCGGCGCCGGCGCGCTTGAAGGCCAGCAGGCTTTCGAGCATCACGGCATCGTGGTCGAGCCAGCCGTTCTGCGCCGCGGCCTTGAGCATCGCGTACTCGCCGCTGACCTGGTAGGCGAAGGTCGGGACCTGGAACGCGTCCTTCACCCTGCGCACGATGTCGAGGTAGGGCATGCCGGGCTTCACCATCACCATGTCGGCGCCCTCGGCGATGTCGATCGCCACCTCGCGCAGCGCCTCGTCGCTGTTGCCGGGGTCCATCTGGTAGACCTTCTTGTTGCTCTTGCCGAGGTTGGCTGCCGAGCCGACGGCGTCGCGGAAGGGGCCGTAGAAGGCGCTCGCGTACTTGGCGCTGTAGGCCATGATCCGCGTGTGGATCTGGCCGGCCGACTCGAGGGCGCTGCGGATCGCGCCGATGCGGCCGTCCATCATGTCGCTAGGCGCCACGATGTCCACGCCGGCTTGCGACTGCACGAGCGCCTGCTTGACCAGCACCTCGACGGTCGGGTCGTTCAGGATGTAGCCGGTGTCGTCGAGCAGGCCGTCCTGGCCATGGCTGGTGTAGGGGTCCAGCGCCACGTCGGTCATCACGCCCAGTTCCGGGAAGCGCGACTTGAGGGCGGCCACCACGCGCGGGATCAGGCCCTCGGGGTTGAAAGCCTCGTCCCCGGCCGGCGTCTTGAGGCCGGCATCGATCACCGGAAACAGCGCCATCACCGGGATGCCTGCCGCCACGCACTGTTCGGCGACCGGCAGCAACAGATCCAGGCTGAGCCGGTCGACGCCGGGCATCGAGGGCACGGCGTCGCGCCGCTTCTGGCCTTCCTGCACGAACACCGGGTAAATCAGGTCGTGAACGCTGAGCGTGTGCTCACGTACGAGATTGCGTGTGAAGGCGTCGCGGCGCAGCCGGCGCGGTCGGCCCGCAGGAAAAGGAGCGTGGAGGGTCATGCGGAAAATTGTGCCTGAAGTGCCGGGATTGCCCTCTGATACAGCCCCTCGAGCGGTCTTTCCGCGGCTTTGGTGCAGTAATACGTTGGAACTATGTGCTCTACCAATTCGGGGAAAAAGATTAGAACTCGCTTGATAGGTTGTAATGCCTTTGCTAAATTCCGCGTTGGGCGGCTTGCCGCCCCCCGCTTTTCCTCCCTGAGCGGGTGCCTTGATGTGTGACAGCAAAAGGGCTTCCCAGCCCGGCGTTTTGACGCCGGGCTTTTTTTTGCCCCTTCCAATCGCCCTGCGCCAATGGGGCGCGCCACTAAACTGCCGCCATGCTCTGGGTCAAATCACTGCACATCGTGTTCATTGCGAGCTGGTTCGCGGGACTGTTCTATCTGCCGCGCATCTTCGTGAACCTGGCGATGGTGGCGCCCGAATCCGTGGCCGAACGCGCGCGGCTGGTTCTCATGGCGCGCAAGCTGTTCCGGTTCACCACTTTCTTGGCCGTGCCGGCGCTCGGCTTCGGGCTCTGGCTCTGGCTCGGCTATGGCATCGGACGCGGTCCGGGCAACGGCTGGATGCATGCCAAGCTGGCCCTGGTGCTGCTCGCGATCGGCTATCACCATGCCTGCGGGGTGCTGCTGCGCAAGTTCGTCTCGGGCGCAGACCGGCGCGGCGAGCGCTGGTACCGCTGGTTCAACGAAGTGCCGGTGCTGCTGCTGCTCGGGATCGTGGTGCTGGTCGTGGTCAAGCCGTTCTGAGCGCGGTGGGAACCCAGCACAAGTCCGCCGCACTGCCCCTCGCGCTCGCCTATGCGGCGCTGATCGTCTACGCGAGTCTCTATCCCTTCGCCGACTGGCGCGACCAGGGCATCGCGCCCTGGGCCTATCTGGCGGCGCCGTGGCCCAAGTACTGGACCGGCTTCGACTTCGGGGTCAACGTCGCGGGCTACATGCCCTTCGGTTTCCTGGCGGCGATCGCAGTACTGCGAACTCGGCCGGGCGTCGGCGTGGCGGGCGCGGTGCTGCGCGCCACGGCGGCCGGCGCCGCGATCGCTTTCGCGATGGAGACCCTGCAAAGCTACCTGCCCTCGCGCATTCCCTCCAATGTCGACCTCGGACTGAACAGCGCGGGCGCGCTGGCGGGCGCCGTGCTCGCGGCGGCGCTCGAGCGCTTCGGCGCCGTGGCGCATTGGCACCGGACCCGCTCCAACTGGTTCGTCGAGGAGTCGCGCGGCGCGCTGGTGCTGCTGGCGCTGTGGCCGCTCGCACTGCTGTTTCCGGCAGCGGTCACTTTCGGGCTGGGCCAGGTGTTCGAACGGCTCGAGGCGGCGATTTCGGAATGGCTCCTCGACACCCCTTTCATCGACTGGATGCCGGTGCGCCAGTTCGAGCTCGAGCCGCTGGTGCCCGGCGTCGAACTGCTGTGCGTCATGCTGGGAGCGCTGGTGCCCTGCCTGCTGGCCTTCCTGGTCACGCGCTCGATCTCTCGCCGGGCCGTCCTGCTGCCGCTGGTGCTTGTGGCCGGGATGGCGGCCACTGCCTTGTCGGCCGCGCTGAGCTACGGCCCCGAGCACGCCTGGGCCTGGCTGAGCCTGCCGGTGCAGGTCGGCATCGTGGCGGCGCTGGTTCTGGGCGTGCTGCTGCTGCCCGCGCCGCGCCGGTTCTGTGCAGGCTTGCTGCTGATCGCGCTCGTGGTTCACCTGAGCCTGCTCAACCAGGCGCCCGAGAGCGCTTATTTCGCACAAACCTTGGCGACCTGGGAGCAGGGGCGCTTCATCCGTTTCCACGGGCTCGCGCAGTGGCTGGGCTGGCTTTGGCCCTTCGCCACGCTGGCCTACGTGCTGGCCGCGCTGTCGCGCCGGACGCGGCCGGCGTAGTCCATACCCCGGCGCCCAGTGTTCGCGTCGCACGCTCAATAGAATGGTTCGATGTCCAATTCCAGCATCCCGCCGCCGCGCGGCTACTACGCTCGGCACATCTTCTTCTGCCTGAACGAACGCAAGAACGAAGAGGACTCCTGCTCGAAGCACAACGCCCAGGCGGGCTTCGATCGCTGCAAGGCCCGCATCAGGGAGGCCGGACTGGCCGGGCCCGGCAAGGTGCGCGTCAACAAGGCGGGCTGTCTCGACCGCTGCGCGGGCGGGCCGGTGGCGGTGGTCTATCCGGAAGCCGTCTGGTACACCTTCGTCGACGAGGACGACATCGATGAGATCGTCGAATCGCATCTGAAGAACGGCAAGGTGGTCGAGCGGCTGCTGTTGCCGCCCGAGGTGGGGCGCTGATGAATTCCAGAACCGAAAAAATCCAGCTGAAGGGCGCCGCGGGCGCCATCGAAGTGCTGCGCGACGCGGCGGCCGCGGGCTCGCCGGCGCTCGGCGTGGCGGTGATCGCCCATCCCCATCCGCTCTTCGGCGGCACCATGGACAACAAGGTGGTGCAGACGCTGGCGCGCGCCTTCGTTTCGTGCGGGTGGACCGCCGTGCGCTTCAACTTCCGCGGTGTCGGCGCCAGCGAAGGGGCGCACGACGAAGGACGCGGCGAGCGCGACGACATGCTGGCCGTCGTCGAGCAGTTGGCGCCCGAGGGGCCGCTGGCCATCGCCGGCTTCTCGTTCGGCGCCTTCGTGGCGAGCTGCACGGCCGAGAAGCTCTGGGCGACGAGGGACATCCGGCACCTGGTGCTGGTCGGCACGGCCGCCTCGCGCTTTTCCGTTGCTACGTTGCCGGCGGAGGCGCACGAACGCACGCTGGTCGTGCACGGCGAGCACGACGACACCGTGCCGCTCGCTGCCGTGATGGACTGGGCGCGGCCGCAGTCACTTCCTGTCACAGTCGTTCCCGGAGGCGGTCATTTCTTTCACGGACAATTGCCGCTGCTCAAAAGTCTGGTCGTCCGCCACCTGCGCGCGGGCTAGTTTTTCGTCTCTTCGCATCCCCATGAATCGTTTTCTCGACGCGCTGCGCGCGCTCGCGGTGGCCGCTGCCGCATCCTTCTGCATGGTCGTCCACGCCCAGGTGCCGGCGCCGCCCGAAGTCGCGGCGCGCAGCTACCTGCTGCTCGACATCACGGCCAACCAGCTGCTCGCGCAAAAGGACATCGACAGCCCGGTCGAACCGGCCTCGCTCACCAAGCTGATGTCGGCTTATCTGGTGTTCGACGCGCTCAAGGCCAAGAAGATCAGCCTGCAGCAGACCTTGCCGGTCAGCCCGCGCGCCTGGAAGATGCCCGGCTCGCGCATGTTCATCGACCCCAAGATGCAGGTGCCGGTCGAAGACCTGGTCAAGGGCTTGATCGTCCAGTCGGGCAACGACGCCACCGTCGCGCTGGCCGAAGGCGTGGGCGGCACGGTCGAGCATTTCGTCGAACTCATGAACGAGCAGGCCAAGGCGCTCGGCATGAAGAACACCAGCTACAAGAATCCCGAAGGCCTCACGGCGCCGGGCCATAGCACCACGGCGCGCGACCTCAGCATCCTGGCGACGCGCCTGATGCGCGACTTTCCGGAGTATGTGCACTACTACGCCATCAAGAAGTACCGCTATCCCGGCACCCCCTCGACCAACGACACCAACCGCAATCTGCTGCTGTTCCGCGACCCGACCGTCGACGGCCTCAAGACCGGCCACACCGATGCGGCCGGCTACTGCATGATCGTGACCTCGAAGCGCGATTTCCCGAACCTCGGCGGCGGCCGGCGCCTGCTGTCGATCGTTCTGGGCGCGGCGAGCGAGAACGCACGCGCCAACGAGTCGCAGAAGTTGCTGAACTGGGGCTACACCGCTTACGACGCGGTTCGCCTGTTCGACGCCAACCAGGCGGTGGCGACGCCGGCGGTCTGGAAGGGCAAGGAAAACACCGTCAAGCTGGGCCGTCCCGAGGCGATCGTGGTAGCGGTCCCGGCTGGCTCGGCGAGCAAGATCAAGACGCAAGTGGCACGGCCAGACCCGTTGGTCGCGCCGTTCTCCCGCTTCCAGCCGATCGGCTCGCTCAAGATCACGCTGGCCGACCAACCGGTCGCCGAAGTGCCGCTCGTGGCGCTGGAGCCGGTCGAGCAAGCTGGCGTCCTCGGCCGCGCCTGGGACGCCGTCCGTCTCTGGATCAAGTGAGGCCGGCGCCCGCCCGGCGGGCGCCCCGGTGCAGCTGAAATTGCGGCGTCACGGCCGCACTGCTATACTCGTGGGCTTTTCGGAAAAATCCGAAGGGATTCACGTTTTCGTCATCTCCCGGCCCCTTGTGTCACGACAAGGATTCTTGCCGGGGTGTTTTGGGACTTATTCATTCATGCCAACCATCAATCAACTGGTGCGTCAGGGTCGCGAGGTCGAAAAGATCAAGTCGAAGAGCCCTGCCATGCAGAACTCGCCGCAGCGTCGCGGCGTCTGCACCCGGGTCTACACCACGACCCCGAAAAAGCCGAACTCGGCGCTGCGGAAAGTCGCCAAGGTGCGTCTGACCAACGGCTTCGAAGTCATTTCCTACATCGGCGGCGAAGGTCACAATCTGCAGGAACACAGCGTCGTGCTGGTTCGCGGCGGTCGTGTCAAGGACTTGCCCGGTGTGCGCTACCACATCGTGCGCGGTTCGCTGGACCTGCAAGGCGTGAAGGATCGCAAGCAGTCGCGTTCCAAGTACGGCGCGAAGCGCCCCAAGAAGGCTTAAGGCTTTCTGTCGTTCAACGGTGTTCGGCGTGCCCTGGCAGGCGCATCGAACGAAGTGACCCGCTGTTGGGTCGAGTAAGTGAGAGTTCTTGTTGGCTCTCGCGGTGCCGGAAACGGTGCCAACTGAAGCAAAGAGGTTAGAAAAATGCCACGTCGTCGCGAAGTCCCCAAACGTGAAATCCTGCCGGATCCCAAGTACGGCAATGTCGAGCTGTCCAAATTCATGAACGTGATCATGGAAGGCGGCAAGAAGGCGATCGCCGAGCGCATCATCTATGGCGCGCTCGACCAGATCGAGAAGAAGAACCCGGGCAAGGACCCGGTCGAAGCCTTCACCATGGCCATCAACAACGTCAAGCCGATGGTCGAAGTGAAGTCGCGCCGCGTCGGCGGTGCGAACTATCAGGTGCCCGTCGAGGTGCGCCCGGTGCGTCGCCTGGCGCTGTCGATGCGCTGGATCAAGGAAGCCGCCCGCAAGCGCGGCGAAAAGTCGATGGCCCTGCGTCTGGCCAACGAACTCATGGAAGCCACGGAAGGCCGTGGCGGTGCCATGAAGAAGCGCGATGAAGTGCACCGCATGGCCGAAGCCAACAAGGCCTTCAGTCACTTCCGCTTCTAACAACAGCCCACTAGTCAGACAGGCTGGAAGCCCGACCCACCGAATGCGGTGGGCGGGCTTTCATCCGTTAACGGAGTAATTTTCATGTCCCGCAAGACCCCCATCGAGCGCTACCGCAACATCGGTATTTCTGCGCACATCGACGCCGGCAAGACCACCACCACCGAGCGCATCCTGTTCTACACCGGTGTGAATCACAAGATCGGCGAAGTGCACGATGGCGCCGCCACGATGGACTGGATGGAGCAGGAGCAGGAGCGCGGCATCACGATCACGTCCGCTGCCACCACCTGCTTCTGGAAGGGCATGGGCGCCAACTTCGACGAACACCGCATCAACATCATCGACACCCCGGGCCACGTGGACTTCACGATCGAAGTCGAGCGCTCGATGCGCGTGCTCGACGGCGCCGTGATGGTGTACGACGCCGTCGGCGGCGTGCAGCCCCAGTCCGAAACCGTCTGGCGCCAGGCCAACAAGTACAAGGTGCCGCGTCTCGCGTTCGTCAACAAGATGGACCGCACCGGCGCCGACTTCCTGCGCGTGCGCCAGATGATGGTGGACCGCCTGAAGGCCAACCCCGTCGTGATCCAGATCCCGATCGGCGCCGAAGACCGCTTCCAGGGCGTCGTCGACCTCGTCAAGATGAAGTCGATCATCTGGGACGAAGAGAAGGGCGTGACCTTCAAGTATGGCGAGATCCCCGCCGACCTGGCCGCCGTCTGCGCCGAGTACCACGAGAAGCTGGTCGAGGCCGCCGCCGAATCGAGCGAAGAGCTCATGAACAAGTACCTCGAAGGCACCGCGCTGACCGAGGCCGAAATCAAGGCCGGCATCCGCCAGCGCACCATCGCCGGCGAGATCCAGCCGATGCTGTGCGGCTCCGCGTTCAAGAACAAGGGCGTGCAGGCGATGCTCGACGCCGTCGTCGAATACATGCCAGCGCCGACCGACATTCCGCCGGTCAAAGGCATGGACGAAGACGAAGCGCCGACGACCCGCAAAGCCGACGACAGCGAAAAGTTCTCGGCGTTGGCCTTCAAGCTCATGACCGACCCGTTCGTGGGCCAATTGACCTTCGTGCGCGTCTACTCGGGCGTGCTGACCAAGGGCGACAGCGTCTACAACCCGGTGCGCGGCAAGAAGGAGCGCATCGGCCGGATCGTGCAGATGCACGCCAACAACCGCGTGGAAGTCAGCGAAATCCGCGCCGGCGACATTGCCGCGTGCATTGGCCTGAAGGAAGTGACCACGGGCGAAACCCTGTGCGACCCCGCTGCCATCCTGACGCTCGAGCGCATGGTGTTCCCGGAGTCGGTGATTTCGCAGGCCGTCGAGCCGAAGACCAAGGTCGACCAGGAAAAGATGGGCATCGCGCTGCAGCGTCTTGCGCAGGAAGATCCGTCTTTCCGCGTCAAGACCGACGAGGAGTCGGGTCAGACCATCATCGCCGGCATGGGCGAGTTGCACCTCGAAATCATCGTGGACCGCATGAAGCGCGAGTTCGGCGTGGAAGCCAACGTCGGCAAGCCGCAGGTGGCTTATCGCGAAACCATCCGCAAGACGGTCGAAGAGGCCGAAGGCAAGTTCGTGCGCCAGTCGGGCGGCAAGGGCCAGTACGGCCACGTCGTGCTCAAGATCGAGCCGCAGGAAGCCGGCAAGGGCTTCGAGTTCGTCGACGCGATCAAGGGCGGCGTGGTTCCTCGCGAATACATCCCGGCGGTCGAAAAGGGCGTGATCGAAGCGCTGGGCCAAGGCGTGCTCGCCGGTTATCCGGTGGTCGATGTCAAGGTCACGCTGCACTTCGGTTCGTACCACGACGTGGACTCGAACGAAATGGCCTTCAAGATGGCCGCGATCTTCGGCTTCAAGGAAGGCTGCCGCAAGGCCAGCCCGGTCATTCTCGAGCCGATGATGGCCGTGGAAGTCGAGACGCCTGAAGACTACGCCGGCAACGTGATGGGCGACCTGTCTTCACGCCGCGGCATGGTGCAGGGCATGGAAGACATGATGGGCGGCGGCAAGGCCATCAAGGCCGAGGTCCCGTTGTCGGAGATGTTCGGCTACTCGACCACGCTGCGTTCGATGTCGCAAGGCCGCGCCACCTACACGATGGAGTTCAAGCACTACGCCGAAGCTCCGCGCAACGTGGCCGAAGCCATCGTCGCTTCCCGCACCAAGTAAGAAGTTCTGTCTGCGACCGTGTGCCTCTCGTTGCCCGTGGCGAGAGAACCAGCAACATGGTGCAGACGTTAAACCATACACGGGCACTGCTCTTTCAAGGATAGAAAATGGCAAAAGGAAAATTCACCCGCACGAAGCCGCACGTGAACGTGGGCACGATCGGTCACGTGGACCATGGCAAGACCACGCTGACGGCG
>NZ_FMZU01000034.1 GCF_900101545.1 Variovorax sp. CF079 | reverse complement strand
GCGGTGTCCGTGTCGTAGCGCAGTCCGCTGACGATGATGCTGCCCGCGCCATCGACCCCGCCGATGCCGGCCGCATCGGCGGTGCTCACGCCGGTGCCGCCGGAGCCCACGCCCGAGCCACTGTCGCCGCTGGAGGCCGTCGAGGTGCCGTTCGAGCCGCCGCCGGCGCCGGAGCTGCCCGAGCTGCCGCCGCCCTGGCCGTCGCCTGCTCCGCCGGCGGGGCTGCCCTCGCCACTGGGAATCAGTCCGCCAGTGAATCCCGCGCTGCCGGCACTCCCGAAAGCTGCGCCGCCGCCACCGCCTCCACCGCCGCCGCAAGAAAGCAGCAAGCCGATCAGCAGTGCCAAAAAGCCGTTGCGCAGCAAGGTGCTCGTCATGCCTTTCTTCGCGATCGTTTGGGGGGAGCGGGGGCCGATTTTTTAGCGTACTCGGTTGTGCCGTTTTCGTAGTAGGTGTAGATGCCGATCCTGATGCGGCCCGAAGCCGTTTTCTCGGCCTCTTCGAAGGCGCGCGTCATTTCCCGGGTCAATTCGTGATGAAGTTGGCTCCACCGCTCGCGCACGAGCTCGTGGATGCGTTCGCAGTCCTCCAGCGCAATCCCGGTTGCGAATACCGATCGTTCGAGCAAGGGCGGCTCCGCGCCGAGCGTGTTGGCCACGCTCGCGAGCAGGTGATCGCGCGTGTTGTCGCCCAGGAAGGCGAGCATCGTCTTCAAGTCCTTCGCCGGAACGAAGGCGGTGGCGTTGAGCTCGGCGCGGCCCTCGTGCTCGATCGCCATGTTCAAACGCACCAGCTCGTCGAGGATGGTACGGTGGTGCACGTTGCCACGGCTGGCGCGCCGGGCGACGGTTTCGAACGATGACGCCGGGGCTTCGGCCACGATGGGCAGGGACCGGTGCGCAGGGTCCTCGTCGATCATGTGCAGCCACAAGGTCAGGGTCTTGGCCGCGGCCGACATCCCGGTGTGCGGCAACGGATCTTCCGCTTCACGCACCATGGCAGTCACCGCCTTGCGGTTCAAGCCTGTCGTCACCGACAGCTGACTGATGTTCGGCTCGGCGCCCTTGGATTTGAGCCAAGCGCTGCGCGCTTCGTCGACCAGCACGTCGCGCAGCAGTTCCTCCAGGTGGGCATGCTTGACACCGAAGGCCAGCGCGAGCCTGACCAACGGCCGCATGACGCGTGCGCAAGCCGAGAGGACCCAGGAGAGTTGGCCTTCTGTCGTCTGCGTCATCTGTCGCAGATCGATCGACGCCGGGCTTGATCACGCTTGGCGTCTTTCGATCCAGTGGGTTTCGTGGCCATGAAGTCTGTCTCCCAGCGCTGCAGCCTGTTGAAGCCTCTCTCTATTGCGAGGCGTGTCAGGAACCCACAAGCCGCCGTTGACCTGGGTAGGAGCTTCCTGCAGCACCTTGTCAGTCCAGCGCAGCCTGATCTCGAACAGCGCGCGCAAGGTTTGGTGCGACACGTGGATCCTTGGACGGGGTGAGATGGGCGTTAACACCCAGTTACCAACTGGACCAGCGACATCCGCCGAAGTCTTACAAAAGTCCTCGCCACTATAAGACAAGAGTAGTACAAATGTGAAGCCTTCACATTTGCCGCGCCGTCGAAGGAGAGCGAGATGTCAAAGTCTGTCACACGCAGAAAGGGCCCGCTAGCGAGGAAGAGGCGCCGTCTTGCTGCACTGCGGCACCGCGGCGCGCGGGCACGAAGGTCCATCGAACCTTGCGAGCGGAGTGCCCGCAGGGCAAGGGCTGCGGCGGTGCGGGTCCGCAAGGCAGTTCAGGGCCGCATCGTTCGAGCGTTCCGAAAGCAGATCGAAGGTTCGGGCGCCGGTCCCGACGACACCGACCTACTGATGTTTGCAAGGATCGCCGTCGCCGAACACCGATTGGGGCGAAGCCTGGCTCAAGCCAAAGCGCAACGCTACCGCGGCGCGCGGGCGCACACCGAACCCGCAACCGTCCTTCGTCCAGGAGCGCATCAATGACAGCCGCTGCCGTTTTTGTTGCCGAGACTAAGAGTCCCTCTTCGAGCGTTGCCTTCGGCAACCTCATCGATCTCGCAAGATTGCAAGCAGGCACCTCGGCGGAAATCTGTGAGGCCTGCAGCACCATCAACACGGGCTCCGCACACATCTGCAAATGCTGCTCTCACAAGCTGCCTGCGTTCTATGCAGCCAGCAAGAATTCGGGCGAACAGGTACCGCCGCCGAAGCCGCCGCGTGGCCTCTCAAAGTGGGCATGGGCCATGGACTTCGTGGCGTTCTGGGTCGTGATCAATTCGCTCGTGATCATCACGAAGTTCATCCCTATTCCGTAGCGCCCCAAGCGCTGCTGTCCTGTCCGGGGAAATGCCGGTATGACGAAGTTCTGCGAGTCGTGCCACACGCCCAACAGGGAGCGCGCCAGGTACTGCTGCGGCTGTGCCGGCAAGTTTTCGGGCATTCGCTCGGGCACGACGACCTTCGACACTACCGTCAGCGAGCCGCGCTGGCTGCAAACGGCTTCGCCCTCTTTGTTGCCATTGAACGCTGCTGTTCTGAAGCAGAAAAGTCAGCGCGCGCCGAGACGCATCGGCTTTATCCCCGTGCCGCACGGCGTCGACGTCTCCATCGTCTGGCTGTTGATCGTCCTGGCGCTGTTGCATGGAGCCTTCGTCTTCTGGTACTTGGGCCGCTCTGCGATGAGCGGCCCGACGCTTTCGAGCGCGATCTCGTCTCTGCTGCAGTCGGCCAACCTGCCCACGGAACGAACAGAAGCGCCTCCGTCGCAATCGCCCCTCGTGCCGGTGGGCCTGTCGACGGCAACCTCTCCCCCGCCTTCTGCCGGCTCTGTGAACCGCGCGGCGAAAGCTGTTCCCCAGCCGCCTGCAGCCTCTGTGGATCAGACGATGGCCACTGCTGCGCCGCCGGCGGCGCCTGCGGACCAAACAGTGGTGGTCACTCAATCGGCCGCGCCGGCAACGGAAGGCGCAAAGCAGCCCGAATCGCCGCACACTCCATCAAGCGTGCCTGCCCAGGATGCACCGACTGACTCGGTCGCCCAAGACGACCTCGCTCCGCAGCAGGCTCCAACAACCGTGATGACGGTCCGCATTTCGCCTAGATCGGCGCGTGTCGCACCGACGCCGACACCGGGGCCGGTGCCAAGAGTGCAACAACCCCCAGAGCCCAGAACTGCCAGGACAGACGCGTTCGAAGCCAAGGCTGCCACCCCGGCCACTTCGGCACCGGCACCGGCACCGGCACCGGCACCGGCACCTGCCGTGGCGCTGGTGAGGCCGCCTGCTGCTGAAACGCATCCCAGCGTCGGCGACGCGCGTCCATTGGCGCGTCCAGATACACGGTTCCAAGCCGCCGCTCCTCCTGCGGCACCAAGAAGCTCGGCCGCATGCGACCGGTACAACCCCTTTGGGGAGGCGCCTTGCTTCAACACCAGGAACGCAAGTCAGTTGGTGCGATCGCCCCTGGTCGGGGGCTCAGGGTCACCTCCGGGGGCGACCGGTTTTTCTGGCGCGGCCAACTCAGCTGTGATCTCCAAAGGTTCGGGCGGAGGCGGGACCGTTGGAATAGCCAGCGCAGACCCGGGTGGTAGCGGCGCCGGCGGCGGAGGTGCTGGTGTTGGCGCAGGCGCTGCTGGTGCAGGTGGCGGCGGTGCAGGTGGCGGCGGTGCAGGCGGCGGCGGTGCAGGCGGCGGCGGTGCAGGCGGCGGCGGTGCAGGTGGCGGCGGTGCAGGTGGCGGCGGTGCAGGTGGCGGCGGCGCAGGCGGCGGCGGCGCAGGTGGCGGCGGTGCAGGTGGTGGCGGTGCAGGTGGTGGTGGCGCAGGCGGTGGTGGCGCAGGCGGCGGCGGCGCAGGCGGCGGCGGTGCAGGCGGCGGCGGTGCAGGCGGTGGCGGTGCAGGCGGTGGTGGTGCAGGCGGTGGTGGTGCAGGCGGTGGCGGTGCAGGCGGTGGTGGTCCCGGCGGTGGCGGTGGTGGTCCCGGCGGTGGCGGTGGTGGTCCCGGCGGTGGCGGTGGTGGTCCCGGCGGCGGCGGTGGCGGTCCCGGCGGCGGCGGTGGCGGTCCCGGCGGTGGTGGTGGGCCTGGCAGATAAGGGCCAGCAGAAGCGACCGTCGCGCCCAGCTCCACAGGTTCCGCAGGATGAATCGTGCGCCGGACCGACCAAGTAGGCGGCGTCCTGCGGGGTGCACCGAACCCATCCGATGCGGTTGCACTGGAGGAAGGTCGAGTTCGGGAAAGCCGGAAACGGACACCCCGAACGCGCGGAGGCCCTGCCCAGAGACGAAAGTCCGGGCAGGGCTTCTTGTAGCGAACCTAGCTCCACAGGCCACAGCTCGGGCCGGTCAAGGACCGTGTTGGACTGCAATCATTCAGCCGTCAGGGCGTCAAGTCACGATCTCCCAATGGACCGCGTCCTGACGAAATGTGGCGCACTGGAGCACGCGTCGAAGCTTGTCGATTGAATGCGCGCCGCAGCCACCAAGTGGGCGGCAAACCAGGCAACTGAGCAAGTGATGGCAGCGCGGAACTCGGCGCCAGGCCTCCCGGTAGTCGCGACTGCAGCCTTTGAGCTCATGGTGCCTATTTCGCCTTCAGGTAGGCACGAACCTTGGGCGCGCCATGCGCGGCTCAACTTACCCTCCGCGAGCAGCGCGAGATGGCCCCGCCACGGAGAGTTCGACCTCTATCTCACCGACGACGGGCTTGCTGCCATCAACGAGCCCTGGCCTCGCCAAGAGGCAGCGTTCGAGCGATGACGGATATGCCGCTATTGACGGCGACCTCGGCTTTCACTTGGCTTGCGTCATCCGGATCTTGTCGTCGACTACCGCCGCGAGCCCGGCCAGCGTGTCCACGCTGTTCGTCTCTTCATCCGCAATAGAGATGGAGAAGCGGTCTTCGATCGCGAACACGAATTCGATCAGCGTCAGCGAATCGAATCCCTTGTCGCGCAGGGGCGCGTGTGGTTCGAGCGCTGCCGCTTCGCTGCCGTATAGCTTGAGGATCAAATCCCGAAGTTCGTTCAGCGAACTTGGGCCCGAGCTCACGTCAACCATGGTGTTGTTCAGTGACGAGTCCATGCGTATTCCCGGTCAAGTACATCTTGGCACCTATGTGAAGAGTATGTGAAAAGTTCACATCCGGCGAATATTGCCGTACATTGCGCCTGATGCGACGTAAGACAGCACGCTCTTACGTGGTGGAACACGACGAAAGGAGAAGCCAGTGTCCCGCAAATCACGTGCACTCATCGAGATCAGGCTGCGCCGTTCGAACGATCTGGTCCAGCAAGAGGCTGTGGCCGTTGTCCATGAGCTGTGGCGGCCGGACACACCCCACAACCGGGAAAAATTGGCCTTCGTTGCACACCAGGGAAATCGTCTCTTTGGTAACGATACCCACTGGGTCGAACGACGATTGGCTTGACCGTGGTTCGCGCCATTCCATGCCCGTGACCTCATCCTAGAGGTGATCCGGCGGCTGCCGCCGGCAGCTGACTCTTGGTACAGCGTTGCCCCAACTCCGAGTTGCAGCTCGTGCAGCTTCCCAGGGAGATCAATATGAACAATGAGATTATTCAGAGGAAATTCGACTATCGAGGCGCGGTCATCACCATCGAGGTGACTGGTGATGGCGAGCAGATTTCCGCGCATGCCGATGTCCATCGGGGCGGCGAGTTCGCGGGCCGGGTCGCGTTGACCACGAGCCAGGCCGAACGGGAGATCATTTTTGACAAGCTCGACTGCAAGGCGAAGAAGCTCGTCGACGGGCTCTTGGTGGCCAACAAGCGGGATGCGACGACAGCCAGCGGCCATTGGCTGCAGTAGATGGCCTCTTTCCATAGCGGCGCATGGTCATCCTCGTCCGCACGGCCTCATGGACTGACAAGACGCTGATCGACTGCGGGCGCTTCTATCTGGGCCGAGCGCACGCCTGACGGCTCGTCTTCGCGACGTGAAGCCAGACGCTGAACTACCGCAGCACGCCATCCGAGCTCCGCGCCGAGCTTTGGCGGAAGGTTCGAGACGCGATCGCGCCGCTCAAGGCCGCCAAGCTCCGCCTGGTTCATTCCGTTCCCGCCCAGGCTGATGTGCAATCAAGAGGGCCGCGACCATGTGCTGGAGGGAATGACGTTGAGAGTTCACGGCGAAGGTCGGCATCTTCAGGTGCGTTCGAGAATTTCCCAGCCGGCATCCAAGGCCAGGGCGCGCAGGCGCTCGTCGGGGCACACCGCCACCGGATCCGAGACCGCGCCCAGGAGCGGCAGGTCGCTGATCGAGTCGGAATAGAACCACGATCGCTCGAGCGCCTCGAGCGACAAGCCTCGCGTTGTCAGAAAGCGCTTCACGTGCATCAGCTTGTGGACGCCGAAGCACGGGTCGCCGTCGATCGCCCCGTCGAGCGCGTCGTTGACGACCCGCGACTGCGTCGCCAGCACGTCGGCAACGCCGAACAGCCGGCCAAAGGGCTCGGCGATGAGCCAGGTGGTGGCGGTCACGA
This sequence comes from Variovorax sp. CF079, assembly GCF_900101545.1. Lineage (GTDB taxonomy): Bacteria > Pseudomonadota > Gammaproteobacteria > Burkholderiales > Burkholderiaceae_C > Variovorax. Next base: position 47,777 of record NZ_FMZU01000034.1, on the reverse strand, counting down.
TGGCGCAGAGGTGGCCGGCGGCCTGGTGCTGGCGCACCAGCGCACGCATCGCCTCGGGCACCTGCGGCGCCATCTCGGCCTCGAACTCGCTCGCCCATTGCCGCAGCACGGCGAGGCCGAAGCGCGCCAGCGGCGCGACGCTGATGCGATGCAGCTCGCGAATGTCCAGCGTGCCGGCCACGTACTGCTGGCAATAGCCCAGGTAGACCGACTCCGCATGCGCCGGCAGGACGCCGCGCGCGATCAGGAAGCGCGTCCAGGCCATGCCGCTGTCGAACGGAATCAAGGTGTGGTCGAGATCGAACAGCGCCAGCTTCATTGCGGGGCCGGGAGTCGAACGCGCGCGCCTCACGCGGCCGAAGCCTCATGCGCCTGGAGCTGGAGCTGCGCCGGCAGCGCGCCGCGCAGCGCGTTGCACACCACGAGCGCCTGCGCCGCCTGCAGGTCTTCCCGGCGCAGCGTGCGTTCGGCCGCCTGCCACGCGGGATCTTCGAGCAGCACCTCGCGCATGACGCCGGGCAGCGCGCCATCGGCGACCGGCGGCGTCCACCAGCGCCCTTCGATGCGCGCGAACAGCGTGCTGCGTCCGCCTTCGGCGAGCCGGCCGTCGGCCGTGAAGAACACGCTGTCGAAGGCGCCGGCGCGTTCCGCGGCACGCACGCCGGCGTCGTAGTGCCGGCGCAATGTGGTCTTGTGCGCAGCCAACGGGTTCCCATCGGGCAATCGTTCGTCTGCAATCAGCAGCTTCACCGCGCCGCCGGCGAGGGGCGCCAGCGGCGCGTGCGTGAGGTGAAGCCGCCCGTCATGCGCCAGCGCCAGGCGCAGGCGCGAGGGTTGCCCCGGCGCGAGCGCCGGCAACGCTTCGCGCAAGGCCGCGAGCGCCGCGTCGCGGTCGAACGCGAAGCCCAACGAGCGGGCGCTGCGCGCCAGCCGCGCCAGGTGCCGCTCCAGGTGCCGGATGCCTTCACGCCGCGTGGCATGCATGGTTTCGAACAGTTCGAAGCCCGGATCGAGGGCGGTGAGAAAGCGCGCCTTGAGCAGGCACTCCTCGAACTCGTCGGCGGCGCGGCTGTCCTGCACGATGCCGGCGCCGATGCCCAGCCGCAGCGGCCGCGAATGCCCGGCCTCGGCGCCGAGCGTCAGGGTGCGGATCGCTACCGACAGGCAGAAGTCACCGATGCGCGCGCCGTGCGCCGGCGCATCGACCCAACCGATGGCACCGCAGTAGAGCCCGCGCGGCGTGCTCTCCAGCGCGGCGATCCATTCCATCGTGCGGTGCTTGGGTGCGCCGGTGATGGAACCGCAGGGAAACACAGCGCGCAGCAGCTCGGGCATGCCGACCTCGGCGCGCAGCCTCGCCTGCACGGTCGAGGTCATCTGGAACACCGTGGCGTAGGGTTCGACGGCGAACAGCGCCGGCACCTTCACCGAACCGATGCGCGCCACGCGGCCGATGTCGTTGCGCAGCAGGTCGACGATCATCACGTTCTCGGCGCGGTTCTTGGGGTCCACCGACAGCAGGCGCGCCATCTCGCTGTCGCCCTCGGGCGCGCCGCCGCGCGCCGCCGTGCCTTTCATCGGACGCGCTGTCAGCACGCCGGCATCGTGGCGCAGGAAGAGTTCGGGCGAGCACGAGAGCACGTGCGTGACATCGCCCTCCTCTTCCTTCTCGCTCTGCGGCAAGGCGATCAGCGCGCCGTAGGCCACGGGCTGGCGCGCGCGCAGCCGCCGGTACAGGCTCACGGGCGAACCGTAGCTTCGGCCCTGCAGGCGGTAGGTGAAGTTGACCTGGTAGGTCTCGCCCGCCCGGATGGCGGCGTGAATGCGCGCGATGGCATCGGTGAAGGCGGCTTCGTCGATGCTGGACACGAGCTCCATCACGCCGGCGGCCTGCGGCTCGCCGGCTTCGGACGATTCGCTCTGTTCGCGCTCCGCGAGCCAGGTGGCGACCTCGTCGGCCGAGAGCCTCGCGCATTGGCGAAACATCAGCACCCGCAGCGCCGAAGCATCTTCCGATGCGAGCCGCGCCTGCCCGGCATGCAGCAGCTTGGCACCCCACTCGTAATCGGCCAGAAGGACCGCGTGCAGGCCCTGCCGCAGATCGGCATCGACCTGGTCCCACACGGTGTCGAGACTCGCTGGGTCGGTGCAACGGTGCTGGCGGACATAGCCGGTGTACAGCCGGCTGGTCGGCCGCTCGCGCGTCGAGGCGCAGTCGTCGAGCAGCGCGAAGCTGAGACAGTCCCTAGGCATTCAGCTCCAGTCGTCCATGTCGTGCTTGATCCGGTGGCGATTGGCGATCAGTTCGTCCACGGTGGGCTCGTTGTTCAACGCGCGCCGGATCGCGAGCTTGGTGGCCTCGTAGTTGGTGCGGTACATGTCTTTCTTGTCGAGATTGTCGTCCCTGGCGCATCGCGGATCGATCCACACCAGGCTGATGATGCACAGCTCGTTGGCCAGGTCCTTGGGAATGATGCCCTCGATCAGGCAATCGACCACCGCGTCAGCGGTCGCGCTCTGCACCACCCCGCCGAAGAGCTCGATGTTGGCCGAATCCTTGAGCGTGACCTTGGGCACCATGATGGTGGCCGGTCGCACGAGCTGGTTGCAGGCGCGGATCGCGAACATCGCCGTGTGACCCTTGCTCTGCGCCATCATGCCGGCGAAGGCGGCGCCCACCGGCCCGTCGACAAGGCCGATCAGGATCTCCGGCATGGCATCGGTGAACTGGCCGTCCTTGGCGAGTACGGTGGCCTCGCCGGCGTGGAAGAGATGGGGATGCGTCACAAAGACTCCAGATGTTAGAAGAGCCGTGGGTCACGGGTTCACGTAGATCAGCTCGCCCTTGCCATCGGCTGCGAGATCGCCCAGATGGCGCTCGATGCGGCGCGCTGGCAGTTCGCCGAAAGCTCCGCCATGACGCGCCAGATCGCGCGCCAGCAAAGCCCAGAACACGGGGGTCGCGGCGCGATTCGCCACGAAGGTCGGCATCGTCTCGACGCCGATCGGCACGGCCGCGCCGGGCCCCGCAAACACCACGCTGCCGCGACGCATGCCATGGCCCGCATGGGCACCGACACGGCCACCCACGGCGATGGTGCCCGCGACCATGCGCGAACCGAGGAAAGCCCCCACGTCGCCATGGACCAGGGCGGTGCCGCGCCGCATGCGGTCGCCGAAGCGCTCGCCCGCATTGCCGCGGACGACAAAGGTGCCGCCGCGCATGCCGTCCATGCTGCCGGGCAAGATGCTGGCGGCGAAGTCGCCGACATCGCCCTCGACGGTGAGCGTGCCGCCCGCCATTTCGCAAGCAGCCAGCAGGCCTGCGCGGCCCTCGATCTGCAGCTCGCCCGCGCGCATGCAGCCGCCCGCATAGTCGCCGGCATGGCCCTCGACGCGAATGCGGCCGCTGTCCATCTGCCAGCCGATGCGGTCGAAGCGTTCGAGACTGCCTTCGAAATGCAGCACGCCCTCCTCGCGCGGCGCGATGTCGAAGAGTTCCGCCAACGCCAGCGTCGTGTTGCCATGGCCGACGTGCAGCCGCTCGACCTGCTCGATCGGGAGCCCTGCAAGCACGGCGGGCGTGATGCCGCGCAGATCGACGCGCAGCGCAGGCGCCTGCCGCAGCCTGAAATGCCACCCGCTCATTGGTCATCTCCCGCGGCGAGCAGCCTGCGCAGATGGAAGTGGAACGGACCCAGCTTGCCGCCGTAGTTGCCGGCGGAAATGCGCAGCAGTCCGCCGGGCTGTCCGATCGCCACGGCGGCCTCCATGCCCACGCGCATGGCCGCGCCCACGTCGGCCTCCGTCAGGCCATCGATCACGATCTCCATCACGCAACCGATCTGCTGCACCGGCCCGCCGCGCGCCAGTTCGCTATGCGCCACCAAACCTACCAAGGTGGGGCAAAAGGCGTCGTTGGTCGACGCGCTGAGCGCCGGGTACTTGCTGCCGACCTTGGAGCCCGAGCGCACCACGCCGCCGGGGAAGGGCATGATGACGTTGGGCAGCTGCTTCATCGCCGCCACCGCGGCCTCGGCCACGGCCAAGGCCGCATCGGTATCGCGCGCCAGCAGCAGCAGGTTGCCGCCGCCGACGGCCTTGACCACCGCCGTGGTTTCCTGCGCGACGAACTCGCCGTCCATCACCGGCACGCGCCAGTAGCGAACACCGGCGATCACCTTGCTGGTCTGCCAGCCGTCGCCGAAGAAGCGCAGGTTCTTGCCCAGGGCCACGGCTTCGCCCTCCGCGATGCCGGCGAACACCGCCGTCGTCGGGCAGGTCAGCACACATTGGCCGACACGGCGTTCGATCTGCTTCGCCAGCTCCTTGCCCGACATCGAGAAGATCAGCACCGCAATGCCCGGCCGGCCATCGGGCGTTTCCTCGGGCGCCAGTTCGCGCTCGATGCCGGCTTCGCAGCCGCAGGCGATCACCGAAGTCGCGAAGCCGGTGGCCGACACCGCCGCGTGGTGCGCCCAGACGGGGTTGTGCGCCGTGATGACGATGCGCGTGGCCTTCATCGGGAATGCCTCGGCGAAGCCGTCGTCGATCGCGACGCCGTTGACGATCATGAGGTCCCCTCGAAACAGGCCGCCGGCAGCAGGCTCCCACCGTTGCAGCATCGGCACAGTTCGTCGTGGCCGATCGCGAGGTGATCGAAGTTGACCGACCCTTGCGCGGCGAGGTGCCGGCGCAGCCGTTGCTCGATGCCGCGGTCGTACTCCGGCGCGACGAAGTGGGTGCCGCCCACGGGCACCGCCGTCACGCGGCCGGCGCGCGATACCAGGACGCCGTCCTTGAACACGTACGCGGGCGTCGCGAACATGGCCTCGCGGTTGCCGTCCTCGCGGTACACCGCGATGTCGGCTGCCGCGCCCGCGCCCAGGTGGCCGCGGTCGCGCAGGCCCAGCAGGCGGGCGGGACCGGCGCGCGTCATGATCGCAATCTCGTAGAGCGACAACTCGCGCGTGATCGAGCGCAGCGCGGCGTGCGCAGCCACCTCGGGATGCAGCTTGGCCAGTTGCTCCTCCCGAAAGCTGCGGTCCATCAGCAGGCGGATCAGGTGCGGATAGCTGGTGAACGGGCCGCCGTTGGGATGGTCGGTGGTCAGCACCACGCGCCATGGGTCGTCGACCAGCAGGAAGATCTCCAGCCCGATCACCCACTGCAGCGCATTCACGTAGCTCTGCTCGCGATACCGGAAGGGCACTACGCCACAGCCTGCCTCGCATTCGATGTCGGCACCGATCCATTTGCGTGGATCGGCCAGGCCCGACTGCGCGTGCTGCCGCATGGTGTCGCCGGAGGCCGTGACGGTCTGCCCGAACATGATCTGCCCGACGTCGATGCTGACGTTCTTGTGCGCGTTCACCGCCTCCGCGAGTTGCAGGGCGGCCGAGGAGAACTTCTTCGGCCCCTCGGTGCCATAGGCATGGAACTGGATGTGCGTCAGGTGTCCGGGCAAGCCCTCCAGCGCAGCGATGGTGTCCAGCGTGGACTGGATATTGCCGGCCACCCCGAGGTTGCTGCCGTGGATGTGCAGCGGATGCGGCACCCCCAGCTCGCGCAGCGCGCGCGCCAGCGTGTGCACCACCTGCCTGGGCGTGATCTGCCAGTGCACGTGGTTCTCGTCGACGTCGAGCTTGCGCTGGTTGAACTTGAAGGCCGAGATGCCGCCGGGGTTCACCACCTTCACGCCCATCGCCTTGCTGGCGTTGATGGTCCAGCCGGCGTAGTCGCGGATGCGTTCGAAATCCCAGCGCTCGGCCAGCATGCGCAGGAACAGCTCGTCGTTGCCGAGCATCACGTAGGCGCCATGGTCGAGGATCGGCGTGTCGCCCATTTCCATGTGCGTATGGCGCGCATTGCAGGCCATCATGGCTGGCTCGAAGGCGGCCGTGTAGCCCATCTCGACGTAGCGGTAGCCGGTGGCCAGCGTGCCTGGCGTGCAGGTGCCGCAGGAGGCCATCTCGAGCGAGTTGTCGGGCAGCGCAAGAGGGTTGGCGTTGGCCCGATGGTCTTCCGGCATCAGCATGCGCGCGAGATTGACCTTGCCGCCGCCGATGTGGGTGTGCATGTCGATGCCGCCGGCCATCACGATGCAGCCGCTCGCGTCGATGTCCTCGGTCGCGGCGCCATGCGGCGCCGGCTCGACGATGCGGCCCTCGCGCACATGAAGATCGCGCACCTCGTCGCACCCGTTCGCCGGATCGATGACGCGGCCGCCGCGCAGGCAAAGGGTCGTCACTGCGCAAGCCCTCGCCTCAGTGCCTGTACCGACTGGGTCAGGCGCCGGACGACGTCGCTCACGCTGGGCAGCCCGTCGTCGTACAGCGGCCGCAACGGCAGCAGGACCGAGCCGTCGGTGCGGAAGAGATGGCCGCCGGACCCGATGCCCGGCGTCGACACGGGGATGAACACCAGCTCGCGGGGAGGCATCGCTTCCTGCTGCAGCCGCATCTGCGGATGGCCCAGGACGATGCGCGGCAGGTCCACCGGCGGCGGCCCGGGTTCGGGGCCGAAGCTCGACACCCACAGCAGCGTGTCCACCGCGCCAACGGCCAGCAAGCGCTCCGCATCGAAGCACAGCGGCTCATGCTCGAGTCCCGCAGGCCCGGCACGCGAGCGCAAAGGCAGGCCGGACAGCCAGGCGAACACCTGGTTCACGGTCGCGGCGCCGTCGTCGCCGCCCAGCGACAGCGAGGCCGCGCGCGTGCTGCGGTTGAGTGTGGCGACGATGCGCTGGATGCCTTCGACGATCAGCGCGCCGTGGGCGGGCAGGCATCCGGGCTCGTACACCAGCACCGCATAGCGGGCTGCATGCAGACGCTCCGACAGTGCTGCGAGGTCGGCCGGCACGCGCGCATCGTCCGCAGCGAGACGGCCGGCCACGAGCGCCGCGAGCAGCGCCACGGTGTCGAACAGATCGCCGTGCAGCGGCAGGATCTCGGTGCGCGCGCCCTCCGGCCCGCCCACGCCGCAGCGGCGGAAGAATTCCGGATAGCGCGGCGTGGGCTCCCCGGTCATGCAGACGATGAGGTCGGCCCGGGTCCTCACTTCGGCCAGCGTGGTCGAGAAGCCGCCGCGATCCTGCAGCGCGCGCAGGCCGTGCATCAGCGCCGGTCCGCGGGCCGGGTCGCAGATGGCACCCGTTTCGCAGGCCAGCGCATAGAGTGCCCGGGCGCCCGCGACATCGGTGCCGAGGCCGCCGAACAAGGGCTGGCGGCTGGCCGCGAGCAAGGATGCGGCGGCGGCCAGCGCGGTATCGAGATCGCAGTCGCGGCCGTCGACCCGCGGCCGCTCGGTTGCGGCCGCGCCGCCGAATGCGGCCAGCGCACTGCGCGCGCGCGGGCACTCGCTGCCGGTCAGCCTGGGCGGCGTGCCGGGCGGCCCGAGCTCCACGCCGAAGCTGTCACACAACAAGGGGCAGAAAGGACAGGTCCACGGGGCTTGGCCGGGCTGCGCGCTTGCGTCGACTGGAGTCATGGGCAGGCACCCACGCAAAGCACGTGCCATTCACCCGCCAGGCGAGCCGTGCCTGGCCGAAGCCCGGCTGACACACGCGTTATGAGACAGAGTGTTGCGCTTTCGGGCGGTCAATGCGCGCCGGCAAGCGCCGATGGCAGGGCGCGCGAGCCGCTCGCGGGATGGCACGGTTCGTGTGTGCAGGGCGCTGATGGCATGCCCCCGAACCTTCCTCCCACCGGGCGTCCTCGGTTCAGCGCCGCATCCGCGGCAGCTGCAGGTCGTGCAGCGCGCTGGCCACGAGCCAGGCATCGGCGCCCGCCGCGCTGGCGCGCGCCAGGTCGTCCTCGCTGCGGATGCCGCCCGCACCGATCAGCATGGCGCGTGGCGCCAGGCGGCGCACCTCCTGCAAGGTCTCCAGGTCCGGCCCGGCGCCGGAGCCGACGCGCTCGAGCGTCATCACGATCAGCCGCTGCGGCCACAACTCCACCGCGTCCCAGCAGCCGGCGGCGTCGAGGCGCTGGCCGTCGCGCCGGTCCAGCGACAGCGCGGCCCGGACTTCGTCTTCACCGGCGCCGTTGCCGAAGCAGCGCGCCAGCGCCTCGCGCGAACGCAGGGATTCGCTGCCATACACGAACACGATGCGCGAGGCGAACGGTGCCAGCTGGCGGCGCAATGCCTGGCCGGCCGATGCATCCGCCAAGCCCGCGTCCAGCCAGAGCTCGATCTCGGGCAGCGCCTGCAGCAGATCGACCAGCACCGCAATCTGCGTGGCCCGGCCCTGCAAGGCATCGAGGTCGGCCACGTACAACTGCCGCGCCGCACAGTGATCGCACAGGATGCGCGCCACCGTCACCGGATCGCTGCTGGCGCACAGCGCCGACACGATCGGCCGGTACGCTTGCCGGTCGCCGCGCACGGCACGCACCACCTGGCCTTGCAGCAGGTCGATGACGGGGATCAGGTTCAATTCGGAGATCATGGGTAAGCACCCGGAAGGAGGATGGAAATGACGACACGCGTGTTTGTTTACGAGTATCTCAGCGGCGGAGGCTGGACCGACTACGGCGATGACGCGGCGGCCGACGAGCTGCTGCCGCTGGGGCTGTCGATGCGCGATGCCATGGTCGCAGACCTGATGCGCGTTCGCGATTGTTCCGTGTCGGCGGCCACCTGCGTCCCCGTGAACACCCTGCCCGCCCACGCCGCGCCGCTGCGTCCGCTCGCGGGCGAATCGGCCTTCGCCTTCGTGGCGCGGCAGAGTGCGCTGCACGACATGGTCTGGCTGGTCGCGCCCGAGACGGACGGCCTGCTGGCGCGCTTCCAGCGCATCGTGGGCGATGCGCGCTGGCTGGGCTGCAGCGCCGAAGCCATCGAACTCACCGCCGGCAAACACGCCACGCTCGTGCACCTGGCCGCGCACGGCGTGACGACACCACTGGCCTTCGAGCATGCGCCCGAGATCGAGCGCTGGGTGGTCAAACCCGACGACGGCGCGGGCGGCGTGGCCACCCACGTGCACACCCGCCGCGCGGCTGCGCTCGAGGACCAGGCCCGGCGCGCGCAGGCCGGCGCGGCCGTCACGCTCGAGCCCTGGGTCGAAGGCGAGGCCCTGAGCCTGTCGCTGCTGTGCACAGAGCAGAATGCCGAGATGCTGAGCGTCAACCGCCAGCGCATCGCGATCGATGCGCAAGGCAGACTTTGCTTCGAAGGCGTGACGGTCGATGCGCTGGGCCGCGACGATCCGCGCACGCGTCCCCTGGCCGCCTTGGCCATGCAGGTGGCGCGCGCCATCCCGGGCCTGCGCGGTTTCGCCGGCATCGACCTGGTCTGGCATCCGCAGCGCGGGCCGGTGGTGATCGAGGTCAATCCACGCGTCACCTGCGCCTATGTCGGGCTCTCGGCGGCGTTGGGCCGCAACCTGGCGGCTGAACTGGTGGCGAGCCGCTTGCACGGCGACACCCAGGATCGGGAACTTGCGCGTGCCCACGTCTGAACGCACCACCATCGGGTGGGACATCGGCGGCGCACACGTCAAGGCCTGCCTGCTGCAAGGCGGCGAGGTCGTCGACGTGGCGCAATGGGGTTGCCCTCTCTGGCAGGGCCTGGACCATCTGGTGCGCGCATTGCAAGCCGCGCGCACGCGCTGGCCCGCGCTCGAGGCCGCGCAGCATGCCGTGACCATGACGGGCGAGATGGTCGATCTGTTCCCCGACCGCGAGGACGGCGTTCGAAGCATTGCCGCCACGCTGGCGGCCGCGCTGCCGGTTCCGCCGAGCGCGCTTCATTTCTTTGCCGGCGACGCCGGCTGGTGCGCCGCCGCGGAGGTTGCCAGGCAATGGGAGTGCGTTGCCTCGGCCAACTGGCTCGCGACGGCGCGGCATGCCGCGCTCACGCTGCCGGAGGGCGTGCTGGTCGACATCGGCAGCACGACCACCGACCTGATCGCGTTCGGCAACGCTCGCGTGCTGACCGCGAGCCGCAGCGACGCCGAACGCCTGGTGAGCGGCGAGCTGGCCTACCACGGCGTGGTGCGCACACCCCTGTGCGCACTGACCCAGCGCATCACATGGCGCGGCCATGCGCGCCATGTGATGAACGAATTCTTCGCCACGACCGCCGACGTCTACCGGCTCAGCGGCGAGCTGGATCCGGCGCACGACCTGCACCCGAGCGCCGACAACGCCGCCAAGAGCCTGCCGGCGACGCGCCAGCGTCTCGCACGCATGGTGGGACTGGACGAACGCGATGCCGCCGCCGATGAATGGCTCGATCTGGCACGGGCTTGGCGCAGCGCTCAGCTCGAAGCACTGGCCGCGCAGTTGCGCCGCGTGCTGGCCGCGCATGCGCTCTCCCGTGAAGCCGTGATCGTCAGCGCGGGCTGCGGCGCCTTCCTGGTGCCCGAGCTCGCAGCCGCCGAAGCGGCCCCGCGACGGCTCGCCGCCTATGGCAGCGATGTAGCCAAGGTGGCCCGCCAGGCGGCGGCGGGCACCGCGGGCTGGGCGCAAGTGTGCGCTCCGAGTGTCGCGGTGGCGGCGCTGTTCGAACGGGAGCACGACTGATGTGGGTCGTCAAGATCGGCGGCAGCCTCTGTGCCGACCCGGTGCTGCTGGAGTGGCTGGATCTGCTCACGCAGATCGGCGGCGGCCGCGTGACGATCGTCTGCGGCGGCGGCAGCTTCGCCGACGAAGTGCGACGCGTCCAGGCGCACTGGCAGTTCGATGACCTGGCCGCCCACAACATGGCGGTGCTGGCGATGGCGCAGACCGCCTACCAGTTGCACGCGCTGAATCCCACACTGCAACTGGCCGCGCGCAGGACCGACATCCCCGATCTGCTGCACCAGGGAAAGACCGCGCTGTGGCTGCCCCTCGAGCTGCGGCGCGACCAGCCGGACGCACGCACCGGTTGGGACGCCACCTCCGACACCATCGCGCTGGACCTGGCGAAGCACCTCAACGCCGAGCAGCTGGTGATGGTCAAGTCCTGCGCCATCGACCCGGGGCTGACACTGGCCGAGCTGGGTGATACCGGTGTGGTCGACCCGCAATTTGCCGAGCTGTCCGACGACGCAGCCTTCCCGATCACCTTGCTTCACAAGAGCCAGGTGGCGACCATGCGCGCGCTGCTGCTGGGCGAAGCCACCTACGCTGCGCGCTGAGCGCCGGCGCAGGAGAAGATCAAGCGGGCATGGGCTCGTCGACGGCCTGCCCGTGCAGCAGCGCGGCCAGCGCCGCCAGCCGCTGTGGGCACAGCGCCGTCTTGCGGTCGCCAACGCAAACGGCACTGCGAAAGCCCGCGAAATCGGGCGCCAGCGCCTGCAGCAAGGGAATATGCGTCGTGCGCAGCGCGCCCGCCAGCCCGACCAGCCGGCCCGAGGCGCGCACCAGCGCCAGAAAGTGGCGCAGGTCCGCCATCGGGACCGCATCGAACAGGCTGCCGGCCTGCTTGTCGGCGGTGTCGGCCATGAGCGCCGGAAACTCGAGCCCACAGGCATGCGCGACCAGCGCCGCATCCAGGCCGCGGTCGGCAACGAAGACCGGCACCACCGGCCAGTCGCAGGCCGCCAACGCGTCGAGCACGGCGAACGCCTCCGGCCCCCGCTCGATGCCGACCTTGACGTAGTCGACGCCGCAGGCGCCGACGGCCTCGACCTGAGCCCGGATGCGAGGCAGCGCGTGCATCGGCAGGTCGCCGATGGTCGCGCTCACGGGCCGTGCGATCTCGTGCGCTCGCAATGCACTCACGATGGCGGCGATCGTCGCCACCGGCAAGCCGCCCAATGCGCCCTCGCCGGGCTCCTTCAGGTCGATGAAGTCGGCCCCGCCGCGTGCCGCGAGCAGGGCCTCTTGCACGCTGCGGACACTCACGAGCATGCGCGTCATGATGTCCGCTCCTGCGCGCGGGCATGGTGCTGCGCGACCGCGGCGCGCAGCCATTCCCACGCTTCGCGCTCCTCGGGTCCCGCAGTCTTGTCGATCGCGATCTGCAGATAGCTCATTTCGGTTTCCACTTTCTCGGGTGCCAGCATATGCAGGCGGCTGACCAGCACGGCCCCTTCAATCACCGCGGCCTGGGCGCGGTTGAAGCCGGCGAAGGGTGCGTGCGTGGCCTCGTACACGGACATCATGCGCAACACCGGTCGCTGCGCGTCGTCGCGGCGCTCGGCCAGCTCCAGTTCGACGTGGCGCAGCGCACAGGCCAGCCGCACGCCGTCGATGCGTTCGGCCGCATGCGTGGGCCAGAGCTTGCGGCCGGTCACGCAGCCGGCGAACACGCGGGTGTCGCACACGATGTTGAGCACCGCACGGCCGGTGGCCACGATGTTGTCGTGCGTGGTGGAGGGCTTGAACGGCATCAGCACGATGCCGCCTTCCTGGTACCGAACTCCCATCGGCGCCACATGCGCCTGCCCGCCGGGCGCCACGGTAGTCACCACGGCTTCGAAGATCTGGTCGTTCATGGGAGTGCTCATGGCCCGGGCTCGGCCGCATTGTTTGTCGGCGCCTTCATGGTGCTTCCCGGCGCACACCAGCGCGCCAGGTCTTCGGTGGCCCGCGGCGCGGCGCAGCCCCAGTCCAGTGGCTGGTCCTGCACGTAGCGCTTGCCCAGCTGCCAGGCGATCTCCGCGCGCGCCAGCTCGACACCCATGTAGAAGGCATGGTCCGCATCGTCTTCCAGCTTGAGCTGCGGCCAGAGTTCGAAGGCGCCCTGCCCCAGGCGCATGCCGTCGCGGTTGTACACGTGCAGGCCGAGGGGCGAGATCTGCACGCGGAAGTTCGGGTCGCGCACCTGCGCGGCGATCTCGCCGATTTCTTCGGGCGTATCGGGAAACGGATGCTTGGCATGCACCGTCATCAGCGCGTCGCTCATGCCCTTGGGCAAGGTGCCGTGCTGAGCCGCCGCATGCATGATGCGGCGCGCCCAGTCGGCCTCGCACACCGCGCGGCGCGCATGCTGACTGACCTGGGTCGTCAGGACAGCGGCAACGTTCAGTTCGGCGGCGATGCCGAACAGCACGGCATTGATGCCGCTCGTGTCGGCCTCGGTGAGCTCGGTCAGGTTGCCGACGCCGAGCATGATCGGCGCGTCGGGAAAACGCGCGCGCAGCCGGTGGTAGCGCACGATCGAGGCGGTTAGCCCGAACGGTATCGGATCGAGGATCGAATCCGCCAGGAAGGCGCGCCCGCGGCGCTGCATCTGCACCACCGCTTCGTACAGCGACTCCTCGTCGGCCGGAACGCGCGGGATCAGCACCGGCGTCGCGGCGACCTCGTCGGCGATCCACAGGCTGTCCAGCGTGAGGCTCAGCAAATAGTCGGCGCCGGCCTTGCCGCCGCGCAGCAGTTCCTGTGAATCGCTCGAATCGACGCTGACCTGGAAGCCGGCGGCCTTCAGCGCCTGCACGCTCTCGGCCAGATGATCGAAGCGCGTCTCGGGCAGGCAACCGAGGTCGATGACGTTGGCGCCGTCTGCGGCCAGCCGCTGCGCCCGCTCGATGATCTGCGCCACCGACAGCCGCGGCGCATCGACGATCTCGGCGAAGATCGCAACCTGGTATTCGTTCAGGTCGATGTGCTGCGCAGCCCGGTTGAAGTGGCGCGGCAAGTCCTTCAACTCCTGCGGACCGCGCTCCACCGGAACGCCGTAATGAAGACTCAAGGCCTCGACATCGCCACGGCAGCGGCCTGGCACGATGATGCGATCGGCACGCCGCTTCTCGCCTTCGCCTTCGCTCAACACGGGCGCCGCCACGCGGCGGCGGATCAGGTCGGCCGTCATGAGCGCCGCCACCTGCAGCCCGATCTCTCGCACTTCCCATGTGAACGGAGCCGCCTCGATGCCGGCCAGCACCCGCGTGAGGCTGGCTTGGGCGAGGCGCCCGGTCAGGAAGACGATGTGTTCCATGCGAGAGAGAGTTCCTTCAGTCGTGCATCGAGCACAGCTTCGAGTTCGGCCGGTGAAGAGACCACCCGGCAGAAGTCGATGCCGCGCAGCCGCTCCACGTTGTCCAGTTCGATGCGCCGCGGGCGCAGCGTCACCCAGTCGTGCGGCGACTTGGTGACCACCACCGGTTCCGTATCGCATGCAAACACGATGCCAGGGATGCCGAGCTTGCCGGCCTGGGCGAACATGTTGGTCGGCAGCGTATCGCTGATGCCGAACGCGCACTTGGCCACCGTGTTGCTGGTCGCCGGCGCGACCACGACGGTGTGATAGATGTCGTCGTAGAGCATGCCCACCGGCACGCCGCTGGCCGTCTTGTCGCGGAACACGCGAAAGCGCGGTTTCAGCGTCTCGATGTGCAGCTTGTAGATCGGCAGCACTTCCTCGGCAGCGGCCGAGAGGAACAGGTCCACCGCCGGCAGCCGCGCCGCGAGCGCGAGCGACTCCTCGAGGAAATGACCGGAGCCGGTGATGCACCAGGCCAGGCGCGAACGCGGCGGCACTGCAGGCAGCTGCGGCTCGCCGGCTTCGAGAGCCAGGCCGGCGCCGCGCGGGTCGATGGCGACCGCATCGGAGTGCCCCAGATTGGCCATGGCCGATGGATGCGCGGACTCAGTCCGGCGGGGAGATCTCGATGTGGAGCTTGTGGAGTTTTCGGTACAAGGTGTTGCGGCTGACATCGAGCGCCTTGGCGACGTTGCTCACGTTCCAACGATGCTGCTCCAGCATCTGCAACAGTACCTGCCGCTCGTTGGCCTGAATCGGGTTGAGTTTGACCGCGGGCGCAGCGTCGGCAGATGCCGTGTTCGCCTCGGCATCCATCGCCTCGGCGACGGCGGGCAGCGCAGCATGGGCGTGCAGGGACGACGGCGCCTGCCGCGCCGCGAGCGAAGGCAGGTGCTCTCTCGTGATGGTCTTGCCGTCGGCCAGCGCGGCCGCGGTGCGCAGCACGTGGCGCAGCTGCCGCAGGTTGCCGGGCCATGGATGAGCCATCAGCAGGCGCTCGGCCTCTTCGCCCAGCCTGCACGCACTGCCGCCTTCGTCCGCCAGCACGGCCTGGATCAGCTCGCGCTTGTCGCTGCGGTCGCGCAAGGGCGGCAGGTCCAGCTCGATGCCGGCCAGCCGGTAATAGAGGTCCTCGCGGAATCGGCCTTCGCGCACCAGGCTCGGCAAATGGCGATGGCTCGCGCTCACGAGCTGGAAGTCCACAGGATGGGTTTCCTCGGTGCCGAGCGGCGTCACCTGGCGCTCGTCGAGCACACGCAGCAGGCGGGCCTGCAACTCCAGCGGCATGTCGGCGATCTCGTCGAGAAACAGCGTGCCGCCATCGGCCTGCAGGATCTTGCCGCGTCGTCCGCTGCGCTGCGCGCCGGTGAAGGCGCCGGCCTTGTAGCCGAAGAGCTCGGATTCGATCAAGGTTTCGGGCAGGCTTGCGCAGTTGACGGCGACGAAGGCGCCCTCGGCATGCGGACTGGTCTCGTGGATCGCTCGCGCGAAGACCTCCTTGCCGGAACCGGTCTCGCCGCACAACAGCACCGGGGTGCGGCGCGCCACCACGCGCCGCGCGGTGTCCAGATGGGCCACGAGCCGCGCGTCCTTGAAGGTGCGGATGATCGGCGCGCCACGCCCGGCAGACACTCGCGACGGCACGCGAACGCCTTCGCCCTGCGCCTCGTCCAGTGCCACGATGCCCATGCCCGCCACACGCGCACGCGCGGGCGTGGCAGCGTCCGACGCCGGCCGGCGCGCCACCGCGAAGAAGCGCAGCGCCGCCTTGGCGCGGTAGGCCACGACCGGGTGGAAGGAGGAGGACAGGCTGCGCTGCAGGATGTCTTCGAGCGAGGTCTGGAACAGGTCATCGATGCGCTGGGAACGAATCTCGTCCATCGATTGCAGGCCGAGCTGGAACAAGGCGCTGCGGTTGGCCGCAAGAATGCGCCCGTCCTCTCCGACCGCGAGCTTGCCCTCGTGCAGCGTGTAGACGAATTCGGGCCGGCTGTGGAAATGCAGCGGATGCGCATTCGAGAAACGCTTGTCGATGAGCCGGTTCTCGATCATGCGCGCCGTCATGCCCAGCAGGACCAGCACATGCTGCTGCATCAGGCTGGAGCGGCTGGTCACGTCGAGCACCGCGATGATCTCGCCGGTCGGATCGAGCACCGGCACCGCCGAACAAGTCAGCTGCGTGAACTGGCTGAAGAAATGCTCTTCCCGCCGCACGGAGATCGGATGCGCGGCCGCGAGGCAGGTGCCCATGCCGTTGGTGCCGGCTTCGGCTTCGCCCCACATGCCGCCGGCATGCAGGCCCATCGGCTCGACCTCGGCAGCGAACTCGGGCGAAGACACCATGTGCACGATCACGCCGTCGGTATCGGTCAGCACCACGGCGGACTCGGGGTCCGCGAGCTGCTGATAGAGCGTGGTCATCTCGTAGCGTGCGCATTCGATCACGTCGGCATGCTGGTTGCGCCGGCTTTGCAAGGCCGCAGACTCAATCACCACCGGTTCGCGCGCGCGCCCTGGGTCGAGCTGGTACTGATTCAGGCAGCGGCTCCACGAGCGCGTGACCAGATCGTTGCCCTCCTCGTGAAATCCTCGTCTCACGACATCGAGCACACGGTCGGCGTGGCGATCACCTTGCCGCGGCATCAATGTCATTGGAGTTCTCCGGCGCGTTCCATCGTGTCTCCTTGGTTGGCTCATTGTTGTGCTTGCCGGCATGCCGCGCACCCGGTGAAACACCGAGCCGGGGCAGCGCCGGAGCAGGTCCGTTCACTGGCCTGCATTTTGCGTTGATGAATCCCGCATGGGGGGCTCGACTCGCCAGCGGACACACTTTCAAACACATTCGAATTCACCTGGAGACATCACTTGAACACCAGCCTGCGTCCCTCCATCGACCACCCTTCCAATGTCTCCCTGGTCTCCGACACCGCCGATGCGACGGCACCGATGGACCTGATCTTCATCGAGGGCTTCAATGGCGAGACGGTGATCGGCATCCACGAGTCCGAACTGCACCGCCCGCAGCCGCTCCTGATTGACGTGTACGCAGGCGTGCCTCGCGCGCATGCCTGCGACACCGACTGCATCGGCGACACGATCGACTACAGCGTCGTGCGCGAACGCCTGCACAGGCTCCTGGTCGAACACCGGCTGCAACTGCTCGAGGCTTTCGCCGAGGCCATCGCCGACATTCTCATCAACGAATTCCGCGCGAGCTGGGTTCGCGTGAAGGTCGTGAAGCCGCGCAAGTTCGACGACGTGCAATCGGTCGGCGTTCAGATCGAGCGCCACGCGCCGACGTACCGCACGTCGAGATCGGCTCACAGCGCGACGGTGCTGAAGTTTCTCGCCAGCGGCATGGTGCCCGCCAAGCGCTGAGCGCGCCGCGCCTCGCTCCGAGGCGAAAGAAAAGAAGCCGGCCCGATTCACGCGCCGGCTTCTTCTCGTTAGTGCTTGTGGCCTACAGGTGTGCCGCGAACGGATGCGCAGTCGTGCCCTTCTTGTCCACCACTTCGGCGGCTGTGGGCGAGCCCGAAACGGCGCGCTGGATCGCCTCGCGCGTCGCCTGGTAGTTGTAGTCCTGGATTTTCTTGTCGTCGTCGGCGAGCCAATGGATGAATACGCCGACGCACAGGAACAGGTTGTCCGCCTCGGCCATGGGGATGGTGCCATCCTCGACGCTGTCGACCACCGCCAGCGCCACCGCGCGCTGCGCCGGTCCGAACATCTGCACCGCCTGCTTGGCGCCCTTGATGGTCACTTTGTTGAACATCACGGTCGCCGGCTTGGTCAGCAGGTTGGGGGCCACCACAGCGAGCAGCGAGGTAAAGCCATCCTTGTTGTTGGTCAACGCGTGGGCGAAGGCGGTTTCAGCGGCGCTGCCGCGCGGGCCGATGAGCAGGTCGATGTGGGCGACTTCATTGCCCTCGCCGACGAGCGATTCGCCCACCATCAGTCGATCGATTTTTGCCATGGTTTCGGGTCTCCTCTAAGGTGATACGGTCGTTACGACACCGGCCAGGATGACCAGCGCAATGTCATGGGTATCACGATCCGTGCCATCCGTTCGCTGCTTCGCGCGCGGGCGTCGGGCACGAGCCGATCCAGCCCGCAAGCAGCAGCGCCGCCACCGTGAAATCGGCGCTCGTCCCCGGGTTGATGCGTGCGGCCTTCAGTGACAGATCCCAACCGGCGAAGTCGGGCTCGGCATCGAGCACGGCGCCTGCGCGCTCGCGCTCACGCCAGGCCTGCGCCGCCGTCATGACAGTCTGTGCCACGCGCTCGCCGTGATTTCGCACAATGTGTGAATCCGCAAAGCCGCTCAGGCAAGCCAGGTAAAGCCGTTGGACGGAAGCCACAGTGGCGGCATCGGGCGGCGCCTCGCCGTCGACCGGGCCTTCGCCGCAAGTCATGCCGTGGATCGGCGCCTGGAAGGCCAGTGCAAACAGATCCGCAAAGCCGTCGCGGTACTGCCGCGCGATGAGATCGCGCTCCGCAGCCAGCGCCATCGCAGCACGCAGGTCGATGCTCGGATCGTCGTGCACATCCTCCGCCGGGGCGTTTCCCAGGCCGCCGGGGCGCGCGCGCGCAATCGCGCGATAGGCCGCGCGTGCATCATCGATGTCGAGCGCGGCCAGCACGGACTCGACCGCAGCATGCAAGGCCGCACAGGTCGTGGCGCCGGGGTGGCGCTCCATGGCCAGCGCGATCGGCGCGCACAGCAGCAGGATGCCGAGGTTGGTGTTGCATCCGGCGACCTCCCAAGTCGCGGCCACGGCGCGCTCGATGCGCCCGCCCACACATAAGCCGGGTTCGAACAGCGCGCCCGCCGCCGCTTGCGCGCTGGCGATGAACATCGAGGCCTGCATGCCGTGCCCCGGAGAGACGAGGCTGACGTTGCCCGGCTTGCGCACCGCGACGTCTAGCCAGCAGGCCCGCAGGAAGCAGGCCCGGGCCCTTTCGATCGCCGCCTGCTGCGCGCTCATCAGGCGCGGCGCTCCGGAGCCACGCCCTCCTCCAGGCGGCGGCGCGCCTGCGCCATCTTGCGGTCCAGCAAGTCGTCGACGATGGCCCCGGCGATGTTGAAAGCCGTCACGCGCTGCAGCCCCTGCCAGGCAGCGACGCCATTGACTTCCAGCACTTGGATCGGCGGCCCGCTCGCCGCTGCGATGAGGTCCACGCCCGCGTAGTCCATGTCCAGCGCGAGCGCGGCGCGTTCGGCCAACTGCGCGAGCGGCTGCTCCAGTTCGGCAGGCTCGCAGCGCGCACCCTGGGCCACGTTGTGGACCCAGTGCGCGCTCACGCGCCGCATCGCGGTCAGCGCGCGCCCGCCCACCACCAGCACGCGCCAGTCGAAGCCCGGCGCAGCCACCGGCGGCACGAAGCGCTGCAGATATGCCAAGCCCGCGTAACGTGCGTCGGTGTCGGGCATCGGGTGATGCACGCCGTCGACCTCGCCCACCAGCTGCAGGTCCTTGCCCTGCGAGCCGAACAAGGGCTTGAGCACCAGCGCATGGCCCGCAGCCGTCTCGCGCATCGCAATGCGCCGGGCCTGGGCCGCCGATTCCGTCGCCCAGGTGGCGGGGGCCGGAATGCGCGCGGCATGCAGCAGCAGGCTGGTCATCGACTTGTCCACCGAACGCTCGATCGCGCGGGCATCGTTGTAGACCGGCACGCCCAGCTCGCGCAGCGCGTGCAGCACGCCAAGGCGCTTCGTGACCTGCTCGAAACTGCCGCCGGCAATGCCCCGGACCAGGACCGCGTCGGGCAGTTCGCGCCCGTAGCCGGGAATGACCAGGCCATGCCATGCCGCAGTGGTGTCGATCTGGCAGGCCGCCAGGTCGACGCAGCGCCCTACCGCACCGCGCGTGCGCAGCGCGGCTTGCAGCTGGCGCGTGTGCCAACCGATTTCGTCACTCATGATGACCACGCGAATGGTCATGGACTCACCCCGCGCATGCGATCCATCATTTCAGGCCTCCTGCAGCCACAGGCGCTGCAGCAGCGCCATGTCGGACGCTCCGCCGTGCCAGGTGTTGCCGCTGTCGAGATTGCTGACCCATACCTCGGCCGGGGCGAACAGCGCGCCATCGATCTTGTAGAAGTCGTACGCCACCTCCTTGAAGATCTCCGCGAACGAACGCCCGTAGTCGCGCGAGTTGCGCGAGGGCAGCGCACGGGCCAGCGCGCGGGCCGCGTCGTCGTCGCCGCGCACCGTCAGATGCACGCGGCCGCCGTACAGGATCGCGTCGTTGGTGCGCCCCATGGCCTCGACGCCATCGCTGCTGGGCGACGGCAGCGGAGCGCTGGCGTCGCCATCGACGATGTCCGCCAGCGCATAGCCCAGTTCGTGCGCCTTGTGCAGCGCCACTTCGAGCACGCGCGCCACCACCTGCGTGGTGCCCGCGAGACTGGTGGTGGGCGTGAGGATCAGCGTCAGCGCCTGCGCGGGCAGGTCGCAGTCGCGCAGCAGCTTGTCGACCACGATCTTCGGCGGCGTGCGATCGACTTCCAGCACGAGCACGCCGAAGTCCGCGCGATCGCGGTAGCCCAGCTCGGCGAAGAGTTTTTCCTTGACCGCCAGCGCGCGCGCCGGACCGGAGCCGAGCGAGAAGAACTTCTTGCCGCCGGTCTCCTCCTTGGTCGCCGACAGGCTCCAGCCCGCGTACTGGCTGCCCAGGCACGCCAGTACCGGCTGCGAACTGCGCACGTCGAGCCAGGTCGGCCAGCCTTCGGCGCTGCCGCCGCTGCGCAGGTGCGCATGCCCCAGTCCACCCATGCAGATCTCGCCGATCCGCAGCCCGGCAGCCATGCTGCCGCGCGCCTCGATGCCGGCATCGACGATGTGGACCCCGGTGTCGTCGCGGCGCACATGCAGGCCCAGCGCATCGGCATCGGCCAGCAGGCGTTCGACCAATGGCTGCGCCAACAGGTTGACGCTCAGGCCCGCGGCCGCCGCCGGCGAGGAAGTGTTGCTCATGCCAAGGTCTCCAGTGATTGCAGCAGCCGCTCGCGGCCTTCGTTCAAGCGCGTGCGAACCTGCTGGGCGCTGCTTGCGCTCGCCGTCAGGGTGCACACGGGGTCGTCGATGCCGAAGCGCTGGCCGGCATCGGGGAGGTCGCGAATGCCGGGCCATGCGGCGAGCCGCTGCGCTGCCGGCGCGTCGAGCTGCAGGGCTCGCGGCGCGAACACGATCTCCATGCCTTCGACATCTTGCGCAGGCAAGGGCGTTGCCGGCGGCAACTCCCCGTCCAGGCAGGCGCGCAAGTGCGCCTGCATCAGGCCCGGCGAGCCGGCCGGCCGACGGTAGAGGCTCATGCTCGCCGGCGGCCTCGGATTGACTTCCAGCACGCCGATGGCGTCGCCGTCGCGCATGAAATCGAGACTGCACAGGCCGCAGAGCTCGAACTCCGCGGTGAGCGCCAGCGCGATGGCCGTGACGCGGCGCGCCATGTCGGCCGCTACGGGGACCGGGCCGACCGCGCCGCAAAAAACAAAAGGCCGCGCGCCGAAACTGCGCACGCTCAGTTCGTTGAAGCCGAGCACATGGACATTGCGTCCATTGGCGATGAAGGTGGCCGACATCGGCAGCCCCGGCATCTCGCGCTGGTAATAGCGGTGCGCGCTGGGCCGCTCGTCCTTCGGCCAGGGCGCGCGGCGAACATGCCAGCCGCCGCAGCCATGTGCATCCTTCATCAACCACCCTGCAGGATTCTCGGGAGGCTCGAAGCTCACCTGCGGATGCGGCATGCGCTCGGCCGCGAGAAAGCCGAAGAACATCACCGGATCGCGCAGGCGGCGCACCGCGGCCGCTGCAGTGCCGATCAGCGGCAGTACGGCCGCGCCCTGTTCGAGCAACGCGGGCTCCCCCTCGAAACCGCTGCCCGCCACCCATCCCACGACCGGCCCCCCGCCTTCACGTTCGCGCGCCAGCTCGCGCAATGCGGCCAAGACCCGCACGCCATCGATATGGAGGCTTCCAGGCGCGCCGATCGGCAGCCAGCGCGAGGCCGCGCGCCGCGTGTCGACATCGCCGAACAGGTCGAGCGCGACCACGTCGAAGCCGTCGTGCGCTGCCGCCTCGGCCATGGCACGCGCGGAGATTGCGGCGACTGCGAGCGTGCGCATCGCGCGAGCGCGCCTCACGCCGCCTTGCCGGCCTGCTCGGCCAGGAAGGCGCGGGCAACCGCGAAGGCCTCGGGGAAGCTCAGCACCTGCGCCTTCTCGGCCTCGCACATCTGCACCAGCAAACGATGCTGCGTCTGGTACTTGACGTTGCCCACCGCCAGCGCGCCGATGCCGACGGCCTGCGTGCCGGCCAATGGCTTGGCGTCGTCCATCACACCGACGCCGGCGATGCCTTCGGGCGGCACGGCATTCACGTCGGCCGCGACCTTGAGCCGGGTGGCGGCGCCGAGCGCCTCGATCGACACCACCTGGACGCCGGCCGCCGCGCAGGCCAGCAGCACATCGGCCTCGGCGATGGATCTGCGCACCGCGGCCGGGTCTCCGCCGGACAGGCCGTGCAAGGTCACGCCGAAGCGCCGCCCGGTTTCCTGAGCGGCTTCCTCAGCCGCGTCGATGCCGTTGCGGCTGGACAGAAAGACCTCGGCGCCGGCCTGCGCGGCGATCACGCCGGCCACGCGGCCTACCGGGCCCGTGCCGCCCAGAATCACCACGCGCTGGCCTTCCAGACCTTGGGGCTGGTGGCGCTTCAAAGCGGCCTCGACACAGGCCACCATGGCCGCGGCGGTGGTGTAGGCGCCGCTCGGATCGGCCATCAGCGAGACGACGAAGGGCTTGACCATCGAGGTCCTCGCGCGCTCGAGCATGTCGGCGGCCAGCTGCGCATCGCGTCCGCCGATGAAGATGCCGGTGCGTGCGGCGCCCTTCGGCCCGCGCGAAAAGATGGTGTCCTGCGTCAGTGCAGTGATGCGATCGAGGTCCACCTCGCAGTAGGGCACGATGATCTGATAACCCGCATCCGCCGCCATGTTGATGTCGAAGGGACTCATCTGGCGGCCGGGCGTGAACATGTGGAGGATGCGGGGACGTTCCATGGGAGCTTTCGGTGTGGATGGTTGTCTGCGGCGTGTTCAATCGATGCGCGGGTCCGAGCTGACTTCGCACACCATCGCGGCGTGGTTGCGGCCGGACACGATGCGCAACTTCAGATGGGCGTCGACCCGACCGGCTGCCTGCGCGGCTTCGACCAGCGCTTCGGCGCGCGCTTGCGAAGGCAGGATGGCGAAACCCGTGGGACCCCACGAGCTTTGACCGATCGCGGCCGACGGCCCGGCCTTCGCATCGCGGCTCGCCTCGGCGATCCACTGCATCAGCCGGCCGACCGCCGGGCTCGTGAAGGCACCGCCCTGCGCCGGCGCGAAGTGCTCGCCGAGCAGCTGCTGCATCCGGCGGATGCCTGCGGCGAACGGCGCGAATTCCGCGCTCGCCGCCCCCGGCAGGATGCGCATCAGGACCTGGTGGCAGATGTCGGCGGCGCGAGCCTGCGGCAAGGGCGGCAAGGCGGCAATGGCCTTCTTTTCCGCGCTGCCCGACAGGCCCCGATGCGAGGGGTCCTGGGCCACGACGATGCGCCACGCCTCGGGGAAGGCAACGCGCGACAGCAGCGGCGCGGGCAGGCCGTCCGTGCCGGGGCCGCCATCGACGAGCAAGCCTCCGGCGTCGAAGCCCGCGATCCCGACGCCCGATCGCAGGCCGCGGCCGAGCCATTGCGCCAGCGTGGCGGTGTTCAGATCCAGGCCATGCCAGTGCGCGAAGGCCCGACCGATGGCGCACGCGAGCTGTGTGCCGGAGCCGAAGCCCGCGTGAGGCGGCAACACCTGCCGCAGCCGCAGGGACAGCGGCGCATGGCGGCCGCTGCGCTGGCGCAGCAACTGCAGGAAGGCGCCGGCGCGATCGAGTTCCGCTTGCGCGGCCGGCGTATCCCCCGTCATGCGGTCCGAGGCCGCCGCTGCCAACTCGACCTCGGTCGTGAAGCCATCGATCACCAGCCCAAGGCTGCCGAACGCGCGCCCCAGCGAGCCGGCGGGATCGAAAAAGCCCAGATGCAGCCGCCCGGGCGCGTCCACGCACACCGTGCGCACGCTCAGGTGGGGCCTGGAAGCAAGGGCGGTGTCGGGTGGGGTCATGGGCGGTGTCGTGCGACGAAACGAAGGTTGGACCTGCTTGTCAAAGCAAGGGCCGTTCCGCCGGCGCGCCCACAGGGCCACACCGCGCCTTGGCTCGTGGTGCGCGCCGCTGATGTCCCAGGACTGGAACAATGTGTCACACGCTGCGGTAGCAGCGGCGACGAAGCTCCCTTTCAGGCCCGACCTGGTAGTTCATGACCCAACCGCGTCCTGTGCGGCCAGTGCGATGGTTCGCTTGGCAATGTTGACGAGGTGGATCTGACTCGTTCCCTCGTAGAGCCGGAACAGGCGCACATCGCGGTAGAAGCGCTCAGCCACATTGCCGGCCATGTAGCCGCTGCCACCGAAAACCTGCACGGCCCGATCTGCGACACGGCCGCACATCTCGGAGGCGAACAGTTTGCACATGGACGCTTCCATCGTGACGTCGGCGCCGTCGTCTCGCTTGCGTGCGGTCTCGAGCACCAGTGCACGCGCCGCATGCACCTCCGTGTTGCTCTCGGCGATCATCTGCTGCACCAGCTGGAACTCGCCGATCGGCTGCCCGAACTGGTGGCGTGATTGCGCGTGCTTCGCCATTTCCTCGACGAGCCGGATCGCGGGGCCGGTGCACAGGGCGGCGAGATTGATGCGCTGCTTGTTCAGCGTCTTCATGGCGGTGCGGAAGCCCTGCCCTTCGATGCCGCCGACGATGGCGGAGGCTGCAACCCTGACCCGGTCCAGCACGACCTCGCCCACCGGGGAGCCATGCTGGCCCAGCTTGCGATAGGGCGCCGAAGTCGACAAGCCCGGTGTGCCCCGCTCGACGAGGAATGCGGTGATGCCCTTGGCGCCTTTCGCGTCCGGGTCCGTCCTGGCGAAGACGGTGAACAGGTTGGCGATCGGTGCGTTGGTGATGAAGCATTTCTTCCCGGTGATCAGGAAGCTGTCGCCGTCGCGCACCGCGACCGTCTTCTGTGCCGTCGCGTCGGAGCCGGCTTCCGGCTCGGTCAACGCGAAGCAGCCGGTCATCTCGCCGCTGGCCAGCCGCGGCAGGTAGGTCTTCTTCTGCCCGGGCGTCCCGTCGACCACGATGGACTCCGACGCGATGCCGGTGTTGCCGCCGAAGCGCGCCCGGAACGTGGTTGCCACCTGCGAGACCTCGATGTTCACCAGCGACAACTCCTCCGTGCTCAGGCCGGCGCCGCCATAGGCCTCGGGGATGCTGTGGCCGAACAGCCCGATCTCGCGCATGCGCTGCACCAGCGCCTCGGGGATCTCGTCGTTGCGGTCGACCTCCTCCTCGAGGGGCAGGCACTCGGCGCGGACGAACTGCCGAACTTCGGCGAGCAGGGCCGAGAATTTTTCCGGGTTACGCATCACGTGTCTATCCGACGCGGACTTCCCGCAGCAGCGCGTACACCGAATCCCCGGGCGCTGCGCAACCCACCGGCTGTCGCACACCGAACAGGGCCTCATCGGCAAGCGCGAGCTCCGGGCGCTCGCGCTCCTCGATCCAGTCGTACACGACCGTTCTGGCGGCGATCCGCCACTCGCCGTGCCGGCGTTCGAAGCGGTCGACGTAGCGTCCGCACAAGAAGGTCTGCTTGGAGTTCCCGGCAGGAGCCTGCAGCGCAAGAAAATAGCTCTCCACCGCAGCGACACCATCATGCAGCTCGATGGAGACATTGCTCACCTGGTGCACGCGCCGGCCGCCCAGGCGCAGGCGTTGCAAGGCCTGATCGATGAAACCCGTGGCGCTGCCGTTCCAGGCGCCGTGGCAATCCGTGGCGTCCTCCCAGTAGGCGGATCGCAGCGCCGCCTCGTCGGCACGGTCGATGCCGCGGCAGTAGCGATTGAGGCACTCCCGGATCGCCTCGCGATCGAGCAGGGCCTGCAGTTGCGCAGCGGAGCTCATTGCGCCGGGGTGGCCGCGCGCTTGAACAGCTGCACGACGTTGCCTTCGGGGTCGCGCAGCGACATCACCGCACCGTGCGCCCCCATGTCACGGATGCCGAGCACCTGGCCGCCCGCGCCGGCGATGCGTTCCTCGGCACCGGC
This sequence comes from Variovorax sp. CF079, assembly GCF_900101545.1. Taxonomy (GTDB): domain Bacteria; phylum Pseudomonadota; class Gammaproteobacteria; order Burkholderiales; family Burkholderiaceae_C; genus Variovorax. The sequence goes on along the minus strand of NZ_FMZU01000034.1, from coordinate 21,666 downwards.
GAAGTCCTCCACCTCGAACACCATCACGAGCCCGGACCTCGCCGGCGCCGCTTCTTCCTTGCACGCCACGGCCACACTGGTGTTGCCCACGCCGTACTGGAACCAGCGGTCCTTGTCCCGGAACTTGAGCTTGAGCCCCAGCGCGGATTCGTAGAAGGAATGCAGTTCGACCGGCCGCTGCGCCACCACGTACACGTTCTGCAGCCGTTTGGGAGCGCTGTCCGTCGCGCTCACAGCGAAGTCTCCGACGCGCCGCCGTCGAGGCGCAGCACATCCGCGCTGATGAACCGGGAGCCGTCCCCGGCCAGGAAGCAGATCGCGTCGGCGATGTCTTCCACCGTGCCGAGCCGGCCGAGCGGCGTGCGCGCGATGCGCTTCGCATCGAGTTCCGCGTTGCGGTGCTTCGCCGTGCCTTCCGTCGGCACCGCACCCGGCGCGACCGCATTGACGCGGATGCCGCGCGCGCCCAGGTCGGCGGCCGCGGCCCGGGTGATCCCGAGCACGCCGGCCTTGAGGCCGCTGTACACCACCGACCGGGCCGGCGACTTGAAGGCAGCGATGGACGCCACATTGATGATGGAGCCGCCGCGCTCCGGGTCCATCGCCTCGGCGGCGGCCTGGATGCCCCAGATCACCGACTTGAAGCCGATGTCGACCATGCGGTCCATCACCTCGGGCGTGATCTCCGCCAGCGGCTGGTAGCGCACCCAGGCGGCGTTGTTGACCATCACGTCGAGCCGCCCTGCGTCACGCGCGAAGCGCAGCACGGCTTCGCGCATGCCGTCGCGGGTGGAGACATCCTGCGCCAGGGGCATCGCCTTGCCGCCCAGCCGATGAATCTCGGCAACGGTTTCTTCGACGAATTCCTGCTTGAGGTCGTTGACGCCGACGGTGGCGCCGAGCCGGGCCATGGTCAGCGCGGTGGCCCGGCCGATGCCGTGGCCGGCGCCGCTGATAAATGCCACGCGGCCTTCGAGAGAGGGATTCATGGATTGCCTTTCGTTTCCGGCACCAGCAGCGCATCGAGCGCGAACGCGCCCTGCCCCTGGTCCATCACCACCAATGGATTGATGTCGATCTCCGCGACGACATCGGCGTGCTGCGCAGCGAATTGCGAGAGCGCCGCGACGGCGCGCGCCGCCGCCGCCACGTCCGCCTTTGCCCGGCCGCGCGCGCCGTCGAGCAGGGGGAAGGCCCTGAGCGAGCGCAGCATCTGCGTCGCCTGCTGTTCGGTCACGGGCGCGATCTGCAGAGCCACGTCACGCAGCACCTCGGCAAAGATTCCGCCCAGGCCCACCATCACGACCGGCCCGAAGACTGGGTCCTTCTTGGTCCCGAGGATCAGTTCGATGCCGCCCTGCGCCATCTGCGCCACCAGCACGCCGGCGATCCGGGCTTCTGGCGCCTTCTGCGCGACGCGCGCCAGCAGGCTGTCGTACTCGGTCGCGAGTTGCGCCTCCGAGCGCACGCCGACCACGACGCCGCCGACCTCGGTCTTGTGCGGAATGTCGGGCGAGACGATCTTGAGCACAACCGGAAATCCGATTTCGCGCGCCGCCGTCAGCGCCGCATCCCGGCTGGCTGCCGTGACTTCCTTCAGCACGGGAACGCCCGCCTGCGCGAGCGCCGCCTTGGCGCTCGCCTCGTTGGCGAATGCTTCTTGCGGCAGCGCATCGGTCGAAGACAACGTCGCTGCCGTCGCGGCTTGTTCGCCCCGCGTACCGAGCCGCACCAGCGCCGCCAGGGTCGAGCAGGCCGCGTCGATGGTTTCCACCGTGGGGAAGCCCATCCGGTTCAGTTGCGCGATCGTGTCGCGCGGCGCTTTGCAGCACAGCAGGATGAGCCGCGACGGATGGTCTAGCCGCACCTGCTCCAGCGCGGCGATATACACGTCGCGCAGCCGCGGCATCTGGAAGGCATAGGCGGACTGCAGGATCACCGCATCGCACACGGGGTCTTCCGCCACCGCGGACAGCACCTGGACCAGCAACTCCGGCCGGCTCGACACCTGCGCGGTCATGTCGACCGGATTGCCGGGCGATGCGTAGGGCAGCGCCGAGAGGATGCGCTCCTGCGCGCGCGCGGAAAGCTTCGGCAGATCCAGGCCCTGGGCGCTGGCCGCATCGGCCATCAGCACTCCGAAGCCGCCGGAGGCCGTCACCAGCGCGGCGCGCTTGCCCTTCGGCGCGCGGGCAGTGCCAACCACCGAGACGGCGTGGCCAACGTCCAGCAACTGTTCGATGCTCGGCACCCGGATGGCGCCGCCGTTGCGCAGCACCACGTCGAACACCGCGTCCGAACCGGCCAGCGCGCCGGTGTGCGAGGCAGCCGCTTCGCTGCCGGCGTGGGACACGCCGACCTTCAGCACGATGATCGGCTTGCCGGCCTCGCGCGCCATCGCCAGCGCCCGAACCAGCTTGCCCGCGTTGCGGCAGGTTTCCATGCAGCACAGGATCACCGAGGTGGCCGGGTCGGTGGCCAGCGAGGCGATGCCGTCGGCGATGTCCACGTCGCATTCGTTGCCTGTGGTGAGCAGGCGGCTGATGCCGATGCCGCGATCGACAGCGAGCCGCATCGTGTAGCTGCCGAGGTTGCCGCTCTGCGACACGATGCCGACGTGGCCCGCGGTGGGGAACGCCGACTCGAGCGCCACCGAAAAAGTGGCGATGCTCTTTTCCGCGACGCCAATGGAGCCCAGGCAGTTCGGGCCGACCACGCGCATGCCTGACGACCTGGCCACCTTGCCGATCTCGGCCTGCAGCCGGCTGCCCGCTTCACCCATCTCGGAGAAGCCGGAGGAGAGGATGACCGCCGCGCGCACCCCGCTCCTCGCGCAGTCCTTGATCGCCTCCAGCACGCTCTCGGGGGGAACCGCCATCACGGCCAACTCCGGTGCCTCCGGCAGGTCCGCCACGCTCGCATAGGCCTGAAGCGACTGCACCGTGCCGCCCTTGCGGTTGATCGGATAGATCGCGCCGCGGTAGCCGTACTTCTGCAGGAACTGCAGCGGCCGCCCGCCGATCTTGGTCACGTCCTCCGACGCGCCGAAGATCGCGATCGAACGCGGCTGGAACAGCGCGTCCAGACCCCTTCCCACTTCCACGACTTCCGCGACTGCAACGACGGCCATGGCTCAGCGCCCCTTGTAGACAGGCTGGCGCTTTTCCAGGAAGGCCTGGCGCGCTTCCTTGGCGTCGTCGGTCTTGGACAGCGCCATGGTGATGTTCTGCTCGAAGCGGTAGCCGTCGCGCTGCGGCATCAGGTCCATCATGTTGGCGGCCTGTTTGGCGTAGGCCAGCGCAAGCGGGCTCTTGGATGCCATCTCCTGCGCGAGGCGCAGGGCCGCGGGCAGCAGCTCGTCCGGCGGCAGCACTTCGTCCAGCACGCCCCGGCGGTACAACTCGGCGGCGGGCACGCGCATGCCGGTGAAGAACATGCGGCGCGTGAAGGAGCGGCCGAACATGGTTCGCAGCATCGACACCCCACCGGCCAGTCCCACGTTGATCTCCGGCATCGCGAAGCTCGCGTCCTCGGAGGCCAGGAAGATGTCGCAGGCGGCCATCAGGCCGAAGCCGGCGCCCAACGCCGGACCATTGACGGCGGCGATCACGGGCTTGGCGCACTCGCGGATCGCATTGCCGGTTTCGCGGGTCAAGCGGTTGTGGCCGAGGAAGTCGCCGGGCTTCTCCGGGTCCGGCCGATCCTTCAGGTCGGCGCCGGAGCAGAAATACTTGCCCGTGCCGGTGAGGATGGCCACGCGGATGTCGGCGCGTTCGGAGACCTCGTCGAACACATCGATCAGGCGCTGCCGCGTCGCGCGGTCCAGTGCGTTGACCGGCGGCTTGTTCAGCCGCACGACGGCGATGTACTCGGAAACTTCAAGGCTGACGTTCATAGTGAACTCCTGGAAAGGTTGGTTGCGGCGCGAGCAGCCGCGCCGCATGCGTGAGGCGGTCGCCGTAGCGGAATTCGGAGGCGAGCAGGCGCTGGGCGAGGCGCGTGGCCAGGACCTCCTCGCTCACGCCCATGCCGCCATGCATCTGGATGGCGCTTTCAGCGCAGGTGCGGGCGGTTTCCGCCAGCGCCACCTTCATCAGGCGCAGGGTGCGGCGCAGGTCAGCCGCGTCGCTGTCGTATTCCTGGAAGGCGTGCATCAGCAGGCCCTTGGCGCCGAGGTAGCGCACGTACATGTCGGCCGTGCGGTGCCTGAGCACCTGGAAGGACGACAGCGTCACGCCGAACTGGCGCCGCTCCTTCAGGTGGTTCACGGTCTGCTGGATCAGCGTGGCCAGCGCGGCCACGGTGTCCGTCGCCGTCAGCAGGAGGGCCGCGTTGTCGGCCTGGACCAGCGCGCGCTGAGCCTCGGCGCCGCGCGCGATGCAGGCCAGCGCCGGCTCCGTCAGGTGCTCCAGCCGGAAGTCGGCGCCGCGTCGCCCTTCCATCGTCCGGTAAGTTGTCGTGGGCGCGGGGATGCGCTCCTTGTCGACCAGGAAGATCGCCGCCTCGCCCGTCCCCTGCAGCACCGCGGGCACGAGATAGTGCGTGGCGGCCAGCGACACATCGACGCCCTGGACCACGCCGGTCAGCTCGCAGCCGATGTCCAGCTGCTTCGCCTGCACCGCGATGTCGTCCAGCGATGCGGACAGCGCGGTCAGCGGCGCGATCTTCGCGCTGCCCTCGCACACGGCTTCCAGCCAGCGCGCAGAAGCTTCGGGCGCCGCGCCCTGCAGCAGGATGGGCGCGACGGCACAGGTCTCCACCACCGGCAAGTGCAGCCCGTGCGTGGCGAGGCCTTCGACGATGGAGGCAAGGTCGGCCAGCGTGCCGCCGACGCCGCCGGACTCTTCGGGCACGACCGTACAGGCCCAGCCCATTTCCCGGATCGGGTCGGTCTCGGCGAAGTCCTGTGTCGCGGCGTGGTCCTGCGCGAAGCGGTCGGCCGCATCGAGCAGCATGCCGGGAAACAATGGCGTGAATGACATGGACACTTTTCAGGCTCCCAGCAATTCGTTGGCGACGACGTTGCGCTGCACTTCGGAGGTGCCGCCGGCAATCGTTCTCGCCCTCGTGAACATGTAGTTCTGCACCCAGGTGGCGCCGGGCACGCCCTCGCCGTCATGGGCGAGGAAGCGGTGGGCCGCCTCCGGCCCGACCGCATCGAGCGCGATGGAGGTCAGGCGCTGGGCGACGTCGCTGCACATCAGCTTGATCACCGAAGGCTGCACGCCGAGCGGACGCTGGTTCTTCAGGTCGTCCGTCGCATTGGCCAGGATGACGCGCGCGCCCTTGACGTCGGCTTCGGCGAGCAACAACCGGTAGCGCAGGTTGCTGAAATCCCGGCGCCCGACGGCGGCCTTCGCAGCCTCTTCCACCACGCGCGTGACCTGCCGGCGCACCAGTTCCAGCCGCGCGACATTCGCCGGCGGCAGGCGCTCGCGTTCCAGCAGGTACTTGGCGCAGGTCCAGCCCTTGCCGGCTTCGCCGATCAGGTTGGCGGCGGGCACACGCACCTCGTCGAAGAACACCTCGTTCAGATGGTGCCAGCCGTCGATGGTGCGGATCGGGCGCACCGTGATGCCCTTGCTGTCCATCGGCACCAGGATCAGCGAGATGCCGTCCTGCTTCTTCGCCTCCTTCGAGGTGCGCACCAGCACGTAGATCATGTTGGCTTCGTGCGCGTGCGAGGTCCAGATCTTCTGGCCGTTGATCACGTAGTCGGCGCCGTCCAGCCGCGCGCTGGTGCTGAGCGAGGCGAGGTCCGAGCCCGAGCCCGGCTCCGAGTAGCCCTGGCACCACCAGTCGGAGCCGTCCAGGATGCGCGGCAGGAAGCGCGCCTTCTGCTCCTCCGTGCCGAAGCGGATGATGACGGGGCCGATGTGGCCCAGACCGTGGTGGTACAGCGGCGGGCAATCGGCCTCGGCCATCACCTCCTCGAAGATCAGCCGCTGCTTGATGTCCCAGCCGGTGCCGCCGTATTCGCGCGGCCAGCTGGGCGCGCCCCAGCCCTTCTCATGGAGGATCTTCTGCCACCCCATGTACTCGCGCTTGGTGACCTTCTGGCCCGCTGCGACGACGGCGCGGATCTCCGGCGGGCAGGCGCCGCGGGCAAAGTCCTCCAGCTCGCGGCGGAACGCGGCGTAGGCATCCGCCTCGCCATCGGCGATTTCGGTGTTCGACATGTTGTCTCCTGTCCTGTTTTCTATGAGCGGCTGGGCTCGGCGGCCACGTCGCCGCCCGTGCGCAGCTTCGTGACCAGCTCGTCCAGAGCGGCAGCGGCCCCGTCCGCGTCACGCTGCCGAAGGCACAGCACGACCTTGCGCCGAAGCGGAAACAAGTCCGGCCGCAGCCGCACCGGGACCACGTGCGTCAAGCGCTCGCGCAGGATGGTGGTCATCGTCTGCGCCATGAGCATGAGGGCTTCGTTGTGCCCGGCTGCCGCGATGGCAGAGAAGAAGCGACTGGCCGACTCGATGCGTTGCGCGAGCGAGTCCGTGGCTCGATGCCGCTCGATGCCGTCGACGGCGGCCTCGATCGCATCGATCTCGCCTTCGGTGGCCCGTTCGCACGCCAGCCGCAGCAGCGTCCCATACAGCGTGCGATAGGCTTCGTCGAGATCGGCCGAGCCGAGCCGCCCCTGGATCACCAGCGTGCGAAGTGACTCCGCCAGCATCATGTAGGCGCCCTTGTAGAACACCAGCGCCTGGTCGGCGGGGCCTCCGCTCATGTGCTTCACTTCTCCGATGAAGACGTCGTGGTCGCCGGCCTCATGACGGGCGTGGACGCTGCACTCGAAGCTTGCCAGGCAGTCTTCGATGATCGGCATTCCGAGCGGCCCCGAGCGCCAGGCCACGCCCTCGAACTTGTCCGCGATCTTGCTCGAGGCAAAACGACTCGACAGCGCATCCTGGCGCTCGGACAGGATGTTAATGGCGAACGCATCGGCTTCGGCGAACGCCCCCAGCAAGCTGCTTGCCTTGCGCAGACTGAACAGCACCAGCGGCGGCTCCAGCGATACCGAGCTGAAGGAATTGCAGGTCAGGCCTGCGGGCCGTCCGTCGGCGGCACGCGTCGTGATGATCGCCACCCCCGTCGGAAAGCAGCCGAGCAGCTGTCGAAACAGCGTCGGTTCGATGGCATCGCGGTGCAAGGTCGTGCTACTCATGGCGTATGCCTGCGCGCCTCAGGCGGCGGCGGCCTCGGTGGCAGGCTTGGCCACGTGCGGCGGGTCGTTGGCGATCTCGCGCTGCACGGCGGGCATGATGACCTTGGCCCACAGTTCCAGGTGCTTCAGCATCGTCGGGTGGTCGAAGTCACCCATCTGCGTCTGGAAACAGTAGTGCACGGGCTTGATGGCGCGGATCTCGCGCACCACCCGCTCGATCACCGTGTCCACCGAGCCCACGGGCAACAGGGCACGCATTTCGTCCAGGGTCGGCTCGCCTTCCGCCATCGTCTCGGCCACCTGGTAGTCCTCGGCGATCTGCGCCGTGCGGCGCTTCAGGCTGAGTGCCACGCGGCGCTGGTAGCGGGCGCAATCGAGGTAGCGATCCACTTCAGCCTTGTTTTCGCTGGCGTAGGCCGCGCGCAGCACGCCGACCGGCACCTGGGCCGGGTTCTTGCCTTCACCCAAGGCTACCTTGTCGATCAGGGCGCGGGTGGCCTGCAGCTTCTCCACGCCGCCGTCGCCGCCGGAGACGAACACGTGGTGGTCGCCACGCACGGCGCGGGCAAGGAAGGTCGGGTCCACGCTGGTCACCCACAACGGCGGCATCGGCTGCTGCACCGCGCGCTGGCTGATCGCGCTCTCGGGCTGCTGGTAGAACTGGCCGTCGTAGGCGAACTTCGGCTCCTTCAGGCCCAGCTCCAGCATGTCCAGCATCTCCAGCGTGCGCTGCTTGGAGGTCTCCAGCGAAACGCCGAAGCGCTCGAACTCGAAGTGCTGGTAGCCGGAGCCGATGCCCAGGTTCAGGCGGCCGTCGGACAGCTGGTCCACCATCGCGACGTCGGCGATCAGGCGGGCTGGGGTGTACAGCGGTGCGACGACAATGCCGGTGCCCAGGCGAATGTTGCGGGTGACGGCGGCGCAGTGCGCGATCATCGTGAGCGGCGACGAGCACATGCCGTAGTTGCTGAAATGATGTTCTGCGAACCAGGCGCCGCCGAAGCCCAGTTCGTCCGCCAGCCGCGTCTGCTCCACGGCATCGCGCAGGATCTGGTGAGAGGTTTTGTGCTTGTTTCGCTGCTGCATCAGAATGAAGATTCCGAAATCCATGACGAGGCTCCTGGTTGGCTTGGTTGCGTGGAGCGATCTTAGGAACGGAGTGCCTGCGCCGCGCACCACGCCGCGCACACCTTCTTTGCGTTTTCTGAAATGAAGGCCCTCGATTCGCTGCGGATCTTCGTGACGACCCTGCGGAAGGGAAGCCTCTCGGCCGCGGGGCGCAGCCTGAGTCTTTCGCCCGCCACCATCTCGCGCCGCATCAGCGCGCTGGAGGAAGAGCTGGGGGTGCAACTGGTGGACCGCACCAGCCGCAAGCTCAAGGTCACCGAGGCGGGACAGGCCTTCCTCGGGCGCGCGGAGGTGGTGCTGGAGGCGATGGCGGAGGCGGAGGAAGCCGCGCGCAGCTCGAAACTGCTGCCCGAGGGCCGTCTGCGCATCCACTCGCGCACGCAGATCGGCCTGCGCGTGATCGCGCCGCTGCTGCCGCGCTTCGCCCAGCGCCATCCGGACATCCAGCTGGAGTTCGAACTCTCCGAACACCCTGTGAACCTGGTGGAGCACGACTTCGACATCGACATCCGCACCGGCGAGTCGACCGATTCGAGCTTCGTGATCAAGCGGCTGCTCAGCAGTGACGAAGTGCTGGTGGCCAGCCCATCCTTCATGAAGGTGCACAAGCGCATCCGCCACCCGCGCGACCTGCCGGAGGTTCGCTGCCTCACCTACCGTCGCGAGCACGAGGCCACCACCTGGAAATACATCGATGAACAGGGAGAACAGCAGGAGCTGGTGATCCAGGGCGTGCTGAGCTCGAACAACGGCGAACTGCTGCGGCTGGCCGCCATCGGCGGCATGGGGATCGCGCTGCTATCGGAGCCCACGGTGCGCAGCTGCATCCAGGACGGCTCGCTGTTGCGGCTCCTTCCCGATTACCGGTTCGCGGTGCGCGGGTTCTCCAACGGCATCTACGCAGTGTTCCGCCAGAGCCGCGCGCTGCCGCTGAAAGTGCGCGCCTTCGTCGACTTCATTGCCGAGGCGCTGCGCGAAGGCGACGCGGCCTGAGGCCGGCTTCAGTCCGCGAAGCGGTGCGCCGGCATCCCGGCGGCGGGCATCCCGCTCAGCTCGAACAGGCCGCCGTCCTGCGGCAGGAGTCCCGCGAGATGCGTGCTCCTGGAGATCGACGTGACATAGGCAACTTCGAACTGCGGGCCGCCGAAGCACAGGCTGGTCGGATGCGTTGCCGGCAGTTCCACCATCCGGTCGAGCCGTCCGTCGGGGGCGAAGCGGGCCATCTTCCCGATCCGCGTCAGCACGGTCCAGACGAAGCCCTGAGCGTCCACGGTCGCGCCGTCAGGGCCGGATCCGTATCCCTCGGTCTGCACGAAGACGCGCTGGTTGGACAACGGGCCTTCCGGCGCGTAGTCATAGGTCCAGATCGTGCGGACCGTGCTGTCGGCCACGTAGAGCGTGCGGCCGTCGAGGCTGAAGCAGGGGCCGTTGGTCAACCCGAACCCGCCCGCAATGCGCTCCACGCAGCGGTCGGGCCGCAGCCGGTACAGGCCGCCGAGGACAGCGTCGCCCGGCTGGCGGTTGATGTGCATGGTGCCGGCGATGAAGTTGCCCCAGGGGTCGCATTTGCCGTCATTGAGGCGCACGTCCGGGTGATCGATGTCGATGCTGGCCAGGATCTCCAGCTTGCGCGTGGCGAAGTCGTAGCGGGCGAAGCTGTTCTTCAGCGCCGCGACCACCGAACCGCTCTCGCAAGGCGCAATCGAGCCGACCGGCGCGGGCAGGCCGTGTTGCTCGGCCTCGCCGGTGGCAGGCCACAGCCGCTGTAGCGTTCCCGCCAGCGAGTCGATCCAGCAGACGGCATGCGCGCGCGCATCCCAGCACGGGCTTTCGCCCAGCAGGTCCTTCGTCTCGCCGACCCTTCGAATCTCCACGGTCATCATGGGGTCGAAGTTTGGCGACGATCCGGCACAGCCGGCGGCGCGCCCTGCAAAGCAGCTTTGCAGTTCCTGCGTTCCCGTGGTCCCACTCGGCTCCTAGAGTCGCCCGGATGAACGAACGAGCCGCTCCTCCCCCGCCCCTGCAGGGCATTCGCGTCATCGAACTCGGCAACTACATTGCGGGCCCCGGCACCACGATGACGCTGGGCGACCTCGGCGCGGAGGTGGTCAAGATCGAATCGCTGGAAGGCGACATGGCGCGCCACACGGGCCACTTCGGCCACGCCATGCTGCGCGCCTACAACCGCAACAAGAAGTCGATCGCCCTGGACCTGCGCAATCCGCGCGGGGTGGAGATCGCGCTGCGCCTGATCGAGCGTGCCGACGTGGTCGTGCAGAACCTGCGGCCGGGCGCCGCCGAGGCACTCGGATTGGGGGCCGATGCATTGCGCGAGATACAGCCGGGGCTGGTCTACGTCTCGATCAGCGGCTTCCCCGCGGGCGCGCCCTCGCGCGACCGGCCCGGCTACGACATCGCGGCGCAGGCGGAAAGCGGCCTGATGTCGGTGACCGGCGAGCCGCAGGGCCTGCCGCAGAAGGTGGGCGCCACCATCATCGACACCGCCACCGTGCAGGTGGCGGCGCAGGCGATCCTGGCTGCGCTCTTCCGGCGCGTGCGCACCGGCATCGGCGAAACCATCCGCATCTCGCTGCTGGAAGTGGCGCTGAACCTTCAGCTGCCGAACTGGAGCGACTACCTGGCGCGCGGCGTCGAGCCCACCCGCAGCGGCGACGGCCAGCCGCTGAGTGCCCCGGCGGCAGACATCTTTCGCACGCACGACGGCATGGTCGTGGTCTCCGCCTACGTGCAGGCTCACTGGGTGCGCCTGTGCGAAACCATCGGCTCCCCCGCGCTGGCGACGGACCCGCGCTTCCTCACCAACGAGCTCCGCGTCGCGAACCGGCCGGCCATGAAGGAGGCCGTGAGCGAACGGCTTTCGCGGTACGGCACGCGCGAGTGCGTCGACCTGCTCACGCGCAACAACATCGTGGTGGGTGTCGTGCGCAGCTACAGCGATGCCCTTGCGGGCGAAGACTTCCGGGCCAGCAGCATGGTCATCGAGGCTGCGCCGAACGGGGATCGCCCCGGCTATCGCAGCTTCGGCCTGCCCTACGACCTGTGCGACACGCCGCGCCTCCAGACCCAGGCCGCACCGGCCCACGGCGCGCACACCGAGGAATTGCTGCGGGAGGCGGGATTGAGCGACGCCGAGATCGCGGCACTGCGCGAGGCCGGCGTCGTGAAAGCCGATCAGTCCACCCGCTCCACTGGCGGCAGCTTGTAGCGCCCCTCCAGCAGGCGCTGCTGCGGGTGGTACATCCGCAGGATCAGGTAGAAGGGGGCGTCCGGCGCTGGCAACCAGTTCGACCCGGGCGTGGCAGGCCGCCGGTGGCCCACGTGGATCGTCAGTGCGCCGTCCGTGTCCCGCTCCAGGCCGCTGCGGCTGCCGAGCGCATGCCGGCCGAGCGGATGACCGGCCAGGAAGCGGTCGTCGCCATACACCGTGATGGACCAGAACGCATCCACCGGCAGGTCGCCGCCGTCCTCGAACCGGATGCGGTACGCATTGCGCCCGTGCAGCAGCTCGCTGTGCTGGTCGTAATCGGCCGGCGCGTAGATCGCCTCGTCCGCGGCCAGCGCGCCGATGCCTTTCCAGGCGGTGGCTGCGCGCAGCATGTAGTCGTTGCCGAAGCGGCCCAGGCGCGTGGAGAAGCGCCAAGGCGCCTTGGATGCGGTGTGGGTGTGGCCTTCGATCAGCGCCATGCCTTCGCGATACGCCCCGCGCAAGCCCTCGATCGCGGCGCCGCGCAACTCGGTGAGCACGCCATCGGATGGCAGCGCGATGTTCGCGGCGGTGAGCAACTCGAGAGGCGCGCGCTGCGACGGCGGCGGCGGAAAGTCATTGAACGCCCGCGCCAGGTTGGAAAAGAAGTCGAGCGCCGCATCTCCCGTGTCCTGCCACTGTGCCAGGCTCGCGAACGGCGCCGGCGCCGGCGCGCCGTGCAGCCGGAACCCGGCTTGCATCGCACGCGCCGCGGGCAGGTCCGCTTCGTCATCCACGATCACGCGGCCGAGCAGCCACACCAATGCGGAAGGACAACGAACGGCGATCGTGCCTGCCACTGCGGGCGACTCCGGCGCGTCCGGGCCCAGGAGTGCATAACGAGCGCCCTCGGGGGGCACGTTGCGCGTGCCGAGGTTCTGGAAGTTGTTGGTGTAGACATCCAGGAGCTCCACGACGAAGTAGCGGCTGCGCGCCGGGATCTCCAGCACCACGGGCCCATGGCGAAGGTCCAGCCAGGCGTTGCTGTAGAGCAGGTCGACGGTCGGCGTGTTGAAGTCGCGGTCGCTGTGGGTCCACTGCCGCGTGCTGTGCGCGATCGTGTTGAACGGCGCCCGACCATGGCCCGGCTTGCCGGACATCGCCTGTCGCCGGCAGGTCTGCAGCGCCTCCAGCAGCGGATAACCGGCGATCACGGCCGGCAGCGCGGCCTGCATGGCCCACCGGGCCTGGATGGATGACGGCGTCACCGGAACTGTGGATGTCATTCGATGAAGTGAACCAACGGATGGACGCAGGATAGGCCGCGCAGGCCTGCCCCGCGTGCACGACATACAAAGCAGCTTTTCATTCCCTGCACGTCCGCGCGTTGTACCCGGCCATAGACTGAGTCCAGGATTTACCTGCCCCTCCGAGGGGACAAAAGGAGACAAAGTGAGCTATCGGAAATTCATCTCGGGACTGCTGTCCGGACTGGTCGTGGCCCTGGGTTCGGCCCAGGCGCAGACGGCCACCAAGATCGTCGTTCCCTTCGCCGCCGGTGGCGGCACCGACCAGTACGTCCGCATCCTTGCAGCCGAACTGACGAAGCGCGGGACCCAGGTCATCGTGGAAAACAAGCCCGGCGCCAGCGGGATCGTCGCCGCAGACTACGTGGCGAGGTCGCGCCCGGACGGGCTCACCGTGCTGGTGTCGTCGCTGGGAACCCTGGCGAACAACACCGTCCTCTACGAGAAGCTGCCCTACGATCCCAACAAGGACTTCGCGCCGGTCACGCAGATCGCCTACCAACCGGCGATCATCGTCGGCCGGGCCGACCTGCCGTACACCAACATCAAGGAGATGGTCGCGTACGCCAAGGCCAACCCCGGCAAGATCAACCGCGGCTCCCCGGGCGCGGCGATCCTGACCAACCTTGCTCCCATGAGCTTCGAGAAGGCCGTCGGCATCAGTACAACCCATATCCCCTTCAACGGCGATGCCCCCGCCGTGCAGGCCCTGCTCGGCGGCCAGATCGACATCCATGGGACGTCCATCACCGGCTCCTTGCCGCATATCCGCAGCGGCAAGCTCCGCGTGTTGGGCGTGATGGACAGCCGCAGGCTGCCGCAGGTGCCCGAGGCGCCGACGTTCAAGGAGATGGGCTACGACTTCGACGCCACGCTGTGGTACTCGCTCTCGGTGCCGTCCGGCACGCCGAAAGACGTGATCGACCGTCTGAACAAGGCCGTCAACCAGGTGATCGCCGACCCGGAGTTCATCACCAAGGCCCGCGCCATTGGCATGGAGCCGCGCGGCGGCACGCCCGAGGAACTGGCGAAGTTCGTGCGCACGGAGCACGATCGCTGGGTCCCGCTGCTCCAGAGCCTGAACCTGCCCAAGCAAGTCCACTAGGTGATTCAAAGGCCGCCCGGGGGCGACGCCCCCGATTGGCGACGCGGACCCAAGCTCCGCGCCACTTCATCGAGCAGCCGCGGCACCAGCACGTTCTGCGACGACGCGAGCCATACGCCGTAGGCCTCCGACGACGTGCTCGCGCCCTCCAGCGGACGAAACACCGCCCCCGGCAGCGCGCAATGGCGCATCGCGTCGGGCACCAACGCCACGCCCATGCCCTGCGACACCAGCGACACCACGGCCAGCCAATGGCGCACCTCCTGGCGCACCTCGGGCCAGAAGCCGGCGTCGGCGCAGATCGACAGGATGCGCTCATGGTAGTCGGGCGATGCGCTGCGAGAGAACAGCACGAAGGATTCGTCGCGCAGGCCGGCGAGCGCGACCTTGCGCTTCTTCGCCAGCCGGTGCTGGGCCGGCAGGCAGGCGACGAAGGGCTCGGACACCAGCAGCCGGCACTGCAGTTCGGCCGGCACGCGGCGTGTATGGACGAAGCCGACGTCCAAGCGGTCGTGCAGAAGCTCGGCCATCTGTTCGCCGGAGTTGAGCTCGGCCAGCGTCACGCGCACCGCCGGATGCGCCGCCTGGAAGCGCGTCAGCGCCTGCGGCAGGCCGCGGTAGAGCATGGCGCCGACGAAGCCGATGCGCAGCCGCCCCGCGGATCCTTGCGCCACCTGCCGCGCCTCCATCCGCGCCTCGTCCGCATCGCGCAGCAGCGCGCGCGCCGAGGCCTGCAGCGTCTGGCCCGCGGCGGTGAGGCGCACCGCCTTGCTGTTGCGCTCGAAGAGCTGCGCGCCGACCGATTCCTCCAGCTGGCGAATGGCCACGCTCAGCGGCGGCTGCGAGATCGCCAGCCGCCGTGCGGCCCGGCCGAAGTGCAGCTCTTCGGCCAGGACGATGAAGTAGCGCAGGTGGCGAAGCTCCATGGCGAGGCCCCTTTCAACAATAGTCATATCGGATTGATCAAGACCAATTTGATATTAGACAAGAATCATCGCCGCACCAAGAATTCGGGGAACAAGGAGACAAGCCATGCCCAGCCACGCTGCGACCGCCGACGGCACTACCGTCCATCCCGTACCCGACCGCCACGGCCGGAGCCTCTACGCCGACGACACCGAACTGCACAGGTTGCTGGCGCTCTACCTGCCGGCCGACCTGCTGGCGCACATGCAGCCGCACTTCGAGCGCCTTGGGGCCCTGGCTGGTGGCCGGCTCGACGAGCTCGCGCACACCGCAGACCAGAACCCGCCCACGTTGACGCTGCGCACCCGCACCGGCATCGACGACCCGCGAGTCCACAAGCACCCGGCGTACGTCGAGATGGAACGGCTCGCGCTGAGCGAGTTCGGCCTCGCCGCGATGTCGCACCGCGAGGACACGCTGGGATGGAAGGGCCGCATGCCGCCGCTGGTCAAGTACGTGCTGACCTATCTCTTCGTGCAGGCCGAGTTCGGCCTGTGCTGCCCGGTGTCGATGACCGATTCGCTGACGCGCACCCTGAAGAAGTTCGGCAGCCCCGAGCTGGTCGAGCGTTTCATGCCGCGCTTGCGCTCGCTCGACTTCGACACGCTGGCGCAGGGCGCGATGTTCATGACCGAGCAGGCTGCCGGCTCCGACATCGCCGCCACCCAGACCCGCGCCTGGCAGGACGAGCAGGGCCAGTGGCGCCTGGGCGGCGACAAGTGGTTCTGCTCCAACCCCGACGCCGACTTCGCGATGGTGCTGGCGCGCGTCGACGGCGGCCCGCCGGGCATGAAAGGCGTGTCGCTGTTCCTGCTGCCGCGCCGTCTCGACGACGGCAGCGCCAACCGCTACCGCATCCTGCGGCTCAAGGACAAGCTGGGCACGCGCTCGATGGCCAGCGGAGAGATCCGGCTCGAAGGCGCCCTGGCCTACCTGGTGGGCGAGCAGGGCCGCGGCTTCGTGCAGATGGCCGACATGGTGAACAACTCGCGCCTCTCGAACGGCGTGCGCGCCGCCGGCCTCATGCGCCGCGCGGTGGCCGAGGCCGAGCACGTCGCGCACGAGCGCCGCGCTTTCGGCAAGCGGCTGGAAGACATGCCGCTGATGCAGCGCCAACTGCAGAAGCTGCGGCTCCCCGCCGAGCAGGCGCGCAGCATGGTGTTCCAGACCGCCCAGGCGCTGGCACGGTCCGACGACGGCGAGACCGCCGCCTACCCGCTGCTGCGCATCCTCACGCCGCTCATCAAGTTCCGTGCCTGCCGCGATGCGCGCAAGGTGACAGGTGACGCGATGGAAGTGCGCGGCGGCTGTGGCTACATCGAGGAATGGGCCGACCCGCGCCTGCTGCGCGACGCGCACCTCGGCTCCATCTGGGAAGGCACCAGCAATATCGTCGCGCTCGATGTGATCCGCGCGGTGAAACGCGAAGGCTCGCTGCCGGTGCTGCAGGCGCACTTCGAGGCGCTGGTCGACGACGCGCCGCTCGCGCCTGCCTTTGCCGCCGCGCTGCGCGATGCTCTCGCGCGCGCCGTAGCGCTGGCGTTGCTCGCGGCCGCAGACGGCGGGGACCGCCTCGCGCGGCAGGCCGCGTCGGCGCTCTACCACGTGGCCAGCGCCATCGCGATGGCCTGGGAGGGCGCGCGTGGCGGCTCGGCGCAGCGTATCGAATGGGCGCAGCTCGTACTGCTGCACCGCGTGTTGCCGCGTGACCCGCTTGCTGCATTGGCGGTGCCGCGCGACTGGACCGCCGATTCCCCGGAGGCCCTCACGGCCTGACCCCTTCTCACCCACACAACGACGGAGACAAACCCATGCGACTTCTCGCCACACTCGTGCTCGCCAGCGCCGCGGCCCTGCCCTTGCTGCCTGCGGCACAGGCCGACACCTTTCCCGACAAGCCCGTCACGCTCGTGATCCCGTTTCCGCCGGGCGGCCCGACCGACGCGATGGCGCGCACGCTTGCTGCAGAGATGAAGAACCGCCTCGGCCAACCCATGATCGTGGAGAACCGCGCGGGCGCCGGCGGCAACATCGGCGCCGACTACGTCGCGCGCGCCACGCCCGACGGCCAGACGCTGCTGTTCGGCACCTCGGGACCGTTGGCTATCAACGCCAGCCTCTACCGCAAGGTGAGCTACGACCCGGTGAAGAGCTTCGCACCGGTGATCCAGGTCGGCCATCTGCCGAATATCCTGGTGGTGAACCCCGCCGTGCCGGCGAAGAACGTGAAGGAACTGATCGCCTACGCCAAGGCCAACCCGGGCAAGCTGAGCTACGCCTCGTCGGGCAACGGCGCGTCGTCGCACCTGGCCGGCGTGCTCTTCAACGCCTCGGCCGGCGTCGACCTGCAACACATCCCGTACAAGGGCACCGGGCCTGCGTTGAACGACCTGCTGGGCGGCCAGGTGAGCATGAGCTTCACCGACGTGCTCACCGCCCTGCCCTATGTCAAGGCTGGCAAGCTGCGCGCGCTGGGCGTCACGACGGCCGAGCGTTCGCAGGCGCTGCCGGATGTGCCGACCGTCGTCGAGCAGGGCGTGCCCGGATACGAGGTGAGCGTCTTCTTCGGCATCGTCGCACCGGCCGGCACACCGCCCGAGCGCATCGCCAAGCTCAACCAGGCCTTCGTCGAGGTGCTCGACACGCCCAAGGTGAAACAGCTCTTCGCCTCGCAGGGCCTGGAGCCGGCGCCCGCCCACACACCGCAGCAACTGGGCAAGTTCATTCAGGCGCAGATGAGCAAGTGGGCCGGCGTGGTGAAGCAGTCCGGCGCGCAACTCGACTGACACCGCCATGAACGCATCGCCTTCCTCCACCGGCGCGCTGGCCGGCATCCGCGTGCTGGACATCTCCCGCATCCTCGGCGGCCCCTACTGCGGTCAGATCCTCGGCGACCACGGGGCCGACGTGCTCAAGGTCGAGCCGCCGCAAGGCGACGACACACGCACTTGGGGCCCGCCCTTCAAGGACGGCGTGGCTTCGTACTATCACGGGCTCAACCGCAACAAGCGCACGATGCACCTCGACCTCGGCAGCGCCGACGGGCGCGAGGCGCTGCTCGCGCTGGTGGCCGAGGCTGACGTACTGATCGAGAACTTCAAGACCGGCACGATGGAGCGCTGGGGCATCGGCTACGAGACTCTGGCGCAGCGCTTCCCGCGGCTTGTGTGGTGCCGCGTGTCGGGCTTCGGCTCCGACGGCCCGCTCGGCGCCCTGCCCGGCTACGACGCCGCGGTGCAGGCGATGACGGGCATCATGAGCATCAACGGCGAGGCTGACGGCGGGCCGCTGCGCGTAGGCCTGCCGGTGGTCGACATGGTGACGGGCCTCAATGCGGTGATCGGAGTGCTGCTGGCGCTGCAGGAGCGCCAGCGCAGCGGACGCGGGCAGTTCGTGGAGGCGGCGCTGTACGACAGCGGCCTGTCGCTGCTGCACCCGCATGCGGCGAACTGGTTCGTCGACGGCAAGGCGCCGAAGCGCACCGGCAATGCGCACCCCAACATCTACCCCTACGACGCGCTGGCGACCGGCACCGAACCGGTCTTCGTGGCGGTCGGCAACAACGGACAGTTCGCGGCCTTCTGCCGCTGCATCGGCGTGCCCGAGCTGGCGGACGATCCGCTGTACGCCACCGCAGGTGCCCGTTCCGTGAACCGCGAAGCGCTGAAGGCAACGCTCGAAGGCGCGATGAAGGGCTTCGACGGCAACACGCTGGTCGACACGCTGATGGCCGCCGGCGTGCCCGCCGCACCGGTGCTGCCGGTCGACGCGGCGCTGGCACATCCACACACAGCGCACCGCGGCATGGTGGTGGAAATGGCCGGCGGCTACCGCGGCATCGGCGCGCCCGTCAAGCTCGGCCGCACACCGGCGACGTATCGCCACGCGCCGCTTACTCCGGGCGAGGGCTTTGAAGCGCGCTGAGATTCACTCGTCGGGTGGCGCGGCTTCGAGGTCGGGCGAGCTTGCTGCCCCAAACGCTCCTGCAGGAACTCGATAAAGCGCTGCGTCTTCGCCGGTAGCAAACGGGTCTTGGTGAGTGCGTAGACGGGCGTCGGGTTGGCCTGCCCCCCTGGTAGAACCCGTCGCAAGCGACCGGCCACCACATCCTCGGCGGCCACCTCCTCAGGCAGCAGTATCACGCCCAAGTCCAGGGTCGCCAAGCGCCGGAACATGCCGACGCTGTTGACTTGATCGACCCCTTCCTGGGAATCGACCATGCGTGGATGAGTGCTCCCACTTCGCTGCGGCGGTGAAGTCGACCGGCCGCAGGAAGTTCATCATCGCCGGTGT
The DNA here is from genome assembly GCF_900101545.1 of Variovorax sp. CF079. Lineage (GTDB taxonomy): Bacteria > Pseudomonadota > Gammaproteobacteria > Burkholderiales > Burkholderiaceae_C > Variovorax. Next base: position 2,500 of record NZ_FMZU01000034.1, on the reverse strand, counting down.
GACCAATGACGTGTGCGCGGTCTATCCGGCGCTGACCCTGGTATCGCAAGGCTATGACGTGCAGGTGGTCGCGGACGACGGTGGCTCGCCGAGCAAGTTGGCCGACGACATGGCGCTGCGTCGCATGGAGAAGAACGGCGTCACACTGACCAGCACCAACCAGTTGATTGCCGAATTGGCAGGCAGCTGGGCCACACCTGAAGGCGGCCGCATCGTGCAGGAGGTGCTGATGGACGCACTGCAGGGTTAAAAATGTCGCATGCAGCCAATCGTTGAGCGCTGCTCGAGCCGCAGCGATTGGCATGCAGTCTGCTCTAGCTGTGATGTTTCAGTAGGTTGTTCAACGTCCGCTTGTTCCCCGTGGATGGCGCCGTGCAGCCACTTCAGCCGCCGAACCACTTGGCCGGCACGGTGACGAGTTGCGGGAACAGCACCATCAGGAACAGGATCGCGAACTCGGCCGCCATGAAGGGCAGCACGCCCCTGGTCACATCGTCCATCTTCATGCGCCCGACACCGGCTACCACGTTGAGCACGGTTCCGACCGGCGGCGTGACCAGGCCGATCGAGTTGTTGATGATGAAGAGCACACCGAAGTAGACCGGGTCGATGCTCGCCTGCTTGATCACGGGCATCAGCACCGGCGTCAGGATCAGGATGGTCGGCGTCATGTCCATCGCCGTCCCGACGATCATGCACAGCACCATGATCGCGATCAGCAGCATCGTCTTGTTGCCCATAAAGGGCTCGAGCAGCCCGATTACCTTGCCCGGCAGATCGGCCACCGTGATCAGCCACGCCGACACCAGCGCGGCCGCCACCAGGAACATGATGACGGCCGTGGTCTTGGCGGCACTCACGAACACGGCGTACAGCTGGCCGACCTTTAGTTCGCGGTACACCACCGTGGCGACGAAGAAGGCGTAGACCGCCGCCACCACGGCCGCCTCGGTCGGCGTGAATACGCCGAAGCGCAGTCCCACCAGGATGATCACCGGCAGCATCAGGGCCCAGGTCGCCTGGCGCAGCGCCGTCCAGATCTCGCGCGCCGATTTGCGCGGCGGCGGCACGATCTTTTCCTTGCGCACCAGGAACATCCAGGTCAGCCAGAGCGAAGCGCCGATCAGGATGCCGGGGAAGATGCCGGCCAGGAACAGCTTGGAGATCGACACGTTGGCTGCGACGCCGAAGATCACGAAGGCGATCGACGGCGGGATCACCGGCCCGATCACGCCCGAGGCCGCGATGAGTCCGCCGCAGCGCGCCTTGTCGTGGCCGGCGGCCACCATCATCGGCAGAAGCAGCGCGGTGAGCGCGGCCGCATCCGCCACTGCCGACCCCGACAGGGCCGACAGCAGGATGGCCGCGAGGATCGCCACGTAGCCCAGCCCGCCCCTGATGTGGCCGACGAGGGCCAGCGCGACGTCGATGATGCGCTTGGACAGGCCGCCCACGTTCATGATCTCGCCGGCCAGCATGAAGAAAGGTACGGCCAGCAGCGGGAAGCTGTCGGCGCCGTTGACCACGTTCTGCGCCAGGATCTGCGCATCGAACAGGTCCAGGTGCCACATCAGCGCCACGCCGGTGGCCAGGAGCGCGAAGGCGATCGGGATGCCCAGCGCCATGGTGCCGAGCAGCGCGCCGAGGAAGATGGCGACGGTCATGTCCTGCTCCTGGCCTGCTCGCTGGCGGCAGGCGCCGACTCCGCGTTCTGTCGCGCCAGCTGCGCCTGGAGTTCCTCGAATTCGGCGGCCTCCTCCGACTCCTTGACCATCACCAGTTCGTCGTCGCGCAACTGCCCGCTCAAGGTGCGCCACAGCTCGCGCAGCAACAGCACACCTGCCGACACCGCGAACACGACGCCGGCAAGATAGAAGATGCCGATGGAGGCACCCGTCACCGGCGCCTCGACCTCCCAGTTGATCTTGACCTGTGCCAGGCTGCCGGAGAAGAGCAGCCAGGTGACGTACAGCATCAGCAGCTGGCCCAGGACCAGGCAGACCTTCTTGCCGGCCACCGGCAGACGCGAGACGAGCATGTCGCTGCCGAGGTGCGCGTGCTCCTTCAGCGCGACGATGGCGCCGAGAAACACCAGCCAGACGAACAGCCAGCGCGACACCTCTTCCGACACGGTGATGCCGGTATTGAATGCATAGCGCAGCACCACGTTGCCGAACACCAGCACCACCATGATCGCGAGCGCCAGCGCGACCAGCGCATCGAGCAGCTTGCAGTAGCCATTGATCAGTCGGTTCATCGACGTCCCCTCATGACGCGCGGTGCGCGTCAGGTTTCAATCAAAACTGAGCAGCACCTTCATCGCCTGCGAGCGATCGGCCGCCAGCGCGAAGGCGCGCGCCGAGTCGCGGTAGGACAAGGTCGCCGAGATCAGCGGCTTCACGTCAACCAGCCCCTTGTTGAGCAGTTCCACCGCCACCGCGAACTCCTCGTGGAAGCGGAAGGCCCCGCGCAGGTCGAACTCCTTGGCCACGATGGTGTT
>NZ_FMZU01000047.1 GCF_900101545.1 Variovorax sp. CF079 | reverse complement strand
GACCGCGCGGCGGACATCGCGGCGGCCAACCCGTACTGGAATCCGCGCCCGGTCGAGCGCGAGGCGATCCGCGCGCTGCTGCAGCGCGCCTTCGAGGGCGAGCCGCCGGCCTAGCTGGTCCACTTGCGCTGGTAGTCCATGCGCTCGAAGTGCTCGACCAGGAAGTCGATGAAGGTGCGCACCTTCGCCGACATGTGGCGCCGGCTCTGGAAGGCGATGTTGATGCGCAGGCGCGGCAAGTCCCACTCGTCGAGCACCGGCACCAGGCGGCCGGCCACGATGTCGTCATAGAGGATGTACTTGGGCTGCACCAGGATGCCGAGCCCGTCGAGCGCCGCCGCGCGCAGCACTTGGCCGTCGTTCGCCTCGAGCAGGCCCTTGACCTTGATCACGCGCCGCTCGCTGCCGCGGCGGAAGGCCAGCTCGTCGGGGTTGTGGCTGTAGGTGTAGATCAGCAGGTCGTGCGCGGCCAGCTCGTCCACGCTCTGCGGCGTGCCGCGCCGATCGAGGTAGCCCGGCGAGGCGGCGAGGATGCGCCGCGTCTCGGCCAGGCTGCGGATGGTGATGTTGGAGTCGTTCTCGTACTCGCGCGTGCGGATCGCGACGTCGATGTTGTTGTCGATCAGGTCGTAGTAGCGGTTGGCCGCGACCACCTGGACCGCGACCTTGGGATAGCGCTCGGTGTAGGCGCGCAGCAGCGGCGCGATGTGGTGCATGCAGAAGGACAGCGATGCGCTGATGCGCAGCGTGCCCATCGGATCGAGCGCCTGGGCATTGACCGCCGAATCGGCATCGCGCAGATCGGCCAGGATGGTCTTGCAGCGGTGGTAGTAGCTCTCGCCCGCCTCGGTCAGCGAGAGGCGGCGGGTGTTGCGCTGCACGAGCCGCACGCCCAGCCGCGCTTCCAGCGAGGCCAGGTGCCGGCTGGCGGCGGCGTTCGACAGGCCCACGGCCTCGGCAGCGCGCGACAGGCTGCCCTGCTCCGCGGTTTGTACGAACAACTCGATCTCGGTCCAGCGATCCATGCGGCATCTTAGTTGCGTGGCAACGGCCTCCCGGACTTGCAGGATCGCCGCGAGTTCTTGCCCGATCGTCCAAACCCTGCCGGCCGCGCGAGACAAACGCAGCAGGCTTGCCTAAGCTATGGACATGACCACCGTCTCCACTGCCGCCACCGCACGCGAACGTCCGGACCAGCAACTGCAACTGGTCCTCCGGCGCGCCGAACTCGCCGCGCTGATCGAGCGCTTTGCCGTCGCGGAGGGCACCAACCCCACCGCCGTTCCCGGCCTGGCGGTGTTCCGATCCACGCGCGTCGGGGAACCGCTTCATGGCGCCTACGAACCCGCCTTCTGCCTCATTGCGCAGGGGAGCAAGCGCGTCATGCTCGGCGACGAGCTGTTCGTCTACGACTCGTCCAGCCATCTCGTGGTGTCGCAGAACCTCCCGGTGACCGGACAGGTCATCGATGCGACCCCCGAAGCGCCCTACCTGGCCCTGCGCCTCGACATCGATCCGGCGGAGATCGCGACGATGATGCTGGAGGCGGACCACCTCAAGTCGCCGAAGGCAGCGGCGCGAGGCATCTTCACCGGCGAGACCTCCATCGAACTCCTCGACGCGGTGGTGCGCCTGATCCGCCTGCTCGACACGCGCGAGGACGTCCCTGCCCTCGCGCCGCTGGTCATCCGGGAAATCTACTACCGCCTGCTGAAGGCCGAGAACGGCTGGCGGCTCGGACAACTGGCGGTCGCGGGCAGCCAGAGCCAACGCATCTGCCGCGCCATTGCATGGCTGCGGGAACACAGCACGGCGCCACTGAAGCTGGAGGACATGGCACGGGCCGCGCACATGAGCGTGTCGTCCCTGCACCATCATTTCAAGGCCGTGACCGCGATGAGCCCGCTGCAGTACCAGAAGCAGTTGCGCCTGCAGGAAGCGCGCCGTCTGCTCTTCAGCGACATGGTGGACGCCGCGGAGGCCGGCTACAAGGTCGGCTACGAAAGCCCGTCGCAGTTCAGCCGCGAGTACAGCCGGATGTTCGGCGCGCCGCCTGCGCGCGACGTGCGGCGCTTCAGACAGGGTGAGCTGGGCGGCAGGCTTTGAGATCCGCAAGCGCTCAACTGGTTTTTTCCATCCGCCCTGTCATGGCACTCGCGAAGGCGGCGAGGTCGCCCCATCGCTGACGCCGAGCTGCTTGTCAGCCATTTGCGACTGGCTACGCCCGCGGCTTCGTGGTCAACTCGCCTGGCCATGGAGACAAGGAGCTTCCGATGCAGAAACTCGTCAACGTCGAAGCGATCAATGTGCGGTCCGAGGCCAGGGTCGAGCCCGACACGCTGATCGGCCCCATCTTCCTCGGGCAGGCCGTCGATGACCTGGAAGACGGACCGGAGGGCTGGCATCACGTCCGCACCGCCGTCGATGGGAAATCGACTGAGGGCTTCGTCAAGGCCGCACTGCCGATCACCAAATTCGACTGGCAGCCGCCCGAGCAGCCCACCTTGCGCGACCCGGCCTCTCCGGCGCGGGAGGCGCTCGTTGCCGCGGCCGTCGAGCAATGGCTGCGCTTCGACAGAGGCGCCGGCAAGGAAGCGAAGGAGCCCTTCAGCGGCTTCATCGGCGAGATGTGGAAAGCGTTCGGCAAGCCGTTCACAGGCAAGACCGCCACGCAGCCCTGGTCGGCGGTGGCGATCTCGCTGATGGTGAGGACGGCGGCCAGGGAGTTCGACGAGTACAAGTCCTTCCAGCAGTCGATCGGCCATGCCGCGTACATGTGGGATGCGATCAAGAAGAACGCGAGCGGCGACCTGGCAGCGCCCTTCTGGGGCGTGCGGCTCGACAAGGCAAAACCCCGGGTGGGCGACATCATCGGAAGCTGGCGCGAGAGGCCGGCGAGCTACGACGACTACCTCAATGCCTCGAACAATCCCGAGTTGCCGAGCCATTGCGACATCGTCGTGGCCGTCGGGCCGGAGGTCGCATGGGCGATCGGCGGGAACGTGCAGAACTCGGTGTTCGCAACGGGCTATCAGCTGAGCTCGGATGGCACGCTGCTGAGCAATCCGAGGATCACCGCGGACGGCAAGCTCGTCGGCGAGGCGATCGTCCTCCTGGACAACAGGGTCAGCTCGTAAGAAAAATTGAAGGATAGATGTAGTTTCAGGTAGTTTATTTTTTGAATACGCAAACCTAGACTTGCCTCCAGGCCGTGCTTTCCGGCTTATCGATTCCACACTGCCGGAGGTCCGTGCCATGCGTCTGCGTTCTCTGCTGCCCTCTCTTGTTCTTGCCGCGCTGGCGGCCATTTCGATGCCGGCCCTGGCGGCCTATCCTGACAAGCCGATCCGCCTGATCGTGCCGTCGGCTCCCGGCGGTGCACCCGACGCGCTGATGCGCGCACTGGCCACGCAGTTGTCGCAGCAGATGGGCGTGCCCATCGTGGTCGACAACAAGCCCGGTGGCTCCTACACGATCGGCACCATGGACCTGGTCCGCTCCCCGGCCGACGGCTACACGCTGGCCTACGGCAACGTCGTCTCGCTGGCCACCAACCGCTCGCTGCTGAGCAATGTGCCGTACGACGTGGAGAAGGACCTGACGCTGGTCGCCAACACGCTGCGCCTGTCCAATCTGATGATCGTCAGCAACGAGCTGCCGGTCAAAAGCGTGCCCGAGCTGATCGCCTATGCGAAGAAGAACCCGGGCAAGCTGGCTTTTGCATCCGACGGCAACGGCACCACCGCCCATCTGGGAGTGGAGCTCTTCAAGTCCATGACCGGCACCCACATGCTGCATGTGCCCTACAAGGCCGGGACGGCAGCCCTCACCGACCTGATCGGCGGCGGCGTTCAGCTCATGATGATCAACACGCCGGTGTCCGGTCCACCGGCCCAGGCCGGCCGCGTGAGAGCGCTGGGAATCTCGTCCACCCAGCGCTCGCCCACCTACCCGGACATTCCCACCATTGCCGAATCCGGCGTGCCGGGCTTCGAGGTTGCGGCCTGGGGCGGCATCGTTGGGCCGGCTCGTATGCCCAAGGACATCGTGACCCGCCTCAATGCTGAAATCCGTACCGCGCTGGCCAACCCGGCGGTGCGCGAGCGCTTCAAGATGCTGGGTGCCGAGACCGACCCCAGCACGCCGGAGCAGTTTCTCGAACTCTCGCGCCGCGAGACGGTCAAGTGGGCCAAGATCATCAAGGACTCGGGCGCGAAGATCGACTGACGGTCGGGCTGATACACCATGACCCCCTGGAAAGCTGCAAGGCCCGGCGATCAGCTCAGCGCCATCGACACGCCCGCGCTGGTGCTCGACCTCGATGCATTCGAGCGCAACCTCGCGCGCATGGCCGAGGCGCTGCGCGGCACGAACGTGCGACTTCGTGCCCACGCCAAGTGCCACAAGACCCCCGAGATCGCACTGCGCCAAATGGCTTTGGGCGCCGCCGGCATCTGCTGCCAGAAGGTCAGCGAGGCGGCGGTGTTCGTGGAGGCCGGCATCGAGGATGTGCTGGTCACCAACCAGGTGATGGGCGACACCAAGTTGCGTCATCTGGCAGCCTTGGCGCGCAAGGCGCGCGTGGGCGTGCTCGTTGATCATCCGCAACAGGTGCAGGCGTTGGCCACCGTTGCGCAGGCGCACGGCTTGGCGCTCGATGTCTATGTCGAGGTCAATGTAGGCGCGGACCGCTGCGGCGTCGCCCCCGGCGACGAGGCCGTGCGGCTGGCGCGGCAGATCGTTGCCGGCACGCCGCTGCGTTTCATGGGCCTGCACTGCTACCACGGCCCGGCCCAGCACATGCGCGCGCCGCAGGAGCGGGCCGCGGCCATCGCCGGCGCCGTGGAGGCCGCGCGCACCACCCGCGCGGCCATCGAGGCCTGCGGCATTGCCGTCGAGCGTGTAACGGGCGCGGGTACCGGCAGCTTCCTGCACGAACGCGATTCCGGCGTCTTCAACGAGATCCAGGCCGGCTCCTATGTCTTCATGGATCGCGACTATGGCGACAACCAGCGCGGCGAGAACGACATCGCTTTCGAGCATGCGCTGTTCGTGCGCACCACGGTCATGAGCCGCGCGACGCCCGAGCGCGCCGTGGTCGACGCCGGCCTGAAGGCATCCAGCGTGGACTCGGGCCTGCCGACCGTGTGGCAGCGTGCCGACCTGCGCTATGTGAAAGCCTCGGATGAGCATGGCGTGCTGGCCACCCCCAACGGAGCCGCGCTTTCGCTGGGTGACCCGCTGATGCTGGTGCCCGGCCACTGCGACCCGACGGTCAATCTCTATGACGAACTGATCTGCGTGCGCGGCGAGCGGGTCGAAGCCCTCTGGCCGATCGCTGCGCGCGGCGCATTGCTGTGACCCTTTTCAACTCGAGATATCCGATGCAGGAAAAATTCGACCTTCTGATCCGCAACGCCAGCGTCGTCGACGGCACCGGCGCGCCCCGCTTCGCCGGCGACATCGGCATTCGCGGCGACCGCATCGCGCGCATCGGCGATCTGTCGGCGATGCACGGCGACGTCGAGATCGACCAGGGCGGCCGCATCGCGGCGCCAGGCTTCATCGATGCGCACACGCACGACGATCGCCTCATGCTCTCCAACCCCGACATGGCGCCCAAGGTCAGCCAGGGCATCACTACCGTGATCGCGGGCAATTGCGGCATCTCGCTGGCGCCGATGCCGGGCGGAATCACGCAGCCGGTCACGCCGCCATTGAATCTGCTCGACGAGGAAGGCGGCTGGTTCGCCTTCCCCACCTTCGCGTCGTACATCGAGACACTGCGCGCCAAGCCCGCGGCGACCAACTGCGCGCTGCTGGTGGGCCACACCACCTTGCGCGTCGCGACGCTGGACGACCTGGGCCTGCCTGCCACCGAAGAACAAATCGCCAGCATGCGCGCGCTGGTACAGGAAGCGCTGGAAGCCGGCGCCATCGGCGTCTCCACCGGCTTGTTCTATGAGCCCGCGGTCGCCGCGCCGACCGAGGAAGTGATCGAGACCTGCCGCCCGCTCAAGGACTTCGACGGCGTGTACTGCACGCACATGCGCAACGAAGCAGACCAGGTGATCGACTCGCTCGCAGAAACCTTCCGCGTCGGCCGCGAGGTTGGCGTGCAGGTGGTGATCTCGCACATGAAGGTGGTCGGGCCCGCGAACCACGGCCGTTCGCAGGAGGCGCTGTCCTTCATCGAGAAGAACATGGCCATCCAGCCGATCTGCCTGGACTGCTACCCGTACACGGCCGGCTCCACCATCCTCTCGGCCGACCGCGCAGCGACCTCGTCGCGCGTGATCGTGAGCTGGTCGAAGCCCATGCCCGAACATGCGGGCCAGGACCTCAACGTCATTGCGAAGAAGCTGGGCGTCAGCGAGGAAGAAGCGATCCGCCGGCTCAGCCCCGCCGGCGGCATCTACTTCCGGCTCGACGAGAGCGACGTGCAGCGCATCCTGAAGTTCGACAAGACCATGATCGGCTCCGACGGCCTGCCGCACGACGCCTCGCCGCATCCGCGTCTGTGGGGCAGCTTCCCGCGCGTGCTGGGCCACTACGGCCGGCTGCTCGGGCTGTTCCCGCTGGAGACGGCCGTCTACAAGATGACCGGGCTCACGGCGAAGAACTTCGGCCTCAAGGACCGCGGCGTGCTGAAGGAAGGCGCGTACGCCGACCTGACCCTGTTCGACGCCGACAGCGTGGACGAAGCCGCGACCTACGAAACGCCGATCGCCCCGGCGCGCGGCATCGACGCGGTGATCGTCAACGGCACGATGGTCTGGCAAGGCGGCCACCCGACCGGCGCGCGCCCCGGACGCGTGCTGGCGCGGGAGGCCCACTGAAATGACGAATCAATTTCTCGAACAACTGGAGACGCCCGCGCTGCTGCTCGACGAGGCGCGCATGGACCGCAACATCGAGCGCATGCGCCGCCAGGCGCGCCGCCTCGGCGTCTCGTTCCGTCCCCACGTCAAGACCAACAAGTCGATCGAGGTGACGCGCCGGATCATGGAATCGCCGCAAGGGCCGATCACGGTTTCGACGCTGCGCGAGGCCGACTACTTCGCAGCGCACGGCGTCACGGACATCCTCTACGCCGTCTGCATCGCGCCGAACAAGCTCGACCATGTGATGAGGCTCCAGGACCAGGGCGTGCGGCTCACGCTGATCCTGGACAGCATCGAGGCGGCACGCATGCTCGCCGGGCGCGCGAAGGCGGCCCAGCGGCATTTCGACGTGCTGATCGAGATCGACTCGGACGGCCACCGCTCGGGCGTGAATCCCGATAGCGGCGATCTCCTCCAGATCGCGCAATTCCTCGAAGGCGCCGGCATTCCGGTGCAGGGCATCCTCACGCACGCCGGAAGCTCCTACGACTGCACATCCACCGACGCGATCTGCGCGATGGCCGAGCAGGAGCGTGCGGCGGCCGTGCACGCGGCGCAGCGCCTGCGCGCGGCGGGCATCGCATGCCCCGTGGTCAGCGTCGGCTCGACACCGACCGCGCTCTTCGCCGAGCAGCTGGAAGGCGTCACCGAAGTGCGCGCCGGCGTGTTCGTGTTCTTCGATCTCGTGATGGCCGGCCTGAACGTCTGCCGGGTGGACGACATCGCCCTGTCGGTGCTGGCCACGGTGATCGGCCACCAGCGCGAAAAAGGCTGGACGATCCTCGACGCCGGATGGATGGCGTTGTCGCGCGACCGCGGCACGGCCAGGCAGCCGGTCGACCAGGGCTACGGGCTGGTCTGCGACCTCGACGGGCGGCCGCTGGACGACCTCATCCTCGTGGGCGCCAACCAGGAGCACGGGATCATGGCGCACCGCTCCGGCAAGATCGAGGGCGCGCTGCATCTGCCGGTCGGCGCGCAGGTACGCATCGTGCCCAACCACGCCTGCCCCACTGCGGCGCAGTACGAGCACTACAAGGTGCTCGGCGCCGGCCACGAGATCACTGCGACCTGGCAGCGCTTCAGCGGCTGGTGAAGCGCAAACAGGAAGACACGATGTTGATCATCTCGGAGCAGGAAGCCCGCGCGCTGGTGAGCGTCGAGGACGCCATTGCGGCGGTCGAACAATGCTTCGCCGCAATGGCAGCCCAGGAGGCGCGCAACTACCCGGTGGTTCGCGAGGGCGTGGGCTACCAGGACGCCGTCTTCGGCGTCAAGGCCGGCTGCGATAGCAGCGCACCCATTCTCGGCCTCAAGGCGGGCGGGTACTGGCCGCACAACATGGGCAAGGGCCTGAGCAACCATCAGTCTTCGACCTTGCTCTTCGACGCGGACACCGGCCGCGCTTGCGCACTCGTCAGCGCGAACTACCTGACCGGCGTGCGCACCGGCGCGGCCAGCGCCATCGCGACCAAGCACCTGTCGCGTCCCGACAGCAGCGTGCTCGGCATCATCGGCGCGGGCGCGCAGTCGCAATACCAGCTGCGCGCGACACTGGCCGTGCGTGCCATCCGCCGGGTCCATGCGTGGAATCGCTCGGCCGAGAACCTGACAGCCTTCGGCCGCATCGTGGAGCAACTCGGCCTGGAGTTCGTCCCGGAAAGCGGCGCCCAGGCCGTGGCCGCCCACGCCGACATCCTGATCACCGTGACGCCCTCGCAGAAGGCCCTGGTCGAGAAATCCTGGGTGCGCCCCGGCACCCACATCAACGCGATGGGCGCCGACACCCGGGGCAAGCAGGAGCTGGATCCGGCGCTGGTAGCGACGGCGGCCCTGTTCGTCGACGAGACCGCACAGGCCATCAGCATCGGCGAATGCCAGCATGCCTACGACGCGGGCCTGATCACGGATCGGAGCTTCCGCGGCAGCATAGGCGCGGTCATCGAAGGCCTGTGCGACGGCCGCCGCACGGCGGACGAGATCACGCTCTTCGACGGAACGGGCGTGGCGCTGCAGGATCTGGCCGTGGCCGATCTCGCCGTGCGCGCGGCCGCGAAGCGGGGACTCGGCAGCAACGTGGACTATTAGTATCGAAGGATGTCGCACGACATCACCGACCTGCGCTTCTTCGTCGCCATCACCGAAAGCGGCTCCCTCGCGGAAGCCGCGCGGCGCATGGACGTGACGGCCTCGTCCGTCTCGCAGCGGCTGCGGCAACTCGAAAGCCGCCTGGGCTTGCACCTGGTCCATCGCAGCACGCGCCGCTTCAGCCTCACCGACGAGGGCGAGCTCTTCCATGCGGGGGCCGTGAGCCTGCTCGCCGAACTGGATGGCCTGATCGACAACCTGCGCGCCCGTTCGGGCGAGGTCGCGGGGACGCTGAACGTGTGCGGCCCCTTGGGCTTCGGCCGGCATCACCTGGCAGCCGCCATCGCCGACTTTCATACGCGGCACCCGGGGCTGAAGGTTTCCCTGACGCTCAGCGACGTGGTGTCGGCGACCGACGCGAACCGCTTCGACCTGATCGTGCACATCGGCAACCTCGCGAATTCGAGCCTGGTCGCCTACCCCATCGCGCCCAATGCGCGCTTCGTCTGCGCCGCGCCCGGCTACCTCGCCCGCCGCCCTGCGCCGCGCACGCCGCAGGAGTTGGCCGGGCACGACTGCATCGCGCTGCGCGAAAACCAGGAAGACGTGACGCTGTGGCACTTCAAGAAGAAGCGCAGTGAAGTCGCGGTGCGGGTGGCGGCGACCCTGAGCAGCAACGACGGCGACGTCGTGCGGCAGTGGGCGCTGAAGGGCAAGGGCCTGATCATGCGCTCGGAATGGGACATCGCCGAGAGCCTGGCCTCTGGGCATCTGGTTCGGGTACTGGAGGACTGGAGCCTGCCGGCCGCCGACGTGGTGGCGCTGGTGGCGCAGCGCCTTGGCATGTCCGCCAGGGTGAAGCTGTTCCTGTCGTTCCTGCAGCAGCGCTTCAAGCCGGTGCCGCCTTGGCGCAGCTAAGGTCCCAACGCCGTACGCTGCGGAGCGCTTCAGCAAAGCATCAACGCTCCATCAAAGTTCCCTCCGGCCTTGACCACTCCCGCTAGTACAGTGACACGTAAATAACGGAACATGAATACACTCCGTCTTTCCCCGTTGGGGTTACGAAGGAGTTCTCATGCGCCAGACCGAACTGCATTTGACCGAGAAGGATCGGTCGGTCATCGAGGAGATTCGAAGCAAGGGAATTCATCATTCGCGCGAAGTGAACCGGGCGCATGCGCTGTCGTGCCTGGATCGCGGGATTCCCGAGGCGCAGATCATGGACGTGCTGGGGATCGGACGCACCGCGCTGTGGCGCACCCGGTCGGCATATCTGCAAGGAGGCGTCGATCTCGCCGTGTTCGACGTTGCACGCTCGGGTCGGCCGCGACAGTACGACACCGATGCCGAGGCGCGAGTGACGGCGCTGGCATGCTCGGCTCCACCCGAGGGTCGCCAGCGCTGGACGATCGTCGAGCTCGAACGTGCCGCGCGCCGGGAATTGGGCCTTGGCAACGTCAGTCGGGAAACCGTCCGGCGCATGCTCAAAAAAACGATCTCAAGCCCTGGCGACGGCTGATGTGGTGCATCGGCACGCTCACCGAAGAGTACCGCTGCCGCATGTACAAC
>NZ_FMZU01000065.1 GCF_900101545.1 Variovorax sp. CF079 | reverse complement strand
GGCCGCCTGGGCCGTCGAGCCCTTCACGGTACGCGACATCCGGGTCGAAGGCCTGCAACGCGTGGAGCCCGGCACCATCTTCGCCTCGCTGCCGCTGCGCGTGGGCGACACCTACAGCGACGAGCGCGGCACGGCTGCCATCCGCGCGCTGTTCGACCTGGGCCTGTTCAAGGACGTGCGCATCGACGTCAGCGGCAACGTGCTGGTGGTGATCGTCGAGGAGCGCCCCACCATCGCCGACGTCGACTTCGTGGGCACCAAGGAGTTCGACAAAGCCGTGCTGCAGAAGGCGCTGCGCGAGGTCGGCCTGGCCGACGGCCGCCCCTACGACAAGGCCCTGGCCGACCGCGCCGAGCAGGAGCTCAAGCGCCAGTACGTCAGCCGCAGCCTGTACAACGCCCAGGTCGTCACCACCGTCACGCCGATCGAGCGCAACCGCGTCAACCTGACCTTCACCGTCACCGAAGGCGAGGCCGCGCGCATCCGCGAAGTGCGCATCGTGGGCAACAAGGCCTTCAGCGAAGGCACGCTGCTGGATCTCTTCGACCAGGACGCGGGCGGCTGGATGAGCTGGTACACCAAGAGCAACCAGTACTCGCGCGCCAAGCTCAACGCCGACCTGGAGACGCTGCGCTCTTACTACATCACGCGCGGCTACCTGGAGTTCCGCATCGACTCCACGCAGGTGGCGATCTCGCCGGACCGCCAGGACCTCGCGATCACGGTGAACCTCACCGAGGGCGAGAAGTTCGTGGTGGCCGGGGTCAAGATGGAGGGCAACTACCTCGGGCGCGAGGAGGAGTTCAAGTCGCTGGTGACGATCCAGCCCGGGGAGCCCTACAACGGCGAGCAGGTGACGGAGACCACCAAGGCCTTCACCGACTACTTCGGCACCTTCGGCTACGCGTTCGCGCGGGTGCAGGCCGAGCCGGAGATCGACCGCACCAACAACCGCGTGTCGCTGACGCTGAAGGCGGAGCCCTCGCGGCGGGTGTACGTGCGGCGGGTGGCCATCGGGGGCAACAACCGCACGCGCGACGAGGTGATCCGGCGCGAGTTCCGCCAGTACGAGGCGTCCTGGTACGACGGCGACAAGATCAAGCTGTCGCGCGACCGGGTGGACCGCCTGGGCTTCTTCACCGAGGTGAATGTGGAGACGCAGGAGGTGCCGGGCTCGCCGGACCAGGTCGACCTGACGATCAACGTGGCCGA
>NZ_FMZU01000028.1 GCF_900101545.1 Variovorax sp. CF079 | reverse complement strand
CGCTCAGCAACACCCGGGGGCCGCCATGAAATACCACCCATCGATACGTTGACCGGAACGCTTGACAAACAAGTCCTCATAGAAGCAGCCGCTCGACGCCGCTCTCGACCCCAAGCTGTCCTCTCAACTGTGCGACTTGGTACGCTGAAAGCGGCCGTTCGCCTTTGCTGTCCGTGCACCTGATCAGCGACTCAAGTGGTTCCTGCGAGAAGAAACAAGCCCGTGGCTTTCCGCCAGGCCGAGCCCGCAGCACCACCGGTAACGTCGCGGCCTGGCAAGGACGCGCGCCCGGCCTCCCGCATCGAGAAAGCGTAAGTCGCTTGCAGGAGAGCAAGAAGTGAACTAGAGTTCACTAATTGATGAACCTGGATTCACTTCTTCATGGCCTATCGCAAGACTGACAGCGTCGAGGCAAGGCTCGCGGACAACCGAATGCGCATCCTCGAAGCGGCGCGCTCGCTGGTAAGCGAGGGCGGCTGGCCCGAGGCTCAGGTGAGCCATGTCGCAGCGGCGGCGGGCCTGGCCACCGGGACCGTCTACCGCTACTTCCCCTCCAAGGCGGACCTGTTCGTCGAGGTGCTGTCCACGGTGTCCCAGCGCGAGGTCGATGTGCTTAAAGCCATTGCCAACGGCTCAGAGCCGGAGGGGCAGCGGCTGCATGCGGCCGTGAATGCCTTCGTCAGTCGGGCCATGCGCAATCGACGCCTGGCCTACGCCCTCATTGCCGAACCGTGCGACCCGGAGATTGACCAGGCGCGCCTTGTCTATCGGCATGCCATCAGCAAGCAAATCATGCGCATCGTGCGGGACGGCCAGGAGTCGGGCGCGTTCCGTGCGGACCTCGATGCCAACGTCGCCGCGACCGTGATTGTTGGTGGCTTCATGGAAGGACTCATCGGCCCGCTGTCGCCGCTCAACGCTGAGTTTGGAGCGGGCCCAGAGAATGCCGAGGCGGTCCGACACCTCGCCGGCGATATCGCTGACATCTGCTGCGCGGCGGTCGCGACGCGGGGCGGCTGGGTGTCGTCCCTTCGGCCCCGAGCAACCACCGCAAGGAGACAGGCATGAACGCACCCGCTTTGGCCACGCAGTTGCTGCCGAGCTCGACGACTTCGGACCGCTACGCCACGCACGTGGTGAGGAACCAGGCGCAACCGGCTTCCGGCTTCAATGCCTTCGATGGGGATGCCGTCCTCATGGCGGCGATTCAACGCGAAGCGCCCTGGGCCGCGTCCCGCTGCTCGGCGCTGGGGCGCCTCGTGGGCGACGAGGCGGTGCAGGAGCTTGCTCGCTTGGCGAACCGTCACCTGCCAGAACTCAAGACGCATGACCGCTACGGGAACCGCATCGATTGGGTCGAGTTCCATCCCTCGTGGCATGAGCTGATGGGCTTGGCGTGGAGGCACGAAGTGCATTCGCTGGCATGGAACGCGCCAGGACCGCAACCGCACTTCGCGCGGGCCGTGCTGTCGCTGCTTTGGAACCAGGTCGAGCACGGTACGGGATGCCCCACAGGAATGGCGTACGCCGCGTATGCCGGCTTCGAGCATGAGCCCGCGCTCAGGATTTGGGCTGAGAAGGTTCGCGGCACGCAATACGAGTTCAGCCGTCGCGAGGTCGCGGACAAGCCTGCGGTCGTGATCGGCTATGCCATGACCGAGAAGCAGGGCGGTTCGGACCTGCGCCAGACCCAAACCACGGCGATCTTCTCGCACTCCGCGGACTACCACGGTGCCACTGCCCACTGGTACGAGCTGACGGGGCACAAGTGGTTCTGCTCGGTGCCGCAGTCCGATGGGTTCTTCACACTGGCCAAGGTGGACGGTGCGGTAACGTGCTTCTTCCTGCCTCGCACGCTCCCCGATGGAAGCTACAACCGCTTCTTCATCCAGCGGCTCAAAGACAAGGCCGGCAACAAGTCCAACGCGTCCAGCGAAATCGAATACAGCGGCAGCCTCGCCATCCGCGTCGGCGCAGAGGGCGGCGGGATTCGCGCAATCCTCTCTCACGCCCACTTCACCCGACTGGACTTCGCCGTGGGTTCTGCAGGGCTTATGCGGCAGGCGCTGACCCTGACCCTGAACCACACTTCGACGCGCAGCGGCTTCGGCTCGCCACTTACGCGGCGCCCGATGATGGCCAATGTCCTCGCCGACATGGCCATCGAGGTGGAGGCGACGACCCTGCTCGCCTTGCGCGTGGCCAAGGCGACCGACCATATCGGCCGTGATGCCCAGCAGACCGCATTCGCGCGCGTCGCGACGCCGATCGCCAAGTTCTTCAGCTGCTCACGGGCTCCGGCGATTGCCTACGAGGCGTTGCAATGCCACGGCGGCAACGGATTCGTCGAAGAGAACCCAGTGGCCCGCCTGTACCGCGAGGCGCCGTTGAACAGCGTGTGGGAAGGCACGGCCAACATGATGTGCATGGATGTGCGACGCGCCATGCTCAAAGACCCGAACTGCCGGGCGGCGGTGATGGCGGAGTTGGAAGCCGTGCGCGGCGAGAGCCGGCAATTCGACGCCTTTGTCGATGGTCTGCAGGCCTTGCTGGACAAGGCGATGGAGGATGAGTTCCTCGCGCGGGCGGCGAGCGAGGCACTCGCCCGTGCGATACAGGGCGCGGAACTGCTGCGTCACTCGACCGATGAAGTCATCGACGGCTTCCTTGTAACCCGTCTGGCTGGGTCAGGACACGGCTGGGGAACGCTCTTCGGAACGATGGGATCCGCCGTCTCGCGGACGCAAGCGGATGCCATTGTCGATCGCGCGCACGTCATACGCTGAGAACCAACGGCCTCGATAACGCGGCCCCCGCTGCGCCGGCCCAGATGGGCCATGATGATTTCGCTTGCTGGCCTGCACCACAGCAGTCGTTGGCGAAGGGCCGTTCATGGCCGTTCAACAACCTTGGCGGAGGTCAGCTTCTCTTGATGCCGAAGGACTGCAACGGGCCCATTCCAGCCCGCCAGCGGACATCATGATTGCCGGAAAGCGGTCGTCGGCTGCGCCAGCCAACCCGCGACCGGGTCGTGCGGCCTGGCAACCGGAAAATTCAATCTATGGTGAAAAACCCGCCCGAAAATTCAAAGTGTGGTGAACAGCGGGTTCAATGTAGCGTGCGGAACCGGCGCCTAACACCTTGATGCGCAAACGGTCGGCGGAACCATCATGGGCGCCGATCGACACTAATGTCGGTTTTCAACTTACTGTCGGTTTTCAACTCACTTGGAATTTTTTGCAGCCTAGATGGAACTGGCGGCGCGAAGCCAGGGCCGGGAACAGCAGCGGGCGCACGGCGGCCGGCCCCGCGGCCTGACAGGCGGGTTCTTGCGCCGGCCAGGGAGGGCGACACTGGGCCCGCTGGATAGGATGGGAATAGGCGCCAGGCCGGTGCCAGGCACGGGCACGGGCGGCGGAGCCGGGCAGGGCAGAATGTGTGCGACAGCCGGAAAGGGGCCCAGGAGCAGTCGCTTGGCCTTGCGCCCCAACATCTCGCACCAGTCAGGCGACACCGGGTGCCAATCCAATCAAGGCCTCAGCAGCCTTCAACTGCTACCAGAGAGTCAACAGCCGCAGGCTGCCGCAGTGCCAGCAGTGGCGCGTATTCGGGTGAAGCGAACCAGTCGCGGATGTGCTGCATGGAAGGGAATTCAATCACCACCAGTCGGCTCGGCGTCCAATCGCCCTCCAGCACTTCAAGAGCGCCGCCACGCACGATGAAACGCCTCCGAACTTCTGAATGATGGGCAAGACCTGCGCCTTGTATCTGTCATAGGTCTCATGATCGTGAATTTCGGTCTGCGCGATGAGGTATGCGGTCACGGCGTTCTCCTTCGTCTGCAGTCATGATGCCGGATTGCCAACGCACGCACCAGATGTCGTGCCGGACCTATCCTTCCGAAACTTCTTCAACGCACTGATTTGGGCTTCGTGACAGAAGGCAGAACGCGACCACAAGCCGACGTTGACCGGAGCCCGGAAACAGCAGGAAGATGCGTAGCCTGACGGCGGACTTCCCGCACGAGCGTCTTTAACACGCGCCGGTTTTGGCGTCCGATCTGGACAACCATGAGTCAGTCAGAGAGGAGCCATAGATGCATCCGCCCGGCGCATCTTGAGGAGCATTGGATGATCTCAACGCGCTTCACAAGAATGCTCGACATCCGCCACCCGGTGGTGCTAGCTGGCCTCGGCGGCGTCGGACGTGCCGAGTTGGCCGCTGCGGTCTCCAACGCGGGGGGTCTCGGGATGCTCGGGATGATCCGCATGTCACCAGATTTCATACGGGACCAGATCCGCAGGACGCGCGCCCTGACCAGCCGCCCTTTTGGGGTCAACCTTGTCCCACCATGCGCTCCAGCGCCCGGTGGCGCTGAAGCCCAGTTTGAGGTCTGCCTCGAGGAGCGCGTACCGGTCTTATCGCTTTTCTGGTGTGATGCCGCCCCATTCGTGAGTCGGTGCCATGCTGCTGGAATCATTGTGATCCTTCAGGTCGGGTCGGCAGGAGAAGCCAGAAACGCTGCGGTGGCAGACGTCGACGTGATCGTGGCTCAAGGGATCGAGGCAGGCGGACACGTCCGCGGGCAGTGGGGCTGCTGGCCTTGCTGCCAACGGTCGTCGAGGCAGTCGCACCCAGGCCGGTCCTCGCAGCAGGCGGAATTGCGAACGGCCGCGGCCTTGCTGCGGCGCTTTCGCTCGGGGCCGAAGGCGTCTGGATCGGCACCCGCTTCGTCGCCAGTGACGAATGCGCCGCGCACCCCGAATACAAGCGGCGGCTGCTCGAGGCTCGGGAGACAGACGCTGTCTACAGTGACATCCCGCGCGTTCCATGGCCCACCCGCGTTCCGCATCGCCTGCTCAAAAGCCCGCTCACCGAAGGTCGCTCGCCACCCTCCAGACCGATTGCGAGAAACCTACTCGGTGACAAGTCCGTCGACGTGCTCCCATTCGCAAGCGCGCCTCCGACGATCGAAACGGTGGGTCGTACGGAACTCATGCCCAACTATGCAGGTCAGGGGGTGGGCCTCATCCACGAAATCCTTCCCGCAGCGGCAATCGTGGAGCAAGTAGTCTCCGAAGCCCATCACACGATCCGCAGATTGCCGGAGCTGCTGACATGAGAGGGAACACTCGATGCTCAGCGATCCACGGTCCGCTACTCACGTAGCCCAATCCCGCGTTCGAGGGCTAGACGTCGCACACACGGTCGCAAATGGATCTCGTGGAACGCGAGCTTGTAACGTCAGGCGATGGGTCTGATGCTCTCGGCCCCGATCCGTTCGGCACATCGACGAGGCGCCGGATGGACGGCTCTTGGTCTTCGGGTTCAAGAGCGCGCGGACCAAACCGAGATCGGCACCACCCAGCGCCGAGGAGAAGATCGCTCTCTTCGACTTGCCAAGCGGAGCTTGCCGTACGAGCCATTCGACCATCGTTGATCTGCAACGAGCCGGGGCGCCCGAAGGTAGCACGCTGCCGGCGGCAGTCGGCCAGGAGTGGTCATCGGTATCCGTCCCAATGTCGCAGGAAGTACCTGAGATCGGCTGATACCAGCACTCGGTCTCTCGACGCTCAGCGCCGAGGGGCAAGTCGGCCGAGGATAAGGCGACCGCCGCCTCGACCGAAACTAGCCCTAGCCCAAGTGATCAGCCCCGTCGCGAAGCAACTCACTCGCTGTGTCGATCATCCGCGCGACCACGTCGGCTGCCTTGGGAATATCGTGGATCAAGGCTGCTGCTTCGCCCGCAATCACCGCCGCGATCTCGAAGTCCCCAGCTGCCCGTGCCGCGGCGTAGCGCGGACCTTCCTGATCGATCGAGCGCATCAAGTCCAATTCGCGGCCGGCCCAGCGCTCCAGATGGGCGTTCCGCAAGCATCGCCCGGTGAATGGAGCGGGCCAGACATTCCTGCGGGAGATGTCAAACACGACGCTGCGCATGCTGTCGTCGCCGCCAGCTCCGACGATGCGTTGCTTGGCTGCCTGGAACCCGGCAGCTTCGACCGTTGCATAGAAGCGCGTGCCCAGCGCGACGCCGGCCGCGCCAAGCATCAGGCATGCCGCCAGCCCGCGTCCGTCGCCAATACCGCCCGCGGCGACCACCGGCACGCGCGGGCCGCACAAGTCTGCCACGGCCGGCACAAGCGTCAATGTGCCGCGGCTGACACCGTGACCGCCAGCCTCCGCGCCCTGCGCGACGAGGATGTCGGCGCCGGCATCGAGGCAGGCTTTCGCCATCGCCTCCGTCTGCACCTGGCATATCAGCTTCGCTCCCGCCGCCCTGATTCGCGTTGCGAAAATTGCCGGGTCGCCGAAAGACAGCCATATCGCGCCCGCTCCATGATCGAGTGCAATATCCAATAGCTCCGGCTTGCGCGCGAGGCTCCAGGTGATGAAGCCGGCACCGAATGGAAGACCCCGCTCGCGGGCCGGCCCGGCCAGTTCGGTGAGTTCCCGCCTCAGCCATGCTTCGTCGCCATATCCGCCACCCAAGAAGCCGAAGCCGCCCGCTTCGGCGACCGCCAGCGTCAGCCGTGCGTCGGCCACGATGTCCATCGGCGCCAACAGGATCGGATGCTTGACGCCAAGCATCGCGTTGAGCGTGGTTCGCAGTGCCATGACGAGCTCTCCGGAGGGTGATGAGGGAAGCATCACTTTCGGCTTTGGCTCGCATCTTGAACAGCAAATATTTAAGATGCCTGCGTTCAGCAATCCAGATGGGAGCAGTCATGGACTCGACCGCGCTCGCAACCTTTCTGGCCGTCGCCCGGCAGGGCTCCGTCACGGGCGCTTCACTCGAACTGCATACCGTTCAGTCGAACGTCACCTTGCGCATGAAACAGCTTGAGGCCGACTTCGATGTCCCCCTGTTCGTGCGGCACAGCCGTGGCGTGACGCTCACGCCAGCCGGCGCGCGGCTGCTGATCTACGCGGAGCGCCTTCAGGCACTCGCGGCCGAAGCCCGCGCCGCGGTATCCGACACCGGAGTGGTAAAGGGCAGCCTCCGCATCGGATCCATGGAGACGACCGCCGCGGTGCGGCTGCCCGGTTTGCTGGCCGGTTTCTACAAGGCCTATCCCGAGGTGCAGATAGAGGTGCGCACCGGGCCTACCGCCGAGTTGCTGGAGCACGTCCTGGCCCATCGCCTGGACGGTGCATTGGTCGCGGGGCCGATCAATCACCCGGATCTCGTCACTCGACGGGCGTTTCGCGAAGAGCTGGTGTTGGTCACCGCGCTCGGCACTGACACCATGAGCGAGCGACTCGCACAGGGTGGATTGACGGTCATCACATTTCGCCAAGGCTGCTCCTATCGGCAGCGTCTGGACGCAGAATTCATCAACCGCGGATGGGTGCCCTATCGACGGCTCGAAATGGGCACCGTGGAGGGAATCTTGGGCTGCGTCGGTGGCAATGTCGGTGTGACGGTGCTGCCGCGCAGCGTCGTCGAGACCAGCCAGGCGCGGGGCGCGCTTCGCATCGAGCCGTTTGTGCCGGAACCTCTCTTTGTCGAAACCCTGTTCGTGCGGCGCAGCGCGATCCCCGCGGGCACAACGATGTCGGCGTTCGAGCAGCGGTTGGGTGCGACCGAGCTGGTGACTGCGGCGACGATCTGATCGCGGAGGTGAGCGTCGGCTTTGGAGACAAGCGATTCTCCGCTATGGGCCCATTCCAGCCCGCCAGCGGACATCATGATTGCCGGAAAGCGGTCGTCGGCAGCGCCAGCCAACCCGCGACCGGGTCGTGCGGCCTGGCAACCGGAAAATTCAATCTATGGTGAAAAACCCGCCCGAAAATTCAAAGTGTGGTGAACAGCGGGTTCAATGTAGCGTGCGGAACCGGCGCCTAACACCTTGATGCGCAAACGGTCGGCGGAACCATCATGGGCGCCGATCGACAACTGCAGCAAAACCGAGAGCGTGAAAATCGCGGACTTCGGCAATTCGCGGGATGAGCTGCAACGGCACGCGCTTCAGCTCGAACATCTGCTGCACCATGTGCCTCACCCTCTCTTCGGCCAGATCGACCTTGAACATGTTGACCAGCGCCTCGATGTCGACGAAGTCTCGCGCGCGCTCGTTTCCCAACCCCTTGCGTTTGATGATGTCTGCGTACTCCGGCATCTGCTGGCAGATGGCCCGAATCTTCTCGCTGACAATCATGGCCGGCGAGTAGACGTAGATGCGATAGCCAAGGAGCTCGTGTTCCTGCTTGCCTTCGGTGTACTCATGCCGGCTGATGTCGACTGTGAACCTCGTCCCCTCGCCGAGCTTGACGGCCTCTCTGCGCATCTGCGCCAGATCGCGTTCAAGCGCGCCGGCTCGCTCGAGCGAAATGAGTTTGAACTCGACGAGATAGCCTCCCCAGAAGGCAGCGAGGTCGTCAGGCATCTTGCCCGGTCGCTGATTCATGCGGATATCGAATGCCAGGTAGCCGAGTTCTCGTTCGAACGTGGACTGCAGCGCACGCTCGACTTGCTTCTGCGCCTTCACAAAGTCCAGGTCGCGCGCCGTCGAGAAATCGAGGTCTGCCGACGCTCGGCTGTTGACCTGAAGAACCACGTCCATGGCGTTCCCGCCCTTCAGGACAAGTTGCTCCAGGAGTTCGTCGTCCGAGAACATGGCTGCGATGGCTACGCGCTTGATCTGCTCAAGGCTGTCGCCGCTGGCCGTCTTTGCCGTCTTGCCACGAATCATTCGACGATGGTACTGCCGCGCCCAACCGCAGGCGCCTTTGAGCTCTGCTTCGATCTGGACTGGGTGACAAGTTTGATGTCGACCGCACCTCGTATCTCCCAACTACCAAGAACGGTAGTTGCCCCCTCGTGTCGCCTCGGCTGAACATGATCTGTTCCAACGCTGAAGGGATATGCGCATGAAAACGCTCCTTATCGACAACTACGACTCCTTCACCTACAACCTCTATCAGTACCTCTGCGCCTGCAACGCCGAGCCGCCCCTCGTCGTGCGCAACGACGAGATGACCTGGGACAAGGTGGAAGGCCTCGCATTCGACAACATCGTGATCTCGCCGGGCCCCGGCCGGCCGCAGCGGGCCGAGGACGTCGGAATATCTGCCGACGCGCTGCGCTGCTCGTCGAAGCCCGTGCTCGGCGTGTGCCTGGGCCACCAGGCCATCGCCCACCACTGCGGCGCAGTGGTCGATCTCGCGATGAGACCGATGCATGGCCGCATTGACCGCATCTCCCATGCCCAACGCGATCTGTTCCGGGGCATTCCGGATCGCTTCCAAGCGGTGCGCGCTACCACTCCCTCGCTGTGACGCATCTGCCGCAATCGCTCGAACCCCTCGCCTGGACCTCGGACGGCACCTTGATGGCGCTGCGTCACGTCTCTCTTCCCTGGTGGGGCGTACAGTTCCACCCGGAATCGATCTGCACGGAGTTCGGCGCCAGGCTCCTGCGCAATTTTCGGGAGCTCACCGAGGAGTGGCGCGCGGGCCGTCCCCTGAAAAACACCTTTGGAAGCTTCGGGGAGCCGGATCAGGCCACCAGCGAGCCGCAGCGCCACTTGCATGCGGAGTACGTGGAGACGCAAGTCGAAGCACAGGCTCTCTTTGAGCTCGCCTTGGCGACCGCCGAGTGCTCGTTCTGGCTCGACAGCAGCCTCACGCCCCCTGGACAGGCACGTTTCTCGTTCATGGGCGATGCGAAAGGCCCACTCGCCGAAGTCGTGAGCTACCGCAGCGCCACGCAGGAGCTCGTGATCCGGCGCGCAGACAAGGTGCAGACGCGTTCGCAGAGCATCCTGGACTACCTGCGCGAACAGATTCCCAGCAACGCAACGAAGTCATGGCCGGACTCGATGGGTTTCAGTTCGCAACGACCGCGATCCCCCGGAACTGCCCCGCCTGCACCCCCGCCGCCGGCCTCGGGTAGCGCCCTGGCGCGAAGCGGTGCATCAGCTCGGCCTCGCGGGCGCGCGCCAACGCGAGGTTGGCCAGCTTCACGTGGCCGAAACCGCGGATCGTCATGGGAACGGCGGCGATCTGCGCCGCGAGCTTCTGGTTGTCCGTGGACAGTTCGGCCAGCAACTCGTCGAGTCGCGCATCGAACTGTTCGATCAGCAAGCGCTCGAGCCGGCGTTCGGCCGTGTAGCCGAACAGATCGAAGGCTGTTCCGCGCAAACGCTTGCCATGGGCCAGCCACCTCATGGCGGGCAGCATCCAGCCGCCGAGGCGGATCTTCGCCGGCGGCTGTCCGTTCCTCGGCCGCGACAGGAACGGCGGGGCCATGTGGAATTCCAGCTTGACGTCGCCTTCGAACTGCTGCGCGAGCTTCTCGCGGAAATTGCCGTCGCTGTACAGGCGCGCGACCTCGTACTCGTCCTTGTAGCTCATGAGCTTGAGCAGGCTGCGTGCAGCGTTGCGACTGAAAGGCACGGATGGATCGCCCCCCGCCAGCGCCGCCTCGCGCTGCTGCACGCCGCGCACGCGCGCCTCGAAACGACCCGCCCAGGCCCCGTTCTGATAGCCGGTGAGATGGCTGCGGCCGCGCGCGATCAGCACCTCCAGCGATTCATCCTGCGTCTCGGTCGAGGCGGTGCTGCGCAGTCCTTCGATCGCCTGCGGCGCGCCCGCGGCCAGCCGGCCCAGCGAGAAGGCCATCTGGTTGGATGCGATGGCGACACCGTTGAGCTCGATCGCGCGCGTCAGCGCCTCCAGGCTCAGCGGTATCAGGCCGCGCTGCCAGGCGTAGCCGGTCGCGAGGATGTTCGACGCCAGCGTGTCACCGAGGAATTCCTCCGCGAGCGTCTGCGCATCGAAGGTCTCGACCTGTTCGCTGCCGGCGACGAAGCGCATCTTCTCGAGCAGCAGCTCCACCTTGAGGTCGGCATCCGGGTTGCGCAGCGATTCGGCTACCGGGATCTCGTGCGTGTTCGCGAGGATGCGGGTGCGGCCATGGCGCACGGTCTGTAGTGCGTCGGGCGAGGCTCCCACCACGATGTCGCAGGCCAGGATCGCGTCGGCCTGTTGGGTGTCGATGCGCACCTGGTTCAATCGCTCGGGCACATCGGCGAGGCGCACGAAGCTCAGCACCGCCCCGCCCTTCTGGGCGAAGCCCATGAAGTCCAGCACGCTGGCCGATTTGCCTTCGAGATGCGCGGCCATCGCGACCACCGCACCGACGGTCACCACGCCGGTGCCGCCGACGCCGGTGACGAGCAGGTCGTAGGGCGCGTCCCAGGTTCGCTGCGCAGGCCGTGGCAATGCGGCCACGTGTCGCAGGAAGGCATCGCGGCCCGCGGCCAGCGTCCCGCTCTTCTTGCGCAACGCCCCGCCAGTCACGCCAACGAAGCTCGGGCAGAAGCCCTTGGCGCACGAATAGTCCTTGTTGCAGCTGGTCTGGTCGATCTTGCGCTTGCGCCCAAGGTCGGTTTCGTGCGGCAGCACCGCCACGCAGTTGCTCTGCACGGTGCAGTCGCCGCAGCCCTCGCAGACGGCCTCGTTGATGAAGAGGCGCTTGGCAGGATCGACCATCTCGCCCTTCTTGCGGCGGCGGCGCTTCTCGGCCGCGCAGGTCTGTTCGTAGATCAGCACGGTGACGCCGGGCAGCTCGCGCAGTCGGCGCTGTACCGCGTCGAGCTCGCTGCGGTCGTGGAACTCGGTGCCGGCCGGGAATTTGCCCTTGATCTGCGCGTACTTGTCGATCGCGTCGCTGACGACGACGACCTGCTTCACGCCTTCCGATTCCACCTGCCGCGCGATGGCATCGACACTGATGACGCCATCGACCGGTTGCCCGCCGGTCATCGCGACCGCGTCGTTGAAGAGGATCTTGTAGGTGAGCGTCGCCTTGGCCGCGACCGCCTGCCGGATCGCGAGGTAGCCCGAGTGATAGTAGGTGCCGTCGCCGAGGTTCTGGAACACGTGCGGCGTGCGCGTGAACATCGAGTGCGAGACCCAGTCGACGCCTTCGCCGCCCATCTGGATCAGGCCCGCCGTGCTGCGGTCCATCCAGTTGGCCATGAAGTGGCAGCCGATGCCAGCGCGTGCGGTCGAGCCTTCGGGCACCTTGGTGCTGGTGTTGTGCGGGCAACCGGCACAGAAGTAAGGCAGGCGCTTGACGCTGTCGCCACCGTTGCTCAGCAGTTCGGGCGGCGTGAAGTCGCGCACATGCTGGAAGTGGTCGCCCAACTCGGCGTTATCCGGGAAGTGCTCCGACAGCCAATGGGCCACCAGCTCGATCAGCCGCGAAGGCCGAAGCTCGCCGAGCGCCGACACCAGTGGCCGGCCGTCGCGATCGTGCTTGCCCACCAGTGCCGGCCGCGCATCGGCCGGTGCGTTGTAGAACAGCTCGCGCAACTGGCTCTCGACGATTGCGCCCTTCTCCTCGACGATCAGGATCTCGTCCAGGCCTTGTGCGAACGCCCGGATGCGCGTGGGCTCGATCGGAAAGCTCAGGCCCACCTTGTAGAGGCGCACGCCCACGCGAGTCAGGCTCTCCGGCGTCACCTCGAGACGGCGCAGCACCTCCATCAGGTCGTAGTGCGCCTTGCCGCAGGTCACGATGCCGACCTTCGCATGCGGGCTCTCGATCACCTGGCGGTCGATGCTGTTCACGCGCGCAAAGGCGGCCACCGCCTGCAGCTTGTCGGCCAGGCGCGACTCGATGCGCAGCGACGGCAAGTCGGGCCAGCGATAGTGCAGCCCGTCGGGCGGCGCGACGTGACCGGTGGCCGCGCGAACTGCGTCGGCATCGGCCCAGGCGGCGACGCGGGACTCGACCAGGTCGAGGTCCACCGTGCCCGCGCTCTCGACCACTTCGGACAGGGCCGCCATGCCGACCCACGCGCCGGAGAAACGCGACAGCTCGTAGCCGTACAGGCCGAACTCCAGGTACTCGGCCACGCAGGCCGGCTGCACGATCGGCATGCTCCACGCCACGAAGGCGTGGTCGCTCTGGTGCGGCATCGACGAGGAAACGCAGCCGTGGTCGTCGCCGGCGACCACCAGCACGCCGCCATGCGGCGACGAGCCATAGGCATTGCCGTGCTTGAGCGCATCGCCGCCGCGGTCCACGCCCGGGCCCTTGCCGTACCACATCGCAAACACGCCCTCGACGGTGCGCTCGGGGTCCGACTCCACGCGCTGCGTGCCCAGCACCTGCGTGGCCGCCAATTCCTCGTTGATCGCGGGTACGAAGCGGATGCCTGCGTCCTTGAAGCCCGGCCCGGCCTTCCAGATCGCCTGGTCGACCATGCCCAGTGGCGAGCCGCGGTAGCCGCTCACGAAGCCCTGGGTGTTCAACCCTCGGGCCGCATCGCGCCAGCGCTGCATCAGGAGCAAGCGCACCAGGGCTTGCGTGCCGGTCAGGAAGACGGCGCCCGAGCGCGCCCAGAGGCTGTCTGAAAGCTGGTAGTCCGGGCGCTGCAGCGCAGGGGTCGTCGTGATCAAGTGCATTGGAGGATTGTTCTTCGCCATTCGGAGGAATATCCTCTGCAATGCACCGGAACCGACCCTAGTTCTGAGAAATTTATTCTCCTCACCCTCCATGAACGACGTTTTCATTCCTCTTGACAACCACTCGCTCCAGATCCTGCTCGAGCTGCAGCGCGACGCGCGCCAGACGGTGCAGCAGATTGCGGACAAGGTCGGGCTTTCGTCCACGCCCTGCTGGCGCCGCATCAAGGAGATGGAAGCTTCCGGCGTGATCCGCGGCTACACGGTCGTCGTCGATCGCGAGAAGGTCGGCCTCAACCTCGCGGCCGTGACCGAGGTCAACCTCGACCGGCACAGCGAATCGAAGGTGCGCGATTTCGAGAAGGCGGTGGAAGCGAGCCCGCAGATCGTGCGCTGCGTCTCGGCGACAGGTCCGGCCGACTACATCCTCACCGTGCTGGTGCCCGACATCAAGCACTACGAGAAATTCCTGCACACCACCTTGTTCGAGCAGGCCGGCGTCACGCACGTGCGTTCGGCAATCGTGCTGAGGGAAGTGAAGTCCGAAGGAAGCCTGCCGGTCGACCTCGGGCCGACCAAGAGGGCGCGCGCCTGAGCGGCGACGGATTCGGTACGCTCTTCATCGTGGACTCAGCCCGATGAGTGCCGTGCCCGGCCCCTAGGCTGCACCGGGTGGGTCGAACCGGCGCGCCTTGAATCTCAAGGTTTCACTTGGCATCATGGATTTTGAAACTTCTCATTCTTGATGAGGAATGATGAAACTCCATGGCCGCCAAGACGCAAAGCGGCGCATGGGAAAGTCCGAATTCCTCGAGAAGGACCTCATCCCCGCTGCACAGAACGCGGGCTACCTCACGACGTACTTGAATCTGTGGGACGCGGACGCAGCCTACCGGAGCGCTCGTCGCCGCCTTGCAGCGCACGCTCGAGCTCAAGGGCTTCGCGGGTCGACCACTTTCGCAAGGGCGATCGGCAACTCACCGGCTTGCTTGAGCGTGGTGTCGGTTCGCAAGTGGCTCATCGGCAGGGGCTGAAACGCACGGGCTTGTCGGCGCCACGCACGGTCACGCCGCGACCGCATGTCCGATGCGGATCACTTCAGCGCCGCGGCGCTGCACAGGCAGTGGTCCACGCACTGGCTCCCTATCCGACCGACAAGATCGTGACCGTGCTCTGGAATCGCAATCTGCTGCAAGTGCTTCTGTCCAACCCGCCGTCGTAGCGAGTGACAAGCCAGGGCTTGTCCCGCGGATGCGATTGCTTCAAGAGGTTCACGACGCCTGCATGCCTCCTCGAGGCGGTACGCCGGCCGGCTAGGCGCACCTGTGCTGGCCGGCCAGCCCTGCACCAGCAGCCAGCAGCCAGCTCCGCTCGCGATCCTGCTCGCGCATGAGCAAGAGCATCTGCTGCGCCAGCGCCGCGACAGCCTCAGGCGTCTCCGCCACAGCTCCCAAGGTAGCTCGACGAGACGCTGCCCTGCTGCCTCCCCGCCTCATTCCATGCTTCTCTCTCGATCGGCCGAGCGGGAATTGCGTGGTTCCATCCGCTCCTGCGGCCAGCGCCCTCATCAGAGCTCCCGAGAAACCCCGTCATGCTGCGCGAGCCAAGGCCGGAAACCTGCGTCCAGAGATACAAGGCAGGCATTTGCGCGCAGAAATCACGCACCAATCACCGGTTTCCGTGATTCCCAGAATTGCATCTGCATGTAACAGTTCGCGCCCAAACGAAGCCGCGCCGACGCCCCTCGCAGGGTCCGCATCCCGCACTTGGCACCGGCTTCGCAACGGACCCGAACCATGCCCATTGCCGAGCGCCGGCGCCGCCTGCCGCGACAGACACAAAAAACACATCTGCTGACACTGCTCTTGCTGGCGACGGCCTTGCCGGCCCAGGCACAGATCGACCCGAACGCCCTGGACCGCCAAAACCAGCTCATCGAGCGCCAGCAGCAGGAGCGGCTGCGCCAGGAACAGGAGCGCGCCCTGCCGCAGCGGCCGCCGCCGGGCGGCACCGACCTGAGAACGATCGAGCCGAAAGTGTCGGTGCCCGACATCGGCGCCCCGTGCCGCGACATCCGCGAGATCCGCATCGGCGGCGCGAGCCGGCTGCCCGAGGACGTCGGCAACGCCATCACGCGCGACTACGCGCGCCGCTGCCTCGGCGCGGCCGAGCTCGAAGCCATTCTGGCGGCGCTCACGAAGAGCTACATTGACCGCGGCTTCATCACGACGCGCGCCTACCTGCCCGCGCAGGATCTGCGCAGCGGCGTACTCGAGATCGCCGTGGTGGAAGGCCGCATCGAGCGCTTCGAGTTGCAGCAGACCGGCCGCAGCGCCGGCGCGGTGTCGATCCCCGGCGCCTTCCCGGCGCACCCCGGGGACCTGCTGAACCTGCGCGACCTGGAGCAAGGCATCGACCAGCTCAACAGCCTGTCCTCGAACGAGGCCACGCTGGACCTCCAGCCCGGCAGCCAGCCCGGCCAGAGCGTGGTGGTGGTGCGCAACAAGGCGCGGCTGCCGGTGCATCTCTTCACCACCTACGACAACACGGGCACGCCCGCCACGGGCGAGAAGAGCGCTTCGGCCACCCTCAGCCTCGACAGCCTGCTGGGCCTGAACGAGCTGATCGCGATCACGCGCCGCCAGTCGGTGCCGCACGACCGCGAGCACAACTCCGGCATGACGGCGCTGCGCGCCTCGGTGCCCTTCGGCTACAGCAGCTTCAGCGTCGATGCGAGCGAAAGCGACTACACCAACACACTCGTGCTTCCCAGCGGCAGGAAGCTCGCTTCCGAAGGGCGCACCGCCACGCAGAGCCTCGGCGTCGACCGCGTGGTCTATCGCGACCAGGCGAGCCGCGTGTCGATGTCGGCCAAGCTCACGGCGCAGGACAGCCGCAACTTCCTGGGCGGCGAGTTCCTCTCGGTGAGCAGCCGCAAGCTGAGCACGCTCGACCTCGGCACCGCCGCCTTCACGCAGCTGGCCGGCGGCGTGCTGAACGCCCGCCTCGGCTTCGTGCGGGGACTGACGATCCTGGGCGCGCTCGAGGACCCGGCGGGGCTCTCGGACAAGCTGCCGCACGCGCAGTTCAGCAAGTTCACGCTCGACCTGGGCTACAGCCGCCGCTTCGACATCGGCGGCCAGCCGCTCCTGTGGTCGAGCCAGTTCAGCGGGCAGCGCAGCCGCGACACGCTCTACGGCTCGCAGCAGATCCTGGTGGGCGGCATCGCCTCGGTGCGCGGCTCGCTGCTCAACACCCTGAGCGGCGACAGCGGCTACTACTGGCGCAACGAGATCGCCCTGCCCTGGCAGACCGTGGCAGGCGGCGAGACGCTGTCGGGCCGCGTCTATGTCGGCTACGACTTCGGCCGCGTGAGCAACCACGCCGACGGCGTGCCCTCGGGCTCGATGTCGGGCGCCACCCTCGGCGCCTCCCTGCTGTGGCGCGGACTGAGCGTGGACCTGTTCGCCTCGCGCGCCCTCCACCTGCCCGCCTCCATGACGCGCGAATCGACCCGGGTCGGCGTGCGCCTCTCCTATTCGCTCTGAACCCGCGCTGAAAGGCCTCTCATGAACCACATCTATCGTGTCGTCTGGAATGCCGCCTTCGGCAGCTGGGTCGCCGTCGCCGAAACCGCACGCGGGCGCGGCAAGAGCAGCAGGCGTTCGCGCCTCGCCGTCGCGACGGCGCTCGCGGCCGCGCTGTCGACCGCGCAGGCCCAGGTGCCCTCCGCCGTGCTCGCCCCCGGTGGCCAGGCCAGCGCCTACGTCTCACCCAACGGCACAACGGTGGTCAACATCAACGCCGCGAACGCGGCGGGGCTGTCGCACAACCGCTACCAGCAGTTCAACGTGAACGCGAATGGCCTGGTGCTCAACAACACGACGAGCACGCAGCAGATCAACTACCAGTCGCAGCTCGCCGGCCAGGTGCTGGCGAACTTCAACATGGTCAGCCCGGCCAGCGTGATCCTCAATGAGGTGGTGAGCAACAACCGCAGCACGCTGGCCGGCTTCACCGAGGTGCTGGGCAACAAGGCCGACGTGGTGCTGGCCAACCCCTACGGCATCACCTGCTCGGGCTGCGGCTTCATCAACACCGACCGGGTGACGCTCTCGACCGGCGTGCCCTTCTTCACCGCGAACGGCGCGCTCGGCGGCTTCAACGTCAACCAGGGCGACATCCTGGTCACGGGCAACGGCCTGAACGCCACGGCACAGCAGGTGCTGGACCTGGTGACGCGCTCGGTGCGGCTCGAGGCCAACGTCAACGCGAAGGACCTGGGCATCTTCACCGGCCCGAACCAGTGGGACTACGGCACGCGCGCCATCACCGGCAGCGCCGATGCGCTGGGCAGCGCGCCGAGCTACGCGATCGACAGCTCGGTGCTCGGCGGCATGTATGCGAACCGCATCCGCCTGATGGCCACCGAAGCCGGCGTGGGCGTGCGCATGCTGGGCGATGCGGCGGCCAGCGCGGAGGACTTCACGCTCTCGGCGGCCGGCCGCGTCGAGCTGCGCAACCGCCTGTCGGCGCAGCGCGACGTGCTGGTGGCGAGCAGCAGCGCCGATGCCACAGCCATTGCGCTGGCCGATGCAACCCTGACCGCCGCCCGCGATGTCCGGGTGGCCGCGACGCAGGGCGGCCTGGCGCTCGAACGCGCGGCGCTGATCGCCGGCAACGACCTCCAGGCGAGCGCGACCCGCATCGACGCGGGGCAAGGCTCGCGCCTGCAGTCGGCACGGGCCATGGAGGCCAGCGCCACCGCGGGCGACCTCGCCCTCGGCGCGGCGGCCGTGCGGGCGGGAGGCGACCTGCGCCTTGCCGCCGCCGGCGTGCTGTCGACCGCGAGCGGCGACGGCCAGGGCGTGCAGAGCATCGGCGGGCAACTCGCCATCGATGCGGCGAAGGGCATCACCAACGCCGGCACGATCACGGCCGACCAGGGCAGCGTCACGCTGCGCGCGGGGGACGTCATCGCCAACAGCGGCCAGATCAACGCGGGCCAGAACCTCGACATCGCCGACGCCGCGGGCGGCGCAACCCAGGCGATCGACAACCGCGGCACCCTGCTGGCGGGCCAGTCGATGACGACGCGCGCCGCGGCGATCGACAACAGCGCATGGATGCAGGCCGGCGGCGCCAACACGATCGCCGCCGCGAGCCTGCACAACAGCGGCAAGGTGATCGCGGTGACGGGCACCGCCACCCTGCATGTGGCAGACACGCTCACCAACACCGGCAGCGTGCGCGCCGCCCAGGACATCGTCGTCGCCGGCCGCGACGGCGCGGCCGTGCAAGGGCTGGCCAACAGCGGCGACCTGCTCGCCGGCCACGCCATGGACGTGAACGCTGTCGCGCTCGACAACCAGGCGGGCGGCTGGATCCAGGCGGCCACCGGCTCCGTCATCCGCGCCGGCTCGCTCGACAACACGGGAACCTGGCTGCTGTCGCAACAGGCCGGCGCGACGGATCGCATTGAGATCGGCGGCACCCTGCTCAACAGCGGCGTCGTGCAGTCCGCCGGCGATGTCACGATCTCGGCCGGCGTACTCGACAACCGCCATGCCATCGCAGCCGCCGGGGACCTCGGCGCCACCACCTCAGGTGCCATTCAGAACGCCAACGGCGCCGTGCTGCAGGCAGGCAAGACGCTCTCGCTCACGAGCGGCGGCGCCCTCGGCAACGCCGCCGGCGGCACGCTCAGCGGCGCCAACGTCGCGTTGAGCTCGGCGCAAGGCCTGGACAATGCCGGCGTCGTGGATGCCACCAACGGCAGCGCCGTCGTGCGCGCGGACGGCACCATCGCCAACAGCGGAACGATCCACGCCGGGACCTCGCTGGACATCGCCGACAGCAACGGCGGCGCAACCGAGACGCTCGACAACAGCGGGAATCTGCTCTCGGACGGCACCCTCACCCTCGCGGCCGGCACGACGAAGAACCAATCCAACGGGTGGATCCAGGCTGCTGGTGGCAGCCGGGTCGATGCAGGGTCGCTCGACAATGCGGGCGTCTGGCTGCTGTCCACGCAAAGCGGCGCGGCACCGAGCCAAGTGAACGTGGCGGGCCTGCTGACCAACCGCGGCACGCTGCAGGCGCAGGAGGATGCCACCTTCAGCGCGAACCGCCTCGACAACCAGGCGACGGCGCTGCTGCGCACCGGCGGCCGCTTGCAGGCCGACATCAGCGCGGCCGATGGTCTGAGCAACGCCGGCACGATGCAGGCCGGCAGCACCCTCGGCATCGCGGGCACCGGCAGCAAGCTCGCCAATGCAGGCCTCATGCTGGGCGACAAGCTGGCGATTTCGGTCGGCGAGATCACGAACACCGGCACGATCCAGGGCGGCAGCAGTGCGGACTCCAGCGTCGCGGCCACGGGCAGCGTGAACAACCAGGCCGGCGCGACGATCACCCTCGCCACCACGATCACCCTCGCCACCACGAACACCGGCGGCGGCACGCTGTCCGGCCAGAGCATCGTCAATGCAGGCATGCTGCAGTCGCTGGGCGCGCTCACGCTCCGCATCGGCAGCGGCGGGCTCACGACCCAGGTGGACGGCACGGCAGGCCACGGCGACATCGTGGCCAACGGCGCGCTGACGCTGCAGGCCCTCGGCGCCAACAGCTTCACGGCCACCGTCTACGGCACGCTGCAAAGCGGCGGCCTGCTGAGCGTGAACGGCGACTTGAATTCCACGCTGGCGCTCAACGGCAACGCGCTCGGCGATTCGATCGCCGTGAACATCGGCAAGGTGAGCATCGGTGCGCAGGCCGCGATGGTGTCGCAGTACACGCTCGACCTCGATGCCTCGACGCTTTCCCTGGCGGTTCAGGGAACAGGCGCGAGCGCCAAGACCGGCCGCATCCTCAGCGCGCTGGACGCGAGCCGCCAAGGCAAGGGCACGATCCGGGTCTCGAATGCCTTCGCCAACGACGGCCTGCTGTTCTCGGCCCACGACCTCGACGTGCAGGCGCCTTCGATCGCGGTCGGCGCGACCGGCGCGATCTCGGCGCTGAAGGACCTGAAGGTGCATGCCAACGGCGGCGCGCTCGACCTCACGGCCGCCACACCCGATGCACAGGCAGGCAACCTGAACAACGCGGGCCTGCTGTACGCGGGCCACATGCTCACCGCCCAGGCCAACGGCACGCTCACCAACACGGGCGACATCAACAGCGACGACAGCCTCTCGCTGCGCGCGAACACACTGCTCAACGGCCGCATCATCAACGCCACCAACGACATCACGATCGTGGCGGCCACCCTGAAGAACGAGATCCCGGGACTTCAGCGCATCACCACGCGGGGGCCTGACAGCGCGCACACCGAAATCGCTTCGCGCGACGACTACCACGACGGGGCCGCGGATGGTGGCAACAAGGACGTGGCCACGCTGTACCAGTACAGCTACACCACCACGCAGTCCTATTCGCAGGATCTGCCGGAGGTCGTCCCGCAGATCACGGCCGGACGCAACATGCGGCTGGCCTTTCACGAAGGCAGCAACATCGGCGGCACCATCTATGCCGGTGCGAGCATGAACCTGCAGGGCTTCTCCCACGACCCTGCGCAGACGGACGGCGCCCTGCATGCCGGCCTCGGCATCGCGGACGACGCGGGCCACGGCTTCCAGCTCACCGGCGCGACTTTCACCAACGACAACCTGGCGCTCACGACGACCCCGCACATCGTTCGCTATTCGCTCACGACGAAGTACGTTCTGCTCGGCCCCGATACCGAGTACGAAAATCGCCTGTGCGACCGCAACGGCACGTGGGACGCGGTCTGCTACACCAGCGGCTACGAAGACAGCCCGCAGACGCCGACCGCCAACAACGTGCTCAAGGCGGGCCTCTACACCGCAAGCCTGCGCGGCTCGGGCTTCAGCCTCATCAACAACGGTTCCACGGCGCAGGACGTGGGCAGCGACCAGGACCTCAACGGCGTGCGCGAAGCCGCGGCACCCGCCTCGACGGGGGCGTCGCGCACGGCCGCGCGAGGCGGGCTGCCAGACAGTGCCGTCAGCCAGGGGCCGAGCCTCGCCGTCGCCGGAATCGGCGCCACGGGCTTCGGCGGCAGCACGAGCGCGCGCCCGCTGCCGGCCATGTCCTTCCTGGACGCCAACGCCGCCAACGGCGTGAAGGGGACCTCCTTCGGCGGCATCAACATCGCGCTGCCGACCAATCCGAACGGCTACTTCGTGACCGTGCAGTCGCCGGGCGCCAGGTACCTCGTGGAGACCAATCCGCTCTACCTGACGGGCACCGCCGCCGTCGGGTCGGACTACCTGACCCGGCTGCTGGGCTACGACGCGGACAAGCTGTCGATGCGCCTGGGCGACGCCAGCTACGAAGCCTGGCTGGTCAAGCAGCAGCTCATCCAGCAGACGGGCAGCGCGGTGCTCGCAAGCTACCAGGGCGCGGACGCGCAGATGAAGGGGCTGATGGAGAGCGCCGCCAGCCAGAGCCAGTCGCTGGGCCTGGTCTACGGCAAGGCGCTCACGCCCGCGCAGCAGGCCGCGCTCAAGCAGGACATCGTGTGGATGGTGCAGACCGAGATCGACGGCAAGGCCGTGCTCGCGCCGGTGGTCTACCTCGCGCAGAGCACGAAGAACAAGATCGCCAGCGGCGCCGTGATCTCGGCGCAGGACGCCGATCTCAGCCTCACTTCGCTGACCAACACCGGCGGCACCATCGTGGGCGGCCGCTCGCTCGTGATCGCGTCGGCGGGCGACATCACCAACCTGTCGGGCCTGATCAAGGGCGGCAACGTCAGCCTCAGCTCCACGCAGGGCAGCATCGTCAACAAGACGGCCAGCGAAGGCGGTGGCGGCGAACACTTCTACAGCACCGTGCTCGGCAAGACGTCGGGCATCGAGTCCACCGGCACCCTGTCGCTGGACGCAAAGAAGGACATCACCAATCTCGGCGCCACCCTGAATGCCGGCACCGACGCCAGCCTCAAGGCCGGCGGCAACGTGACTTTCGACACCATCGAGAAGACGGACACGAGCAGCACCTTCTCGAACATCCAGGTCAAGCACGGCAGCGGCACCAAAGACACCACCACGACGAGCGTCACCCAGGTGAAGTCCGGCCTCACCGTCGGCGGCAACCTGGCGGTGCAGGCCGGCAACGACATCACGCTGGCCGGCACCGACGCCAAGGTCGGCGGCAACGCCGAGCTCCAGGCCGGCAACAACCTGAACATCATCGCGCGCGAGAACACGACGACGACGCACACCGAGAGCAAGGCGAGCGGCTTCGGCATGAACAACTCGCTGTACGGCACCACGAAGACGACCAGCGATTCGCTGTCGGTGCGCAACGTGGGCAGCAGCTTCGACGTCGGCGGGAACGCCAGCCTCGCAGCGAAGAACGACATCACGATCCAGGGCTCGAACGTCGACGTCAAGGGCGACGGCAAGATCAGCGCGACCAACGTCAACGTGCTCGCGGGCCGCAACTACGACGAGACCCACACCACGACCAAGAACACGGGCGCGATGCAGGTCGGCGCCTCCGGCAAGGGCTCGGCCAGCGCCAATTCGGCGTCGAAGGCCGGCTCGGGGCGCGGACTCGCCAATGCCTCGGCCGAGGCGTCGGCCGGCGCGGGCGGCAAGGGAGCCGCCGGCCTGGCCTTCAGTTCGACCACCACCACGACCACCGACACCACCGACCTGCGCCATGTCGGCTCGAACCTGAACTTCGGCGGCAACCTCGCGGTGGACGCGTCGAAGGACCTCACGCTGCAGGGCTCGACCGTCAACGCCGGCGGCAACGCGACGGTGAACGCGCAGAACGTGAACCTGCTCGCCGCGGAGGACAAGAAGACCTCCAGCACCAGCACGACCACCACCAAGGTCGGGCTGATGGCCAGCACCGACAACAAGGCCCAATCGGGCGCGGGCGTCAGCGCCTCGGCCGCCGGCGGCAAGGGCAACCCGAACGCGGGTGCCGACGCCAACGCCGGCGCCTCGGCCACGAGCGAGAACCACGTCGATGTCTTCCAGCAGACGAAGAGCACCACGCGCACGCTCGACACCACGCACCAGGGCTCGGCCATCAACGCCAAGGGCAACCTGGACGTCACCGCGCGCGACAACCTGACGCTCGAGGGTTCGACCATGAGCACGGGCAAGGACATGAGCCTCGCGGCGACGGACATGAGCTTCAAGGCGGTGAACGACGTGCACCAGGTGTCGACCACCAGCAGCAGCACCACCGCGGGCTTCTACGCATCGGGCAAGGCGCAGGCCGGCGCGAGCGCCGATGCCGGCGTGGGCCTCGGTGCCAAGGCCGGCGCCCAGGCCAATGCCTCGGCCTCGGGCGAAGTGGGCCTGTACGGATCGAACACGAGCGCGAGCTCCGTCGAAGGGTCGACCACCGCCGTGACCTCGGGGCTTTCGGCGGGCAACAACATCACGCGCAAGGCGACCAACAGCATCACCGACGTGGGCACGCGCATCGAAGGCGGCGGCAACCTCGTCCAGACGGCGAAGACCATCACCAGCCTGGCGGCCGCCGACACCACCTACGCCTCCTCGGAAAGCACGAGCCACACTGCCAAGGTGGGCGCCTACGGCGAGGCCTCGGCCAGCGTCTCGGCGGAGGGCCAGGTCGGGCCGGGCGCCAGCAAGCAGTCGATGAACGTCGGCGTCGGCGGCGGCGTGAAGGCGAGCTACGAGTATGGGAACGAGGCCTCGCAATCCGCCAGCAGCACGGCAGTGGTCTCCACGATCCGGATGGGTGGCAGCGTGAACAGCAGCTCCAGCGGCAAGACCACGCTGGAAGGCACGCAGATCGACGCGAAGAAGGACGTCACGTTGGAGGCCGCCTCGCTCGACTACAAGGCGGCGCAGAACACGAGCAGCAGCAGTTCCAGCAAGACGAGCGCCGGCGGCTCGGTGAAGGCGGACATCGCGAACAAGGGCGGCAGCGCCGAAGTCAACTACCAGGGCGAGAAGAGCAAGGAGAGCGCCAGCACGGCGGTGACCGGCGGCATCGCGAGCGGCGGCAACCTCACGATCAAGACGCAGGGCGACACGCGCCTGGAAGGCACCAACCTCGCCGCCGGGGGCGCAGCCACCGTGGATGCGGGCGGCAAGCTCGACTTCGCAGCCGCGAAGAACACCGCCTCCTCCAGCAGCCAGGAGGTAGGTGTGGCGGCGGGCGTCAGCGCGACCAAGAAGGGCGGCAGCGCCAACGTGGACCTGAGCGTCGGCAAGTCGAGCAGCAGTCTCGACCAGGATGTGGCCGGCAGCATCTCGAGTGGCAGCGGGCCGCTGACGCTGCGCAGCGGCGGCGACGCGAGCTTCACCGGGACGGCCATCGCCAGCACGGCCGGCGACGTGTCGGTTGCCGCCGGCGGCAACCTGGCCATGAACGCGGCGCGCACCATCGCGACCAGCGAATCGCTCAGCGTCGACGTCTCGGCGGCGGGTGGCGGCGGCAACAAGGAGAAGGTCACGGGCAATGGCACCTTCATCGGAAGCACGGCGTCCGGCAAGGGCACCGCCGTCAATCACCGCAGCGGACAGGCGTCGCTCGGCGTCGGCTCGTCCAAGTCCGCCAGCAACATCGCCACGGCCGGCAGCATCGCGAGCGGCGGGAAGATCAGCCTGTCCTCGGGCGGCAACACCTCGCTCGAAGGCACCCAGGTCGCGGCGGCCAACGGCGTGGCGGTCGACACCGGCGGCAGCTTCGAGACCAAGGCGGCCGTCAGCACCAGCAGCTCGCAGGTGGTGGGCTTCTCGGCCTCGGCCTCCGGATCGAGCATGACGCCCTCCAACAAGACGGGCGCCAAGACGAATCCTCCGGCCGGGACGCCCGCGCCGGCCCCGGCCCCGGCCCCGGCCCCGGCAACGACAACCCTGCCCGGTACCAGCAAGCCACCGGCGACGCCACCTCCCGCGACGCCCGGTACCAGCAAGCCGCCGGCGGTTCCCCCTCCTCCCACGCCCGGCAGCAGCGGCAAGCCGCCGGCCGTGCCACCGCCGCCGACGCCCACGGCGGCAGGAAGCACACCGGCCGCGCCCGCCGCGAAGCCTCCTGCCTCCCCCTACGAGCAGCAGAAGGGCGGCGGCATGGCGAACGTCTACGTGGACAAGCAGAAGAACACCACCGTGCAGAACACCACGATCAGCGGCGGCGCGGGCGGCATCGTGATCAACCAGGGCAAGTCCACACCCAGCGCGCAGAAGATCAGCGCCAGCGTGCCGCTGCCCGCTGCGATGCCGCCGGGCAAGACGGCCCAGGCCCTGACCAGCGACGGCAAGCCGCTGCCGAGCTGGCTGAAGTTCGACCCGAAGACCGGCGCCTTCCAGGGCAAGCCGCCGGCCGATTTCAAGGGCGAGCTCAAGGTCAATGTCAGCGTGCCGCAGGCCGACGGCACGACCAAGACGGTGCCGATGCGCTTCTCCGGCCAGTGACATGGCTATTGTTGAGAGAATCGATACCCGCCCTGCCGCCGGCACGGCCCGATGAGGGAAAAACGCTTGTTGAACGTCCTGATCGTCGATGACGACGAACCCGTGCGCTGGCGCCTGCAGCGCATCGTCTCGCAAGTGCACGCGCAGGCGCTGTGCACGCAGGCCGACTCGCTGGCGCAGGCGCGGGCGCAGTCGGCGCTGCAGCGCTTCGATCTCGCGCTGGTCGACGTCGGCCTGCCCGACGGCAGCGGCATCGAGTTCGTGGAGTGGATGCAGACGCATGCGCCGAAGACCGAGACGGTGATCGTCTCCAGCCTCGGCGACGACGCGACGGTGCTGCGCGCCATTCGCGGCGGCGCGACCGGCTACCTGCTGAAGAACGGCGAGGACGTGGAGCTGGAGCTCTCGCTGCGCAGCATGCAGCGCGGCGGCGCGCCGATCGACCCGGTGATCGCGCGTCGCATCCTGCACCTGGTGGCCGCACCGCCGGCCGCGCAGGTGGTTAGGATTGCGGCCGCCCCGCCAGCGGACACAGGCCTGCTCAGCGAACGCGAGATCGAGGTGCTCGAACTGGTGGCCCAGGGACAAAGCAACCGCGAGATCGCGCAAAGCCTGCACATCTCGGTCAACACCGTCGAATGCCACGCCAAGAACATCTATCGCAAGCTCGTCGTGCGCTCGCGTGCTGCGGCCGTCCACAGCGCCCGCGGGCGCGGCCTGCTGCCCTGATCCTGCTCGGCCGCATGCAGCAGCTGCTGCTGGGCCTGCTGCTTTTCTTCCTGTTCGCCGGCCTGCCGCCAGCCGCGGCCGGCGGGCTGCCCGGCTTCGAGCGCATCGAGGCCGTACGCGCGGACCCGACGGCTCCCGACACGCCGCCCGCCGAGGGCTGGGCCACGGTGACGCTGCCCGACGCCTGGGCCGAGCGCTGGCCGGCGCACGATGGCATGGTGTGGTATCGCCTGCGGTGGAACGAGCCCGCCGCAGCCGGCGAGCCTTCACCCCGGGGCCTCGCGATGGACTATCTCTCGATGGCCGGCGCGATCTACGTCAACGGCACCCTGCTGGCGCAGGACACGCAGCTCGAGGAGCCGCTGTCACGCAGCTGGAACTATCCGCGCCACTGGCTGCTGAGCGCGCCCCTGCTGCGCTCCGGGCCCAACGAGCTGCTGGTGCGCGTCTCGGGCCTCGCGGCCTATGCCCCCGGCCTCGGCCAGGTGACGGTGGACCAGCCGGCCGCGGCCGAGGCGCACTACCGGCACGAGCAGCTGATCCGGCAGTCGCTGCACATGCTGAGCTTGGGCATCACGCTCGCGATGGGCGTGCTCTACGGCCTGTTCTGGCTGCTGCGGCGCAACGAGACCTTCTACGGCTGGTTCAGCCTGTTCTCGCTGCTGTGGGTGCCGGTGGGCTACAACTACGTCGCGCGCGACACCTGGCCCTTCGGCAGCACCCACGCCTACCAGGCCGTCAACATGTCCGCCCTGGTGCTGAGCATCGCTGCCTTCCTCATGTTCGCCCTGCGCTTCTGCGATCTGCAACGGCGCCGCGCCGTGCGGCTCATCGGGGGCGCCATCGGCCTGACCACGACCGCCCTGTGGCTTGCGCCGCACGCGCTGCTGTCGCCGGTTCGCGACGCCGCGGTCGTGATGGCGCTGGCGACCTACGCGCTGAGTGTCTGGATCATCTGCCGGCACGCGCTGGCCTCGGGCAAGCGCGAGGTGCAGGCGTTGGCGCTGTGCACCCTGCTGCCGCTGGCCGCCGGCACGCACGACGTGCTCGTGTTCCACAACGTGCTGGCCACCAATCTCTACTACACGCCCTGGTCCTCCAGCGCGATGCTGGTGGGCATCTCCTTCGTGCTGACCTGGCGCTTCGTGGTCGGCATGCGCCTGGTCGAGCATTTCAACGCCGAGCTGCGGCACCACGTGGAGGACGCCACCCGGCGCCTGTCCTCGGTGCTGCACCGCGAGCACGCGACGGAACTGGAGAACACGCGCCTGGCCGAGCGCATGAACCTGGTGCGCGACCTGCACGACGGCCTGGGCATGACGCTCAGCGGCCACATCGCCTCGCTCGAGAACCGCAGCGCGGCCGGGCATGACACCGCGCTGTGGGCGCTCAAGGAAGTGCGCGACGACCTGCGCCTGATCATCGAAAGCTCGTCGCTGGGCGATGCGGACCGCTTGTCGGAACGCCTGGCGCCGCTGCGCCACCGCAGCACGCGCGTGCTGGAGGCCGCAGGCATCGAATGCACCTGGGCGCTGCGCGGGCTGGACCAGTGCCGCCTTGACGACCGCCGCGGGCTCGACTTCCTGCGCCTGCTGCAGGAGGCGCTGGCCAACGTGCTCAAGCACAGCCGCGCCTCGAAGGTGCGCGTCGGCATCGACGCGGCCGACGGGCAGCTCTCGCTCTCGGTGGCGGACGACGGCAGTGGCTTCGCCGGCGGCGGGGACGCGCACGGCGGCATGGGCCTTCGCAACATGGAGGCGCGCGCGCGCCGGCTGAACGGCACGCTGGACATCCGCTCGACACCCGATGGCACCACGGTCGCGCTGCGCTTTCCAATCCAACTGCCGGCTGGCGTGGCGATCGCGGGATGATGCAGCCATGCGCGCCCGATCCAAGCCCACAAGAGCCCGGCCGGCCCGACCGCGTGCGAACTTGAGGCCATGTCGGAGGGCGGCCTACCCACGAACACGCCGGCGGTCGGCTGAGGCATCGACTGCAACGCTTGCGCAAGCCCAAAGTTCCGACGCGCTGCGCAGCTCCGGGCGCCGGTCGTCGGTGGCCATGCGCTGACTGCCTCAGAGACCGAGCAGGGTGCGGCCTTCGTCGGCCAGCAGGTCGTGCGTCTCCGGGTGCGCGCGCATGTAGGCCGCGAACACAGGGCACTGCGGAATGACGCGCAGGCCACGCTCGCGCGCGGAGGTCAAGCCCGCGAGCACCAGTTGCCTGGCGAGGCCCTGGCCTTGGAGTGCCTCGGGAACCAGGGTGTGGACGAAAGTGATGACGTCGCCCGCCAGGGCGTAGATCGCGACCGCGCGTTCGCCTTGCGATGCGAACTCGAAACGGTGCTTCGACGGGTTGTCTTGAACGGAAGGAGAAGGAGGCGTGGTCATGAAGATGGTCCCGAGTGGGGAGAGGAGGCGTCAGTGCATGCGCCGCGGACGCCGCGCAGTCTGGGACGTAGTGGCACCGGCCTTGGCATGGTTCCCGAAGCGATGGACCAGGTGGGCACAGATCGCGATCGCCAGATGCTCGCTCACCGCCGAGCCTGCACGCTGCGGCCCATCGAGCAGGGCCAGCACCGCCGCGCCCAGGCTTCCCATGACCGGATCGACCAACCCCGGGGGCAGGCAATGCCGATCACACGCGCCAGGCCCGCCGCATCGGTCATGGCAGGTGATGCGCGTAGCAACGAACGGCGCCTTCAGTGCCGGCAGCATGACGAGAGCGGGCACGGAAGGCAACTCGAAGTACCGTCCCAGGAGGTCGCCGTAAGCGCCTTGCATGCCCGCGTCCAGCGAACGATCAGGCT
The DNA here is from genome assembly GCF_900101545.1 of Variovorax sp. CF079. GTDB lineage: Bacteria > Pseudomonadota > Gammaproteobacteria > Burkholderiales > Burkholderiaceae_C > Variovorax. The sequence goes on along the minus strand of NZ_FMZU01000028.1, from coordinate 49,370 downwards.
TGAATGAACGCGAGCAGGTCAGCGTTCACCTGGTCCTTGTGGGTGGTGCAGGTGGCGTGCGGCGCGCCTGCGTAGACCTTGAGCTGGCTGCCCTTGATCATTTCGGCCGCAAGCCGGGCGGTGGCCTCGATAGGCACGACCTGGTCGTCGTCGCCGTGGATCACGAGCGTGGGCACGTCGATCCTGGCCATGTCGGGGCGGAAGTCGGTTTCCGAGAACGCGGTCACGCAGTCGAGGGTGGCCTTGATCGAGGCCTGCAGCGCGATCTGCAGCGTCTGCTTGAAGATGCCCTGCGACACCTTGGCGCCGGCGCGGTTGGTGCCGTAGAAGAGCGTACTGAAGTCGTCGAGGAACTGCGGACGATCGGCAGCCAGCCCGGCGCGGATGCCTGCGAACACCGACGCGTCGGGGCCCACGGGGTGGTCGGCCGTCTTCATGAACAGCGGCGTCACGGCACTGATGAGTGCGAGCTTGGCCACTCGGGCGCTGCCCTTGCGCGCGATGTAGCGCGTCACGTCGCCGCCGCCCATCGAGAAGCCCACGAGGATCACGTCCTTCAGGTCGAGCTTCTCGATCAGCTCGGCGATGTCGTCGGCGAAAGTGTCGTAGTCATAGCCTGTCCACGGCTGGCTCGACCGGCCGAAACCGCGGCGGTCGAATGCGATCACGCGGTAGCCGCGCTCTGCGAAGAACAGCATCTGGGCGTCCCACATGTCCGCGCTGAGCGGCCAGCCGTGGCTGAAGAGAATGGGCTGGCCCGAGCCCCAGTCCTTGTAGTAGAGCTCGGTGCCGTCGCGCAATGTGAGTGTGGTCATGGTTTTCCTGGGGAGTGAAAGGGAAGGTCCTTGGTTGTCAGAGAGAAAGAAAGTGATGCACCTCGGGCTTGCCCGGGCCGATGTGGAAACGTATAGCCTCGCCTTGCAGGTCGGCGTCGGCATGCGACACGCGGTGGTGCTGGCGCAGGTGCTCGGCCCACGACTCGACGAGGAACCACTCCACGATGCGCTTGGCATCGCCCGTGTGCTCGGTGATGCCCCAGGCGTAGGCGCCGTCGCGGCGGCGCTCAAGCGAGAGCCGCTTCATCACGGCCAGGAACGCCGGGCGGTCGTCCTTGCGGATGCGGTATTCGACCTGAATCATCACGGGCCCGCGGTCGTGCGCAACAGGCTCGGCAACAAGCGGTTCGGGCCAGTGGTTGGAGGGCTGCAGATCGGCCTCGCCTGCCGGCAGCCGCACGCGATGGAACAGCACCGCCGCCACCAGAAGCCCCACCGCGCCCACCAGCAGCGTGGCCGGCACGCCGACCTGCTGCGCGACCAGGCCCCAGCCCAGGCTGCCTGCGGCCATGGCGCCGTTGAACACGGTCAGGTACACCGCCAACCCGCGCCCGCGCACCCAGTTCGGCAGGATGGACTGCGCCACGCCGTTGAGCGTGGTCAGCGCGATGATCCAGCCCAGCCCCAGCACCAACAGTAGCAGCACAGCGAGCCATTGCGGCGGCGCGAACGCGAGGCTGCCCATGACGGCCGCGGTGAGCACGGACGCCAGCAGGATGAGCCCGTCCGCATCGAGCCGCGCGCGCAGCCGCGGCATGACCAGCGCACCGGCGATCGCGCCGGCTCCTACCGCGCCCAGCAGGATGCCGTAGAAGCCGGCCGTGCCGCCGAGCATCTGGCGCGCCACCAGCGGCAGCAGGGCCCAGACCGAGCTGGCGAACAGGAAGAACACGGCGGCGCGCAGCAGCACCACGTGTAGCTCCTTGCTGGCGCGCGTGTAGCGCAGGCCGGCGCGGAAGGCGCCGAGAAAATTCTCGGACAGGCCGCTGTCGATCACCGCCGGGCGCTTCCACCACAGCAGCGCCGCGATCACGAACGCATAGCTCAGCACATCGACCCCGTAGGTGACCGCCGCACCGAAGCTCGCGAGGATCAGGCCGCCCGCGGCCGGGCCGATGGAGCGGGCGATGTTGATGCCGAGCGAGTTCAGCGCCACCGCACTCTTCAGCTCGGCGCGCGGCACGAGCTCGGGCACGATCGACTGCCAGGTCGGCCCCATCAGCGCGGCGCCGATGCCGCCCACGAAGGTCAGCGCGATGAGGTACTCGACCGTGAGCGCGCCGGTGTGCGAGAGCACCAGCAACGTGCCGCTCACGGCCGCGAGCACCAGCTGCACGAAGATCAGGAAACGGCGCCGATCGAGAATGTCGGAGAGCACGCCGGCCGGTATCGCCAACAGGAAGATCGGCAGCGTGGCCGCGGTCTGGACCAGCGCCACCGCGGTCGGGTTCGCCGAGAGGTCGGTCACCAGCCACGAGCTCGCCACGTCGCGCATGAAGCTGCCGATGTTGCCGAGCACGGTGGCGGCCCACAACACCGCGAACACCGGCTGGCGCAGCGGCGCGAAGGCCCCGGGCTGGGTTGGCGACGCAACCGCGCTGGGCTGAGGTTCAGACATGGGCACGCTCCCGCAGGTCGTGCCAGGCCACCAGCAGGAAGCCCCCGACCAGGCCCAGGTGCTCGAAGAAGGAATTGGCGGCCATGAAGCGCTCCGGCTGCGGCATCTCCCAGAACCGCAACGCGACGAAGGTCGCGAACAGCGTGAAGCCGCCCAGCGCCAGCGCACCGAGCCAGCGGAAGAAGCCAGTGAGGATGAGCGCCGAGGCGCCCAGTTCCAGCACGATGACCGCCACGGCCAGCGGTGCCGCGGGCGCCAGGCCGAAGTGGTTCATCTCCGCGATGGCGGCGTCGAAATCCACGGCCTTGTTGAAGCCGCCCTGCAGGTAGGCGGCGCATAACAGCAGCAATGCAATCCAGCGCAGCACGGGGCCGGTTGTCCAGCGCATCGTCATCAGACCGCCCAGCAGGCGCAGCCGAGCGCGCCCCAGAAGCTCTTGAGATCGGCAATCGGCAGCTTGCTGCTCCACGCCGTCGCATGCTGGTGGCCGTGCACGTTGCAGTTGTTGGCGCAGGCACAGGACATGGCCGCGTGGCGCATCGCCTTTTGCAGCGGTGCGCCCTCGGCGTCGCCCCAGCCGCCATAGCCGCCGAAGCTGCGCACCGGCGACCAGTCGGGCATCGCGGGCGATGGAGTGCCCTCGTCGTGCGCCTGGAGCGGCCCCGCAGCGTACACCACCTTGCCGCCGACCATGGTCAGCAGCGCCGTGGTGTCGGCGATCTCCGATTCCGGGCAGGCGAAGAAGTCGCGGTCGGGCACCACCAGGTCGGCCAGCATGCCGGGCTCGATGCGGCCCTTCTTGCCGACCTCGTTGGAAAACCAGGTCACGTTCTCCGTCCACATGCGCAGCGCGGCCTCGCGGTCGAGGCAGTTGCGCTGCGGATAGAGCTGCATGCCGCCGACGGTCTTGCCCGTGACCAGCCACGACAGCGACACCCACGGGTTGTACGAGGCGACGCGCGTGGCGTCGGTGCCGGCCGACACCTTCACGCCCTTCTCGAGCATGCGCTTGACCGGCGGTGTGGCCTCGGCCGCGCCGGGGCCGTAGCGCTCGACGAAGTACTCGCCCTGGTAGGCCATGCGATGCTGCACCGCGATGCCGCCACCCAGCGCGGCGATTCGATCGATCGACTTCTCGGAGATCGTTTCGCAATGGTCGAAGAACCAGTTCAGGCCGGCGAGCGGCGTGTCGCGGTTGACCTTCTCGAAGACGTCGAGTGCGCGGTCAATGGTCTCGTCGTAGGTCGCATGCAAGCGCCACGGCCATTTGTTCTGTACCAGCACGCGCACCACCTCCTCAAGCTCGCCTTCCATCTCGGGCGCCATGTCAGGCCGCGGCTGGCGGAAGTCCTCGAAGTCGGCGGCCGAGAACGCCAGCATCTCGCCGGCGCCGTTGTGGCGGAAGTAGTCGTCGCCCTGCTTGTACTTCGACGTGGCGGTCCAGTTGAGGAAATCCTGCTTCTCCTGCTTCGGCTTCTGGGTGAAGAGGTTGTAGGCGAGGCGGATGGTGAGCTGGCCGGCGTCGGCCAGCTGCTGGATCACTTGGTAGTCCTCGGGAAAATTCTGGAAACCGCCGCCCGCGTCGATCGCACCGGTCACGCCAAGGCGGTTGAGCTCGCGCATGAAGTGGCGCGTCGAGTTAAGTTGGTATTCGAAAGGCAGCTTCGGTCCCTTGGCCAACGTGGCATAGAGAATCGACGCGTTGGGCTTCGCCAGCAGCAGGCCGGTGGGATTGCCGGCGCTGTCGCGCACGATCTCGCCGCCGGGTGGTGCCGGCGTGTCCTTCGTGTAGCCAACGGCCCGCAGCGCAGCGCCGTTGAGCAGCGCACGGTCGTACAGGTGCAGCAGGAACACCGGCGTGTCGGGCGCCACCGCGTTGAGCTCTTCGATGGTCGGCAGGCGCTTCTCCACGAACTGGTGCTCGGTGAAGCCGCCCACCACGCGCACCCATTGCGGCGCGGGCGTGATGGCGACTTGGCGCTTGAGCATCGCCATGGCATCGGCCAGGCTGCGCACGCCGTCCCAGCGCAGCTCGAGGTTGAAGTTGAGGCCGCCGCGAATGATGTGCAGGTGGTTATCGATCAGGCCCGGCAGCACGCGCCTGCCCTGCAGGTCGATCACGCGGGAATTGCTGCCCGCCAGCGGCAGGATGTCGTGCGCGCGGCCGACACGGGTGAAGCGGCCGTCCTTGATGGCTACCGCATCGGCCGTGGGGTTGGCGCGGGCTAGCGTAGTGAAGCGGCCGTTGTGCAGGATCAGGTCGGGGGCGGTGGTGCCTGCCATGTCGGGTGTCCTTGGAGGGTTGGGTTGGGCCATTGCCGTACCAGCTAGCGCGGCGCCAAGCGTGCCGAGGCACAGCCGGCGGCGCTGTTCGTCGAATGAATCGCTCATGTGTCTTTGCGGGGTGTGGCGGCCGGGCCCACATTGGCGCATTGTGGCAACTCGCCGAACACATGCGGCTTGACCTGGTGCTGCAGCCAGGAGGTGGCCACAGCATCGGGCTTGATCACGCTCTTGATGAGCGGCGGGATCTGCTCGCCGAGCAGGATCCCGAGAAGCCCCACGAGGGCGATGACCGGCGGGGCCGGCGAGCGCACCTGGAACAGTGCGTAGATCACACCGACCAGCAGGCCGAGCGCGAGCGACAGGACGTAGGGCTTCATCTTGTTCACCGCGGCGTTCAGCCTTCGTGCGCGCCGAACATCGTCTTGGCGTAGGTCACGCCCAGGCCGTAGGCGCCGCCGACCTTCTTCGCGATGCCGGTGGTCAGCTCGTAGGTGTCGCCACGGGCCCAGTCGCGCTGCAACTCGAGCAGGTACTGCAGCGAGGTCATCGGCTGCGCGCCGGCCTGCACCATGCGTTCCATCGCGCGGTTGTGCGCCTCGGCCGACACGTCGCCGCAGGCGTCGGCGATCACGTACACCTCGAAGCCCTGGTCGAGCGCCGACAGCGCCGGCCCGACGATGCACACGCTAGTCCACAGGCCCGCCAGCACGATGCGCGGCTTGCCGATCTGATTCACGCGGTCGATCACGGCGGCGTCTTCCCAGGTGTTCATCGAGGTGCGGTCGAGCATCTTCTGGCCCGGGAAGGCGTCGGCGATCTCGCTGAACATCGGGCCCGAGAAGCTCTTCTCGGCCACCGTCGTCAGGATGGTCGAGACCTTGAAGCCGGCCGCGGCCTGCGCCACCAGCGCAGCGTTGTTGCGCAGGTTCACCGCGTCGATCGAGTGCGTGGCAAAGGCCATCTGCGACTGGAAGTCGATCATCACCAGCGTGTGGTCGGTGGGGGTGAGCAGCTTGGCGCCGGCGGTGGGGGTGGCTTTGAGGGACATGAGGTACTCCGTTTCAACGATTGGATAAAAATGAAAAAAAGAACAGGGGATCGGTGGTGACATGCATCCTCGTTTCGGCAAGCCTGCGTGTCTTGTCAATTAGTGAGACCGTTTGGACATTTGCCGTCCGCGACGGCCGAAGGTGCATGCGTTGTCAGAAGGAAGGCAGCTCGTTCGGGCGCAGGTGGAACACCAGCACCTCGGCGCCCTCGCCGCGCGCCAAGTCGAGCCGGTCTTCGTGGCGCACACGCGCACCGTCGCCCTCGGCCAGCTGCTGTCCGTTGGCTTCGACGCTGCCGCGCGCCACATGCACATAGGCATGGCGGTCGGGGCCGAGCGTGAGCGACGCGGATTCTTCGCCGTCGAACAGGCCGGCATAGACGCGGGCGTCCTGGTGCACCGCGAGCGAGCCGTCGGCGCCTTCGGGCGAGACGATCAGCCGCAGGCGACCACGCTTTTCTTCGGGGGCGAAGTGCACCTGCTGGTAGCGGGGCGCCACGCCCTTGGCGTTCGGCACGATCCAGATCTGCAGGAAGTGCAGCGGGTCGGTGGCCGACGAATTGAACTCGCTATGCCGCACGCCAGTGCCCGCGCTCATCATCTGCACGTCGCCGGGGCGGATCACGGAGCCCGTGCCCATCGAGTCCTTGTGCTCGAGCGCGCCATCGAGCACGTACGAGAAGATTTCCATGTCGCGGTGCGGATGGGTGCCGAAGCCGCCGCCGGGATTCACGCGGTCGTCGTTGATCACCAGCAGGTCCGAAAAGCCCTGTTGTGCGGGATCGTGGTAGTGGCCGAAGGAAAAGGTGTGGCGAGACTTCAGCCAGCCGAAATCAGCGATTCCGCGGTCGTTGGCGCTGCGAACTTCCAACATGATTCATTCCTTTCTGGTTCTGTGAATTCGATCGAATTCACGATGGCCTCGAAGCGAACTGCGAGCCATGTCGAAATCTTCTTTCTTTCCACGGCACCAGTTGGCGAATCTTTTCGACGTCTATGATCGAAGTTTTCGATCATTGATTCTGCAAGGTATCGCGTGCTCAAACTCAGCCTGGAAGCCATCGAGGTCGTCGATGCCATCGCGCGCCACGGCTCTTTCGCCGCGGCCGCCGCCCGCCTGAACAAGGTGCCCTCCACGATCTCGTACGCCGTGGGCAAGCTCGAACAGCAGCTGGGCATGCTGCTGTTCGAGCGCAACGGGCCGCGCGTGAGCCTCACCGCGGCTGGCGAGGAAATGCTCAAGGAGGGGCGCTGGCTGCTTGGCGCCGCCAGCGATCTGGAATCTCGCATGCGGCAGATCGCCACCGGCTTCGAATCGGAGCTGCGGCTGGTGCATGACTCGCTGATCCCGACGCAGGCGCTCATCGACGACGTGCGGGCCTTCGAGAACCTACGCTGCGGTACGCGGCTGCGCATCGGCTGCGAGGCGCTCACCGGGAGCTGGGAGGCGTTGCGCGAGGAGCGCGCAGACGTGGTCATCGCCGCAGGCGAAGGGCCGGCCGGCGGGGGCTACCAGTGCGTCATGGTGGGCAGCCTCGAGTTCGCGTTCTGCGTCGCACCGACGCATCCGCTGACCCGGCTTGACCGCCCGCTGCATCGCGGCGACTTGCTGGAGCACAACGCCATTGTGGTGAGCGACAGCGCGCGCACCCTGTCCGACCGCACGGTGGGACTGCTCTCCGGCCAGCAGCGCATCGCGGTCCCGTCGATGGCCGCGAAGATCGCCTGCCAGATGGCTGGCCTGGGACACGGCTTTCTGCCTCGCGCCTGCATCCAGAGCGAACTGGCGCGCGGCACCCTGGTGGAACTCGCCACCGAAGAGCCCCGCGCGCCCGAGGCATTCTGGCTTGCCTGGAAGACAGGCGCCAACGGCCAGGCGCTGCAATGGTGGGTGAAGCAGTTGAACCGGCCGCTGGTGCCCGCGCTGCTTCCGCGATCCGGCTGGATCTCCTGACGCCGCGGCGCGACGGGCGGATCGATCGGCTCGGCTGCGGCGCCAGTGTGCCGGCGATGTGCCGGTGCGCGCCGAGAACACCCGCGTCAGGTGGCTCTGGTCGGCAATGCCGCAGGCCGAGGCCACCTGCGCGATGGACAGACCGGGGTTGCGCAGCAGGCGCTGCGCCGCCTCGACGCGCTGGCGCACCAGCCACGCGTGCGGTGTCTGCCCGGTGGTCTGCTTGAATGCCTTACCGAAGTGGCTGCGCGACAGCGTGCATTCGCGCGAACTCCTCGTCAGTGACGGCGAAGATGTCGTACACGCAGTTCGCTGCGCCATCGATGACTTGAATGTTCTTCATGGAAAGCTCGTGGTCGAGGTCGACCTCGAAGGTCTGCTTGGCCGGGAGCGCGATGCCGCAGTCGCTCCAGGGAGCTGCCATCGGCTTGTGCGTCAAACGGTCACGCGCTGGCAAGACGGGCACACCGGCCGATCGCTTCGCCTTGGGTTCGGCAATCGAATGGCATGCCCAATAGACGCCTCGATCAGAGATCTCAGTTTGCTCGGAGATCTCCAACGCGTCGTCCACCTCGATACCGAGGTACCTCACGGGAGATAGTCGAGCTTGGAATGACCAAGCAGCAACTGCACAGCACGCAGGTTCTAGCGCGCCGGTAGGTCAACGTCGCCTTGGTTCGCCGCATCGAATGCGTGCCGTAGTCTGCGGGATCAAGTCCAAGATCCTCGACCCAGCCCTCGAGGATTCGAGCGAACTGCCGTGTCCCCAGATGTGGTGAGGCGTGGAAGCGGCTTGGGAAAACGAAATCCTCAGATTTCAGCCCTGCTTGCTTGATCCACTTCTGCACAGCTTCCCGTGTCGCTTGCGTGATCTCGAACTGGACAGGGCGCTGGGTCTTGTGTTGCATCACCACGGCGCGCGTTGCCACCTGGTCGCCGTGGCAGATGTCCCGGACCTTGAGACTGACGAGGTCACAGCCACGCAACTTGCTGTCGATGCCCAGATTGAAGAGAGCAAGCTCGCGCACCCGGTTTTCCATCTGGAGGCGCGCTCGAAGTGCCCAGATGTCCTTGACCTTGAACGGGGCCTTCTGGCCGACGATCTTGCCCTTGTTCCATGGCTCGCGGCAAGCAGCGTTGACATTGGTTCCCATGATGGACTCCTATCAAGTTGAGGACCATCAAAGATGCACCTCTGAGAGAATCAAAACGCTTGGACTGGAGCAAGGCGGCAGACGAATCAAGGACGAGCGACTGCCGTGCGGTGGGGGCGTGGTCGGCCCAGCTCTCACGTCGAAAGTCAGCTTCCCGGCTCAGCTACGAACTCACCGTCTCGGCCAGGAGCGGACATCGGCGGTGCGTGCGCAATCCGCCGAATTCGGAGCCGCCGGCGGCACCGCGCACGCTTAGAGCTACGAGTGGGAGCCCAAATCAGCCAGAAAATCCCGAGCGCGCTCTGACGAGTTGGAGACAAGATTCATGGCCTGGGTAGCGGCCAAAGCAACCCGAGGACGAGCGCTTTTATCCAGGTCGCCGACAGCTGTTGTGAGCCAGTCTGGAAACTTCTCCATCAACGCGTCAATCAGCACCATGGCCTGTCGGCGGTCCTTGTCTGCCTTGAGCGCGCGCGACGGGTCGCGAAGCGTGCTGACGATGAGCTTGTGAACGGCAAACCTTGCGGGGTCCGGCATCATCACCGGGACCACATGTTCTTTGCCTAGGACGAAACCACGCGTCGCGTTTGAAACCAGATAGCCGAAGTATGGCAGGCCCGTCGCGTGTGCTCGTATCTCAGGCAAGGGCTTCGTTTCGTACGCCTCGGAACCCGGCACGAGCAGGTCAACCTTGAGTGGCCGACCGCGGGCCTTGAAGGCGGTTGGAGGCTTCCGCGGGTCCAACTCCGGAACCTCGAAGAAGGGAACGCCACTGTCACGCAGGATGTCGAGAAAGCTGCGGTCCTGGGGAATGGCCACCGAGATTGCCCCGGCGCTTCCAATGTCGATGTCCTCTGTCGCATAGTTCGCAGCTAGCCGAACGCCTAGGCTGTTCAGGAGCGCGCCGAACGCATGAGAGCCGACGAGAAGCCCGCCGTGGCTGAAGATTCCGGCATTGAAGAGCGTAGCGAGGGTTAGCGCCGAAGAGTTGTCCGCGGCAGCAAAGCCCGCCTTGCGCAGAAGCTGGACGTCGGCGGCGAGCTCGCGCATCTCAGCGCTCTCGAGGCGCTTCTCCTCGAGCGCAGCATCGGTACGAGGGTCTCCCGCACGCCCCAGCGAGGATTCCTTGTGTTTTCCTGACGCTAGGTACACCCGCCAGTAGAGGTATGTCTTGCCGGCAACAGTCTTCTGGGCTGCGGACCCGGGAGAGTGCAGCGGGATGTGGGACTGCGCGCTGGCGCGCTCGCTGACAGAGGAATACAGCGTCTGTAGTGCGTCATTGTGGAAGCTGGCCATGGCTGATAATTATACCTTATCTTCACATTGAAAGGTATAACTCAAGACGGACGGTTCTTATACCTTAAGATTGATTTGCGAGGGATAATTTGCCATTGTGAACTCCCGTGCTGCACGTCAGTGTCGACCTGCTTCCTGACGAGCCTTCGACCCTGGCAGTACGGCCGAGGACCGGGCCTTGGTCTGGTTGCGGCTTTCGTTGGAGGCAGCGTGCGGTAGCCAGCGGCTACAGTCGGCCAAGAGCCGACGGTCGTCGACGACGACCGCTTTCCGGCATTCCAGCACGCATCGGCGGGTCGAAGCCGCGTGCAACCATCGGCGCAAGGGCATCGTCGGCCAATTTCCGCGTGTTGAACGATCGCCGGCCTTCTCTTGAGCCGATGGCTCGGCCGCAACCCCTCAAGCAGTGCCGTCCGATGCTGCGAACTTGCCGGCCGGGCCAGAGAACCCCTTTGCCAGTTGCTCTCGCAGCGCTTCGACCGATCGCGCCGGCAGCTCACAGCTTCCATTCCGACACAGGTAGGCCTCGCCCGCAATCCGTCCTTCGAGCAGCGGCACCGACCCCGGAAAGCCACGGAAGAGCGTGACCAGTGGCGCAAACGCCTGCTGCGCCGCCGCCCACAGGCGTTCGCTGCCCGGTCCCGCCGGGATCGCAAGATCAGCCCCCCGCTCAGCCAGCAGCTGTGCGTGCAGCAACGCTGGCGCGGCCATCGGCGCTTCCTCCATCAACGCGCCGCGGCCCTCGAGCGTCGCGCTTGCGATGTCGGTCCAGTCGCTGCGTTCATAGGGGCCCGCCAGTCGCAGCAACAGCTCGCACGCCGCCGCAGTACCCGAGGGCACTGCGCCGTCGTAGAGGCTGTGCGCCCGCATCGGCAGCTGCGTCGACGTGCTATCGAAGAAGCCTTCGACCGCATCGTGGAAGCGCTCGACCATTCCGCCGCACAGGTCGAGCGCGGCGTTTAGCCACTCCAGCTCGCCGGTGGCTGCATGCAGTTCCACGAGGCCGAGCCCGAGTTGCGCATGGTCGGCTAGGTACCCCTCATCGCGCAGCGTGCCGTCGCGCCAGGCGTGGTGGACCCGCCCATCCCGGACCATGGCGGCCAGCAGGAAGCGCGCGAGCTCTCGCGCAGCCTGCACGAAGTCGTCTCGCCCGAGCAGTCGCCCTCCTTCAGCAAATGCGCGCAGCGCCATGCCGTTCCAGTCGGCCAGCACCTTGTCGTCGGTAATCGGCCAGGCGCGCTGGGCACGCGCGGCGTAGAGGCGCTCGCGCACCGAGCGTTCCCAGGACGCGAAGGCCTCGGGTTCCTGGTCGAGTTCGGCGCGTACGCCTTCCGGATCGCGGCGCTCGAGCACGTTCGTGCCGTGCTCCCAGTTGCCCTGCACCGTCACGCCATGCAGACGCGCCGCGGCCTGTGCATCGGCGCCGAGCACGGCGCGGAACTCGGCCAGCGTCCAGACGTGGAATTTGCCCTCGACGCCCTCGGCGTCGGCGTCCTGCGCGCAAGCGTAGGCTGCCGGCGCAGCCGCGGGGTGCATCTCGCGCAGCAGGTACGTCAATGTGCCCTCGGCGACAAGGCGCAGCCTCTCTTCGCCGGTCAGCCTGAAGGCGCCGGCATACACGCGCGCGAGCTGGGCGTTGTCGTACAGCATCTTTTCGAAGTGCGGCACATGCCAGCGCTCGTCGGTCGAGTAGCGAGCGAAGCCACCACTGACGTGGTCATACATTCCGCCTGCGGCCATGTGGTGCAGCGTCGCAACGAGCATCGTGCGCGCGCTCCCGTCGCCGCTGGCGGCCAGCGCCAGCAGATACTGCAGCAGCGGAGTCTGCGGGAACTTGGGCGCGCTGCCGAAGCCCCCGCGCGTTTCGTCGAAGCGCAGGGCGATCTGGGCCACGGCTCGCCGGTGCATCTCATCGGCCGATGTACGGGCCGAGAGGGTCGTGCCGCGGCGCACGAGATCGAGCAGCGTTTGGGCCTCCCGCTCGATGTCACCCCGCCGGTGGACCCAGGCCTCGCGCACGGCGGCGAGCACCTCGGAAAAGCTGGGGATTCCTTGGCGCGATCGCGGCGGGAAGTACGTGCCGCCGAAGAAAGCGCGAAGTTGCGGCGTGAGGAACACGTTCATCGGCCAGCCGCCGCGGCCCGTGAGCGCCTGCAGCGCGCTCATGTAGACGTGGTCGACGTCGGGCAGTTCCTCGCGATCGACCTTGATCGCAACGAAGGCATCGGCCAACTGGCGCGCCAGCCCCACGTCCTCGAAGCTCTCGCGCTCCATCACATGGCACCAGTGGCAGGTGGCGTAGCCCACTGATAGCAAGATGGGCTTGTCCTCGGCGCGCGCCTTGGCGAACGCCTCCTCGCCCCATGGAAACCAGTCCACCGGGTTGTGCGCGTGCTGCAGCAGGTAGGGACTCGTCTCGCGAGCAAGGCGGTTGGTGGGGCGGTCCGCGGGTTGCGAACTGCGAGGCGTCATGGACAGCGGCCCCGGCCTCGGAGTTTGTCTGGGAACGTTCGCCATTGTTTTAGCCTATGCCTTTGTCGAAGGCGTGGTCATGATCAAGGAAAGAAAGTACGCTACACCTCCACGGGAATGTGGCGGCGCTGACATCCACGACGCCGACAAGGTCGAAGCGGTGCTGCGCTATCACGAGCGTACCAACGCGGCCGGTACAGCCAGCGAAGTCGGCCGACGACCGACTCAGCCGATGTCCGGGTCGGTGCCTCTTGAGAGTCTCGGCCACGCATGCGCGTTGATGGTCCTGTGCGAAGGCGCTGCCATGGAACCCAGCATTGCATAGATTGTCTAAGAGTCAGCGCCGCAGTCGATGATGTCCATCTTGGCAAAGTCGCCGGCCCGCAAGAGGTATCAGTCTTCCCGATACGCTGTCAGAAACGACTGCGACGAACCACCGCCATCAGAAGGAAATGGATCGTGCATGAGCTGACCTTCCACACTCTCCTGTACCGCTACTTCTTTTTCGAGTGGCTCTTCCGGGACGCCACACAAGGCAGCCTCATCGAGCGCTCAGCGGCCTGGCGGCACAACCAATCTCAAGCTCACTGGCTTCCCACTTACATGCGACGCTGGCTGTGGTGCGCCGTGCTGTTGTACGGGTTGGGGGGGATTGTCGAAATCCTGATTGGCGCGCCGGCGGTATCGGCGCTGTTCTATGTGCCGAGCGCCTTGAGCGTGTCGGTGAATGCGGTGATCGCGGCGATTTGGCTGGGGCTCAAGACCTTGTAGGAAGGCTTTGAGTAGCCAGAGCCAGGATGTGAGGGGCCAGGTGGGAATTGCTCCTCCGCAGGGATGACCTTCGCCAGACCATCCTGCGGAATGTGGCTACCGGCATACCGGCCCCTGGCGGAAGCCGGCTTCGGGAAGATATCGAGCAAGTGAATGGCAAACGAGTAGCGAACGACGGGATCGAGGGCTGACACGGCTCATGCGTGCAGCTCGACGATATCGCCATCCGCGACGCAGTGGTCGTGCCCGACCTGCTGCCCTTCGAACCCTGACCTGCCCCAGACGCGCGCGTAGCGCAACGAGCGCGCCAGATCCTGATGCACCAGCCGCGCGACGTCGCCTACAGTCTGGCCGCGGCGAAGCGTAAATGGCCGGTGCTTGTCGGCGGGATGCCCCGGAGTCTTGGTGTAGACGCGCACGATGCCGAGGTTCTGGAATAGCCACGGGCCGATGTCCCCCAGGCCGTGACCCGTGGCCGCGGAAACGGCGAACACCGGCAGGCGCGAGCCCGACAGCTCGCGCAGTGCGAGGAGTTCCGCATCGAGGTCGGCCATGCCATCCGCCTTGTTCGCGAGCATTAGGGTTGGCAGCCGCAGCGCGAAGGGGTCCTCGTCTGCGGTCGCCTCCAGACGCTCTGTAAGCGTCACGCGCTGCTGCCCCAGCATTGACCGCACGGCCTGCAGCTGCTCTATGCACGAGGGCTCGCCCAGATCCACGACCAGCAGCGCCGCGTCGGCCGTCTGCAAGGTGTTGACCAGCCATGGCACAGGATGCTCCGGGGCGATCGGCGGCAGGTCGATCAGTTGGAAGCGCACGTCCTCGTGCGGCATCATCCCGGCTTCCGGGTACTGCGTCGTGAACGGATACAGACCGACGTGCGCCGCGGAACCCGTCAGCCGCGCGTGCAGCGAGGACTTTCCTGCGTTCGGTGGCCCTATCAGCGCGATCTGCGCCGCGCCTTCGGGGCGGATCACCAGCGCCGGGCCGCCGTGCCCTGCGCCCTTCGTAGCACCTTCCAGCTGTTCGCTGAGTCCCTTGATGCGGGCCTTGATATCTGCCTGCAGGTGCTCGGTGCCCTTGTGCTTGGGAATCGTGCGCAGCATCTCGCGCAACCACTCCATACGGTCGCACGGGTCGCGGCTCTTGCGGAAGGCGGCTTCGGCCGCCTTGTAGTCGGGCGAAAGATTCGCGGGCACGATATCAGCGTCCTCGCCTCTATTGTGTTCCTCGTGCAGCTCCAGGCCCCCGACCCGGCGTACGCAGGCTCCGAGCAGGCCCGAGCCCACTTCCGCCTTGCCCTCAAGATCGCCTTCGGTTTCGTCACGCTGATCTGGCTCATCGACGCGATGCAATGGGCACTGGGCCTGGAGCCGGACCCGTACGGCGTCCGCCCGCTTTCGGTGCTGGGCCGGGGTTCGGTCCACTTCGGTGTCAGCGGTTTGGTCCTGCTCAGGTTGAGGCGCCGCAGTGCCCCGGCATGCCGGCGGGGTTCACTCACTCCGAGAGCGCGCTCCTTCAAGTTCTATGAAGAGGCCGCTGAGAAGACAAGGGGACACCAGCAGTTTCTGACCTATCAAGGCGCGCTTTCCGAGAGCGAGAAGGTCTTGCGCAGCTGGTACGACATGCCGCAACACCAACAAGGCCCGTCTCCATCGGGTTTCGAGCTCGAGGTGGAGGTGCGCTTTCGGACGTGCGCCTACGGATTCGCGGAGGGACGGTCGGCCCAAGCTTCCATGCGGCTAAGATTGGACTCCACCACATGGAGACATTGCATGACGCTCGATGAGTACACGGAAGCAGCGAAGAAAATCTATGCGGAGCAGCAGAGCCTCGCGCAGTCGATGTCGCAGTTGGCGCTCGCGGCCAGAGCTGTACCGGCCAACCCTGAATTCGTGGCTCTCATGACGAAGCAGTGGGGGCTGGTGCAGCAATTGGCCTCGCTCAATACGGAGCTGATGCTCGGCATCATGGTCCCCAAGAAATAGGGGCGGGCGACTACTGGCTGCGGCAACGCGAGCCTGTCCGTAATTTTTTGTGCGAGGCATGGCATGACGACCAGGAGCATGTATGCCAAGCAGGAAGACGACGAAGGCGGCAGCGGCCGCCGCGGCGGCGTTGCCGTCGATCCCCAAAGGAGCTGATTGACCAGTTCGTGAAGGGGCCCATGAGTGCCGAGGCGGTGCAAGCCGCGGGGTGCGAGTCTGTTGCCGGACATCCAGGTTAGTGAGCCACTCGAGTTCGGGGGAGGATGCTATGCGTATTGCTCGCTGGTCCATCATTGGCGTACTTGCTTCGCTTTTGGGTGGCTGTGCAAGTACGCAAACACCCACCCCTGAAGCGCAACATGCGCTGGCGCCGACCGGTAAGCTTCGGGTGGCAATTCTCTCGGCGCCGCTCTACGCGATCAAGGACCCTGCGACAGGCGAGTTCAAAGGCCAGGCTGTCGATCTCGGGAAGGAACTGGCACACCGCGTTGGCGTGCCGTTCGAGCCGGTCCCTATGCAAACGCCGCAGCAATACTCAGCGCAGCGGAGTCCGCAGAATGGGATGTCGCGCTGATGGGCATCAATGCGGAGCGCGCGGCTGCAATCGAATTTTCCGCGCCCTACCTTGAAGTCGAGCAGGGGTTCTCGTCCGCACCGGCGTACCTATTTCCACGATGGCGGACGTGGACAAGCCCGGAGTCCGAATTGCGGTGTTCGAAAAGTCCGGCGCCGATCTGTACCATTCGAACACCCTGAAGAATGCCGACGCTTGTCCGCGCAAAGAGTATCGATGAGTTGTTCGATGCTGTGTTCGTATCGACGCAGGCGGACGTCATCGCCGCGACCAAGTCAGCCCTCTTCGAGCGGTCCGGCAGTCACCCGGGCTCGCGAGTGCTCGACGGCCGGTTCCTCGTCGAACCAGTCGGCATGGGCGTGCCCAAGGGGCGCAAGCCCATCGCTGCTTCGTACGTCGGCAAGTTCGTCGAGGATGCAAAAGCAGTCCACCTGGTCAAGACCGCAATCGATAGAGCCAGCCTGCATGGCGTAGCCGTCGCGCCATTGAAATGACATTCTCCAACGTTGTGTAGCAGCGGACAGCAGGCAGCCGACACCATCGAGCCCCCCGTTGGACGACCGTTTTGCGGCGCCAAGTGCGACTCGCCGAAGGACGGCTCCGGGACCATCTCGACCATACGGCGGCTGAGATTGCTCGCCCGACAGCGGCCATTCGCAGCATCACAGCGACAGCGCTGCCACGCAAGCATTCGTTCGACGCCAGTCAGCAGCCATTCGCCCTGAATCCCTGGGCTGAACGCGCCTGAGGCGCCTTACTCGGGCGGGAATGTCCGGCAAAAGTAGCCGGCAAGCATGATGGAGAAGACCGCAGGACGACGTTGACGAGGGTGGCATGCGCGGCCACCATAGCGCATCGTCACCAATGCCCAACTAGGCAGCGGGCTCGTTGGAGAGGCCTGACTCGCTCTGAAATGGGGGGCAAGGCGCCGTGCAGAGCTTTCAAGGAGATCCCATGGCTGAGAGCGACAAGGTGTTCGCGGGCTCGATCCCGAAGTTCTACGACACGCTGATGGTTCCCCTGATCTTCGAGGCCTATGCCGCCGACCTGGCGGAGCTTGTCGCTGCCTCCTCGCCCGGTTCGGTGCTTGAAACTGCGGCCGGCAGTGGCGTGGTCACGCGGGCGCTTGCGCCAAAGATCAGCGCTGACGCGCGCTACGTGGTGACCGACCTCAACCAACCCATGCTCGACTATGCCGCCACCCGGCAGGGGTCCGATAGCCGTATCGAATGGCGACAGGCGGACGCGCTCGACCTGCCGTTCGAAGATGCCTCGTTCGACGTCGTTTGCTGTCAGTTCGGCGCAATGTTTTTCCCCGACCGGGTCGCCGGCTACGCCGAGGCGCGTCGCGTGCTGAGGCCAGGCGGGCGATTTGTCTTCAATGTCTGGGACCGCATCGAAGAGAACGCCTTTGCCGACGACGTCACCAACGCCGTCGCCGCGGTGTTTCCGCACGACCCTCCGCGATTCCTCGCCCGCACGCCGCACGGCTATCACGATGTCGCACTGATCCGCGAGGAATTGAGCCGCGCAGGGTTCACCGACATCGAGATCGAGACGCACGAGAAGGTGAGTCGCGCGTCCTCGGCACGCGACGTTGCCACCGCCTATTGCCAGGGAACGCCGCTGCGCAACGAAATCGAGGCGCGCGACGCCAGCTTGCTTCAACTCGCTACGGACCGCGCGACGGAGGCGATCGCCAGCCGCCGTGGCGAAGGCCCGGTGGCCGGCAAGATTCAGGCGCATGTGATCGTGGCAGCGGGATAGCGGAGTCCCGGCGCAAGGCTGTTGCAGGCCCGACCGGCATTTGCGGTAAGTGCGGGCATCCGAGGCGCTGTGTGCCTTTGCCCGTGCGCACCAGAAAGCAGCCCGCCAAGACGAAATTCCCCGAGCTTGTGTTCTCGGGGCATGCAGTCGACGCAGGTGCTTCATCGCGGCAACTATGGCCTAGTGAAATGCCAGGAAGCCGCCTGTGGCCAGCGACTGGAACTGGCCGATGCCGTGTGGAAACGGACTCAGCTTGGAAGTATGCCGAACGCGCGGCCGTGAGGTCGTCATCGGCGCCACGGTGTCATCCAGTAGTCTCCTCGCACAAACGCGCGGCTTGGTTGGCTCCCGAGCCGCTGTGCGAGCTGCAACAGCCATTGAAGAGGCTCACGCCTCTGTCGGCCTCATCGCCTTCATCGTTCTGGCAATGCCAAGGATGGCGATCACTCGCTTGAGGTTATATGCCAGCACGTGCAGGCTCATCTCGGTGCTGACGTGCGTCAGCGTCTTGGTCAGGAAGTGGGTTGATCCCATCCAGTGCTTGAGCGTGCCGAACACGTGCTCCACGGTGCTTCTTCGCAGCGTCATTGCGTCAGGGTTGCGATCCAGCCTGGAGGGCTTTCCGGGGGGAGACGTCACTCTGCTACGTACTCCAGTGAGAACAGTGGCACCTCGGCTTGCCGGCTCAGCCACACGCCGCCGCCCACCTCCTGAAAATGCCGCGACAGCCCGTGCCGGTACACCTCGGCGCGGTGGCGAAAGATGTGCGGGTCGGTCACGTCCTCATCTACGATGTCGCGCGCGTAGTCCTCGCGCGTCACGGCCTCCACATACAGGGCGCCCTGACTCAGTAGGCTCAGGTTGCGCAGAGCGCGCTTCACATCTGGCGGGCTGAGATAAGGCAGCACGCCCTGGCAGATGACGAAGTCAAAGGGCTTCCTGACTTGGTAATCCACCACCGAGCCGCGCTCCCACCCGTAGCGCCCGCACAGGTATTCGCTGAACTCCACTCCGTGGTAACTGGCCAAGGGGAATTGCCGCGCCACGATGTCACGCCAGAGCCCGATGCCGCAACCCACGTCCAGCACTCGCCTTATGGGCACGCGCAGGTATCGCAGGTAGGCGCAGACAAACGCGCCCAACCGCTCGACGTGCTGGGGGTCCACCACTTTGGTCTTCTTGTCGAAGTAGTAGCGCTGGTAATAGGCTTCGTCGAAGGTGGCGGCACCGGCTGATTGCATATTCACACTACTCGTCAGGCGCTGCAATGTTACTAGGCAGACAAAGGCCGGACCTTCCGGCTGTGGCGGCCCCGAACGGCAGCTTGTGGCCCGGATTCTGACTTACTTTCCGGGCTCTGGCGCGTTGTGCGGGTCTTGCCACTGCTTGACGCCCCATGATTCGGCCAAGGAATCACGACATGCGCGCGCGAGTCGCAGCGACAATTGTTCGAGCTCTGGTCCCTTCTTGCCTGCGTTGAGCGCGTCCCTGAACTCCACCATCGCCGATTCGACGTGGCGGTCTTCCACCATCACAAGCTCTCCCCAAAACAGCAGGAGGAATCTGCTCCTCGCTGCGGCTACCTCCTCCGGTGATTTTGATGTTGCCATCGTCGAAGCAGCCTGAGTGGCATCAGTGTAAAGCTTCAGTTGTCTGTCAAGAAACGGCCTTGTGGCCTCGACTCTTCGCGTTTCAGCTTGGCCGCGTTGTGTAAGGAGGAACTGGTATGCGCCCCAGCAGAAGGCAACCACTGCGCCCATCGCAGTGAGTATTTTTAGCGTCGATTCGAGGGACATCTTGAAGGTCTCCTATTGGCCGGTCACGGCTGTTCGCCGCCCCAAGCTATGTTGTCGGGCTGGTCGGTCGCAGGGCAGTAGTTCGCGCCGCAGGATCCGCCTTTGCACTTGCATAGCCCGCGTGCCATGCGCAGGATCAGAACGTTACCTTGACCGAGGGCGCGCTACGCCGGGCCTCGCCGTGGAACACGGCCTCGATGTTGTTGCCGTCGGGGTCGAGCACGAAGCAGGCGTAGTAGCCGGGGTGATACTGCCGCTCGCCGGGTGCTCCGTTGTCCGTGCCGCCATGCGCGAGCGCGGCCTTGTAGAACGCATCGACCATCGCTTTGTCCTGGGACTGGAAAGCCAGGTGGTGGCGCCCGGTCAACTGGCCCTGAGCGGCTTTGCTGTCGGTGGTCGACACGAAAAGCTCATCGGCCCAGAAATAGTCCTCGCCAGCACCACCCATCGGAATCTTCAGCACCTCGAAGACAGCCTTGTAGAAAGCTTGACTCGCGGCAAGATCGCTCACCACGAGCTGGATGTGATCGATCAGGCGCCCGCGGTGCAACTCCTGTGTTTCCATGCATACGCTCCTTTGACTTTGCGCCAGTTTGCACGCGGCGTGTCCGGCGGGCGTGAGAACGTCGAGACGTTTCACGTAGGACCCATGGTGAATGTCGGCCCCTGGCCGACTGTAGCCGCTCTCGGTCACCCTTCGATGTTGGGTACGAAGTAGGTGACGACACGAATTTGCCCGTCGTCCGAGTAGGAAACGTGGAGCTTTCGCCCGTCCAACTGCCATCGGTCTGCCAAGACTGACCCGTCGAGCCATCGCGACCATTCGGGCTCGCCCAGCCGACGTCTCAATGATGAGGGGCGGTCAGAAAAGTCTAGGCCGCCAGGTAGCTCATGGCCGTACTGTGAATAGCCGTCCACTCCTTCCGCATAGAAGAAGATGCCGGTAAAGAAGAGAGGCCCGGTTCCGATGGCCTGCTCGCCCTTGCCCAAGAACATGGCTTCGTCGGTAAACACAAATGAGACACCGACGGCAGGGCGCTCCACGTAGGCAATGTAGTCACCGTCTGGCAATGACACCTCTTCGGATGGCTCGATGCTCAGTTCCCGCAACGCTTCCAGCAAAGGGACGGAATTCAAGGTGCTTCCGAAGTGCGGCATCAAGCTAGCGACATTCATTTGGGGTGGGCGCCGGTGGTCATTGGGGGCGTGTCGGATGGGGTGAATTGGAAGGCGACCTCAGAGGTGCGGCTTTGGCCGACAGCTCCAGTTCGGGGTCCGGGTTCGAAGGTCCGCTCCTGCTGCAGCCGGATCTGACAGTGTCGAAGGAAGCTTTGGCGAGTTAGTCAGGCTGAGGCGCCCGGCGCGGCCTGCCCCAACTTTATCTGGCAGCGACGAACTTTCAGATGCTGACAGCCATCGCCCGGGGTTGCACGCTGTTCCCCTTTCGTGGAATGGCGCCCAGTACTAAAAGCTGACATCGTGACGATACCAACTGCAGCAAGGACGCCGTCGTGGTGCTTAGACAACGTGGAGCGCGCCTAGCGCTTGCAGGTATTTGCCTGGCAGCCCTGTCGGCAACCGCGGGTGCACCGCCGTCCGCAGCCGAAGCTCAAAAGCCGTCCTCCGTCGACGTCGTCCCGATCGAACAATCAGTCGGCGTCGATCTCCAGGCCGACGAGTCTGGCTTGGTAAGCCATGGCGGCGCGCTCTACAGCCCGTTCAGCACCGCTTTTGACACGGCCGCGTCAACACCTCACGCCTACGCCACGTCGACAAGACAGAACGCGGACGACGGATCGCCCGACCTCGTGACGACGGCGGTCACCGCCCTCGTTGCTGTTGGGTTCCTCGTCGTTCTTGTTCGCGTCCTCATTGCGAGTTAGGGGCGCCTACGTCTTGACTCAAAGGCAAACGTCTGCAGATGAGCGGTTGCACGCTACGGTGGCGCGGCGAATCGTGATGGGCAGTACCGTGCTCGACCACGAGCGAAGGAAGCTGACCCACGCAAGGAAGGGCCGGCACGGATGAAGCCATCGCGATTGACGAGGTGTCCGGGCGAGACGAGGCCCCGACCTTCAAACACCCAGGGTATCGCGGACCTGTTGCGGGCGCCATCAACTTGTACGACACAACAGTAAGAGCGTTCGTGGACATGAACAACAGCAACAGCAGTTTGAGTGGGGAGCAGACCAAGAGTTGCCGCGTGTGGACGGACGACTCCGATCGCTTTTCTGTGAACAAGATCGCGGCGTTGCGTCACAATTTTCACGAACACCCGCTCTTTCAAGTGGCTGAACTCGCACAGCTGGCAAAGGAGCTCGTCCCCTTCAAAAAGTGCCGGTTTATCCGGCCAGGCATCTCGCAGGCTTCCAGTTTCACGCACGACAGCGAGCATCCTGACGGCCGTGGCGTCGACGAAATGTTTCGACACATCGAGGAGCCCGGCTCTTGGGTCGCCCTCTACAGTTCTGGCAACCCGGCTTCAGGCTGGGAGAAGGGCCAGGTCGCGCCAGAGCCACACCACCTTCTCCGATCCCCCCGCTACCTTCGCAGTTCGCTGCAGAGCGGGCAAGGTGTGACAATGGCTCTGAACCCGCTCGGTCGAGCGAGCAGCTCGCGTCAAGCCGTGTGCTCACATTCATGTTGAATGCGGTTCACACCGAACCGGAGAAGATCATGTCAACCATCGGATCTGTGTTGTGGTCGAAGGCACTTGCTTTGGCCATAGTTGTTCCGCTGGCACTCGTGCTGCTGCCGGCGCGGGCGCAGGAAAAGATCATTCTTGATGGTTCGACTGGAATGCTCCCGCTCGCGAGGGCCCTTGCGAGCGCTTACCGCCAGCAGGTCCCAGACGCGCAGATCGAAGTCGGGGTAGGGCTCGGCACAGGCGCACGCCTCAAAGCGCTGGCAGAAGGGAAGATTCAGATTGCCCTCGCTAGCCACGGCATCAAGCCCGAGGATGTGCGCGCGGGCGATCTGAGAGTCTTTGAGGCCGCAAAGGGCGCGGTTGTCTTCGCAGTCAACGAGACTGTCCCGATCGCCAACGTCAGCGAGATCCAAGCCTGCGAAGTCTATGGCGGCAAGATCGACAATTGGCGTCCTTTGGGTGGCAGCGATAGTCTCGTCGCAGTGCTGACGCGCCCCCCAGCAGAAGTGGACCCTGAAGTGATTCGAACAAAGATCGATTGCTTCAAGGACCTGAAGGAGGTTGCGACAGCAAAGGTGATGCCTCGCGGAGGCGACATGGCGAAGGCACTTGCGGAGACTCCACACGCGCTGGGCATGACCAGCATGACCGTAGTGGAACAAAGCGGGGGCAAGGTCAAAGCCCTTTCACTCAATGGCGTGGCACCGACGATCGCAAACGTGAAGAGCGGCCGCTATTTTCTGACCCGCGATTTTCTGTTTGTCGTCAAGGGCGAGCCAGTTGGCTCGACGAGGAAGTTCCTCGACTTCTTGCTCAGCCCGGACGGAGATCGCGTCATCCTCGCCAACGGTGCCGTCCCTTTGCGTTAAAGGCAAGCAAGCGCTGACAACTGGGCCAGCTTCAAACACTGAACAGGAGGACGCTTGACGGGCTGACGGCATTGCCGACGTAGCGAAATGTCGGCTTGTGGCCGAGGCTGTGTGAAAACTCCGTTGAGTCATGTTTTCAGGGGTCCTTGACCCCTTGGCACATCAGAAAAAAACGCAACCTGAGTCCATCTGAGAGGTCGACTTTCGGAGCGATGTCGACCGCATTGAGTTTTCACACAGCCTCGGCCGGCGACGGACATCAGCCATCGTTTATCGACAAGACTCAAACGGATGCGAGCCGATCCACCGTATCAGGGAAGCGCTGGACAAGACGATCAAAAGTGCAGCCTGCGCATTCGGCCTGGCGCGGCCCTGTTCCCAGTTCTCCAGCGTCCTCGGATTGGTTCGCAAGTAGCGGGCGAATACAGGACGGGACAAATGGAGGCTTTCGCGCAGGGCGATCAACTCGCTCGCCGGGATCGCTGGCCGCCGGTATGTCCTGAACTTCATGCGTGCGCAGCGTGCGCTTGCCGCCGCGATGCTCTGCGAGGGCCTCGAAGCCCTCAGAAATCTCGGCAAAGAGGTTTCGCTTCGTCATTTTCTGGACTCCAGTTCGCGTTTCAGCATGCTCTTGAGCGCCTTCTTTTCGTCGGGCCTCAAGTCGGTCGCCTCATCCTTGTCATAGAGAGTGAACAGCCAGAATTGCGAGCCGCCATCCCACCAGTAGTAGATGACCCGCAGGCCGCCGCTCTTTCCCTTGCCCCGCCGGGCATCGCCGTGTCGCAGCTTGCGCAGACCACCAGTGCCTTCGATAACGTCCCCCGCTTCCGGGTTCTGAAGACGTTCCGTCTGGACGCATCAGCGCCGGGAGATCGTTGGACCACACCGGTGAGTCGCGTGCCGCTCTGTGAGCGGGGCATGCCCGGTCGCAGAACAAGTCGAGCTCGGCCGTCGGCCAGGCCCTCGTCGCGACGTCGTCGCCTTCTTCGAGAGGTCTAACGTGAGGGCAAAGCTTAGGGCGGACTCGGTTTGGCACTGGAGGAAGCCACAACCTTGACCTTACCGACCATGCCGGCTTCATAGTGGTCCGCCACGAGGCAGGCGAAGTCGAAATCGCCGGCCCGGTTGAAGGTCCAGACGATCTCGCCCGTCTTGCCGGGAGCAACGTGTGCCATATAAGGCTCGTCGTGCGCCATGCTGGGAAACTTCACCATGAGCGCTGCGTGCTCGTCGAGTTCCTTTTTTGTACCCAAGACGAACTCGTGCATCAACTTCCCATCGTTCTTGATGGAAATCCTGACCGTCTCGCCCTGCTTCACCTGGATGCGGTCAGGGGTGAAATGCATGTCGTCCGTCATCTTGAATATCAGAGTTCGCTTCGCCGCTCGAGCGTCTCCCGCGATTCCCCAATCCTTCTGCTCCTTTCTGATCGGACCGGACGGCTCGCTGTGGTCTTCATCACCATGCGCAAATGCAACGCCAGAGAGCGCCAGCGTGCTGGCCAGCATCAATGCCTTGATCGATTTCATGTGGTTCCTTGGGTTGAAACAGTGCAGCGAACTTAGGCCATCAATTCAATGCTGCGAGATTTTGGAGAGGAAGTCCTGCAGCACCGGAAACTAGCCGTACCACTTCGAGACGTCGTTGATTTCGATCATGAAGTTCATTCAAAGCGCCGGCGCGGCCTTGCGCCGTTGCAGCCAGGTAACCCACCAGGCACCTGCAGTGCACAGTGCCAAGTAGACGACGGCAACGAGGATGTAGACCTCGACAACGCGCCCGTCGCGCTGTCCCACCTTGGTCGCCGCCCCGAGAAAGTCGTTCAGGCTGATCACGTAGACGAGCGAGGTGTCCTTGAGCAGGGCAATGGTCTGATTGATCAGCGAGGGCGTCATGTTGCGAAACGCCTGGGGCAGGATGACGTGGCGCAAGGTCTGCCAGGGCGTCATGCCCAGCGACTGGCCCGCCTGCATCTGCCCCGCGCGGACGCTGCCGATGCCGGCGCGGATGATCTCGCAGTAGTAAGCGGACTCCGCGAGTACGAACGCCACCAGCGCCGCATAGATCGGTCCAACAGTAAGGTTTGGATCGCCTGTGGCGATTCTGAGCACCACGGGCATCAGGAAGTAGATCCACAGGATCGTGAGAATGAGCGGAATCGAGCGGAACAGGTTCACATAGCCGGCAACGGCGGTCGCGATCGGACGCGGCGCGAAGATGCGGGTGATTGCCAGCAGGGTTCCGAGGCCGATGCCCGCTGCCATGGCGACCACCACGAGGAAGGCGGTCATCTGCAGGCCCTGCATCAGGTACGGCCAGGCGCGTTGCAAGGACGCCCAGTCGAAGTCGTAACCCATCAGGCGCCTCCCAGTAGGCCCGGCACGCGCACCCGAATCTCGATACGGCGCATCAGCACGATCACGCCGTAGGTGATCGCCATGTAGATGACCGTCGCGGCGATGAAGGCCTCGAAAGGATGGGCGCTGAACTCACTGAGCTGGCGCGTCTGCCCGGTCAACTCCATAAGCCCGACGGTGAGCGCCACGGCCGAGTTCTTGAACACGTTCAGAAAGTCCGAGGTCAGCGGCGGGATGACGATGCGCAGTGCCTGCGGCAGGATTACATGCCGGTAGGCTGCTGTGGTCCCCAGCCCGAGCGCCATGGCCGCTTGCTTCTGGCTGGGTGGCACCGATTCGATGCCTGCGCGCACCTGCTCGGCCGCCTTCGCGGCCGTGTAGAGCGTCAGTCCGACCAGTACCGTGAGGAACTGGTTGGTCGTCGGATTCATCTGCTTGACCGCATTGCCCCATTCGATGGGCAACAGTTCCGGCACGACGAAGTACCAGAGAAACAGCTGGACCAGCAGTGGCGTGTTGCGGAAGCAGTGGATGTACACCGTGGACAGGTAGCGCGCGGGACGATTGGGCAGCGTCCTCGCCACGCCGGCGGCCAGGCCGAGACCTAGCGCAAGCGTCCAGGCCATCAACGACAGGAGCACCGTCCACAACAATCCACGCACAAGCATCAGGCCGTACAGGCCCTCCCCGGTGACCGAGGGCTTGAAGAAGATCAGCCAATCCCAGGCGTAGTGCATCGTGTGAGGCAGTTCATGAGATTTCGTCGCCGGGCGATCACAACGGCTGGTCGTTCGGGTTGCGAATGAGTTGCTGCATCTCCGGCGACATCGGGAAGTTGACGGTGACGCTTCCCTTGACGGCGATCGGCTTGAGGAAGTATTTGTCGTACAGCGACGCGAACTCTCCCGAGCGCATCATCCCCACGATCACGTTGTCGACGAGCTTCTTGAAGGCGACATCGCCCTTTCGCAGCATGCAGCCATAGGCCTCCTTCTGCTGGGGCACGCCCACCACTTCCCAGTCCGCCGGATTCCTGGCGCGAGCGATGTTGCTGAAGAGAATGATGTCGTCCTGCGTGGCCGCCACCGCCCGTCCGGTTTCAACCGTCAGGAAGTTCTCGTTGATGTCCTTGGCCAGGATGATGTTGATGCCCCACTTGTTCTGCTCGTTGAGGCGGCGCAGCATGCGCTCGGCGGTTGTTCCTGCGCTCACGACGACATTCTTGCCGACGAGATCGGACCAGTGTTTGATGCCGGAGTTCTTGCGCACGAGCAGGCGCGCTCCGACGACGAAGAAGGTGGTCGAGAACGAAACCTGGTTCTGTCGCTCGACGTTGTTGGTGGTGGAACTACACTCCAGGTCGACAGTCTGGTTGGCCACCAGAGGAATGCGCGTCTGCGGAGTGACCTCCAGGGTCTTGACCTCCAGCCTCGCGAGTTTCAGATCTTTCTTCACCTGCTCGACCACGCGCTGCGAGATGTCCCAGGCGAAGCCCGTCTGCTTGTTGTTGTCGTCCAGGTAATTGAACGGAATGGATGCACCGCGAGTCGCCACAGTGATGGTTCCGGTGTCCTTGATTTTCTTGAGCGTGCCATCCAGCGACTGCGCGGCCACGCCAGCGCACAGCGCGAGGCCGGCCGCGGCAATAAGGGTTTTGATCATCGGCTTGAAAGTCATCGCGGGCTCCAAATGTCTTGGACTAAAGTTTGAAACTGGTTTCGAAGGCGTTCAGGGCGCCCAGCAGCTCGTCGAGCAGCTCGTGCGGATCCTGCAAGCCGACGGACAGGCGAATCACCGGGCCGCGCACGTCACTGAAATTGCGTTTGGCCAGCTCTTCCGCCGGGTAGAAGGCCGCGATGCTGCGCACGCCACCCCAGCTCGCGCCGATGGAGAATAGTTTCAGCTCCCGGAATAGCGTGCGGTAGGCCTCATAAGGCGAGTCCACAAGCTGCAGCGACATCAGGCATCCCGACAACTTGAAATCACGGGCCCACGTGGCATGGTCCGGTGCGCCGGGCAAAGCAGGAAAGAGCATCTGGCGGACCAATGGGTGCGCCGAGAGCCGGGCGGCGATCATTTGCGCGCTGGCTGCCTGGCGCTCCATCCGCACCTGCATCGTGTCCAATCCGCGCGACACGAGGAAACAGTCCTCCGCGCTGACGGCCAGTCCCATCAGCGATTGAAGACCTCGCAGGGATCGGTACAGGCGCTCGTCGTTGGTGGCGACGCTACCCATCAGCACGTCCGAATGGCCACCCATGTATTTGGTGCAAGCGTGGATGCACAGGTCCACATCGTGCGCCAGTGCAGAGAAGCCCAGCGGACTCGCCCAGGTGTTGTCGATGGCCGTCACCACACCGTGGGCACGGGCGATGGCGGTGATGGCCGGGACGTCTTCCAGCTCCATCGTCACCGTCCCTGGCGACTCCAGCCAGATGAGCCGCGTTGTCGGTCGGATCAGCCGTTCGATGTCCGCGCCGATGCGCGGCCTGTAGAACTCGACCTCGACGCCGAGCGCTTGCAGCCGCTCAACGGCGAACGATTTGGCGAGGCCGTAAGCGGCGTCGGTCATCAGAAGGTGATCGCCCTTTTTGAGCAGAGCCAGAAGCGTGCTGCAGATGGCCGCCTGCCCTGAAGGGAAGACGACGCAATGCGCGGCGCCGTCCAGCTCGGCGATGCGCACCTCGAGTGCGCGCTGCGTTGGCGTACCGGTGGTCCCGTAGCTGAAGCCGTCCGGCATGCGGCTGCGCCGGTGCACGAAATCGTCGAGCGAATCGAAGACGACCGTCGAGGCGCGCCACACCGGCGGGACCAGACTGGCAAACGCGTCGTTGGTTGGAGTTTGTGAGTTCACGATGGAAGGTTGGTCAGTTCCACAGATGCAGGATTTGCGCCCTGCTCCGAAGTTGGCTTGCACGCGATGACGTCGTTCTTGCCACGGCGGGCAGTGCTGCCGAGCTCATTTGCCAGGCGCGGATTCGATGAGCTGCAAGGCTTGCTTCATCTGCTCGACGGCCATGTTTTCCAGATCGGTGTACACCCGCATCTCGATCGCCAACCGGGCGAAGATCTCCTTCGCTGCGGCGACCTTGGTGGCGTCATTCGTCTTGGGATTGGCCAGCGCGGCTTCCAGGCGTTTGAACTCGCTGGTCAGAAAGGCGGGTTGTTCCCCCAGCGTGCGCAGGCCCGCGTTGGTCATCGAGCGGATGCGCAACACCATCTTCACGTCCGACTGCTCCATCTCTCCTTGCGCGCGCTCTAGTGCGAGCTTCGCGGCGAGGGCCGGTTCGCTGTCGAGCTTCTTGGTCGCTGCGATGCTGTTGAACTTGGCGATGTCGGACGAAAAGTCGTGCGCCCAGGCGGGCACGGCAAGAGCCAGGGCAGTCACTGCCAGGATGGTCTGAAGTTTCATGGCGCTTCTCCAAGGGGGTGGCTGAAGCTACCGACTCTATGGCCGTGGTGATAATCTGAATCACGCCTGAAATTCTCTCTCCATAAGTCGTTGTTATATGTTGCTCCGGGAAATCGAGGTGTTCCGCTCCGTGATGTCGGTAGGGTCTGCCAGCAAGGCCGCCGCGCTCATGGGTGTCACGCAGCCCGCCGTCAGCCAGTCGTTGCGCAGGCTCGAGGAAGCCGCCGGCTTTGCCCTGTTCCGCCGGCTTCGAGGCCGCCTGCATGCGACGCCCGAAGCCCAGGCGTTGTTGCTCGAGGTCGAGCGCGTTTTCGTCGGCCTGGACAGCATCGAGCACCGCATGCGCAGCCTGAAGCGTTTCGGGGTGAACACCCTGCGCGTCGCGGTCTATCCGGCATTCGGACTGACCTTTGTCCCGCGAGTGCTATCGCGGCTTGTCGCCGAGCGACGGGACTCCGAAGCCCGGCCTCAGATCTCGCTGCAGGTGCTCAGTTCGCGAGAGGTGCACGAGGCCGTTCTGGGGCGCCAGGTCGACTTCGGGTTGATGGCCGATGAGATGCCGACGACGGGCCTGGAGCATTCCGAGTTCGCACGCTTTCCCGGCGTTGTGGTGATGCACGCGAAGCACCGCTTGGTCAACGTCAAGACCATCCAGCCGCGCCAGCTCGCGGAAGAGCCGTTCCTCGCGCTCAACCCCGAGGACGCCTCGCGACGGCGCCTGGAGCGCGCGCTGGCGGATTGCGATGTCGGCCTGAGCGTGGTTGTCGAAACCCCGTACGCGGCGAGCGTTTGCGAAATGGCCATGCGTGGGCTGGGCATCGGCGTCGTCAATCCGATCACTGCCCTCGAGTATGCCCAGCGGGGGCTGGTCATCCGCCCCCTGTCGCTTGACGTGTCTTTCGCCGGACTGCTGGTGCTGCCACCGGGGCAACCCCTGTCGAGCGTTGCGCTGCGCGTCCTGCAACTCATGAGAATCCAACTCGCGGAAGATCAGAAGGCACTGTCCGTCTTCTTGAAACCAGGCTCAAAGCGATAGCTCGCTTGTCCACAACAGGCTTGCTGCGCTTGCACCGGCGGGCACTTCACCGATCCGAACGAGCAGTAGACGCAACAATCTCGACGCTGTTGCCGGCTGGAGCCCGCCTGGGATGCGGCATCGCTTGCTTGTCAGCAACCCCGCTCGGCTGTTCGGCTTTTAAGCGAGATGCGAGGAAAGCATTGGAAAGCTGGTGCCGAAGAGCACCTTGCGTTCGCGTCCGTGCCCTCACCGAGCCCGGACGCCCCTCCAGAAACCAAAAACACGTTGCCTCGAATTTCCATCAGATGATCTCCAGCGCCACAGCAGTGCCCTCGCCGCCGCCGAGCACAGTGTCGCGACGCCGCGCTTCTTGCCTTTCTGCTGCAGCGCATGGATCAGCGTGACCATGATGCGTGCGCCGCTGGCGCCGATCGGGTGGCCCAGCGCGCAGGCGCCGCCGTGCACGTTGACGATGTGGTGCGAGACGTCGAGCTCGTGCATCAGCGCCATCGGCACCACGGCGAAGGCTTCGTTGACTTCCCACAGGTCGCGTCCTTCACGCAGGTCTCGGGGAAAGGAAGTCCGAGGTTGTTGCTCGCATTAAAGCGGACCCAGTATCCCGGCTGCGTGGAAGCGAGCGAGGCAAGCGGCGGACCTGCTGCCCGTATCGGGATGTCCAGAGTTGCGCACCAACGTTCACCGTCAACCGTGTGCCGGTAGCCACCCGCCATCGTGGACGGCGCATGTGCGGCAGGCGATCAAAGCCGCTCGGCAAGGCCGTACGACCGATCTTCTTCACCAACGCCACTAGATCGGCCACACCAGCCAACACCGGGCTACCCCGGACCACGGATAGTGCAGCTTCGCTGACTTTGCTAGCCTTCTCGACAGCCTCCCGAGCGGCAAAGTCCTCGCCGAACACACGCTGCCACTTTCCGATGCTTTCCTCGTTGTCTGGTTCATCGTAGGCGTCATCGATCCAGCCACGGTACAGATTGATTTTCGCGCGGAAGTTCGAGTACTTGGTGTCGTCCCACGCAGTGCTTTGAATCTCCTCGAACAGCACGGGATTTCGCACCGTGGGCTTGCTTGGATTAGCCTGCAGCCAGTCATCGAGCCGATCAACCAGCGTCTTGAGCGTCGTGGAAACATCGGCGAAGCCCGATGCGCCCTTATCGGAGGCGTACACCTGTATTCCAAGCAACGTCGTCAGGAGAAACGAGGGACAGGTGAAATTCGTCTTGATGTCTCTCAGGTACTTCAGCAATCGGGTGGCCTTGCGAAAGTTGTTGTTCCCGCAGATGCCGTTGCGCTCGATCAGCCAGTTCGTGTAGTCGAGCGGGTTGGATTTTTCGAAGAGATTGGCATCACGATTGCAAACCTCCCAGGGCGCAGCCACGGGGCCGGCCTGCAGCGCCTGCGCCACGGTGGGCAGCAGCACGCTCATGGCCGTGGCATTGAAGAAGCACACCGCCACGGCCAGGCACAAGATGGTCAGCACGCGCCAGGGCGCGACGCCCGCCTGCTGGCCGGGCATCACCTGCGCCGAAGAAGAGTCCTTCGCCGCACCGTCGCGCGGTTCGTCATCGCGAGCAGTTGCCAGCCACTCATTGCGCCACCTTGAAGCCCGAGGCCTTCACCACGGGCGTCCAGTAGCTGCGCTCCTCGTCCATGGTGCGGCTCAGTTCGACGCTGCCCAGCCCGGTGCCCTCCAAGCCCACATGGTCCAGGCGCTTCTTGACGCTGTCGGTCTTCATCGCGGCGATAAAGGCCGCTTCCAGCTTCTGCACAGCGGCCTTGGGCGTGCCGGCCGGCACATAAGCGCCGTAGGCGGTCACGGCCTTGTCGAAGGCCGCGAAGCCGGCCTCCTTGGCCGTCGGCACATCGGGCAGCCAAGCGGTGCGCTGTGTCCCCGTCACGGCCAGGATGCGCAGCTTGCCCGAGCGGTGCAGCTCCAGCTGGCTGGCCAGGGCGTCGGCGCCCAGCGGAATGTGGCCTCCCATGATGTCGGTGGCCAGCGGGGCACCGCCCTTGTAGGTCACGGGCTGCAGGTCCACGCCGGTTTCCTGCGCCATCTTCAGCACGGCGAAGTGCAGGGTGCCGCCCAAGTTGGCCAAGCCCACGTTGGCCTGGCCCGGGTTGGACTTGACCCACTGCACATACTCGGGCAGCGTCTTGTAGGGCGTGCCCGGCCCGGTGGACAGGGCGCTGCGCACGTTGGCCAGATGGGCAACCGGGACGAAGTCCTTCTGTGGCTCGTAGCTCAGCTGCGCAAAGGTCATGGGAAAGAGCACGAAGGCCGGCGTGTGCGCCAGCAGGACGGTGCGGCCATCCGGCTTGGCGTTCTTGACGGTGCCGATGGCAATCTGCGTTGAGGCGCCGGGCTTGTTCTCCACCAGCACCGGGGCCTTGAGCGCGAGCCTCATCTCTTCGGCCACCGAGCGAGCCAGTACGTCCAGTGGGCCGCCAGCCGGGAAGCCCAGCACCAGCTTGTAGGGCGTGCCTTCGTCGTTGGCATGGGCGGGCAGCAGCATGCAGGCGGCGGCCAGGGCCACCAGGAGGGAAGAGATGGGGAAGCGCATAGGAATGGGGCCTGGAATGGAGAAAGAGATGGATGCGGACCGGATCAGTCCGCGATGAGGGGCAGCGGCCGGCTAGGTGTGTGCGCGGCCATGAACTGCGTAGCTGCCTGCAGCAGGGGCAGGTCTTGTTTGAAGCGGCCCACCAGCTGCAGGCCGATGGGCAGGCCGTCGCTGGCCGCGCAAGGTCATGGCCGACAGGGCATGCAGCGGGGCGTTGCTGGATGACGATGTTTCTATCATGGGCTGATCATCGAGAGCGCCCCCGGGCCTGTCCAATATTCTTTGCCCGGCCAGACATACCGGATTCGTATGAGTCACACTGACCTCCGAGGCCTTCGCTATTTCGTCGCCGTAGCGGAAGAGCGCAGCGTGGGCCGCGCCGCGCGCAGGCTGCACATGGCTCAGCCACCGCTGTCCACGCAGATTAAGAACCTGGAAACCCTGCTGGGCACGCCCCTGTTCCGGCGCGGGCCACGCGGGATGGAGATCACAGAGGCTGGTCAGGCGCTCTACGTGCGCGCCAAGGAAGCGCTGATGCTGGCCGACGAGGGCGTGGATGCCGCCATGGCCATCGGGCAGGGCCGGCGCGGGCGCCTCACCGTGGGCACCATGGTGGTGCTTTCCTACCCCCTGCTGCCCGGCATAGCCGAAGCGATGCGCCACCAGATGCCCGAAGTCGAGGTGCAGTATGTCGAAATCAACGCCATCAACGGCGAGGCCGCAGTGCTGGATGCGGAAGTGTCGGTGGCGCTGTGCATCCCGCCCATCGCGGCAACGGGCGTGAGCAGCTGCACCATCGGCGCCGAGCCGCTGATGGTGGCGCTGCGCGACGATTCGGCGCTGGCTCGACAGCCCGCGCTCGAGTTGGCCAGCCTGGCCGGCGCCGCGCGCATCGGCCTACCGGTGCTGGGCGGCAGCGCTGACCGCTCGGTGGTGGCCGCGCTGCTGCGCGAGCATGGCGTGACCACGCCCATCTCACACCGCGTGGAGACGGCCACCTCGGCCATGGCCCTGGTGCAGGCAGGCGAGGGGTTCGCACTGCTGCCGCGCTGCGCGCAGCTGGTGCGCCCGCCGGGCGTGGTGTTCAAACCGCTGGCCGATGTGGGCGCGTCCATGGACATTGCGGTGTGCTGGCGCACCGACCTGGGCAGTCCGCTAGTGGATCAGTTCATTCAACTGGCACAGGATTGTCTAGAGCGCGTCAACGCAAACCCGACGATCTGACTAGTATTGGTGCAGCGCGCTTTCAATAGGAGCCTGGCGCGAGCGGCGCCCTCATGTGTAGCCTCAGCCAACCGGCAGCACTCGCCACCGACAGGGCATAGGCGACGCCGCCCAGGCCGACCAGCGACCGGGCGGCACCAGCGAGCTCAAACTTCCGGCTCGGTCCTGCCGGTCGATCGAGCACAGCGAACTGGCGCTGGCTGTCCCAATCACGTCAGCGGCGCCGATGGCCTGCATTGCAAGCGCGAACAGTGGCGCGCTCGAGGCCATCGCGAAGGCCGCACTCGTGGCGATAAATGCGGCCAAGCCGAGCCGGCTGCGTCTCCATAGGTCAGCGAGTCGGCCTAAGCTCAGGAAACACGGATCCGACGAGCATGTACGACAGCAGGATCCACGAAGCGTGGGGCTTCGATGCGCCGAGATCCTTCCTGAGCTGCGGCAGTACCACGTTGAGTGCGCTGTTGCCGAAGAAGCAGAGCATCACGCCAAGCCCCGCGGCCGCCAGCACGGGCCAGCCGCCGCGGTCGGCTTCTGTGTCGGGGTTCGCTCCGACCGGGGCCCATCTCACTTCTTGGCCTGCTGCGAGTCGGCCTCGCCGAAGTTGGCCATCATCGCGGTCCATCGAGCGATGTCAGACTTGACGAAGTCCATCGTCTCTGCCGGCGGGCTCGGTTGGATCAGCAGGCCGATCTCTTTCATATCAGCCTGGATCTGTGGCGCCTTCAGGACCTCCCCCAGTGTCTTTGAAAGCGTGTTCACGATGTCGGGCGGCAGGTTGGCAGGCCCCAGCAGTGCAAACCAGTTCGAGATGCCAAGCTCGGGCATGCCGAGCTCGTGCACTGTCGGTACGCCGGGCAGTGATAGCGAGCGCGTCTGGGAAGTCACGGCAATGGCCGTCATCTTTCCGGCTTGCACGTTCGGTAACACCAGCGGCAGCGTCACGGCCGTGATGTTCAGGTCTCCGCGCATCAGGTCGATCATCACGTCGGGTTGCCCGCGGTAGCTGACATGTGTGAGAGCAATGCCTTGCTGCTTCTTGAGCAGTTCGAGTGTGAAGAAGGGAGTGGTCCCGGTGCCCGGCGATCCGTAGTTGAAGTGCGCAGCCTCAGCTTTCGCAGACTTGACGAAGTCGCGCAGGTCACGTGACGGGGTCTTGGGAGGGACCACAAAGGCCTGCGGGATGGTGCCGATCATCCCAATCGCGCTGAAGCCAGTCATCGGGTTCCAGGTCGAGGCCGTCGCGCCGGGCGGCACCATCGTCGTCGGTCCACTTGCGAGCACCAGGGTGTAGCCATCTGCCTTGGCGCGAGAGGCATAGGAATAGCCAATGCTGCCCGCCGCGCCTGTGCGGTTCTCAACCACAAAGGCGGTTTTGAGGCGATCGGACATGCCTTGTGCGATTCGCCTCGCGATGACGTCAACGATGCCGCCTGCGGGAAACGCCGAGACGATTGTCACAGGCCGGTCCGGATAGGTGGCGGCGCCTGCTGATTGCAATGGCGCCATCGCAAGGGCCAAGGTCGCGAAGGCCGCGCCTGCGACGAGCGAGCGCCGTAGCGGGAACAGCGCGGGAACCTCAAGGTCGAGGCAGGAAGATGATTTGGTCATGATCGGGCGAAAGGATGGGATGAACGGAGAATGAAATTCGATAGGCGCGCGCGCAGCGGCTGGTCGGTGAATCAGCCGATCGCTGGCCTGCGGTCCAGCAGGCCCTGCGATCGCTCCAGCAGCGCCGCGCAGCGCAGCAGTTCGGCATCTTTACGGAGGCGGCCGACAAGCTGGATGCCGATGGGCAGACCGAAGGCGCCGAAGCCGTTCGGCAGGCTGATAGCTGGATGCCCGGTCAGGTTGAAGGGCATGGTCCAGGGGAACCAGTTGGGGCGGACATCTGGAAACACCTGACCGTCGATCTCGAGGCTGCCGAACAAGTCCTGCTCGATGGGCAGGGCCGTGCGCGTTAAGGTCGGCATCGCGAGGAGTTCGTTGTCATCCAAGAGCGACTGGACGAAGCGGAAGAAGCGCGTCCGCTCGAACATGGCTTTCTGGTAGTCGACGCCGCTCACGGAAGTGACCAAGGCCATCTGCTTCTGGAAGGTTGCGCTCAGCATCTGTGGATGCTCGCGCGCCATGTCGGCATAGCAGGTTCGCCAGACTGTGTGATTGATCACGCGCCACATCGGCTCGATGTCGAACGCATTCCCAGGCATCTCGATCAGATCCGCGCCCAGGCCCTGCAAATGAGCGAGCGATGTGCGGAAGGCTTTTTCCACCTCGGCCGACACAATGCGCCCTTCGGGTGCCACGCAGTACAGCACGCGCTTGCCGCGCAAGTCACCTTGTGGTGCGGAAGCCTTTACGTAATCTGGCACCTCGACGCCGGTGGACCACGGCTCGCCCGCATCCTCGCCGGCCATGGCCTGCAGCATGAGTGCGGTGTCGGCCACCGTGCGGGACATCGGAGTGACGAAGGTCACGTTGCCGTAGACGTCGTCGGCCTGGCTGTGGGGCACCAGTCCGCTGCTCTGCTTGAGACCGACGATGCCGTTGCAGGCGGCTGGGATGCGCGTGGAGCCACCGCCATCGGTTGCGACACCGATGGGCGCGATCGATGCCGCGACCGCGACGGCTGTGCCGCCGCTCGACCCGCCGCTTGAATGTGCGGCGCTCCAGGCGTTGCGCGTGCGACCGAAAAGGGGCGCGTCGGTCAGGCACTTGGCGGCGAATTCGGGGGTTGTGGTCTTACCCACGAGAACTGCACCTTGTCGGCGCAGCCGTGCCACCACCTCCGCATCTCGTACGGGAACGTGCTGTGCGTGCAGCAGCGAACCATAGGTGGTGCGAATGCCCTGCGTATCGATCACGTCCTTGCAGGTGTAGGGCACGCCGTGCAGCAGGCCCAGCGGTTCGCCTCGCATGAGAGCTTGTTCGGCGTCTTTGGCCTGTGCCAGGGCCTCATCGGCACAGATCGTGATGAAGCAGTTGAGCTCGGGTTGCAGCCGCTCGGCTCGCTCGAGCACCGCCCTCGTCACCTCGACCGGGGACAGCTCTCTGTGCGCGATATGCCTGCGCAGTTCAGTCGCTGTCATGAAACACAACTCGTCGCTCATGTCCTCGATTTCCTTCGTCTCTGCTGCCACCGGCAGTCGATGCATGAAGGTTGGCATGGAGGGTGCTTGCCGTCCAATACCGAGACACAACACAGCCATATGAGAGTCGTATGAGCAGGATCGACCTGCGAAGCCTTCGCTACTTCGTCGCCGTGGCCGATGCGCAGAGTGTTGGCAAAGCGGCGCTGCGGCTGCACATGGCGCAGCCGCCGCTGTCGGTGCAGATCCGTGCACTGGAGACCCAACTTGGGGCGCAGCTCTTTCGCCGCTTGTCAGGCGGCATGCAGCTAACTGATGCCGGCCAGGCGTTGCTGGTGCGGGCGCGATCGGCGCTCGCGCTCGCGCAGGACGGCTTTGAGGCGGCGCGTGCCGTGGCCGCAGGCCGGCGCGGCCGTCTTACGGTCGGCTACATGTTCGCGCTGGGCTATTCGCTCTTGCCGAAGCTCGTGCCGCAACTGCGGGCCGAAATGCCGGACGTCGAACTCCAGTTCGTGGAGATGAGCGCGGCCAATTACGAAGCCATGATCTCTGAACTCAAAGTCACAGTCGCTGTGTGCATGCCGCCAGCGATCCGCGACGGCATCGCGACCTCGACAGTCGCATCTGAGCCCTTGTGCGTGGCAATGGCGGCTAACTCGCCGCTCGCGCAGCTTCGCCACATCACTCTCGCGACTTTGTGTGGCCACAGTCTCATTAGTCTGCCGGGGCCAGTGGAAGGCGTCGACCACTCTCTGGTAGCCAGACTTCTACGGCGCGAGCACATCAGCATAACGATCGCGCACCGCGTCGAGACCATCCATGCGGCCTACCCCCTGATCATGGCCGGCGAAGGTGTAGCGATCCTGCCTGCCTGCGCGGCCTATGGCAGTCCGCCCGGCCTGGAGTTCAGGCCGCTGGCAGATGTCGAGGACCAGTTCGATGTCGCAGTCTGCTGGAGAAGCGACCTCCAAAGTCCCTTGATCGAGCCCTTCGTGGACGCGGTGCGCTCTGCCCTCTCGGAGACGCCTCGCATCAAGGCAACCTTGTGATTGCTACGGCCGATTCGGAGCGTACCAACTGGTCGCCTTGGCACCGAGCCGACTCACGTCCTGAAAGTCTGCCTTCGGGACGCAGCTACTTCCGCTCTGGGCCACTGCAGTCGGTCGTTAGGCGAAATTGAGTGGCTCAAAGCGGTCATTGCAACGGGCCGGCTACCTGGGAGGGACGCGACACGGTTACTGGGCACGAGGGTCGATTGCATTCAATGGGCGGCGTTGAGCCGCGGATGTGTCTCCTCGCCCCAGCGGTAGAGGATGGCGCCGGACAGCCCCATCGCCACGGCGACGAACCAGAACGCGCTCTCGATGCGGCCACCCAGCGCCGCGGCGCCGCCGAGCGCCAGGGCACCGATGCCGTAGCCGAGGTCGCGCCAGAAGCGGTAGATGCCGATCGCCGAGGCGCGCCAGTTCGGTTGCGCGATGTCGGCCACCGCGGCACTCAGGTTTGGGTAGAGCATCGCCATACCCAGGCCCGCGACGGCAGCCGAGAGGCTCCACCAGGCCGAGCCTGTGCCCATCGGCAGCAAAGCCACGCCCGCGCCGCAGGTCCACATGCCCCAGGTATTGAGTCGATGGCGTCCGACGCGGTCCGAGAGTCGGCCGGTGATGAGTTGCGCGCCGCCCCAGGTGAAACCGTAGACGCCGACGATCCAACCGATGCCGGGCAGGCTCACGCCGTGCTGGTGCAGGTAGACCGGCCAGAACACCCAGACCAGCGCGTCGACGAACTTCTCGACCAGGCCGGCTTGGCACAGCGCGGCCATACGGCGGTCGCGCCAGCTCATCAGCGCGAAGATATCGCCGGTGGACGGCTGCGCGCTCACCGTAGTCGGATAACGCGGGCTCAGGTTTTTTGTGGCCTGTCCTGAGGCGTGGCGCTGAGCCTCGGCATGGGCCCAGGGCAGTGTCTCGGCCACTGCCGCCCACGCCAACAGCGTCGCAACTGCGATGACGATGGTGCCGAACCACAGCAGTCCTGCGCGGGGCCCGGCCAGCGCAGCGGCGTAGCCGGTGATCACCGCGGCGAGTGCGACTCCGACGTAGCCTGAGAATTCGTTGAGCCCCATGACCAGACCGCGCTGGTCGGCGCGGGTGATGTCGAGCTTGGCCGTCTGCGTCATCGACCAGGTGAGCCCCTGATTCACGCCAAGCAGCAACGTGGCCAGGACGATCCAACTCCACGAACTCGCGAAGTAGATCAGCGGCGGGATGGGCAGCGCGACCAGCCAGCCGATCAGCAGCACCCGGCGGCGGCCGACTCGCTCGGCCAGCCGGCCCGCGACGAAGTTAAGCGTGCCCTTCACGAAGCCAAAGGCCACCACGAAAGCCGCGAGCAGCATGAAGGACCCTCGAGGAACGCCGAACTCGCTTTCGGCCAGCGCCGGCACGACGTTGCGCATCATGCCGAGGGTCATGCCCACGAGCAGCACCTGCAGCAGCTGCTGCATGAACTGTCCGAGATTGATACGAATGCCGTAGTCCATGTTGCGCGTGACTCAGGCACGAACAAGTTCGGGCAGCGCGCGCAGGTTGGCCTCGATGATGTGCGTCATCTCCTGCGGCTGCGGCGCGATGTCGCGCGTCAGCGCCGCGACGAATTCGTCGCGCGGCATCGATAGCATGGGATTGCAGCGCTTTTCGAAGCCAAGGGTCGATGCCGGCTTGCCCGACAAGCCCACGCCGCAGGCGCTGCCAGCCTGATGGCCCGGGTAGATCTCGAGGTCGCCGGGCAATGCGAGCAGCTTGCGGTGCAGGGAATCGTGCAGCAGTGCCGCCATCTCTCGCTCCTGGCCCGCCAGATCGGGGCGGCCGACCGCACCGACGAACAGCGTATCGCCGGTGATGACGAACCAGGGTTCGTCGCCCCGGCGCAGGTCACGCACCAGCAGGCAGACGCTGTCGGGCGTATGGCCCGGCGTGTGCAGCACGTCGACGAGCACGTTGCCCGCCTCGAGCCGCTGGCCATCGGCCATCGGCGCGAAGTCGAAGGCAACCCGCCCCAGGTTGCTCTCGTGCAGCCAGTAGGGAGCGCCGGCGCGACGTGCCAGCGCCAGGCCGCCGGAGTAGTGATCGGCATGAACATGGGTGTCGATCACGTGGGCAATCGCCGCGCCCGCTTTCTCGGCCTCGGTGAGGAACCAGTCCTCGTCGCCGGCCACAACGTCAACCGCAACGCCCAGGCCGCGCCCCGCGCAACCGAAGAAGTACGAGAGCGTCGCGCTCTCGGTGGCTCGCTGTTTGAAGAACATCGTTGTCTCCCGGCTCAATTCGCTTGGACGCTAGGCTTCGATCGGCAACC
This sequence comes from Variovorax sp. CF079, assembly GCF_900101545.1. GTDB lineage: Bacteria > Pseudomonadota > Gammaproteobacteria > Burkholderiales > Burkholderiaceae_C > Variovorax. The sequence continues at coordinate 9,261 of NZ_FMZU01000028.1, read as the reverse complement.
CGCGCGCGCGCCACTCCGCGACACCATCACTGAGGTGGAACGCGTTGTAGCCCTTCTCACGCAGGAGCTCCACAGCGTCCCGGGCCATCAGGCAGAACGGGCCGCGGCAGTAGGCGACCACAGGGGTGTTCTTCGGCAACTCGGCGAGCTTCTTCCTGAGTTCGTTCAACGGCAGCGAACGCGCGTGAGGCAGGTGGCCGCTGGCGAACTCCTCTTCCGGTCGGACATCGAGAACCACCACTTCACCGGTCTTGGCCCTCTTCAGAATGTCGCGCCGGTCGACGCCTTCGAGGTCGCCGCGATGCGCAACAAGCGCCGCTAGCGCGGCCTGCAATTCCACCAGCCGTGCCTCGGCCTCGCTGCGCAGCGCCACCCACAGGTTCGCCACGCTAGGGGCTGTCAGACGGTACAGCACATACTTGCCGTCCTTGCGGGTCTCGACCAGCTTTGCCTGCCTGAGCTCTTTGAGGTGCGCGCTGGCCAGCTTCACGCTGATCTGCGCCTCTGCCGCAAGCGTTTCCACCGCCTTTTCCCTCTGGCACAGAAGCTCGATGAGTTCCAGGCGCTTGGGACTCGACAAGGCCTTGCCCAGTCGGGCGACCTGCTCATACAGATGGTCTTTCAACTCTCTCATTGACTATATTCCAATAATCGTTAGATTGATTGTAACTGGACCTGCATACCACATCCAGCGTGGGCGCTGGCATATGTATCCGGCTGCAGCACCGCGGTTGCCGAGCCCTGAAGGAGACATCATGGAAACTCTCACACCCGAGATGGATGGCCTGAAAGCCCATTTGAAGGGGACGTGGTCGGCCGGCGACTTCGGCCGCGTCGCGACCTCGTACGAAGCCGGCGCCGCGGACTTCATCGCGCGGCTGGGGCTCAAACCCGGCCAACGAGTGCTCGACGTGGCTTGCGGCACCGGTAACCTGGCCCTTCCCGCTGCCAGGGCGGGGACGCAGGTGGTTGGCATCGACATCGCGCCGAACCTGGTCGAGCAGGCCCGGCAGCGTGCCGTAGCGCAGAACTTGAGCATCCGCTTCGAAGAAGGCGACGCCGAGGCACTGCCCTACGAGAACGGCAGCTTCGACGTCGTGGTCAGCATGTTCGGCGCGATGTTCGCGCCGCGGCCAGACCTGGTTGCCAGCGAACTCGCCCGCGTGACCCGTGCCGGAGGCACCATCGCGATGGCGAACTGGATGCCGGGCAGCTTCATCGGCCAGATGTTCAAGACCATCGGTGCGCTGGTCCCGCCGCCGCCGATCATGCCTTCGCCCTTGCAGTGGGGTGATGAAGCCAGGGTGCGCGAGCGCTTCGGTACGCAGATCGCGCAATTGACGGTGCAGCCGCGGACCATAACGTTCCACTTCGAGGAGCTAGCACCGGCCGATGTCGTGGCGTTCTGGCGCGAGTACTACGGCCCCACCCAGCGCGCCTTCGAAGCCCTGGCCAGCGACGCGCAGAAACAGACGGCGCTTCGTCTCGCCCTCGAACAGCTGTGGACCGAGCACAACCGCGCTCGCGACGGCGGAACGGTGGTGGAGTCCGAATACCTCGAGGTACTGGCGGTTCGCGCTTGACACGTCACCGACAGCGTTTTGTTGTTGTCCATGTTGAAAGGAGACACATCATGATGATTGCGCGCTGGCACATCGACGCCCGCTTCGGGCACAAGCAGACCGTCATCGACGCCCTGAAAACGTGGTGTGGCGACATTGGGGAACAGGTTGGCTGGAGCGCCGAAATGCTGCGCCTCACGACCGGTTCGATCGGGGCATTGGAATCCACCATCGAACTGGAAGTCACCGTTCAAGACCTTGCCGAGCTGAACGATTCCTGGACCAAGCTGGGCGCCATTGAAGCCCACAAGCAGTGGAGCAAGGATCTGGAGCCCCATATTGTCTCGGCGACGCCGCGCTGGGAGATTCTGAGGGTCGTGTGACAGCGCCATGACGCGACTTCCGGAGTCGCTGTCACCCCCAGCGCAAACGCCCTGGTTCGGCGCCGCCCATCTGCGTCGGGTGTCGGTGTTAGGGCGCAAAACTGCGCCTGCTTATGCCCCACCTTCGTTGCCATGAGCTCGCTTGAGCTGAAGGTCCCGCCTCCCGCCGTGGCGCTGCTTTTCGGCGTCCTCATGTGGCTCGTGTCCTCGCTGGTGGCGCCGGTTGAAGTGCCGCCTGGACTTCGCGTATCGGTTGCCCTTGTTCTTGCTTCGGTTGGCCTAGTTTTCGGCGTCGCAGGCATGGGCTCGTTCTGGCGGGCAGGACCCACGATCAATCAAACCAGGTCCACGGCTATATCGGCTCTGGTCACTAGCGGAGTCTTTCGCTTCACGCGCAATCCGATGTACCTCAGTCTTCTGCTCTACCTGCTTGCATGGCCGTTTACTTGTCAAACTTGCTGGCCTTGCTCTTTGTGCCTGTGTTCGTGCTCTACATCAACGAGTTCCAAATCAAGCCCGAGGAGCGCGCGTTGTCCTTGCTCTTGAAAACTGCGCAAGAGGTCGAGTCACGCGCCGCAGCGACCAGCACAAGAGGGCGCCCCGAAACCGGTCAATCGCGAACGGCGGCAACTGGGCCGCATCCTGCCCTATTTGCGGCAATTTTCTGGACGCACAGGGGAGAAAGAATCAAAGCGCGTTCCACACGGCGAACAGGCCGTTGGCAGCCATCAGCGCGCAGTCCGTCGCAAAGATGAAAGTCATCGGCCCTTCGAGCACGGGCCACGCACCGGGCTCGTTGCGGCGCCGCTTGCCGATCATCGGAATGTTCACCGCGAACTGGCTTGCGTGCGCCACGGCCACCGCCGCGGCGAACAGCGCCAGTTGACGGCGCTCGGGGAACAGGCCTGCGAACAGCAGGAGCAGCGCGCACAACACCATGAACGCCAGGTTGAGCCCGCCCAGGAACCGGAGGGCGCCGCCCAGCGTGTGGAACAGCGGACTCGCCCGTTGGTCGCGCGGAACGAGCATCCGGGCCGCGGCCTCGGAACGCCATGAGAAATGAAACGCGCCCATCCCGAACCACAGGATGTTCAGGATCAGGAGGATCGTCCAGCTTGTCGTTTGCATCGTTCGCGCTTTCAGGTCAATAATGTTGACATGAAAGATGCTACCGAAAATTCACTGCCTGTCGATGTCCGCGCGATGAGCGGTCTGCAGGTGCTCCAGGCATTGCAGGCCGGACGTATCGAGCGCTCGGGCATTGCGCACACGATGCCGATGCAGCTGACGAGCGTGCAGCAAGGCGAAGTTCGCATGACCGTCACGCCCGATGCGCGGCACCTCAATCCCGCGGGCATGGTCCACGGTGGCTTCGCCGCGACCTGCCTCGATGGCGCCGCCGCGCTGGCGCTGTTTTCGGCGCTGGACGCCGGCACGCCGTATTCGACCGTAGACCTCAACGTCAAGTACGTGCGCCCGCTGGTGGCGGACGTGGACTACGTCGCGATCGGCCGGTTGCTCGAGAAGACGCGCAGCATGGGCGTCTGCAACGCCGAGATTCGCGGGCAGGACGGCAAGTTGCACGCGCTCGCTTCGGCGACGCTGATGATCAAGCCGGCCTGAACCATGCGCTCGCCGCGGGACGAACTGCTGCATCTCGTGCGCAGCTGCTATGCGGCGTTCGCGGCTCGCGATCTCGACGCCCTGTGCGCGCTGGTCACACACGACTGCGCGTTCGAGGCGCCCGGGCTCATCGAGTTCATGCCGTGGGCAGGCGCCCATCGCGGACGCGACGGCATTAGGGCGTTCGTGGCCGGGCTGGACGCGCATCTGGTCTTCCACGAGTTCGAGCCCGCGCGCTTCCTGGTCGACGAAGAGGCCGCCGCCGTGGTCGTGACAGGCAGGGCGGTGTGCGCGTCGTGCGCGACGCAACGTCGCTACGTCAACCACTGGGCACATCTCTTTGAAACATCCGACTGCAAGATCGCGCGTTTCCGCGAGTACCCCGACACGGCCGCGCAACTGGCTGCGGTGCACCCCTGGTGGGATACCCGCCCGTCGCCGGTTACCAGTCGCTAGGCCAGCCGGGCCAGCGCAGTCATCACCTTGCGCCAGGCGTCCTGCTCGTTGGGGGACACCGTCTGCAGGGCCGATTCCATCGCATCGCGCTCGTGTTCAGACGCCAGCTTCTCGATGCGCGCACCCAGCGCGGTCAACCGCAGATTCTTCGAACGGTGCTGGCTCGCATTGCGTTCGGCCACGATGTAGCCCGCGTCCTGGAGGAACTTGAGCGGGCGGTGCAATGCCTGCTTCGTCACGCCCAGGAGTTCGATCAATTGCCCGATCGAGATGCCCTCGGCGCGCGCTACCGCATAGAGCAGGCGATGGTGGACACGCGAGAGGCCGTGCTCAGCAAGGAAGGCGTCGGCCTTGACCACAAGGCCGCGGAACGCGAAGTGCATGAGCAGTAGCGCGCCGTCCTGCGGATGAAGTTCGCGCATGCCGGCGCGCGCGACGGGCGGCAACTCGAACGCCGGGTTGGGTGCGTCACCTGACTTGAAGGGAGGCTTGGGCATGTCTTGTCGTCAGGCGCACGGCGCGGTTCGGCGCCTCTTCGCAGCGGGCTTTCTTGCCGCAGCAGGCCGCTTCTTGGCGGCTACCGGTGTCGCTGCCTTGGTCTTCGCACGCTTCTCTTCGCGCGCCGGCGCGACCACCGCATCGAGCAGGCCGGGAAAGCTGGAGCAGTTCTGCTCGCCCATTCCGACAACATGGCTGATCTCAACTCGCTCGGCCTCTCCAGGCTTGAGAGCGTCTCGCGCCTGAACTGCGATCCAGATGCAAAACGAGGCCTTGCTCCTTTCATCCAGAGCAACCACGGGCCTTGCCAACTGTTCAATGTGTGGTGAGTGCATGTCGCACGTCGCTCTTGGGAAAAGTGGTGGAGATTCTGCGAAATTCCGGTCTTGGCCGACTGTAGCCGCACGGGCTATCGGCGCAAAGGGCCCTGAGCCGACATAGCGGCCGCGCCGAAGCAGACATTGCTGCCACGAATGAAGGGGCGGTTACTGACTGCCCCTGCGTGCGGCCTCGTAGGTGTTCAGAAGCTGCTGGAGCGTGGCGCGCTCTTCATCGAAGTGGCGTTCCCAACGACCTGGCACTTGACACCTCCGTTCAGGCGTGCGACAGGATTGCTTCATAGCGGCTTGCTCATGCGCAAGATCGGGACCGCAACGCCGCCGCGGTCGTCCGTGAGGCGTTCGCATGGCTCATAGCCGCAGGCGCGGTAGAGCGGCTCGCCTGCCATGGTGGCCATCAGTTCCACTTTCTTGAAGCCTTCGGACCGCGCCGCCCCCTCGCAGAGCGAGAGAATCAGCCGACCCACGCCTTTGCGCGTGTGTTGCGGGTGGGTGTACATGGCGCGGACCCGCGCCGCATCCTTCGCCGGGTCGAGCAGGACAGCGCTGCGCCCGGGCGACTGGTCTCCGCCATACAGGGTGGCGCGGCGGCTCCATCCGCCGCAACCTGCAAGCCTGCCGTCCGCTTCCACGACGAAATAAGTTCCATCATCGATGAGCTGGGTGTCCAGCCCCATGATCGCCCGGCTCGACGCGATCTGGCTTTCGTCGAGGAAGGGCTTCTGCAATTCGGATATTGCCGCGTCCATCAAGGCCCTCAGCGCGTCAATTTCGTCGCGGTGGGCAAGCCGGTGGGTCAGGGTCGCACTTGTCATGGCTCTCTCCTTGGCACCGCCTGAGCATTCACCAGTTTAAGACCAAGTCGCTGCTCGTTTGCAAGCTCGCCGATGCTTGAGACTGCACGTCCGCTCATGGCCGATTGTTGGCGGCCGGAGTTGCTACCGCGCATCCCTGGCGTTCGCATCCTCTACATCGACTGGACGGATGCCAAGCGTTACGCCGCATCGCTCTGCAGAAGGAACGCTGATGGAGATTGCAAACGAACGACCGCCGTAAGCCACGGTGCGCTCCCCGACGGAGTCCACCGCGCCAGGACCGAACAAAGCCTCGATTCGCGAGAAAACGGCGGCGTAAAACTCACCGGGCACCTCAAACAAAGGCGTCCCGCTGGGGTCCGAGCCTACATACACGTACGAACTCGTCGCCGACGTCGGTGAGGGCAAGAACAAGTTGCGATGCCCAGCAATCGCAGATTCCTGCAAGAGCTTCCCGGTGATGCGCGTCACGTACCCTCCGGAGCGCCCTGGATATGTCGGGTCTTCCAGCAGCGGCGGTCTTGCAGTCGAGTCCTCGGTTACGCGATTCACAGGGTCCTCCTGAGCAGAATTGGGAGCCGGCTTCGGAGGTCCGGTCCTGGCCCGGATCCTGCCACATGCGCGTCATCGCCGGACCGACGGCCTCAACCGCCCTGTGGGACAGCAGCTCGAGGGGAACGGTTCTGTTCGGCGCCTCGGTCGCCTCATGAACAGCGGTGCACGTCAGCTTGCAATATAGCTACGCGGTATGTATAATATACATACCAGAGACCCATCCGCGGAGCCGCCATGCCTGCCACCACCAGCCATCAGCCACTTAAGCTGAATTTCAAAGACGACACGCTGACTACCGTGTCGAGAGACGCGCTGCGGGCGCTGGCCAAAAAATTGGGCTTCAACGAAACCCAAACCGTCCTGTACGCACTCGCTAGACTGCGAGACGAGGTTTTCGTCGAACAGGACACGGAGAAATTGATGCCACTCACCAAGATACAGCACCAAGCCATCGCGAAGGCCGAACCAAAAAGGAGAGGTAAGGTCATCGACTCGCTGCTGTGAGCAGGAACTACTGGAAACCGCGGCCCAAACTCGGCGACATTGTTGAGTGCAGCTTTCCGCAGGAAATGGGCGTGCCAGGCCCCAAGAACCGCCCGGCCTTAGTGCTTCAAGTCGAAGAGGCGACCGATGACCCGGCCGGTTCTGTTGTGGTAGTCGCATACGCCACATCCCAGAACACCACAGCGGTGTACCCGGGAGAGTTCGTCATTGAGGCCAGCGCCAAAACGGGCTTAACCAAGGCAACCAAGTTTGACCTGGTCAATCATCACCGGCTTTCCTTTGATGACGCCTGGTTCGCGCCCGCGCCCGGCAAGACGCCAAGATACCCTCGGCGCGGGCGGCTTGACCTTCAGGATGCCATAGTGAAGCGCAAGCTTCAATCAGCAATCATGGAAGCCAGGAATCAACCCAAGAGCTTCTGAGCTGTCTATCGCATCTTTCGGCCCTGCCAACTTCGGCAGGGCCTTATTTGCGAATGAAGCCCCGTCCCTGCCAGAAGTTGATCACTTGCCCCCAGAAGGCAGTCGTCGAGACGACGTACCCCACGTTGAGATTCCTGCGAATAGAGCGCGGCTGCGACCGACCGCTTCTTCTGGCCGGCTGCGGGCCCTGCCCGTCAACTCTCGGGGTCATACCCAAACTCGCGGAGTTCCTGCGAGCAGCGGCAAGCTTTGGCGATCTTTGCAGCCCACAGGATGGCGGCTTCGCGCGACGGAAGCTGCAGGACACAGAAGCCGCCGTCGAAATCCTTCGTCTGGGGATAGGTTTCGGTTGTGACCGCGCCGTCTGAGGCGACCATGAGCGGTGCGACATCTTCGTTGATGCCACCACCGAAGACGTACACGCCTGCAGCCTTCGCCTCGCGTATGACCTCGCGCGCAGCTTCACCCACGGCGGCGAGGTCCTGTGCCGGGACATCCATCGCCCTTGCAGGAAAGGAGATAAGGAATTTCGTGATCATTCGGTCCTTCGGTTGAGTTCGGTGCGCAGCCCGCTGGACCGATTGCCATCGGGGCGCGAGGCGGCTACGTGGTTGACCGCTTCTGGCCGACTGTAGCCGGACGCGGCGCCATCGCGAAGGGCCCAGAGCTGCGTTTCAGAGCATGCAAGGAAAGCCAGAAAGCAGTCGCTCAACGCTTGAACTCACCTGCGGGCGAAGGCCAAAGGACGTAGCGCCTCCAGCGATTGGTTAGATGGCATCGCCAATCACTTGGATATCGACGCTCCCAGCCTCCCGAGCGCCGTCGCTATGGGCCTCGCGAAGCCCGCCTTGAAGCTTCGCGGCGCGCCAGCTACAAAGCAGCGCAGTACAAGGAAGTGCTCCAGGGGATTGAGGGCGGGAGCGTCAAGGAGGAGGCCAGAATTTTCCTCCCACTCGGAGACAAGCGCTCCCAGGTATTTCTCGGCATCTCCGAGAAGCTTCAGCAACTTGGCGGGCTCCAGATACGTGGACCTGTTTCCTTCAATCAGACGCATCTGGGACTCTAGACGGAGCTGCGCTTCGCTTAACCGTGGCAGCAGGTCAACGTATCGTGACTTTATGACGTGCGCCGCCGGGTCCGTGTGTGCCGGGCGGATAGCCTCCGCTCGAAGTGTTCGGCGAATTGCCTTTACCAAGTTGTACACCTCAACGACGTCTGTAAGCATCTGTCGGCGCAAACCCCGTTCAGCTTCGCGGCGCTCCTTCGCTGCGCTCAGCTCGCGAAGCGCGATAGCCGCGAATGCGCCAAGCAGACCGGTGCCGAGTATGCCGGCAATAACCTTGAATACCTCCACGTTCAGGCCGAGTGAAATGTCCTTGCCCCATGTGACGAGGACAACGACAGCGGCCATGACGAATACGAGGTAACCACAGAAGTAGACGCGGGCTCGAGGCATTTCGAATGGCGGCTTCTGGCTGAACTCTGCCCCGACGGCCGCCAGGCCAGAGAAATCATCCGCGATACGGACCAGTTCGCCCTTCTTATGTCGCCAGACGAAGACCGCCGACGAAAGCCCCGGGCCGTCCGCAAGGAAAACGAGGTGGTCGCCTTTCCCGTTGTTTCCGAGCGCGACTCCGCCTGGTGGGAACCCCCGCAAGCTGCGAGCTCGTTGTGTCTTAGGAACGACGCCCTTTAGGGTGCGGGCGAGCCTCATCCTATCGATCTCGCCCACGATTGGATACAGCTTCCAATCGTCGTACTCGGTTGCGACCGAGCCTCCATTGCTCTTCATCATGGCTAGGCGATACGACGTCGGAAGGCCGACGCCCAACGCCTCCTCTGCAGCCTGCACGTAGCGCTCAACCACACCAAACGGCATCAAATCCCTTTCATTGAAAGCCTGGGTCGAAGATCAGCTTATGGCCGCCTGCCGTCTATCGCGGCGAAGACCAGCGGACGGTCAGTATGCATGCCGGCTGGACTCCAAAGGCGCGGTGGAAGAGGCCTGGGCCCCATATGACAAAGTCACCATGGCGGCGCAAGGTGTGCGCCATGACATCCTGTGGCGCGAAGTCGGCGGTTACCGAGAACTCAATCCTGAACTC
>NZ_FMZU01000055.1 GCF_900101545.1 Variovorax sp. CF079 | reverse complement strand
CCTTCGGAGACGGCATCCGCTCCCGTGAAGAAAGCGCATTGAGCTCCTGCGGCGGTCCGATCCACTCTGGCAGAACGCGTACCAAGCGGCGCGCCTTGACATCCATCGCCATGCTCTGTTCCATAGCCAGTGAGATGCCTTCCCCTTGGCACAAAGCGTCATAGAGCAGAGCCGGATCGCTTGCCACAACGACCGGGTCGATCAGGTAGCCGCGAGCCTTGCCGCTGCCCTTTCGCAGTGGCCACACGTAGCCGACGTCGCGGCGCGCCTGATGCAGCGCCAGCGTCGGATGGTCGCGCAGGGCGTCGGGCGTTTCGGGTGTTCCCGCGCGCCGAAGGTAGGCAGGACTTGCAAACATGCCCGAAGGGAAGCTCGCGAGTCGCCGTGCCACGAGGCTGGAGTCCGGCAACTCGCCGAGGCGCAATGCAATGTCGATCTCATCCTCGACCAGGTCGAGTGTTGCGTGCGAGGCCACGATCTCCAGCCTCACGTCCGGGTAGCTCGCCCGGAAACCGGGGAGCAACGGGGCGAACCAGCTCACGCCGAACGAGTAGGGCATGGTCACTCGCAGCCACCCGCGCGGGCCGTCGCGCAGTTGGTGCACGGCGCCCTCGGCGGCTTCGAGCGTGCTGGCGATGGATCGACATTGCTCGAAATAGATCGCCCCCGCTTCAGTCAGGCTCAGCTTGCGCGTTGTGCGCCGAAGCAACTGCGCGCCCATGTACTTCTCCAGTTCGTAGACGCGTCGACTGACCGTGGTCTTGGGAATCTGCAGTGCGCGCGCCGCGGCAGTGAAGCTGCCTTCCTGTACGACGCGGACGAACACGAGCGTGTCGTTCATATCCCTTGCCATGATCAACGTCCCTTCGACGGTTCGCACGTCCGGCATTGTCCCATCTATGGTCCAGCTCTTGCCGTCCGAGTGGGCTAATCAAAGCAGCCCGCTTTCCCTATCTTTGGTGTTCCACCTTCTGGAGAAACACCATGAACCTGAGCGAATACACGACCTATGACGCCGTCGGCCTGGGACAGCTCGTCGCTGCCGGCGAAATGCAGCCGGCAGAACTTGCTGCGCTCGCAAGGGCCGCGGCGGATGCCGTGAACCCCCGAATCAATGCCGTGGTCGAGCACTGGGCGCCTGAAGAATCGGATCTGGCTACGCCGGCGACCGGCAGCCCGCTCGCGGGCGTGCCGTTTCTGATCAAGGATCTCGCCATCCAGATGGCAGGCAGGAAGAACGAACTCGGCAGCCGGCTGGCCAAGGGCGTGGTCGCATCTGGCGACTCGAGTCTCATGCGCCATTTCAGGAAAGCCGGCCTGGTCACCATCGGGCGCACGACAACGCCCGAAATGGCCTTCAGCACGGAAACGGAGTCCGCATTGCAAGGGGCGACCGGCAACCCTTGGGACACCCGCCTCAGCGCGGGCGGCTCCAGCGGTGGCTCCGGCGCAGCCGTCGCGGCGGGCGTGGTACCGATGGCGCATGCAACGGATGCAGCGGGCTCGATCCGCGTGCCCGCTGCCTACAACGGCTTGTTCGGCCTCAAGCCCACGAGGGGCCGCACGTCCAACGGCCCGGCCCTCGATGAAGTGTTCGCGGGCCTCGGCGTGCAACTTGGCGTCAGTCGCACGGTTCGCGACAGCGCCGCCCTGATGGACGCGGTGCAGGGATACTCGGCCGGCGACCCCTACTACACCGCACCGCCCGCGGGCAGCTTCCTGTCAGAGGTGGGGCGCGACCCTGGCAGGCTGCGCATCGGGCTGATGGTCCACTCGTGGAACGGCGTGCCCACGTCGGAGCCTATTGCGCAGGCCACGCGCGACGCGGCGCGCCACCTCCAGTCGCTCGGCCATCATGTCGAAGAGGCCACGCCGGAACTTGGCGTGTCGTGGGAGGCCTTCGTCCATGCCAACGCGCAGATCTGGTGCGCCACGCTGGTGCGCTGGATCGACGGACTTGCCGCCGCAACCGGCCGCCCCATCGATGCGACGACTCTCCAGCCCTCCACGCTCGCGAACTATCGCTATGGCCGCAGCGCGAGCGCCGTCGACTTCGCCGCTGCGCTCGAAGTGCGCAATACCGTCGCGCGCGCCGTCGGTGAATGGTTCGCGAAGATGGACGTGTTGATGACGCCCACGCTCCCGCAGCTGCCGGGGCTGCTTGCGACCTACAGCGAGGGCGCCGATCGTATGAGCGGCCTGGAGTGGACGGCACGCGTCTTCCGGCATGCCTCCTTCACGCCGCCGGCCAACGTGGCGGGAACACCGGCGATGTCCGTGCCGCTGGCGGTGGCGCCGGGCGACGGCTTGCCCATCGGCATCCAGTTCGCCGCCGGCTTTGCGCGTGAAGACCTGCTGCTACGACTGGCCGGGCAGCTCGAGCAGTCGATGCCCTGGGCCGCCCGACGTCCGGCGCTTTGGGCAGGCCG
>NZ_FMZU01000027.1 GCF_900101545.1 Variovorax sp. CF079 | reverse complement strand
CGCCGTCAGCGTGGTCTTGCCATGGTCCACGTGACCGATCGTGCCCACGTTCACGTGCGGCTTCGTGCGGGTGAATTTTCCTTTTGCCATTTTCTCGACTCCGAAAAATAACTAGATCAACACACTGATATGGGGTTGCAACCCGAAGACTGCAACCCCAAAAACCTGGTGCCCATTGCGGGAATCGGACCCGCGACCTCTCCCTTACCAAGGGAGTGCTCTACCACTGAGCCAAATGGGCGAAATTCAAAAAAACTGTGCCTTGCGTCGAACTGGACTTCTGGAGCGGGAGACGGGAATCGAACCCGCGTCATTAGCTTGGAAGGCTAGGGTTCTACCATTGAACTACTCCCGCATTCGCGGCGCGCCAACGCTTCGAGTTTTCGCTCTGCTTTGTCCTTTTCTTCGCTGGTGGAGAGGGCTGGATTCGAACCAGCGTACTCGTAAGAGGGCAGATTTACAGTCTGCTGCCATTAACCACTCGGCCACCTCTCCGGCGAACCTCGGAATATAGCACGGTTGGGAGGGCAGGTCGATGACAGCCCCCGCCAAAAGTTGCTGCGCCGCAGGTTGCGTCGCGCATTTTACCCGGGCCAATCAAAGGCCCTGTGATTCACGCCAGGCGCGTGCCTGGCCGAAGTGGCCGCAACCGATGAAGGGCACGGGCGGGCGCAGCGCCGAGAGCGGCGAGGGATGGTTCGCGGTCAGCACCTTGTGGCGACGGGTGTCGATCAGCGCCCGCTTGCTCTGCGCGTGCGAGCCCCAGAGCATGAACACGACCGAGCGCTCGCCCTCTGCCACTTGGCGGATCACCGCGTCGGTCAGCACTTCCCAGCCGCGGCCCGCATGGCTGGCCGGCTGGGCCTCCTCCACGGTGAGGCAGGTGTTGAGTAGCAGCACGCCGTGCGTCGCCCACTTGACCAAGCTGCCGCCCGGATCCGGGAACCTGGGCGGCGAGGTGCCCAGATCGCGTTCGAGCTCCTTGAAGATGTTGCGCAGCGAAGGCGGCAGCGCAACGCCCGGCGCCACCGAGAAGGCCAGCCCCTCGGCTTGGCCGCGGCCGTGGTACGGGTCCTGGCCCAGGATCACCACGCGCACCGTCTCGGGCGGCGTGAGCTCCAGCGCGCGCAGCGGCTGCGGCGGGAAGATCACCGCACCGGCGTCCAGCCTCTCGCGCAGGAAGCCGAGCAGCTTCTGCCCGACCGGCCCACCGAAAAAGCCGTCGACCAGCGGCTGCCAGCCTGGCGCGACGGGCCAATCGGCCGGATCGCAGCTCGCCAGCTGATTGGCCAACGCGCTCATTGGAAGAGTTCGGCGAGCGCCTCGCCCGGTTCGTCGGCGCGCATGAAAGCCTCGCCGACCAGGAAGGCATGCACCCCCGCCGCGCGCAGCTTCGCGACCTCGTCGCGCGTCGAAATGCCCGATTCGGTGACCAGCAGGCGCCCGGCCGGCACCTTGGGCAGCAGGTCGATGGTGGTTTGCACCGACACCTCGAAAGTGCGCAGGCTGCGGTTGTTGACGCCGATCAACGGCGTCTTGAGCGTCAGCGCACGATCGAGCTCGGCGCCATCGTGCACCTCGACCAGTACCGCCATGCCGAGCCCCATGGCGATCGCTTCAAAGTCGCGCATCTGCGTATCGTCGAGGCAGGCCGCGATCAGCAGGATCGCGTCGGCACCCATCGCGCGCGATTCGTAGACCTGGTAGGCATCGACGATGAAATCCTTGCGCAGCACCGGCAGATCGCAGGAGGCACGCGCCTGCTTGAGGTAGTCGACGCCGCCCTGGAAGAACTGGCGGTCGGTCAGCACCGAGAGGCAGGCCGCGCTGATCTTGCCGTCGCCTTCGGCATAGCTCTGCGCGATATCGGCCGGGATGAACTCTTCGCGCAGCACGCCCTTGCTCGGGCTGGCTTTCTTGATCTCGGCGATCACCGCCGCCTGGCCGGCCGCGATCTTGGCCCGCAGGGCGCCGACGAAGTCGCGCGTGAGCACGCGGCTTTCGGCATCGAAGCGCACGGCTTCGAGCGAGCTTCTCTTCTGCGCTGCTGCGACCTCTTCGCGCTTGACGGCAACGATCTTCTCGAGGATGTCGGACATGGTTCTCTGCTCTCCCTCAACTGGCGGCGGTCGCCTTGATCAGCTCGGCCAGCTTGGCCTTGGCCGCGCCGGAGTCGATGGCGGCGCGCGCGCGCGCCACGCCCGCGCCGATCGAATCCACCAGATTGGCCGCATAGAGCGCCGCGCCGGCATTGAGCACGACGATGTCGCGCGCCGCGCCGGGCTGGTTGTCGAGCACGCCGAGCAGCATCGCTTTCGACTGCTCCGGCGTCTCGACGCGCAGCGCGCGGTTGCTCGACATCTGGAAGCCGAAGTCCTCGGGATGCAGCTCGTACTCGAGGATCTCGCCGTTCTTCAACTCACCGACCATGGTGGCGGCCCCGAGCGAGATCTCGTCCATGCCGTCGCGCCCGTAGACCACCAGCGCATGCTCCGCGCCCAGCCGCTGCAGCGCGCGCACCTGGATGCCGACCAGGTCGGGATGGAACACGCCCATCAGGATGTTGGGCGCGCCGGCCGGATTGGTGAGCGGCCCCAGGATGTTGAAGATGGTCTTGATGCCGAGTTCCTTGCGCACCGGCGCCACGTTCTTCATGGCCGGATGATGGTTCGGCGCGAACATGAAGCCGATGCCGACATCGGCGATGCATTGCGCGATCTGCTCGGGCTTGAGGTTGATGTTGATGCCCAACGACTCCAGCACGTCGGCGCTGCCCGACTTGCTGCTCACGCTGCGCCCGCCGTGCTTGCTGACCTTGGCACCCGCAGCGGCGGCGACGAACATCGAGCAGGTCGAGATGTTGAAGGTGTGCGAGCCGTCGCCGCCGGTGCCGACGATGTCCACCAAATTCGTGGTGTCGGCCACCTGCACCTTGGTCGACACCTCGCGCATCACCTGCGCGGCGGCGGTGATCTCGCCGATGGTTTCCTTCTTGACGCGCAGGCCGGTGATGAGCGCCGCCATCATCACCGGCGAGCATTCGCCGCTCATGATGAGGCGCACGATGTGCAGCATCTCGTCGTGGAACACCTCGCGGTGTTCGATGGTGCGCTGCAGGGCTTCCTGGGGGGTGATGGGCATGATGAAGTCTCCCTCGGTTGTTTCAGTGAGCGTGAGCTGCCGCGAGCGGATTCTCGGACAGCGCGAGCTTGATGCCAAAGCCGACAAACAGGGCGCCCGCGCCGCGCTCCAGCCAGTGCATGCCGCGCTGCACCGCGCCGACGCGGCGCGCCGTCCAGCCGGCCAGCAATGCCCAGGCGAAGTTCACGAAGATCGCGTTGAAGTTGAACAGCGCGCCAAGCAGGAAGAACACCAGCGGCTTGTTCGCCGCATCGGGCGCAATGAACTGCGGCACGAAGGCCAGGAAGAACAGCGCCACCTTGGGGTTGAGCACATTGGTCCAGAAGCCGCCGAGGAACACGCTCTTCATGCTGGCGGGGCCCGCCGCATCTGCATCGGCGCGCACCAGCGCCGACGGGTCTTTGC
This sequence comes from Variovorax sp. CF079, assembly GCF_900101545.1. Classification (GTDB taxonomy): domain Bacteria; phylum Pseudomonadota; class Gammaproteobacteria; order Burkholderiales; family Burkholderiaceae_C; genus Variovorax. The sequence goes on along the minus strand of NZ_FMZU01000027.1, from coordinate 86,013 downwards.
CCGGCCGCGACAGCAGCATGCGCACGCCGACCCACAGCAGGTAGGCCGCGCCCAGCCACTTGAGGGCGGTGAACAGGGTGGTCGATGCCGCCATCAGCGCGCTCACGCCCACCGCGGCGGCGGTGATGTGCACGAAGCAGCCGGCCGTGATGCCGATGCCCGCCACGATGCCGGCGCGCGTGCCCGAGCGCAGCGCGCGGCTCACGATGTAGAGCACATCGGGGCCCGGCGTGAGATTCAGCAGCAGGCCGGCTGCGATGAACAGCAGCAGGGAATGGAGTTCAGGCATGGAAGAAGCTCCGGATCGCGCCGATGGCGCGGTCGATACCGGCTGCGTCGACGTCGAGATGGGTCGCGAAGCGCAGCCGATACAAGCCGGTGGCAAGCACGCCGTTTTGCTTCAGGTGCGCCAGCAGCTCGGCCGAGCGCGCTTGCGCCTCGCCCCTCAGGTCGACGAACAGCAGGTTGGTCTTCGGCGTTTCGACCTGCAGCCCGGGAATCCCGGCCAGGCCGTCGGCCAGCCGGCGCGCGAGCGCGTGGTCCTGCGCGAGGCGGTCGATGTGGTGTTGCAGTGCATGAGAAGCAGCGGCCGCCAGCATGCCGGCCTGCCGCATGCCGCCGCCGGCCATTTTGCGGATGCGGTGGGCGCGCGCGATCAGCTCGCGCGAGCCGCACAGTGCCGAACCCACCGGGGCGCCGAGGCCCTTGCTGAAGCAGACCGAGACGCTGTCGAAGCACTGTGCGATGCGGCGCGCTTCGGCGCGCGCCTCGGTGTCGCGCTGGGCGGCTTGTGCAATGGCGGCATTGAAGAGCCGTGCGCCGTCCAGATGGCGGCCCAGGCCCTTGCGCTGCGCCAGTTGCGTCGCCTCTTCGACATAGCTGAAGGGCAGCAGCTGGCCGCCGATCGTGTTTTCCAGCGCCAGCAACCGGGTGCGCGCGAAATGCGCGTCGTCGGGCTTGATGGCAGCCTCGATGTCTTTCAGCGCCAGCGAGCCGTCCGGCTGGTGCTCGAGCGGCTGCGGCTGCACGCTGCCGAACACTGCGGCGCCGCCGCCTTCCCAGCGGTAGCAATGCGCCAGCTGGCCGACGATGTATTCGTCGCCGCGCTGGCAATGGGCCAGGATCGCGCAGAAGTTGCTCTGGGTGCCGGTCGGCACGAACAGCGCCGCTTCGAAGCCCAGCATCTCGGCGATCTGCGACTGCAGCGCGTTGACGCTCGGGTCGTCGCCGAACACGTCGTCGCCCAGCGGCGCTTCGAGCATGGCCTGGCGCATCGCGGCGGTCGGCCGGGTGACAGTGTCGCTGCGCAGGTCCACCAGGGTCGTCATGCTCATGCGGGTCACTCCAGAAAGTTCTTGAGCATGGCATGGCCGTGCTCGGTCAGGATCGATTCGGGGTGGAACTGAACGCCCTCGATGCGCACCGCGGGTGCAAAGCCCGTGTGGCGCACGCCCATGATCTCGCCATCGTCGGTCCAGGCGGTGATCTTGAGCTCGCGCGGGCAGGAGTCGCGCTCGATGGACAGCGAGTGGTAGCGATTGACGCTGAATTTCTCGGGCAGCCCGGCGAACACGCCCTCGCGCGTGGTCGTGATCTCGCTGGTCTTGCCGTGCATCAGTTGCTGCGCGCGAACGATCCTGCCGCCGAAGGCCGCGCCGATCGCCTGGTGCCCGAGGCAGACGCCGAGGATCGGCAGCTGGCCTGCGAACTCCTTGATGGCCGCCACCGACACCCCCGCTTCGGCCGGCGAGCACGGCCCCGGCGAAACCACCAACCGCGCGACGCCGGCGGCAACGCGCTCGCGCAGACCTTCGATCGTGATCTCGTCGTTGCGAAACACCTCGACCTCGGCGCCGAGTTCGCCGAAATACTGCACCAGGTTGTAGGTGAAGCTGTCGTAGTTGTCGATCATCAGGAGTTTCATGGCTTGGCTCCGATCCGATGCACGCCCTTGACCACCGGGAACACGTTGAAATTGATGAGCAGGCCCAGCGGCAGCCCCGACAGCCGCACCGCCGCCTGCGCCTGCGCGCGATGCAGGTCGGTCAATGCATCGACCGCTTTCACCTCGACGATGAGCGATTGCTCGACCACGAAGCCCGCGCGGCAGACCTCACCGAGCGAGCGGCCCTTGTAGCTGGCCGACACCGGCACGTCCCGCACGAAGCCGATCTCGCGTTCGGCGAGTTCGATCTCCAGCGCGGCGGCGTACGCCTCTGCGGGCAGGCCGACGCCGAGCACGCGCTGCACCTCGACCGCGGCGCCGATGATCTCGTGCGAGAAGTCGTTGTTCTGAAATTCGTCGGCCATCACTCGAGCCCTTCCTCGACCAGTTCGGCGGCGCGCAGCAGCGCCCGCGCCTTGGCCTCGGTTTCCTTCCACTCCAATTCGGGCACCGAGTCGGCCACCACGCCGGCCGCTGCCTGCACATGCAGCATCTGGTCCTTCACGATCCCGGTGCGGATCGCGATCGCGACGTCCATGTCGCCCGCATAGCTGATGTAGCCGCAGGCGCCGCCGTAGAGGCCGCGCTTGGTCGGCTCCAGCTGGTCGATGAGCTCCATCGCGTGCACCTTGGGCGCACCGGTCAGCGTGCCGGCCGGGAAGGTGGCCTTGAGCACGTCGATCGCGGTCATGCCGTCTTTCAGCGTGCCTTCGACGTTGCTCACGATATGCATCACATGGCTGTAGCGCTCGACGGCGAAGGCCTCCGTCACCTTGACGCTGCCGGTCTTGGCGATGCGGCCGATGTCGTTGCGCGCCAGGTCGATCAGCATCACGTGCTCGGCGCGCTCCTTGGGGTCGTTGATCAGCTCGGCCTCGGCCGCGCGGTCGAGCTCGGGCGAGGCGCCGCGCGGGCGCGTGCCGGCCAGCGGGCGAATGGTGATCTTCTGCTCGCCCTCGCCGGTGTGCTCCTGCCGCACCAGGATCTCGGGCGAGGCGCCGACCACGTGGAAATCGCCCAGGTGGTAGTAGTACATATAGGGCGACGGGTTGAGCGAGCGCAGCGCGCGGTACAGCGACAGCGGCGACTCGGTATAGCGCTTGCTGATGCGCTGGCCCACCTGCACCTGCATGAAGTCGCCGGCCGCGATCAGCTCCTTGGCGCGCTCGACCGCCGCCAGGTAGTCGGCCTTGGCGAAGCTGCGTTCGGGCGGGTGTGCCTGCGTCGGCCTCACCTGCGGCGCGCTCACCGAGTACTTGAGCTGCTCGCGCAGTTCGCGCAGCCGCCGCTTGGCATTGGCGTACGCCTCGGGCTGGGCAGGGTCGGCATAGACGATCAGGTAGAGCTTGCCGGAGAGGTTGTCGATGACCGCCAGTTCCTCGCATTGCAAGAGGAGGATGTCGGGGCAGCCCAGCGTGTCCGGCGGGCAGCTCTGCTCGAGCTTCTTCTCGATATGGCGCACCGTGTCGTAGCCGAAGTAGCCGGCCAGGCCGCCGCAGAAGCGCGGCAACCCGGGCCTGAGCGCCACCTTGAAGCGCTTTTGGTAAGCCGCGACGAAATCGAGCGGATTCCCCTTGGCCGTCTCGACGACCTTGCCGCCGGTCACGACCTCGGTCAGCGCGTCGTCGCCGAAGCCGCTCGCGCGCAGCAGGGTGCGCGCCGGCAGCCCGATGAAGCTGTAGCGGCCGAAGCGCTCGCCGCCCACCACCGATTCGAGCAGGAAGCTGTGCTTGCCGCCCTCCTTGGTATGGGCGAGCTTCAGGTAGAGGGAAAGCGGGGTTTCGAGGTCGGCAAAGGCCTCGACCATCAGCGGGATGCGGTTGTAGCCCTGCGCGCTGAGGCTCTTGAATTCGAGTTCGGTGATCACGGGTGGGGTCTCCGTCGGCCAGTGACGCTTCGAGGTCGCTGGCGGGGTCATTCAGGTGAGTGGCCGGGTCGGGATGACCGCGGGCCGCGGGCGCACGGCGTGCGCCATGCAATCAAACAGGCAACGACGATGGCGTGCGCCAAGGCCAGGCTCCCCGGCTGCCTTGACCTGTCTGAATGACGTGATGAATGAACATGGAAGCGTGAGTTTAGCCCAGCGACAAGGCCTGTACAAAAAGATACATTGAGGCACTTTAAATTTTTCGCTGACGGAGACAACCCCGATGACCCAGCCTGCCCTGCGGCGCGCGCTCGCGCTGACCACCCTCGCCCTCGCCTCGCTCGCTGCCTCGGCCGCCCCGGTCGAGATGGCCGGCGTCAAGCTCGACGATGCGCTCGATCTCAAGGGCAGCAAGCTGCAGCTCAACGGGGCCGGCGTGCGCTACAAGGCCGTGTTCAAGGTCTACACCGCCGGCCTCTACCTGGGCAAGAAGGCCTCGACCACCGAGGAAGTGCTGGCCGTGCCCGGCGCCAAGCGCATGGCGATCACCATGCTGCGCGACATCGATGCCAACGAACTGGGCAAGCTGTTCACGCGCGGCGTGGAAGACAACTCGCCCAAGACCGAGATGCTGCAGCTGATTCCCGGCCTGGTGCGCATGGGCCAGATGTTCGCCGACCAGAAGCAGTTGAAGGCCGGAGACGCCTTCACCGTCGACTGGGTGCCGGGTACCGGCACCGTGATCTCGGTCAAGGGCGTGGCCCAGGGCGAGCCGATCAAGGAGCAGGCTTTCTTCAATGCGCTGATGCGCATCTGGCTCGGCCCGAACCCGGCCGATTGGAAGCTGAAGGACGCGCTGCTCGGCAAGGGCTAGGGGGCGGCTTCGACAGGCTCAGCCCGAACGGGGTGGGGGTCCGTGGTCCTCGTTACCTCCCATTCGCCCTGAGCTTGTCGAAGGGCTCGCCTCGCCGGCTAGCGCACAAGGTGCACGCGCAGCGCCCCCAGCTGCGCGTACAGCTGCTGCACCGCTTTCGCGTCCAGGCCCGAGAACATCTCGAGCAGCCATTCCTCGTGCTCCTTGGCCATGGCCTCGAAGCTGCGGCGGCCCTTCGGCGTCAGGCTCACGATCCAGGCCCTGCGGTCTTCCGGGCTGGCCGAGCGCTGCACCACGCCTTCGCGCTCCAGCTCGTCGGTCAGGCCGGTGACGTTGCCGCCGGTCACCATCAGGTAGCGCGAGAGCACGCGCATCTTGAGACCGTCGCGGTAGCGGTAGAGCTGCGCCATGTAGTCGAAGCGGGCCAGCGAGATGTCGAAGCGCTCGCGCAGCCGCTTGCGGATCTCGGCCTCGATCTGGGTGGTGCTGGCCAGCATTCGCAACCAGAGCTTGAGCACCGCATGGTCGCCGGTGCCGGCCCGCGCTTCGTGGCCCAGCTCCTGCGCGTCGCTGAGCAGCGCGTGCGAGGCGTCGTTCTGCTTCATGTGACTTCGCCTCCAGACACCGAGATGGACTGGCCGTTGACCGAAGCCGCGCCCTCGCCGCAGAGCCAGCGCACCGCATCGGCCACCTCCGCAGGCTGCACGATGCGCCGCTGCGGATTGACGACCGCGAACTCGGCCAGCGCATCGTCGGCGCTGCGGCCGGTCTTCTGGACCACGTTGGCCACGCTGTCGCGCAGGATGTCGGTGTCGGTGTAGCCGGGGCATACCGCATTGACGGTGACGCCCTTCCTCGCCATCTCCAGCGCCAGCGAACGCGTCAAGCCGATCACGCCGTGCTTGGCGGCCGTGTAGGCCGAGACGTAGGCATAGCCCTTCTGCCCGGCCGTGCTCGCGATGTTGACGATGCGACCCCAGCCGGCCTCGAGCATGTCGGGCAGCACGGCCTGGGCGCAGAGGAAGCTTCCGGTCAGGTTGACGGACAGCATGCGCTGCCAGAGCTCGACCGAAGTTTTCAGGAACGGCGCGCTCTCCGCCGCACCGGCGTTGTTGACGAGGATGGCGATCGGGCCCCGCGCCGCGCGCGCCTGGGCGAACGCGCCTTGCACGGCCTGTACATCGGCCACGTCGGCCGCGACCGCGCCGTGGCCGCTGCCCGCGAGCGAATCGACGACGCGCTGGAGCGCGTCACGGTCGCGTCCGAGCAAAGTCAGCACCGCGCCCTCGGCGGCCAGCGTGCGCGCGATCTCCGCGCCGATGCCGCGCGCGGCGCCGGTCACGAGGGCATGGCGCCCGGTCAGTGAATTTGTTTGCATGCCTGAATGGTTTAGTTCTGAATCATTCTAGTGGCGCGCCGTGTCATGCCTCAGCGCATGAGCCGCCCGCCGTTGAGGTCCAGCGTCGCGCCCGTCATGAAGGCCGCGGCCGGCGATGCGAGGTAGACCACGGCCGCGGCCACCTCCTCCGGCTCGCCGAAGCGGCCGAGCGGAATGCCGGCCGACACCGTGCGCTGCTGCATCCGGCTCATCGCATCGAGCACCGGACTGCGCACCGCCGCCGGCGCCAGTGCGTTCACCGTGACGCCGTGCGGCGCCAGTTCCTGCGCGAAAGAACGGGTCAGCGCCACGATGCCCGCCTTGGACGCCGCGTAGTGAACGCCGGTCGCCGCGCTGGCCTGCTGCCCGGCGATCGACGACAGGCTGATGATCCGGCCCGCGCCCCGCTCGCGCATGTGGCGCCCGGCGATGCGGCAGCCGAAGAAGCTGCCGCGCAGGTTCACGGCCAGCACCTCGTCCCACTCCTCGGTTGTGATGTCCCAGATCGAGGAGTACAGCGTGCGGGCGGCGTTGTTCACCATCACATCGATGCCGCCGAAGTGCTGCACGCCCGCATCGAAGCACAGCCAGAAGGCAGACTCGTCGCGCACATCGAGCTGCATGGCGATGCAGTCATGGCCGTCTGCGCGCAGCGCCGCCGCGGCCGCGTCGACTGCGCCGTCGACATCGGCGAGCACGACGCGCGCCCCCGCCTCGGCCAGGCCGCGCGCGATCGCGGCACCCAGGCCTTGCGCTGCACCGGTCACGAAGGCGCCCTGCCCGGCCAGCGAGAACAGCGGTGCGTCCGGGTGCGCAGCCATGCGATTCAGCCCTTGGCCGGCGGGCGCGCCGCGGGTCCGCGGTCCCAGGTGATCGCGCTCACGCCGCGCTCGCGCAGCTTGTACTTCTGCACCTTGCCGTTCTCGGTGCGCGGCAGGTCGGGCAGCAGGTCGACATAGCGCGGCAGGGCGAAGTAAGGCAGGCGCGATTCGCAGTACGCCAGCAGCTCGACCGGATCGATGCGCTGCCCGTCACGCGCCACCAGCGCGGCCATCACCTCGTCCTCGGCCAGTTCGGAACGCACGGGGTAGACCGCGCAGCCCGCCACGGCCGGGTGGCTCAGCAGCACCTGCTCGACCTCGAAGGAGGAGATGTTCTCGCCGCGCCGGCGGATCGCGTCCTTGATGCGGTCGACGAAGCGGAAGGCGCCGTCGGCATCGCGCACCACGCGGTCGCCGGTATGGAGCCAGAGGTTGCGCCAGGCCTCGACGGTTTTCTCGGGCATGTTGAGGTAGCCGCTCGCGAAGGCGTAGGGTTCATGAGCGCGCAACAGCAGCTCGCCTGCCTCGCCGTTCGGGAGTTCGACATCGTCCTCGTCCGCCACGCGCGCCTGGAAGCCGGGTCGCAGCCACCCCATCACGCCGCCGCGCGGCGAATCAGGCGCGGTGGCGATTGCGAAATTTGTTTCGGTGGAGCCGTAGCCTTCCAGCAGCCGGACGCCGGTGCGCTCGAAGAAGGCCTGGCCCGCCGCGGCCGGCACGCCGGGGCCGAGCCCGGTGCGCACGCGGTGCTCACGCTCGCCGGACCCCTCGGGCTGCGCGAGCAGTATCGGCACCATCGCGCCGAGCAGGTAGACCACCGTCGCACCCGAGGCGCGCATCGTGGACCAGAAGCCCGAGGCCGAGAAGCGCGCCTCGAACACCACCTCGCAACCCGTGATCGCGGCCTGCGCGAAGGTGTTGAGTGCGTTGATGTGAAAGAGCGGCAGCGTGGTGCACAGCACGTCCTCCGGCTCGACGCCCAGCACGTCGGCACTGTTGACGCCCCACCAGTGGTACTGCGCATGCGGGCAGACCACACCCTTGGCCGGGCCGGTGGTGCCGGAGGTGTAGAGGATGGCGAGCGGATCGCCGGGTTGCACCTTCGCCGGCGCGAGCGAGGCGGTTGCGGCGGGATACGGCAGCACGCGAATGCCCGGCCACGCAGCGCGATCGGCGTCCTCGCCCAGCACCCAGATCTCGCGCAGCGAAGTGCGCGCGAGGTCGGCCGCCTGCAAGCGCTCTACGAAAGCCTCTTCGATCACCAGCAGCTTCGCCTCGCTGTTGGAAAGGAAGTACTCGATCTGCGGCCCCATCGACGCGGTGTTGATCGGCACCGTCGAGGCGCCGAGCCAGCCGCAGCCGAGGAACACTTCGAGAAACTCGATGCGGTTGCCGCTCATCACGGCCACCCGGTCGCTGCGCTGCACGCCCGCCTCGGCCAATGCCGCAGCGCGAAGGCCCGCGGCCTGCGCCGCATCGCGGTGCGACCACGACCGCCCCGCGATGCGCAGCAATGGACGTTCGCCGAACAGCACCGCCTGCCGCTGCAGCATCGCGGGCAGCGTACGCTGACCCGGAGGCAGCGGACTCGCCGCTCGCTCATCCGTCGCCATTGGTACCTCCGCCAAGGTAGGTGGCCTGCACGCGCGGATCGCTGGCAAGCTCCTGGGAGGCGCCCGAGAGCGCGATCTCGCCGGTCTCCAGCACGTAGCCGTGGTCCGAACTCTCCAGCGCGGCGCGCGCGTTCTGCTCCACCAGCAGGATCGACACGCCGTCTTCGCGCAGCTTGCGCACGATGGCCAGGATGTCGCGCACGATCAGCGGCGCCAGCCCGAGGCTGGGCTCGTCCAGCATCAAGAGGCGCGGCGCCGACATCAGCGCGCGGCCCACGGCCAGCATCTGCCGCTCGCCGCCCGAGAGCGTGTCGGCGCGCTGCGCGCGGCGCTCGGCCAGGCGCGGGAAGCGGTCGTACACCGACTGCAGCCGGCGCTTCAGGGCATCGCTGCGGAGCCGGCTGCCGAAGGCGCCGAGCTGCAGGTTGTCGAGCACGGTCAGCTCGCCGAAGAGCTCGCGCTTCTCGGGCACCAGGCACAGGCCGCGCTCCACGCGCGCCTCGACGTCGAGCCCGTGCAGGTCTTCGCCCTCGAAGCGCAGCAGGCCCTTGCAGGGCAGCAAGCCCATTGCAGCAGCCAGCAGCGTGGTCTTGCCGGCGCCGTTGGGGCCGATCACCGAGATGATCTGGCCGTGCTCCAGGTTGAGCGACACGCCGCGCACGGCATCGACCTGGCCGTACGAAACGTGAAGGTCCCCGATCTCGAGCATCGCAGTCATACGACGCTCCCGAGATACGCTGCCTGCACGCGCTCGTCCGCGCGCACCGCCGAGGGCACGCCCTCGACCAGCTTGGAGCCGAAGTTCATCACCACCAGGCGATCCACCAGTTTCATGACGAAGTCCATGTCGTGCTCGACGATGAGGATCGTCACGCCCTCCTCGCGCAGCTTGCGCAGCAGGTCGCCGAGCGCCATCTTCTCCTTGCGGCGCAAGCCGGCGGCCGGCTCGTCGAGCACCAGCAGCACCGGGTCGGCCGCGAGCGCGCGCGCGATCTCCAGGATGCGCTGCGTGCCCAGCGGCAGGCTGCCCGCGAGTTCGTGCGCGCGGTCGCCCAGGCCGATGCGGTCGAGCTGCCGCTGCGCCTCCTGCAGGATCTGGCGTTCCTCGGTGCGGTCGAGCCGCAGCCCCGCCTTCAGCACGCCCGAACGCGTACGCGAATGGGCGCCGAGCGCGACGTTGTCCAGCAGGCTCATGTGCGGCCTGAGCTTCACGTGCTGGAAGGTGCGCGCCAAGCCGAGTCGCGCGACCTTGCGCTGCGGCATGCCCGCGATGTCCTGGCCCAGAAAGCGCACCTGCCCGGCCGTCATCGGCAGCGTGCAGGTCAGCAGGTTGAACATGGTCGACTTGCCGGCGCCATTGGGGCCGATCAGGCCCATGATCTCGCCGGCCTTCACGTCGAAGCTGACATCGTTGACGGCCACCAGCCCGCCGAAGCGCTTGACCGCGCCGGTGACCGACAGGATCGGCGCGCCGCGATCGGGCAGCGTGCGATGCGTCAGCGGCGAAACGAGCGGCATGGGCTCGCGAGGCGCCTGCGATCCCGAAAACCGGTGCGTCCAGCGCCGCACGAAGCCCATCAGCCCGCCGCGCGCGAAGTGCAGCAGCAGGATGAAGAGCGTCGCGAAGGCCACCGCCTCGAGCTGCCCGGCGCGCTGGGTCAGCAGGGGCAGCACGTCTTGCAGCCCGTTCTTGAGGATGAGCACCAGCGCCGCTCCGACCAGCGCGCCCGTCAGTTGCCCAAGCCCGCCGGCCACGGCCATCAGCAGGTACTCGATGCTGGCGCGCACGTCGAAGGGCGAGGGGCTGACGAAGCGGTTCATGTGCGCATAGAGCCAGCCCGCGAGGCCGGCGAAGAGGGCAGCCGTCACGAAGAGCGTGAGCCGCACGCGATAGGCATCCGCGCCGACGCTGGCCAGCAGGATCGCACCGCCGCGCAGGCTGCGGATCGCGCGGCCCGGCCGCGACTGCAGCAGGTTGCGACTGAACAGGAAGGCCAACCCGACCAGGCCCCAGATCAGGTAGTAGATCGCGCGCGGATCGGCCAGCGACCAGGTGCCGATGGTCAGCGCCGGAATGTTCGACAGACCGGTGTGGCGCCCCAGCGCATCGACGTTGCCGAAGAGCATCGCGATCGACAAGCCCCACGCGATAGTGGACAGCGGCAGGAAGTGCCCGCCCAGCCGCAAGGTGAGCAGGCCGATGGCCAGCGCCGAGAGACCGGTCAGCAGCAGCGAGAACGCCAGCCCCAGCCAGGGCGACATCCCCTGCGTGGTGCTGAGCCAGGCCGTGGCATAGGCGGCGATGCCGACGAAGGCCGCCTGCCCGAAGGAGGTCGCGCCGCCGATGCCGGTGAGCAGCACCAGGCCCAGCGCGACCAGCGCGCCGATGCCGATGTCGTTCAACAGCGAAACCGTGAAGTTGCCGGCGAGCAGCGGCACCACGGCCAGCGCGACGACGACGAGGCCGATCCAGAGCAGGCGCTTGGAAGCAGGGTTCATCGACCTTCTCTCTGCGGGCTTGCGCGCGGCACCCGCGGCTTCATCGAACACGGGACGCACGACTTCGGGTGTGGGCGCGGCGCTCATTGGTCCACCTCCTCTTCTTCCTCTTCCGCATGCACGCTCAGGAAAGACCGCAGCATCAGCACCGGGATCAGCAGGCTGAAGACGATCACGTCCTTCAGCGCGCCGCTCCAGAAGGAGGCGAAGCTCTCGACCACCCCTACCGCCAGCGCGCCGATGGCGGTCATCGGATAGCTCACCAGCCCGCCGATGATCGCCGCCACGAAGGCCTTCAAGCCGATGATGAAGCCCGAGTCGTAGTACATGGTGGTGACCGGCGCGATCAGCACGCCGATCAGCCCGGCCAGCAGCGAGGCGCAGCCATAGGCCAGCAGCGCCGTGCGCGCCGGCCGGATGCCGACCAGCCGTGCGCCCACGCGGTTGACGGCGGTGGCGCGCAGCGCCTTGCCGGCCACCGTGCGCTCGAACACCAGGAAGAACATGCCGCTGAGCACGATCGCCGCGCCGACCATCAGGATCACCTGTCCGCTCACTGCGAAGCCGTCGCCCAGGGGCAGAGAGCCGCCGGCCAGCGGCTGGGTGCGCGAGCCTTCGGGGCCGAAGAACAACAGGCCCAGGCCCGAGAGCAGGAAGTGCAGCGCGAGCGACACGATCAGGAGCACCAGCACCGACGCATCGGCGATCGGCTGGAACACCACGCGCGAGAGCAGCGGCGCGATCGGCACCACCAGCAGCACCGCGACCGCGATGTGCACCGGCGCCGGCACGCCTGGCCGGCTTGCCAGCCAGGCCAGCAGGCAGGGAATGAGCGGCAGCACGCCCCAGCCCAGCAGGGCCTTGGGGATGCGCGCCGTTTCGCCGCGGCGCACCAGGCTGGCGACCTCGGTCGCCAGCGCGAGCGCGGTGAGCACCACCACCATGCCGATGGTGGGCGGCACGCGCCCGGTTTCGAATGCGGCCAGCGACAGCGCGGCAAAGGCCGCGACGTCGCCGAAGGGCACGAAGACCACGCGGGTGACCGAGAAGATCAGCACCAGCCCCAGCCCGGCCAGAAGATAAACAGCGCCATTCGCCAGGCCATCGATGCCCAGGATCAGTGCCACGTCCGGTGTCATTGAACAGTCCTCCGCTTTGTCTCGCTCTTGCTAGTGCCGGCTCAGTTGGCGAGCTTCCACTGGCCGTTCTCCAGCTTGACGATCACGCGCGCACGCTCGTCCACGCCGTAGAGATTGCCGGGCTTGAAGTTGTAGACGCCGTGCGTGCCCACCACTTCCTTGGTGCTGGCGATCGCGTCGCGCAGGGACAGCCTGAACTCGGGCGTGCCTGGCTCGCCCTTGGCGCGCGCCGCGGCATCGGCGAACACCAGCCAGCCGTCGAAGGAATAGGCCGAGTAGGCGTCGCTGGTCGGCGCGTTGTTGACCTTCTGGAAGGCGGCACGGAAGTCCATGGCGATCTTCTTGGTCGGGTAGTTGGCCGGCAGCTGCTCGGCCACGATCACCGGGCCGGTCGGCATCAGCGCACCCTGCCCCGAGGCGCCGACGACGCGCACGAAGTCGGGGTTGATGAGCCCGTGCTGGCCGTACACCGGCCCCTTGAAGCCTCGCTCAGCCAGCGCCAGGAAAGGCAGCGCGCCCGGCGTGCCGGCGCCGCCCGTCATCACGGCATCCGGACGCATGGCGACCAGCTTCAGCACCTGGCCGGTGACCGAGGCGTCGGCGCGCGCATAGCGCTCGTTGCCCAGCACCTTGATGCCGGCCGCGGGCGCGGCCTTCATCAGGGCGTTGTAGACCAGGTCGCCCCAGGCATCGGAGAAGCCGATGTAGCCCACGGTCTTGATGCCGTCCTTCTTCATGCGCTCGACCACGGCGTCGATCATCAGCTGCGTGGGCTGCGCGACCGTGAAGACCCAGCCGTTCTCGGCCGGGTCGAGCTGGATCGGCGTGAGCCCGATCATCGGCACCTTGGCATCGCGCCCGACCTGCGCCATCGCGATCGCGGCGGGCACGCCGGAGGTGCCCATCAGCACGTCGACCTTCTCCTCCTCGACCAGCTTGCGCGCATTGCGGCCCGCGGTGGTCGGGTCGGAGCCGTCGTCGAGCACGATCAGCTGGATCTTGCGGCCGTTGACCTCCGGCTTGTAGGCGAGCGCGGCCTGCATGCCCTTGGCGTAGGGCACGCCGAGCGAGGAGTTGGGGCCCGAGAGCGACACGCTCAGGCCGACCTTGAGGTCGGCCGCGAGCGCGGTCATCGCGAATCCGGCGGCAAGGGTCGTGGCCAGCGCGCTGTGCGCCAAGGTCTTCATCAAGCTCTTCATGTCGTGGCTCCTGGTGGGTGGAAGGGTGAGCAACTCGCTCAAATGAACAACTGGATGGCCGGCAGCGCGCGGCCGGCGTTGAGAAGGTCGATGCGCTTCTGCCGGATCGCGAAGCCCTCGGGCGTGCGCGCGAGCAGGTGGCGGCAGGTGCCGGCGAGCATCAATTGCTCCTCGCCGCGCGACTCGACGTAGATGAAGGGCGTGGCGAGCGCGACTTCGCCGGTGGCCTCGTCCTCGCGCTCCACGATCGAGCGCTGCAGCACGTGCTGGCAATGGCTCTTCGGATGCTGCGAGTGGGCGCGCGGGTTCTTCAGGCGGTCCACGCGCAGCTGCAGCAGCAGCCGGTCTTCGTAGGCCAGCGAGTTGTGCAGATGCGGATCGGCCTGCGCGGCGCCCTGCAGCGGCACCCAGTAATGGCCGTCCTCGGCGAACAGCGCGAGCCAGTCGTCGAAGCGGCCGGCGTCGAGCAGCGCGGCCTCGGCGGCGATGAAGTCTGCGGGGTCGGTCATGATGCGGGCTCCGCCATGTACTTCGCCCACGCGCGGAACTGGTTGCGCATCAGCAGCTCGTTGGTGCCGTTGGTGGTGATCGTTTCCTGCCCGAGCTCCGCGGTATCGAAGTTGCGATGCAGGCTTACCCATTCGTTGCCCTCGGCCTTCAGGCCCTGCTGAATGCTTTCGAACAGGTGCACGTCGTCGTGCGCCACCACCGACATGGGCGAGAAGACCAGCCGGTTGTAGGTCATCGCGCGCTCGAACAGCAGGTCCGGCGCACCGGCGGCGCGGAAGCTCCAGGCCTCGATCAGCGTGCGGTTCGCGGCCAGCGGGCGGATCACGCGGATCACCTGCGGCGAGCCCTTGACCGACAGGCTGGGGAAGAGCACCGAGTTCTGCGGCGAACGCTGCAGGATCTCCATCGCCCGCTCGGCGCCGTGCGCCTCGCGCATCGCCGCCTCGTAGTCGGGCAGCTGCGCGTAATTCGAGTGGATGCTGAAGTTCACGCCCAGCACGCTGTGGCCGTTGGCGAACACGCGCCCGCCCATCTTGTCGAAGAAGTCGTAGCCCGAGCCGAAGGGCAGGATCTGCTCCATCGCCATCGGCTTGGGTTCGTCGGGCGCACGGCCCTGCCACAGCGCATCGGCCGCCTGCGTGGCCGACTCGTGGGTCGACATCGGATGCACCGTGTCGTTGATGTTCTCGAGGTACATCTTCCAGTTGCAATGGACGATGTTGCGCATCACGCCGCCGCCCGCCGTGAGCCGGCCCTCGGGCGAGCGATCGACCATGTTGTCGATGGCCTGCAGCACCTCGCCGAAGTAGGCCTCGAAGTCCGGTCCGCGATCGGCGATGCGCGTGAAGACGAAGTCGCGGTAGACGACCGTGTGCTTCAGTTCGGTCAGGCCCTGCCCTGATTCGCATTCCTTCAGTCGCGTGCCTTCGTAGCCGGTCTTGAGCGGGATCGCGAGCGGCGCGCCGTCGAGCTTGTAGGTCCAGGCGTGGTAGGGGCAGCGGAAGAACTTGCCCGTGTTGCCGCTCTCGTCGGTCACGAGTCGAGTGCCCTTGTGCGCGCAGCGGTTGTAGAAGACGCGCACCGCGCCGTCGGGCTGGCGCACCATCATCACCGGGCGGCCGGCAAGTTCGAGCGACCAGAAGTCTCCGGTGTTCGGCACCTGGCTCGCGTGGCCGACGTAGAGCCAGGTGTTGGCGAAGAAGCGCTCCTGCTCGAGCGCGAACAGCTCCTCGCTCAGGTAGAGATCGCGGTGCACGCGATCGTCCTGGACGAGCGCGCGGATCGCTTCGGGCCGGTCGCGGTAGGTGGTCATCGTCGTACTAGGGAACCAGCTTCCACTGGCCCTTTTCCATCCGCACCACGACCACTGCGCGCTGGTCGGAGCCATAGCGGTTGTCGGGCTTGAAGTTGTAGACGCCGTGCGTGCCCACCAGCTCCTTCGTGCCGACGATCGCATCGCGCAGCGCCGTGCGGTAGGCTGTAGTGCCGGGCTCGCCCTTGGTGCGCGAGGCGGCGTCGGCCAGCAGCAGGTAGGCGTCGTAGGTGTAGGAGGAGAAGGCATCGGTGGGCATCACGCCGTGCGCCTTCTGGTAGGCGCTGCGGAAGTTCATCGACACCTTCTTGATCGGGTTGTCCGCAGCGAGCTGGTCGGCCACCAGCACCGGGCCGCTGGGCACCTGCAGGCCTTCGATCGATGCGCCGCCGACGCGCACGAAGTCAGCATTGATCAGGCCGTGCGTGCCGTAGATCTGGCCCTTGTAGCCACGCTCGGCGAGTGCGAGGTAGGGCAGCGCGCCCGGCGTGCCGGAGTTGCCGGCGAACACCGCATCGGGGCGGCCCGAGACGATCTTCAGCACCTGGCCCGCCACCGACGAATCGCTGCGTGCGTAGCGTTCGTTGGCCACCACCTTGATGCCGGCGGCGTCTGCGCTCTTCACGAGCGAGTCGTAGGCCAGGTCGCCCAGCGCGTCGGAGAAGCCGATGAAGGCCACCGTCTTCACGCCCGACTTCTTCATGCGCTCGACCACGCCCGCCACCATGAGCGGAAAGGGCTGCGACACGGTCACGGTCCACGCGCCTTCGGCGCCGGGAATGGTGACCGGCGTGGGCGAGATCAGCGGCGTGTTGAGTTCGCGCGCCACGGCCGCGATGGCCATCGCGCTGGGCACTCCCGAGGTGCCGATCAGTACGTCGACCTTGTCCTCCACCACCAGCTTGCGCGCATTGCGCCCGGCGGTGGTGGGGTCCGACGCATCGTCGAGCACGATCAGCTCGACCTTGCGGCCGGCCAGCATCGGATGCTCGGCGATGGCGGCGCGGATGCCCTTCTCGTAGGGGATGCCGAGCGCCGAGATCGGACCTGAGAGCGAACTGATGAAGCCGATCTTGAGATCGGCGGCCGCGGCCTGCGCGGCCGCCAGGGCGATGGCCGCGAGGCCGGCAAGACGTGCGATGTTCTTCATCTCAGGGGACCAGCTTCCATTGACCCTTTTCGAGCTTGACGACCACGCGCGAGCGCTCGTCCGAGCCGTAGCGGTTGTCGGGCTTGAAGTTGTAGACGCTGTGCGTGCCCACCAGCTCCTTGGTGCTGACGATCGCATCGCGCAGCGCCACACGGTAGGCCGGCGTGCCGGGCTCGCCCTTGGCGCGCTGCGCCGCATCGAGGAAGAGCAGCCAGGCGTCGAAGGTGTAGGCCGAGAAGGCATCGGTCGGCGCCGCGCCGTTGGCCTTCTGGTAGGCCGCACGGAAGTCCATCGAGACCTTGCGGATCGGGTTGGAGTCGGGCAGCTGCTCGGCCACGATCACCGGGCCGGTGGGCGCCAGGAGCCCTTCGACCGAGGTGCCGCCCACGCGCACGAAGTCGGGGTTGATCAGCGCATGCATGCCGTAGATCTGGCCCTTGTAGCCGCGCTCCGAGAGCGCGAGGTAGGGCAGCGCGCCCGGCGTGCCCGAGGTGCCGGTGATCACCGCATCGGGACGCAGCGCGACGATCTTCAGCACCTGGCCGGTGACCGAGGCGTCTGCGCGCGCATAGCGCTCGTTCGACACGACCTTGATGCCGGCCGGCTCCGCGCTCTTCGTCAGTGCGTCGTAGACCAGGTCGCCCCAGGCGTCGGAAAAGCCGATGTAGCCGACCGTCTTCACGCCCGACTTCTTCATGCGCTCGACCACCGCGCTCACCATCAACGGCGCGGGCTGCGGCAGCGTGACCATCCAGGCGCCCTCCTCGCCGGGCAGGTTGGCGTTGGCGATCGAGATCAGCGGCGTCTTGGTTTCGCGCGCCACGGCCGCGATGGCCAGCGCGCCGGGCGAACCGGCCGTGCCGATGATGACGTCGACCTTGTCCTCGTCGATCATCTTGCGCGCATTGCGCGCCGCGGTGGACGGATCCGACGCATCGTCGAGCTGCACCAGCTGGATCTTGCGACCGCCCACTTCGGACTTGTAGGCCAGCGCGGCCTTCATCCCCTTCTCGTAGGGAATGCCCAGCGAAGACACCGGCCCCGAGAGCGAGGTGATGAAGCCGACCTTGTAGTCGGCAGCCCAGGCACTCGCGGCGCTCAATGCACCGATGCCGAGGACGATGCCCGCCAGGGCGCGGATGGGGCTTGGAACTTTCATGACGATCCTCCAGGGGTTGAGCTGAGTCTTAACATGATTTATGAAATGTTTAGACCTAAACAATACTAGCGAGACGATGGTGCAATGACAAGGGAGACAACGAGAGGTTTTGCGTTTGGCGCGCGATGCACCGCTACAGCGCGAGACTGCCCACACTGGTGCCGCCGCACACATAAAGAACCTGGCCGGTGACGAAGCTGTTGGCCGGGTCGACGAAGAAACGCACGGCCCGTGCCACGTCGGAGGATTCGCCGAGGCGCTGCACCGGCACCGAGGCCGCGAGCGCGCGTTCCTTCTCGCTGCCGGCCTCCACCACGTCGTAGAACATGTCGGTGCGGATCGGCCCCGGCGCCACCACGTTCACCGTGATGCCGTCGGCCGCAAGCTCCAGCGCCCAGGTGCGCGCCATGCCCAGCATGCCGGCCTTGGTGGCCGAATAGTTCGTTCGCGTGGCCAGGCCGACCGCCGCGCGCGAGGACAGCAGCACCACGCGGCCGAAGCGTTCCGCGCGCATCGCGGGCAAGGCCGTCTGCACCAGCTGGATCGCGCAGCCCAGATGCAACTCGGCCAGCGCGTCCAGGTCATCGAGCTTCACGTCCGCGAGCAGCGCGGGCCGGATCACGCCGGCGTTGTGGACCACGGTCGTCACCTCGAAGCGACGCGCCATCTCGCGCGCGGCTTCGGCGGTGGCGGCACGGTCCATCAGGTCGACCTCGATGCTGTGCAGCTTGGGATGGTCGATCTCGCAGCGGCGCCGCGCCAGCGACACCACCTCGTAGCCCTGCGCGAGCAGGTCCGCGCAGATGGCCTTGCCGATGCCGGCACTGCCGCCGGTCACGGCGGCGACGGGATGCGTGAGATTCATGGTGCCGCCCCCACCAGCGCCAGCACGCGCAAGGGGCTGCCGCTGCCCTTCTCGATCTTGAGCGGCGGGCAGATCAGCACCGCGCCGGCCGGTGGCAGCAGGTCGAGATTGCTGAGGCACTGCAGCCCGTAGCGCCCGGCGCCGTGCATGTAGTAGTGGCAGGGATAGGGCGGGCGCAGGTGGTAGCCCTGGCCGGCATCGGTGCCGATGGCTTCGGAGCCGAAGCCCAGCACGTCGCGCTGCTCGACCAGGAAGCGCACGGCCTCGGTGCTCGGACCCGGCGTGTGCTGCCCGGTCTCGTCGAAGTTCTGGTACGCCTCGGGGTCCTGGCGCTTCGACCAGTCGGTGCGCATCAGCGCCCAGGCGCCTTTCGGGATGCGGCCGTGCTTGGCCTCGTAGCGCTCGATGTCTTCCACCGTCAGCAGGTAATCGGGATCGGTAGCCGATTGGGCGGAACAGTCGATCACGCAGGCCGGCGCCACGAAGTGCTGCACCGGAATCGTGTCGACCGAGTTGTTCGGCAGGTCACGGCCCGAGATCCAGTGGATCGGCGCATCGAAGTGCGTGCCCGTGTGCTCGCCGCAGGAGAAGTTGTTCCAGTACCAGCCGGGTCCGCGCTCGTCGTACTTCGACACTTCCTCGATGCGGAAGGGCCAGCACTGGCCCATCTCGGGCGGCAGCGCGATCTGCGGGAACTCGGGCGAAAGCGTCTGCGTGAGGTCGATCACGCGGATGCGGCCTGTGGCCATCGCGCTCACGAGGCCGCCGAGGATCTCGGCGGTGGACATCAGTTCGGTGGTGGTCGTCATCTCATCCTCCAGCTGCGAGTTCGCGTTCGAGCACCTTCGGGTTGTCGCGCCAGCGCTCCAGCCACTCCTGCGCCACGTCGCCCGGGTAGACGTCCTCGACGCCGTCGCGCAGCGCCTTGACGATCGCATTGGCCAGCGCACTCGGCGCCAGCTTCGGCGGCGGCATGTGCTGATTCCACTCGTCGTCGATCGGCCCGGGGAACAGGTTGATCACGCGGATGCCGGCCGGCCGCATCTCGGCGCGTAGGCATTGGGCGAGCGAATAGGCCGCGGCCTTGGATGCGCTGAAGGTGCCGTGCGGCGGGAAGTTGGAAAGCGCATAGATCGACAGCAGGTTGACCCAGGCCGTCGCACTGCTCACGCCGTCCGCCGAGCGCCCCTTGAGCGCCGGGCCGAACTCCTGCGCCAGCCGCAGCAGGCCGAAGTAGTTGATGTCCATCTCGGCCTTGGCGACGTCGGTACCACGGCGCGCGCCGATGCCGAAGTTGCGATGCACCTCGGCGTTGTTGATCACGATGTCGACCTTGCCGCCGATCTCGCCGGCCAGCTCGCTCACCGAGCGGCCGTTGGTCAGGTCCAGCGGCACCAGCGTGACCTGCGGCAGCGCCGTGATGTCTTCCAGGCCGCCCATCTTCTTCCACGGTTCGGCATGGCCGACCCACACGATGTCGGCACCGGCCTTGACCAGCGCACGCACGATGGCCTGCCCCACTTCGGTCTTGCCGTCGGTGACCAGCGCCTTGCGGAACTTCGGGTCGCTGGTCATCTCGCGCAGCATCTTGTCGTCGGCCATATGGGCACTCCCTTCGTTCGGAAAACCAATGAGGACGGCCTGTCCCGCGCGGTCGAGCCGGGCGCCGACACGCACGCGCGCCGGCGCCTCGCCCACCTCGCCGTGCAGGTGCACCATCAGCGTCGGGCCGGTATCGAGATGCACCAGGCCCAGCCGCCAGGGCAGGCGCTCGCGGAAGAACAGGTCGTTGCTGTGATGCAGCGTGGTGCTGCTGATGAGCTCGCCCTCTCCGCTCTGCTCGCGCCAGTGCAGGCGCGGCGAGAGGCACTTGTGGCAGGCCTCGCGCGGCGGGTACTGCACCGTGCCGCAGTCCTCGCAGGTCTGCAGCTCGAAGCGGCCCTCGGCCGCCGCGGCCGTGATGCCCAGCGCGACGCGGCCGCGCGCCCAGGGCGGCAGGTTCATCTGCCGCGTGCGCAGGACCGGGTTCTTGCGCTTGGGGCGCATCAGGGGCATGGTCATTCCGATCTCCCCAGGATCACGGCGCCGGTGCAAAGGCAGCGGTCGTAGGTCACCATGCCGAAGCCCGCGACCAGGCCGAGCTGCGCATCGGGCACCGTGCGCGGCCCGGCCGTGTCGGTCAGCTGGCGGATCGCTTCCACCAAGCCGAGGAAGCCTCCCGCCGCGCCTGCCTGGCCGGCGGAGAGCTGCCCGCCGCTGGTGTTGTTGGGAAAGCTGCCGTCGAAGGTCATCGTGTTTGCGCGCACGAAGTCCGGGCCCTCGCCCTTCTCGCAGAAACCCAGGTCCTCGAACTGCATCATCACGATGACGGGATAGTCGTCGTAGGTCTGGACGAAATCGAGCGCGGCGGGCCGCACGCCGGCCTGCGCGTAGAGGTCGTCGCGGTCCTTCAGCCAGCCGCCGCGCACCATCACCGGGTCGTCGGCAAAGGCGTTGTGCCGCTCGATCGCGCCGCGGATCACGGCGTGCGCCAGCCCGAGGTCGCGTGCGCGCTCTTCGCTCATCACGAGGAAGGCCTCGGCGCCCGCGCAGGGCATCACGCAGTCGAACAGGTGGATCGGGTCGGAGATCGGCCGTGCGCCTATGTACTCGTCGAGCGTGAGCGGCTTCTTGAACATCGCATGCGGATTGCCCAGTGCGTTGGTGCGCTGGTCCACCGCGATGCGGCCGAAGTCCTCGCGCTTCGCGCCGAAGGTGCGCATGTAGTTGGCGGTGATCATCGCGAAGATGGAATTCGGCCCGCCCGAGCCGTAGGGGTAGCTCGCGTCGCGCGCGAAGTTGCTGAAGCTGCCCAGCGTCTGGCGGAAAGAGTCGACGTGGTTGGTATCGGCGCCGACGCAGGCCACGATGTCGGCATCGCCGGCCTGCACCGCACGCGCCGCGCGGCGCAGGCACATCACCCCGGATGCGCCGCCGGTCGGCATGTGGTCGAGCCAGCGCGGCGAGAGGCCCAGGTGCTGCGTCACACCCACCGCCGTGTCCGGCACAAGCGAGAAACTGCTGAGGCACAAGCCGTCGATCTGCTCCTTCGGCACGCCGCTGGCTTGCACCAGCGCCTCGAGCGCCTGCCCGATGAACCAGTGCGCGGTGCGCGTCGAGTAGCGCACATAGGGCACGGTGATGGGCACGGCCACCGCGACGCCTTCGTAGGACTGCCGGCGCGTCATGCGTGCCTCTTTTTCATGGCGCGGGTGTCGATGCAATGGCCCTGCCCCGGCAGCGCCTGCGCCAGTTCACGCAACTGCCCGCGCTGGATCTTCTGCGAAGCCGTGAGCGGCAGCGCGTCGACGAAAGCCACGTAGCCCGGTGCCTTGTAGTAGGCCAGCTGCGCCAGCGCATGCTCGACGATGCTGGCCGCGATCTGCGCGCGCTCCGATGCGTCGACCTGCTCGCGCACCACGATGCAGGCCAGCACCTCGTCGCCGCGCACCGCATCGGGCGTCGCGGCGACGGCCGAGGTCTTCACGGCCGGATGCTGGTTCAGCACGCTCTCGACCTCGACCGCCGAGATGTTCTCGCCGCTGCGGCGGATCACGTTCTTCTTGCGATCGACGAAGAAGAAGTTGCCGTCCGCATCGCGCCGCACGAGATCGCCGGTATGGAACCAGCCGCCGGCCCAGGCCTCGCGTGTGGCTTCCTCGTCCTTCAGGTAGCCGGAGAAGAAATAGCGCCTCGGGTCTTCGCCGGCGGAGCGCACCAGCAGTTCGCCCGGTGCGTCGCCGATCGCATCCTGGCCTGCGTCGTCCACGAGGCGAATCTCGACGAACTCCTCCTGCCGGCCGAAGCAGCTCGTGCCCACCAGCCGCGGCTCGCGATTCGCCATCACGCAGGCGGCGGCGCCGGTTTCGGTCATGGCCCAGGCCTCGACCAGCGGGAAACCGAAGCGGGCCTCGAAGGGCGCGTGGTTCTTGCGGTCGACGCCGGCGCCGAAGCCCCAGCGAATCGCGTGGTCCTTGTCGGCTGCCGACTCGGGTGCCGACAGCAGCATGGCCGGCATCACGCCCAGGTAGTGCGCGATGGTGGCGCCGCTTTCGCGCACGCTCGCCAGCCAGGTCTTCGGATGGAAGCGATCGAGCTGCACCAGGCAGCCGCCGGCGACCAGCACCACCATGGTCGAGAAGGCCATCGCGTTCATGTGATTGAGCGGCAGCGGCGTGATGACGCGCTCCGCATCGCGCCGGATGCCGCACACGCCGTCGAGCGCGGCATACCACTCGCCGGCGCGCAGGAAGTAGGCGTTGCTCAGGATGCAGCCCTTGGGCCGGCCGGTGGTGCCCGAGGTGTAGAGCAGGCCGCATTCGGTCTCGGGGCCGATCGCTTCGTCGACACGCGGCGCAGCCGTGCGCGCGGGCGGCACTTCGTCGTCGGGCCCCATGGTTGCGAAAGCGACGCCGGTCTGCGCCGCCGCGGCGCGCAGATCGGCCGCGCGCTCGGGCAGGGTCACGGCCAGGCCGATCTCGCTGTGGCCGATCAGGTAAACCAGCTCGGCGGAGCGCATCTCGGCGTTGATCGGCACCACGCTCACACCCAGTGCGTTGAGCGCGAACCAGTGGAACAGGAAGGCCGGCCGGTTCTCCAGCAGCAGGCCGACGCGGTGGCCATGGCCATAGCCCGCCTCTGCATAGGCCACGCGCAGGCGTTCGACCGCTGCCGCGGCCTCGCCCCAGCGGATGGCACCGGCGGCGATGCCGTAGGCCTTGGCGGTCACCGATTCGGTGAACAGGAACTCGGCCTCCGGCGTGCGCGCCGCGGTGGCAGAGAAGACGTTGTGGACGGTGGCGTGCATCGCGTCCCTAGATGAAGAGCTGCACGGCCGGCAGGGCCGCGTCGCAGTTGAGCAGGTTGACGCGCTTCTGCGTCATGCGCAAGGCGCCGTCTACCACGCTGAGGTGATGGAAGAAGGTGCCGACGTAGAACTGCAGTTCGTCGCCCTGCGATTCGGTGTAGTGGAACTCGGTGCGCAGCACATAGCGATTGCCGACCTCGTCGAACTCCTCGACCGTGGGCGTCTGCAGCAGGTGATGGCAGCGGCTCGGCGGCTGCTGAGAGAACGCACGCGGGCTCTTGAGACGCTCGACGCGCAGGTCGCGTAGAAGCTTGTCTTCGTAGAGATGCGATGTGTGGTTGATGCCGTCTTCCTGGTCTGGCACCAGCGGCACCCAGTAGTAGGCATCGTCGGTGAAGAGCGCATTCCACTCGTCGAAGCGCTTGGCGTCGAGCATGCGCGACTCGTGGACGACGAAGTCGATCAGGTCCTGGTGGGTGACGGCCATCACATGGTCTCCGTCATGTAGCGCGCCCAGCTTCTGTACTGGTTGCGCATCGGCAGTTCGTTGGTTCCGCCTGTCGTGATCTCGCCACCGGCCAGCTCGGCAGGGTCGTAGTTGCGATGCAAGCTGACCCACTCGTTGCCGCTCGCATGCAGCCCGGCCTGGATGCCGCGGTAGGCCTGCAGGTCGTCGTGGCCGACGACCGAGAAGGGCGAGTTGATGAGCCGGTTGTACATGGTGGTGCGCGCGAGCAGCTCGGGCGGCGCGCCCTTCAGGCGGAAGGTCCAGCTCTCGATCAGCGTCTTGTCGACCGCGATCGGCTTCACCACGCGGATCGCCTGGATCGCGCCCTTGATCGTGAGGTTCGGGTAGTACACGGTGTTGTGCCGCGCCATGCCGAGGATCTGCGCGGTGCGCTCCTCGCCGTACTTCGCCTTCATCGCATCGTCGTAGGCGGGAATCGCCTTGTACTTGCTGTGAATGCTGAAGTGCACGCCCGTGAAACTGTGACCGTTGTCGTAGGTGCGGACGCCCATGTCCTCGAAGAACTTGTAGTCCGACATGAAGGGCACGAACTGCTCGACGGCCATCGGCTTCGGCTCGTCGGCCGGCTTGTCGGCCCACATGCGCTTGGCGGTGCCGGCCGAGGACTCGTGCGCCACCATCGGGTGCATGGTGTCGTTGAGGTTCTCGACGAACATCTTCCAGTTGCACTGGTGCATGAAACGCAGGCAGCCGCCGGCGATCTCGAGCTCGCCCTCGGGCGAACGGTCGGCCATGTTGTCGATGGAGCTCAGCGAGTCGCCGAAGTAGTCCTCGAAATCCGGCCCCACGTCGTTGATCTTGACGAAGATGAAGCCGCGGTAGCTGCGCACATTGCGGATCGTGGTCAGGCCCTTGGCCGATTCGCACTCGTGCAGCTGCGTGCCTTCATAGCCGTTCTTGAGCGGGATTGCGAGCAGCGAGCCGTCGGTCTTGAAGGTCCAGGCGTGGTAGGGGCAGCGAAAGAACTTGCCGGTGTTGCCGCAGGGTGCCGTCACCAGCCGCGAGCCCTTGTGCGCGCAGCGGTTCATCATGGCGCGCACCGAGCCGTCGGTGTGGCGCACGATGATCAGCGGCCGGCCGGCGATCTCGTTGCTGATCCAGTCGCCCGGCTTGGGAAGCTGGCTTTCGTGCCCGGCGTAGTTCCAGGTGTTGGCGAAAAAGTGCTCCTGCTCCAGCTCGAACAGCTCCTGGCTGGTGTACAGGTCGCGGTGCACGCGGTCGGCCTGGACCAGCGCGCGCACGGCATCGGGGTTGCCTCGGTACGAAGTCATGTTCCTGCTGCTCCTTCAGATGTCCAGCACCAGCCGCGGCCCCTTGGCGCGCGAGATGCAGATCTGCATGACGTTGCCTTCCGCCTTTTCGCGCGCGCTCAGCACGTAGTCACGATGGTCGATCTCGCCCTCGAGCACGGCCGTCGTGCACACGCCGCATTCGCCGCGCTTGCAATCGAACATGGGATCGCAGCCGTGCTCGATCAGGCAGTCGAGGATGCTCTGATCGGCCGGAACCGTAAAGCGCTGGCCCGATTGCGCCAGTTCCACCTCGAAAGCCTGGTCGCCCTCCTCGGCCACCGAGGTGGTGAAGAGTTCGAAGTGCACGCGATCGTGTTCCCAGCCGCGGGCCTGGGTGCGGGCCAGCACGGCATCGAGCATCACCTTGGGGCCGCAGACATAGAGGCGGTCGCCTGCCGGGCAGTCGTCGAGCAAGGCGTCGATGTCGAGCGGTCCGCCGGCTTCGGCGTCGGCGTGGACGCGAAGATCTTCGCCCAGCAACGCCCGCAGCTCCGGCAGGAAGGCCATCAGCTCCTGGCTGCGGCCCGCGTAGTGCATGCGCACGGGCGCGTCTTCGGCCCGGCGGCGTGCGGCCATGCTCGCAAGCGGCGTGACGCCGATGCCACCCGCGACCAGCACCGTGCCGCCAGGGCCGGTGTGCAGCGGGAAGTCGTTCTTCGGCGCTTCGATGGTGAGGAGATCGCCCTCTTTCAATTGCTCGTGCATGAAGCGCGAGCCGCCGCGGCCATCGGCCTCCTTGCGCACAGCGATCCGGTACTCCGCGGGCGCGTTGGTGGCGTTGCGCGCGGTCGCGAAGTTGATGAGCGAGTAGTGGCGCCAGTCCTGCGTGCCGTCGGGCAATGCCACCTGGACGCGGATGTGGGCGCCGGCGGCATAGCCCGGCAAGGCGCTGCCATCGTCGGCCTTCAGGCGCAGCATCCGGATCAGCGGATTCAGTTCGCGCGCCTCGACGACGCGCAGTTGGAGGGTGGCGGTCATGGTGTTCGCATCCCTTGTTCAGGCCAGCGCATGCTGCGCCAGCGCGGCTTGCAGTTTGTGCCCGTGTTCATCGGCGAGCGCGGCGTCGCGCAGTTCGCGCAAGGTGGCCGGCGCGAGCCCCGCGCCGGCGCGCTGGAAGGCGGCCATCACCGTGTCGTAGTTGCGCAGGCCGCGTTCGTGGGTGTCGCTGTAGCCCTTGACCAGGCGCTGGCACTGCGCGACTTCGACCGCGAGTTCGGGATGCTGCACTGCGGTCGCGGCGATGCGCTGCAGCCATTCCTCGATGCGGCGGTTCTCCTCGGCATAGCGCAGCGTGGACCGGCGCCAGCGCTTCATCGCGGCGACGGTGCGCAGCATCAGGTAGCCGTGCAGCGAGCTGGTCTGGATCACACGGCCCTTCTGCGTGAGCCGCTCCACCAGCTTGCGGGGCAGGCTCGAATTCATCAGCCAGCGCCCGATGCCGGCCGGCAGCGTCTCGCAGATCTCCTGCAGGCGCGGATGCATGTACTCGTTGATCGCGAGCACCTGCCCGCCCTTCACGCCGGCCTCGCCGCGCACGCGCTCGAAGCGCGAGGAGCGGGTCTTGAGCGCGGCGACGCGGGCTGTGTCCTCGTAGGACATCCACAGCGCCAGGTGGCGCGCGGTCTCGCGCAGCAGGCGGTGATCGTCGTTGCTCGGCAGCGCGGCGATCGCGGCCGCGCGGTCGAGGTAGAGGGCTGCGTAGGCCAGGTCCTGGTAGTCGATGAGCCGGCGCACGCCTTCCAGCAGCACCGGGTGCACAGAGGCGGGAAAGTCGCGCTGCACGCGCTCGACCAGTGCGCGCACGGCCGGATGTTTCGGCTGCGGCGCGGCGGCGGGCAGGTCCATCGGCGCCTCTTCCACCGCTGCACTTTGCGCACGCACGAAGGCAGCGCCGAAAGCCTCGAGGCTCGGCTTGACGCCGACGCCGCCGCGCTCGATGGTGGCCTCGAACTTCGCGCGGCTGAAGGGCAGCACGCCGGCGCCGGCCAGCGCGCCGAACAGCACCGCACTGATCACGCTGCCCGCGTCTTCGGCGGCCTGCGCCATGTCGAAACGGATGAAGCGCTTGGCGGCCTTGTCCGCATGCGCGAGCAGCTGTGCGCTGTCGACGCGCCCGTCGCCCATCGCGCTCTTCTCGGCGATCGAATAGACGCGGTGCGTCGACGCGACCAGCGTGGTGCGCTCGCGCGTGACCAGCCCGCGCTGCACCGCGCGGCCGGCTTCCATCAGCTCCGAGGCCAGCACCACGTCGACGTCGCCGGGCAGCGGCATCAGCGCCAGCACCGGCCGGCCGCCGTCGGCCTGGGCCTGCGCCTCGGGGTAGAGCTCGACGTAGTAGATGGTCGCGCCGGTGCGCTGGGCCACGCCCGGCACCGAGGTGGTCTGCGCGACGTAGCCGTTGCCCTCGCCCATGTCGACGATCCAGTCGGCCAGCACGCCGCCGCCCTCGCCGCCCATGGCGAGGATCGCTATCTTGATAGGTTGTTGTTGCGTCATCGCGTGGCCATCAGAAGGCGTACTCGGCGCGGCGTTTCGCCTCGCCACGTTGGAGCCAGCCGATCACCGCGCCGCGCACGCGTTCGCGCAAGCGGTCCCAGCCGTTCGGGTTGCTGACGATCTGCGCCTTGTAGAACGACGGGCACAGCACCGCGGCATGCGAGACATCGCCGCAGTTGCCGCAACCGACGCAGCTGTCGAGCACGGTCGCGACCGGATCGGTGCGCAGCGGATCGGGATTGGCCTTGATCGACAGCGACGGGCAGCCCGAAAGCCGGATGCACGAGTGGTCGCCGGTGCAGGTGTCGGAATCGACGCCGAACTTGTCGCGCACCACGCGCTTGCCCTCGGCGATCGCCTTGCGCACCAGCGGCTTCTCGCGCCGCTGCTTGTTGAGCATGCATTCGGACTGCGCGATCAGCACCTTGGGGCCCTTCTCCTTCGTGGTCAGCGCCTCCTTGAGCGCGTCGCGCATGCCTGCGACGTCGTAGGTGCGGCGGATCGTCCGCACCCACTTCACGCCCACGCCGCGCACCGCGCGCTCGATCTCGTGGCCGGTGCTGCGCGTCGCGTTGTGCGCGGTGGACGACAGGATGTCCTGGCCGCCGGTGGCCGAGGTGTAGTTGTTGTCGACCACGATGGTCAGGTTGTCGCTCTTGTTGAAGACCGCGTTGGCGACGCCGCTGGTCAGCCCGTTGTGCCAGAAGCCGCCGTCGCCCATCATCGAGATCGCGCGCTTGCCCGCCGGCGCGTTGAGCGCGGAGGCGCCGGCGCCGCCCAGGCCGTAGCCCATGGTGGTGTTGCCGATGTTGAAGGGCGGCAGGATCGAGAACAGGTGGCAGCCGATGTCGGCGCTGACGTGGTGGGGCCCGAGCTCGCGCTCCACCAGCTTCATTGCGCTGAAGATCGGGCGCTCGGGGCACCCCGTGCAGAAGCCCGGCGGGCGTGCATGCACGTTCTCGTCCAGCGGCAGGGCCGGTTCGGGCGCGCCATCGACACCGACGTCGGCGACCTCGATGAGTGGGATCACCCGGCGCACCGGCGCGGGCACCGGCAGCGGCTGCAACCGGCCGTAGCGCTCGCCGAAGCTGCGCGCGCCCTTGAGCAGTTCGGCCGCGGTGTATTCGCCGGCCACCGGCAGCATGTCCTTGCCGTGCAGCGCCGTGGTCGAGCCGGCTTGGCGCAGGATGGTCGCGAGGTTCTGCTCGACGAAGTTGGGTTGACCCTCTTCGACGATCAAGACCGCGCGCTTGCCTTCGCAGAAGCGCAGCACCTCGCTCTCGATGACCGGGTAGGCCACGTTCATCACGTAGAGCGGCACCCGGCTGTTGCCGTAGACGTCGGCCAGGCCCAGGCGTTCGAGTGCACGCACGAGGGTGTTGTAGCTGCCGCCCTGCACGATGATGCCGATGTCGTCGGCGTCTTCCGAGAAGAACTCGTTGAGCCTGTTGTCTTCGATGAAGCGCACCGCGGCGGGCCAGCGGTCCTTCACCTTCTCTTGCTCGTGCACGAAGCTGGCCGGCGGCAGCACGATGCGGCTGACGTCGCGCTGCGGGTTCTCGAGCGCATCCTTGATCGTGAAGGCGGGCCGCCGGTTGGCGCCGGCCACGAACTGCCCGTGCACATGGCAGGCGCGGATGCGCAGCTGCAGCATCACCGGCGTGTGGCTGGCCTCCGAAAGCTCGAAGCCCTTCTTCACGGCATCGACGATGCAGGGCAGGTTGGGCCGCGGATCGAGCAGCCAGATCTGCGACTTCATCGCGAAGGCGTGGCTGCGCTCCTGCATGATCGAGGAGCCCTCGCCGTAGTCCTCGCCCACGATGACCAGCGCGCCGCCGGTCACGCCGCCCGAAGCCAGGTTGGCCAGCGCGTCGGAGGCCACATTGGTGCCCACCGTCGCCTTGAAGGTCACGGCGCCGCGCAGCGGGTAGTTGACCGAGGCGGCCAGCGTGGCGGCGGCCGTGGCCTCGCTCGCGCTGTTCTCGAAGCGGATGCCCTGCTCGGCCAGGATGTCCTGGGCGTCGGCCAGCACGTCCATCAGGTGCGAAATGGGTGCACCCTGGTAGCCCGCGACATAGGAAACACCCGATTCGAGCAGCGCCTTGGTGACGGCCAGAATGCCTTCGCCCCGGAACAGCTCCCCCTCCGAAAGTCGGAGTTTCTTAACCTCCTCGACGAACGATCGTTCAGCCATGATGTGCCTTGTTCCTCATGACGGCATTGGCCGCCTCATCGTGCAGTCCATATAATGTTGACAACTGAATGTATCCACAATCATGAATTACCCTAGACATGCAAGCTGCGTGCCTGCCGCAGACCCGGGGGCCCTTCATGGCGACGAAGCCCGCTAAGCCGCTGCGCTTCGTCGACGACTACCTGCCGGCGCTGCTGGCGCAGGCCAGCCAGCTGATCTCTACGGAGTTCCACGTGGTCGCGCGCCAGCACGGTTTCTCGGTCTCCGAGTGGCGGGTGATGGCCTCGCTGGCGGGCGGCGAGCCGATCAGCATTGGGCAGCTGGCGCAGGTCACGGTGACCAAGCAGCCGACGGTGACGCGTCTTCTGGACCGCATGGAATCCAAGGGCCAGGTCGAACGCCTGCCCCATGAGAGTGATCGCCGCGTCACGCTGGTGCGCATCACGCGCAAGGGCGCCAAGACGGTGGAGCACCTGATGGAGCTCGCCAGGGAGCATGAGCTGCGGGTGCTGGAGCCCTTCGGCCTGCTGCGCGCCGAGGAGCTGAAGACCACCTTGCGGCAGATGATCGAGCTGCATGCGCGCGCGCCGCTGGAGACGGATACGGACGACGAGTAGCCCCATCTCCCCTGACCGTTCGGGCTGAGCTTGTCGAAGCCTTGTGCGCGGCTTCGACAAGCTCAGCCCGAACGGGTGGTGATGGTGAACTTCACGGCACCAGGACCGCTCTGCCACGATGCCCGCGCTGCGTGATCCATTCGAGCGCCGTGGCCGCCTCGTCGAGCCGGAAGCGCTTCACATCGAGCTTCAGCCGCCCATCGCCCAGGCGCGCCAGCAGTTCGGGCGCAGCGGCCCGTCCCGCAGCCTCGCGCCTGAACATGTTGAGCGGCAGCAGCGCCACGTCGCGCTGCAGGAAATGCGCGATGTCCAGCGCCAGCGTGTTGCCGGCCGTGTAGCCGACCAGCACCGCGCGGCCGCCGGGCGCCACGCCGGGCAAAGCCGCTTCGAGCACCGGCCCGCCGACGGTATCGACCAGGAGCGTCACCGGCGCGCCGGCCTCGGTGATCACTTCGGCGCCCGCATCGCGCGCCAGCTGCAACACCATCGATCCGACGGCGCCGGTGGCACCCGTCACCAGCACGCGCTCGCCAGCTTGGAGCTTCGCGATCTCATGCAGCGCGACCCAGGCCGAGGTGGAGGGCGAGAAGAAGGCCGAACCGAGGGCCATGTCGACCTCGTCGGGAAGAAGGCCCAGCGCCTCATCGGGCGCATCGATCAGCTCGCACCAGGTGCCGTCGGCGTTGGTGCCGAGGCCTGCGCCGCGCAGCCAGACGCGCTGGCCCGCCGTGTAGCATTCGCTCGCCACCACGGTCCCCGCGGCCTCGACGCCCGGGACGTAAGGCAGCGGCGGATGCCGGAGAAAGCCGCCGCTCCAGACCGTGCGATCGATATGCCCCACAGTGGCCGCGGCCATGCGGACGATCGTGCGGCCGGCGCGGGGCTGCGGGTCTTCCATCTCTTCGAGCACCGGCGCCGCACCGAAGCCGTGGATGCGCACGGCCTTCATGGCAGCGTCTCCAGGAAATCGAGCACCGCCGCGGCGAAGGCTTCGGGCATCTGGTCGGGCAGGGGCACCATGCCGCCGGCGATGTCGACGAGGCGCGCATGCGGCAGATGCGCCTGCAGTTCGGCTGCGTGCGGCGCAGCGAAAGGATCCTCGGTGGCGCGCAGGATCAGCGTCGGCTGCGCGATCTTCGCGATGCGATCCTCCATCCGATAGGACGCGACGGCCCGGTGCCCCTCCTCCAGCCGCTCGCCGACGCTGAGCGCATCGCGCACGAAGGCTTCCAGCAGCTCGGGCCGGTTCGGCGGGTAGAAGGACTGCCGCTTCTGCCACAGCGCCGCGAGATGGCTGCCGTCGGTGCTCGGCGCAACCTCGTCGATCGGCGGCCGCTCGGCGCGGGCGCGGCGGAAGGCCGCATCGGTGTAGGGCGTGGAAGACAACACCAGCCCATGCACCCGGTCCGCGAAGGAGGCAGCCAGCTCGACTGCGATGACGCCGCCCGTGTGGTGGCCCACCACGTGCGCGCGTGCAATGCCCAGGGCATCGAGCAGCTCGACCGCGACGCGCGCCCACTGCTCGATGCTCGCGGGCGCCGGTCCGGCGTCGGAGTCGCCGAAGCCCGCGGTGTCCATCGCCACTGCCCGGAAGCGCTCTCCGACCAAGGGCAGCACGTGCCGGTACTCGGCCCAGCTGCGCGGGGACTGGTGCAGCAGCAGCACCGTCTCGGCGCGCGGATCGCCGCAGCTCGCGTAGTGCACCTGCCCGACCGACAGATCTGCGAACGCGCGGCGGACCTTCATCATGGCTGTGTCTTGTCGGCCGGAGGCTGCCAGAGCCCCGCATGCCGGAGCATGCCCAGCGTGCGCGCAAGCACGTCGCGCCGGTAGGCCGCGACATCGCGGCCGTCGTAGTCGTAAAAGCCGCTGCCGGTCTTCAGGCCCAGCCGGCCTTCGGCCACCATGCGATCGACGATGGCCGGCGCGGCGTAGCGCCCCTTGTCGATCGATGCCGACATCTCGCGGCTCGCATGGTGCAGGATGTCGCAGCCGCCGAAGTCGATGAACTCCACCACGCCGAGCGCCGCGAAGCGCAGGCCCAGGCCGTAGCGCGTGGCCTTGTCGATCTCCTCGGCGGTGGCCGCGCCCTCCTCGATCATCCGCGCCGCCTCGTTCATCACCAGCGCCTGCAGCCGCGGCACGATGTAGCCGGGCGAAGCGCCGCAGACCACCGGCAGCTTGCCGATCTGCTCCATCAGGTGCTTGGTGCGCGCCAGCACCGCGGCATCGGTGCCCGGGTGACAGCTCAGCTCCACCACAGGGATCACGTAGGCCGGATTGAGCCAGTGCATGTTCAGGAAGCGCTCCGGCCTCTTCACCAGCGCCGCGAGCTGCGTGACCAGGATGCTGCTGGTGGTGGAGGTCAGGATCGCGTCGCCGCGGCAATGCCGGTTGAGCTGCTCGAAGGCCTCGCGCTTGGCCTCCAGCGTCTCGGGCACGCCTTCGAAGACCAGCTCGGCCTGGCCCAACGCGCGCGGCGCGTCGGCGGCCGGCACGAGTTCGACGCGGTCGGCAATCGCACTCACCTGCGCAGCCTCGACGACGCCAAGTTGTGCGAGCCCCCTGAGACTGGCCTCGATCTCGGCCCGCGCTTCGGCGCGCAGCTTCTGCCAGGCCTCGTCGCTGCGCGGGCGCAGGTCGACCAATGCGATGCGATGGCCCGCATAGGCGAAGGCGATCGCGATGCCGCGGCCCATGCGGCCCGCGCCGACGGCGGCAAAGCGCGGCGCCGGCGTCTCATTCGCCATCATGCAGCCTCTTCTTCAGCTCGGCCTTGTCGAGGACGGCAAGGCCCAGTCGCTCGAAGGTGCGCGGGCCCCGGCGCAGATCGCGGCCGAGGAAGCCGCCGACGATGGCCAGCAGGCCGTGCGCAATCGGCGCATCGACGCCTGCATAGCGCGCCGCCGAGGCGAGGAAGGCCAGGCCCAGCTCGGTGTCTTCGGTGATGTAGCGGTGGGCGTAGAGGTCGATGTTCTCGCGCCAGTCGCCCGACTTGACCAGCTGCTTGTGGGCGTCGCCGTACATCCACTGGTCGTTGTTGTAGTGGTCGGCCAGCGGATAGTGCGGCGCGCCCTGCCCGAAGGCCTCGCGCACGGCGATGCGCTCCTGGTCGAGCCGATCGGTCACGTCGCGCACCGCGCGCTGCGTGCCCTCGTTGTGGATGTCCCAGCGCTCGAAGTGCTGCAGCGGCGCGGCGTTCATCACCATCAGGGGCGGATGAATGACCGGCCCGGCGTTCATCAGCGCGCCCGACAGCGCATCGCCGCAGCCATGCACGCTCGGATAGGCCTGGCGGATCACTTCCAGCGCCTGCTGCGCGTTGCGCGCCGGGTACACGCCGGTCGGCAGGCGAATGGCGCGAATCGTGACGTTGACCTCGCGCTCGCCGTGCTTGCGCGCCAGGTAAGGCAGCGTGCCGGTCTCAGCCCAGGCGACATCGGCGCGGCTGCCGGCTTCCTTGGCGATGCGCGCCATCACGAAGCTGCCGAAGGTGCCGGGCGGCAGGAACACCACCTGGCCATCGACCAGATGCGGCGCCATGGCGCGGGCGATGTCTTCCTGCGCCACGGCCGGCGTCGGGATCACGATCAGAATCGCTCCACGCAAAGCCTCGCCGATGTCGGCGGTCGCCAGCGCGATCGGTACTTCGCGCGCGCCGCGCGCGTCCTTCAGCGTGATCGAACCGGCCAGCCGCACGGCGGCGAGCGCATCGGCGTCGCGGCGCCAGAGCCGCACTTCGTGGCCGGCTTCGGACAGGTCGGCAGCGGCGGCGTAACAGCCGTGGCCGCCGCCCAGGATGGCGATTTTCATGGTCGAGAAGAAGTTGTAGGCCACGGGCCGCCGATCCGCAAATCAACGGGCTCGCAGATACATTACTTTTCAACCATTCAATTGTCAACTATCAAGAACCCGACCCAGCTCTGCCAGCGAATCGACGAAGCCGTCGGCATCCACGCCGCGCACTGGCTCGCCGTGGTTGTAGCCATAGCTCACCAGCACCACCGTGCAGCCCGCCGCCCGGGCCGCGCGCGCGTCGTTGCTCGAATCGCCCACCATCAGAGTGCGCTCCGGTGCGCTGGCGAGCGCCTCGCAGGTCTTGACGAGCGGCAGCGGATCGGGCTTCTTGCGCTCGAAGGCGTCGCCGCCGAACATCACGTCGAAGTAGCCGTCAAGTCCCTTGGCGGCGAGCAGCGGGCGTGCGAAGGCAGTGGGCTTGTTGGTCAGGCAGGCCAGGCGCAGGCCATGAGCACGCAGCACCGCCAACCCCTCGACGACGCCGGGATAGACATCCGAATGCCGGCCGTTGATGGCGAGATAGTGATGCTGGTAGCGGCGCCAAGCCTCGTCGAAGAGCGCGTTGTCGGCGGCGCGGCCGTCGCGCACGTGGCGCAGCACCGAATGGATCAGGTGCTCCGAGCCCTTGCCGACCATGGTCGCGACGGCTTCGGCCGCGACTTGGCGCAATTCGAGCCCGTCGAGCATGCAGTTCAAGGCAACGACGAAGTCGCCGAGGGTGTCGACCATGGTGCCGTCGAGGTCGATGATCGCGGCGTCGAAGTTTGAAAGGTGCAAACGAGTGGTGGTCAAAGCGCGCGGTGGGAAGCCCGGAATCGCCTTGATTCTGCCGCGTCGCAATCAGGGCTCGCGGCGGCGACGGCAGGCCTCAGGCCTCGGCCAGCTGCGCGCTCGATTCGAGCCAGCGGTTCGAAGGCACAGAGACCGGGGTGAAAACCTTCCAGCGCGCGGCATGCGCGAGCGTGCTGTACTGCACTCGAAGCAACACCTCGTGGCTGCGCGCTATCTTGCGCCAGTCAACCAGATCGAAGCTATCGATCGGGCTGCGCACGCCCAGGGCGATCAACCCCGACAGCGAGAAGTCCTCCCAGGACGTGTAGTGCGCGCGGGCTATCTCCTGCAGCCGCTTGAGCGCAGCTTGCGCGTTCAGTCTGGATACATATCCGGCCGAAAAACCCAGGCGCACCAGGTAGGACGCCTGCTGGATCTTCCAGGCCACCGGATTCAGGTGAACATCCTGGATCTGCTTGGCCTCGACCACGCGCGCATCCTGCACCAGGAATCTGCAGACCTCCTGCAAGGCCGCATACGCGGCGGAGTCGACGACGTGACCGCTGCGCCAGGCCGCATAGGCGGCTCTCTCCGCGGGAAAACCTGTTCCCAGGATCGACGCCGAGGCGGCCGCTCTCTCCCTCGCGCCAGGCCGCGACCTTGAGCTTCTCCTGCATGCTCTCGGCAATTGCCGTCAAGCTCAGGTCCGAACCTGCAGCCTCCCCGATACCTGTCGCGTCCTTCCGCAGAATATGCACCATGCCGACGAAGCTGGACCCATAGGTCGCGCCCGTGAGCAGGTTGAGTGCCTTGCTCTTCCCATCTTCCTCGGAGATTGCCGCCGCCACCATGCAGGCCGGTTCGGCGAGCTTCAGCTTGTCTGATGGAAATGCCTGATTCCAGATCCTGGCCGCCTTGTCGGCTCGATGACCATGGCGCAAGAACGTTGGCCTTCTTGTGCGTGCAAGCAGCCGTAATCACCAGCGTCCCGGCAATGTTGTGCTCCTTGCGCTGCTTGGCGACCTGGCTGACGCCGGCGCTCGCCATCTCCGTCGCAGCGTCGACGCCGAGATGGCTGGACGAACCGGCGATGAGACCCTTGATGGCGGACAAGCTTGCTGCCATTCCTTCGTCGTTCTGCTCGAACGAGAAGTACTGCGGCTCCATCTTGAGAGAATCCGTTGAAATTTCCATCATCTTGAGCGTCGTTTTCTCGAAGTCGATGGGGCTTTCGAGGGCCTTGATGCACGCTGTGCACCTTCGCCTTCAAAGGCCGGATCTTGGCCTCGTTCTCCAGCCGGATGGCGGCGTAGTCCGCCGCCGCCTTGGAGATTTCCTTCTTGATCTGCTCGCTCTTTGCCTTGACGTCGTGCGGATCGACTTCCATGGCGATCAGCTCGTGAACCGTCATGTCGATGCTGCGCTTCATCGAGATGAACGAGTTCAGGATGTCCTGCGCAGCGTCGATCTCGGCGTCGAGTTCGGCGATCTCGCTCAGCGTAGCGAAGGCGGCGGGGTCGACGATAGCGCCCAGCGTCAGCGACGGATCGTAGCGAATGGTGGAGGGCACGGTCTCTCGATGGTTGGTTTGCCGTGAGGGCAGCTGCCGCGCGAACGCGCTCTGGAAACAGTCTGCGTGACGCGCGCCCTTGCCGTGCTGACCAAACAGCGACCAGGAAATGACCAGCGAATGACTCCGGCGCGACCGCCGGACGAAGGCTCAGGCTTCGGTGAGCGACTGGGCCGCCACCACCGCCTCGGTGCGGTTGCGCACGTTGAGCGCGCGGAAGATCGCCGCCAGGTGGATCTTCACCGTGCCCTCGCTGATGCCGAGCGCGCGCCCGATCAGCTTGTTGGGCTTGCCCTGCGACAGCAGCTGCAGCACCTCGACCTGGCGCTCGGTCAGCACGCTGCGCAGGTGTTCGAGGGTCTGCGCCGCCGCGGCGGCCGATCCGCGTTGCATGGCGTCCGCGGTCGGCACGCCGGCCACGATGCCGGGCGGCACGGCCGACAGCATCATCGGCGGCACGTAGACGCCGCCGGCCAGCACCAGCCGCACGGCCGACAGCATGACCTCGGGCGAGTAGGCCTTCGGGATGAAACCCAGCACGCCGCGCTCGAGCGCAGTGCGCATGATGTTGGGGTCTTCGTAGCCCGAGAGCACGATGACGGGCACGGCCGGGTGGCGGCGCCGGATCTCGTCCACGTGGGCCTGGCCGTCGGCGCCGGGCATGTTCAGGTCGATCACGGCCAAGTCTATGTCGTCGGAGGCGCCCGCGAGCAGCTCGTCGACGCTCATCGCCAGAACGAACTCGATGTCGGGCTCGATTTCCGACAGTTTGGCTTTGACCGCCTCGATGACGAGCCGGTGGTCGTCGGCGATCAGGATTTTCATGGCGGCCCCAACGTAGTGAATGAACTCAACGAATACCAAAGATAACGGCGATCGCGGCGCGCGGCAAGACTCGCCCGCTCCACGAACGACATAGTCCCCAAGCGATATGGCGGGCCCTGGGGGGCGTTGAAAGAATGAATTCCACATCCAACGAAGAACAGGGAGATCGGCATGTGCCATCGATGCAGGCGCAAACCCAAGGCTCCCACCGCCACCGAAGAATAGCGCGAGCGTTTCATGGCTCGCCTGTTCGACTGCTTCTGTCCCCTGTTCTCATTCGGCCTCGAACTCGACGCGGCGATCGCCGCCGGGCGCATGGGCCGGACGCCCGACGGGGTGCAGCGCCGCGCCCTGTACCTGCTCGAGGAGGCCCGGGTCACGGCCCGTGCCGCGGGCATCCCGGCCCAGCGCATCGAATCGGCGTCCTTCGCCATGGTCGCCTGGCTCGACGAGATCGTCGCGCGCAATCCCGGCTGGAGCACCGGCGTGACGCCGCTGCAGGTGCAGCTCTTCAATTCCAACAACGCGCACAGCGAGTTCTTCCATCACCTGTCGGCGCTGCAGGCCGACGACGGCGCGGTGCGCGAGATCTACTGGCACGCGCTGGTCCACGGCTTCAAGGGCCAGTACTACTTCGAGAACGGCGACAGCGGCGAGCTCGGCAAGCTCAAGGAGCTGCATGGTCAGCAACTGCCGGTGCAGCCTCTTGCACCGGGCACCCTGGCCGTAGAGCGCATCACGCCCCAGCCCTACAGTGTGCCCGACCCGCCGGGTCCGCGCATCCCGGAGCGGCGCGAGCGGGCACTGCTGCGCGCCGCCGGCGCACTCGCGCTGCTGATTCCGCTGGTGTACCTGCTGGGCTCGATGCTGAACGGCCCGCGCGAAGCGCCGCCCACGCTGGCCCAGCGAGTCGAGCAGCAGCTCCAGACCTACGCCTGCGCCGACCTCGCCGCCACGGCGGGCGCGGACGGCGCGACGCGCGTGAGCGGCTTCGTTTCGCTGCCGGAAGACATGGCGCGCGTGGAGCGCGAAGTGCGTGCCATGCCGGGCGTGAGCGCGGCGAGCTTCCAGCTCCAGCTGCGCGTTTGGCCGCATTGCGAAGTCGTCGCCATCCTCAAGCCCTACCAGGCGCGCAATCGCGACAAGCGGTACGGCCTGAAGGTCGCCGCACTCAGCGCGCAGAACGGCCGGCTGCGCGAGGGCGACCTGGTGCTGGTGCAGGCCACGAACGCCGACTACGACGGCTATCTCTGGGTCGACTACTTCACCGCCGACGGCGCCGTGATGCATCTCAACGCGGGCCGCGGCCAGGCCCGCCTGCGCGCCGGCGAAAGCGTCGAGCTGGGCCGCGACATCCCATCGAGCTGGCTTGTAAGTCCGCCCTTCGGCACCGTGCTGGTCACGGCCCTTTCCTCGCCCGTGCCCTTCAACGAAACCGCGGACAGACCTCCTTTCGAACTGGCCTCACCCTATCTTCAACGGCTGCGCGAATCGCTGGCCGCCAACGAAGCGGGCGGGCGGCCGATCGCCGATTTCGTGTTCCTCGAAACCGTCTCGCGCTGAACAGCGCCGCGACCAGCTTCTTCCATGAACGCCCTGCACCCGTTGCCCACTTACTACTGGCCCCTGCTCGCGCTGTGCCTGCTGGGGCTTCTCGCTCTCTGGTGGTTCATGCTGGGCTCGCGCTACTTCGCGCGGCGGCGGATGCTGCGGCGGCGCATCGCAGTCCTCGGCACGCCGTCGAACCCTTCGGAGCAGGCGGCGCTCGCCGCCCTGCGGCAGGCCATCGCGCAGGCGCGCGAGCTGCTTCTTCGTTCGCCGGCGCAGCGCGCGGTGCGCAATCCGCTCTACGACCAGCCCTGGTTCCTGTTCATCGGCGACGAATCGGCCGGACTGCCCGGGCTGCTGGCCGCGGCCCGCCGCGCCTCGCCACCGCCGCTGCAGACGGGACCCGATACCGCCGGCGATGTCTTCTGGCGCTGGCACTTCCTGCGCTCGATGATCGCGATCGAAACCAGCCCGGCCGCGGTGCGCGAGCCGGCCTCGCGGCATGAGCGAGGCCTTTGGTATCACGCCTTGCTGGCGCTCGCCCATCAACGCGAGCGCCAGCCACTCAACGGCATCGTGGTCTGCGTGAGTGCCGCAGGCCTGCTCGGCGACACAAAGGCACTGGCATCCGATGCGACGCGGCTGCGGCAGCGCGTCGACGAAGCGGCCGAGCATCTGCGGCTGCACCTGCCGGTCTACCTGGTCGTGACCGGCCTGGAGCGGCTCGCCGGCTACGGCGTGCTGCGCTCCGCCTTGCCGCCGGAGGCGCTGGTCCAGGCGCTCGGCTACCGCCTGCCCGACAACGCGACAGCCGGTGCGCGGCCGGACGATCCCTTTGGTCCGATGGCCGACCGACTGCATGCCTTGCGCATGGGCTTGCTGCGCAGTCAGCCGGAGCCGGCGCGCCGGCTGGCGATTCACAGCTTCGTGGAGCAGCTGCGCGCATTTCAGCCGGGGTTGCGCACGCTGGTGGAGCGCATGTTCGACAACGGCCTCGGCCGCACGCTCGCGCCGGCGCACTGGCGCGGCCTCTATGTCGTGGCCGCTCCCGCGGACGGCGAGGACGACGCCTTCGTCGCGGACCTGTTCCAGCGCTTCCTGCCGGCCGACCAGCCGCTGGCGCGCGGATAGAAAAGGCTACTTCGCCGGCGGCGGTGGCGGCGGTGCCGGTTCGATGCGGATCTGGATCTGGCGCGCGCCGAAGTTGACGCCGACCAAGAGCGGCTTGCCCGGCTCGATCGCGCGCACCTCGCGCCAGCGCGCGCGGTCGAGGTCACGGTAGGCCGCCATCACGCCGATCGCCTTGATGTCGGCGGCCAGCGTCATCTCGAGCTTCTTGCTGTCGCCGGGCCGCAGCAGCAGTTCTTCGCGCTGGGCCATCTCGGCGCCGAGCGTGGCCTG
The DNA here is from genome assembly GCF_900101545.1 of Variovorax sp. CF079. Classification (GTDB taxonomy): domain Bacteria; phylum Pseudomonadota; class Gammaproteobacteria; order Burkholderiales; family Burkholderiaceae_C; genus Variovorax. The sequence goes on along the minus strand of NZ_FMZU01000027.1, from coordinate 45,795 downwards.
GTCTTTCTCGAACAGCGAGAAGAAATCCGCCGCCTCGAAGGCGCCGCTGGTCTTGAGCGCATAGACGCGCACCGTGAGCGGCGAGGCCCGTCCGCGCGCATCGGGGTTGGCATCGGCACCTGCCGCCAGCGTCATCGCTATCGGCGTGACCACGGGCTTCGGCGGCGGCGGAGGGCTCGAACAACCGGCAACGAACGCGATCGCCAGCAGCATGCCCAGGCCCGCCCGTACGCGCCGAAGCCCCGCATCCTGAAGACGTCCATAGGGCGAACGGCGTGTACCAGGGTCTCTCATGCTATTTCCTTCGTTGCATTGACCGGTCAGGGAGCATCTTTGATTATCCCTAGTGAACTCGAACAGGCAACATGCTGACTCCCGAACTTGTCGAAGCCCTGCAGGCTCCCATCAGCGAAGCCTCGCCATGCGGTGACGACCTCGAGTACGACCCTGCATTCACCGCATTGGCCGCGGCCGCGCAAGGCAAGCCCGAGCAACAGTTCGGGGACACCGTGATCCCCGCGGTGGAGCCCGAGTGGCGCTCCGTGGCCGAACAGGCGCAGGCCCTGCTGGGCCGGACCAAGGATGCCCGGGTCGCCGTGCTGCTGCTGCGCGCCAGCACCCGGATGCAAGGCATCGCCGGCTTCGTCATGAGCCTGCGGCTGCTGACCGGCTTGCTCGACCGCCACTGGGAAGGCATACATCCAAAGCTGGATGCCGACGACGACAACGACCCCACGATGCGCCTCAATGCGCTCGCGCCGCTGACCGACGAAGACATGGTGCTGCGCGACCTGTACGAAGCCAACGTCGGCGTGGCGCGCGGGGTCGGTCCGATCCGCGTGCGCGACGTCGCGATCGCGCACAACGCGCTGGCGCCGGCCGGCGCCGAAGCCGGCTACTCCGCCGCGCAGATCCACGGCGGGCTCGAGGCCATCCACGGCGAAACGCCCGAGGTGCTGCAGACGCTGATGGAAATGCCCACGCTCGTCACGCACTTGCAGACGCTGATCGTCGAGCGCACCGGCCGCACGGACCTGATCGATCTCGGGCCGCTGCGCGCGATTGCCACCGTATTGAGCAAGGCCAGCGCCGCCGTGGCCGGCACCACGGCGCAGGCCGAGGCAGAGGCCGAAGCTGCCGCAGATGCAGGCACCGGCAGCGCCCCCGCCGCGCGCGCCGCGGCACCCGGCGAAATCCGGACCCGGCAGGACGCGCTCCAGACCCTCGACCGCGTGATCCGCTATCTCGAACAGGCCGAGCCGGGCAACCCGGCACCGCTTTTGATCGCACGCGCCAAGAAGCTCATCGGCGTCAGCTTCTTCGAAATCATGGCCGATCTCGCTCCGAACGCGCTCGACACCATCGAGACCGTGACCGGCAAGCAGTCGGTCGAGTAAGTCCCATCGCAACATCCACCCTCCCCAAGGAGCATGTCCATGTCCAAGAGCAGCCAGAAATTCATCGCCCGGAACCGGGCGCCGCGGGTCCAGATCGAGTACGACGTGGAGCTCTACGGCGCGGAGAAAAAGGTCCAGCTGCCCTTCGTGATGGGCGTACTGGCCGACCTCTCGGGCAAGCCAGCCGATCCGCTGGCGCCGGTGGGCGACCGCAAGTTCCTCGAGTTCGACACCGACAACTTCGACGTGCGCATGAAGGCCATGAAGCCGCGCGCTGCCTTCTCGGTGTCGAACACGCTGACCGGCGAAGGAGATCTCAAGGTCGACATCACCTTCGAGAACATGGAGGACTTCTCGCCCGCCGCCGTGGCCAAGAAGGTCGATGCGCTCAACAAGCTGCTCGAGGCCCGCACCCAGTTGTCGAACCTGGTCACCTACATGGACGGCAAGGGCGGCGCCGAAGACCTGCTGGCCAAGGTGCTGGAAGACCCGGCGCTGCTGCAGACGCTGGCCGCCAGCAAGAAGCCCGAAGAAGGCGCCGCGCCGGCCGCCTGATGCCCCATTTTTTGCACACGAGGAGAACCCGACATGGCTGAAGCACTCGAGCAGCAGAGCCCTCTGAAAGACGTTGCCTACGAAGGAAGCGACTTCTCGTCGCTCCTGCAGAAGGAGTTCAAACCGCGCAGCGACGAGGCCAAGAGCGCCGTCGAGGCGGCCGTACTCACGCTGGCGCAGCAGGCGCTGGCCAACACGCAGGTCATCGGCAAGGATGTGACCAAGTCGATCCAGGCCATGATCGCCGCGATCGATGCGAAGCTCACCGAGCAGATCAACAAGATCCTGCACAACGAGGAGTTCCAGAAGCTCGAGAGCGCCTGGCGCGGCCTGCACTACATGGTGAACAACACCGAATCGGACGAGAACCTCAAGATCCGGGTGATGGACATCTCCAAGAAGGAGCTGCACAAGACCTTGAAGAAGTTCAAGGGCGCCGCCTGGGACCAGAGCCCGCTGTTCAAGAAGGTCTACGAGCAGGAATACGGCCAGTTCGGCGGCGAGCCCTTCGGCGCCATCGTCGGCGACTACCACTTCGACCAGAGCCCGCCCGACGTCGAACTGCTGGGCGAGATGGCCAAGCTCGCGGCCTCGGCGCATGCGCCCTTCATCACCGGCGCGAGCCCCAACCTGATGCAGATGGAGTCGTGGCAGGAGCTCGCCAACCCGCGCGACCTGACCAAGATCTTCGGCACGCCCGAGTACGCCGGCTGGCGCAGCCTGCGCGAGTCCGACGATTCCAAATACATCGGCCTGTGCATGCCGCGCTTCCTGGCCCGCACGCCCTACGGCGCGAAGACGAATCCGGTCGAGGAGTTCGACTTCGAGGAAGAGGTGTCGGGCTCCGACCACGGCAAGTACAGCTGGGCCAACGCGGCCTACGCCATGGCCACCAACATCAACCGTTCGTACAAGCTCTACGGCTGGGGCTCGCGCATCCGCGGCATCGAGTCGGGCGGCGCGGTCGAGAACCTGCCGCTGCACACCTTCCCGAGCGACGACGGCGGCGTCGACCAGAAGTGCCCGACCGAGATCGCGATCAGCGATCGGCGCGAGGCCGAGCTCTCCAAGGCCGGCCTGCTCTCGCTGATCCACCGCAAGAACTCCGACTTCGCCGCCTTCATCGGCGCCCAGTCGCTCAACAAGCCGGCCGAGTACGACGACCCTGACGCGACGGCCAATGCCAACCTCGCGGCGCGGCTGCCCTACCTCTTTGCCTGCAACCGCTTCGCGCACTACCTCAAGTGCATCGTGCGCGACAAGGTCGGCAGCTTCAAGGAAAGAGCCGACATGGAGCGCTGGCTCAACAACTGGATCATGAACTACGTGGACGGCGACCCCGCCAACTCCTCCGAGGAGACCAAGGCCCGCAAGCCGCTGGCCGCGGCGCAGGTGGTGGTCGAGGAAGTCGAAGGAAATCCCGGCTACTACAGCTCCAAGTTCTTCCTGCGCCCGCACTATCAGCTCGAAGGCCTGACGGTGTCGCTGCGCCTGGTCTCGAAGCTGCCGTCGGCGAAGGGCGGCAAATAAATTTCCGCGAAATCGTTGCAAACGCAGCGACCCGTTCGTTCTCTCTACAGCTGCCGAGCTGGCCCGCGGGGCGCACTGCGAGGAAGCTGATTTTTCTTGGTTCACACAAACTGAAAGGTGGGCATCATGGCCGTAGACATGTTTATCAAGATCGCCGACGTCAAGGGCGAGTCGAAAGACAGCAAGCACAAGGAGGAGATCGACTTGCTGGCCTGGAGCTGGGGTGCCAGCCAGTCGGGCAGCATGCACCTGGGGAGCGGCGGTGGCGCGGGCAAGGTCAGCGTCCAGGACCTGTCCTTCACCAAGTACGTCGACTCCTCTTCCAATGCGTTGCTGCTTGCCTGCTGCAACGGCAAGCACTTTGCCGATGCGACGCTCGTGGTGCGCAAGGCGGGCGAGGACGCACAGGAGTACCTCACGATCACGCTGAACGAAGTGCTCGTGTCGGCCGTCTCCACCGGCGGCAGCGGCGGCGAAGACCGCCTCACCGAGAACATCACGCTCAACTTCGCGAAGTTCAAGTACGAGTACAAGCCGCAGAAGGCCGACGGTACGCTCGATGCGGCCAAGACGGCGGCCTGGGATATCCGCGCCAACGTCAAAGCTTGAGCGGCCGGATCGAGGCGGGGCGCTCGGAGAGCGTCCCGCATGCGGTTAGGGCGGCAGCGGCTGCGTGACCTCGTCATCCATGCCATCGGCGTGGGCCCACAGCGTCAACGCGGTGTAGTTGTCGTAGCCCGGCTTGGCGTTGGCCCTGACCTGCTGGTCGATCTCCTCCACCCATCGGCTCGCGTCCTTCGCCGCGCGCAGCATCTCGAGCAGGCGCTCGTCTCCGAGCGGCTCCCAGACCCCGTCGGTACAAAGCAGCAGCACGTCGCCCGCCATCAAGGGCATGGGCGCGGAGACCGCGATCTCCGGCTGCTCTTCGACCGAGCCCAGCGCCGACAACAGCATGTTGCGCTGAGGATGAAGGCGAGCGCCCTCCTCGTCGAGCATGCCGCCAGCCACCATCTGCTGGACCAGGCTGTGGTCGACGGTGCGCGCCACCGGCGCGCCGGCGCGAAACAGGTAGGCGCGGCTGTCGCCGCTGTGGGCCCAGGCAATCTGGTTCTCGTGCAGGTCGACCGCGGCCAGCACCACGGTCGAGCGCATCGCCGCCAGCTTGCCGCCCTCGGCCTGGCGCGCCACGATGTCGAGGTTGGCGCGCGCGATGAGCTGGCGCAGCAGCTCGGCATCGAGCCCCGGATTTGCCGCGAAGCCCTCCAGCACGCTGCTGCGCGCGATGGCCGCCGCGACGTCGCCTCCGCCGTGGCCGCCCGCGCCGTCGGCCACCAGGCAGGCGACGAAGCGGCCGTCGTTCCAGTGGCCGAACACGTCTTCGTTGTAGCTGCGGCCGCCTTGCCTCGACAAGGTGACGATTTCTATGTCCACGGCCCCTCCTCTTTCGTTCTCTTCAACCGCCGCCGGATTTGAGGCGCGCCATCTGCTCTTCGTAGGCCTCGAGGAAGGCCTTGCCGAACAGGGTGTGGAAGTCGTCCTCTGCCTCGCTCGCGATGCCGGCATAGAGCGCGATGAACTGGTCCCACAGCTTGGCCTTGCGGTTGGCGGCGAACAGGCTGTCGAGTGCCGACTTGGCTGCGATCTTCTTTTCGAGCTCTTCCGGTCCGAAGCGCTCGATCACGTGGGCCAGCGCGGCCCGCATGCCGACCATCACGCCGAACTGGTGCGCGCGCAGATCGTCGAAGGCATCGCGCATGGCCGCCTCGGCCGGCATGAAGCCGCGCACGCCGGGCCCCAGCAGATGCGCGAGCGCGACCTCGACGGTGGGCGAGAACTTCAGCGGGTTGTTGGCCTCCGCCGCGATCATCGTGACCTCGGCGCGCACCTCGCGCTTGAACTCCTGGCGCGTGAGCAGCAGTTGCAGCGTGCCTTCGGTCGCCGAACGCAGCAGGACGCCGACGCGTTCCATCAGTCCGGGCGTGAGCGCCTCGGGCATCGGGTGCATGCTGCCCAGGCCGCGCAGGAAGGCGGCCAGCAGCGCATCGGCCGGCGGCGATGGCGCGAAGCCCGGCGCTTTCGCGGCCAGCGGCGGGGGTACGGGCGCTTCGATCCGCGCGCCCGTCATGTCGTCGAAGCTCGGCGAGCCGAGCGGCGCATCCAGATCGTCCAGCAGCGACGAGGCTGCCGGCGGCGCGATCGCCACCGGCGGCACATAGCCGAACTGCCCGATCGGCACGTGATCGCTGCGCGGTGCCGGCGTCGCGGGCGCGCGGCCCTTCAATGCGGCGAGCGGATCGAGTCCGCCCGCCGTGTTCGGCTGCAGCAACGGATCCGCAAGCGGCGAGAGCGCCAGCGGATCGCCGCCCAGGCCGCTGGGGCCTGCGCTGCCGCCGAACAGCGCGTCGATGCCGGCGGCCTTGCCCGCCGGCGGCGCGGCCAGGTCCGAAAAGTCGTCGAGCGCGCCCAGGCCCGCCGCGGCCTTGGCTGGTGCGCCGGAGGGTGCGGGCGCCAGCAGGTCGGCAAAAGGATCCGTGTCCGCGGCCCGGCCGCCGGCAGCGCCGGGGCCGAAGGGGTCGGGAAGCGGCACCGGCGCACTCGCCGCCGGCGCCGCGCGGCCTGCGGGCGCGGCAGGCGTTGCAGGCGCCAGCCCCGCGAGCAGGTCGGCAAAGGGGTCGTCGTCGCTGGCCGCCGGCACGTGCAGCGGCGCCGGCCGCGAGGCAGCGCCAGGCGCGCCGGCCGCCGCGTGCTGCACCGAGAGTTCGAAACTGCCGATCACCAGCCGATCGCCGTCCGCCAGCTTCACCTCGCTGCCCGAGCCCAGCGGCTGGCCGTTGCGCTGCATGGGATTGCTGCCGTGATCGGCGATGTAGAAGTCGCCGTTGCGAAACGAGATCTGCGCATGCATGCGAGATACCGTCCGGTCTGGATCCTGCAGCACCAGCGTGTTGGTGTCGGCACGGCCGATGGTGCCGCCGGCCGGACCGAAGCTGGCGGCGAGCGGCTGCCCGGGCGGCGCGCCCCGGACGTTGAGAACAGCGATCCGTATCACCTGGTGGCCTCTTTACTCTCTGTCTAGGGCGCGAGCAGCAGCACCTTGACCTGGCTCGGCGCGATCGACACACCAGGACAGTTCGTGCTGTTCTGCAAGGCCACGCTGCTGAGCCGCGTGGCCGGCTTGCCGCCGATCAGCACCGTGAACGCGCCGGTCAGGTTGCGCGCCGGGCCCATGACGGTGCCGGAGGCCACGCCGGTGGCGACGCCGGCGTTGTCGCCGTTGGTCATGGGGATGGTGGTTCCCAGGTTGTGTGCCGGCGCGTTGCTGAGCAGCACCGTGTAGACCGCATTGACCGCCATCGGCCGCGTGGCGATGTTCGGATAGGGCGTGGGCACCGGCCCGCCTGGCGTCGGCGTCAGGCAGACATCCGGGAAGCCGGTGTCCTGGCCGCCCATCTGGGTGTTCGCGAACATGGCGATCCTTTCATCCAACGTGAATCTGGGCGCCGTCGACCTTGGTCAACTCGCGCGAGGAAAGCAGCATCGTTCCGGCCCGGATGTTCGCCACGTGCTCGGCCTTCACGTCGAGGATGCCGGTGCGCACATGCTCCGCCTGCGCAATATGACGATAGCTGCGATCGGCCGACACCTGCAAGCGCGACAACACTGCCTCCGCGGCCTCTGCGAAGAGCCGCGCCGCCGCGGAACGCAGCACGAACTCGACGCCGGTCACGCGCATCAGGCGCGCGGCCCAGTGCGCGCTGTCGAACCGCCCGGTGAAAGTCGCGCCCTGCAGATGCACGGCCTGCTGCGCTTCGATCCGGATGTCCTTGTCCGACTTCAGCGCGAAGCCTTCCGGGGCATGGAGCGTCAAGGGGGCATCGCAGGCCCGGCTGAGCACCGCGGTCATGAAGAGGCGACCGTCCGGCGCGCGAAACAGGCCGACCTCGTCGCCCGGCTCCGGAACCACCATGCAGCTGAATGCGCGCGTTGCTTCATGCACGCGCCGGTCGAAGCTGACGTACACCACGTCGGCGGCGGTCTCCACGACGCTGCCGACCATGTAGGCCGCGGCGGCGGACGGCGCTGCGAGCTTGGGCTCGCGTTGATCGATGACTTCCATGGTGTTCACCTTTTTTGCGATGGCGGATCGAGGGGGCTCCATGCTTCGGCCGCGGCGAGCTCGGGATCCTCGTACAGGATGCTGGCGCCGGCAGGCAGGCGCACGCCGATGCGCCGCGCCTGATGGAATTTCGTGCGTTCCCAGCTGGCGCCGTCGAAGTCGGCGCCGGACACGTCGGCATGGGAAAAGTCGGCGTAGACCAGGTTGGCGCGTGCGAAGCTGGCGCGCAGGCACCTGGCGCGATGGAGCATCGCCTGCTCGAGCCGCGTGCCGGCAAAGCGGGCGTCTTCGAGCAGCGCATCGCTCCAGATGCTCTGGAAGAAATCCGCACCGCTGCCGTCCATGCGCTCGCAGCGCGATTCGATGAACAGCGTGTTGGCGGCCTTGGCCTTGACCAGGTTCGCGTCCGTCAACTTGGCGCCCTTGAAGTTGCATTGCTGCAGCTGCGCGCCCGACAGGTCGACGCCGTCCAGATCGGCCTCCATGAACTGGCTGCGCTGCCAGTCGGCGCCCGCCAGGCGCTGGCCCGCGAGGCGCACCTTGCTCATGACCGATTGATCGATGCGGCAGCCCCTCAGGTCGGCGGCCGAGAGATCGGCCTCCACCACCACGGACTTGAAGAACAGCAGGTCCGAGAGGTCGATCGCCTCGGTGCGCGTTTCGACCAGCGACAGTTGCACCGCCCTTGCGCCCGCGAGCCGGGCGCCAGCCAGCGACGACTTGATGAAGTTCGCTTCCGTCAGGTCGGCCTTGCTGAAGCTGCTGCCGTCGAAGCGGCTCTGGACCGCATTGAATCCCACGCAGGCGGATTCCGACAGATCCACATCGCACGCGCTCGACTCATGGAAGGTTGCGCCCGTCATCACCGCGCCCTGGAGGCTGGCGCCGTCGAAGCGGCACTTGCTCAGGATGCTGTCGGCAAAGCTGGCACCGGCCATCGCGCAGCCGCGGAAATCGACGTTCTCGAACACGGCGCCGCTCAGCCTGGCGCCGGACAGATCGACGCCTTGCAGCGAAGCGCCTTGCACCGGGTCGGCATTCTCGATCTTTGCCATGAGTTCGCTCTTCTGCATCGGCGTCATGGCGATGAAGGCACAGGTGGGCGCCAGCGCGGATAGATGCGGGCTCGCTTCGTGAGCGAGCCCTCGAAGGAGGTGTGCTCATCGGCGCGGATGCGCGCCAGGTCTGCCGCGTACAGGTTGCAGTCGCACAGCTGTGCCGAGAAGGCTTCGGCGTTGCTCAGGATGGCGTCCATCAGGTTCGCACCGCTCAGGTCGGCGCGCCCCAGCAGCGCCTTGCGGAAGCTGGCCTCGCGCAGGTCCGCGTGCCTGAAGGTGGCACCGGCAAGGTTGCAGCCGGTGAAGTCCGCCTGGCGCGCCTGCACGCGGTCGAGGCAGCTGCCGCTCAGGTCGCTGCCCTGGCCGAAATAGGCGCCGGCCAGCGTGGCGCCGGCGAAGACGGCACCGGCGAGATCGATCGCCTCGACGAAACGAGCGCCTGGCAGGCTGGCATTCGAGAAATCGGCGCCGCGGCAGGCGAACTTGTAGAACACGGCAGTGCCGCCGGTGCACTGCAGCCACCGCGCGCCCTCGGCCTTGCAACTGATGAACTGGGCGCCGCCGAAGTTGGCGTGGCTGAAGTCGGCCGACGACAGGTCGCACTCGAGGAACTGGGCCTCGGCGAGCTCCGCATGCGAGAGGTCGATGCCGATCAACGATGCGCGATAGAACTGGGCAGCCCCCACGATCGCGCGTGCCAGCCCGGCTTGCTCGAGGCGCGCCTCCCACAGGTTCGCTCCGGCGAACACCGCGCCGGCGGCGTCCACGCTGTGCAGGTTCGCCTTCCCCAGATTGGCATTGCTGAAGTCGCAGCCGGCCGCGAGGGCTTCGCCCAGGTCGGCGCGCACCAGCACGGCCCCGTCGAAGCTGGCGCCGGCGAGTTGCATGCCATGGAGATTCGCCGCTTCGAGCATGGCGCCGGTGCAGTCGACGCCGCGCAGATCGAAGCGGCGCAGATCGGCGCCCGTGAGATCGAGGCCGCGCAGGCCGTGGCCGGCCGCGAGCCGCTCTTCCACCCAGCGATGCTGCCGCTCGGCGAACCTGCCGGTCGCGGCGGGCGCGGGATGCATGTGCTGGGCATGGCGGACATAGATGTCGCGCAACTCGCGATCCTGCCGGTCCCAGCGTGCGTGCAGCTTCTCGTCGACCAGCATCTCGTCCACTTCGTCCAGCGGCGTGTTGCTGCGCTTCGCCACGCCCTGGAGCTCGTTCAGCGTGGCCATCGTCTGTGGCTTCAGCGGCTTGGGTGGCCCGCCCTGCCCGACGCCCGCCAGCTCGTCGCGAACGACGTCGAACGAAAGACCCTGTTGCGTGTACGCCGTCTCCGAGGCCTGCAGCATCGCGGCGGCCGCCTTCTTGCCCTGCTCGATCCGCTTCTGCCCGTCCACCGCGAGCTGGCGCATGAACTCGCCGAGCTGGGGCAGCGGCGGCATGGGCGGAAGCGCCCCGAGCGTGGCCGCGGGCGCATGCGCGTCGGGATCGAGTCCCAGGGCGATCACCTCGTCGCGGCCCGCCTTCAGCTGCACTTCCGCACGCCGGCGCAGGCGCTCGCCGTAGCTGTCGGCGGCCGGCTTGCGGTTGAGATCGAAATCGGCCGGCAGCAGGCCTTCGAAGGGCAAGTCCTCGGGCAGCAGCTGCTCGTCCATCAAGGACAGCAATGCTGCGTCCTCGGACTCGACGCGGTCCAGCAGCACCTGCTTGTAGTGCCCGCGCGCGCGCAGGCGGCCGATGTGTTCGGCGGCCACCATCACGGTCTGGATGTCGCCGGCATCGTCCTCCGCCACCTTGCACAGGCCTTGCCAGACCAGCACGACCCGGTCCGCCTCCGGCAGGAAGACCACCGTGCGCAACGCGGTGCTCAGCTCTTCCATTTCGTGCGCCGCGCTCTTGCGCTGGATGAAGGCGCGCACCGCGACGCCCGGCAAGGCACCGCGCAGCAAGGGCTCCGAGGCCGAGAGATGAGCCAGTTCGTAGCCTTCGTTGCCTGCGAAAGGCGAGGCGCTGCGCTGGTCGGCGGGCGCGATGTTGTGGATGCACAGGTCCGCATCGAGCGCCAAGCCGGGGAACTCGGTCTTCAGCCAAGCCTCGTCGTAGGTGCCGGCGCAGGCGAGGCGTTCCGGATGCGCGAGGTCGAGCACGCCGAAGGCCATCGGCCGGTTGCGCGCCGGATCCCGATGCCAGGGCTTGTCCGCCGCCTCGATGCACGGCAAGGGCAGATAGCCATCGGGCCGCACGGACGAGGGATGCCCGCAGCCGCGCACGTTGAGCGGGAACTCCTTGCCGCCATAGGCATTCGCCCAATCGAGAGCGACGCGGGTGAGCGGCTCCTGACGGACGATCGCCTGGCCGTCGGTGAACCGCCGCCCGTGCGCCAGCGCGATCTTCTCGATGCCGGCGAAACGGATGCCGAAGGAGATGCTCGCCGCCTGCGAGCCTGGCGGCGCATGCACCGCGCCCGCCAGCAGGAACTCGCCGCCCTTCTTCGGCGCGCCCGCCTCGACGAATTCCGGAAAGGCCTGCGGCAGCACAGTCCACAGCTTCTGCTCGGAGCACAGCATGGCTGCCTCGCGCAGCGGAACCATCGCGAAGGTCGACACGCAAAGGAACAGCTCCCGCCTGTGCTCGATGCATCGTGGGAGCACGCTGAGGCAGTTGGGCTTGACGATTCTCATGACGCTCGGGCGGCCCGCTCACCCGATCAGGTGCAGGCCGGCCTTGTCCACCACCACGGCGGCCTTCTTCAGCACCGGGCCGGCGTTCTCGAGAAAGCTGCCCAGGTGCAGCAGCGCCACCCCGGCCTTCTTGTTGAAGAGGCCGCCCTCGTCGATCTTGATGCCGCAGGCCTCGGCCTTGAAACCCGTCCCCTCGATGCTCATCGGCGTCAGCTTGACGATGTTGTTGTAGTTCTCGAGCAGGTTGCCGCCCAGGCGGCTGAAGAAGCTGTCGATGTATTTCACGCCGCCCGGCGCGCAGACCGTCAAACCGCCGGTCGCGGTGATGGTGTAGGCGCCGGCCGTGGTCGTGGTGATGCCGCCGGCCACGGTCTGCGAGAGCGAGCCGCCGATCGTCTGGGTCATCGACCCGCCGACCGTGTCGGTGCGCGAGGCGCCGATGGTGACGCTCTCGCTGGCGCCCACCGTCTTCGTGTCGTCGGCGCCGATGGTGTGATCCCGCGCCGCGCCGATCGAGACGGTCTCGCTGGCGCCGACCGATTCGGTCCGGTTCGACGCGATGGTGATGTCTTCGTTCGCGCCGACGGTCTCGGTGCGGTTGGCGCCGATGTCGATCTTCTCGTCCACACCGACCGTCTCGGTCCGGTTGTTCTTGATATGGTTGGTCTCGTCGTTGTCCACCGTCTTCTTGCGGTCGTGGCCCACCCAGTGCGTCTCGTCGCTCTCGACCTCGATGTCCTGGTTCTTCTCGGCGTGCAGGAAGACCTGCTCCGAGCCCTTCTTGTCCTCGAAGCGCAGCTCGTTGCAGTTCGAGGCGCTGCCCTTGGGCGTGGAGCGCGTGCGAAAGCCGCTTTGCGTGTGCGAATCGAAGGGCTTCGGCTGGTCGTCGTTGTAGACGCGCCCGACGATGATCGGCCGGTCCGGGTCGCCGTTCAGGAAATCGACGATCACCTCCTGCCCGATGCGCGGAATGAAATAGCCACCCCAGCCCTTGCCGGCCCAGGGCTGCGACACGCGCACCCAGCAAGTGGACTTCTCGTCGCTCTCGTCGTAGCGGTCCCAGTGGAAATGCACCTTCACGCGGCCGAAGTCGTCGGCATGGATCTCCTCGCCCTTCGGGCCGACCACGATCGCGCTCTGCGGGCCGGGCATGGTCACGCGCGGCGTCAGCCGCGGTGGGCGGAACAGGGTTTCGGCCGGCAGCACGGTGAGCAGGAAGACGCCATTGCCGCGCACCGGCTGGTGCAGCTCCGGCGTCCCGCGCACGATGTCCTGCAACGCTTCGATCCAGTTGGCATTGATCGGGTCCTCGCGCAGCAGCTCGAGCAGCAGCTGGCCCTGCCGGTCGACCTGGCTTTCGCTCTCGCTCATGCTCTCGTAGCCCGGATGCGTCACGACGAAGGCACAGCTCGCGATCAGGTAGTCGCCGTCGGCGCCGCCGGCCGGGTGGCCCTTGAAGCTGAAGTTCATGCCGGCGGCCACGTCGGGCCAGCGCGTGATGGCCCAGTTCAGGCGACGGCGCGCGACCAGCTCTTCGGCGCGCACCTTGGCGGCGTCTTCGGTATCGGCTTCGCGAAAGTAGCCGCCGGGAAACTCGAAGGCCTCGAAATCGGCCAGCTCGTGCACGTCGGGATCCCCCTTGTCGGCGCTGAGCTTCTTGCGGATGGCCTTGAAGTCGCTGTCGCGCGAGGCGAAATTGCCGGTGTCGAGGCGGCGCGAATCCACCCACAGGCTGATCTCGTTGAAGCGCGCTTCGCTCGCGCCCGGGGCCACGTAGTTCAGCGTGTCGGTCACCGGCAGCTTCTTGTGCGCCACGTCGCTCGCGTCGGCGAGGTGCATCGTGCCCGGCGCGTCGTGCGCGTCGAACCAGTAGTAGACGCCTTCGTCCTCGAGCAGCCGCGAGAGGTACTGGTAGTCGCTCTCCTGGTGCTGCACGCTGTAGCGCCGCGCATCGTGCGTGCCGATGACCTTGTCGGTCTTGATCTTCTTGAAGCGCTTGATCGGGCTGTCCTCGAACACGGCATCGAGCAGGTCCAGCACCGGCTTGTCCTGCAGGATGCGCGAGTTGCTGCGCTTGGTGAGCAGCCAGAACCACGAGCGCAGCGTGAAGCGGTATTCGAAATAGCGCCCCACGCTGCCCTTGCGCATGAAGCGCACCGCATGCCCCTGACAATGGCGCTCGTGCTTGGCGCCGTCGGCATCGAGGAACTCGAACACCACGTCGAAGGCGCGGCCGAGAATGTCCTTGGCGTCGATCTTCTCGTTCGCCGACAGCACGGTCAGCTCGTAGGCCGCCGGACGCGACAGGCTTTCCTGGCCCACCACGCTCCAGAACATCAGGTCGTCGTTGACGGGCGAATCGCTCTTGATGATGAATTGCGTATCGGCCATGCGTTTTCTTTCTGTGTTTTCTAGGACAAATGGGAGGCCGCCGCTTCGCAGGCCTGCGCCGACACGATCCAGCCGTCGACCGGCTTGCCGCCTTCGATGCGCAGGTGCGCGGCCGTCACTGCACCGACGGCCAGCCCCGCTTCCGCGAGCACCTCGCGCAGGTAGCTGTCGCGATGGCTGTAGCGGCCGTGGTGGTGCAAATGGAAGCCCGCCTCCTTCACATCCTCCGGCGCATCGAGTGCTTCGACGGTGAACACCAGCCAGCCGCCCGGCCGCAGCGCCCTGGCCGTGGCCTGGGCCACCCCACGCAGATCGCCGAAATAGCACAGGGTGTCCGCCGAGATGACGAGGTCGTAGGAGGCCGGCGCCGCGCCTTCGATGAAGGCCGTGAGTTCGGCCTTGGCCAGCGCGTCATAGACCTGGCGCACCCGGGCCCGCGCCAGCATCCGCTCGGACAGATCGACGCCTTCCAGGCGCCGCGCGTAGGGTGCGAGCAGCGGGCCGCACAAGCCGGTGCCGCAGCCGGCGTCGAGCACGGCGAGCTCGCGCCGGGGTGCGCCCAGCAGCCCGGCCACGGTCTGCGCAATCAGCTCCGGCGCGCGGTAGTGCAGGTGCGCCAGCTTGGCATCGAAGCTGTCGGCGAAGCCGTCGAACACCTTCTCCACATAGTCGTCGGCGGCGCGCGCCGGCACGCCTTCGCCCGAGCAGGCCGCGAGATGATGGCGCGCCGCCGGGTTACCGGGCTCGTCCTTCAGCCAGTCGCGGTACACCTGCGCCGCCTCCTCGAAGCGCCCGAGCGTGTAGTAGGCCAGGCCGAGCGCCTCGCGCGCCGGCGCATGGCCGGGCTTCAGCAGCAATGCTTCGCAGAAGCAGCGCATCGATTCCTCTTCGCGTCCCAGGCTATTGAGCAGGCGGCCGAGATTGGTGTGGGTCTCGACGTTCTTCGGATCCAGTTCGATGGCGCGCCGGTAAGCGCTCTCCGATTCTTCGGGCCGCCCCTGCTCGCGCCGCAGCACGCCGAGGTTGTTGTGGATGTCGGTGCGCGCAGGCGCCAGGCGCGCGGCCTCTTCATAGGCATCCGCGGCGGCATCGACCTGGCCGGTTTCGAGCAGCACGTTGCCCAGGTTGTTGTGCCAGTCGGGCACCGCGGCATTCAGCGCGATCGAGCGGCGGATCAATCCGAGCGCCTCCTCGCTGCCACCGCGCTGGTGCCGCAGCACGCCCCTGAAGTGCAGTGCATCGGCGTTGTCCGGAGCCACCTCCAGGATGCGTGCGTAGAGCTCTTCAGCATCGTCGAGGCGATTGGCGCGGTGCATGGCCATCGCCAGCGCCAAGGCCTCGTCGAGGCGCAGATGGGTGGCGGGCTTGTAGCCTGGGGGGATCTTCATGCGGCTCACGGTAGTGAAGCGCGGACGCTCAAGGCACAAGGGCTGCCTGATGGTGCAGGTCGTTGGAATCCGTGCCGTGGACGAGCGCCCCTTGATCCAGCGAGACAGCGGCCCAGGCAAAACTGTCGGCGTTGTCGACCGCCTCCACGCAGTTGAGCTGCCGGTAACCCGCTGTCTGATGCGCGTAGTAGTAGTCTGCAACTCCCCAGTATTTATGCGATGCCTCGTGAATGATGACGCGAGCAACCGCCTCCGCCGTATAGCCGTGTTGTTGCATGAAGGCGAACGCCACATGAATTTCGCCGTTCTTGAAGCCGGACAGCAGCCCGCAGTGAGGAGTGAACTTGCCGGTGGCGGGATTGTTCGCACCGCCGACAACGTAACCCTCTTCGCCGGCGCCCGGCGTATCCGCAACGCCTCCGATGATGTTTCTCGTACCGATGTCGACATCGATCAGGTAGACACCAGTGTTGAGATGGAACGAAATGCTCAGCATGCCCATCCGGATCTTGTTGAGTATCCAGCGGCGATCCTTCTGCCCGATCGCCTTCAGCCCCAACGACTTGTCCACGGCGTTGCTCTTGAGCATCGGATTCAGGCGATTGGCGGCCAGGCCGAAGTGGTAGTTCATGATGCTCGTGAACGGTTCGCCCTCCGGCCGTCTCAGATACACGACGCGGTCCAACTCGGCGACGGCGGCCCTCATGATCCTTCTCGCGGCTGCCGCGCCGTTGAGGAGAAGATCCGTCTGGGCCTTTGTCGGATAGTTGAGTCGAGCCCCCTTGTTGTCGGAGTACGCAATGGCAAGCAGCGGACTCAGAACTTTCACTTTGTTGGTGTAGTGCGGCATGGCTGTTCACCTCATTGGTTCGGTCTTCAGAACCGATAATCGAATGCGCCGTTGTCGACCGTGACTTGCACCCGCTCGATCGGCTTGCCTTCCATCATCCGGTTCAGGAACTCGCGGCTGATGTCGGGCAGCATGGTGTTGGTGAGGATGGCATCGATCATCCGGCCGCCCGATTCGCTCTCGGTGCAGCGGCTCACCACCAGCTTGACCACCTCGTCCGAATAGTCGAAGGGGATCTGGTAGCGCGCCTCGACCCGCTTCTTGATGCGCTTCAACTGCAGCTCGACGATCTTGCCGAGCATCTCGTCGGAGAGCGGGTAGTACGGGATGGTCACCAGCCGGCCCAGCAGCGCGGGCGGGAAGATCTTCAAGAGCGGCTCGCGCAGCGCCTTGGCCATGCCCTCGGGCTCGGGCATCAGCTCCGGGTCCTTGCACATGCTCGCGATCATGTCGGTGCCGGCGTTGGTGGTGAGCAAGATCAGCGTGTTCTTGAAGTCGATGCTGCGGCCCTCGCCGTCTTCCATGAAACCCTTGTCGAAAACCTGGAAGAACAGTTCGTGCACGTCGGAGTGGGCCTTCTCCACCTCGTCGAGCAGCACCACGCTGTAGGGCCTGCGGCGCACGGCCTCGGTCAGCACGCCGCCCTCACCGTAGCCCACGTAGCCGGGCGGCGCACCCTTGAGCGAGCTCACGGTGTGCGCCTCCTGGTACTCGCTCATGTTGATGACGATCATGTTCTGCTCGCCGCCGTACAGCGCCTCGGCCAGCGCGATCGCGGTCTCGGTCTTGCCGACGCCGGAGGTGCCCGCCAGCATGAAGACGCCGATCGGCTTGCTCGGGTTGTCCAGCCCGGCGCGCGAGGTCTGGATGCGCTTGGCGATCATCTCCATCGCGTGGTCCTGGCCGATCACGCGCTGCCCCAGCAGCTTGGGCAAGTTGAGCACGGTCTCGATCTCGTTGCGCTGCATGCGCCCGACCGGGATGCCGGTCCAGTCGGCGACCACCGAGGACACGGCCTGCGAATCGACCGAGGGCAGGATCAGAGGGGACTCGCCTTGCACGCTGCTGATCTGGGTTTGCAGCTCGTGCAACTCCGCGAGCAGCGCGGCGCGGTCTCCGTCCCCTGGCGTCGACGCATCCACCGGCTTGTTCCCCGCCCGCAGCTTGCCGCGCAGTTCGAGCAGCCGGTCGACCAGCCCCTTCTCCTCCTTCCAGCGCGCATTGAGCTTTTCGAGCTCGGCATTGGATTCGGCAAGCAGCGCCTGCACCTGCGGCGCGCGCTTGCTCACGTCGATGCCGATCGCCTCTTCGCGGCCGATGATCTCGCTCTCGACCGTGAGCGCCTCGATGCGGCGCTGGCAGTCTTCCACCTCGGGCGGCATCGCATGCTGCGACACCGCGACGCGCGCGCAGGCGGTGTCGAGCAGGCTCACGGCCTTGTCGGGCAGCTGGCGCGCGGGAATGTAGCGGTGCGACAGCTTCACCGCCGCCTCGATCGCCTCGTCGAGCAGTTGCACGCGGTGGTGCTTCTCGAGCACGCTGGCCACGCCGCGCAGCATCAGGATGGCCTTGGTCTCGTCGGGCTCCGGCACCTGCACGACCTGGAAGCGCCGCGTCAGCGCCGGGTCCTTCTCGATGTACTTCTTGTACTCGGCCCAGGTGGTGGCGCCGATGGTGCGCAGGTTACCGCGCGCGAGCGCGGGCTTGAGCAGGTTGGCCGCATCGCCGGTGCCAGCCGCGCCGCCCGCACCCACCAACGTGTGGATCTCGTCGATGAACAGGATGATCGGCGTGGGCGAAGCCTGCACCTCGTCGATCACCTGCCGCAGGCGTTGCTCGAACTCGCCCTTCATGCTGGCGCCGGCCTGCAGGAGGCCGATGTCGAGCGTGAGCAGCTTCACGTCCTTGAGCTGCGGCGGCACGTCGCCGCGCGCCAGGCGCTGGGCGAAGCCTTCCACCACCGCCGTCTTGCCGACGCCCGCCTCACCCGTGAGCAGCGGGTTGTTCTGGCGGCGCCGCATCAGGATGTCGACGATCTGGCGGATTTCCTCGTCCCGCCCGGTCACCGGATCCATCTCTCCCTTCTTCGCCTTCTCCGTGAGGTCGACAGCAAACTTCTTCAGCGCATCGCCCTTGCCCATGGCGGCCGGCGCCATCGCACCGCTTTCTTCGCCGGGGGCGCCGCTGCCCATGCCGGTGCCGTCCTGCGCGCGCATCTTCGATTCGGGCGAGGCATCGCAGATCTTGGCGAAGTTGTCGGCCAGGTCTTCGACCTTGACCTTGTCGAACTGCTTCGAGAGGCCGAGCAAGGGATTGCGCAGGCTCGGCGTTTTCAGCATGCCGACCAGCAGGTAGCCGGTGCGCACCTGCGCCTCGCCGAACTGCAGGGTGGCGTAGGTCCAGGCGCGCTCGATCGCGTTCTCGATGTGCGGCGAGAAATCGCTGATCGCGGTGGCGCCGCGCGGCAGGCGGTCGAGCGCGGCCGTCATGTCCTTGGCGATAACGGAGATGTCCAGCTGGTAGTGCTGGATCACGCGGTGCAGGTCGGAGTCCTGCGACTGCAGCAGCTGGGCGAACCAGTGCTCCAGCTCCACATACGGGTTTCCGCGCATCTTGCAGAACACCGTGGCGCCCTCGATCGCCTTGTAGGCCAGCGAATTGAGCTTGCCGAACAAGGCAGTGCGGCTGATTTCACTCATGAGCTTCTCCGTATGTAGTCAAGACGAACGGCCCTGGGTTTTTTTATTGAAGTGCTGCGCGCGAAAGAGCGGCATCGCCATCGATGCGGACATCGGGCGCATCGCGCTTGCGCTTGCACTCGCCGAGCCACGAGGACCAGCCCAGCCGGGGCGCGTTGCCCCGCTGCCGGCCCAGGCGCGTGGGCGGCACTTCATGTTTTTCGAGAATCAGCTCTGCATCCCAGTACAGCTCGTCGCCCAAGAGCTGCTGCATCCAGCGCTGCAGCGCGGGCCGTGCCGAGCCGATCGGGAGGAACATGCGGTAGCGCTCGAAGCTGAGCGGACCGAGGTGCAGCCGCACGCGGTGCTGGCGATCCCAGGCGCGCCGGCCGAGCATCGCGCCCATGCCCAGCGAGCGCGAAGCTTCGCCGCGGCCCAGGCGCGTGAGTTCCTCCACGGGCAGCGTCATCCAGTGCCCGACCCAGGGCTCGAGCCGCACCGGCACGCCGAAGTAGCTCTGCAGCACCGCCTCCACGCCCTCGGAGTTGTGCACGCGACGTGCGAGCCAGCCCGAGAAGTGCAGCCGCGCGTCGTCGTGGATCTCGTCGCGCTCCTGCCGCGCGGCGGTGCCGATGCCGACCAGCGCGCCCACCTGGCGGCGGAAGGCGTCCTCCTTCGGCCGGTCCAGCCCCACCGCCGGCCTGGCCTGGGCCCAGGCGCGGTAGAAGAACAGGCTGAAGCGGTGCGCGAAGCTGTCGAGAAAAGCGAGCCAGGTCGGATCGCCATGGTTGATCGTGCGCTCGCGGATGAAATCGCTCAGGTGCACCGGCAGCGGGCCGTTGGGCCCGAGGTAGCCGAAGAAATGCTGGCGCAGCCGCGGCGGCGAATGCGCGCCGGCCGGCTCGAAGCGGCTGAAGCTCGCGGGCGCGAAGGACAGCGATGGCTCCTGCCCCACGCGCACCGGCTCGGCGCCGGGCAGCAACGCGCGGCCCCAGCGCGGCGACGGCGCCGCGAGCGCCTCCAGCCGCCGCATGAGGGCGAAGTAGTCGTAGGCCCAGGGCTGGTCCGCGCAGGCCTGCAGGCGCTCGGCCACGCTCTCGGGCCGCGCCGCCGGCACGGCTACAGGATCGGGCGTGCCCCGCACAGCGGCCTCCATCGCATGATCTCGCCCTTGCCCGAGGCCGTGAGCACGGTCTCGATGAAGTGGTTGACCTCCACGTGGCGCGCCAGGTAGCGCGCCATGACGGCCCCGAACAGGAAGGCACTGTGGCCGTGGAAGGCATTGCGGTCGACCTCGAGCGTGACCTCGAGCCCGCGGCCGAAGGCGATCGGCCCGGCCAGCGGCAGCCGGCGCGCCACCGGCCTGGCGCGCACCGACAGCAGCCCACGCACCTGGCTCTGACGCACCTCGTCGGCATGCGTGGCATAGAGCATCAGCATCTCGCGCAGCGCGGCCGCGCCTTCTTCGCGCGAACTGTCGGCGAGCGACAGGTAGTTGAGAGCCAGGTGGTCGACCACCCGCCAGCCCAGGCCCTGGCCCACCACCGGCGAGACCGGCCGCGAGGGGCCGCGAACCATGCGCACGCGCTGCACCGGGGACGAGTCGATGCAGTCGAAGTCGCACTCGCGGCCCAGCGGCATCAGGAGCGGCAGGTCGCGGTTGGTCACCAGCGCGGTGACGGCCAGCTGCCGCAGCGCACCGGAGTAAGGCGCCTGTTGCGGATCGACGATCTGCATGTAGAGCTCGGAGCCGATGTGGCTGCTGCGATGCCCTTCGGTGCGCTGCTTGACCGACAGCATGCGCGGCTCGCGCGTGGTGGTGAAGTAGGCCGGGTGGCTGTGGCGCGCGCCGTGGAAGGCCGCATAGAAGGGCAGGAAGGGCTGTTCCAGCGCCGCGCCGGCTGTGCCCGAGTTGCCGTGGCCGACCACCTCGGTCACGGTGTGCACCTCGAAGTCCTGCGGGCGCGTGCGGTCGGGCACCAGGTGGAACTGGCTCACGCCCTCATTCACGGCCACGCGGTCGAGCCGCTTGCTGAAGAGATTGACGACCGGCACACAATGCAGTTGCACGTTCTCGGCGCTGACCAGTTTTTCGAGCGCCGCATCGCCGCGCGAGAACAGCACCACGATCTCCACCTCGGTCACGGCCATCGACGCGAGCACGCGCTGCAAGCCGGTGATGCGCGCGAACTGGAAGCGCTGCGGAAAGGCGAAGTACTCCTGCACCAGCCGATGGCCGGAGAAGCCGGTGGCGGTGACGGGCAGCAAGGCCTCGTCGTCCTCGAATCCCGCGGGCTGCACCGCGCTCGCGGGCAGGTGGCGCACCGCGCTGCCGGCCGCACCCGTGGCCGCGCCGCCGGCGGCCAGCGGCTGCACCATCACGCCGATGGCTTTGCCGAGCATGCACTCGTGCAGCTGCCAGGCCACATCCTCGGCGCCGCCGAAGTGAATCAGCAGTTCGTCGAGCGGAATCTGGTCGAACTTGAGGCCGGCGGTGGCGCGCAGCGCGATGCGCAGGCCGCCGCGGATCTCGCGCGACTGCGCATGCTGGGCGAGCGGCAGGTCGGGCGCGTAGCTGAAGTACTGCGCCCGCAGCACTTCGACCGGCCAGAGGCGCACCGCGCGCGCGGTGCGGAACTCGCAGTGCGTGTTCTGCCCCACGGCCTGGCGCGCGCGCAGGCCGCTGCCGCGCGGCAGCGCGGGCCCGGTCGCGAGATTGGCATCGTCGGGGTCGACCGCCATGGACACCACGGCCATCGATGGCGTGGGCGCCATGAAGTGCGGATAGACGATGTCGAGCAGATGCCCGGTGAAGCGCGGGTATTCGGCATCGAGCTTCAGGGCAACGCGCGCCGACAGGAAGGCGGTGGCTTCGATCAGCCGTTCGACGTAGGGGTCGGCGACCTCCTGGCCCTCGATGCCCAGCCGGTTCGCGATCTTCGGGAAGGCGCGCGCGAACTCCGCCGAGCTCTCGCGGAAGTAGCGCAGTTCCTGTTCGTACAGGGTCAGCAGGCGCGGGTCCATGGCTGGGCTACCGCTGAGGGCTTGTCATGTCCTCAATTTCGATCCGGCCCTCCTCCAGGTCGATTCGGCTGCGCATCAAAAACTCCAGCGGCACGGGCTGGGCCCAGAGCATGCCGCGGATCCGAAGGCCAATGCGGTTGTGGGAATCAAGTGCCGAGCCTTCCATGACGAGTTCAACTTCGAGTGTGCGAGGCAGGATGCGGGGCTCGAACTGCAGGATGGCGTTCTTCAGAGCCTGTTCCATGCTGACACGCTGAACGGAGGACGTGAACTGGCCGGACAGCATAGGCAATCCGTAGTTGAGCACCGAGCGCGCCGCATTCGGAAAACGCTTGTCGTCGAAGGCCAGGCCATGGCCGGTGGCATTGAAGAGCCAGCTCAGGTCGCGCAGCACGGCCTGGCGCAGCGCCTGCCGGGTCAGCGTGCGCTTGTCGTCGCTCTCGCGCTGCTCGCCGGGCGCATGGTCGACCAGGCGATCGAGCAGCGAGGGCTGCAAGCGTTCCTGTGCGGTGAGTTCAGGCATCGCCGGTCGAGAACAGGATCTCGCGCACGTCCATCAGCGCATGCTCGGCGCCATCGCTGCTGCTCAGCATGCGCTGGCCGAGCCCGGCCCAGACCTCGGGCTGCAGCTCGCGCCACTCGGTCTTGCGCGCGAGCTGCAATGCGCCGTCGCCGCTCTTCTCGGTGCCTTCGTAGCGCACGGGCACCAGCGCCAGCGTCTCGCCGCCGTTCTCGAACTGCAGATGCGCCGGCAGCCACACGCAGTCGCGCAGGTCTTCGGGCGGATCGAGCTTCACGTGTGCCAGCCGGGCATAGGGAATCCAGTAGTAGCGGCCGTTCACGAAGGCCTCGAGCACCGGGCCCAGGCGCATGTCGGCGTCGGCCAGCCATTCGAAGGGCTTGCCGTCGAGCGTGCCCGGCGTGGCGGGCGCGGCGTCGAAGGCGCGCTCGCGCAGGTCTTCGGCGAGCTGCGCGTCGCCCGCACCCTGGCGCAGCAGCGATTCGATCAGGAGCGCCAGCCATTCGTCGG
Source organism: Variovorax sp. CF079 (assembly GCF_900101545.1). Taxonomy (GTDB): domain Bacteria; phylum Pseudomonadota; class Gammaproteobacteria; order Burkholderiales; family Burkholderiaceae_C; genus Variovorax. The sequence goes on along the minus strand of NZ_FMZU01000027.1, from coordinate 23,105 downwards.
GCTGGCCGAAGACCATCGGCGTGCGCGTGCCGGCGAACACGTCGGCGCGCAGGCCCTCGCAGCGCACGGCCTCGCCGTAGACCTGCTTCATCGGAATGGCCATCGCATCGAGCTCGGCCGCGACGTTGAGCTGGTTGAGCGCACGCTCCCACTGGCCGAGCACGCACAGCAGCTGGGCCAGGAAGACGCGCAGCTTGCTGTCGGCGGGCTTGGCGCGCACTTCATCCGTCAGTGCCTTGAGCGCGGCCGCGGGGTCGGCGGCCTGGAGGAATTCGGCAGAGTTCGTCATGTCCGGCCTCACTTTTTGATGGTGCAAGTGCGTACGGCGCCGCGCAGGCCCGTCTCGCTCTGCGGCGCGGAGCGGATCTCGAGCCCCTGGTATTCGATCTGGATGATTTCGCGCGGCCGCGCCGACCTGGCGGCGGTCAGCATCGTGTGGTTCAGCAGGCGCGCCTGGGTCAGCTCCAGCTCCAGGTGCGGCTGGAGGTCTTTGGAGGTATCGCCGCCGGCCTTGTACACCGAGATCACCACCTTCAGGTCGTTCACCTGGTCGCGCAGCAGGCTCGAGATCGAAGCGCTCGCGGCATCGCAATCGCGAACGACGAAGACCGCAGCTGCGCGCAGCTGCCCCTTGGTGGAACCCGGCGGCGAGAACACATCCAGCTGGTAGCGGAAGCCACCGACCTCCAGGCGCGACTTGCCGTCCGCGAAGGGGCGCGTCGAATCGCCTTCGATCGCCTTGCCCTTGGATTCGAGCAGCATCCAGTAGTCGTCGCCCGCCTCTTCGGAGACCAGGTCGAGCAGGCGCAGGCCCTCGTCCGGGTCCACCGAGCCATCAGAAGTCCAGCCCATGTCGATCTCCTAGAAAAAAATCATCGCGGCAAAGACCTGCCGCTCTTTCGGTGCACCGAGTTGCCCGCGCACGCGCAGATCGGCCAGGGCCGGATCGACGCCCGCGCCGAACAGGCGCGGCGCGCTGTGCGGCGCGGCCGGCGTCGCCAGCACGAAGAGGCGCGCACCCGGGCCCGCCAGCCAGGGCAGTTCGAAATGCTTGGCCGCCGGCAGCTCGCGCGTGCCGCGTTCGAAACGGTTGCTCGCGCCGGAGGCATCGGGGTACACCGGTCGCAGGCCGCCTTCCGGGTCGATGCCGACGATCACCATGTCGAGCGAAGTCCCGCCGGTATTGCGCACGCGCAGCACGCGTCGCTCGCCCGCGAGCAGCGGGCCCGGCGTGGCGCTGCGGGCGAGGGGCTCGCTGCGCAGCATGCGGTCGGCACGCCAGGTTTCCAGCGCGGCCTCGAAGCCGTCGAGTCGCGCGCCGCCGGCCAGCCGGTTCAGCTCGCCGAGCCACTTGAGACGCGCGAAGCCCTGCAGCCGCTCGCGCAAGGCTGCGGGGTCGGCCGCGACCTGGCCCGTGCCGGTTCCGAGCGCGGGCGAGAGCAGCTCCAGCCGATGGCCGGCGGGGCCGAGATCGGTCCAGCGCAGATCGGCTTCGCTCCCGTCCTCGCCCGCGCGCGCCAGGCGAATGGAGGCGGGGTAGTCGAAGCTCAGTCCCGCGGGCAAGGGCTTGTCGGCGCGCACGCGCAACGCGAAGGCGGCCGGCTCGGCCAGCGGCGTCACGCTCCACAGCGCGCTGCCCGGCACATCGCGCAGCGCGGCCGGCACCGGCAGCTGCGCGCCGGCCGGATCGAGTTGCGCCAGCACAGCGGCCGCGCTGCGCCGGGTGCCGTCTTCCAGGCTCGCGAGCACGCGCATCTCCTGCCGCGGCACCAGCCCGTCGAGCTGGCCGGCCTGGATCGCGAGGCTCGCGCCGCTGCGCTGCGCACGCCACACCGGACGCGTGCCGAGCGGCTGAGGGCCGTTGGCGAACAGCGGCGCATCGAGATTGCCCTCGGCCACGGGCGATGGCAGCTCGCGTTGCGGAAAGCGCGCTTCGAGTTCGGAGATCACCGGCGGGTAGAGCGCAAGCACGCCGTCGAAGAGCTCGCGCCAGGTCGCGGGCCGGCGCTGCAGCGCCTCGGCCACGGCCCAGGTCAGCAGGCCCTGCGGCTGCGCGTCGCGGCCCTTGCGCGGCAGCCGCAGCTCGGGCGTGACCTGGTGGCTTTCGGATGCGAAGAAGGCCACGTAGCGGGCTCGAGGCACGGCCGGGGCCGCGGGTGCCGTCGGTGCGGCGGCGGAGGCGCCGGCCGCGCCTTGCGCGAGCAGGTCGGCGCGGATGCCGCGAAAGCGCACCTCGTCGTCCGGCGGACCCACAACAACCTCGGCGCTCGCGGGCGCGCGGCCGCGCGTCATCGAGGCGGCCGAGCAGGTGTCGAACACCGACCAGACGAACACGTTGCGCGCCAGGAAAGCCTGCACCCAGCCGTCGAAATCGACGTCGCGCAGGCCGCCCGGCAAGGCGCCGCTGCCGCCCACCGCGCCGCGCACGTCGCGCGCGAGAAAGTTCTCGGCCAAGCCGTCCGGCTCCTGGTAGCGCTTGCTCGCATCGCGCCAACGCGTGCCGTGGCCCGAGAAATAGAGCAGCACGAAGTCGCCGCTTTGCGACTGCTCCAGCAGCCGCCCCAGCGCCTCGTGGATGCGCTGCGCCTCGGGCAGCGCGGCGCCGCTCACGCCGTCGGCCACGACCGTGATGTCGGTGGCCGCGAAGCCCTGCTTCAGCAGGGCCTCGCGCATCAGCATCACGTCGTTGCGCGGCGCCTGCAGCCACAGCGACGCAGGCTGGTTGACCAGTTCCGACACGCCCACCAGCAAGGCGCGCTGCGCCGCACCCGCGCAGGTGGCTGCGGCCAGCATGGCCAACAGCAGCACGGTGCGCAGGCGGCGCCTCGTCACGGCGGCCCCACCGATTCGACCAGCGGCGAACCCGCCAGCATGGCGCGGCCCTGCGCCGCATCGGCCAGGAAGCGCAGGCGCCAGCGGCCCTCGGCATCCGGTCCGCCCACCAGCTCGGCGCCGGCCGAGCGCAGCAGCGCGTTCGCATCGTCCATGCCGACGCCGGCCTTCCAGCGCAGGCTCAGCTCGGCCGGCGCGGCGGAAGTGACGGGGCCCTGCACCGAACGGAACCGGACCTCATCGTCTCCGGCGCCGGGCCGCATCAGGGTCGCGTTCTGCACCACGACCACCAGTGCCAGCAGCGCCAGCGCGGGCCGCACCACCCGGTCGGCGCCGAACCAGGCCTTCACACGCGACCACCAGCCCTCCCCGGCCGGCGCCGCGACGGACAGGCTGCCCGGCTTCGGCGTGGCCTGCAGCGGCGTGGCGAGCCGGGCGGCGGCTTCGAGATAGAGGCTCTGGTAGTCGGCACGCGGATCGGCCACGCCCAGCGGCGTGCCCGAGAGCACGGAGAACACGCCGCCGGCCGTGCGCAGCGCGATGCGGCCGGGCTCGGGCTCGATGGCCAGCGGCTGCTGCACGGCCCATTCGTCGTGCACCGCACGGATCGCGGCCAGCCGCGTGGCCGACACCTCGCCGAGCACGCGGGCGCAGAGCTGCGGCGTCTGTTCGAGCGTGAGCACGTTCCAGGTCTGGATCAGACCGAACATCGGCTCGAAGGGTTCGTCGCCGGGCTCGAGCAGCACGTCGTAGGCGCTGGCCCAGTCGGCTTCGCTGGCGGCCATCCAGCCGCGCCACAGCGTGCCGTGCAGGCACTTGTCGAGCAGCACGCCGAGCAGCCGGCCTTCGTGCAGCACGCTCACAAGGCGGCCCGGCGCCCAGCGGGCCGGAAAGGCGCGCTGGGCCACGGCCTCGCGGCGGCGGGCGAGCTCGGTCAAGGGCAGCAGAAGGGTCTCGTCGAATCGGCGGGCCGGGATCGCGGCGGACTCGGCCAGCGTTGCCGCGCCTTCGCCCGCAGGGGCGAGATCGCCGCCGCGTCCCAGGGTGCCGCGGATGAGGCTGAGCGGGGGCCAGAGATCGATGGGCATGGTGCGTGTTCCTGAAAGTCTTATGTCTTCAGGCATAAGACGCTTCAGCGCCCAGGATTTTGAAAACCTGCAGGATCGCGCCCATGTTGCCGGCCTCGATCGCGATGCCCAGGGTCTGCGTGATCCACTGGCCCAGCGTGGTGCGCGCATAGTCGGCCGGCAGGCCTTCGCGCTTGTGCACGAGGCCGAGCCGGCCGGCGCGGTAGTGGTAGGAGGCGATGGCGTGGCGCGAGGCCACGCCCGACAGCCCGCCCGCCGCCTCGCGGCCGAAGCCTTCGCACAAAAGGATGCGCTCGGGCTCGGGCAGACCCGCGATGAAGGCGCGCGCCGCGGCATGCACCGAGGGCGCGTTGAGGCCGTGCTCGGCCAGTTCGTCCTGCGCGTTGTCGGCCGCGCCAACCTGCACCTCGAGCTGGCTCTCGGTGATCTGGTCGCCGATCGAGAGCTTGCGGCGGAAGGCGCTCGCGCGCGTGCAGTCGATCAGGTAGCGCCGGAAGTAGGCACACAGCGCGAAGGCGCTCGACGGCGCGCTGTGGCTCGCGGCCTCGCCGCGCGCGGCATCGTCCGCTTCGTCCGGATCGGCATCGAGCCGCAGCACCTTGACATAGATGAACTGCGCCACCAGTTCCTGACGACCCTCGCCGAGCACGCGCAGCTCGGGCGGGTTGCAGCTGCGCAGCGCGCCGCCGACGATGCGGTACATCTCGCCCATCTCGTCGGGGGACAGCGTCTGCCTGCGCCGCCAGAGGCGGATGAGTTCGACGCTTTGCTCCGAAGACAGGGTCTCTTGCATGGTGTGTTTCGCGACTACGGTGTCTTTGCCCGTTGGGCTGTCCGCCCGGTATTCGGCGGCTGCGTGCGCTTCGAAGGCCCGGCGCCCTCACCCCCGCCCTCTCCCGGAGGGAGAGGGAGTAAGACCTGCGCGTGAAGCGTTCCTTGTTCCCTCTCCCTCCGGGAGAGGGCTAGGGTGAGGGGTCGGCCGGCACAGGGCATACCGCCCGCCGACGCGCCCATCAGCCTTGCGGCGTTCCTAGTCATCGACGCACGCGCCTTCTTCAGGCACAAGGCATTGCGGCAAGTCAGCACCGACCGCCGCGCCACGCGTGCGAATGGTCGAGGTCGCGGCCGCCGCCACCGCGAGGCCGCGCGGCAGCAGGATCCACAGCTGGCCGCGCTCCTTCATGCGCCGGGCCTGGGTCGCGGCCTGCTGGCCGTTGCCGAAGAAATAGTCGGCCCGCACCGCGCCGCGGATCGCGCCGCCGGTGTCCTGCGCGATGGTGAGGCGCTGCATCGGCGTGCCGGTGCCGGGCGCACGCGTGGAGACGAAGACCGGATAGCCCAGCGGCGTGCTGCGCGGATCGACTGCGATCGAGCGGCCGGCCGACAGCGGCACGCCGAAGGCACCGACCGGCCCGCCGCCGCTGCCCGGCGACTCCTTGAAGAACACATAGCTCGGGTCCTTGATGCCGGTGCCGATCACCGGCCCGGCCACGCGCCGCCCCGGCACCATGACCGCGCCGCTGTTGACGGGACGCGCGAGCGTGAAGCCGCGGGTGCGGATCACCGAGGTGTCGTTGCTGTCCTCGTCGTCATCGCCGTCGTCGAGTTCGAGCTCGATCGCGCCGCCGCGCACCTTGACGGGACTGCGCGTCTTGCCCGAGGAGGACTGCGCCAGCGTCGGCCGGAAGGGCTGGCCGTTCTGTTCGGCATAGGCGACGCGGATCACGTCGCCGTTGGGCAGCCGGATTCGGCCCGAGCCCTGGATCTGCATCTCGTAGAGCGCGGTGGCGCTGCTCACGAAGGCCAGCACGCGCGCGTTGGGCGCGCCCTTGGTCTCGATCTCTTCGCGCGTGTAGTAGGGCAGCAGGCGCCTGCCCTCGATGCGCAGGCGTACCTTGCGGTCCAGCGTGTCGCGCGTGATGGCCGAGAGGTCGAGCGCATAGAGGCCCGGCGCGCCCATGTCGCGCGTGCTGAGGCCGCTCTGCACCACCACGTTGCGGCCTTCGACGCGCGCCGCCACCGTGCCGCTGCCGGCCGGCAGCTTGCGCGCATCGGCGAACAGCATGTCTTCGGGCTGGCCGTACACCGGATAGATGAAGGGCGGCGCGTACTGCCGGCTGCCGGTGATCTCGGGCTCGAAGTAACCGGTGACCACGCCGTCGGGCCGGCGGTCGTCGTCGCGGATCTGGTAGGCCGAGAACTCGCGCTCGAAGAAGCCGCGGATGGCCGGATTGCTCTTGTCGTCGACGGCGCGCGCGCGATCGCAGACCTGCCGCCATTCGGTGCCGCGGCCGGTCAGCACCTTGCAGCTGCCGAGGAAGGCAGGCCAGCTTTCGGCGAAATCGTCGCGGCCCCAGCCCGGCACGGCGTCGAAGCCCACCGAGGTGTAGGTGGCAAGCTGGGTCGAGAAGGTGCGCGACTGGCCGGCCACGCTGGCGCCGGCGCTGGTCGAAGCCGGGCGCGAGGCGGAGGGCGCGGGCGTGACCTGCGCAGCCGCGGCTGCCGCGGGCGCGGCGGCGGGGGCACTGGCCGTGGCCGGTGTGGAGCTTGTGGAGCTGACCCCCGGCATCGTGCCGCAGGCCGCCAGCGCGGCCATCGCGATGGCGGCGGCACCCCAGCGGGCGGGTGAAGCGAAGGGCAGTGAGGAAGGCTTGTTCATGAAGAACTCCTGGTCTGGGGGGCGGGGCCTGACGGGCCGCTGCCCCACAGACGATTACTTCTCGGTGATTTTGAAAAACGCGCTGCCATAGACGTCGTTGCACGGTGTGTTGGGCGCGCACACCGGCTTGCCCGCGAGCGGCGGCGGCCCGCTGCCGCGCGCGGCCTCGAGCGCTGCCAGCACGGGCAGCGGGAACTGTGGGAACACGCCGTCGTTCTGGATGCCCGAGGCGCTGAAGTCGCGCTCGTGCTCGCTGACCAGCACCGCGAACTGGTTGATGCCGGCCGGCCCGCCCGCGTCCATCGGCCACGAAGCGCGCGGCAGCGACAACGCAGCACCGGCGCCGATCTTGTTGTACTTGTCGAGCAGGTTCGGGAACAGCAGGAACAGCTCGCCGCCGCTGGACAGCAGGTAGACGTAGACGAAGCCTTCGCGCTTGCTGCGCACCTCGAAGCCCAGCCTGTCCTTGCCGATCGCGACCTCGGCCTTGCGTGGGTTCGCCGTCACCTCGAAGCCCGGCGCGGCGCCTTCGGCCAGCGACTGCAATGACTCGCCCGGCGTGCGCACCTTGGGTGGTGGCGGGGGCGGTGGAGGTGGAGGCGCCGGCGTCTGCGCGACGTCGGTGGACGGCGGCGGCGCTGCGCCGGCCGGCGTCGTGTCGGCCGGCTTGCCCTGGAACCACCACCATCCGCCCGCGGCGGCAATGACGGCCACGGAGGCCACGGCGGCGATGGCCGCGCCCTTGCCCTTGGGAGCCGGCGCGGGCGCGGGTGCCGCAGGACTCGCGCTGCCGGTACGTCCACCCGGTGCCGCCGCGGGTGCCGGCGCCGGCGCACGGATCACCGTCCGGTCGCCATCCAGACCCAGCGCCGCACGCAGCGCTTCCATCGACTGCGGCCTCGATTCGGGCCGCACGCCCAGGCCGGCATCGATGGCCGCGAGCAGCCCGGGGCTGTAGCGCTGCAGCAGCGCCTCGTTGCCTGCCAGCGGCACATAGCTGTCGGCCAGGAGGCGCGCGACCGAGGGCGGCGGCGCGCGGCCGCAGACGGCCACGTGCATCACGGCCGCGAGCGCATAGACATCGGTCCACGCGCCCTGCGACATGTCGGGCATCTCGGCGTACTGCTCGATCGGCGCGTAGCCGGGCTTGAGGATGACCGTGATCGCCTGCGTCTTGTCGGTGATCACGCGCCGCGCGGCGCCGAAGTCCAGCACCACGGGACGGCCCGAGCCTTCGAGCAGGATGATGTTGTCGGGCGCGATGTCGCGGTGGTAGCAGTGGGCGTGGTGCATCACCGCGAGCGCCTGCGTCACGCCGTCCATGATGCGCATCAGCCAGGCTTCGTCGACGCCTCCCGTCATGGCAGCCAGCGCCTGGCGCAGCGTGTCGCCGCGGTAGAAGGGCATCACCATGTAGGTGGTGCCGCGCTCCTGCCAGAAGCGGTAGACCTTGAGCAGCGAGGGATGGTCGAACTGGGCCAGGAGGCGCGCCTCGTTGATGAAGCTGCGCATGCCGAGCTCGAAGGTCTCGCGGTGCCGTTCGGACAAGGGCGCGACCGTGCCGTCGAGCTGGCGCGTCGAGAGCGAGGTCGGCAGGTATTCCTTGATCGCGACCACGCGTTCGAGCGTCGGGTCCCAGGCCTCGTAGACGACGCCGAAGCCGCCCTGCCCGACGATGCGCGTGACCTCGAATTCGGCGAGCCGGCTGCCCACCGGAAGCAACCCAGCCTCGGCGTTGCTCGGCGCTTTCTCGGCGCGCGTGATGCCGGCCACGGTGGGCATCTCGCTCGCCGGCAGCGCGGTGCCGCCGGAGATGACGGTCGCGCCCTCGTCCGGCGTGGGCGCAGCAGGCCGGCCGGTGACGACCTGCGTGCGGTCGTCGCCTTCTTGCGGCGGTGTGCCTGGCGGCCGGTCGTCGTCGGGGCTCATTGGCTAAGCTCCGTGCTACGCACTGCGGTATTCGCCTTGGGAGCGGCCCGGCGGCTCATGCTGCCTCCCCTTCCTGCGCAGCGGCATCGGGTCCGAAGCCGAACAGCGCATCGAACTGGTCATCCTGCGGCAGGCCCTGGCTGGTCATGCCCGGGCCTCGTTCGGCCACCGGATCGGTGAACCACAGCGAGTGGCGCGTCACCGGCAGCGCCAGCGACGGCCCGTCGCCCTCGCCCGCCTCGACCGAAAAGCCCGCAAACAATTCCTGCAGGCGCGCATCGAAGCGCTGCGCATCGAGATCGTGCTCCAGCCCTTCGAGCGCGGCCTGCGCGGCCAGCGTCCACCAGTGCTGCGTGCGCGCCAGCACAGCGCCATGCAGCTCGGGGCGCGAGGACACCAGCTCGGCTGCGATTGTGAAGGGAAAGTAGCGCCCCACGCCGTCGACCGAGGGCATCATCACGCCGAGCCAGCCGCCGGCGCCGATCACGCCCTCGCCGAGCACGAAGCACCAGAGCGGCGCCTGGAGATAGCGCTCGGTCCAGTCTTCGCGCCGCGCGCGCAGCCGCGTGAGCCCATGCTGCAGCCAGCGGTCCCAGGCGTTGCGGAAGGGCTCGGGCAGACGGCGGCTCGCAAAGTCGCCCATGCCGGGCAGCTTGCCGAACCAGCCCGGCGCCATGTTCGAAGCGGCATCCTGTTGCGAATTCACAAGCCCTCCGGACACGCGAACTCCCGCAGCTCGCGCAAGCGGATCGGATGCTGCACGCTGTTGGTCGTCACCTCGAAGCGCGTTTTGCGGGCACCGATCTGGAAGGTGATGAAGAATTTCTCGGGCGCGTCGCCGGCTTCGAGCTGGCCGTCGTCGAGCACGCGGAACAGGGCCCACGGCCCGTCGACCGCCATGCCCGAGCTGCCGCTGGTCGACGGCGGGCTGACCTGCACGCGCACCTGGTTGCTGCCCTTGGGGCCGGGCCATTGCACCGCCATCGGCACCACCGGGCCGTGCGCGTATTTCACGAGCTGGCCGTCGACATCGAGGATGAACTGCGTGATGCCGGCATCCATCTCGACCGGCTTGAAGTCCAGCCGCATGGCGGGCGTGCGGCCGGCGGCGCGGAAGAAGATGTCCTTGATGCGCGCCGCGCGCTCGAACTGCGCGATCGCCTGCGCCGTGATCGCGCCCTGCTCCGCCACCGGCTTGTAGCGCCAGGGCCGCGTGCTGGTGTCGACCAGCGCAGCCAGCCGCTTCTGGAAGAAGTCGTCCATCAGGCCGCCGGGACCGAACATCTGGCCGAAGTCCTCGGGCAGCACGTCGCGCTTGCTGCTGGTGACGAAGGGATAGCGCCCGGCGATCGCGCGGGTGCAGAACTCGGTCACCGGACGCAGGTCCTGGCTCAGGCTGCCGCGCTCGGCCACGCGCGCCTGCGTGGCGCCGGCCTGGCTCAGGTTCTCGACCATGGTGCGCACTGGTTCCGGCAGGCGCCCGGCATCGGACTTGAGCTTGCCGGCCACGTCGCCGGGCGGCGGCGAGCTGCGGCTCTTGACCGCGGTGTCGACTGCGTTGAGGTAGACGTAGACCTCGTTGAAGAGCTTGAGCGCATCGTCGATCGGCGCCGGCCCGTTCGGCGTGGGCGAGGTGACGAGGCGGCGCAGCGGCTCGAAGCGGTCGTCGACGATGCTCTCGATGCGCCTGGGCGCGGCCGCCGGCTTGCTGGGGTCGCCGCCGAACAGGTCTTCCAGTCCCTTGCGCGTGTTGCGCACGGTCTCGGTGGCCTTGCTCACCACGTCCCTGCTGGTCTCGGCCGGCGTCAGCGTGGTCTCCTTGACCACCGCGCGCAGGAAGCTGGCGAGCGGCGAGCCGGTGCCCGAGAGGATGCGCGCGGTCTCGATGTTCTTCTCCAGGCCGGTGGCGCGCACCAGGCGCACGTCGGACAGGAGCGCCTCCCACACCTTGACGTACTCCTCGAGGTAGAGCCTGCGCACGCGGTCGGTCAGCGCGCCGAGCGCGGCGGCGTCACGCAGGCGGTCGGCCGTGCCGCGCTCCTGGCCGAGCACCCACGGGTCCTCGTTGGCGAGCAGGCCGGTGAGCACCGTGACCTCGTTCTGGAAGCGCTTGTGGTAGCCGTCGTGGGTGAACATGCCCGGCACGCCGTCGGCGAGCGGCTTGCCGCTGATGCGCTCGAACACCAGCGGGCCCGCGGGGCCGGCGGCGGTCGCGACGCTGAAGGGCGGGATGTCCTTGCCGAGGCGCTGGCGCTTCAAGCGGCTGAACACGCGCTGCTCCAGCGGATAGCTCGCGAGCACCGCGCGCACGTTGCGCACCAGGTTCTCGTCCATCTTGAGCGGCGAGCGCGGCGGGCCCTGGGCGATCAGCACGTCCAGCTGGTCCTCGAGCAGCTTGCGCTGTTCTTCGGGAATGCCGCGGTCGAGGCTGCGCGCCCAGTCGAGCGTGATCCAGGCCTTGAGCGCATCGGCATCGAAGCGCTCGGGCTGGTGCAGCATCAGGTAGGTCTTGAGCGCCTCGTAGCTGAACTCGAGGTTGTCCTTCTGCGCGGTGCGCAGCTGGTCCTCGATGCGCTTGGCGAGCTGCGGCAGGAAGGCCTCGTTGAGCGCGCGCTGGTGCGCCAGCATCGCGGCGGCATCGAGCTTGTCGCCCTGGTAGAGGCCGAGCGTCATCGACAGCGGCTCCTCGCCTTCGCGGTTCTCGGGCGCCTTCCAGATGTTGCGCAGCGCCTGCAGCACCGGCGCGACCTCGACCAGGTTCGACACGCGCGAAGGCAGCGCCGCCAGCGTCTGCCGCGCCGGCTCGACGCGCGCCTCGACGGCCTTCAGGTAATTCATGTTCTGCCAGGTGCTGTAGCCCCAGCCCGCGAGCAGGGCGACGGTGATCAGCGTCATCGCGGCCACGCCGGCCAGACGCAGCGTGTTTCGGCGTCGTTCGAGCTTGACGTCGGCGCCCGCGAGGCGCTGCTCGGGAAACACCACGTCGCGCAGCAGCGAGGTGAGGAAGTAGCTGCGCCCGCTGCTCTTCTGCGGCGGCAGCATGGCGCGCTCGAGCCCGAAGCTGCGCGCGAGGCTGCCCATCACACGGTCGATCGGGCTGCCTTCCTGCGTGCCGCTGGTGAAGTAGACGCCGCGCACCCACGGCGGCTGCGCGAAGCGCGAGCCGGTGAAGACCTGCTCGAGCAGGTCGGACAACAGCGGCCCGATGGAGCCGAACTGCGCCGGAAAACCGAAGATCGCGGCGCGCCGCGTGCCGTCGGTCTCGCGCTGCATGCGCTGGATCAAGGCGTCGTTGACGCGATCGTGCAGCAAGCCGAACTCGCGCTGGAAGGCGGTGGCGAGCCCCTTCTCGTCGACCTGCGCGCCCTCCTCGGCCGGCAGCGTGAATCCGAAGACCTGCGCGCGCTGTTCCTTGCCCAGATCGGCGAAGTATTCGCTGAAGCCGTAGAGCAGGTCGCTCTTGGTCACGAACACGTAGACGGGCAGGCGCGTCGTGAGCTTGGCGTCGAGCTCCAGCAGCCGCGCGCGGATCGAGGCCGCGAGCGTGCTGCGCGCCTCGGTGCCCTGGCTCAGCAGGTCGGCCACGCTGACGGTGAGGAACACGCCGTTGAGCGGGCGCCGCGGCCGCACCTTCTTGAGCAGGCCGAGGAAGCCTTCCCATGCGCTCTTGTCTTCCGTCTGGTGACTGTCTTGCGTGGTGTAGCGGCCGGCGGTGTCAATCAGCACCGCGTCGTCGGTGAACCACCAGTCGCAGTTGCGCGTGCCGCCGACGCCGCGGATGGCGCCGGGGCCGAACTTGTCGGCCAGAGGGAACGAGAGGCCGGAGTTGATCAGCGCCGTGGTCTTGCCGGCGCCGGGCGCGCCGATGAACACGTACCACGGCAGGTCGTAGAGGTAGCTGCCGCCCGAGAGCGAGAGCCAGTCACGCCAGCCAGGCTTCTTGCCGGCCGCGTGCAGGCGCATCTGCTTCAAGGTGGCCACGGCCTCGGTGAAGCGCGTGTTGAGCACCTTCTGCTCGCCGTTGTCGGCGGCCGCCGCGGGCTGCGCGGTGGGCGCCTTCATGAGGCCGTCGGTCAGATGCTGGCTGGCCTTGCGGGTGCGCCAGCGGCGGTAGACGGCGCGCAGCACCACCAGCAGCACGATGATGCCGATCAACACCGCGCGCGCGAGCTCGCTTTCGAGCGGGGCCAGCGCGCCGATCTTGATCAGCGGGCCGATCCACCAGATCAGCAGTGCGACGACGACGAGGGCCAGCGCGGTCAACAGGAGGGGATGGAAGAGCCATCCGAAAAGCTTTTTCATCGCTTCGCTCCCGCGAGTTCGGCGGCCACCTGGTCCGGCGGGCTCAGGAGCACGATGTCGACGCGACGGTTGCGCGCGCGGTTGGCCGGCGTGTCGTTGGCCGCGACCGGCTCCGCATCGGCCTTGCCGTCGGAGCGCATGCGGGCCGGCTCGATGAAGCTGGAGAGCGCGCCCTTCACCGCATCGGCGCGCGCGGCCGAGAGATGCCAGTTGGACGGATAGCGCATCGAGCGGATCGGCTGGTTGTCCGAATGGCCGGTGATCAGCACCTCGCCCTTGACCTCGGCCAGCGCTTCGCCGATGCGCTTCAGCACCGGCAGCGACTGCGCCATCGGGTCGGCGCTGCCGGAGCCGAAGAAGCTGTCGCCGCGCAGCCGCACGGTGCTGCGGTCGGCCTCGTCGGTGACGGTGACCAGGCCCTGCTTGATCTCGGGCTCGAGGAACTTCGCGAGCCGCGGCGACTTGGCCAGGATGGCGGGCGGCGCGATCTGCAGGTTGGGCACGCGCAGGCTGGAGACCGCCGCGTAGGTGGTGTCAGAGCGGTGGTTGAGCGTGAGCCGCAGGCCGAACCATGCGAGCGCCAGCAAGAGCGCGAAGCCGGCCGCGAACACCCACATCGGCAGCGACTCGCGCAGCCGCGCCGAGCCCGTGCCCTGCCCGCGCCAGTGCGGCGAGAGCTCGGCTTCGACCGGCGGGCGGTCTTTCGCGATCAGGTCGGCCAGGCGCTGGCGCACGGTGTCGAGCTGCGCGCGGCCGTTGTCGATCACGCGGTAGCGGCCCTCGAAGCCGAGCGCGAGCACGCTGTAGATCAACTCGAGCAGTTGCCGATGCGTGGGCACGTCCTGCGCGAGCTTGGCCAGGAGCTGGAAGATCTTTTCGCCGCCCCAGGTCTCGTTGTGGAACTGCACCAGGAGGCTCTGCTTGTTCCAGCCGCCCTGCACGCCCCAGGGCGTGTTGGCCACCGCCTCGTCGAGAGCGGTGCACAGGATGTAGCGCGCGGCCAGCACCGTTTCGTTGGAGATGCCGGCGCGGCGCGCGGCGGCGTCGAACTGGTTCACCGCATCCGCGGTCGATGCCCGTAGCGACTGCACGTTGGGCGCTTGCGCCAGATTGCGCAGCTTGCCTATCAGCACCAGCAGCTTCGCCGCGGCCGACACCAGCGGATTGAGCAAGCCCAGCTCGCCCACTTCGGCCGGCAGCGGATCGGCGCCACCGCCCATCGACGTGGGCGGCACGGCCGGCGTGTTGCCCCCGGGCGCGCGCGGCTTGGGCTTGATGACCGTGCGCTCCGACTCGAAGGCGGCGAAGGGGTCCGGGGTTGTCATGGTGGTGCTCCGGCAGGGGCGCGGGCGAGACGATTACGAGCGAATGGCCCAGAACGCGAGGTCGAGGCCGGGGAAGTCGCCTGCGATATGCATTGCGACGCCGCCCGACTGTTCGAGCTGGCGCCAGAGATCGCTGTTGCGCGTGTCGAGTTCGAAGTAGTTGGCGCCCGAATGAAAGGGGATCTGCCGCGGCGCCACCGGCAGCGGCATCAGCGTGACCCCCGGCAGCGCGAGGTTGACCAGGTCGCGGATGCGCTCCACCGGCGCGATTTTCACCTGCGTGGGGAAGCGCGCGCGCAGCGCCTCGCTCGGCATCTGCGCGTTGACCGCGAGCACGAAGGTGGCGTTGCGCTGCAGCTCGACATCGGGAATCACGGCCACGCGCACGCCGTGCTTACGGTCGTGCAGCTCGATGCGGATGGCCGATTGCTCCAGCACCATCGACAGGCTGCGCCGCAGGTCGTCCATCACCGGCTTGAAGCTCATCGCCAGGTCGTCGTGGATGTAGGGGCCGAAGCGCGCGACGCGGCGCGAATCGCGAAAGCTCGCCAGGTCGCCGGCCAGCGCCAGCGCGTGTTCGTAGAAACGCTGCGGGTGCAGCATGGCGCTCTTGGCCAGGTGCGCGAACACGGCCTCGTTGCGATTGACCGTCTGCAGCAACATGAAGTCCGCGATCTCGGCCACGCCGCCGGTGCCGCCCTGGCTCATGCGCCCGGCCAGCGCCTCGCCGCGCTGGCGCAACAGGCCCAGCAGCTCGTCGAGCCACGCGCGGATGACGGCATGACCCGCCACGTCGAGCAGCGGCGGCAGCAGCACGCGATCGAGCTGCACCTGGTTGTCGACGCGCCGCTCGACCACACGCGAGACATTGAGCGTGGTCCAGGCATCGGTCGCGTCGCCGGCGCGCATCAGGCGGGTGTGCAGCTGGCCTAGTTGCAACATCGCGGTGCGTTCGCCGGCGGTGTTGGAATCGGGCACGTCGGACTCCAGCACGCGATGGCGCACCAGGTCGTCGTACGCCTCGGCATCGGCCTCGCGCGCGCCCGCGCGGCGCAGCGGCAGGGCCAGCACGACGGCCTCGTCGCGCATCGTGCTCGAGATGTCGATGGGTTCGGGCAGCGGATCGACCGCCGGCATGTCGAACACGGTGCCGTCGCCGAACACGCCGACTGCGCGCACCAGCGCCAGCTTGCCCAGCGAGAGCGCAGCCTGGTCGATCTCGAGCTCGGCAAAACCCCAGGCATATGGCGTGGTGCTTCGCAACAGAAGATGCCGCGCATGATCGGCATGGCGCTCGCTTTGCTGCAGGTGCTGAGGCTGCAGCAGCATCCCCTCGCTCCAAACCACTTTAGTTCGCCAACTCATCCGCGCTCCGTCGACGGCGGGGGCTCCCGCCTGGGTGGAAACATCTAGTTTCCGGCGCGCCGGAGGCGAGGCAAATCTGGCTAATGGCCTAGGCGCAGCGACCGGGATAGTGCTAAGGGGCTAGGCGCAATGAAGCACGAGCCCCTGCAGAAATACGAATTGCCATGGCGATAGCGCGGGCGGATATTCGTTGGCATGTCCGCCCCACGTGCCGCCGACGATCCAGCCGACATGGGCGCGGTCGTGTGCCGGCTGCTCGGGATGCTGGTGCTGGTGCTGGGGTTTGTCCTATTTGCACTGACTGCACTGACGGCGGCCGCCCCTGCGCAGGCCCAGCCGGCCGACAAGCGCATCGCGCTGGTGATCGGCAATGCGCGCTATCCGAAGGTGCCGCTGGACAACCCGGAGAACGACGCGCGGCTGATCGCGAACAACCTGCGCAAGCTGGGCTTCGATGTCAACGAGCAGCTCAATGTCAACGTGCTGCAGTTCAGGCGCGCGCTGCGCGAGTTCGCGCGCCGGGTGCAGGAGGACGATGCCATCGCGGTGCTGTACTACGCCGGCCACGGGGTGCAGATCGACGGCCGCAACTACCTGCTGCCGGTCGACATCAACCTGCGCGACCAGGAGGAGGTCAAGGACGAGTCGGTCGACATCGAGGAGCTGTTCCTGAGTCGCATCGAGAAGGCACGCTCGCACCCGCGCATCGTGATCCTCGACGCATGCCGGGACAATCCTTTCGCCGGCAAGACGCGCAACATCCGCTCCGCCGGCGGGCTGGCGGAGATGGGTGCGCGCGGCACCTTGATCGCGTTCGCCTCGGCGCCCGGCGCACCGGCCGAAGACGGCCCGAGCGGCCGCAACAGCGTCTACACCAAGCACCTGGCCGTGGAGATGATGGTCCCCGGCCTCGAGGTCGAGCAGATGTTCAAGAACGTGCGCGTCAAGGTGCTGCGCGACACCCGTGAGCGCCAGCTGCCCTGGGTCAACACCTCGCTGACCTCGAACTTCAGCTTCAACCCGCAACGCAACCCGCCGCCGGCCCAAGAGCAGCCGGGCCGCGAGGCGGCGCGGCAGCCTCAGGTTCGCGAGCCCGCGGGTCGGCGCTTCGAGCCGAACGAACTCGAGAAGCAGCTCGAGCGCGCGCAACGCGAACTCGACGCTGGGCGCGCAACGGCGCCGCCATCCATCCCGCCACCGGCGCCGCCGCCACAGCCGGCCGCAAAGCCGGCCGCACAGCCGCCAGCACTTCCGGCCCCACAGGTGGCCGCGCTATCGCCCCCCGCGAGCAGCACCACGCCCGCCTCGGCAGCGCGCAAGTTCCTGGACCGCGCCGAGGTGGAGCAGCTCCTCGTCGGCAAGACGCACACCCTCAAGGACAGCACAGCGGGCTACCTGATGCGCTGGGACATGCGAAGCGGCGGCCTTATTTATTACAACAGCCAGAGCATCGGCAACGCGAGCAGCAACGGCTCGGGCCGCTGGGAGCTGAAGAGCGACGGGAGCCTCTGCGCCAGGTTCAACCCCGTGCCGCCGAGCCGGCTGACCGACGCGCGCAGGCCCGACGACGGCTGCTGGTATTTCTTCCGCGACGGCGAGAAGCTCATGCGCGCCGGCGCGGCGGCGCCCGAGGCGCAGCCGCAGGCGGAGATCGTGAAGATCCAGTAAGCCCGGCGCCTCACTCGGCGCGAATGTCGTTGGCCTTGACCACCTCGCCCAGCAGCTTGTAGTAGTCGCGCGTCAGCGCCCCCAGCTGCTCGGGCGTGCCGCCGCCGGCTTCGTCGCCGCGGTCGGCAACGGTCTTCTGCACGCCCGGGTCCTTGAGGGCGCTGTTCATCGCCGCGTTGACCTTCTTCACGATGTCGGCATTCAGGCCGGCCGGGCCGTACAGGCCGATGAAGGAGATGACCTGGAAGTCCTTGATGCCTCGCTCCGCGGCCGTGGGCACGTCCGGGAAGGCCGGCACGCGCTTGGGGCCGGTCGCCATCAGTGCCTTGAGCTGGCCGGACTTGAGGAAGGGCGCGACCACGGACGAGGCATCGAACATGCAGGGGACGCGCCCCGCGATCAGGTCGGTCATTGCCGGGCTGCTGCCCTTGTACGGCACATGGCTCATCTTTGGCTTGCCGATGCGCTCGCGGAACAGCTCCATCGCCGTCTGCACTAGGCTGCCGGGCCCGCCGGACGCGTAATCGACGGTCTTGCCCTCCTTGTCCTGCGCCTTGACCCAGGCGATGAATTCCTCGAGGTTCTTGACCGGCAGGCTGGCCGGCACCACCAGCATCAGCGACGAGGTCAGCGTGAGGCCGATGGGCGTGAGCTTGAGCGGATCCGCCACCGGCGTGTTGCGGTAGGTGTGCGGGTTGAGCACCATGTTGCTGCCGTTGCCCACCAGCAGCCTGTAGCCGTCGGGCGCTGCCTTCGAGATGAAGTCGGTGGCAATGTTGCCGTTGACGCCGGGCTTGTTGTCGATCACCACGCTCTGGCCCAGGCTGCTCTGCATGCCGGCGATGAGGATGCGCCCCGCGAAATCCGTCTGCCCGCCAGGCGGATAACCCACCACCAGCGTGACCGGCTTGGCGGGCCAGGCGCCCTGGGCGGCGGCGAATCCGGGCAGCATGCTCGCGCCGAGGCCACCCAGCCCGAGCTGCAACGCGGTGCGCCGCGAAAGAGAGACGTTCGACTCGATCGGCATCATGGTCTTCTCCAGACGTTGGCAAATTCGACCCGGCCCATCTTAGGAGCGTGCCGGGTGCCTCACAAGCCTCACCGGGCCGCGCCGGCGCCGGTCGAAAAGTTGAAGCTCCTGGCGAAGGACACGCCGTCGTTGGTGCCGGCGATCCTCACCGCGTAGGCCGTGTTCGGCATCAAGGAGGCGTCGGGAATGATCAGCGCCTTGTTGGCAGCCAGCACGCCGTTCGGATCGTTGTCACTGGTCATGGCCGGCCGGAGCACCACGGGCACGTTCCCCGACAGCGTCTGCATCGATGCCGAGGAGATCGCGAGCGTCTGTCCGGTTCGCACGGCCACCAGCAGGCCGTGGCCAAGCGGGCTGGCCCGCAGGTCGCGGCCCGGCACCGGATTGGGGGTCTCGTTGGTGATCTCGAAAAAGACGCCGCTGGTCCCTTCGCAGGGATAGGTGAGCACCTGGTCGCTGGCAGGCTCCTGGCGGCCGGCGGCCGGCGTGAAGCCCAGGTTGAACTGCTGCACGGTGCGCGGGCCGAAGATGGCAGTGGTGCCGAGTTCATCGCTGCCGCGCAGCGCGATCCCGATGTCGCGAAAGCCGCCCAGCATGCCGACCTGGTGGTACGGCAGCGCGAGCAGCGCCCGCACGCCGAAGACGCCCGTGCCCGCGATCGAGCCGGAGTAGTACAGGCTGGAGATTTCGTCGCCTACGCCGCCGGCCGAATAGCCCGCGGCCGAGACCCTGTCCACCGGGTTCACGCCCGTGAAGCCGGACGTGCCCGGCGTCTCCTGGTGGGTCAACTGGTTGTTCACGATCTGCCAGTCCGCGTGCGCTTTGGCAGCGGCATCGAGCTGGGCGTTCTGCGCGAGAAGGCCGAATCCGCAGCGCTCGCGCTCCGCGTTCAGCAGTGCAAAGGCCTGGTGGCCCTCCGAAGAAGCGCCGTAGGTGTCGGGGGGGACGGAAGTCACCAGCGTCGAGGGCAGCGCTCCGTCGGCCGGTGCGCTCGGCGGGGTCTGGGTCGACGCTGTAGAGCCCGGCGGCAGCACCGCCACGCCCCCACCTCCGCCGCCGCCCCCGCCGCAGGCTGCGATCAACGCACAGAAGATGGCTGCGAGCGCATGGCGCCAGCCGTAAGCGGATATGGAAAAGGAAAGCGAATGCGTCATGGCGCCATGACGTCACGAAATCGCGAACCTTCCTGTCAGAGCGCGGCCATCGTTGACGTAGGTAGGCGGAACTCGGAGCGATGCCGACGCTAGGCAAGTCCCGGGCAGACGCGAAAGGCATGGCCGACTAAGCTGAGACCGACGGCGCATCCGTAGCCACTCAACCAAGGAGCAGACATGCCTCGCTATCTGGTCGAACGCACCTTTCCCGAAGGCCTGGAGATTCCGGTGACCGATGTCGGCGCGCGAGCCTGCGGCATGGTGATCGCCAACAACGCCAAGAGAGGCGTGACCTGGGTCCACTCCTACGTGAGCAAGGACCATCGCAAGTCCTTCTGCGTCTACGACAGCCCGAACCCGGAGGCGATCCGCGAGACGGCGGGCGACAACAGCCTGCCGGTGGACACCATCACGGAAGTCACCGTGCTCGACCCCTACTTCTATCGGGCCTAGGCGCGCACTCTCTTGATTCAAACCTCCCGCGCGGCAGACAGGAGCTTGGCGCCGAGCAGCGCCATGATGCCGCCGGCGGCGCGGTCGATCCAGGTCTTGTAGCGCAGGTAGGCCGAGCGCGGCGCGGCCGATGACAGCGCCAAGGCCACGATGGCGTACCAGCCGGTCTCGATGCAGAAGATGACGACGGGCAGCGCGAGCGCCAGCGACAGGGGCACGTCGCGCGGCAGGAAGGCCGCGAAGATGCTGGCGTAGACCACGGCCGTCTTCGGGTTGCTGATCTGCGTGGCCAGGCCCAGCAACAGCGCGCGCCGGCCGTGCTGCCGGTTGCCGCTTGGCGCCTGCGCCTCGGCGACGTCCAGCGGCTGCTTGGCGCCGCGCCAGATGCGGATGCCGAGATACACCAGGTAGAGCCCGCCGAGCAGCTTGATCGCGAGGTAGAGCGCCGGCACCGCCAGAAAGGCCGCCTGCAACCCGACCAGGGCGGCGACCGCGAAGGCGATGCCGCCGAGCCCCATGCCCAGTGCCGCGGCCAGCCCGTCGCTGCGCGACGCAACGGCCGTGCGCGCGACCATGACGAAGCTCGGGCCGGGGCTCATGGCGCCGACGATCATGGCGCCGGCGATGCCGAGCAGCGGGAGGGTGATGCCCATGGTTGTGCTTTCGCTCCAAAAGCGCGATGGTAGGTGCTTGTCTTCAGGCTCGCGGATCACAGGAGAAAGCCATGCTTCAGAAGTCACCGATGTACGCGTACATCCCGGCGCAAGACGTTGCCCGTGCGAGGCAGTTCTACGAACAGAAGCTCGGCTTCAAGCCCACGGCGGAAGTGGACGGCGGTGTCGTCTACGACTGCGCGGGCGGCACCAGCTGCTTCCTGTACCCCACGCCCAACGCCGGCACCTCCCAGGCCAGCCAGGCCTTCTGGCAGGTCGAGGACATCGAAAGCGAAGTGGCCGAACTGAAGACGCGCGGCGTCGTGTTCGAGGACTACGACATGCCGGGGAAGGACGAGAACGGCATCGTGAACCAGGGCGGGGCGAAGGCTGCGTGGTTCACGGATACGGAGGGGAACATCATGGCGGTGATACAGGGCGTTTGAGGGTCGCCGATCACCTCGCCGTTCATGGCGCGGAAGACACCCGCGCAGGCGCCGGCTCGAACTGCTCGCGAATGTTCTGCGCGATCCTCGATGCCAGTGCATCAAGCGCATCGTCATAGCTCCCCGCCACTTCCTGCGGCTTGCCGACCATCTCGTCGAAACTCGCCCAGCGATGACGGGCGTCTGCTGGAACGCTCCAGGATGCGGTGCCTCTCGAATCGGCGCCGTAGTAGATGGTCTCCCCATAGAGCGTGTCTGCATCCTGCGGACGAATCAGATAGGCGCTCAAATTGACGCGCGGCACGTAGTCCATCGAAAACCGAGACGAATAAATGCCGACTTCGTTGAAGTAGATGTGCAGCACCGGGTCGGTGACCGGCAGGCGCGTGTAGTCGATGCTGTCAGGTGAGGATGCCGGCCGGCGGATACCCTCGATCACTTCTGCTTCGTAGCCCTGCGTACGCAGTTGCCTGATCAGCGCAGCCGTCATCCTCGGCCCCATGTCCTTGCGCATGGCCTCCATGCGATCGTTGAAGTTCGAGCTCTTGATGCGGTCGGCGATCGACTGCCACAGAACGCCGATCGGGATGCCCTTGTTCTCGGTGTGCAGCTTGGCGATGGGCGTCACCGGGATCACCAGGATGCGCCTCACCGTTGGCGGCTGGACGGGCTCGTCGGGCGTGACGGGGGATCGGGCGCAGCCTGCAAGCAGGCAGAGCGCGAGGACGGGTGTGACGAAAGAGAAAAATCGCATGGTGGCTTTGATCAAGGCAGGCTGGTGAGGTCTTCGACCCCCGTGATTTTTTGAGAGTAGTAGGAGAACGCCGTCTTGCTGGATTCCATCCGCACGACATAGCCATAGTCCTGCAGGTAGTAGGCCGTTTGAACCTGTTTGTACTTGTCGTCAACGACACGGCATTCGAGTTGCTTCGCTTGCCCTGCGAGCGCCGGATGCAGTGCTGTCGCAGCCGTCTCTGAGATGACCTTGCATTGGGTGGTGGACTTGTTGTCTGAATCTCCACCGCCAGCGGCGGTATAGAAGTACTTGGTCGTCACGCTGTAGGTGATCTGCGAGCCGACCGCCATCCGGCTCCAGTCGCCGCTGAACGTGCGCGGCGCTCTGGTGTTGAAGAGCAGGCCATCCGTGATTCGGTTTCGATCGTCGACGTCGTAGCCGCTAACCTAAGTTGGAGGTAAGACCCCTCGGCACATGAGAGCCCAAAGCGCTCGTGCTTCTGACCAAAGGGTGCCTGGTACGGTGGATCGAATTCGACTCGGAGATAGTCGAACGCACCCCAGAAGGTGAACTCGCCATCCTCGCTCTGGATGCCTTTCAGGTCGATCAAGGTGACGATGCCGTCACTGCTTCGGCGCACTTCGCGCCAATCGGGCGCCGTTCGGCATGCGCTCTGGACTGCGGGGATGGCCTTGAGCTGACGTGCAGTCTCTTCCTTTAACTCGCGGCGCTCCGCGTACTGCTTGCTGCCGCCTGGGTAACGTCGTTCACCCAATGATGCGAACAGCAGCCATGCCTGGGTCGCGTCGCAAGACACTGCAAAGTTGCTGGAGAGCCGCCCTTGCTGCGTCGAGAAGGCGGCTTCATTGCCCGCCCGCAGGATGCTGTGACGTTCGAGCCTGTTGCCATCGACCAAAGGTTCGCTGCTGAAGCCTGCGGACTCAGGACTCCGGGATGCGCAAGCTGCAAGCGCGAGCGCGATTGCAGCGCAAAAGACGGCGCGGAATGGCTTCATGTACTTGCGCCGTGCAACGGCGCCTCCCTCTGTTTGTGCGTATCGCGGCGCTGGCCGCGCGAATCGGTTGACTGAACCACTGGTCTTTCACTACGTGATTCCTGCCCCAGCGCCCCTTCTTCAAGCCGCGCATTCTGGTGCGCGCGCCTGCTGTTTGCGGACGCGCCCGAAGAATCTCCGGATTTTCGTGATTGAATGCGCGGCCGTGCGAGGGGTGCCGCTGGCTGTCTTAAGTCATTCGTGCTAACGCAATGACTTGCCGGCACGATCGAGTTGCTGGTACTCCGGCGGTGCGACCTTCTGCTTGGAGTAGTCGACCGTGGCCGAGACGTACTCGCCGAAGCAGATGGGCGGGATGCACAGGCTGACGTTGACGCCGCCGCTGCTTTGCTGGCTCGCGTAGTTGGTGATGTCCTGCAGGCTCTCGATGTTCAGGTTGCCGCCGATGTC
>NZ_FMZU01000026.1 GCF_900101545.1 Variovorax sp. CF079 | reverse complement strand
TCAACGACTGGTCGGCCCGCGACATTCAGGCCTGGGAGTACCAGCCGCTCGGGCCCTTCCTGTCGAAGAACTTCGCCAGCACGCTCTCGCCCTGGCTGGTCACGACCGAGGCGCTGGCGCCATTTCGCGTGGGTTTCGAGCGTCCCGCGGAAGATCCGCAACCGCTGCCTTACCTGGACTCCGAGACGAACCGCGCGCAGGGCGCGTTCTCCATCGAGCTGGAAGTCCTGCTGCAGACCGCGAGGATGCGCGAAGCCGGTGAGGAGCCTGTGCGGCTCTCTCGGACCAACACCACCCGCGCGGCCTACTGGACGCCGGCCCAGTTGATCGCCCACCACACGGTGAACGGCTGCAACCTGCAGCCGGGCGACCTGCTGGGCTCGGGCACCCTGTCTGGCCCCGAGGCCAGCGAAGCCGGCTCGTTGATGGAACTCACCAGCGGCGGCGAGCAGCCGATCACGCTGCCCAACGGCGAGCAGCGCAGCTTCCTGGAGGACGGTGACGCATTGATCATGCGAGGGTGGTGCGAGCGCGAAGGCACAGCGCGCATCGGTTTGGGCGAAGTGGTGGGCACGGTCGAACCAACATGAAAAAAGCCGTCCCGCTCGAGCAGGCCATCGCGATGATCCCGGACGGGGCCTCGCTGATGGTCGGCGGGTTTATGGGTGTGGGATGCCCGCCGCGACTCATCGACGAGATGATTCGACAGCGGCGTGGTGGGCTCACCCTGATCAGCAACGACACCGCGCGGCCCGGGGTTGGTGTTGGTAGGCTGATAGATGCTGGCCTCGTCCGCAAGGTCATCGCCAGCCACATCGGGACCAATGCCGTGACACAGCGGCTCATGCTGGACGGCTCCGTCGAGGTCGAGCTCGTACCTCAGGGAACGTTGGCGGAAAGAATCCGCGCCGGTGGATTCGGTCTCGGCGGCATCCTGACGCCCACGGGCGTCGGCACCTTGGTCGCAGAGGGCAAGCGCACCCTCGAGGTCGACGGCCGAAGCTACCTGCTCGAAACCGCCTTGAAGGCTGATTTCTCCCTGATCAGCGCGAAGCGGGCGGACTACTACGGCAACCTCGAGTACACGCTCACGGCTCGCAACTTCAATCCGCTGATGGCCATGGCGGCAACCACGACGATTGCCGAAGCAGAAAGCATCGTTCCAGTCGGAATGATCGCCCCGGACGCGGTGATCACGCCGGGCGTGCTGGTCCATGTCCTGGTAGGTAAGGAGCGCGCCTCATGAACGACAAGGAAGTGATTGCTCGACGGGTGGCTCGCGAGCTCAAGGAAGGGGACCGCGTCAACCTAGGCATCGGTCTGCCGACACTGGTTGCCCAGTACCTGGCCCCGGCGCTTCAAGTCTTTTTCCATTCCGAGAACGGCATCATGGGCATGAGCCCGTTGCCCGGCGAGGGATTCGAAGACATCAACCTCACAGACGCAGGGGGACGCCCCGTCGGTGCCTTGCCCGGAGCGTGTGCCTTCGACTCCGCCTTTTCCTTTGGAATGATCCGGGGCGGTCACCTTGACGTCACCGTGCTCGGAGGTCTCGAGGTCGATGAACTTGGGCATCTGGCGAACTGGATGGTGCCTGGTTCCATGATTCCAGGCATGGGCGGCGCGATGGATCTGGTGACAGGGGCCCGCCGGGTCATCGTAGCGATGACACATCGGTCGAAGAATGGTTCCAAGATCGTTCCGCGCTGCAGCCTTCCAATCACTTCGGTGCGCCGCGTCGACCTGGTCGTCACGGAACTCGCAGTGATCCGACCGACCGAGAACGGGCTCGTCCTTCATGAAACCGCCCCTGGGGTGTCAGTTCGTGAGGTGATCGAGGCGACGGAAGCGAGCCTGATCCTTGCACCAGGTTTGGTGGCATGACGGTGGGCGCCGTACCGAGCGATGCAACCATGAGCATCCGCTCCCTTGATACCCGAACGCTGTGGCTACTCGGCACATGCGCATTCGCAAGCATGGCTTCAATGCGAATCTGTGATGCCATGCTTCCGTCGTTGGCAGCGGAGTTTGCAGCTACGACGGGCCAGGCCGCGCAGACCATTTCCGGCTTCGCTTTGGCCTACGGCGTTCTGCAGCTGTTCTATGGGCCGCTTGGGGATCGATTCGGCAAGGTGCGTGTCATTGGCTTTGCGACGCTGGCTTGCACGATCGGAAGCGCGGCCGCAGCGTTCTCGCCCACTTTGGACTGGTTGGTTGTCAGTCGCATTCTGTCTGGAGTTGCAGCCGCTGGAATCATCCCCTTGACGATGGCGTGGATCGGCGACAGCGTTTCCTACGAGGGTCGTCAGGAAGTGCTGGCCAAGCTGCTCGGCGCGACCGTGTTTGGAATGATCTGCGGCCAATGGCTGGGCGGGCTCATCGCCGAAATATTGAGCTGGCGAGCGGCGTTCGGGCTGCTCGCGGTGGTTTTCCTGATCAGCGGCACGATGCTTGCCAAGCGTGCTCACAGCCTCACGTTACCGGTGGCGGGTGACGTGGGTAGCGTGCTTCGTCGAGTTCTGGATGTGCTTGCAAGGCCTTGGGCACGGACGGTGTTGCTTGTCACCTGCATCGAAGGGGCGATCGCGTTCAGCGCACTGGCCTTCATTCCCTCTCACCTGCACGCGACCTTCAACCTGTCGATGCCCACGGCAGGCGCCATCGTCGCGCTCTACGGCGTCGGCGGCCTTCTCTACAGCCGCTGCGCCCGCGCATTGCTGCGGCGATTCGGCGAGATCGGCTTAGCGACAACTGGAGGAGTCTGCCTGGGCATCGCATTCGTAACGATCGCATCCGCGCCATCCTGGCAGTGGACGCTTCCCGCCTGCCTGCTTGCCGGGTTTGGCTTCTATGCCTTGCACAACACGCTGCAGACCCATGCGACCCAAATGGCGCCGGCTGTGCGCGGTACGGCAGTCTCTCTGTTTGCGTGCGTTCTGTTCTTTGGACAGTCGCTCGGAGTGCTGCTTGCCGCGTGGGTGGTCGACACCTTCGCGTCAACCATGGTCTTTGCATCTTCAGCCATCGGCCTGTTGCTGCTCGGCGGTGCATTTGCATCCTTGATCCGACAGCGCGATCGTCAACTGAAAGGGGCCTGATTCATGCCTGATCGCCAAGTGAGTCCAGCCACGGTGCAGGTGACCTTGATCGGGGCGATGGCCATCTGGGGTCTGAATGTGGCCGCAGTGAAGGTCCTGACAGGGATATTCGATCCGACCACCGTGGCCGCGCTTCGAATGCTCGTGGCATGCGCCGCTTTGAGCCTGATCGTGCTGGTGAAACGCTGCGGACTCCCGTCGTTGTCGTGGCGGCAGTGCGGGGCGATCGTGGTCTGTGCGGTCCTGATGGTGTATCTCAACCAGATACTGTTTGCGGAGGGCTTGCTGCGATCCACGGCCACCAATGGCGCGCTCATCATGGCGTTGAGTCCGCTGGTATCCGCATTGCTCGCAGCGGTCGCGTTCCGTGAGCGTCTGACATTGATGCGCCTCGTGGGCGTCTTTCTCGGCTTCGCGGGCGTGGTCGCAGTGGTGTTGAGTCATCCAGGAGCCGGTCTATCGAGCGCTGGCGCGGGAGACCTGATGTTGGTGGCCGCTGTGGTCAGCTTTGCCGCGGGTGGCGCCATCGTTCAGCGCCTGGCCATGCAACTCCATCCCCTGACCATCAGCTGGGCGATCTATGTGGTTGGCTCGTTCCTTCTGGCGGTCCACGCCACCCTCGAATCACCCGGGAAGGGATTCGATGGGCTCTTTCCAGGCTGGCGCCCATGGGCGTTCATCCTGTTCTCGGGTGTCATGGCGACCGCGCTGTCCAACCTCGTCTGGAACCGCGCCATTGCGCGTATCGGCGTAGCTCGTACTGCCGTCTTCCTCTACTGGGTCCCAGTCTTCGGTGTCGGCTTCGCCGCCATGTTGCTGGGTGAGCGACTCAACCTCTGGCATCTCTTCGGTTTTCTTGCCGTGATGGGCGGCACCTATCTGGGTACTCGGCGACCCGCGACCGTCCCGGTCGTCGCCCCTAATTGAACAGGCTTTCCTATGACCACCAGTGAACCACTTCTTTTCCAGCCGATTCAGCTACGCGAACTGGTGCTGAACAATCGGATCGTCATTTCACCCATGTGCCAGCATGCGGCCGAATCGGGGCGCGCTACGCCGTGGCACATGGTTCACCTTGGGAAATTCGCCCTTGGTGGCGCAGGGCTGATCCTGACGGAAAGTACAGCTGTCGATCCGCGAGGCCGCATCGGCACCGCGGATCTGGGCCTTTGGGAAGACAGCCAGATCGAACCGTTGAAGCAGGTGGTTGATTTCGTCCATGCCAACGGTGGAGCAATTGGCGTTCAGTTGGCTCATGCGGGACGCAAGTCGGGAAGCCAGCCGTTGTGGGAAGGAGGCGCGGCACTGTCCGAACAACGCCTAGCGTCGGATCCGCAGCCTTGGCAGCGTCTCGGGCCGAGTGCGTTGCCCGCAGGGCCTGGATGGTCTGCACCGGTTGCGCTGGACGCCGCTGGCATCGCAGATGTGGTTCAGTCCTTCGTCGATGCGACCTTGCGCGCCGATCAGGCCGGCTTCGATGTGGTGGAGCTTCATTTCGGCCACGGCTATTTGGTCGCAAGCTTCTTGTCGCCGAACGCGAACCACCGCGATGACGAATGGGGCGGCAGCCTCGAAGGGCGCATGCGTCTGGCCCTCGAGATCGCGCGCAAGGTTCGTGCGGCCTGGCCAGCGGACAAGCCGCTGTTCTGCCGGCTGTCGGCGGTCGACGGCAGCGTGGATGGTTGGAGCCTCGAGGACTCCATCGTCCTGTCGCGCGAGCTTGCCGGCTGCGGCGTGGACGTCATTGACTGCTCATCCGGTGGATTGACAGAAGAAACGCGCGCGCTGCCGGTCCCGCGAGGACTCGGATTTCAGGTGCCGTTCTCGGAGCGGATTCGCCAGGAGGCGCAGATCAGGACGCAAGCCGTTGGAATGATCGTCGATGCGCATCAGGCAGAGGAGGTGCTAGCCGACGGGAAGGCCGACCTGATCGCCCTGGGTCGCGAAGCTCTCTTCGATCCGTACTGGCCCCATCACGCCGCCATCACCCTGGGGGTCGACCCCGCATACAAGCGCTGGCCAATCCGGCACGGCGTCTGGCTTGCAAAACGCGCTCCTGGCCTCGCACGTGCCCGTGCACAGGCTGCAGCCGAACTCATTGAACCGACCACCAACCAGGAGTAAATGACATGAACGTAAGAATGGGCCTGATCCGCAAGAAGTCCGATTGGTCGACGGAAGAATTCAGCGAATACTGGCGTGGCCACCATGGAGAGCTTGCCAAGAGAGCGCCCGGCTTGCGGGGGTACTGGCAAAACCCGGTGACCGAGCGCTTGCAGCGGGGCATTGATTTCCCGCGCGGACCGTGGGACTTCGACGGCTTCTCGCAGCTTTGGTTCGACGACGTCAGCAGGGCCGACCACGCGTTCAACAACAGTGAGCTCTCCGCAGACCTCGTAGCGGACGAAAACTACTTCCTTGGTGGTCTTCACATTGTGACCGCCGAGCAACGTGTGGTCATCGACTTGCCGGAGCCGCAAGCTCGCGCTCGCCTGCTGAAACGCATGTCGATTCTGAAGCGTCGCTCTGATATCAGCGAGGAGGAGTTTCGCCGCGAATGGAAGATCCACGGCGACTTGGTCCGCAAGATGCCAGGCGTCAGCGCCTACAGGCAAAACGTCGTGATCGCCCGTGAATTGGTGAAGGGGCAATCATGTGGCTACGACGATTTTCCGATCGACGGCATCGTCGAGCTTTGGTTCGAGGATGCCGCGACGCTGGAAGCAGCGTTCGGCTCCGAAGCCGGGAAAGTGACGATGGCACACGCAAAGACGTTCTTGGCCGAGATCACGGCTTTCGCAGTAGCCGAGCGACAAGTTCTGTAGCTCCGAAAGGCCCGGAATGATGAAGAGGATGACGCTCCTTGCTAAGAAGGAAGGGACGGCTACGTGCGACTTCAGGGCGTACTGGGCGGGTCCCCATGCCAAGCTCGCGCTCGGCATGGAGGGCATCACCAAGTACACCCACAACCGCGTGGACAAGGTGCTGTGGGCGAGCGACGGCGAGCCTGCTTTCAACGTAGACGGTATCGTGGAACTTTTCTTTTCTGATCCGGACGCTATGCGCCTGGCCCAAGCGTCCGCGGTCGGTCAGAAATACATACCTGCCGACGAGCCGATCTTTCTGAAGGGCTGGACCTTGTGCGTGGTCGAGACCGACGGAGATGAGCCCGCCGAACAGTCTGTCAAAGTCTTCGTCCCATTTCATGCGCAGGCGAAGACTCGTGACACGCTCTGGCGCGAACTGCGACGAGCGGCGGCACCCACTGGGAACAAGATCGCGTTGAACTGGACGGTCTCTACGGCTCGTCGCGAGCGACTGTGGGCGGAGCCGTATCCCCCGACCGGCTTCATCTGCGTATGGCTCGACAGCGTCGCGGGGGCCCATGAGGCTTTCGAGCCTTCGTCCGAGCTGCGCCGCGTCGTCGAGACGCATACAAGTGACGGAGTCGCCTATCTCATCGATCAACTTCACATCAGGTAGTGCCTCGCCTCCGCGTCGTGAGCTGAGCCGGCGCGAGACCGCGGCATCTCCCAGTCGACCGTCGGCCATATTCTGCGCCGCGAACCGCGCCCGCACGGCGCCTTTGATGAGAAAGCGCATTGGCATCTCTTGCGCCGGACGCATCAGCGCGGAGCGCCAACGGCGTGTTATTCGGCCTCATCGGGTTCGTGGCGTATCGTTACGGAAAGCGCGCCGGTCGCCAGCGAAGCAAATGGCTCGGTGTCGCCCTGATGCTCTATCCCTGCGCGATTGCACAGACTTGGTTGCTATACGTCGTGGGCGCTGCGCTGTGCGTAGGTGTGCTCATCGACCGCGACTGAGTCTTCGACTTCCAGATTGGGGCAGGAACACGTCGGGAAACTGAACCAAGCTTCAGCGGTATCAAAAGCCATGACGATTCGTGTGGAGTGCTGCGCCGGCCATCGCGGTGAACCGGAACCGTTCGCCTTCTGGCTCGGCGAGCGCCGGCTTGCCGTGCGTGGCATCGTTGACCGCTGGTTTGCGCCAACGCAGCGCTGGTTCAAGGTCGACGCAGATGACGGGCATCTTTACGTCCTCCGATGCGACGAGAAGACCGGAGACTGGGAACTTGCCGCCTTCACGCTTGGGCCCGGCCAAGTCCAGCAGCTACCGCCATGGCTCGAGGCGTTTCTCGTCACGGCTTGCAAGACTGAGCGGTAGCTCCGGACGCCTGCTCTTGGGCCGCATTCTGCCTTCGCGCTGGGCGCCCATCTTCAAGCGACCTGTTTCTCGCCCTTGGCGTAACGGGTAGAGCGGCGAGGTGATGATTGCGGAGATTCGATCCGTCAGTTTGCCGGCGAGCGTCTCGGTCCGGGTCCAGATGGCCACGCCCAGATCGGTGCTGAACGCGACCAGTGGCACCCCCTCGGGCGTCGGCGTAAGGTCGTCTTCCTGCTGCGCCTTGGGGTCAGGCGCCAATTGCCGCGCTGGCTAGGAACGCGCTCGAGCAGACCGAGCTTGCGCAGCGTTTGCTGTGCCAGCGGACGTTCCGGTGCGCCAGGTTGTGGGGCTGGCGCGCACGGCCAACAGGCTTGCGCTCACCGCCGGCCAGGTCGAGCGCTCAGGAGAGAGCCTGGTTCGAGATGCCTTCTTCGTTGATCTGGACGTTCCGATAGGCGCTCGTGTAGTGGAACCACGAAGGTGCAGAGACGGCGCCATGACGGGCGGCGAATGAGGCGGCTCAGGGGAGCGAGGCTGCGAGCCCCTTCGTACGATGACTGATGACGAACTCGCGCAGCGAGTGCAGCGCCGGGTTGCGCGAGTCCTCGCGCCATGCCAGATAGATCTCGGCGGTGACGTCCTTGCGCCAGAGCGGCCTCAGCACCACGTTCTCGAAGCCGAGATACTTCGCCGAGGCGGGGACGATGGCGATTCCGATGCCCGAGCGCACCAATGAAACGATCGTATGGGTTTGCCCGATGTGATGCACGTACTCCGGCGAGCGGTCCGTTGCGGGAAACAGATCGACGATCTTGTCGTGGAAGTATTTCCCCTCCCTTTCCGAGTACATGATCATCGGCTCGCCGGCCAGATCTTCGCGGCGCACGCGAGACTTGCTGGCCAACGGATGCCGGGCAGGCAGCGCGAGCACCATGGGCTCTTTCGCGATGCGGTGATAGCGAATGCCTGCCGCCGGCTGCGTCGGCCGCACGAAGCCGAGGTCGATGGTCTCCGACTCGAGCGCGCGAAGCTGGTCTGACGAGACCATCTCCTTCAGCAGGATGCGGATGGCGGGCAATGCCTTGCTCACAGCCGCCAAGAGTTCCGGGATGAGCGCATAGCCGCAGACGGCCGTGTAGCCGACCACAACGCGGCCGGCCTCGCCGCGGGCAGTGCGTCGCGCCATGTCGGCAGCAAGCTCGGTGCGGCGCAGGATCGCCTCGGCTTCTTCACACAGGACTGCGCCGGCGGCTGTTAGGCGCACTCTCCGGCTCGTCCGTTCCAGCAGCTGGGCGCCCACGGCATGTTCGAGCAGCTGGATCTGGCGCGACAGCGGAGGCTGCGTCATGTGAAGCCGCGCCGCGGCGCGGCCGAAATGCAGTTCCTTGGCGACGGCGACGAAGCAGCGCAGTTGGAAGAAGTCAAGCATCGATCCAGATTGTGCATCGATCGATCCAGGATCTGGCTTGGACTTTTATCGATCCGCTTCTTAGACTCCAGTTCAAATCCTCCAGGAGACATTGCATGCGTCCACTCGTCCTGGGCATCCTTGCCGCAGCGACTGCTGCGTCCTTCGCCGCGCCGGCCACTGCCCAATCATTCCCCGCCAAACCGATTCGCATCGTGGTGCCCGCGACACCGGGCGGCGCGATCGATCTCGCCGCCCGCGTCATCGGCGACAAGCTCGCGCAGGCCTGGGGCCAGCCAGTCGTCGTCGACAACAAGCCGGGCGCCGCGGGCATCTCCGGCACGGACATCGTCGCGAAGGCGCCTGCAGACGGCTACACCTTCGCGCTCGTGGCGAGCAGCCACGCGATCAACGCCACGCTCTACGGCAAGCTGCCGTACGACACGCAGAAGGACTTCACGCCCGTCGCACTCACCCACGTGGTGCCGCTGGTGCTGGTCGTGAACAACAACCTGCCGGCGAAGAGCGTGCGCGACTTCGCGAACTACCTCAAGGCGAACCCGGGCAAGGTGAGCTATGCGTCTTCGGGCAACGGCGGTGCGCCGCACCTGTCGGCGGAGCTGTTCAAGTCGCTGACCGCAACGACGATGACGCACATACCCTACAAGGGCAGCACCGCGGCGCATACGGACCTCATCTCCGGCGAGGTGCAGGCGATGTTCGACACCGTGGTTGCGATCGGACCTCAGATCAAGGCCGGCAAGGTGCGGCCCCTGGGCGTGACCACGGCGAAGCGCTCCGCCGCATTGCCCGAGGTCCCGACGATCGCCGAGTCCGGCGTGAGCGGCTACGAAACGAGCACCTGGGGCGGGCTTATCGCGCCTGCCGGCACGCCGAAGGACATCGTGGCCAAGGTCAACGCGGAGGTGAACCGCATCCTGAAGATGCCGGATGTGCGCGAGCGGCTGCAGGCTTCGGGCGCCGAGCCGGGGAGCGGAAGCGCCGATGACTTCGAACGTTTCATCCAGTCGGAGATGCAGAAGTGGGGACAAGTGGTCAAGGCCTCCGGCGCCACGGCCACGCAGTGAAGGGGCAGCCTTGAAGAAGTCATTGATTGCGGCACTGGTCTCCATCTCGGCGGCTGGTGCCTTCGCGCAAACGTGGCCGGCGCGCGCCGTCACGCTGGTGGTTCCCTTTCCCCCGGGTGGCGGCACCGATACCGGCGCCCGCATCGTCGCGCAGCAGCTCTCGAAGAAGTGGGGCCAGCCGGTCGTGGTGGAGAACAAGGGCGGGGCGGCGGGACAGATCGGCGCCGAGTTCGTGGCCAAGGCGCGCCCCGACGGCTACACCATCCTCATGGGAAACATCGGAACACAAGCGATCAATCCCGTGCTCTATCCGAAGCTGCCGTACAACCCCGACACGGCGTTTGCGCCCATCGCTCTGGTGGCGGAATTGCCCCTCGCGATGATGGTTCATCCCGGCGTGCCGGCGAGGTCGGCGAAGGAATTCGTCGCGCTGGCCAAGGCGCAGCCCGGCAAGCTCAGCTACAGCAGTTCCGGCGCCGGTGGCGCTCCGCACCTCGCGGCCGAGATGTTCAAGGACGCGACGGGCAGCTTCATCCTTCACGTGCCCTACCGCGGTGGCGGACCTGCGATCGCCGACCTGCTGGCCGGTCACGTCCAGCTTTCCTTCATGACCGTTCTGGAAGCCAGCGGGCACATCAACGCGGGAAAGCTGCGTGCGCTGGCCGTCACCAGCGACAAGCGCGTGAGTGCGCTTCCTGCCGTGCCCACCCTCGCGGAATCGGCGGTGCCGGGATTCAACAGCATCTCGTGGATCGGGCTGTTGGCGCCGGCGCCGACCCCGCGCGATGTGGTCGAGAAGATCTCCGCCGATCTGCGCGAGGCGGTGGCGAATGACGAAGTGCGGGAGAAGCTGGTTCAGCTCGGCGCCGTCCCAGCCGCGACGACGCCCGATCAGTTTGCGCGGCTGATCGACAACGACCGCAAGCGCTATGCAGAGATCATTCGCGTGCGCAACGTCAAGATCGATTGAAGAAGATGACTGACCGTCCCGTCCTCCTCCAGACCATCGCGCTGCTGCCTTCGCTGGAGCGCGCACTCGTCGAAAGCTACATCGTGCATCGCCTGCCCGGGCGCGGACCTGAGCGCGATGCCTTTCTCGCCGAGCGCGGCGCGGAGATCACAGGGGTGGTGACATCGGCGGCCAGCGGTGCCGACGCTGGCTTGATCGGCTTGCTGCCCAACCTGCGTGTCATCTCGAGCTTTGGCGTCGGCCTCGATCGCCTGGACGTCACCGCCGCGGCGCAGCGCGGAATACCCGTCGGCTACACCCCGGATGTTCTCAACGACTGCGTCGCGGACATGGCCATGGGACTGCTGCTGTCGGTGGCGCGGCGGCTGCCGGAGGCGGACCGCTACGTACGCGCGAAAGGCTGGCAGGGTGGCGGCCACTCGCCCTTTCCCCTGGGCCGGCAGGTGAGTGGCGCGAAGCTCGGACTCGTTGGCCTCGGCCGCATCGGCCGGACGATCGCCCGGCGCGCGCTGGGATTCGACATGGAAGTTCGGTACCACACACGGCGGGCTGTGGAAGGCGTCGATTGGGTCTATGAACCTGAGTTGCTCGATCTTGCGCGCTGGGCGGACTTCCTCGTGATCATCACAGCGGGCGGTCCGGGTACCCGCCACCTCGTGGATGCCGCGGTGCTCGATGCACTGGGCGCCAAAGGCTATCTGGTGAACGTGGCCAGGGGTACGGTGGTCGACGAAGCGGCCCTTGTCGACGCATTGAAGGGAAAGCAGATCGCCGGCGCCGCCCTCGACGTTTTCGAGGACGAGCCGCGTGTGCCGGTCGACCTCCTCACGCTCGACAACGTGGTGCTCGCACCGCACATCGCGAGTTCGACGGTGCAGACCCGGGAAGCCATGGGCCGAAGGGTGCTGGACAATCTTTCGGCGTTCTTCTCGGGGCGCGCGTTGCCCAGCGCTGCTGCGAGCTGATGCTGCCTCGCCGCGGAACTTGCAAGAACTGAGAGCCTTCGGGGGCGCTTCCATCCCGCCTGTTTGTGCGCCACTGTGTTTTGAAGCATGACGTTGGGTGCTGTGTGTTCGTGTCGATAGCTTCTGGCCAACTTCGTCCGCTCTTGGGCCGGATTCTGCCGGCTATCGGTAGCTGTGCATGACAAAGTTGGGCACGGAGCCTGCTCGGACCTTTCGCTCCCAAATGTCCAACCACGCGCCACCCATCTTCCAGAAGACTCTGCACTGTTGAAAATAGCTAAGAACTGACCCGAACTCTCCGTGCTTCAGCAGCTCTTTTGCGAGCTGCATGCTTGGCCCGAACGAACCGAGTTGAGGCGACCCGCTGGTTTCGCCGGACGCTTTGAGCTCCTGTATACCAAGCAGCAGTTCGTCCTGTCGCACCGCAAGGAGGCCCAGGACGGTGTGCGCAAAATGAATGGCATTGCCGTGGTTCCAGTTCCGCTCAAAGGAAGTCGCAAGGTCAAGCAAGCTCCGGGCGAGCTGTTCTGCCAAGTCGTAGCGCTCAAGATTGAAGGCTGCGACAGCCGCACCCGGCAGCGTAAAAGCGGTCTTCTTCACTCTCTACGCCTTCCGACTTCTCGATTGCAACAGGTGCACGCTCAAGAGCAAGGCGCCTAAGTTGCCTCTGCATGCGTCGCGTGAGCGGCTCTCGCTCGCTCTCAGCTTCGAAGCTAGTCCGTTTGCTCGCGCGCTTTGGCATCTTGTTGCGTTCCTAGCCTTCGACCGGCGGCATCGCTTCGAAGCCCGGCAGCGACCGAAGCAGCGCAGTCATCGACTTTGCAGCAAGCGCCGGTACATCCGCAATGTCCACCCACCTAAACTGGTCCACTTCGGGGGTCATCACGCCTGACGCGTGGTGAGGGAAGAAGCTCGTGCATTTGCATGCCGCGATGTCGCAGTTGCGCGTGTGCAGGACGACACGGAAAAGGTGTAGGTCCTTTCGGGAGAGGTAAAGCATGCGCCCAAGCTCCTCCATCGAATCCGCAATCAGTTCGATACCCGTTTCTTCCCGGACTTCGCGGATGGCCGCCTCGCGCGGAGACTCGCCTTCTTCCGCGCCACCCTTTGGGATGTCCCAGTGCTTCTGCCCGGTGGCGTGCGCCAGCAGGAGCTGACCCAGCTCGTTCAGGATGAGCACCCCATAAGAAGTGGTCTTCATAGGCAGCACCGGATTGTCGTTGGGCGCGGCACGGTTTGCGACGTCTTTGCTGGCCGACTGTAGCCGGCGATCGACCGGTCCCAATCACCGCTCAACGCGAAACTGGACCGCCGTGACGTAGGTCCGCTTGGCCGAATGCAGCCAGTCCCGGCCGGCCCGCCGCGCAGGAGTCGAGTTTGAGGCGCGGGCGACTTTCGAGCACCAGGGCTCTCAGACGAAAGCGGCGTAGTCATGCAGGTCTTTGCATCCATACCCTCGACTAACGAGGGCGGCACGCTGCTCAGAGGTGAACTCGGGCGAGAAGACGACTCTCTCCTGCGTCCAGTTGCTCAGGTGTTTGTGCTCGCGTGCAGCCATGAATCCCGCGACATGCTGGTCGAAGGCCTCGAGGGCCGCGTTGTCGTGCGCGCCAGCGGTGCGCTTACAGGAGCCGAAGCGAATACGCTTGCTGGCCTCATCCAGCGCGACAAGGTCTATCTCGATGCTACGGGCCACGTCCCGAGGCCTATTCCAGTAACCGAGCCTGAGCTCAGACAGCTCGAAGTCGCCGAGGCCTTTGCGAGACATCTCGGTATGCAGGCCGCGCACCAGCTTTTCGAAGGAGAAGCCCTCGAGAACCTCAAGCCGGCGCAGAGCCGGCGCCAGTGCTTTGTCCAACGGTTTGAGCCGCGCGGCTTCACGAGCGGGCTTCGCCACTGCAAGCCACGCCTGCAGGAAATTGTCGGCGAGGTAGTAGCGCGCATTTCGGCTCTTGCTGTCCGAGAACACAGGATGGAGCTTGTCCACCATGCGGTAGTCGTTGACGAGCCGGCTGATGTGCGTGCCTAGCGGCGTCTTGTCGTGAGGGTCGTTCAACGCCGCGACCAGGTCCCCATTGCTGCAACCTGCGTGGTCGGCCAGGTAGTGCAATATGGAAACGGCTCGGCCGCGCAGTTCGCGCAGGAACCACGTGTCGGCCTCTTCAGACAACGGGCTGGAGCCGCGCACGAACATTCGGGTCAGCAGCTCTCGAGCGAGGTCCGCCGCGGGTGCCGCGAACAGGTCCTGCTCGAATGCATCGTGATAGAACTTTGGGACCCCTTCGAAGAAGGTCCAGAGCGTGAGCCATCGCTGCGGTTCCTCAACACCTTGGCTACGGAACACCGCCATCAGGTCCTGGAAGTCCCAGTGGTCCAGCCGGATTTGTGCCGTTATGCGCCCATACAGGGGTGCTGCCTTGTCGTCCAGGAGGGCATTCATCTCGGACTGAAGAGAGCCCAGCACGAACAGCCCGCCGCGGCGCAGACCAGCGTTGCGCAGCCGGTCCACCTGCGCTTGAAGGAACGAATTGAACGCATGAAGCTTGGCGCGCGTGAAGTACTGGAACTCATCCAGCACGACAACCATGCCCGCATCGCAGATCTGGCCGATGGCACCGGCCATTGACGCAAAATCCGTCACGTTTGCCGCAAGCGCCCGTGCATCGTCGCGCTCGCATTCGCCAAGGCTTCGAGCGAACGTGGTTGCGACATCGCGCTCGTCGGAATCGGGCACTTGCATGTACACGAGGTTCGCCCCCAGGCTAGCCTCGCCCTTTGCAAGCTGGCCCAGCAGCGTTGTCTTGCCTATCCGACGGCGTCCCTCGATGCGGCAGAAGTACCAGCGCTCGGCCTCAACAACGCGCCGAAGCTCCGCCAACGGCTCGGTCCGCCCGTAGAAGCCCCACTCAGCCATGAAATTCCTTTAAGATACAAATTTGTATGCTAAAGAAAAATGACGGATAAGGCAATGATTTATATGGGTTTTTTGGCGGCAGAAACTATCGCCAAGACGGGCCCCGCAGGCAGTGAAGCCTCTGGACAGGTTCAGCCGCCGCGCGGTGGCAACGAATCCCGCACGACGAAGTACTTGTCGCCTGAGAAGCGCAGGTACCCCTTGGCGACAAGATGCTCAAGGAAGCGAAGCACTTCCGAAATGATGCCGGTCATGGACTCGCCAGCGCTAGCGTCGAATCGCGCCCAGGTCCAGCCGTTCACTGCTGCTGCGGAGAAGCCGTAGTCGCGCTTTCGCGCGTCCGCAAGCGTGCCAACAATCGTTGGCCAGCTCGCCAGCTTCAAAGGGGGCTAGGGCGAAGGCTCGCCATTGCATCGCGATCTCCACGCGGTCCACGCGGCCAACGACGAGACCTGCCGATCGACTGGTGGCGACCCGAACCGCTGCGGCCGCGGGAGCTGAAGCCCAAGCCAGAGCGGGCGCGGCCGAAGCAGCCACCGGCCGAGCTTTCGCTGTTCTGGAGTTCGGCCGCCATGCCGATGATCTTGAACGTGCCAGGCGCCAGCCCCGGCGACATTGCCCGAGGCCTCGCCGCAGCGCAGGCTGTCTTCGCGAAGGCGGGAGTCACCCCGATGCAAGCCGCCGAAGCATTGCTCAAGCGCGACGGCTTGGCGACGTTGGGCTTCCCGGACGGAGGCGAACCCTCCGCGGACGAATTCGCTGCGGCCGATGCCTTCGACGTGGCGAAGAAGCTGCGATCCCGGCGTGCTGCGCGGGCTGGGCTGATGTGCCCGAGGAAGCACATCTGCGCGTGACGCCCGACGCCTTGTGGCGATCTCGCGAGGCGACGGCCGCCCGACGGAAGTTGGACTTCACCGGCTTCGCCGGTCGGGCTGTTCCAGGTTCGCGCTGTGGCGCTCATCCCTTCGGGACGGCCCGTGGCCGCCTTGCGCATCCCTGACGCGGAGGCGGGAAAGAAGGCAGTCGGGGTGTCTGTGATCCGCGAAACCAGATGTCGGAATCGCAATCGTGAGGACAGCAGGCCGACCCGTAAGGCATGCAGCGCTGACGCAAAGTCTGCGGCGGTGCCTGCTGAACTAGGTGCTCACGAACTTCGGATCCAACTCTTGCACCGCAAACCTCCGGACATGATCGACGAAGGCGCTCACCAACATCGATGAGGTGCGTCGCGCCGGCGTCAGCACGGAGAACTCCGTGACCATGACTGGCTCGAACGGCAGGAAGGTCAGGCCCCTGCCGCGGTGCTCCAGCGCGGTGATCGGGTCGACCAGCGACACGCCGAGGCCGGCAGCCACCATGGCGCAAATGCCGGCCGACACCTGCGTCTCTACCTGTAGCTCGCGCTCGATGCCGTAGGACGCGAAGAGCGCGTCGATGTGCAGCCGCGATTCGATCGCATGCGGATGCGAGACGAAGTGCTCGCCGGCCAGGTCCGCGGGGCGGATCACCTTTTTCCTCGCGAGCCGGTGATCGCTCCGCATCACGCAGACCATCCGGGTCGCGATCAGCTGCTCGCCGTGTGTGCTGGAGTGGCTCATCGGCAGGACGACGAAGCCGACGTCGCAGCGCTCGCCCACCACCAAGTCGACCACGGTCCGTGACGAATGGTTGGCGAGCGATATGCGGATGTCGCTGTGCTCGCGTAGGAACGTCGCGATGGCGCGCGGCAGGAACGACAGCGCCAGCGCCGGGGCTGCAGCGATGCGCAGCGCGCCACGCTGCAGCGAACGTATCTCGTCGGCGGTTCGCGCGATGCGTTCCATGCCGAGCAAAGACCGCTCGACCTCCTCGTTCAGCGCCTCTGCTTCCGCCGTGGGTTGCAGGCGCCCTCGCACGCGCAGGAAGAGCGCGAACCCGACGCTTTCCTCCAGGTCCGCGATGAGCCGCGTGACGGCGGGCTGTGACACGTGCAGGGACTCGGCCGCACGTGTCACGGTTTGCCACTGCATCACGGCGCGAAAGGCTTCCAACTGACGAATCTTCATATGAGCAACTCCATACGCCAATGTTATGGGTTTCCGAAAAAAAACGATTGTTCAGTTGGAGATCGAATGACTAATCTCCGAGCTGCGAGTGAAACCAACCGCAGATTCCATCCTGGTGCGCCATAAGCAAAACGCATCATGATGGGGAAAACCCCGACTTCTTGGTGCGCAACAAAGGAAATCCCATGATGCTTCGACCCGTTTCCGCGGCCGTGAATGCGGCTGTCTCCGCAGCGCTGGCACTCGGCGCCCTGACCGCAGCGACCAGCGCGTCGGCCGATCCCACCACGCTGTATGTCGGCTCCTACGGCGGGTCGACCGAGAAGGCCTTCAAGGAGAGGCTGATCCCCGCGTTCGAAGCCAAGCACAATGCCAAGATCGTCTACGTGCCGGGCAACTCGACCGACACGCTGGCCAAGCTGCAGGCGCAAAAGGGCAAGCAGGAACTCAACGTCGTGCTGCTCGACGACGGCCCGATGTACCAGGCGGTGCAATTCGGCTTCTGCGACAAGCTGGGCAACCCGGCGGTGCTGAAGGACCTGTACCCGGTCGCGCGCATGACCGACAGCGCGGTTGGCATCGGCATCGTCGCCACCGGCATCGCCTACAACACCGAAGCCTTCAAGAAGGCGAACCTGCCCGCGCCGGATTCATGGGAGGTGCTGACCGACAAGCGCTTCAAGCAGAAGGTCGCGATCCCGCCGATCAGCAATACCTACGGCCTGCAGACGCTGCTGACCTTCGCCAAGCTGCGCAAGGGCGGCGACAAGAACATCGACCCCGGATTCACCGCGATGACGCGCGAAGTCGGCCCCAACGTGCTGGCGTGGGAGCCGTCGCCGGGCAAGATGACCGAGCTGTTCCAGAACAACGACATCATGTTGGCGGTGTGGGGCAGCGGCCGGGTGCAGGCGCTGAAGGACACGGGCTTCCCGGTGCAGTTCGTCGTTCCGAAGGAAGGCGCGCCGGCCTTGCTGACGGCCGCCTGCCCGGTGGCGCAGAACAGCGCCCCGGCGCTCTCCCAGGCCTTTGTCCAGTACCTCCTGACGCCCGAGGTGCAGGCCATCCTCGCTGACACGCAGGGCTGGGGCCCGGCCAACAGCAAGGCCAAGCTCGAGCCGGCCGTCGCCGCCAAGGTGCCTTACGGCAAGGAGCAGATCGACAAGCTGCTGCCCACCGACTGGACCGTCGTCAACGAGAAGCGCGCCGAGTGGACCAACCGCTGGAACCGCACCGTCGAACGCTGAGCTCGCAACGCCGCTCCTGAACCCGGGCCCCCTTCATGACCTTCCTTCAACTCGATCAACTCGGCAAGGCTTTCGGCGACTTCCGCGCGGTGGAGAGCCTGAGCCTCGAGGTTGAGCGTGGCGAGTTCATCTCGCTGCTCGGCCCTTCGGGCTGCGGCAAGACCACCACCCTGCAGATGGTCGCGGGCTTCGTCGAGCCGACGCGCGGGCGCATCCGCCTCGACGGCGCCGACATCACGGGCATGCGGCCGGAGAAGCGCGGCATGGGCGTGGTGTTCCAGAGCTACGCGCTCTTCCCGCACATGACCGTGGCCGAGAACATCGGCTTCGGCCTTGAGATGCGCGGCATCCCGCGCGCGGAAAAGCTCAAACGCGTCGACGAGACGCTCGAGCTCGTGCGGCTGCCGGGCCTCGGCAAGCGTTACCCGAAGGAACTCTCTGGCGGGCAGCGGCAGCGGGTCGCCATCGCGCGTGCGCTGGCGGTGCGACCCGCGGTGCTGCTGCTGGACGAACCCATGTCGAACCTCGACGCAAAGCTTCGCGAGGACATGCACGTCGAGTTGCGCAGCATCCAGCGCCATCTCGGCATCACCACGATCCTGGTCACGCACGACCAGGTCGAGGCCATGACGATGAGCGATCGCATCGCCGTCATGCATGGCGGACGCATCGTGCAGCTCGCCACGCCGTACGAGGCGTACGAGCGGCCCGAATCGGCGTTCGCATCGTCCTTCCTTGGCAAGACGAATGTGCTCAAGGGCGTGGTCGAAGCGCGCAATGCGCGCTGCTGCGAGGTGCGCGTCGGCGATTCGCTGCTGCACGTGCCGCACCAGGAGAAGCCGCTCGCGCGCGAGGTCAACGTCTACGTGCGGCCCGAGAAGGTGCGGCTCGCGCCGGCCTCGGCCGCGCACGGCATCCCGGCCACGATCCGCACGCGCCTGTTCCTCGGCAACCACTGGCTGGTCGAGGTCGACAGCGCGCTCGGGCCCATGCGCGTGAGTCACCCCAACATCGGCTCGGTGCCGCCGGCCGAAGGCGAGGCGGTCGCCGTGCATTGGCTGGACGACGACCTGCGCCTGCTCGACACGGAGGCCGCGCATGGCTGAGGCCGCCACCGCTCTCGTGCCTGGCGCGCCGGCCCGGGCCGCGTCGCCGTCGAAGTCGGTCGAGCCGCGCGCCGGCTCCGCGCCCTGGCTCCTGAGCGCACCCGCGCTGCTGCTGTTCCTCGGGCTGCTGGTGATTCCGCTCGCGCTCACCGCGGTGCTGTCGTTGCACTCGTTCGACGGCACGCGCGGCGTGCTGCCGGACTTCACCGCGCGCAACTACCTCGAGGTCTTCTCGGACCCGTACTACTACGAGATCTTCCTGCGCACGGCTGGCCTGGCGCTGGCGGTCACGCTGCTGTCGGTGCTGTTCGGCGTGCCGGAAACGATCATCCTGTCGCGCATGAAGGCGCCGTGGCGGGGCATCTTCCTGGTCGTCATCCTCGGCCCGCTGCTGGTCTCGGTCGTGGTTCGCACGCTGGGCTGGGCCATCCTCATGGGCAACAACGGGCTCATCAACGCGGGCCTGCAGGCGCTCGGCCTGACGGACGAACCGGTGCGGCTGCTGTTCACGATGACGGGGGTGGTCATCGCGCTCACGCATGTGCTGATGCCGTTCATGGTGATCTCGGTATGGGCCTCGCTGCAGAAGCTCGATCCGCAGGTCGAGAATGCGGGGCTCTCCTTCGGTGCTGCGCCTTTCACGGTGTTCCGGCGCATCATCCTGCCGCAAATCGTGCCGGGCATCCTGTCGGGCGCGATCATCGTGTTCGCGCTCGCGGCGTCGGCCTTCGCGACGCCGGCCATCCTCGGCGGGCGCCGGCTCAAGGTGGTCGCGACTGCCGCGTACGACGAGTTCCTCAGCACCCTGAACTGGCCGCTGGGCGCGTCGATCGCGATCCTGCTGCTGATCGCCAACGTCATCGTCATCGCCGGCTTCAACCGCTGGCTCGAGCGGCGCTACGCGCAGGTCTTCGAAGGCTGAGAAGGAGCACGACATGCGCAAGAACGGACTGCTCTCTCTCGTCTATCACACGATCTTCATCGCCTTCATCCTGGCACCGCTGGTGGTGGTGGTGCTCGTCTCGTTCACCGGCAAGGGCTACATCTCGCTGCCGACCGAAGGCTTCTCGCTGCGCTGGTTCCGCGCCATCGGCGGTGCCACCGAACTGGTCAACGCGTTCTGGCTGTCGCTCTGGCTCGGCCTCGCGAGCGCGACCGTCGCCGTGGTGCTGGCGGTGCCGGCGGCGCTCGCGCTCGTGCGCTACCGTTTTGCCGGGCGCGGCGCGATCGCGGCCTTCTTCATGTCGCCGCTGATGATCCCGCACGTCGTGCTGGGCGTGGCCTTCCTGCGCTTCTTCACCACCATCGGCGTGTCGGGCTCGTTCGTGTGGCTCTCGCTGACACACGTCGTCGTGGTGATGCCGTACGCGCTGCGGCTGGTGCTGGCCTCGGCCACGGGCCTCGACCGCGATGCCGAGAAGG
Source organism: Variovorax sp. CF079 (assembly GCF_900101545.1). GTDB lineage: Bacteria > Pseudomonadota > Gammaproteobacteria > Burkholderiales > Burkholderiaceae_C > Variovorax. The sequence goes on along the minus strand of NZ_FMZU01000026.1, from coordinate 73,867 downwards.
CGGCGCTCTCGCTCGGCGCGAGCCGCATGACCGCGTTTCGTCGCATCGTGCTGCCGCTGATCCTCCCTGGCGTGGTTGGCGGCTGGATGCTCGCCTTCATCCAGAGCTTCGACGAACTCACCATGACGGTCTTCGTCGCCACGCCCGGCACCACGACGCTGCCGGTCGCCATGTACAACCAGATCGCCCAGACCATCGACCCGCTGGTCGCATCGGTGTCGACCGTGCTCATCGCCGGCACGGTTGTGCTGATGGTGCTGCTCGACCGGCTCGTCGGCCTCGATCGCGTGCTGATCGGCAAGGGCTGAGCGCGGTTTGCCCGCATCCGGGCGCTTCCCTTTTTTTCTGCACTCCATGAACACAAGTGATTTGATCGTCGTCGGCGGCGGCCTGGTCGGCACTGCGCTGGCCTACGGCGCGGCACGCAACGGCATTCGCGTCACCGTCCTCGACGAGGGCGACGATGCGTTCCGCGCGTCGCGCGGCAACTTCGGACTCGTATGGGTCCAGGGCAAGGGCGTCGGCATGGCGCCGTACGCGCGCTGGACGATGACGTCCGCCGCGCAATGGCCGCAGCTCGCCCGCGCGCTGGCCGACGACGGCGGCGTCGACGTGCAGCTGCGCCAGCCCGGCGGCTTTCACTTCTGCTTTTCCGACGATGAGCTGCAAAGCCGTGAAGAGCGGCTGCGCAGCATCCGCGATGCACTCGATGGCGACTACGCCTTCGAGATGCTCGACCACGCGTCGCTCAGGACGCGGCTGCCGGGCATCGGGCCCGAAGTCGCGGGCGCGAGCTACACGCCGATGGACGGCCACGCCAATCCGCTGAAGCTGCTGCGCGCGCTGCACGCGGCCTGCCGGCATCGCGGCGTGCATTTCGCGCACGGCAGCCGCGCGACGCGCATCACCCCGCGGGCGAGCGGCTTCGAGCTCGAGGCGGGCGCAACCACATGGCGCGCGCCGCGCGTGGTGCTCGCGGCCGGCCTCGGCAACCGCGAGCTGGCGCCGCAGGTCGGCCTGCACGCCCCGGTGCGGCCCAACCGGGGCCAGGTGCTGGTCGGCGAGCGCGTCGCCAGGTTCCTCGACCATCCGACCACCTACGTGCGCCAGACGGACGAAGGCACGGTCCAGCTCGGCGACTCGCTGGAGGACGTCGGGCTCGACGACGGTACGACCGTCGACGTGCTCAGCACCATCGCGCGCCGCGGGGTGCGCAGTTTTCCGGCGCTGCGGAGCCTGCGCCTCGTGCGCGCATGGGGCGCGTTGCGCGTGATGACGCCCGACGGCTTCCCCATCTACCAGGCATCGACGCAATGCCCGGGCGCCTTTGTCGTGACCTGCCACAGCGGCGTGACCCTGGCTGCCAACCACGTCTTCTCGATCGCGCCATGGATCGCCGGCAGTGCCGGGCACGGCGTCCCGGCCGGCATCGAGTCCTTCGGCGGCGACCGCTTCCTCAACGGCAACGAAACCTTCCACCATGCCCATTAACGTCCGCTTTCGCCCCCTGTTTCCGATCGACGCTTCGCCGCGCGGCGAGCCCACAGTCGGCCTCTACTTCGATGGCCGCGCCATGCGGGCGCCGGTCGGCTGCAGCGTGGCGGCGGCCTTGCTTGCCAACGGCGTCTCGACCTTTCGCACCACGCCCGTGAGCGGCGCGCCGCGCGCGCCCTATTGCATGATGGGCGCGTGCTTCGATTGCCTCGTCGAGATCGACGGGCAGCCGAACCGGCAGAGCTGCCTCGTCGCGGTGACCGAGGGCATGCAGGTGAGAACGCAGGCGGGGCTGCGTTCCTTGGATTGCGGCGGGGCCGCCGTTTCCGAGGAGGCCGCGCATGTCGAGTGAGCGTTGCGATATCGCCATCGTCGGCGCCGGCCCGGCCGGCATGTCGGCTGCCATCGTCGCCGCGCGGCTCGGCGCCCATGTCGTGGTGCTCGACGAGCAACGCGCTGTGGGCGGCCAGATCTACCGCGCCATCACCGACGCGCCGGCACGCCGGGTCGACCTGCTCGGGCCGGACTACGCCGCTGGCCGCACGCTCGCCGAAGCCTTCGCCGCAAGCGGCGCCCGGCACCTCACCAACGCAGCCGTCTGGCAGGTGACACCCGAAGGTGCGGTGCACTACCTGCGCGACGGCGTGACCTCGACGCTGCAGGCCGAACGCGTCGTGCTCTGCTCGGGCGCCATGGAGCGTCCGTTCCCGATCCGGGGCTGGACGCTGCCGGGCGTGCTCACCGCAGGTGCCGCGCAGATCCTCCTGAAGAGCGCCGATGTGGTGCCGGTCGAGCCCGTCGTGCTGGCGGGCTGCGGACCGCTCCTCTACCTGCTCGGCTGGCAGTACGTGCGCGCCGGCGTGCCCATCCGCGCACTGGTCGACACGACATCGATCGAGGACTACCGCCGCGCGCTCCCGCACCTCGGCGGCGCGCTTGCCGGCTGGCGTTATCTGAAGAAGGGTCTGTCGCTCATGCGCGTGCTCAAGCGCGCCGGTGTGCCATTCCATACCGGTGCTGAGAACCTCGCCGCGGATGGCCAGGAGGGGGTCGAGGCGCTGCGCTTCACGGTTGGCGGCAAGGACCATCGCGTCGAGACCTCGACGCTGCTCCTGCACCACGGCGTCGTGCCGAACACGCAGTTCACTTGGTCGCTACGGGCCAAACACAAATGGGACGATGCGCAGCTCTGCTGGCAGCCCGAGGCGGACGCCTGGGGCGCGCTGGACGTGCCCGGCATCCATGTTGCCGGCGATGGTCTTGGCATCGGCGGCGCGCTGGCAGCGGCGCTGCAGGGCGAGCTCGCGGCGCTCGGTGCGATGCACGCGCTCGGCCGAATCACGCTCGGCGAGCGCGACGGGCTCGCTGGACCGCTTCGTTCGGCGTTGCGCGACCAGCTGCGCATCCGTCCCTTTCTCGATGCCCTGTACCGGCCCAAGAAGGCCAATCGCATTCCGGCCGACGACGTGATCGTGTGCCGCTGCGAGGAAGTCGCTGCCGGCGACATCCGGCATTTCGTGGAGCTCGGCTGCCATGGACCGAACCAGGCGAAAGCCTTCGGGCGTTGCGGCATGGGCCCGTGCCAGGGGCGCCAATGCGGCCTGACCGTGACCGAGCTGATCGCGGACGCGCGCGGAGTGACCCCGGCCGACGTGGGCTACTACCGAATCCGACCGCCCATCAAGCCGATCTCGCTGGGCGAGCTCGCCGGCGCGGATCGAAGCGTGGCATGAAGCGATCGGCGGATGCGATCGTCGTCGGCGGCGGCCTGCACGGCCTGTCGAGCGCGCTGCACCTCGCGCGGCGCGGACTCGAGGTCATCGTGCTGGAGGCCGAATTCTGCGGCCGCCATGCGTCCGGCGTGAACGCGGGCGGCGTGCGCACGCTGGGCCGCCACGTCGCCGAGATCCCGCTTGCACTGGCGTCGCGCACGCTGTGGCACCACATGGCAGAGCTCGTCGGCGACGACGCGGGTTTCGCGCCCAGCGGACAGTTGAAGATTGCCGAAACCGACGATGAGCTGCAGATGCTGCGCGACACCGTCGCGCATCTCCAGTCGCTCGGCTTCGATCATGAAGAACTCGTCGACGCGCAGCAGGTCCGCGAACTCGTGCCCGCCATTGCGCCGCACGTCGTCGGAGGCATCTGGGTTCGCGACGACGGCCATGCCCTGCCGTACCGCGCCGTCACCGCATTCCGCCTCGCAGCCCAGCGCGCAGGGGCCGAAGTGCACGAAGAGACGCGGGTCGAACGCATCGACCATCGTGCCGGTCGCTGGCACGTGGCGACCACGCGTGGCAGCTTCGACGCCACCCATCTGGTCAACACCGCGGGCGCCTGGGCCGGCGCGCTCGCCGCGCAGGCCGGCGATGCGGTGCCGCTCGAAGCGGGCGGGCTGATGCTCATGATCACCCATCGCGCGCCGCCCTTCGTCACCCCGGTGCTCGGCGCGACCGGCCGGCCGCTGTCCTTCAAGCAATTCGCGAACGGCACCGTGCTGATCGGCGGTGGTCTGCGCTGCGCCGCCGATCTCGACGCGCGCCACGGCATCGTCGACATGCCCAAGCTGGCGAGCAGCGCGCGCACGGTGACCGCCCTGTTCCCGCACCTGAAGCCGCTTGGCGTCAACCGCGCCTGGGCCGGCGTCGAGGCCTTCATGCCCGACGGCATCCCCGTGATCGGCCCGAGCCGCGCGGCACCGAACCTCGTCCATGCCTTCGGCTTCTCCGCACACGGCTTCGAGCTCGGGCCGATCGGCGGGCAGATCGTCGCCGAGCTCGTGACGGAAGGCCGCAGCACGCTGCCCATCGAACCCTTCGCCGTCGACCGCTTCGCGCGTCGAGCGGCTGCATCGTTTCAACCACTCCAAGAAGGAAGTTCATCATGAGCGACATCCAGCGCTACGACTCCAACGCACGCCTTTCCCGCATCGTCGTGCACAACTCGGTGGTCTACGTCGCCGGGGTCACCGCGACCGATCGCAGCGGCGACGCACAGGCGCAGACCGCCGACATCCTCGCCAAGATCGACGGCTACCTCGCGAGCGTCGGCACGAACAAGTCGCGCCTGCTGTCGGTCCAAATCTGGCTGCAGGACATCGAGCGCGATTTCACCGGCCTGAACGCGGCCTGGGCGGCATGGATACCTGCCGATGCGATGCCCACCCGTGCGACCTGCGAGGCCAAGCTCGCGGCGCCGGACCTGCGGGTCGAGATCATTGTGACCGCCGCGTTGTAGCCGGCTTCGGACGCGTTCGGCGTGAACGTGACGGGTGAGGGCGGAATCGCGCCATGCGCTGATGCTTGGCGCCGTGGTGTGGCCCTCGGCACGCGCTTCTATGCCTCCGAGCGTTCGACCCTTGTGGTGTGCGCCGTAAGCGGTAAGCCGACGGCGGCGTTGCGGAGGCGAAGGATGTGTGATGGGTACGAGCGTAAGAGGCGATCGCTACGCTGGGACCGTCGCGGGCGTGTCGGTCGGGCGACTGAGAGGGACGCTCTTTCGGTGAGCTCAGCGGTTTCACTCCGTTGTTCTCGGCGCTGTCTCCGCAATGCACTCAACCAAGTTTAGCGCTGCCAACATCAGCATCTTTTCCGTTTCGGTTTCGATGCCCAGAAGGCCGTGCTCCCCAAACTTGCCGAAGACGTATGCGAGCAACTGCTGCTCGGGATGGTCCGCGATGGCGTCCGAAGTGGCTTGCGCTCGCTGCTGCGGCGTCAGGCCCTCTATGAAGCGCACGCGTGCGGAGATGCGCTTCAGGCAACGTTCCTGGACGTCTTCGGAGATGACCGGCCAGGCTCTGCCGCTGGTCTTCATCGCCTCATAGAAGACGAGTAGCAGGTTCAGAACCACCTCAATTTGCTCAAGGGTGGCGCCATAGCGCTGAAGGACGAGCACCGAGAAGAACAGGTTGGGCTGTCGGGCGTGGACTTCGTCGGCAAGTTGCTCGCGTTCCTTGAAGGTCATGCGCTCGACGCTGAGCACGGCGTCGACGAGAAGCCGACTTGAGATCGATGTCATGGGGCGATTGTCCAACGCCGCCTCTCGGTTACGCAGTGGCTTCTTGCCTACGCGATGGCTTCGTGCAAGTTCGAGCGAAGCGGCTTGTGATTCTCCGGCCAAGAGGCGGGCCCGCAACCATGAGGTTCCCATTTCCACATCGTCACCAAACTCAAGGCGCTCGATACGCTGAACGGATGCTTGATTGAGCCCGAGACGTGTTCGGGAATCGAAACGGCGCATGAGTTTGTATGCGCCTCTCGCCCTTACGGCGTCGAGCCAGTGGATGTCATCCGCGTAGTGGGCAAGTTCAGCGATGCGCCAGTCCACCTTCGCGTCAGAATTAAAGCCGAACTCTGAACGCGCGCCTCATAAGTCGTTGAAACTAATAGGAATGGGCAAGGGGAGGTGGAGGGTAGGTCGATTTAGCCAAGAAACCCTGACAGATTTCGTGGTCTGACCGCCAATGCCGCTCCCGCCAGCCGAGTCAGTTGGCTTGGGGGAACCTGACCGAGAAAACAGGCGCTCGCGCTATTGCCAGTACGGCTAGCCACAACTGTCGGAACTTCACCGCCCAGCGGCCCGTCAAACTCATTTTGACGTGCGCCTTCTGGTCGCGCGCAAGCGCATTGGGCACGAAGGCGCCCGGCTCTGTCGGTTGCAAGGAGAGCGCGCGCATGGAAAAGATGCTTCACCTGCTCGAGACTTTTACCGCCCGCGGAAGCGATGGCCAGACCTACCGTGTCCAGGCCTATGAACACCTCGCCCGTCTCGACGCGGTTCCCGACACGCAAGGGCTATGGGAGCCGACGGGGCTCACCGAATACAAGCTGGCGGATGGTCGGCATGTCAGCGTTGACAAGGATGGCGCGATGACGTTGGCCGGCACGGGGATGAGGCTGGAGCGTGACCCTTCCCTGCAGGCCTGAGAGTGATGCCCGCGTGAGCGGGAGTTGTGGCGGATTCCTCGGGCTCCACACGGCCGTCCAGTTCGAATGCCTCGAGGCCCGACCCGGCAGGGCTTCTGCTGTCGGTCGGTTTGTGACGGCGTCGAGAGGCGCCTTGCGACCGGGGCTGTGTGAAGACGCGTTGATCGACCAAATTGAGGCAACGCGACTGAGCACGCCGACGCTGGGTAACCCCAACCAGTGGAGAGGACCATGCCAACCGAGAAAAAACGCCAGATCGCCCAGTTCGAGCCCGGCACCTACCGGGTGAATCCGCCCAAAAATGCGAAGGAGGTGATCGCCCTCGTGCGGGAGCACGGAATCCAGATCGTCGACCTCAAGTTCACCGATCTGCCTGGACTGTGGCAGCACTTCTCGATCGGGCTGCCGGAACTCAACAACGAGTTGTTCGATGACGGCATCGGGTTCGACGGCTCCTCGATCCGCGGTTTCCAGCAGATCCACGAGTCGGACATGCTTCTGCAGCCGGATCCGACCACCGTATTCATCGATCCGATGTGCGAGACCCCGACACTTTCGATGATCTGCAACGTGATCGACCCGGTCCTCAAGGGGCCCTACTCGCGCGATCCGCGATTCGTGGCCCGCAAGGCCGAGCGCCATCTGAAAGCCACCGGGGTCGCGCAGACCTGCTACTTCGGCCCAGAGCTCGAGTTTTTCATCTTCGACTCGATCCGGTTCGAGCAGAACACGCATTGCGGCTACTACTACGTCGATTCGGTCGAGGGCGCCTGGAACTCGGGCCGGGACGAAGGCGCGTTTGGGGGCGGGAACCTCGGGTACAAGCCTCGCTACAAGGAAGGCTATTTCCCGGTGCCCCCGCACGACACCCTTCAGGACATCCGCTCGGAGATCGTGCTCGGACTGATGAACGCGGGTGTGCAGGTCGAGATCCACCACCATGAGGTGTCGACCGCGGGCCAGAATGAGATCGACATGAAGTTCGCGCCGCTCGTGCGGATGGCCGACAACGTGATGGTCTACAAATACTTCGTCAAGAACATCGCGCGCCGGCACGGCAAGGTTGCCACGTTCATGCCGAAGCCGCTCTTCGCTGACAACGCGAGCGGCATGCACTGCCACCAGAGCCTGTGGAACGACAAGCGCAATCTTTTCTACGACGCCAAGGGTTGGGCTCTGACCTCCGAGCTGTGCCGCTGGTACATCGGCGGGCTGCTCAAGCATGCGCACGCGCTGATGGCGTTCTGTGCGCCGACCACCAACTCCTACCGCCGGCTCGTACCGGGCTACGAGGCGCCGGTGAACCTGGTGATGTCGCAGCGAAATCGCTCGGCCGCGGCGCGTATTCCGATGTATTCGGACTCGCCGAACGCGAGGCGCGTCGAGTTCCGTTGTCCGGACCCGACTGCGAATGCCTACCTCGCGTTCGCAGCAATGCTGATGGCCGGCCTCGACGGGATCGCCAACAAGACCGACCCAGGCCCGCCGCTCGACAAGAACATCTACGAGCTACCCCCTGAAGAGGCAAAGAACATCGCGAAGGTCCCTGGATCGCTCGAGGAGTCACTGCGCGCGCTGGAGAAGGATCACGACTTCTTGATGCGCGGAGACGTGTTCACCACGGACCTGATCGAAACCTGGCTCGAATACAAGTGGAAGCACGAGGTCGATCCCGTGAGGTTGCGCCCGCACCCGTGGGAGTTCTATCTCTACTTCGATGCCTGAGAACCAGCGTGAAAAATTGGCAAGGAGACAAAGAACGTCCTATCTGAGCTGGTGGCAATTGGTGAGGACGGCCGGCGTTTTCGAAAGGCAGCCGCTTGCGCTGCGGTGATCAGCTCCTTGGGGTTCGGCCACATTGCGGCCTCGAACCTCTCCGGCCGAGGGCGTCGCCGCTCTTCGATATTGGCACTTCAGGGCGACTGCACTTGACCGATGGTTCATGGACGCCAGTGTGTGCATGCGCTTCAAGGCGGGTGCTCCCAATACCAACAGAGATTGTTGTGCGCGCGCCGCGAAGGTCAGCTATCGGGCAAATTGAGCGTGGTCACCGAATGACGGGTCCTGGCCGACTGTAGAAGCCGGAAGCGTCGCCATCACGAAGAGGCCCAAGGCCGGCGTTGATCGCGCCGGCAAGCGGACGCTCAGGACGTGCTTTGTATGAAATCCACAAATGCCCGTAGCGGCGCTGGCAGCAGCCGGCGGCCAGGGTAATAAAGGAATGGGCCGGAGAAGCGTAGCCACCAGGGTTCGAGGATCGGCTCGAGCGCGCCGCTTTCGAGGTGAGGCCGCAGCCAGTCCTCGAACAGGTAGATCACGCCGGCGCCGGCTATCGCTGCGTCCACTGCAAGATCGGTCGAGGCGCCGAGCCGCACGATCAGCTGCCCGGCCACATCAACGCGCAACACCTCGCCGTCGCGTTCGAACTCCCACGGAGGCATCAACCCGCTGGCGAAACGCCCGCGCAGGCAGGTGTGGCCGAGCAGGTCGCGCGGATGGTCCGGACGGCCATGACGATCGAGGTAGGCTGGGGCGGCCGCGACGGCGAACCGCTGAAAGCGTGGACCGATCGGCACGGCGATCATGTCCTGCTCCAGTCGTTCGTCATAGCGAATGCCGGCATCGCAGCCGACTGCCAGCACATCGACGAAGCCATCCTCGGCAATCACTTCGAGGGAGATGTCGGGATAGGCGGCGAGGAAGCGCGGCACGATTGACGGAAGCACGAGCCGCGCGGCGCTGATAGGCACGTTCAGCTTGAGCGTGCCGGCCGGCCGGTCGCGAAAGCCGTTCACCACGTCGAGCGCCGCCTCGACCTCGGTGAGCGCGGGCCCCAGCCGCTCGAGCAGACGTTCTCCCGCTTCTGTAGGCCGCACGCTGCGAGTCGTGCGGTGAAGCAGCCGCACGCCGAGCTGAGTCTCCAGCCGGCGCACCGCCTCGCTCAAGCCCGACGCGCTCGCGCCGCTCAGGCGTGCGCCGTCGCGAAAGCCCTTCGCCCCCGCCACCGCCACGAAGGCATGCAGATCCCCGAGGTCGACTTTCATTGTTTCGAATCCCGCACAGCTTGTGCTGATTATGGTGGGTTATCAAGCAGGAGCGAGCTGCCTAGACTGGGCCTCAGGGGTTCGAATCAGCACTTCTCTTCATCCACGCACGACCTCGCTTCATCTCCTCAGCTCCAGGAAAGAACCACCATGTCCAGCACGCAAACCAACATCACGTTCACGCTCGGCGACCGCACCGTCAACCGGCTCGGCTACGGCGCCATGCAACTCGCCGGCCCCGGCGTGTTCGGGCCGCCCAAGGATCGCAAGGCGGCGCTGGCTGTGCTGCGCGAAGCGGTCGCGAGCGGTGTCGATCACATCGACACCAGCGACTTCTACGGCCCACACGTCACCAATCAGATCATCCGCGAAGCACTCGCGCCTTATTCGAAGGACCTCGTGATCGTCACCAAGATCGGCGCGCGGCGTATCGACACCGGCGGCTGGCTGCCGGCGTTCTCGCCCGACGAGCTGACACAGGCGGTTCATGACAACCTGCGCAACCTCGGCCTGGACGTGCTGGAGGTCGTGAACCTGCGCATCATGTTCGACGCGCAGGGCCCGGCCGAGGGGTCGATCGAGGCACCGCTGACGGCACTGGCCGAGCTGCAGCGCCAGGGCCTCGTGCGCCATATCGGCCTGAGCAACGTGACGCCCACGCAGGTCGCCGAGGGGCGCCGCATCTGCAGCATCGTCTGCGTCCAGAACCAATACAACCTCGTGCATCGCAACGACGACACGCTGATCGACGACCTGGCACGCGATGGCATTCCCTACGTTCCGTTCTTCCCACTCGGCGGCTTCACCCCAGTTCAGTCATCTGGCCTCTCCGACGTCGCCCAACGCCTCGGCGCCACGCCGATGCAGGTAGCGCTTGCCTGGCTCCTCCGCCGCTCCCCCAACATCCTGCTGATTCCCGGCACCTCGTCAGTCGGCCATCTGCACGAAAACTTGGCCACGGCGAAGCTGGAGTTGCCGATCGATGCGGTCGAAGCGCTGGACCGCATGGCTAGACGCACTCCGCGATCGCCCGGCGATGCCGTAGGCCAGCACGCAGACGCGGTCGGACATCGCGCCCGAGCGATGCCTGGAGGCGGCCTCATCGCAGAGCCTGCCTCGCAGCAGCGATGAACGGTTCGACAAAGGGGCTGTCCAGATCGTGGCGCCGGCAGACAGCCACGTCGAAGCCTTCGCTGACGCCCTTCAGCTTCCGGAAGGCGACACCCGGAGGACGGCCAACCGCAGCGCATGCCGGAACCAGGGCATACCCCTCACCAGCGAGCACGAGAGCCAGTGCGGCGTGCACGGTCTCCACACGTTCGACCACCTGCATCGTCACCTGGTGCCGGCGAAGCAGTGCGGCCACCAGCGACGTGTCCGCGTTCTCCTTGAGCTTGGGCAGGGCGACCAGCTTCTGGCCCTGGAGCCGTTCGATGGGGACCGAAGCGAGACGCGCGAGCGGCGCGCGTGCAGGCATGGCGAGCCGCAGCGGCTGCATGCCGACGATGGTGTTGGCCACTTCCACTCGCTGCATCGGCGGCATGCACAAGCCGACGGTCACCTTGTGATCGACGATCTGGGCCTCACAAGTGGCGGCACTCATCTCGACGAATTGCAGTTCGACTTCGGGTAGGGTGCGACGTAAGAGCGGGACGAGCTTGGGCAGGACGGCGTAACCCAACGAAAACATGTAGCCCACCGCCAGCAGGCCGCGTCGTCCGGAGCCGATCGCGCGCGCAGCCTCGTAGCCGTCGCAAGCCAGGGCCAGGGCTTCGCGAGCGCGCGCGAACAGGGCGCTCCCCGCGTCGGTGAGCCGCATCCCCGTCGATTCGCGCAGGAACAACGCAGTCCCTACCTGGGCCTCCAGGTTGCGGATCTGGACGGACAACGGTGGCTGCGCCATGTGCAGCCGCTGGGCTGCCTTGCCCACGCTGCGAGCTTCCGCCACGGCCACGAAGTAACGCAGGCTCTTGAGGTCCATGCCCATACGCTTCTGATATGAGTGGATTGTGAACGAGTATTGGACCGTGCGGCAGCCGGATGGCACCCTTCGGCGCATGCCGGCTGGACGTGCCGGTGTCTGACAGAGGAAGGGTGCATGGCCGAAGAGTTTTGCTTTTGGACAGCAGTACGCCTGCGCGAAGCGATCGCGCACCGTGAAGTCTCTCCCGTCGAAGTGACCCGGGCCGTGCTGGATCGCGCGACACGGCTGCAGCCGAAGCTCAACTGCTTCATCACGTTGTGCCCCGACGAAGCCATGCGCGATGCGAAGGCTGCGGAGCGGGCAGTCATGCGGGGCGAGCCCACCGGACTGCTCCACGGCATTCCGTACGCCTGCAAGGACCTGGTCAATACGAAGGGCGTGAAGACCACCTTCGGTTCGCTGCTGTTCGCCGACAACGTCCCGACCGAGGACGCGGCAGCCATCTCCCGGCTGCGGCAGCACGGTGCCATCCTCGTCGGAAAGACGACCACGTCGGAGTTTGGCGCCAAATGCCTGACCGATGCACCCTTGTTCGGACGCACGCGCAACGCATGGCACCCCGAGCGCACGAGCGGCGGATCGAGCGGCGGCGCAGCGGTGGCGGTGGCGACTGGACTTGCCCCGATCGGGATCGCAACGGACGGTGGAGGCTCCACCCGGATTCCGGCAGCCTGCAACGGAGTCGTCGGCCTGAAGCAGTCGATCGGGCTGGTCCCGCATTCGCAGGCGGAGGACGCCATCGGCAATCTCACCTACGTCACACCGATCTCGCGTACGGTCGCCGACACCGCCCTCATGCTGCAGGCCATGGCGGGCGAGCATCCCTGCGACCCCTGGTCTGCCGGCGCCCGGGCGGAAGACTATCTCAAGGACATGCGCTCCGTGGCTGACTTGCGGGGCAAGCGCATCCTGTTCGCGGGAATGCCGCCCGGCAGGCCTATGGCGTCCGACGTTGCTTCCTGCTTTGGATCCGCACTGCAGCTCCTGGCGGAGTTGGGCGCGGAGTTGGCCGAGATGGGGCCGTCGACAGACTTCGACGTCGAGCCACTTTGGCGCACCATCAATCACACGGTCTGGAAAGCACGGTTCGGGAAGATGGCCGAGGAGCAGCCGGATCAGCTGACCCCCTCCCTCCTTCAGCAGCTCGCGCTCGCGAAGGACTACACCGCCGTCGACTACCAGAAGGCGAACTTCGCTCGCACTCGCCTCTTCCGGCATGTGCAGGACTTGCTGCGTGACAACGACTTCATCGTGGTTCCCACGCTGGCACGGACCGCCGTTCCGATCGACCAGGACCTGTTCGGCAAGCTCGAGATCGATGGACGGCTCTTCGACGAGGTGCGGTCCAACTGGTTCCCGTGGACCATGCCGTTCAACCTGACCGGCCACCCCGCCATCACGCTGCCCTGCGGCTTCGGCAGCGACGGACTACCGATCGGCCTGCAGTTGGTGGGGCGCCTGCGCCGGGAGTCGGATCTTCTTGCCGCTGCGGCGGTATTCGAGGCTGCCAGGAATATTGTGTCCCGTTGGCCGAACGAGGAGGCGTGGTGATGAACGTGATTCGGATTTTCCTTTCCGCCGCGTGGATCGCTGCCGTTGCAGCCGGCCCTGCGCAGGCGCAAGCGCCTGCGCAGGCATCGGTCGGAGGCGCCCATCCGCTGCGTCTCGTCGTCGGATTTCCGCCCGGGGGTGCGCTCGACACGCTGGCGCGGGCGCTCGCCGAGCAGCTGCGCCTTGGCGGCGAGGAACAGGTCATCGTGGACAACCGGCCCGGCGCCGCCACGCGGATCTCCATCGAGTACGTGAAGCGCGCCCCGCCCGATGGCAGGACCGTGCTGCTGTCTTCCAACGCGCCGCTGGTCATCTTTCCGATGACCTACAGGCAGCTTGCCTACGACGTCGATCGCGATTTCATCCCCGTGAGCCACCTCGCCGAGGTTCCCACGGTGATTTCCGCCGGTGCGGACCGGCCGTACAAGACATTGCAGGACTACCTGAGCTGGGTGCGCGCCAACCCTTCGCAGGGGAGCGTGGGGCTCACCAACCTCGGCGGGACACTGCACTTCGCCGTCCTCGGCATGGCCAAGACCGTGGGTGTTCCGCTGACGCCCGTGGCGTACAAGGGTGGCGCACCGCTCGTGGCGGACCTGATCGGCGGGCACGTTCCCTTGAGCGCGGACGCCCTGGCCAGCCAGCTGGAACTCCATCGTGCCGGCAAGGTGCGCATCCTGGCGGTCTCCGGCACGCGCCGCAACGCATCCCTGCCCGATGTCCCGACCGCGCGGGAGGCCGGCATCGATGCATTCGAGCATGCAAACGCCTCCTACAGTGCCTTCGTGCCTGCAGGCACCCCTGCGGAGGTGGTGCAGCGCCTGGAGCGTGCCTTCGTGGCCGCGATGCAGCAACCGCAGGTCCGCAGCGCGATGGCGCGCGCAGGTCTGGAGGCGACGGGCCTGCCTGGCGCCGCGGTGAAACGCACGCTGAGCGCGGAGCGCGACTTCTGGCGTCCCGTGGTGCAAACCTCGGGATTCCGCAGCGAGGAGTGATGGCGTCACGGGCGCCCTTCAACCGAAGGAGATCACGATGCGCAGAGCGATCAGCAAGACTTCCGCATGCACGCGCCGCCGTGCAGGCGTACGCACTCTGGCCCTGTTCCTTGCTGCATGCGTGATGCCGCTGGGACCAGCGGCTGCCGCGGGCTATCCGGAGCGTCCGGTGACGATCGTCTCGGCGTTCCCCGCCGGCGGTATCGTGGATGTCATCGCACGCCGGCTCGCGCAGCATCTCTCCGAGCGCTTCAAGCAGAGCTTCATCGTCGACAACCGCGCGGGTGCCGCCGGCAGCATCGGCTATTCGGCCGTGGCGCGTGCGGCGCCCGATGGGTACACGCTGGTCGTGGCCAGCGGCCCGACGACCATGGCGCCGCCCGGCGCGGCAGCGCCCTCCTGGCAGCCGCAAACCGCGTTCAGCGCGATCGGGATGATCGGCACGATCCCCCAGGCGATCATCGTGAGCAACGGATTGCCGGTCCGCTCACTGCCTGATCTGGTCGAGTTCGCCAAGGTGCGGCCGGGCCAGGTCAACTACGGCTCTGCCGGCGGGGGCACGACGCCCTTCTTCACGATGGAGTTGCTCAAGAGCCAGCAGAAGATCGAACTCACGCACGTGGCCTATCGAGGCCAGCCGGAGGTCATGACGGACCTGGTGCGGGGCGAGATCGGTGTCACCGCGATGACCGTGCCCCTGGTCGTCCAGCAGGTTCGATCGGGCAAGATCAAGGCGATCGCCGTCACTTCGAGCACCCGGGTCCCGTCGCTGCCGGACGTGCCGACGGTCGTCGAACAGGGCATGCCCGACCTGGCCATCTCCAATTGGTTCGCCCTGATGGGGCCAGCCAGGATGCCGCCGGAGGTCGTCGCCACGCTGGCCCGTGTCCTGTCGGAGGCGCTCGCGGCTCCCGATGTCCGGGCCAGCCTCGGAGACCTGGGGCTGGTCATCCAGCCCGCACCGCCGGCCGAGACACAGGCTTTCGTGCAGGCGGATCTCGCCCGCTGGATCGCGATGTCCCGATCGCTCGGCACCGAACCCACCCATAGCAAGGAGACAACGAAATGAACAACGATATCGCGCAACTTTCTTCGCATGCCAGGCCTGAAGGCATGGATGCCGCCGAGCGGCAGTTGCGCTGCGACCTCGCCGCCTGCTACCAGCTGACGGATCTCCATGGCATGTCGGACCTGGCCTCGACCCACATCTCCGTGATGCTGCCGGGGCCCGAACATCACTTTCTCGTCAATCCGCTGGGCACCCTGTTCGACGAGATGACGGCATCGGCCCTGATCAAGGTCGACCTCGATGGCCGCGTGGTGCAGGGGGACCCGTCACTGCTCAACCCCGCCGGGTTCATCATCCACAGCGCCGTCCATATGGCGCAGACGGAGTTGGTGTGCGTCATGCACAGCCACACCCGTGCGAACAACGCGATCGCGATGCAGGCCATGGGTCTGCGGCCCCTGAGCCAGAAGGCCTGCGTCATGCTGGACTTTCTCGGCTACCACGACTACGAGGGCACGGCGCTCGACGAAGACGAGCGCGAGCGCCTCGTGCGTGACCTCGGCCCCGAAGGCCGTGTGCTGGTCCTGCGCAACCACGGCGCCCTGACGGTGGGCCGTAGCGTAGCAGAGGCCTTCTGCTGGATGCTGCGCCTGGAGACGGCATGCCAGTACCAGATCGATGGACAAGCCGGCGGAGTGCCGCTGCACGAGCTGTCCGACGCCACCATCCGGCACACCCGCGCCCAAGGCCGCAAGATGCTGGGGCCCGGCGGCTTCATGGAAGTCGGCAAGCTGGAGTGGCCGGGCCTGCTGCGCAAGCTCGAGCGCGAGCGCGGGGCCTCCTACCGGACTTGAGCAAGGGCGCGCGACGCCGGCGCCGGGGCGCTACAGGATGGAGAAGGAAATCGACTTCGCCACCGCGTCGCGGATGTGCCGGATGCGCTCCCGGTTGAGTCGTTCGGCACCTTTGGCGTCGCCGCGCACGATCGCGTCCAGCAACTTCTCATGCTCCTCGATGGCAGCTTCCATGCGCCCCGGCAACAGCGCGGTGCGGCTGCCCGTCAGACGCAGGCGGTTTTCGATCGCCATGACATGCTCCGACAAGGTGGCACTGCCGCAGCATTCCACGAGCGCACGCCGGAACGCCAGCGCCTGATCGAGGTACGCGCCGACGTCGCTCTTCCTGGCGCTCGCGGCCAGCTGCTGCAGTGATTTCTTCAATCGTTGCAGGTGGAAGCTGTCCATGTTTTCCGTTGCAAGCCGGGCCACCAGTCCTTCGAGGACTTCACGGATGTCCAGCAGCTCGATCACTTCTTCCGGGCTGAGCTGGGTCACCGTGACGCCCACGAAGGGTGTGCGGCTGACCAGGCGCTCCACTTCCAGCTGGCGGATGGCTTCCCGGATCGGCGTGCGGCTCACTTCGAATTCGGCCGCGAGATCCTGCTCCGTGAGCTTCGACCCCGGCTTGAGCTCCCCGCTCAGGATCGCGGCGCGGATCCGCTCGCAGACCTGCTCGGCCGATAGCGGCTGCGGACCGCGCTTGCGCAATGCGTTGGACTTCTCTGATGTCATGCAATCGTTATACAAGAGATGGCGGGCACTTCAGCCACCCGAATATTCGGGCGCGATGGCCGGCATCTGCAGCACGAGCAGGTGAACGCCGCTTGCCCCGGCGGCGCAGCCACCTGCATCTTCACCAGGTGAAAGAAAGCGGCTTTCCCACGCCTGCAGCCGCCGCTGCGGGGTTTCGAGCGCTCCGGCAAGGACGAGCTGGAACTGGCCCGAGCCGCGCGCTTCGATCGGCTCGAGTGGCGACCAAGGCGGGAGCTGCAGCGCATAGGCCTCGAGGCCGTCCTGCGGCGCGATCAACGGGACCCGGCGCGCCGATGCCAGGGCGCGAAGCGCTTCCAACGCCAAGGGCTCGTGCACCGGCCCATGAGCATTCCGTTTCGGTCCGCGCGGCAGCCTGTCCCGTGCGGCCGGGAGGAAATTCGCGCCCGTTTCGTACACCGCACGAATCGTGAAATAGCTCAGGCCGGCAGGGCCTGCCACCAGCGGCCCGTAGCCCGTGAACGCGCCGGCATAGTGAAGCGACCCGGGGCCCACGGCGTGCGCACCCAGGGTGCCGCTGCCCTCCTTGACCACCTGGAACTGGTTCTGGGTGTGGAAGTGCGGCGCCAGCACGGCATTCGGCGGTTGCTCCACGAGGAAGACGGTCGGAGACAGCCCCGGGCCGCGATCGCTTTGCATCCACTCGCTTCGATGGAAGCTGAAGCCGTTCTCCAGCACACGACGGT
Organism: Variovorax sp. CF079; assembly: GCF_900101545.1. GTDB lineage: Bacteria > Pseudomonadota > Gammaproteobacteria > Burkholderiales > Burkholderiaceae_C > Variovorax. The sequence continues at coordinate 56,569 of NZ_FMZU01000026.1, read as the reverse complement.
GCCGGGTTTCGCCCGCGAGGGCGGCGCAGCCGAGTGCGATCATCGCCTCACTCCAGCCTGGCCCCGGAGCCCTTGATGACGGTGGCCCAGCGATCGACTTCGACCCGCACGAAGCTCTTGAACTCCGCAGCCGATTTGAATCGGGGCCGCGCTCCCAGGCCGATGATCCGCTGCGAGAAGTCCGGCGAGCGCACGATCTTCGCGAGCTCTTCGCTGACCTTGTCGACGACGGCCTTGGGCGTACCGGCGGGCGCGAGCAGCCCGACCCACGGCACCAGATCGAAATCGGACAGGCCGCTCTCCGCCACCGTCGGAATCGAAGGCAGCACCGAAATGCGCTCGCTCGAACTCACGGCGATCGCGCGCACCCTCCCGCCCGCCAGGAAGGGTTGGGCCGCGGCGTAGGCGTCGAACGAGACCTGCACCTGGCCTGCGGCCAGGTCGGTGAGCGACTTGGCCGCGCCCTGATAGGGCACGTGCGTCATCTCGATGCCGGTGCGCCGCATGAGCTCCGACATGGCGAGGTGCGACACGGAGCCGTTGCCCGGCGACGAGTAGTTCACCTTGCCCCGGTTCTCCTTGGCGTAGGCGATCAGCTCCTCCAGCGACTTGACCGGCACGCTGCTGTTCACCATCAGCACGAGCGGCGCGTCATAGATCAAACCGACAGGCTCGAAGTCCTTCACGCTGTCGTAGCGCACGTTCTTGTAAAGGACCGGATTGCCGGCGACAGCCGCGGAAGCGGACAAGGTCATGACGCTCCCGTCGGCAGGCATTCGGGCGACCGCCTCGAGCGCGATGCTGCCGGCCTGGCCGGGCATGTTTTCCACGATCAGGGTGCGGCCGATCGCCAGGCCCAGGCGTTCGGCAAGCAGCCGGGCGACCGCGTCGACGGACTGCCCTGCCGGATAGCCCACGATGAGCTTGCCGGTGTCTTTTTGCGCGAATGCCGCAGTGCCGGTACACAGCAGCGCGATGATCGCGCTGTTGAAGGTGCGACGGATGATCTTCATGCTCGTCTCCTTGTCCGGTTCGCTCAGGGATGCGCGGGCTGCGCAGCGCCGAGCATCTGGATGATGGAAGAAAAATCGAGCCGGCCCCGGCCCGCGGCGCAATGCATCGCGTAGACGGAAGCGGCCGCGGCGCCGAGGAGCGCAGGCGAGTGGCTTCCGACGGCGGCCTGCTCGGCCAGGCGCAGGTCCTTGAGCATCAGTTCGGACGCGAAGCCGCCCTCGTAGCCGCGATTGGCGGGGGAAGACGGCACCAGGCCGGGCTCGGGTGCGTAGCTGGTGAGTGCCCAGCACTGGCCCGAAGACGTCGAGGCAATCTCGAAGAACTTCTTGGCATCGAGGCCCAGGCGCTTGGCCAGGTGCAGTGCCTCGGACACCGCCAGCATCGAGATGCCTGCGAGCATGTTGTTGCAGATCTTCGCGGCCTGTCCTGCGCCGGCCGCGCCGGCGTGAACGATGTTCTTGCCCATCGCGCACAGGATGTCGAGCGCACGCGCAAAGGCGGCTTCGGTGCCGCCCGCCATGATGGTGAGCGTCCCCGCGGCGGCGCCACCGACGCCGCCTGAGACCGGGGCGTCGAGCGTGACCAGGCCCTTGGCCTGCAAGCTTTCGTGGAAGGTGGCGCAGGATGCGACATCGATCGTCGAGCAATCGATGACCAGCGCACCCGGGGCGAAGGGCAGCGCCCGCGCCGCGAGCACGTCCAGCACATGGCGGCCGCTGGGCAGCATCGTGATCACGACCTGCGCGCCGGCCACCGCTTCGTCGACCGATGCGCGCCGCTGCAGCCCCGCCTCATGCGCGCGCTCCATGGAGCCCGCGCTCACGTCGAAGCATCGCACCTCGTGCCCTGCTTCCTTCAATCGGCATGCCATGGGAAAGCCCATGTTGCCCAGTCCGATGAAACCGATCACAGCCATGGTGTCTCCTTTGAGCAAGCCTGCTCAGGTCATGTTGAAAATCACTGTCTTCTTGTGGGTGAAGTGGTCCAGCATCGCCTCCAGCGAGGCCTCGCGCCCCAGGCCGGATTGCTTGACGCCGCCATAGGACAGGCCAGGCTGGACGACGATGTTCTGATTCACCTGCACGAAGCCGGCATGCAGTCGCCGGGTGGCATCCAGCGCCGTCCTCAGGTCCTGCGTCCAGATGGTCGCTGCCAGCCCGAAGTCGCTGTCGTTCGCCAGGCTCAGGGCCTCTTCGTAGCTGGAGAAGCGGATCACGCAGGTCACGGGGCCGAAGATCTCTTCCCGCGCGAGGCGGGAGGTGTTGTCGAGCCCGGTGAAGATGACCGGCCGCACGAAAAGCCCGGCCCGAAGCGCTTCGTCCGCGGGCAGCTGCGAACATTCGTGCGCCTGAGACCCGGGTTCGGAGCGGCCGTATTCGATGTAGCTCAGGACCTTGTCGAGCTGGGGCCGCGAGATGATCGTCCCGATGTCCGTCGCCTCGTCCAGCGGGTCGCCCATCTTCATCGCATCGACGCGCGCCTTGAGCATGGCGACGAATTCGTCGTGGACCTTCTCGTGCACGAGGATGCGGCTGGCTGCGGTGCAGCTCTGGCCCTGCCGGGTGAAGCGCATGCCGCTGACCGCGCCGGCGACGGCCTTGGGGAGGTCGGCATCGTCCATCACGATCATCGGGCTCTTGCCGCCCAGTTCGAGCGTGACGGGGATGAGCTTCTCCCCGGCGGTGCGCGCGACGATGCGGCCGGTCTCGACCGAGCCGGTGAACGTCACCTTGCCGACTGCCGGATGCGCGACGAGGGGTGCCCCGCAGTCCGGCCCAAGGCCGGAGACGATGTTCAGCACACCCGGAGGAAGCTTCTGGTTGAGGATCTGGCATACGCGCAGAACCGCCAGCGGCGCCTCTTCCGCCGATTTCACGACGACCGTGTTGCCTGCCACCAGGGCCGGCGCGATCTTCAGCGCCATCAGCATCATGGGCGCGTTCCACGGAATGATCACGCCCACGACGCCGATCGGGTCGCGTTGGGTGAAAGTCAGCATGTCGGGGCTGAATGGGACGCTCTCCCCCTTGAGCTCCGAGCCGAGGCCGCCGTAGAACTGCAGTGCGTCGGCGACGACCGAAGCCTCCACGCGGCTCTCGGTGCGCAAGGCCTTCCCGGTCTCGAGTGCGACCAGCCGGCCGAGTTCTTCCACGTGGTCGGCCAGGAGGCGCGCGCATTCGGCCACGAGGGTGCCTCGCTTGCGCGCGGCCGTGGCGGCCCACGCAGGCTGGGCGCTTGCCGCGGCGGCGACCGCCCGGTCCACGTCGCTCGCATCGCTGTGGGCGGCATGCCCGATCTCGCGGCCGGTTGCGGGGTTGACGACCGGGAAGGTGCGCCCCGATCGTGCCTCGACCAGTGCGCCGCCGATCAGGTTGTACCCACTGAGGGCGCGCGCGAGGCGGTGCGGATCCGTGTCCGCAATCAGCTTGTCCTGAGTCATGCTGCGGCTCCTTTCATTTCCCGGCGGCGGCCAGCGGCGGCCAGCGCTTCTTGACCTTGATCACCCGCGCACTGCCGCGGCGCACGAAGCGGCGCGTGTCGTCGGTGGTGGCCTGGTAATCCCAGACCGGCTGCATGGCGTCGGGCAGCGAGTTGATGAACTTGCGCCTCGCCTGGCTGGCCAGCACCTGCTGCGTGATCGCCTCGGGGTCCCAGCGGGAGAGCACGCGCGCCTTGAGCTCGGCGACCACCTGCGGCTGCTGCTGCGCGATGTTGACCAGTTCGTTCGGGTCGGCCTCCATGTCGAACAGGAGGTCGGGATGGCCGTGCGTGTATACGTACTTGTACTTGCCGCGCCGGAGCATGCAGCAGGGGCCGGTCACCCCTTCGGCGGTGTATTCGACGAAGGCTTCCGCCTCGCCACTTTCATCGCCGGTGGCGACCAGCGGCACGAGGCTGCGGCCATCGATCGGCTCGACCCAGGCCGGCGCCTTCCCCTCGGTGGCGTAGTCCACCAGGGTCGGCAGCAGGTCCACGTGCGAAACCGGTTCTGCAATGCGCCGCGGCTTGGGTGCCCGGGGATCGAAGACCAGCAGGGGCACCTTGGCCGACCAGTCGAAGAACACCCGCTTGAACCACATGCCGCGTTCTCCCAGCATGTCGCCATGGTCGGAGGTGACCACCACGATCGTGTTGTCGTCGAAGCCGGCGCGCTTGAGCGTTTCCAGAAGGCGCCCGACCTTGTCGTCGATGTAGCTGACCATCGCGTAGTACGCATGCCGCGCGCGCCTGACTTGCTCGTCGGTCGCTCCTTCCTTGTCGAGCCCGTGGGAGTACTGCACCCACTGGCTCAGCTTGTCGCGCTCGTGCATCGGCATGTCGCCGACATTGGGCAGGTTGATCTCTTCCGGCTTGTACCGATCGAGGTACTCCGGCGGGACGTGGTACGGCGGGTGGGGATGCGTGAACGAGACGCACATGAAGAAGGGCTGCTCGTCATCGCGTGCGAGGTCGTACAGGCGCTGGATCGACTTGGCCTCCACCTCCTCGTCGAAATCGAGTTGCAGGCTTCGGTAGCAGGAGCCGCTTTCATCCACCGTGCTCAGGTTGTGGCCCGGCGAGTAGAAGCTGAATTCGCCTTCCGTCCAGTCCGCCACCCAGCCGAAGTCCGCGGGATAGATGTCGGTGGTGAGCCGCTCCTCGAAGCCGTGCTTCTGGTCGGGCCCCACGAAGTGCATCTTGCCGCTGAGGATGGTCTTGTAGCCCTGCTGGGCGAGGTAGTAAGGCAGCGTCGGCGTGGCCGCCTGGAACTCGCAGGCGTTGTCGAAGGCGCCGATACGCGTCGCGAACTGGCCCGCGAGGAGCGAGAAGCGCGCCGGCGCGCAGAGCGGGAAGTTGCAATAGGCGTTGTCGAAGACGGCGGACCGCTCGGCGAGCGCCTGCAGGTGCGGCGCCTTCACTGCGTGGTTGCCGTGGAAGGGCAGGGCGGGGGCCGACAGTTGGTCCGCCATGATGAAGAGGATGTTGGGTTTGCGCATGGGGCTCCTTAATTGCACAACGGTTGCATTACGGTTGTATGCAATATAGACTGGCTTCCGCGATGTGACAAGTGGAGAAAACGTGACCGACCCAATTTCCCTGCCCCTGTCCGGCGTGCGCGTCCTGGATCTCACCCGCGCGCTGGCCGGGCCTTTCTGCACGATGATCCTTGGCGACCTCGGCGCCGATGTGATCAAGGTCGAGCCAGCCGGCGGCGACATGATCCGCGAGTGGGGGCCATTCGACCGCGGCACCAGTGCGTACTACCTGAGCGGAAACCGCAACAAGCGCGGCATCGCCGTCAACTTCCGCGACCCTGCGGCGCTGGACCTGTTGCGAGAGCTGGCGGGAAGCTGCGATGTCGTCGTGGAGAACTTCCGGGCTGGCGCCATGGAAGCGATGGGCCTCGCCTACGAAACGCTGGCGGCCGCGAATCCGCGCCTGATCTACGCGAGCGTGACCGGCTTCGGCCGCACGGGACCGGCCAGCGGCCGTCCGGGCTTCGACCAGATCGCCCAGGGCTATTCAGGCCTGATGAGCGTCACCGGCAGCGCCGAGTCCGGTCCGGTGCGGGTGGGGGTGGCCATTGGCGACCAGACCGCCGGCATGTGGTGCGCGATCGGCGTGCTCGCCGCCATCGCGGAACGGCACACGACCGGTCGCGGCCGGCGCGTGGAAACTTCGCTGCTTGCCGGCCTGGTCGGGCTGATGAGCGTCCAGGCGCAGCGCTACCTGAGCCTCGGCGAGGTGCCGGCGCTCGCCGGGAACACGCACCCAGTCATCGCCCCGTATGGTGTCTTCGAAACAGGCGACGGCCCCCTGAACATCGCGCCGGCGACAGCGGAGATGTGGAAGCGGCTTTGCGACGTGCTCGAGCTGCAGCAACTGGTCGACGATCCTCGCTACGCAACCAACGCCGCGCGGATGGAGCGCCGCGTCGAACTCAAGGCCATCATCGAGGCGAAGTTGAAGGAGCGCAGCCGCCGCGAATGGAGCGAGCGGCTCCTCGCGGCGGACATCCCGGCCGGGCCCATCAACAACCTGGCCGACGTCTTCGGTGATGAGCAGGTGGTCCATTCGCGACTCGTGGAGGAGATGCAGCACACGCAGCTCGGCACGATCCGGCAAGTGGGCAGCCCGGTCACGTTCGACGGCCGCCTGGGCGGATCGATCCGCCGCGCACCGCCCGTCTTGGGGGAACATACGTTCGAGGTGCTTCGCGAACACGGATATGCGCAACGTGACCTGGAAGCGCTCGCTCGCAAAGGCGTCGTCGTGCAGCATGCGCAGGGAGCGAGCGCATGAACATCGGCTCGGCACCCACGCTGGAGATCGTGGACTCGGTGGCGACCATCACGCTGCGCCGTCCCGCGCAGCACAACCGCATCGATCCGGACGACCCCGCGGTCCTCCTGCGCCATCTCGATGAAATCCGGGCCAATCCCTCCGTGCGGCTGCTTGTTCTCACCGGCGAAGGCGAGAAGACGTTCTGTTCGGGATACACGCTCGGGCAGATCGGCGCGCGCCTGGATCGATCCTTCGAGGACATGCTCGATGCGCTGGAGTCACTGGAGATTCCTACGCTGTGTGCGCTCAACGGCAGCGCCTATGGCGGGGGCACCGACCTGGCGCTCGCGTGCGACTTCCGCATCGGTGTTCGCGGTTGCAGGCTGTTCATGCCCGCCGCGAGGTTCGGATTGCACTACTACCCTGGCGGGCTGCGACGCTTCGCCGCGCGGCTTGGCTGCTCAGCCGCCAAGAAGATCTTCCTCACCGGGATGACCATGGAGAGCGAGGAGCTGCTTCGAACCGGGTTCCTGACGGAGTTGGTGGAGCGTAGTGAGCTTCAGTCGCGCGTCGACATCTACCAGGACCACATCGCGCGCTGCGATGCGCAGGCGGTCCGCTCGATGAAGCACCACATCAACGCCATTTGCGCGGGCGAATGGGACGAGGTGTCAGGCCGGACTGCTTACGAAGCGTCCCTGAGGTCGGAGGAAGCCGGCAGACGGCTGGCGGAGCTGGCGGGGAGGTAATTGCCGGGCGCCGACGAGCGCAGCCAGAAGGGAAGAATTTCATCAGCGGCGGCAGCTACGCACTTTCGAATCAGACCGTTCGACGGACTTCCAACTGCATGCTCTCCGAAGATTCCGAAGAACCTGCTTTGGGCGGTCCGCCCCGGAGGTCCGGTCCCGGCCGTATTCTTCCGTCGCACTGCGGCCGGAGAACTGGCAAGCTCGCTACGGTCGCTCGCATTGCAGCCTATGGTCTCCCATCCACGCCCTGATGCGCGCAAGCCGCTCTTGCGTGGAGAGGTCGCCCTCAAGGCTGTTGGCCGATTGTTGCCGGACCAGAGGTCAGTGCACAACGCTAAGCGCTGCGCGGCTCCTGAATGATGCGGACCTCGCCCGCCCACTCGGGGTCAGCACCGAACCATCACCAGCTTTGCGATTTCTTGTCCCATACGGCCCGCGGCAGGTGAGTTGCCGCTCGCATCTTGCTGTGGAAAAGATAGCAGGCGTCGCACCAACATGGCGTGCTGCACTGCACTGGCCCAACGCACACGGAACGTGAGTCTACCAATGAGGAAAGGCATTGTGCACTGCACCAAAACACGAATGTCAAGGCCTTGTTTTCCCCTTGACCGGTGCACGACTCTGTGGATAACCCAGTGAGCATCTCGTCGGAGCCGCATTCTGCTTGGCTTTCATTGCGGTGCTCATCGAACGAGCAACCCATTCGCAATTCAAGTTTTGTGTAGGATCCGAAGTCCCTCTTGCGGAACGGCAGGCAACCGTTTTCACGGAGGGCCTCCCCGCCAACTGAGCAGCTTGGGCACGCCGTCACTGCCTGCCTTCAGGATACGCGTGAGCTCGTGTGGGTCGAGCTCCGATGAAGCTACCCTGCTCATCACGTTTTCAAAAGGAACCTCAGTTTGAACAAGACCGAACTCATCGCCGCGATCGCCGCGGACACAAGCCTCAGCAAGGCCGATGCTGGCCGCGTACTCGACTCGGCACTTGAAAACCTGACGCGGGCCCTGGCACGCGGGGAACCCGTGCAGCTGATCGGGTTTGGCAATTTCACCGTCGCGAGCCGTGCCGAGCGCACCGGCCGCAATCCATCGACCGGCGAGCAAATGACGATCAAGGCGAGCAAGGCGCCGAAATTCACGGCAGGCAAAGCATTGAAGGACGCTATCAACGCGTCAGCGTAGTCGCTGCCAGCTCGAACGCCGGGCGCGACGAATGCGAGGCCCAGCAGTATGTAGACCGAGGAGGCTCGCGCCATCAAGGGCGACAGTCGTCCAAATGCGGACGTTCCCCCCAGCTCGCCGATCGTCGCCTTCGTATTTGCGAATGATCTCCTCGACGGTTCCCTCGGCCTCATCGCCCGGCAGCATGGCGGTCAGGGCGGCGAGAGAGCGAGACGTGCTTCTCCCACCAGAGCCGCGCCGCGTTCGGTGTCTTCGAGATGGCCGAGCTTGATCCGAAGACGATCTACGGGAAGATTGCCTTCATCCACCGGCAGTGCTTGGCGTTTTCTGGTGACAGGGAGCTTCGCCTGCTCCAGGGTATGACCCTCCCCAAGATGTATCGCGGTTGACCGCCAGGCCCACAACGTGAACTGGTCGAGTCGAAGGGATCGACGAAACGTGGTCCTCAATGCGATTGCCAGTGCGGACCTGGAAAGCGGCTACGTTTTCGGCTTCCACCTCAACTTCGATCCCTCCATGGATCCGCTGCAGGTTGAGCGGGAAGCAAATGCCGCCGGCGATCTCGGGTCTATGAGCCCTTCAGGAAGTATGCGCGAGTCTGGCTTGCGCGCGACTACGCTGCCGCGGTGGCAAACAGCGCCAGGCTTCGGTCCAAAAGACTTGATGGCGGCGGCAGGATGACGCAGGTGGATCGCCTTGCAATGGAGATTGCCGAAACCTACGAGGATGCTGAGTCTCGGGCTGACGTCGAAGCCTCCGAATCCAAGAACAGCGACATGGCGCTGCCGTCGCACGGAATGCAGGTCAGAGAGTCGTACACGATGCACGGCCACTTTCAGCTACTTGCCGCCATGCTCCAGGGGGCCGAGAAGGTGCGGGTATACATGGACCAGGACAGTGGCATCCGGGCGGCCTTCCTGGCGGCTTTCGTCGACCGGATCAAGGAGCGAACCGCTGACGGCTGGTACGTGTCGGTGCTCAAGGAAACAACCATCCACGACAAGGAAGCGGCGGTCAAACTTGCCCGAGATCGCCTGAAAGCGGAGGCGGAGACCCATCCAGGCCTGGACCAAGACGAACTGCTTGTTGAACTGATGAAGCGGGAAATGCGTTGCGCGACGCGAGTGGGTCAGTATGACGACCTGTGGCTCGAACATCCGATGCCGAGCATGAGCGAGCCAGCCAAGAAGGTCTGCTGGCTCACGGACCTTGGGGACTACGACGAGGAGCACGCGGCACGGCTCTATTCGAAGGCTAGCCTTCACGCGGTTGACCGGTTTTTCATGCAGACGCGCCGACGCCTGTCCATGGCCGAGCGCTCGATCATCACTGCCAGCAAGGACCGGCGCGTCTGGCACGGCCACTCGGCGTATCGGCCCGAAAACCTGGCCATGACCCTCGAAACGTTTCGAGTCTTCTACAACTACTGTAAGGCCAGTGACGATGGCAGAACACCGGCGATGCGCCTCGACCTTGCAAAGGGGCCTATTCAGCTTGAGGAGGTGCTGTACTTTCAAGGAAAAGCGTGAGCACGCCCTGGTCATCCTCTTGTGAAGCCCCATGCCGCAGCGAGACTGGTAGCAAATTGGTTGCAGTTCGATGCAGACAGGACGTCCAACAGATCTTCCTGGCTGATGGGCGGGGCCTTGAACCGGCCGATCATTTTGATTAGCACCCTCGCGACGTTGGGGTCCGCCGCGAGAAGATCGTGGAGGAGCGTTCCAGGCCTCGTCACTTGGACCATGGTCCCCGCAAATGCCTTCTGTGGCAGATCCTTCATATTGCTTGTTACCAGCACGACTGACTGGCCCCCGCGAATCATTTGGCTGAGCTTTAAGGCGCCGGCAGCCACGTGGGCGTCTTTGGGGTCAGTCGTGCCAGCGAAGTTCGCCTCCAATGTCTCGCTGCCAAGGACCAATGCGTCCGGGAACGCGTCGGCCATCAATCGAAGCAACTTGTCGACGCTCGCGGCGGATTGCCCGAACTTCGGCTTGAGGAGGTTTCGGCGAACCTCGACCAGGACTTGCTTGCCCCAGTGCGCCTGAATGAGCCCCGCATGCGCAAGATCCAAGAAAACACTTCGCAGGTATTCGGGAATTAGGACGTTTGCATCCAAGTACACCAGCGGCACCTGCCCCGGCGCGACCAAGGCCGCGCGCTGCAGCTTAGCTGCCGCCATCAGGAGGTCTTCACCCAGGGACGCTTTGACTTGGCGCGTGCGGCATTGAGCTCCCTCGTCCTCTGCTTCGTGGTGATGCTGTCCATTTCCAGGAAGGCAGCTTCACGCGAAGCACGCATTTCACCTTGAACCCGATCGACTTCCTGCCGTGGAATTCGGCGATGGCCAGATTGCGTTCGCTCAACGCCCTGGAAAGTGCCATCATCAACAAGGCGGGCCACGTATGGCCTGCTCACATTGAGCCGATCCGCGGCTTGCTGTGTGGTGAGCATTTCGGGGCTTTGGGCGCTGAGCTCAGCTGTTGATGCAGGCCTAACGCGAAGGATTACGGCGGTCGGTTCTTGCGGGTCAACCGCATACTCGACAACGAAGCGGCGATCTGGCTCGCCCTTGGGTCGGATCCGAACCGTCTGAACGGTGAGCAAGCCTTGCTTCTTGAGGTCCTCCAGAAAAAGGTGGCTTTGCTGGCCAGGAGGAACCAATTTCATTGGATCAACGCCTTGCACGACCTCTCGGATGGTGGTCGCCTTGGTGCGCGATGCGCCCGTCTGGATGGCCTTCCGGGCCGCGCTCGGCAGCCCTCGCTTTGCTGTTCGCTGAGAGTTCTTGAGCGCTTCGAGGACGGCGGACTCTAGGGTGCCAATATAGGGCCTCCCTGATACTCGTTGTGCCGTAGTGTGCTTCGCTCCTGCGTTGCCAGGCGCTTTTAGGGTCGTCATTCGACGAGGTTACCAAACTTCCCATCAATTCGCAAATATCGAAATCAAGGTCTCGCTCTGGAAGCAGCCCTGCGCGGCGCCATCAAGCTTAGAGCCACCTGTGGCCGGTGGTCGGCGGCGCGCATGGCTGGACTGTGGGTGCCGAGCTACACCAGCGGTGCATAACGCACGGGCAAACAGCTTTGAAAGGCTACAGTCGGCCAACTGCGGACATTCAGACCAACCGCCCAACTTGAAGGAAGACGATGGGGTACGACCTGAGTTTGTGCACCGTGAGCGATGAGCAGCTGGACCACCTACGGGGCAACACTGCGCACACGCGCGATTTCATCGAGGGTCGGCGCCCAAAGATGACCACGACTGAGAAGGTCGGCTCTTGGTTCTCGAAGCGCGAGGTGACGAAGGAGGTCGATGTCGAGCTCGGATGCGCTTGGCCGGAATCCGAAGTTGCCTGCACGGCGCTGTACTCCAAGGGCGGGCTCTATTTCGTCCTCAACGGAACTACTGCCAAGGTTGACGGTGTCACGAACTTCCCCAACGTCGGGGGGCGATACCGCGGAGAGATGCTTGGACTGGCGGTCGAGCTTGGCGAGGTGCAGCTTGGGCATGCGCACGCCTTTCGAGCAGCGCAGGTAGCCGAGCTTCGAGCGGCATTGCGCGACTTGGATGCGGCCACGGTGGAAGAGCGGTCGCGTGCCTACGCTTCTGAGACAGGGAGTGATGAGCAAGAGCTTGCGCAGGACGCACTTGCTGATGTCAAGGCCCTGCGCGAATTTCTCGACCGTGCCTGCAGCGCGCACCTTGGCATGATTTGGTTCTGGGGCTAGCGCGGCTTGCGGCCAACAGCGGTCTTTCGTCACGACCCTCCAGTTTCCGCCTTCGGCGCCTTACAGGTGCTCCCGGCGCCAGCTACATTCGGCCAGGAGCACGGCTTCGCGATGGTCAGCGTGTACCGGCCCGCGGCCGGATTGCAGACGTTCGTTGCGCGACGTGCGAGCTTAGATAAACCCAACAGGTCTCAATGATTCAGACGCGCGCTTATCCGCAGGTCATCTCCACGGTCGGGCTGATTGCCGCGTTTTTCTTTGGCGCGCAATGGCTCACGCTCCCCCGTGAACTGACAAAGGACACGGCACAGATGGCCATCGTGGACGCAGAGTACATAAAGTCCCGGTGGCCGCAAGCGAGGTTTGTGCGCGTCGACGGTACTTTCGAGCAGGCCTCTTGCGGAAGGGTCAGACCTCTGTGCGCGCAACTAAAGAACGCGCCCATCAAACGCCTTGCAGTTTGGTTTGCTCCTTCGACACTCGGCGAGGAGGCTTGGGTGGTGGCAGTTGAGTCAGGAAGTCAAACGCTTCTGTCTGAGGCCAGGCAACAGGCCGCCTTCGCCGACTTCAAAACAAAGCCTGCGTTCATGGCGGGATTGTTCCTACTGTTGTCGCTCGCGGGATTATTCTTTGCTCGCCTGCAGCCTCGAGGTATAAGAGGTCGCCATTCCGGGCCGGCGGCCAAGGAAGGTAAACCTTGAGCGTTCGTCGTTGGTCCGTTGGTCCGGCAGTTTTTTGCGACGGGCTTCCGCTGTGGGTCCAAAGCTCCGAGGCCGCGACCGGCTAGATTCGGCCAGAACCCGTTTGCGTCTGAGGAGGTGCCGATTGATTTGCTTCTCGCTCGCGACGGGCAGGACGCAACAGCGACCGCTAGGTCGGGTCGGCAAACTTCGCGATGAAAGCCAACACCTTCTGCTGAAGAGCCTGAAGTTGTTCAGTAGGCTCATGGGCCAAGCGAGCGATACCCAGTACTGCAAGCAAGCCGTAGAGGTTGACGTGGTGGAGCACTTCGATGGTTTCCCTGTCAGGGTGGCGTGGGCCAATCCCATCGGCACCAGCCCATCGTTCGAGTTGGCGAAGCCCGCCGTGCGCGTAGTGCGACATGGCTTTCCAGACCTTCGCTTTTGATTGAGCAAAGGTCGCATCTCCTCCCGCCTTGTCGAGTTGCTTCGTCACCGTGTCCATCGTTGGAAGCTCCTTCGTCCTCACAATCTGCGCCAGCGCGGTTTCGTCCGCGCACTCTTCAGCCCAAAGTCCACGCATGTAGGCCTCGTAGACAGACCTCAGCAAAGCGTAGGCCGACGTTCGGCAATCGTGCTCGATGAGCAAGAGCACGGCCTCGCGATGCTCCAGACAGATGCCGTAGCTTGGTCCAGCGAGCATGCTTGTGGGGGTTTGAATGATGGAGCCCGGATGGTTCGTCGATATCCATCGGGAGATGTCGGAAGAGTCGCGCAGGGCGGCGACGATAGCACTTGACAGAAGGGGCATGCTCATGAGGTGCATGTTGCCACGGCGTTCGCGAAGCGCGTGCGCACTGACCACGCGGCGGGCAACAATCGGCCATAAGCAGACATCGGGCAGAACACGCAAGAATGCCTGCACTCAAGCAACGCGAGAAGAAAGTACACAGATGAGGCTTCTGCGGACCGTCGGTTTCATGTCGTTGCTGACCGCGTCGCTTCCATCTTTGGGCCAAGAGCCTCGCGCCGAAATACAAGCCGAAGTCCAAGGCGTTCTAACCACCAAAGGTCGACCAATCGTCAACGCGATAGTCTCTGGCTGTGGAGAACTTTTTAGCCGCAGCAGCGCACGACGAGCCGGTTGCACGCAACCGTTTGCGGTCCAAACTGACCAATACGGCCAGTTCTCCTTCAAGCAGACAACGGGGTTTGCACCGCCGGATGCCCCCGAGACCAACAACGCGCTTGCAAGCATCAGCGATCCCGGATTTGAGTACTGGTTCGATGTCGCGCACAGGGGAAAGAGCCTTCAGATCCGGCACGGCGGACTCGGTTGGGGCCGTACTCGGGTGCGAATGGAATGTGAACTCGCACCGCCCTCCAGGCCGGGTCGACCCAATGACGGTTCGCTGAGGGCAGAGTGCAAAGTTGGAGAGGTCGCTTTGCGCTATCCAAATGCCACTGACTTCAAACTGAAAAGCACCCAATTCGTGATCGAAGCACCGTGATCCAAGCCACCGCGGATGTAGTGCCGCCTTCGGCAGCCAGGAGCGGTCATTCGGAGGCAAGGCTAAATTCGCTCGCTAGCGGAAGTTCGAGGCATCCGCGCGACATTGTTGCGAAGATTCAGCGGTCTTGCCCCGAAGCGCGTGCACACCAACCGCGCGGCATGAACAATCGGTCCGTGCCTCGGCGCCCAACAATGGGCATCAAACCGCCGGGCTACGGCCGCTTCCAGGCAACCTTCAGTAGACATGCACAGGTCACCGCTATTTCGCAAAGAGAACACGACGGCCCATCGACCCAACAGGCGTAGCGGTGGTGACTATCGTGACGACAGGCACTCGAAGCAAGGGGCATCCGATGAGTCGATGCGAACCCCTATGCATAGCAAGGCTCGTCGCGGTCGCGACTACACCCCTCTCTTCAGGTTCCTCCTGGCAAAGGTAGGCAATCGGTGGGCCGAGATTTACTCAGAGGCCGTCAGCCGGCTCGATTGCACCGAGCCAATCTTCTGGTTGGTGGCAACGAACGATGCTGAACGCCGGGACTACATCAGAACAGGAGAGTCATCGTACTTCAGTGGGCTCTATGTCGATGAGTCTGGCCTTCTACAAGTCGTGAACCCAAATCTCGGGCCAGCAAGCTTGGCGCCTACTTGCAAGTGCTGTACGCATACGTTCAACGGTGTGCGGTTCACACGGTCGTTTCGAGAACCTGCGCCTCCCGTCAATTCGGATGAGGGGCAGCTCAACGTGGTGAGCTGATAAAGCAGTGCGTGTCTCGAAGACCGCACGCGGCCAGAAGATGCTATGTGGGACTACCTGAGCGAGGCCCGTTTGGCTAAAACGGGATTTCCTTAACTTCTTGGCAGGAGATGGAAATGTCGACAACCCAAGCAGTCCCACAACGTGAGGATACGGCGATCCAGGGCGAGCTGTACACGAGCTTCGAGCTCGGCGACAAGTCCTGGAAGGTGACAGCGAGCGATGGCCACCGCGGCCCGAGCCGGTACAACGTGGACGCCGGCGACACGGCCGCAGTTACGCACTGCATCGGCCAGGCCCGAGAGCGCTGCAAGCTCGCGCCGCAGGCCCAGGTGCACTCGTGCTACGAAGCAGGCCGCGACGGCTGGTGGCTGCACCGCTGGCTGGTCGAGCAGGGTGTGGACAACATCGTGGTCGACTCCTCCAGCATCGAGGTGAACCGACACGCCAGGCGGGCCAAGACCGACCGGCTCGATGGCGACAAGCTGCTGGCGATGCTGCTGCGCCATCATCGCGGCGAGCGTGTGTGGTCGGTGGTGCATGAGCCCACGCCCGAGGACGAAGACGCGCGCCGCACGCACCGCGAGCTCGCCCGGCTGACGCAGGAGCGCACCTCCCACATGAACCGCATCGGCGCGCTGCTGGTGCTGCACAACCTGCGCCCGCACGTCATCATCGGCGGACGCGACTGGCCCGCCTGGTGGGCGCGCCATGGCGAGCAGGTACCGCCTGTGTTGCGCGGCGAGATCGAGCGCGAGAGCGCTCGGCTTGCGTTGGTCAAGCAGCAGGTGAAGGCGATGGAGGCCGAGCGGCGCGAGGAACTGGCCGATGGCAAGCAGCCGCTGGTGGCGCAGCTGGCCCAGCTGCGCGCCATCGGACCCAAGGGCGCCTGGGTGTTGGTCCCAAGGAGCTCTTCGGCTGGCGGCGCTTCGCCAACCGGCGCGAGCTGGCCGGCTGCCTGGGGCTGGCACCCACGCCCTACGACAGCGGCGGCAGCCAGATCGAGCAGGGCATCAGCAAGGCCGGCAACAAGCGAGCGCGCGCGTTGCTGGTCGAACTCGCCTGGAGCTGGCTGCGCCTGCAGCCCGATAGCGCCCTGACCCAGTGGTTCAACCGGCGCTTCGCTGGCGGCGGCAAGCGCGTGCGTCGCGTAGGCATCGTCGCCTTGGCGAGAAGACTGGCGATCGCCTTGTGGCGCTATCTGCAGTACGGCGAGATACCGGCCGGAGCCCAGCTCAAGCCGGCCACTGCCTGAAGTCCCGAGCAGCCTTGTTCCAACGCACGGTGGCCAAGGAACGCATCATCATGATCAAAGGTCGACGCGCCCGCAACGTCCGCGGGTCACTGCATAGAAGTGACCGTCCCCAAAGAAGGGGCGCGCCGATAACCGGGGTTTGCCAGTGTGCTTCGTGCGCATGCAGCATGAGGTGCAAGGTGTGCGCACCCTGCACGGATAGAAGTTCGTCCGAGCACTGGCTCGAACGCTCGCCACACCCCGACCTCGGATCAAGATGCGTCACCAATGCCGCCACTGCCTCATCCGCTCAGCAACACGAAGGTGCCACCATGAAACGCCGTTCATTGAGATGTTGATCGAAAGACTTGACAAACAAGTCCCCATAGAAGCGGGCGTTCGAAATCACGGCAGAATTCGGCCCAAATAGAGGAGCGGCAGGCTCCGCCCAGAACCGCAGAGGAAGTCGATGTTCAAGCGTCTCGCACAACTGTTCCGTCCCGACCCGGGGCCACAGGGATTCTCAGGTCCAGCGAAATTGATGCAGCTACGCACCACGGTGGGTACCTCGGCAAGCAGCGATGCCTACGATGGAATGGCATACATCTACTGCCACGACCCAGCGCAGAACTATTGCTTCTCGCTCGCTCGTGAAGTCGATTCCGACGTCATCGAGGTCATGGTCGTCGACCAAGTAGTCCATCGTGTCGACCGGTTGGAGGTTGCGCTCAATGCAACGGGCTTCAAGGCAACCTTAAGCACGGCGGCGGCATCCCAGCTCGATGGTCACCGAGAGTACGACATCGAGTTTCTTCCGGGAGATTGGAGCCGGCAAACAGTCGAGGAAGCATTGACCGCAATTTTCCGCGGGAAAGAGGGGCTGAGTGCGAGCGGCTGAGCGTTCCGTTGGGGCCATCTGCCCGGCCAATGGCACGGGTCGGCCAGAACCAGACATTTAAAATGGCACCTCGCTTCTCGGTTGATTTCAACGAACTCATAGAACACGATCTCGTTATGCTGTCTCAGTTTGACAGCAGGGCGGACGTATCTGGGGTACTCATAGCTCTCGTGCCAGGACTACAGGTCGAAGTTCAAGAAGAGAATCTGTATGACGACGGTGCCCACGAGGTGCTCTTTGCCAGAGGAGTCGTAGAGGCCAACACGACCGGTACCTGGTCGCACGTAAAGTGGCTTTGCCGGATCGACTCCGCAGGAGTCACCGATCTCGCATCCAGATAGTGCCCGCTTCGGGCCTCGGGCCTCGGGTCGCGGACAGTGCTTCGGCTACAGTCGGCCACGAGCAGACGTCCGACATCCTTCCTGAAAAGTCAAACAAATGACGGTCGCAGATTTCCTAGTCGAAAGCATCCTTGATGATGGACTTGTTGTCGGTGCGAATGGGAATATCG
This sequence comes from Variovorax sp. CF079, assembly GCF_900101545.1. Classification (GTDB taxonomy): domain Bacteria; phylum Pseudomonadota; class Gammaproteobacteria; order Burkholderiales; family Burkholderiaceae_C; genus Variovorax. The sequence continues at coordinate 39,042 of NZ_FMZU01000026.1, read as the reverse complement.
ACGTGCCCCTCGGCACGGTGTTCACCGAACTTGCATTGACCCGCGTAGATGGAACTCCGCCAGAACTCGTTTCCGTCGAGCTAGGAGCAGTTGCGAGCGTGCGTCTAACGGTGCGCGAGGTCGAAAACAAATTCTTCCGCAAACCGCTTCAGGTGATACCGCGGGGGCACACCGCCGGACTGAGATTGGATGGTGAGGGAATGGAACACTTGCGCGAAGCTCTCCAAACCAAACAGCCCCGCGAGTACGTTTCGATGCGCGCAACGCTGCCTGACGGCAAGGCGTCGGTGTCGTAGAGCGTCTCGCTGGAGTGGCTGCTTTTGGGGAAGGCGTACAGCCGCTTCGGGCCCATACCGGCTGTTCGCCCTTGCTCCATTGCGGACCTACGGGTCGCGCACAAAATAAACGATCCCCGGGCAGCAAGTGACTCGGAGATCGTTGACGTTTAGGGCTTCAGCGTCAACACTTCAAGCCAACCCCTAGCCCACCGAGGCGGGTTTGTCATATCTGAGCTTGCTTGTGCAGCGGATCGTCAAATTTTCGGCCGAACTGCGCAGTAGTTCCGATCCGGAGGGCTGCCGCGTAGCTTCCAGTGCGCGGGGTCGTTGAACGGCGCCGCCAAAGGGCCCATGATGAAATCTCTCAGTGGGAACCCTTCTCCAAGGTCGACCAACGACCTCTTGCCCTGACCGGAAACGGCCGGGGCTTTTTCGTTGCCACCGTCAAAATAGAGGTCATGAGTGGATCGAGAGCGGACGAGGTGCGGACGTGCGATTGCAGTTGGAGCGAGACGACTCTACCTGCGCCAAGGAGACAGGACTCATCTCAATGAGGGGGAGCCTCTTCCTGTTCGACCGGGGGGTTCGTTCCGCAGCTCCGCCATGTCGCAGCGTCGTTGCCGGCCGAGGAGTGAGGTCTGCGCTTCTTGCCGGAAGCGAGGCAGCGTTTGCTTGATTCATCCAGTGACGGGACGCGGCTGCGGATTCAACCGGTCGATGCAACACACTAAAAACTGCGTAGGCAGAAGGAGTGTTGCAGATGAAGCAAAGGCCTCGGATCTACTACACAGCCAGAAGCAGCGTGGGCGCGTCCGGGCGACAAGCAGTCTCAAGCGTCGGTCTGCTCGGCCGTTTCAACAGCCCAGCATTTCTGCCATGCGGCGTTGAAGGTCAGCAAAGTTCGCGCGCACTGCATCTGCCAACGTAGGCAACAGAGGATTCGGATCCGCCTTTCGCCTCAGCAAAACAAGCACCTCGCTGGCGGCCGGTCCCCGCAGGCTGCAAAACCTCGTGCCCGCCACTCCAAGCAACGCGCACGAAGACGGCACCAATGCCACGCCGAGCCCGGCACCGACCAGGTCGAGCACGCCGTGCACCGTGCTCGCTTCGTAGCGGATGCGCGGGCTGAAGCCGGCCTTTGCGCAGAGGTAGATCGACTGGTCGAAGTACGCTGGTCCTCGGTGCCGGGTGAAGGCGACGAAATCGTGGTCCGCGAAGCTGCGCAGTTCGACCGGGTTGCCGGCACGGCGTGCTTGCTGCGGCGTCAGCGCAAGGCAAAAGGGATCGGCCATCTGCGCCGCGACCGTCAGCCGCGGATGGTGCGGCTTGCTGCGTGCGATCCCGGCATCGAGAAGACCCGCGGCCACCGCCTCCGCCTGCTCGCTGCTGATCATCTCGCGCAGTTCGATATGCAGCGCCGGATGCTCCTTCTTGAGATGCCGGACGAGCTTCGGCAGCACCGTGCTGCTGGCCGAGGGCACGAAGCCGAGAGCCAAGTGGCCGCTGCTGGCGCTTCCCGTCACAGACTCCTTCATGCGCGCCGCACGGTCGAGCAGATACCGCGCTTCCGGCAGCAAGGACTCGCCTGCTGTCGTCAGGCGTACGCCTTTGGGGTGGCGCACAAAGAGCGCAGTGCCCATTTCTTCTTCGAGCTGCCGGATCTGCACCGACAGCGGTGGCTGTGCGATGAACAACTTTTCCGCGGCCCGGCTCAGGTTGCCTGTTTCGGCCACGGCCACGAAGTAGCGCAGGTGCCTCAGTTCCATGGTCATGAAAACTCCATATCCAGGAGATATCAAATCCATAGCGTATCGGTGTTTGGCGTATCGAACGCCAGCGACCAGAATTCGTCCATTCCAGGCGCAAGAGCGCCGCCCACTGAACGGAGACACACATGAAGAAAGCTCTCGCCCTGCTGACGGGTTGCGCATTTGGCCTGGCCGCGTCGGCCCAGAGCTGGCCCACCAAGCCGGTCAAGCTGGTCGTGCCGGCGCCAGCCGGCAGCTCGCTCGACTTCATCGCCCGCACGCTGGGCGACAAGCTGCGCGAGCGCTGGAAGCAGCCGGTCGTGGTCGACAACAAGGCCGGCGCTGGCGGCATGCTGGGCATGACCGCCGTTGCCAAGGCCCCGGCCGACGGCTACATCCTGGGCGTTGGCTTCAACGGTCCGATCGCATTCGGGCCGCACATGTACAAGAAGATGGCTTACGACCCTGCCAAGGAGCTGCTGCCGATCGTGCTCACCTCGTCGCAACCCAACGTGCTGGCGGTTGCGGCCAGCAACCCCGCCAGGACCTTGCCCGAATTCGTCGCCTGGGCAAAGAAGCAGGGCGGGAAGATCAACTACGCCTCGGTCGGCGCCGGCAGTTCTTCGCACCTGACCATGGAGCTGTTCAAGAGTGCGGCGGGTTTCGAAGCCACGCATGTGCCGTTCGCCGGCTCGCCACCGGCCGGTATTTCGGTAGCGTCCGAAGAGACACAAGCTCTGTTCACCGTGGCTCCTGCGCTGCTGCCGCTGATCCAGGGCGGCCGCATTCGCCTGCTGGCAGCCACCAGCCTCCAGCGCACCGAGACCATGAAGGACCTGCCGACGGTCGCCGAGGCGGGCTATCCCGGCTTCGAAGCCCTGGCGTGGAACGGCCTGTTCAGCTCCGCTGGCACGCCGCCGGAACTGGTGCGCCGCATCAATGCCGACGTCAACGAGGTGATGAAGGACAAGGACGTGCGCGACGCCTTCGCAAAGCAGGGTTTGATCCTCGGCGGAGGCTCGCCCGACGAGTTCAAGACCTTCATCGCGGCCGAAAGCCTCAAATGGGGCGCCATCATCAAGAAGGTCGGCATCAGCATCGACTGACACCGGAATCAAGCACCATGCAAGCTTTGCGCAAGACACGCCCGGAAGCGGGCCTCGAACTGGTGGACATACCGGCTCCCGTGCTGGAAGCCGATTCCAGCGATGTGCTCGTGAAGGTCAGGGCCACCGGCATCTGCGGCAGCGACCTGCACGTAGACGACTGGACGCCCAGCTATGCCTTCATCACCCAGAGCATTCCTGTCACGATCGGGCACGAGTTCGTCGGGGTTGCGCAGACCGGCCCCTTGGCCGGCCGGCGCGTGGTCGTTCGTCCCTCCGTGACTTGTGGCGTCTGCACCGCTTGCGCCACGGGCGACTACGATGGCTGCGAGAAGCGCCGCGGCATCGGAATGACGCGCGATGGCGCCTTCGCGCCCTGGGTCCGGGTCCCGTTGCGCAACTGCGTGCCCGTGCCCGAGAGCCTCAGCGACGAGCTCGCAGCGCTCACGGAGCCGCTCACCATATCGATGCAGGCGCTTCGCATCGCAGGAGACGTAGCCGGCAAGCGCGTGCTGGTGATGGGCCCGGGCACCATCGGCCAGGGGATCGCTGCGCTGGCACGCCGTGCCGGTGCCACGCAGGTAGTGGTCAGCGGCTTCGACGACGCAGCCCGATTCGACGCACTGCGCCGAATGGGCTTCGATGCCTTGGTCGATGTGGCAACTCAGCCGCTGGCCGAAGGCGCCCGGCCGCACACGGGCGGCGAGCCCTTTGATGTCATATTCGAAGCGACGGGGGTGCCCGAAACCATCACGGAAGGCCTGGCGCTGTTGCGGCGCAATGGAATCGTGGTCGTCACCGGCATCCATGCCCGCCCGCTTTTGCTCGACCTGACACCGATGGTGCGCAACCAGCAACAAATGCGTGGCTCGTTTCGTCCGCCCGAATCCGATTGGCCTCTGGCCCTCGAACTGATGGGCGAGATGGATGCTGTCATGCGCCCGATGATCAGTCATGTCTTGCCGTTGTCGCAAGCCCGCGAGGGGTTTGCGCTGGCGCACGCGAAGGCGGCGAGCAAAGTGCTCCTGAAGCCGCAAGCACGCGATGAATGACGATATAGCCGGCACGGGCGCCGTGTTGGCACTATGGAACGACGTCACGCCCGACGTGGATGCCGAGTACAACACGTGGCATGCAAGCGAGCACGTGCCCGAGCGGTTGACGGTCCCAGGCATGCTGTGGGGCCGGCGCTATCGACGCTTGTGCAACAGCGATGCGCCACGCTACCTCACGATCTATGGCATGCGCGACGCGCAGGTCTTGGAAAGCGACGCCTATCGCCTTCTGCTGAGCCGGCCTACACCGATGAGCGCGCGCATGCGCCCGCATCTGTGCAACCTGTCGCGCTGGGTGTGCGATGTTCGCGAGGCCCTTGGATTCTTCGCATCAACCAACCTGGCTGTGTGGACGTTCGATGCGGAAGATGCGGCTCGCCTGCGCGCAGATGAACACGCATCCCGCACCCATGACTTGCTGCTCGCCCAGCGATCGCTCGACGCAGCGCCGCTGCCCTGGCTGACGGGCGGACAGGCGCAAGCGATCGAGGGAAGCTGGCTGTTGGCCATGGGAATGCCCGAGCGGGCGAGGGCTTCACCGCAGGCAATCCCGGGCGCAATCTTGTACAGCACCCTTCCGGTCAAGCCAGCTTTGCCCCGTCTCTGAGCAGTCGTTCGCGCAGTGCCGGCATCGACACGGCACGGACCTTCCCTTGCTGCTTCGACTGCGCCGCCATCGCAGCCGCCACGCCGGCTGCCTGGCCTACGGCCATCGAGATGGTCATCACACGGATCGCCGCGTGCGCGCTGTGCGTCGCCGAGACGCCGCGCCCGACCACCAGCGCGTTGTCGAAGCCGACCGGAATCAGGCTGCGGTACGGGATTTGGTACGCGTGGTCGTCACCGAGGCCTTCGTAGCGCAGTTCGCCGCCGGCGGCCGGATGGATGTCGATCGGATACGCGCCGGCGGCAATCGCATCGGGAACTCTTCATTTCATCACCAGGCCGCCATCGACGAACAGCACCTGGCCCGTCATGAAGCGGCTCCATTCGGAAGCGAGAAACAACACCGGGCCGGCAACGTCCTCGGGCCGCGCGATTCGTCGCAGCGGGGTTGCGGCGATCAGCGACTCACGAAATTCTTCCCGGGTCGCGCTGCTGGCCTGCGTCGGGTAGACCAGGCCAGGGGCGACGCAGTTGACACGGATGCCGAGCGGCCCCAGTTCGGCGGCCAGGTTGCGGCTGAAGCCGACCAGCGCCGACTTGGCGGTCGTGTAGTCGTGGTACGGAATCACCGGCCGCTCGACCAGGTCGCTGACGATGTTGACGATGCTGCCCTGAGTGCGGTGCCTGAAGTGCGGCAGCACGGCCCTGCAGACGTTGTATGCGCCGCCGACGGCGCCATCGAACTGCGCCTGGTAATCCTGCCACGCCATGTCGCCGAACAAGGTGCGGCGCTGCGGGTCGAATGAATACGGCCGGAAGGCGTTGTTGACCACCACGTCGATGCGGCCCGCTGCATCCAGGGCCTGTTCCACCATGGCCTGCACGGCCGCGCCCGAATTGACGTCGGCCTTCGCAGCCCAGGCGTCGCCACCGGCCGCCTTGCAATTTGCGACCACATCGGCGGCTGCGGCGTCGTTGCTCAGGTGGTTGACCACCACCGTCGCGCCTTCGCTTGCGAAGGCCTGCGCAATGGCGGCGCCGATGCCACGGCTCGCACCTGTGACCAGCACCACCTTGCCATCGAACTTCATGGTGTCAACCTTCATCGCGCCGGCAGCAGTTCCGTGCTGACCACGTCAGAGACCTTGATGTCGTGCCCGATCAGGCCCAGCTTGCGGTAGGCGTCCGCGGCCTTTTGCAGCGACTCCAGGTCGAAGGCACCAAGACCGTTTTTCCCGGTGGTGGCCGACACGGAGGCGGCATTGCGCAGGCGGATCACTTCCAGGTTGGTGGGGCGGTCGGTACCGTCGATGGCGTGTTTCACCGCCAGGCCAGCCGCCTCGTCGGGGTTGGCGATCATCCACGCCGCGCTCTCGCGATAGGCTTTCAGGAACCGCTTCAGCAATGGCTTCTTCTGCTGGTAGACCTGTTCCCGCACCACGAACAGGTCGCTCGACACGTTCAAGTAGTTGCGCACCTCTATCACGTTGACGTCGCCCAGCCCCTTACGCTTGCCCACCAGCAAGCCGGTGTCGGTGGCAGCAGTCGCATCGACCTGGCCTTGCAGCAGCGGCGCGAAGTTCAACAGCCCGGTGACGACGATGGTGACGTCGGATTCGGACAGACCGGCCTGGTGCAGCAGCACCAACAGGTTCTGGCGGGTGCCGCTGGACAGGCTGTAGACACCGATCTTCTTGCCCTTTAGGTCGGCCGGGCTGGTGATGTTGGCGGACTTGAGCGAGACCACGTTGAAGACGTTCTGTGGGTAGATGTCGTAGATCGCCCGCAGCTTCTCGCCCTTGTCGAGGGCCGAAAAGAACGCACCCGGATCGGTGAAGGCCACGTCCGCCTGTCCCGTGAGGATGTTGCGGATCGCGTCGCCCCCGCCGGCGCCCGACACGTAGGCCAGATCGATCCCGTTGGCCTTGAAGATGCCCTTGTCGGGCTCGACCAGCAGGTGCGTGATCTCGGTGATCGGCTTGCTCCAGCCGGCCACAGTGATCTTCTCCAGCGTGTCGGCAGCGTTCGCCCCGCCTGCGGCTACCAAAGTGAAAAGCGCAGCGGTTGCCAGCAGCGCGCAACGGCGTGCGATGGGTTTGTGCATGGACGTTTCCTTCATGAGATTCGGGTGTAGGGCAGCAGCAGTCGTTTCTCGACCGCGAGCGTGACCTGGTACAGCAGCAGGCCGAGCGCGGCGATGACAACCAGCACCGCGAACATCAGCGGCGTGTCCATCATTCCCTGCGAGGCGATGATCAGCGCGCCGAGCCCCTGGCTGGCGCCGATGAACTCCCCGACGACCGCCCCGACCAGCGCGAGCACCACCGCCACCCGCAGGCCCGCCAGGATGCCGGGCAGGCCGGAAGGCAGCTTCAGGCGCAGCAGTGTCTGACGCCGCGTGGCGCCTAGCATCCGAAACAGCTCGAGCCGTTGCGGGTCGACCTGCTGCAGGCTGGTCACGGTGTTTTCCATCAGGGGGAAAAAGCAGATCAGCGCCGTGATCACCACCGTCGACGTCATGCCGAAGCCGAACCACACGATGAAGAGCGGCGCCAGCGCCAGTTTGGGGATGACCTGGCTGATCACGATGTAAGGCTTCAGCACGCGTTGCAGCAGCGCCGACTCGGCCATCGCCACGCCGCTGATGAAACCAATCAAGCAGCCGGTGAACAGCCCGAGCACCAGCTCGAGGCCGGTCGTGCGGATGTGGGGCCACAGGTAGCCGGTGGACAGGCCCATCCAGAGCGACTTCATCACCGCCGAAGGCGCCGGCAGGACCAGGGCCGAAACGCCGGAGCCGCGCGACGCCAGCTCCCATCCCGCGAGCAATGCGAGCAGAAGCGCCCAGGAGCAGAACTGCGTGCGCGCGGAGGTCAGCTTCATACCGTCGCCATGTCCATCGCGTCGCGCACTTGCGCGCAGTGCAGGTTGAAGGCTGCGCCGTACCGCATTGCCGGCGCGCGCGGTTTGCTCACCTCGACGCGGACGTCCTGCACGATCCGGCCGCTGTCCATCACCGCGACCCGGTCGCCCAGATACACCGCTTCGGAGATGTCGTGCGTCACGAACAGGACGGTGGTGCGGCGCAGGCGACACATGTGCAGCAGGTCATCCTGCAGCTCGCCGCGAGTGATCGCGTCCAGCGCGGCGAAGGGTTCGTCCAGCAACAGCAACGCCGGCTCCAGGATCAGTGCGCGCGCCAGGGCCGCGCGGCTTTGCTGGCCGCCCGACAACTGCCGGGGGTAATGCTGCGCATGGGCCGACAGACCGAGCAGCGCCAGCAACTGCTGCGCCTTGTCGATCTCCCGGGCGGTTGGCTTGTGTTGCAGCGACACCGGCAGCAGGACGTTGTCGATCACGCGATGCCATTCGAGCAGGGTGGGCGACTGGAACACGAAGCCGAGCTGCGGTCCGGGCGCAACCACCTCCCTGCCCTGCAACCGGATGCTGCCCGTTTGGGGATGCAGCAGGCCCGCGGCGAGCTTGAGCAAGGTCGTCTTGCCGCAGCCGCTGCGCCCGACCAGGCAATGGAACTCGCCTTCCGCGATGCGCCAGTCGACGCTGCGCACCACCGGCGGCCAGCCGGGGTAGGTGAAGCCCACCTTGTCGATGTCGAGGAAGCTCACGAGCGCTCCTAGTCCGCGTACGGCGCCAGCTTGTCGGCCGCAAGTTCTGCCGACTGCTCGATCTCGACCATCCGCACCAGGTCCAGCAGGTTGAACCGGCCGTCGTGATGCCAGCCCGCCTCCGGCGAGGTCATCGAGCCGATGGCGGTGATGCGGGTCACGCCGGCTGCTCCCAGCAACTCCGACAGCCGGAACAGTTCAGCCGGTGCTGCCGCCACGCCCGCCGTTTGCAGGTAGGGGGGGTGCGCTTCCACTTGCGCGATCACCTGTTCCAGCGAGTCGACCGCGACGACTTGGAGACTCCGGTTCAGCGCCGTGGGGGCCAAGGCCCGTGCTTCATCGGCGTAAGCGACGCCAAAGGCCGCGCCGTCCTCGCCGATCAGCTCGCTGACAAACTCGCCGCCCGCCGACATCGACTGCAGCTCGATGGCTTGCCTCCATCCGGCCACGGCGGCTGAATCCTCCAGCGCCAGGGCCCGGCGCGGGAAACGGTTCTGCAGGTTGGCGAGCTCGCTGGCGAGGTACTGCGCGAATTCGCGCGGCGACACCTTGCCGCCGCGTTCCACGTAGAAGACATGGGGCGAATAGCAGCCCTGCTGGTCGTAGCGCATCACGTCCCAGGCGGCCAGTCGTGCCGTCGCCGGCGCGCGCAGAGTGTCGAGGGCCGCGGCGCTCACCAGGCCGAAGCCCAGCTTGTGGCCGTACGGCAGAAAGCGCGTCGTGACCGGCAGCCGACGGCGGATCTCTGCCAGCGAATCGTTGGCGCCGTAGGCGAGCACCGTGTCCGCCTCGGCGTAGAGGGCCGACGCCTGTTCCTCCTCGCCGCCTTTCCACCACACCACGGCCAGGCAATCGGCCAGCGGCGGGTGGACCTCGGCCAGCAGCCGAGCGAACAGGCCCGCGAACAGCGGCTCCGCGCTTGGCAGCTTGCCGATGTTGCCGGCCTTCACCAGCAATCCGCAGACCAGGCTCCACAGCGGCAGGGCCGGAACGTTGCCGGCCCAGCTGTGAACCAGCAGATCCGGCCCGAACGCCCTGGCCGCGCCGCCCTTGGGTCGCGGCTGGAACTCGTCCAGCAATTTGGGATTGGCGAAGTCTTCGGCGACGAAGCGGTGCAGTTGCGGCTCGCGAAAGGTCTTGAAGAAAGCCGTGAGTCCCAGGCGAACCATATCGGCGTCGTAGCCGCTGACGATCGGCAGCAGCCGGTCGGCCTGTATGCGGTAGGCGTCGGCCGGGTCGAGCAGGCGGGCGATCGCGCGATCCACCACGGCCACGATCTCCGACACGGTCATCGTCTTCAGATGGAGGCGGCTGGCCTGCTTGACCCGCAAGGCGAGCGCGGTCATCTGTTGCGGGCTCAACACGGGCACGGCGACTTCGAGCCGCGTGGCGCCCGATTCGAAGACCAGAGGCTGCCACTGCACTTCCGCCGGCGCCAGGCCAGGCAAGTAACCGGCAGCCGCGTGCAGCGTCGTCATGCCGCTGCCGCCCGGATGAATTCCTCCACCGCCAGCGAGCAGCCCTTGGCCTGCGCGCCCTCGGCGCGACCGAGCAGCAGGAACCCTCCGTCGGCTGCCAGGCCCACGTCCTCGGTCAGGATGGTGGTCACGGAATTGAAGTTGGCAAGGTCGCAATGGACCAAGATACCGCGTTCGCCACGCGCGACTTCGCGGCTCGTGAGCGGGTCGACCAGGCGGGAGCGGATCCAGTGCGGCCCCGACTTCACCGACGGCACGGTAGCATTGCCCGCGTCGTAGAATTGCGTGCTCAGCTCGGTCATGCCATACATGTTGATGCACTGCGATCGTTCGATGCCGAGCCGGGCGGACAGCTCCGCATAGAAGGCGTCGAGTGGCAATTCGCGCGACTGTCCCTTGTAGCCACCCGTGTCCAGGACCCGGCTGCCCGCCGGCAGGCGGAAAGATTTTCCACGCTGCTTGAGCTCGTCGATCAGGTGTACGAAGCTGTAGCTGGCGCCGAGCAGGGCGTAGGGCAAGCCGTGGCGTTCAGCGTCCGCCAGCGCATCGCACAGGCCGGGACTGTCCAGTCCCTGCGGGCTCACGAAGTAACGACTCTCCTCGGTGCCGAATTCACTCAGAGCGAGCGCAAGGTAGTGGGCCAGCGAGGAATTGGGCAGCACGGTTTCGGTGGGGAACAGGATCCCCAAGCGCATCCGGCCGCTGCCGTGCATGAACCGACTCGAGAAGTTGCGGATCATCGACCGGTCGTAGACCGCCAGCGTCGGATGATGATGACGGCCCTTCACCTCGCTGCGGGTCGTGCCGCTGGTCATGAAGACGCGGTCCGTTGCGGCCGGCGGCTCGCACCGTAGGTCCAGCTCCTTGAAGGCGTCGATCGGCACTGCCGGGATGTCGCTCCAGCGCTTTACATTGCGCAGGGTCACGCCGCGCCGCTGGCAGAAGCGTCGGTACGCCTGATTGTTGCCGTACTGATGGGCGAACAGGCGTAACGCCAGCCGATCGAAGTCGTCGTCGGTGCACCCGTCCTGCTCGATGAAGGCGAGGACGTCAGCGACAATTTCGCCGGTTGCACTCGTGGCCCCGGCGGTGTTGTGTCCTGGATGGTTTGACATTCAATTCAGCGGCTGGAGCCGCATCGCTTCGGGCGCGTGCCCATGGTTCAACGGTCCGCCGGAGCTGGCGATAGACAGCACGCGCGGGTACCGGAAAGCATGGGACACAACACCCACCGTGTGCGTGGGCCGCTCTGCAGAGGTGTTGTTCATGAGGACTCCTTCGTGACCGTCGAACGGATGCTCCGAAGGCCACCTTGACCTAGGCGGGATTCGCCGATGGGTCAAGGGGAAAGCTCTTCTTCCGCCGGCATTAACCGGTTCAAGTTCGCGGGTTTGAATCTCAGCACTGTCGCGTGCACCCCGGAGCGCGATTGATTTTACATGTGCCCCACGCGTGCCGCTGCAATTCGTGTCCATTGGGCGGCGCGCCCAGCTCCCCCACGAAGGCCGGCCCCACGCGCTGGACAGACACGCGGCTGCGACCGTCCAAGTATCTCAACATCAAGATCATCGTGCCCGCCCCGCCGGGCGGCGCTATCGACACCATTGCGCGCGTCGTCGGAGACAAGCTCGCGGTGTCGATGGGTCAGCCGGTGGTCGTCGACAACAGGCCTGGCGCATCCAACAACCTCGGCACGGATGTCCTCGCCAAAGCCGCGCCCGATGGCTACACGATCGGCATCGTGGGCGGCAGCCACAACATCAACAAGTTCCTGTTCAAGAACCTGGGCTGGGATCCGGAGAAAAGCTTCGAGCCCATCGTCTACACCCACGAGGTTCCGCTGGTGTTCGCGATCTACCCGCAGATTCCCGCCAAAACACTGCCCGAGTTCGTGGCCTGGATGAAGGCCAATCCCGACCAGTCCAAGGTCGCCACCTCTGGCCGCGGCAGTGCTCAGGAAATGGCGGCAGAGATGTTCCGCATGGCGAGCGGCGCGCAGGTGCTGCTCGGCTTCGGCCCGCGCCTGCCACAGGCGGTGCGCGAGACCCAAGAGAAGTTCGCGGCTGCGATGGCATGAGCGTGGAATCCGCGCCGCGGGTGGATGAATGGAAGCAGCTCACCTCGCGCCTGCGCCGCTCGCGCCACACGGTGCTGGGCGGCGCAGGCCTGTTGCTGGTGGCTGACCTTCATCCAGGAATCGGTGCTGAGAATCCTCTGGATCAGCCTGGCTGTCGAGAGCAGGACGCAGCGCTGGGGCGGCGGCCACGAGTAGATCATCCAGGCCTTCGAGAGCGGCGACAGCGACAAGGCCGCCGAGCTGAGCCTGACCCATCTCAAGGGCGGGCAGCAGCTCGTCTACGAACTGATCATGGACGGCATGGTGCCGGTCTCGCACACCACCTGGCGACCCTGACGCTTCCCCAAGGCGCACCGATGAACACGAAAAGCACGTCTACCCCGTCACGGCGCGGGGGGTGATCGGGGCAGGTACTCGGCCGCGTGGTCTTGCAGACCCACCAGCCAGAAGCGCGCGTCCGTTGCATCGCCGTGATAGGCGGCAGGCAGCCATGCGCCCCATCTGCCGTACTCGGCTTGCAGTTCATCAAGCGGCGGACATGTCGCGTCATCGGCTCGCTTCTCGAGCGCTCGTGCCAGCACCGGCCGCCAAGTGGTGGGCAACTCGATGGTGGGCAGATAGGTCGCCGCCATCCTTGCGGCGGTGCGCGGCAGGTTCTCAGCCTCGGCGCGAAGCACACGCAGTACGGCGAACTCGTGCGGGGTTGGGGGTCTGGGCGAACTCATGGGCGTTATCCGGCAGGGTTGAGACACGAGCCCGGCCAACGATCAATGGAACTCCCGGACTGTACTCAAGGTAGAAGGTCCGCGCGCACGAACGCAGGCGAAATGGCGGGACTCCAGCCGGGTTGACATCGAGCACGAGAAAGAGTCTGACGCAGCGTCGCAGGCGCTGAGCGGCGAGATGTGGCCACCGCCCTTCTGGCCCCCGGTCTTACGCCTATAGTTCACGATCACGTGGTCGCCGCCGCGCGTGAGGTTGTCTGCCCAGGTCAGCGCGGATGGGCTGCTCGGAACGCGCATCGTCAACGACGTCAACTCTTGTGACGAGCGGCATGCGCGCGCAGCATTGCGTCAAACTGGCGCAACTGGTAGCCGAAGTCCCGAACCTGCTGCCCAAAGGGGCTGCGGCCAGCGGACCTTTCGGCCTTCCAACAAGACGGTGCGCCACGTCGATTGTCACCCCCCGAAACTCGAGGACTCTGGCCCGAGGCTCTTGGTCCAGGCGCGCTACCAGGCGATCGGCGCCGCTCCGAAGGCCACGAGCTTCGCGTTGACCGCTGCGAACGGATTCGGCCCGTTGATGAAGCCCGGGGCCACCGGGTGCGGCAGCGCGACCTCGCCGGCACGCGTTTCCCAGGTGCCCGCCTGGGTGGCAGCGAGCTTTACGCCTTCGTTGGCGAGCAGCTTTTGCGCAAGTTGGCCGAGGCAGAGGAAAACCACCTGTCCGCTCGTTCGCGTCGCCATCGATCGCAGCACCTGGCCGACCACCGGCCGCCAGAAGGGGATGTGGCCGCGCGTCTGCTCCGGCGCGCCACCGGACTGGTAGCGCGTGATGGTGAGCCCGGCATTGAGGAAGAGCACGCCCTGCGTCTGCTGCAGCTTGTCGAAGAGGGCGCGCGGCGATTCGAGCGCGACGGCGGGCGTCGCGATGTGGCGAACGAAGGTGGTCCAGCTCATCTTCAGCACGGCCGGATCGTTGGTGCGCGCCGCGACCATCATGCGCAGCAGCACGCGCAGGCTGTTCGCGACCGACGCGGCGGGCAGACCCCAGGCGTCGATGTCACCCTGCTCGAAGGAGCGGCCGGTCGCGCGGCTCAGCGCGGGGTAGGGGTCCTGGCCGATCAGGACGCAGCGCACCTTCGCGGGCGTGAGGCCGTCGAAAGCGCGGAACACGTGGGCATCGGCGCGTGCGCCGGGCAGAGGCTTGTCGCGCCGCGACGGGTAGATGGGCTGCAGGTCGTCGTAGGTGAGCGCGTTGCCGACGGCAGTCGGGTTGGGGCTGGCGCCGGCGAGCACCGAGCGCCAGGCGGGCGTGAGGTCGTTGCGCCAGTTGATGGTGAAATCGTTCAATGCGTCGCGCAGGAGGGCCATGGTGCGGCGGCGTTCACGACCAGAGGTCGCGCAGCCCCTCCTTGATCGTGTCTGGGACGTTCCTCTGCGTGTCCAGCGCGTCGAGGTAGCCGGGATCGTCGACAACGGTCAGCGCATCGATGGCGAGCGGCATGACGGCGGCCGAGAGCTTCTTCGTTTCCGCGAACACCGGCCGCATCGCCGCGGCCCGCAGCGTGCGGCCGCCGGGCACGCGCACCGGCAGGTTGGCGCGCAGTTCGACGCCCGTGTCGAGGATCTCGTCGAGCGCCAGCCGCCAGGTGTTGGCGCCGGCGCGCGCCATCGCCATCGGCGAGATCGGCCGCGGGCGCTCGGCCATGCGCGCGAGCGCGGGCAGACCACGCAGCGCGCGGGTCAGGCGATCGCCTGCGGCGGAGAGCGTGAGGTTCTGCGTCAGCGGATCTTCGGCCGGGTGCGCGAGGAACAGCATGTGGTTGGCGCCGCCGATCTTGAGCGTCTCGCCGGCAAAGCCCAGCTTGCGCATCAGCGCCGCGTCGCCGATGCGACCGACGCCGTTGATCATCACGAGCGCGAGGTCCGACTCCTTGGCGCGGATGAGTTGTTGGTAGGGGTCGCCTGCCGTGCCCTCGACCACGAGGAGATCGGCGCGCTTGCCCACCTCGATGGTGCCGACCACGCGGTCCCAGCCGAGCAGCCCGGCCGGCTCGCGCGTGACCATCGCGACCAGTTCGCGCGCCGTGAAGATCCCGCCATTGGCCTCGCTGAAAATGTGCGCGACCTTGAGCTCGTTGAGCAGGTTGCGGCTGCCCGAGGGCGCCCAGTCGCAGCCGAGCGAGATCGGCACGCCGGCCGCCTTGGCCGCGGCGATGTCGGCGGTGCGGCCGTACAGCAGCATGTTGCTGAAGGGCGACCACACCATGCTGCCGCCGTTGGCTGCGAGGACCTCGAAGTCCGGCGCCTGCAGCGCCGCCGCGTGGATGCCGCAGAGCGAGGGCGTGATCGCCCAGCTGGCGCCGCCGATCTGCAGCGACTGGAAGGCGCGGCGCGCGGTCGCGTCGGTGCCTTCGGAGAGGTGCAGCAGGTAGCAGCTCTTCTCCTTCTTCAGCCGCGTGAGAAAAGTCTGCGCGTCCTTGGCCGCCACGTCGGGCACGCGCGTCGAGGCCGCGGGCAGCGAGGCTTCGTCGTCGGTGGCCTCGACGTTGCGCACCACGCCGCGGAAGTAGCGCCGGATGCCCGACTGGTTCGCCAGCGTGATGCCCTGGCCGGTGGTGGTGCCGCCGACCAGCGCCTTGGCCTCGACGTAGCGGCAGATGGACGCCAGCAGCTCGGGCGTGGCCGCGAGCGTCTGCATCGGCGCGGAGATCTTGCTGTGATACTCGGCGTGGCGGCCCCACTGGCCGCGGTTGCTGAACTTCTTCGGCACCTGCCACAGCGGCAGCACGTTGTAGGGCATGTGGTTGTGCAGGTCGATGAAGCCGGGGTAGATCGTGCCGCCCGTGGCGCTCACCGCCGTGTTGCCGAAGCCCGCGGGCGCCGGCGCCGTCGCCTCCTGCACCGCGACGATGTCGCCGTTGTGCGTGTAGACGCGGCCGTTGGCAATCACCTCGGCGTTGCCGTTCATCGTGACGACGCGACCTTCGAGCACGACCCTCGGGCTGTCCGCCGGATCGATGGGCTTCTTGGTGGCCATCGTTCAGTCGTCCCTGCCCGCGGGCCGGATGTTGATGCCGTGCGAGCCGTCGAGCCGCCGCGGAGCCGCGCCGATGGTGGCGCGCGCGCCGCCCTGCGGGCTCGACGACGGGCCTTCGGTCTGCGCCCAGTTCGCGATGCCGTTCTGCAGCTGCAGCGAGTAGTCGAGCGCGAGCGCGTTCGAATCGAAGGGCGTGCCCGACTTGATGTTGCGGAAGTACAGGCGCAGCGTCGCCGCCGTTGCGCCGGCCGGCGGTATCGCCGCGCGCGTCGGGCGCGAGAGGTTGGTCTGCACCTGTGCCGTCGAATGGCACGACAGACAGGACGAGCGCGGGTTGTCCACCGGCCCGTTGAGCCGTTTCTCGAAGCCCAGATGCTGCGGGATCTGCAGGTCGGCGTTGATCTTGGTCTGCTGCAGCGCCTGGCCGGTCCCCACGCGGGTTGGGTCGTTGCCCCACATGAGGCCGACGGGCACCAGCTTGTCCCAGGGCGTCGCGCCGGGCGCGTTGCCGTCGTAGACGAAGGTGCCGAAGACCCAGCCCGTGGTCGAGGCCGCACGGCTATCGCGCACCGCCACGTCGACCTGCAGCAGGCGCAGCGTGGGCCGCGGGTTGGTGTTGCGGCTACGGTTGATGTCGGCCTGCCATTCCACCGAGCCCGCGAGGTAGGGCACCTGGCTCACCGGCGCCTCGGTGAAGATCAGCTTGACGCTGACGGCGCCCACCGGGAACTTCGCGACACTCGGGTTCGGTGCGTCCGGGTCCTTCCACACGCGCCCTAGCGTGTAGCCACCGCGCGGGTTGTAGACGCTGACGGCCCAGTTCTCGAAAGTGCCCGTCTGGGTCGGGGCCAGTTCGCCGGGGCGCGAACTACGCTCGCGCGTGAGCCCGCGCACGAACTCGCGGCCGGCCGCGCCGACGTGCATCCACGGGGCGTGGTACCAGCCGCGCGTCGTGTTGTTCTGCACCACGAAGTCGACCTGCTTGTTGCCCTCCAGCGCGTAGTCGAGCACCGCCTTGATGTACTCGTTGGGCTGGGTGCGGAAGTCGAAGCTCATCCACGGGCGCGAGCCGACGGCGGGCAGCGTCTGCGGGTAGTCCTGCTTCAGCTTGAAGACCGGCCCGGCCCAGCCCGCCGGCGGCGTGTCGCGGGCGTCGGGAAACTGGGCCGACGCTGTCGCGCAGCAGAACGACGAGACCGCGACGAGTGCGGCCCAGGAGATGCGGAAAGTCAAGAGCGTGCTCCTTGTTGTTGTGTGAGCCGTGTCAGCGGCGTGCGTCCACGCGCCGCTTCTGCAGCAGTTCCTCGCCGCCGAAGCCGAACAGTTCGACCACCTTGGTGCCGGCCGGGTACGGCACGACCACCGGCGCTCGCGCGCGCAGGGCATGGCTGCTGCCCGGATGGCCGTCGAAGAGCACGTCCAGCCGCGTCAGCCCGGCGTGCCGCACGGTGATCTCGCGCGCGGCCTTGCTCGCCTCGACGATCAGGCTGCTTCGGCGCTGCTGCTTGAGGAGCTCGAAGCAATGGGCCAGCAGGTCCGGGTTGCCGGCAAGCAGGTCGTCGCGCGTCATCGCGTACGGCGTGCCGCCGATGCCGACGTCCTCGATCGGCAGGCCTTCCGACGGGCCCGCGCGGGTCGCGCGACGGAACGCGAAGGACATGCCGATGCCGTCGGGCAGCGTCGGCAGCTCGAAGTCGGTGCCGGCCATCAGCGGGCGCAGATCCTCGTAGTCCCAGACGTTCGCGCCGCCGGCACCGGTGGCCTCGCCGACGCAGACGAAGGGGCCGATGCCGTTGTCTACGAAGCCCGCGCTGAACAGATCGCCGGAGGAGTAGGTTGTGGAGTCAGCCACGAGAACGACCGGCCCGCCGTACTGCTGGCCGATCGCGTTGCACTCCGCGAAGCTCGTGATGGGCAGCGGCTGCGAATACAGCTCGCCGTTGCGCACCGCCGCTTCGAGCGACTCCTTCCACGGCCCGAGCTCTCCTTCCATGCCCGGCAGTGCGGCGAGCGTGCGCGTGAAGGCAGTGCACAGGATCGAGAAGCGTGTCGGCTGGATCGGCCTGGGCGTGAAGAGCTGCAGCGCTGATTCCGCCGCCAGGATGTAGCCGCCCGGGTTGCCGCGCACGTCGATGATGAGCCCGTTGTCCGGCAGCAGAGGGATGAGCCGTTGTAGCTCGGGGATGAAGTCCTCCGGCGGGACGTCGAAGCCGTAGATGCGCAAGTAGGCGATGGCTCCGCCCGGCTGGGCCAGCGACGTGGCCTTGAGCGTGCCCGTGAGCTCGGTCGCGATGACCTCGGCGGTCGGCGCCTTGCGACCGGACGACGACTTCGGCGTCGGCTGCGCACTGGCCTGCTCGCCGGTCAGCGCGCCGGGCGCGAAGAGCAGCATCTTGGCGCGGCGCGCGATCGCTGCCGCCGGATCGACCGCGCGCGTGCGCCGCAGGCGCGTGGCCGCGCGGCCGGTAGGTCCGCTCGGCAGCATCTCGTCGATCTCGCCCGGGTCGACGACGCGCCAGGGTATCTTGATCTCGCGGGGCGAACCCGTCGGAGCGCCGTCGGCCGCGCTGCTGCGGTAGCCGACCACGACCCAGTATTCGTCGGGCGGCGGGCCGTACTGCAGCGAGCGCAGGGTCAGGCTCTGGACCGACCATGCGCGCTGGCTGTCGGTGCGTCCGCCGACCTCCTCGTCAGCGTGTCGGCGCACGGCCTTGTCGATCGGCACGCCGTTCCAGAACTCCAGCACCACGCCTGGCTTGAAGGCCGCGTCCAGTCCGGCGGCGACGCGGGTGACGACGTAGGTCGGAGAGGCGGCAGGGCCGAACATCTCGACCAGGAAAGGCAGGGCCGCGACCTTGGTCGACAGGCTCGCCGGGCCGGCGTAGCGCGTGTGCGCATCGCGCAGCCGCGTCACCACGTCGGCCAGCTCGATGTGGAATTCGTCGCTCGACAACTGGTCGACCTGCGTGCGCAGGATGCGCAGCCGCTGCACCGGGTCGACGCCGTAGCGCGCGCGCTTGAGCGGCAGGTGCGCGAACACACCTTCGATGACGCGCTCGACACCGTCGACGAGCTTCAGCCGCTCGACCCTCGTCAAAGAGGACGGTGACAGAAACGGGCCGGTGAACGCGCCGGCGGCGCCCCTTGACGGCGCTCGCCCGGCCCGTGTTGGCGCCGGCGCGCCGACACGACCCACCGCCTTCGCGGCGCGCGCAACTCGTTTCCCGCTTGCTGGCGCAATGGGCGCTGACTCGATGACCTCGGCGAGCGCGATACCCCGCTGCGCAGCGGCCAGCCGGTCTCCGACCATGATCACTCCTTCAGTTTGCAGCTTGGCGATTTCCGCCGAGGGACGCCCACGCCACCTCCAACTCCCCGACGCGCATCGTGACGTGCCGCGGGCCGTGGCGCATCAGACAAAGGGGATATGTCCGAAGCCCAATCGCCTGCTGCTGCCACTGCATGGCTTCGCGATGAAGAAGTAAGCCTGGTGGAGAAATTCCGTGACTCGAGAGTCGCTCGGCATGCAGTCCGCAGACCAAGTGATGGTCGAGCGCTGTCTCCAAGAATCCCGAAGGCTGCGCTGAAGGCACCGGATGCGTGACTCCAGATGAGGACGAAGATGCGCGGCGCAAGCATTGCGAACGCGCGCGCCGGACTTCCGACGCGAGCAATGCCAACTTCGGCAATCGGGGGCGGCCAGGAGCAGCCAGTCGCGACCGACGGCAAGAGTCGACTGAGAAGTCGACTGAGAGGTAGCCAGTCACGGTTACCCCGCCAAGGCGCGCATTCGACCCGATGCGGTCAGGCCTTGATCAAGATCAAGGCCGAGTCGCCAACCAAGCCCAAAATGGGGTGGCCCCTTTTTGACGATTGTGGAGGCGACTCATGGACGACGAGATCAGACGGAAGATCCTGGCGCTGTTGGATCAACATCGAATCATGACAGTTGCGACGCTGCGCCCGGATGGCTGGCCGCAGGCAACGACGGTCGGCTACGTGAACGAAGGCCTGACGCTGTACTTTCTCTGCGGGCTGGACAGTCAGAAGGCAAAAAACCTGGCGCGAGATGATCGACTCTCGCTGACGATCGACCACGACACGGCGGATTTGATGGCGATCACCGGCTTGTCGATGGCTGCACGTGCGCATGCGGTGGATGATCGGGCCGAAGCGGAGAAAGTCCTGCGCCTGCTACCTCTGAAATACCCTGAGGCGGGGCCTCTGCCGATGAAGATGCCGAGCCCGGACGAGGTTCGCCTGTTCCGCGTCACGCCCTCGGTCATTTCCGTGCTCGATTATTCCAAGGGCTTCGGGCATACGGAACTCATCATTTGCTGATTGCGTCAATCTCACTGCCCTGATGTCCGCCAAGACCCGGATGTTCTTCGAACCCGCATGGCCACATCCGGACATTCAGCACAGATGTGGCGCTGACCTGCCGAAGCCGGGCCAGAGGCGGGCGCACCGGCAAACTCGCTTCGGCGCTCATCGCCGAACTCAAGCAGGGTCTACCTGGCATGTGACCGCACGGCATCGCGCCAGGTGCTGGACATGGAATCGGCGGCGCATTGCTCATCCTTCGGCGAAGCGTTGCAAAAGCACGCCTGATGGCGTTGGCGCTCGTTTGCGTGGGGCGCCGGTAGCCTCCAGCGGCCAAGGTCCAGCGGTTGCAGATGAACGCCGAACGCGCCGGCATTCTGACTAATGCATTGCGTTACGCCTCGGCGCGCAAGGCGCGTTGGAGCTCTTCCTCGCCAACGTCACGCGCCGCTGCGAACCCTGAGATCTGGCGGGCGTGATGGACATGAACTGCGACAAACCGGAAATCGTCCAGCTGCGTCATGGGCTCTGCCTCAGGAAAGCGCGCCAGGTATGCGGCTCGGCACGGCTCCCACTCCGGCCTGTTGCTCTCCAGCACGTCGGCGTCGCCCCCCAGAGTAGCGCGTGGAAGCGCATGCACCGGCTCACCAGGCAGCTCGTGCTGCATGACAAGCACGGATACCTTGGGCCGGTCTCGGAGGTAGCGCGTATGGGCGGCCAAGTCGCTGACATGAATGATCAGGCATCCAAGAGATGGCTCCACCGCGAACGGGATCATGGAAACAAACGGCGCTCCGTCATCACCCACAGTGCCTAGGGCGGCCGTACGGCGCGAATGCAATAGCATGCGCAGCTCGTCGGTCAAACTGGATTCACGAGGCATAGGTTCCCCCTCAACATTCGCGACAAGCGCAGTGATTCTGACTGAAGCTTGGCGACTCAGGCAGTGACAGGGCGCGACAAGCTTGACGACCTGGAGGCCGCGTGGCACGTTCAGTTCTTGTTCGCGAGGGTCGCGATCGGAAGGATGAAGGTCAGTGGGTTGCCGCTGAATGCAGTGAATCCGTGATGCTCGTAAAACGCGGCTGCAACCTTATCCTTGGCATCGACAACCAACGCGAAGACGCCCATGCCCGACTGCATTGCGCGCAACCCTGCATCCCACAGCAGTGCTGCTCCAAGCTGCCTCTTCTGAAACGCCACACTCACTGCAAGACGGCCAATGCGTGCCACAGGAACGAGGGGATAGCGCGGCAGTTTCTTCGCCATCGCCTCGGAAAGGCCTGTGAGTGGAACGCTGCCAGCGGCCAGGGTGTAATACCCCGTGACCGCATCCGTCCGGTTGTCGATCGCGACGTAGCAGGCACTGGTGCGGCGACGTATGTCCTGCGACGCTTGCTCTCTCAAATACTTGTCGAGCGGATCGCTCCCGCAGGCAAAGCCCGCGCGGTCATGCTCCGGCGCCAGCGCCTCTATGCGGAACGGAGCTGTCACCGCGAGGAGGCGATCAGTTTCTTGTGCGCCTTGGCCGCGCGTGCCATCGCAGGAGAAAGCGCAGGGGGATCAAGCAGCAATGAGGCAAAGCGCTGCTGTTCTTCCATCGACAGGCGGATGATCTGCGTCTGCTCGATCGTGCGGCGCGCGGCTTCTTGCGCGGCCCCGACGAGAAAGTCGCTGATGCTTCGTCCTTCGATCTCTGCGGCGCGTCGGACCACGGCCAGCACGTCAGGTGCAATGCGCGCTTCGACACGCTCGGTTCGGGGGGTATCGCGGGACATGGCAGACCTCTCTTTCCCCTGCACTGTACGGTAATGTACCGTACAAAGTCAAGAGGAAATGAGCGCGCCCCGGGGAGGTCATCCACGCGGCGGGAGGTCGGTTGAACCGCTTGATCGTCCAGGCTGATCTTGTGTCGATCGTGGCCGGCGGCCGCCGAACTCCAGCGTGACCACGGGGGGCACATAGCCCGTGCCATGCTTGATTGCCGGATTGGATAGCGTCAAGCAGCGTGGCCGGTTAAACGACATTCATCTTGGCCGGTTGGACGGGGATGAATGTCGCTGGTCGAGGGTTCATGGCTGTGGCTCCTTGGGCTGGTTGTCGTTGTCGCTGGATGATTGACGCCGGCGGTTCGTCTTGTCGTTGTCGCGCTGGACCTTCTGTTCCCGGGCGGCCTGCTTGCCGCGCTAACTCTCCACGTTGTTCAGCTCGAAGATCGTCGAGTGATGGACCAGGCGGTCGATGGCGGCCACCGTCATGCCGGCGTCGGGGAACACGGTGTCCCAGCCCGAGAAGGGCTGGTTGGCCGTGATGAGGATGCTGCGCCGCTCGTAGCGCTCGGCGATCAACTCGAACAGCACGCTGGTCTCGGCCTGGTCCTTCCGCACGTACGAGATGTCGTCAAGAATGAGCAGGTCATAGCGGTCGAGCTTGGCGAGTGCCTGGGGCAACTGGAGGGTCTGGCGAGCAGCCTGCAGGCGCTGCACCAACTCGCTGGTGCGCATGTAGAGCACGCGCCGGCCGGCCTCGATCAGTGCGTGGCCGATGCCGCAACCGACGTGGCTCTTGCCCACGCCTGGCGGACCAAAAATCAAAATGTTGGCTCCCTTCTCGAGCCACGAATCCCGCAGATACGCAATCGCAAGCTCGTGATGGAGGATGGGACGTGGCGCTGCGCCCTCTGGGCTTCCCCGAGGTTTGTAATGCGTGGGTAGGGCAGGCTCTTGGCGTGCGGAGTTTTTTTTACCCCCGACCTCGTCGGGGTGCTGCAGCCGCTGCGCCAGCAGGAAGCCGTAGGCGGCAATGCTGAGACTGGCGTGATGATGAAAGCCGCGCCAGCCCCGGCCTTCGTACTGTCCGCTGCAGCGGCGACATCAGCCCCGTGGTGTACCCGCGCAGCCCGGCGTGCCGATCTGAATGTCCCAGGCCTTCGCTCAGATGGGCCATGAGTCAAGCCCCATGTGTATTTCGGGATCCGGTTGCCTGCAGCGACGCAGGCATTCTTCTGACACAGGACGCCGCACGCTGGAATCTTTCCCGCGTTCGCTTAGGCGAAAGGCTTAGCCAATGCCAAGCTGCATTGATGCAACAGGAACGCCACTTTGCACAGATGGGCCCGCCTTGTCCCGCGGCATTGCGCGCGGATCAGTTGATCACTTCGCGCCGTGACTTGACCATGCCCACGCTCGACCATTCAAACGATCCCTCCTTGAACTTCGCCCCGTTCGATGGCGACGGGCGAGAGAGGGTGGAGCCCATAGCGCCACGCCCGGGTACCCGCCCCAGAGGGGTTTCTCATAACACCGCACGCAGTGTGATCAAGGAGTTCATCGAACAAGGTGGATCCACCCACTCCGAAGCCGGGTCGGTGCTCTGGGTGATCGAGGCATGGTGCAAGAAACAAGGCATCGCTGTCACTGTGATACAGCATGAGGCCGGCGGCTACGTAACGACCAAAGGCCCGACGTGACCGTCGCTCCCGGATGAAGGGGCGAGCGCGTTTGAGCATCGTAAGTTATCGGAATAGGCGCGGCAAGCGACCCCTCGCTCAGGACATGCTCCGCCGAATTCGGGCTTGGCTCGCCATCGGTCTGAATCCCTGAGTCCCGCAGGCAGCACCGGTGCGTCGCCTGCCGGCCGGCCGCTGCGGTTTGCTACATTGTCTGCGTTTGCTTCGATATCCGAATTTGCTTAGAATGTACGCATGAGCACCGATCTCAGTACCCCTGTCCTGCTGCGCCGGATTGCGCAACTCGAAGCCACCGTCGGGCGCCTCAGCGAAGATGTCGGCAGCCTTCGCTCGGCGGTCAGCAAGCAAGGGCTGCAGGTGCCGAGGACGCGAGGCGTCCGAGCGCGGGCGCCACGTGCCGAGGCCTCGACCACAGACAGCACCCCGCAAACCCGGGCCGCCGGCGGCTTGGCTGGTGCCACTGCGCGTGGCGAGGCGGCGCGTGTCCAGTGGGTCAAGGATGGCCTCGTCGTGCCCGGCGAGCAGCTTGCGCAAGCCTGGGGACTCACGCGCCAGGCCTTGGCGCCGGCCGCAGACAGGGGCGAAGTGTTCGCGATGAAAGTCGGCAACCGGCTGTACTACCCGCAGGCGTTCCTGGGCATGGAGCGCGAGACCGTGGCCACGGTTTGCCGCGCACTCGGTGACCTCGGCGCCAGCGAGAAGCTGATGTTCTGGCTGCGCGACCATGGTGCCCTGGCAGGCAAGAGCGTCGCCGCGGCATTGGAGGCGGGGGTTGCCGTGGCCAAGGTGGAACGCCTGGCTGCGGCGTGGGCGCGCGAGCGGGGAGCCGCGCGTGTCGCTGCGGCTGCCTGAGCCCGGTTCCTTCGAAGATCTGCTTCGACCGGTCAGGATCGAGGTCGCGTCGCTCGTGCGACTGAGCCGACATCCGGCCACAGAGCCCTACTGGTCGGCTGGCGTCTACCGCTTCGATGATCCAGATCCCGGCCGTGCCGGCGCGTTCGGCACCTGCTACACCGCCAGCACCATCGAGGTGGCCTTCGCTGAGAGCGTCATCCATGAGTCCGGGCGGTTCGTAGGCGGTACCTACGAGGTGCCAGTCGCCGAACTGACCGAGCGCTCGGTCGTACGCTTTGCCTGCGTTCAACGCAAGACGCTGGTGTTGGCCGACCTCACTGGGGCGGCACTCAAGTCCCTGGGCCTGAACAACGACATCAGTGCGTCGGCCGACTACTCGGCGAGCCAAGCCTGGGCGCAGGCCATTCACGGAGCGGGTTCCCGCTGGGACGGGATTCGCTACGTGTCGCGGCAGATGAACAAGGGGTTTGCATACGCGATCTTTGAGCGCAGCGGGCTTCGCAAGCTGCGAGGGGAGAAGCTCAAGGCGCGGCAGGTGGATGACCTCTGCGATCGGTTCAACGTCACTGCGGTCTGACGGCCCCGCGCGCACGACCTGAAGGTCTGCAACCTGGTGGGGACCGGCCGTTCGTTGGCGAGAATCGGTCGGCTCCACTCGGCCAGGAGGCGCCCGTCATGAGGATCAGCTCTCGTGATGTCTATTCAGTGCGTGCCCGCAATGTGGTGGTCCCGATGCAGTTTCCATTCTTCAAGCGGGATCAGCATGCGGTCCCGGTCGCGGAAGCTCGCGCTGTGGTCCAGCCAGACGCTGCCGCCGCGCAGCGCCTTGCGCATCGCCATCATGGTGCTGGCCTCGAAGGCTCTGAAGGCGCGCTGGCGATCCGGGTCGCCGACCAGAGCGCTCCAAGCGCTGCTGGTTGGCCCGGCGTGAAGGTACGAGGCTATGTGTCGCGCGTGGTTTGAGCTTTTCGCCGTTCACTTGCCGCAAGGCGGGAGTAGATCCATTTCATTCGTGAGCTCGTGATTCCGTTTGGAGGGAGCGGCTACGTCGCGCTGTTCGAGATTGAGTCGAATGACTCGATCGCTATTGCAGCAGTACGGCATCACGCGCGAGGACGCATCTGGCAGCATTCGGGATTGCTTCCGCAGGGTCTCAATGATAGGGGGAGACGTCAGCCCACCAGGGGCTGCTCAGTGGGTGCGCAGTTTTTCTTGCAACCAGACCTTGATCAACGACTGATAAGGCACATCGCGGGCGTTCGCCGCGACCTTGATCGAGTCCAGCAGGTGCTGAGGCAAGCGCAGCGAAATCGTCTTGGTCGTGGGTTTCAAGTTGGGCAGCGCAACCTTCTTGGCTTTCGACCAGTCAAGGTAGTCCGAGGAGTCATGCTTTTCCCAGTACGCACGCTCTTGCGCTTCGGTGGTGAACTTCGGGATTGCTTTAGTTTGCTTGTTCATAGATGGCTCGCTCCTTTCGGTGCATGTCCCTGGCTGAAATGAGGCGGATCAACAGGCTCGATTGGCGCAAAGTGAACGTGATGTGCAATGTGCGTCCGTCGTCGGTTTTGCCCAAGGCGTGGAGCCGGGGTTCCTGATGGCTGTGGGCAATATCTTCCAAAAGCAACAAGGGTGCGTTGAAGAAGACCTGCTCTGCTTCGGCCATGGAAACACCATGCTTTTCGTTCTTGCGGGCGTTGCCGTCATCCCGGTTGAACCCCGTAACGCTGGTCAGGTCAATCATGGATTGTATATTACCATCATGTACATTTCTCCTTCACCCCATGTGCACCATGACGTGCGCGAGGGCAGGGAAGTTCGCGAAGCGTCAATGTTGCCGTTCAATCCTCGTCAAGCATCCGGCTGACCCTGCTCCCCAGTGAGCTCTCGGCCCGGAAGTACCCCATCACGGTCGCGACGCTCTGGTGCCCCGTCATTGCCATCGTCTCGGGCAGCGGCATGTTCTGCCGGCCTGCCTCCGTCACGAAGCCGGCCCTTAACGAGTGCGCGCTAAAACCCCCCTCCACCCCCGCGAGCACACATCGCTCCTTCACGATGTCGCGCACCGCGGCAGGCGCCAGCGCCTCGCCCAGATGTCCGCCCTTGCGGATGCGGCGGAAGAGGGCGCCTTCCTTGATCCCTCTTTCCGTCAGCACGGCGAGCCAGTCCTGCATGGCCTGTGTCGCGCTCCCCAACCAGCGGCTTGACGTCCTCGGGGCGCTCGGCGCCGGCCTGGTTGGTCTTGGTGGATAGTGCAGTAGCAGCTTGTCGCGTTCCGCGCCCCCGACTTCCAGTGGCATCCAAGCCGTCGCGCGCCTTCGCCGCTTCGAGAACCGGTTGTACGTCTGTTGCGATCCAACCGGGAAGACGGTCGCGCACGGCCTTCGTCCATTTGGCCGGCCTGGCTGCGGTTCGCTGGCAGGAAGCCTTCACCACCCGTGAGATCCGCGATCAGCCGGCGGATGTCGTCGGTGAGGTCGATGTCTTCCGAGAATCGCTCAATGATCTTGTACGCCTTCGATAGCGACGTGCCGCCCTTGAAGGTCAGGTCGGCAGCGAGGGGCGAATCGAAGAGCGCGCCGAGTGCCCAGACCACCCATACGTCCTTTTCAAGCAGATGGGTAGGGCGATCCGTCTTGGCTCGTGCCTGCTCCAGCACTTCCCGCTGGTCGTCTCTGCTGAGCGCGAAGAAGCGCTCAGCCACGAACAGCTTCCTCGCCAATGGCTCGTGCCATCCAGGACGGCAACGCCGCGCGTGCCGATGCCAGCGACCGCCACTCGGAGGGTGGCAGCGTGCGCCGCAAGGTGGCCAGCGATTCGCCGACATGTGCCGGCCCCATCCAGACCAGGGCACGCACAGCAGTGCCAGCCGGCCCGGTGCCCAAGGCGAGCATCCAGCGCGGTACGTGCTTCACCATGACCTCCGAGCGCCCGAGCTTGAGCTTCCGAGTGCGCCCGGATGTCAGGACCATGCCGAAGGGCGAACGCCGCGACAGCAAGCGAATGGACTGAATCCCGGGCGCCCACCGGCTGCACGCCGGTGCCGGGCTGTTCCAGGTTCGCGCGGTCGCGCTCATCCCCTTGCGGGGACGGGCCTGGCCCGCCTTGCGCATCCCTGGCGCGGGATCGGGAGCGTTTGCGTACCCAGGGGTTGGTGAGGGTGGGGGAGGGCTTGCCTGTGTGCCCTCAGCGTACCCCCACCGTTCTCGCGTTCAAGGCCCTGCGCGCGCTTCGCGTGCTCGGCACGTGCCGCGCGCCTGCGGCGGCCTTGAGCGCTGCGCTGCGGCGGGGTGGTCCGGGGTCACGCAGGCAATCCCGCCTGTGTCACCCACAGGAGTTCACCATGACCGCATCTCTCGATTTCACCGCCGAGCAACGCCGCATCGTCGATGTCTTGCGCCCGATTCTTGGCGCGGAGGCTGACGCGCTGTACGAGGCAAATGGCCGTTCGCTGCACAAGCTGGCCGGCTTCGCCCGCGACTCGTCGATGCCCGGTTGCCGACGCCTGGCGACCAGCCTGGCGCTGGCGCAGGAGCTGCTCGCCGAGGAGTTGACTGCGGCAGCGGTGTTCGACTCGCCGACGGCGGTGGGCGATTTCCTGAAGCTGCACTTTGCCGGGCAGCCGTACGAGAGCTTCGTGGTCATGTACCTCGACGCGCAGCATCGGCTGATCGCCATCGAAGATCTCTTTCGCGGCACGATCGCCCAGACCAGCGTGTACCCGCGCGAGATCGCGCGCAGGGCCCTTCATCACAACGCGGCCGCCCTGATCGTGG
Source organism: Variovorax sp. CF079 (assembly GCF_900101545.1). GTDB lineage: Bacteria > Pseudomonadota > Gammaproteobacteria > Burkholderiales > Burkholderiaceae_C > Variovorax. The sequence goes on along the minus strand of NZ_FMZU01000026.1, from coordinate 10,886 downwards.
CGCACAACCATCCAAGCGGTGCGGCCGAGCCGTCGCGTGCGGATGAAGCGCTGACGAAGGCGCTTGAGGCCTCGCTCGCTCTGCTCGACGTTCGCGTGCTCGATCATTTGGTCATCGCCGGAACCCAGGCGACTTCGCTCGCACAGCGCGGGTTGATGTAGCGGCAGGGGCTTCGGCCCTTTTTTCTTCTGGCTCGCCGCATGACGCGGCTTCGAGGCTTTGCACATGAGCGGCCGCTGGAGCGCGGCCACTTGCCACGCAGGCAGTCTCAATCTCTGTTCCGCGTGCCTCTGCGCCTGCGCGCAGAGGAGGTGCGGCCTGCTGGCCGCTCGCGCGCGCCGATGGGCTCGTGGATGCGCCGTGCCGGCGTGGTGTGCCGCGGTGCATCTGCCTTCGAAGCCGCCTCTTGACCGACGCATAGCTCGCCCGGGCCGCTGTCCAGGGCTTCGGGCTTCGCCACCGTCCTCACCCGGTCCTCGGCCAGCGCCTCGGCTGCGGCCTCCGGGCGCTCCCTGGACATCGGCCCTTGCGCTCGCTCTTCATGCGTCGAGGCGGCCCCGAAAGCAGATCTTTTCAACCACCGCGGCACACCCCGCAGAAAGGCCCAGCCATGCATGCCACTCGATCCACCCGTCGGCGCCATGCGGACAACCCAACAGCCACGGGCGTTCCCCCCGTACCCCCCGAGGACTCACCCCAAGCAGGTGCTGATGAAGAGAGGAACTCGGCGGGTCGCAACGGCGCACGCATGGACGTGCGGCAAGTCATCACCGACCGCATCGTGGCCATGCTCGAGAAGGGCGGCAACGTGTTCCGGGCGCGCTGGACGCGGGCGGCCTCGCGCGGCGTGCCGCGCAACGGCAAGACCGGCGAGCGCTATCACGGCGCCAATGTGCTGCTGCTCTGGGACGCGGCGATCGAGCACGGGTATGCGTCGAATGTCTGGCAGACCTACAAGCAGGCATCGAGCATGGGCGCGCAGGTTCGCAAGGGCGAGCGCGCGGTGATGTGTGCGCACTTCGAACGCAAGGCACGCAAGGGGTCGGATGCAGATGGCGCTGCGTCGAGTCAGGACGGCGAGGAAGAGGGCAGGGCGGAGCAAGCGCCGCGCGGTGGCGTGCTGCTGGCCAGGCCGTTCTGGGTTTTCAACGTCGCGCAGATCGACGGATTGCCGTCGGATGTCGTTGAGCTTTGCGTCGATCCCGTCAAGTCGCAGCGGGGGCCGGTGGAGGGTGCGTTGCGCCTGCTCGGGGGCTGCAATGCGACGATCCGGCACGGCTTCGAGCGCGCGATGTACCTGCCGGAGCTCGACGAGATCCGCCTGCCGTGGCCGAGCCGCTTCACCAGCGCCGAAGCGTGCTGCGCCACCTCGCTGCATGAATTGGTTCACTGGACCGGACATCCGAGCCGGCTGAATCGACAGTTCGGCAAACGCTTCGGCGACGCGGCCTATGCGTTCGAGGAACTGGTGGCCGAGCTCGGCTGCGCGTTCGTGATGGGGCACTGCGGCCTGGTCGACGCGACCATCGAAGGGCATGCCGCCTACCTGGACAGCTGGCTGCGGGTGCTGAAGAACGATCGCACGGCGATCTTTGCCGCGGCACGGCATGCCGGCGCCGCCTTCGAATTCATCCTCGCCAGGGAGATGCCGTCCCTCGGCCCGACTGCGATGTCCTCGTGAGAAGAGTGAGCCGCAATCGCCGTGGGGCCCGGCGAACCGCTGGGGGTTTTTCATCCTGGCGTACGGCCGCCTCCCGGGCCATCGACGATGCGTTGCGCCGCTCCTGCCGTCGGCCCCAGATCCGCGGCGGGGCCTACCTCACTCGACGGCCGGCGCTTTCGATCTCTTGAGCGACCACCCGAGATTCAGTCCCGCCGCGGCCGTCAGGATCGCGGCGGCGCCGACCCCTTGCACCAGCTCCAGTCGATGGTCGAAGGCCACCATGTCCACGCCGATCGCGACGATGGGGTAGACGAAAGACAGCGCGCCCGCCACGTGCGTCGGCAGCTTCTGTATCGCGCCGTAGAGCAGCACGAACACCAGTCCGGTGTAGACCACGCCCATGACGATATAGCTTCCCCACACCCGGCCATCGGCGGTGAGCGCCGAGAGATTGGCAAAGGGCGCGATCATCAAGATGCCCACGCACACCTGGGCGAGCGCAATCATGTGCGGCGGCGTGCCGCTGAGCTTCTTCGTGATGATGGCGGCCACCGCATAGAAGAAGGCCGCGCCGAGTGCCATGAGGACACCGGAGACATACGCGGTGCCGGTGTAGCTGGCCTCGGGTTTCGCCTGGACGACGAGAAGCACCCCGACAAAGGCAACGCCCAGCCACGTCAGTTTGGTCGCGGTCAGGCGTTCGCCAAAGAAGAGCGCGCTCAGCGCGACCAGCATGAAGGGCTGCGTGTTGTAGACCGCGGTCGCGATCGAGATCGATGCCCGTGAGAACGAAGCGAAGATCAGCAACCAGTTGAGGACGATGGCCGCCCCTCCCAACGCTGCCCAGCAGAACAGGCGAATCGAGAGTTTGCCGCGCAGCATGCCCATGGCCGTGCAGACGACCAGCAGGGCGGCCGCGCCGAACACGCAGCGCCAGAACAGCAGATCGATGATCGGCTGTCCAGAGCGCAAAACGAACCAGCCGAGGGTTCCAGAGATCACCATGGCAGTGGTCATCTCGATCGTGCCGCGTGTGTTCTTGTTCATCTACGAGGGAGCTGCCAGCTGAAGTGCGGGCTTGAGCGCAGTGGTCGATGTGCCCCCGGAGGCACTGCCTGGCCATACTAGTGCCCAACCCTGACGAAGACCTGAGCTGTCCATCCAGGGGTGCTGCCCACGGACCACAAAGGCTGTAAGGATGTGAAAAACTCCCATCGAGCGTTGCCTCCTCGCATCTCGTCCCTGTGGGGCTGGCTCTGTGCGCTGCTACAAAGTTCACAGCTGGTGACGACCGAGGCCGTCATCTTCATTCGATCGGCTGATGGGCGACTACGATGAATTGAAGCGGAGGGCGCGTGCTCGCGGGTGCCCTTTCTAAACCGCTGCGCCTGAATGAAGGAGGAAACATGAACTGGCAATCAGAGCCGCTGACGTGCGGGCCTGCCGCGCGCCCCAAACATGCCCAGGAATGGCAACGCGCGTTCGTCGCCGAGTGGCAACGGCTTGCAGAAGGATGCGCCGACCTGGAGCAGACCGCCGACCTTGCCCTTGAGCTGTATGCCACCCGTGGCACGCGAAATCCTGTCGACATTGCACGCGAGGCGTGGGGAGCCCCAGTTGGAGGGTGATGCGTGCGAGCCTTTACGCGATCCGGCTGAAAGCGACGCATCTCGACCAAACTGGAGGATCGTTCGAGATGTCCATGTTGGAAAGCTTGCTGGGGACTCGAGAGAAGGCGCCGCAGGGATGAGTGCGCCTTGGCGCTTGGTACGGTCGGTGATCTCTCTACCAGCAGGGTCTGTCCCATCCAGGATCAAATGCGGACGCGAGCTGCTGCGTCTCTATCGGCGCGTCGATCACCCGAGCCGGCATGCGACACCCGCGCTTCGCGGACTTGTGGGACGACTCCCTGCACGAGGAATGAAGCAGATCTGATCGAGGGTTTCTGCTTCGAGGGTAGCCGGGTGGCGTGACGCCGTTGTGCTTGGGCGCCCCAATCGAAGCGCGGAGGATGACGAGACAGATTGAATTCACAGCGTGACCATCTGGAAGCCGGCAGCGATCCTGTCGGCTTTTTCTCGCCTGCGTTCTCGTCCCGTGTTCGGCATGCCGAACGCTGAGTCCTTGTGTCGCTTTGAGGGCGGGGCCAGTGTCCGAGGTGCACGGCTGGATCGTCGACACCGCCATCGAGTGCGACCACCAGCGCTTCGCCGGCTTCCTGAAGGTGTCGCTCGAGGAGATGCTGATCGCGCTGCGCGACGATGCGGCGCTGCTGCACGACCCGGACCAGCTGTTGCCTGCCGACGCGGGGCGCGCGCTTGACGAAGTGGGCGAGCTGGACCTTGACGCCGCGGTGCGGACGCTCTATCCGCAGGGGTTCTCGGCGCGGCGATTCGTCACCGTGGTCGAAGAAGAGACCGTCTGGCGATCGGTCTGAAACTGGCGCACCGCTTCGATCGATTCCCAGTTGCTTGCCATCGCCGGGGCATTCATCGATAGCGCCCGATGTGTTCGCCGTGCTGCTTCAGTTGGGCCGCCCGCTCGAGAGGAGGTGTGCTGGCAACGCGAGAGATCCTGAGTCTGCGCGGATGCGTCCCGCTGCGCGGCCGGGCTGAACGATAGGTTCTTGCTCCGGAGGCGCGACGATTGAAGGGCGCCTAGCGATTCGACTGGCCGGCGCAGCCCGTGACCTTGTGTGCCGCGACATCATTCATCGTGGACCCGAATCCCCAGTCGATCCAAATGGGTTCACGCGTGCTTGCGTTGCGTTTGCGGCTCAACCCAATCGGGGGTAGACGGCCCGCACTACTTCCTGAAGCTGGCGCGCGGAGGGCAGCTTTCCCTTCATCTCGGCCGGCAGCTTGCCCTGGAGGTGGTACTCGGCCACGCCGATCGGGTTCGACTTGCTCTTCAGTGCGAACTCCACTTCGAGGTTGTCCTTCTCGGCGCACAGGATGATCCCGATGGATGGCGCATCGTCCGGCGCGCGCTCCTTCTCGTTGAGGAGGTTGAGATAGAAATCCATCTTGCCGGCGAGCTCCGGCTCGAAGGGCCCGATCTTCAGTTCGATCGCCACCAGCGCCTTGAGGAAGCGGTGATAGAAGAGCAGGTCGATGAAGTACTCCTTGCGCCCGAGCGAGAGTCGATACTGGCGCCCGACGAAGCAGAAGCCGTAGCCCAGCTCGAGGATAAAGTCGCGCAGCTTGTCGATCAGGTGGTCCTCCAGCTCGCGCTCCTTGATCTCGCGCCGGATGCCAAGGAATTCCAGGTTGTAGCTGCTCTTGAGCGCCTCCTCGGCCTGCTCGGCAAAATGCTCGGGTAGCGCCAGCGCGAAGTTGTGCACCTTGCCTTGTGCCAACGACCGCTCGTAGGCCTGCGCCTTGATCTGGTTGAGCAGCACGTTGCGGCTCCAGCCGAAGCGCGCGGTGGCCTTCAGGTAGAAGAGCCGCTGCGCAGCATCGTCGAGCTTGGAGAGCAGGTTGACATGGTGGCCCCAGGGCACCGCCTCCACCATTTCTCGCACCGCCTGTGCGAGTTGACGATGGTCGACGGCCGTCAGCGCCTTGGGACCTTGGATGCGTTTGGTAGCGCGCTCTCTTTCTCGCACAAGCTGTGCGAGAAACTCCGGCGCGGTGTAGGTCTCGTGAAACTGGCGCATGCGCCAGAGGCTCGCCGCTTAAAAGCCAGTCGTCCCGGGGAAGGACGCCTTGAGATCGCGCGCCAGCCGATCGGCCACCGCGTCGCCCCATCCCCGGCGTGCCTGCTGTTCGCGGATGGCTTGCCCGATGTCCCAGTACAGAGCCACCAGCTCGCGGTTGACGGCGCGCGCGGCCGAAAGCCGCGCACCGTCGATGCGGCGTTTCAGATCCTCGACGAAGCGAGCGTAGTCGAACAAGGTGGGAGCGGCGGTAGACACCCGGGAAATGTAGTGCCTCGTGGTCGTCCGGTGCGCCGATGCGAGGTGCCGGGAGCTTCGGCGCCCTTGCGGGCTGCCGGCAACCTCGGGCACGGCGTGGTGCTGAGTCATAAGGAACGACAGCGCCTGCTGGCCTGTGCCACCAGGGTGCGGGCATCGCCGATCAGGTGGATGCGGACGCCCGGCGCCGAGCGCTTCGAATCCTTCCTCCGGCACGCGGCCGGTCGCGGGCGCAGCCTCAAGACTGCTGGCCGCCTCGCTTCGCCTCGTGCTGGCCCGAAGAGAGGAGAGAGAAGAGAGGGGGGTGGGTGGGGCTGGCTTGCTGCGACCTTGAGGGTGGCACACCATTCTCGCCGTCATATGGCCCGGCGTTCGGCGGACTTGCTCTCCGCCCTCACATAGTTCTCGTTCCTGTACTGGTCTGCATTCATTTCCCTTTACGCGTCGCGGCGCGTTTCTTCTTGAGGTAGTTCGCATACGCCCAGCGGTTCCGGATCTTGGGCTTGCGAGCTCGTGTCCTGCAGCTTGCCATTGACATGCGCACCGTCGCTGCAGTCGGCCGCCAGGACCACCAACGCCGGCACACCTGCGTTTGTGAGGGCTGCCTGGTACTACTGCCGCAGTTCATCCACTTCGGCGGGCGTCCGTCGGGTCGTGGTCGAAATCAAGCCCCTGCGGGAACGAAAGATCGATGCCCCAGGCACGGTAGTACGCGGCCAGATCGTCGAGGCGGACGTGCTCCACGTCATCGGCACGGATTCTGGCGAGCGTACGGCACCAATAACGGCACATGCAGGGTCACATCTCTTTCTCCTCGGCCATTGCTTCTCGTTGAGCGGCTTGCGCGACCACCCCCGGACTGGTCGCGAGCGTGGTTCAACTCGCGTTGACCGGGAACCCTCCTTCTAGAGGATGCGCTCCAGCGTGGCCACGTCCATCGCTTCCCTGGTCTTCCGGGATTCAAGTCGATGAATCGACTCGGCCCTGCCGAGTCCATTGATCGCTTCGGCCAAACACGTTGTCGTTGCGCACCGAGAGCTCAATGAATGCCTCGGCCAGCCTTGGGCGGTTCACCTTGAATTGATCGCATTCTTTCAAGACTCTGGTTCTTTCAGCTTAATCTGAATTAAGTATTCGTTGATCGCGTGGAAGAGCCGCAACGTCTTCGAACTAAGTTGTTAATTCGAATGGCTTCATAGAGCCGTTATTCGATATCGCGCGGCCACGACGTGAAGTTGTGCCTGTCTTTGAGCCTTTGATTTGGCGCGAAAGAGATCGGTGAGCCGACAATAACATCAGTCCAGACATCTATTGAAACAATAGAAGGCAACACTATGAAGGCTTCTGTCGCAGCGGACTGCGGCGACGACGCGCAGCGCATGCAGCTTACCTAAGTACTCAAAAGAACCGATGACAAATCGGTTGCAGCTCTGACGATCGAATCGCAGTGGCACCGCGAAGAGGAAAGGCGACACGTGGGCGTTCTCTTGAAGAACGATAAGGCTGTCGCCGCGGTCCAGTTGGGTTCGATGTCCGGCGGCCTCAGGCCCCACACCACGTACAGGGTCGAGCACGGACAACGTGCCACATCCCTCTAGCCCACGCGGCGATCAGCCCTTCCCGTTCCAGCAGTTTCTCTACCCATTTTCTTTGCGCCCTTTGGAGGCGCAGGGGACTTCTTTTGTCTCGATTACAGGTTGACCAGGAGATTCAGTGTGAAAAAGATCAGCAAAAGCGCGCTTCTGCTTTTTGTTGCAGCAGGTGCACTCGCGGGCTGCGGTGGGGGCGGAAGCGGCCCAGGCGGCAGCTTCGCTCTCCCTCAAAGCACCGATGCGTCGACGGCTTCGCCGGCTGCATCGACGGCTGCATCGGCAGTCGAGCCCGCCGCAGACAAGGAGGCAGAGCTCAGCAAGCTCGACTCAAGTTGGGTCAAGGTCGCCAACGAAGGCCAGGCGTTCAACCTGGCCTCGTTGACGGAGGTGCAATACGGCGCGAATTCGGCCTGGACGAGCAAGATGCTCGCCGGCACCGTGGTCTGCAACAACGCAACCTTCGGCCGCGACCCGCTGGAGTACGTGGCGAAGGCGTGCTATGTGCAAGCCCCGCCTGCTCCGCCCCCTCCCACCGCCCCTGCCGCGGGAACCTGGCTCGCCAAGGAAGATTCCTCATTCACCGTGCCCGCCCCCACATTGGTGAAGTACGGCGCCGACTCGCGCTGGATCACCAAGTCGGTCACTGGAACGGCAGCGTGCACGAACACGTTCTTTGGTGGCGATCCCGCGTTCATGACGGCGAAATCATGTGTGTCGGCCGGTCCTGCGCCTGCACCTGCGCCTGCTCCCGCTCCCACTCCCACTCCCGCTCCCGCTCCGGCTCCGGCTCCGGCTCCGGCCCCCGCGCCTGCTCCCGCGCCTTCACCCATCGCCGGCGACGTGGTGGACAGTTCCGGCGCCATCGTTGCGAATGCCTACGACAACATCGCCTACAAGTTCGGCCAGTCCGAGGGCGTGGCGTACCGATTCGGGCCGGCGGCGGCCAGGACCGGCGTCAACACGCTTCCTCTGCGGGCCGACGTGGGCGCGATCAACCACGGCCCAGGCAATGATCTTTACTACCAGCTCGGTGCGGAAAACACCTTCGCGAGCAACCTGTACGTGAGCATCCATGGCGCAGCGATCGGCACGCCCGCCAGTGGGAGCTCGTTGTCGAACTCGGTCGCGTGGTTCCAGTCGCAGGCGACCGACCGGGTGACCTTCATGCAGCGCCCGCAGTTGCTGTGGCAAGACCGGCGAATACTGCCCACGTCGATCGATGCCTACTACGCCGCAGGCGTGCTGTCGCCGAACGACCCGGCAGACCTGCCCATCGTCGAAGATCGCGGCGAGAACGCCGCGGACAGCCCCTCGACGCGCCTCTCGCTGATTGCGACACAGGGCAGCCCGACGAAGCCGGCAACGATCTTCACCGTCGGCACGTTCACTGCGCAGAACCGTGCCAGCGTCAAGCTGGCCATCGGCAAGGTGCCGACCGCCATTTCCGTGACCGGGGGCGGCGAGTTCGCCTTCGTCACCGTGTGGGACACCATCAGCCACAAGGGCCAGGTCGCTGTGATCTCGCTCGGTGGCAGCTGCCAGGGCTGTACGCTCAATGGTCCCAAGTACGACTGGTGGCACGACTGGATGGACATGGTCCACCCCGGCTTCTTCAACCAGGGCAACTACATCTTCATGAAGGTGCTCGGCTACGTCGATCTGCCCGCCAACATGAAGGCCCCGACATCCATCAAGGTGACGACCGGCATGCACCCGTATGCGGCTGTCGTGTACACCGGCAACGGTGGCTTGTCGGGCATGGCAAAGGAAGCCTCGCCGATGGCCGACAACCGGGCGAAGCTCCTGCCGGGCGGCGAGTACTACGAGAAGTACGCCAAGGGCGGCGTGGCGGTGGTGGCCTCGAAGTCGGAGAAGACCCTGGCCTTTCTCGACCTCGGCCCGCTCTTCAAGTACACGAATGACATGTACCTGGGCAGCGCTGCGAGCAACCTGGAAACGCAGAACGTCGGGCTCGCCGCCAACCAGTGGCCCTACCTGCTGGCAGATCGCCCACAGGCCACGCCTACGATCATCAAGACGATCACGCTGGCCGACAAGCCCACAAGCATCCTGACGACCTCGACCTACAGCTACTGGAGCAAGGACGACCGCGAGCGCATCTCGCCGGACAGCCCGTACTGGAAGACCGTGCCGCGCTATCCACGCGCCTGGGTCGCCACCGAGAACGGCAAGGTGCATATGTACTCGCTGGGGCAGTACGTGCAGGGCCCCAAGCCGGCGGTCGGCACGCCCGCCGAGATCGCAGAAGTCGGCGTGGTGACGGGCCTGGGCAGCAACATCACGCACCTCGCCGCGGCCAAGGACTACCCGAGCCAGGACGATGCCATCAACACGATGCTGATCTTCACCGATCGGGCCAATCGCAAGTGGGGTTGGCTCAAGTTTGCCGACGACGGCAATAGCGGCACCATCCTGCGTACCATGGAGGACTCGCGCGTCGACCCGATCATGGTGACGATGTCCGACAACTACTCCACGCGGGGCAATATCGTCAGCGTGGCGAACTACAGCGGCCAGAGCATCGACAACTACCGGTTCGGTGACCTGATCTACCCCGACACCAACTTCTGTTCCGCGCCCGGTGTCTGCCCCACGCTGGCATCCACTGGCGAGTACGCTGGCAAGCTGGCCCTGCCGTTCAAGCCGTTCGCGGTGCACGCTTCGAACGTGCCGTGACGCGCTGAGTTCATCGCCGATCCCGAGGCGCCGGCAGCGATGCTGCCGGCTTTCTTGTTTTTGAGCTGTGCGCGTGTCGTGTTCGGCGTGCCGAACGTTTGATCCATCGATGCAGATTCCTGGGTGTTCGGCACGCCGAACAAGACTGCGGAACGTTGACCTGGGGAGCCGCAGCTGCGATGCGTTGCACGACTCGATGATCGGGCTGTTCGGCATGCCGAACGCGGAGCGCTTGTTCGAACCCAGCAGCCATGCGCTCTGCAGCCCGATGTGCTGCGCAATGGCGACGCTACGCATAGAACAGGCCCGATGGTTTCTTCCTTAGCCGCTGTCGTAGCCGCAGCGTACTGAGGCCGCCGCCATGCGCACCGGCGCGCGCCCGTACACCCACACGCCCGACCCCTGCGGCTGCCGGCATCGGTGACGCGCATCCAGCCGCTGCGCGAGGGGCCGCCCGCGCGCAGCAGGCCTGCCTCCCTGCTCGGGAGCCAGGTGCGCGCCCTGCGCATGGCGGCTGGGGCCTCAGGTGGTGAGCTGGCTGCGCGCTGCGGCATCTCGCGCTTCTTCGGCGACCAGCCCAGCCGCACGGACTTCAGCCACGTGCGGGCGGGGCACGGGATCCAGGTGGACCGGGTCGGTGCCGTGGCCGACTACCGATACGAGTTGCTGGGGCATCTGCTGTCGGGCAACCTGTTCGTGGAGCCCTACCTGGTGACGCTGCTGCCGGGGGCCGAGCCTTACGTGACCTTCCAGCACCCCGGACTGAAGTTCCTGTACCTGCTCTCGGGCGAGGTGCGATACCGCTATGGGGCGAAGGTGGTGGAGCTCGGCGCGGGGGACTCGCTGCTCTTCGAAGCCTGCGCGCTGCATGGTATCGAGGCGATCGGCACGCAGCCCGTCACGTACCTGTCGGTGGTGTTCACTCTGCGCGATTAGATTGATGACGTGCAGGAGCGCGACGACTGGGGGCGCTCATGATCGTGCGAAGCACGGCCGCAGAGGTACAGAAAGGGTACAC